>NZ_JBPJZC010000003.1:0-974059 GCF_051207395.1 Haloarchaeobius caseinilyticus | reverse complement strand
CCCGCGAGCACTAACAGATCAAGCCACACATTCATACCGCATGATGGGACGTGTATTCTGATACACGGCCTGTCGACAGGTTCAGGCGTTAACTGGATTGCGTTTACACATTGGTTGTTCGACCGATCATGGTTGATAATTCTCGGTTCGATTCCGGGAATCGGCGTTAGGCGGCCAGAGCGGTGAGGTTACACCCGTACCCATCCCGAACACGGTAGTTAAGCTCACCTGCGTTCGGGCGAGTACTGGAGTGCGCGAGCCTCTGGGAAAATTCGTTCGCCGCCCCATTCATACTTCATTCAGCCGCACAGAGCGAGTGCTTTGTGTGGCTGTTCGTATTTGCGTCGACGAGTGACAACCACTTGAGAGAGTGTCGTGTCGAATATCGCTACGTTTAAACGCACGAAAGGTATAGAGTAAATCGCGCCAAGGTGGCAGAGTCCGGCCGAACGCAGCGGCCTGCAGAGCCGCCCATCGCCGGTTCAAATCCGGCCCTTGGCTTACATTTTCGTTTCGTAGCATTTCGTCGAGGAGAGGCATCGCCAAACTCCTCAGTTGGGTAATCTGTCTATTTTGGACACTGTTCGGCAGTCAGTGCCAGTCGAGTCCGGTGAGCGTCGCCTGTTGTTCGAGTGGACTGCGTGAGAGATTGTCGTCGAGTTCTGGGTCGTTGTATCCACTAGGGGCGACGTCGTTTGGTGCATCGGGGTAGAAGAGCGACGCGAACGCCTGGATGTGTTCTCGTCCGACGTCGAGTTCGAACTGGCCACCGCCGTACATCGTGATGTCGTGGTCAATGCAGTAATCGATGGTGTCGAGGACGGATTGGAGGGTGCCAAAGCGGGAGGGTTTGATGTTGAGCCAGCGGGGCTCGAAGGGGAGGTTCTCGACGCTTTCGACGCCGGTAATCGGGTAGTCCCAGCTTACGCGGTCTTCGTGACCATCGAATAGTGGTCTGGTTTCGTCGTCGAGTGCGGGGTCTTCGATGACGCTGTCGGGAAAGCCTGCGACGATGCGGCGGTACAGGTCGGGGTCGGCTGCCTGATCGACGCTGGTGCCTTCGTACAGGCCCTTCAGGTCGAGGACGCGGACCGCGTCGGTCGCGGCGAGTCGCTCGATGAGAGCGTCGTCCCACTCCGGGACGGGGTCGAGTTTGAACTCGGCGTCGGGCCAGACGTTCTGGATTGCGTCGATACGGTCGAACGACGGTGGGTCGCCGAGGCGGGTACTGACGACGAACCGGACAGGGTCGTAGCGACGGCCAAGGGTGTCGGCGAAGTTCGTCTCGGTCTGGCGGAGCGCGAGGTCGAGCGCGGCGCTCTCGACGGCCCACCGTCGGTAGTGGTGCGCTGTCTCGCGCGCCGGTGACGTTGGAAAGAGTGACACGTCGTCCAAGTGGTCAGAGAACTCGTCGAGTGTGTACGTGCCTGTGAGGTCGAAGCCGTCCGTCGCGTGGAGCGCGTCGTGGTCTTCAGTGTCGTAGGTCACGTCCTCGCCGCGGCCGACGACACCGTCGCCGCGGAGCGAGACGACGGTCGTGACGCGGGTGAAGTCGCTCGACGTCTCGCGTTCGTGGCGTTCGAGTCGACAGTCGTCGACGGTGAGTTCGAGGTCTGCCACGGCGTCGTAGAGAGCCATAGTAGGTGGTTGGTGCGAAGAGGGTATGATTGCTCCGCCGAGTGTGACTGTCGGCATCGACGACTAGCTGTTTCGCCGCCGTGCCGGCCAGTGTCGTACAGAGTCGCTTCCAAGTTAGTAACCGTTATACTGGGGGCGTACTTCGCCTCGTTTATGCAACGACGAGCAGCGGCGGCGTATGTCGCTATCTTCCTCGTGCTCGCTGCCGGGGCCTACGCGGTCATGGAGACCGCGGCAGCACCCGAAGTCGGTATCGAGAACCCGGACCACACGTTGAAAGCGAACGATACGTTCACCGTCGACGGTCGGCAGTACACCGTCACTGAGGTCTCCGCGAGCGAGTCCTCGGGCGGTGGCGGTCACGGCGGTGGTGGTGGCGGTGTCACCTACGCTGCGAAGCTCCTGTGGACTAATGACTCAGCGCAGTACACCGAGTCGTGGAGCAACAACTCCACCGTGACCTACGAGAACACGACCTACCGCGCGTTCATCGCTAACGAGTCCTCGGTCTCTGAGGTCACGCTCCGCTGGGAGCCGGGTGACCAGTACAGTCCGAAGTGGGTCGACGGCAAGCAGTACATCGACGCGGACCCGAACGCGAGCGACCGGCAGGCGGTCGCCGTCGAGGAGTTCATCGCGTCGTCGAACAACTCCTCTATCCAGACCCGAACGCTCTCGCTCTCTGACCCGATGCAGTTCAAGGGGAACCAGAGCTCGGTGCAGGCCGGCAACGAGTCCGTCACGTGGACCTGGAACGCGCCGAAGGACAACGAAGTCGAACTGGCACAGCACGTCAACACCACCCTCAACGGGCAGCCGTACGCCGTCCACTTCGTGGACGACAAGACCGTCGCCCTCGCACAGGGCGAATCGGGTCAGCAGGATCTCCACGAACATATCGAAGCAGAGAATCACTTCAACGCCCGCATGAACGGTCTCTGGGGCATCATCTACGTCAGCGGAATCGCACTCGTCCTCCTCGTCGGCATGGCGTTCCTGCCGCGCAAGGAGTAAGCCGCTCGTCTCGTTTTTCGTCTGTGTATCCGATGTTTTAACCACTGCTCGACGCCGATCCAGATTCGGTGTTCGGTCTATTCTTGAATCGAGTTTAGCCAGTTGCAGACTGTATAGTCTGCTGCCCAGTTGATGTTTGGAGATCGTTTCTTTGCGTCTTCTATCCGGAGTCCCATCGTTGTCTTTGGTGCTTCAGATATCGGAACGACGTACACTTCTTCTGTATCTGGAGAGTATACCGCGAAGAAATCGACCTGTCCAGTATAGCCTTCCTTTGCTATTTTGCGAGTGAGTGTCCCAGAACTTCGCGTTTCGAACTGAACACGCCCGTTTTCCAACCGCCCTGTTTTCACTTGGATTCGGTAGAACCGTGCCTGCTCCTCGACGACTAAGTCATACCTTTCGTTGTCTCCGAACGGAGTAAGGACTGTCAAGCCTCGTTTGGTAAATTCGAATAGCACCGCTGCTTCGCTACGTTGGCCTTGCTCCTTCGGATGGACCATCTAATTTCCATTACTATATTATCATAAATAAATTCGGGCTCTCCACTCCGAATACGACAAGTACGCCCCCTGAATTTACTCGTGGTGAGAATACAGGCCGGGAGGGACTTGAACCGAACCCAGACGTGCTCGCTCACGTTCGTTCGCTGCGCGCGACTGGCTGGGTTCAAGTCCTCCATGGCGTTTTCACTACTCACTATCGTTCGTAGGAAAACGGGCCGGGAGGGACTTGAACCCCCGACCGTCTGGTATCTTCCGAAACCACCCGAATGAGGAGTGATTCCGTTAAAAGCCAGACGCTCTGCCGAACTGAGCTACCGGCCCTTGCATTCGGTAGTTGATAGTGGGACGGTTAAATGACTATCGTTCCGTGCGAGATGTCGAGAAGCCTTTACCCGGTGACGGCGTGGCCGCTCGTATGAGCGAGTTCGCCGAGACGTGGGCCGACGACCTGCGAGGGTTCGTCGAGCAGTTGTTGCGGTTCGACACGACCGACGGGAACGAGGCGGCGGCGCAGATGTGGTTGCGTGACCAGTTCGAGGCGTTCGACTTCGAGACGTACCAGTGGGAGGCTGACGCCGAGGAGTTGGCCGCACACCCGTCGTTTCCGGACGACCCGGCCGACATCGAGGTCGCGGCGCGGCCGAGCGTCGCGGGCGTGGTCGAAGTCGGAGAGGTGGAGGCGGGACCGACGTTAGTGCTGAACGGCCACGTCGACGTGGTCCCGGTGACGGAGAGCGCGTGGGACTCGGACCCGTTCGAGCCGATGTGGGACGGCGAGCAGGTGACCGCACGCGGGGCCGCGGACATGAAGTCTGGTCTTGCGGCGTGTATCTTCGCGGCGCGTCACCTCGCTGATTCGGGGGAGTTCGACGGGCGCATCGTGGTCGAGTCGGTCGCGGGTGAGGAAGAGGGCGGTATCGGTGCGGCGGCGGCCGCACTGTCGAACCCGTATCCCTTCGACCGGGACGCGGCCATCATCGCGGAGCCGACGGAGTTGGACGTGGTCACGGCGGTCGAGGGAAGCGTGATGCTGGAACTCGGCATCGAGGGCCGGTCGGCGCACGCGGCGACACGCTGGCGCGGCGAGTCGGTCCTGCCGCATTTCGAGGCGATTCGTCACGCGTTCGAGGAACTAGAGGCAGAGCGCGAGGAGCACGTCTCGCACCACCTGTACGAGGAGTATCCGGTGAAGTGGCCGGTCTGTTTCGGCACGGTTCGGGCGGGCAACTGGGCGTCGGCAGTCCCGGACGAACTCGTCTCCCAGATTCGCATCGGCGTCGCGCCGGGCGAGACGGTCGCCGACGTGGAAGCTGAGTTCCGCGAGCGACTGGCAAGCGTCGTCGAGGAGCGCGAGTGGCTCACCGAGCATCCACCGTCCTTGGAACGATTCTCCATCCAGTTCGAAGCCGCCGAGGTCGCCCTCGACGAACCGGTCGTCGGCGCGGTGCAGGACGCCACAGGTGCGGCCGGACTCGGCACCAAGCCGCGTGGGGCGACCTACGGCGCGGACAGTCGCCACTACGAAGCAGCAGGGATTCCGACCGTACTCTTCGGGCCGGGAACTATCGAGGAGGCGCACTACCCGAACGAGACGGTCGACTTCGGTGATGTCGTGACTGCGAGTTCGGTCATCGCCGACGCGGCGGCGCGCTTCTGTCGCGAGGAGTCGGCGTAGTCACCATCGCAGGCAGAGACGCACCGATACTCGGAGGCTCGTCGCGGGCGGTCGTTTTACAAACAGTCGTAGCCAGAGACGCAGCAGTACTCAGAGATACTCGTCGATAGCGTCGGCGACGACGTCGTCGACCGAGCGGCTGTCGATGGCGGCGAACTGCCGGAGGTCGCGGTAAACGTCCGGCGGGAGGGTGACGGTGAGTTCGCCGAGTGAGATGTCGTAGGCGGCGAGGGCCTCGGCGGCTGGGCGGCCGTCGTTCACTTCGCTGGCGATGGCGCGAATCTCCCGGACGGTGAGGTCGCCGTCGAGCGTCGCCCACGCGAGGTGGAACCGGCTGTCGCCGTCGACGCGCGCGATGTGTTTCGCGGCAGTCGGGGCGATGTGGCCCATGGCGACGTGGCGGCGAATCGACTGCGGGAGGTCGTGGACGCGCGCCCACTTGCGGATGAAGGAGACGGTCGCCGGTTCGCCCGCGCGCTCGGCCGCGGTCTTGTACGAGCCGACACCGCGGACGAGTGCGGCGCAGGCGGCGGCACCGCGCAGCATGTACACGTTGTCCGTGCCCCCGACGGTGTTCTCGGCGAAGCGACGGACGGTATCGGCGGCCTCGGCGACGCTCTCGGGGTCGTCCGGGTCGAACTCGACTGCGTCGCGCGCGTGCTCGCCGGTGACCGAGGGGTCCCCGCGGATGACCGGCTCACCGACGGGAGACTCCCGACCGGCTGTGGGCGACGGGTCGTCTGTCATGTGCCAGCCTTACACGGCATCAAGCAAAAGCCCCTCGCTGGTGTGCGTAGGTCACTCCTCGTCGCGTTGGTCGGAGAGGTGTTCCCAGATTTCGGTACAGCCAGCGCCGACGTCGACGTCCTGGAGGTGTTCGTCGTGGCGCTTCTTCCGGCGCGAGTCACGGTCCGCGTCGGTTTTCTTGTCGTCCTGTTCGTCTGCGTCCTCGTGGGCGTCGTAGTCCTGCCGTGTCATCTGTCGTCCTCCGGTTCGTAGAGTTCGGGTGCGACGTCCGCCGACACGTGCTGCCGGTCAGCGGTAGCATCGTCTGTCATCACTCCACCCCTATGTCACCATCCGGCTTAACCCGCGCTGCCCCCACAATCGTCTCCGGCGCTCACGGGTACCGGGGGCAGTTGCCGCTATCTCTGACGCAGCTTCGTGACCCAAACACCCCGCAGTCGTGCGATTCTGTGGCCAGCCTCCGTCACCGACAGCGCGAACCATTGCGGGGGCCGATGGAAGGAGGCCCGTCGAGTGCATAGATGAAGTATGGCCACGCAACTGCGGGTGCTCGACGACGGTGCGTGGATAAGCGTGAACAACCGTCGACAAGTCCCGAACAGTGACATCTGGCCCCTCGCAGTCACCGACTTTTGCGACTGTGAGACGGCCCACGTCGTCCTCGAAGCGTTCACCGAAGTCGGCGTCCACCGCGACCGTGTCGAGGTCTGTGCGGTCGGGCAGTGCATCGACTGTGGCACCGACGGCTTCCTCGACTGGCTGCCGGTCGGGGTGGTCCGAAACGGTGAATTCTGTGCATTCGACCCCACCACTGTGCGTGCGACGCTCGAACCCGGCAAATAGTTCCGCCACCGGGGAGTACCGGGGCTACCTGACGCGGGGCGCGGCGGTATAGGAGTGGCTGTTGTAGGACCGTCCATGCCGACCGACGTGGAGGAGTGGAAGTCCGAGCTCTACGGCACGGACATCCGCGAACACATGGAGCGATTCGCCGAGGAGGGCTGGGACGCGATCCCAGAAGACGAGCGCGACGCCTGGTTCGAGCGCTTCAAGTGGTACGGCCTGTACCACCAGCGCGCCGGCCAGGAGTCGTATTTCATGATGCGCATCGGGCCACCAGCAGGTGTGCTCGAACCGGGGCAACTTCGCACAATCGGCGAAGTCGCCAAGAAATATTCGGAGGGTCCCGCCGCGAACCCAGAGTTCGGGAACGGCTGGGCCGACGTGACCACCCGACAGGCCATCCAACTGCACTGGATCAACATCGAGGACGTGCCCGACATCTTCGACGAACTCGAATCTGCGGGCCTCACCACGCTACAGGCCTGCGGTGACTCGTGGCGCAACATCGTCGGCTGTCCCGTCGCCGGAAAGGACAAGCACGAACACGTCGACGCGCTGCCGACCATCCACGAACTCAACGACCGCTTCAAGGCCAACGAGGACCACTCGAACCTCCCCCGGAAGTGGAAAGTGTCGGTCACGGGCTGCCGCGAAGGCTGCGGCCAGGGCGACATCAACGACCTCGCGCTCGAACCCGCGACGAAAGAAATCGACGGCGAGGAAGTCAAGGGCTACAACATCCGGGTCGGGGGCGGCCTCTCGCGGAACGAACCCCGTCTCGCCCGTGACATCGACGTGTTCGCGACGCCGGAGCGCGTCGCAGACGTCGCTGGCGGCATCTCCCTGCTCTTTCGTGAGTACGGCGACCGCGACAACCGCTACAACGCCCGCATCAAGTTCCTCGTCGACGAGTGGGGAACCGAGAAGCTCCGCGACACCTTGCAGGAGGAGTTCGTCGACTTCGAGATGCACACCGCTGGCGAGGACCTCCGCTCGGAGTACAGCTACAACGCCGGCTACGAGAAGGGCGGCAAGCACGACCACGTCGGCATCCACGAGCAACCGGACGGGACCTACTACGTCGGCCTGAACTGCCTCGTCGGCCGCGTCGGTGCGGACGACGTCATCGCGATGGCGGACGCCGCAGACGAGTACGCTTCGGGCGAGGCGCGACTCACCCAGCGCCAGAACATCGTCCTGACCGACGTGCCCGAAGAGAACCTCGACGACTTGCTCGCCGAGGACGTGTTCGAACACTACTCGCCGGACCCGCACCCGTTCATGCGTGGCTCCATCGCCTGCACCGGCACCGAGTTCTGTTCGCTCTCCATCGTCGAGACGAAGAACCGCCAGGTGCGTTACGCCCGCTGGCTGAAGGAGAACGTCGACCTCCCCGAGGGCGTCTCTGACTTCCACATCCATCTGTCGGGCTGTACGGCCTCCTGCGCCCAGCCGCAAATCGCGGACATCTCGCTTCGTGGCATGAAGACGCGCAAGGACGGCGAACCGGTCGAAGCGCTCGACATCGGCCTCGGCGGCGGTCTCGGCGAGGACCCACACTTCGCCTCGTGGGTCACCGAGCGCGTCCCGGCCGACGAGGTTCCCGGCGCGATTCGGAACCTGCTGGCGAACTTCGAAGACCAAAGAGAAAGTGACGAGACGTTCCGCGAGTTCGTCGCGGCCCGCGAAGACGACGAACTGGCCGAACTGGTCGAACCCGAGGAGACCAGCTACGACGACCCGTTCATGCACAACACGAAGCGGACGTGGTACCCCTACGCCGAGGACGACGATATGGCGGACAGTCCGGCACCCGCTGCCCCGGACGGCACGCCGTACTCGGAAGCCGACGACTGAGAGCGTTCGTCGGTCGCGTTCGTTCAGGTACTCGTTGACCGTTTCACACGCACGAACCCAGCAGTCGGCTGCTACCGGGCGCTACTCCACGGCGACTCCGTCGAGGTACGTGGTGGTCTCTCGTGCTGCTGCGAGCCGGAGTGGGCCGTCGAACGGCGTCGGCGTCACCGACGGCCTCCCTCCTCGCGCGACCCGAATGTCCCTCGATTGTTCCCAGTCGTCGGCCTTGTAGAGGTAGGCGTCGACACCGAGGTCGAGCGGTTCGTCCAACCCGACGGCACTGCCGATCTCTTGCCCATCCGCGAAGACGATTATCCGGCTGTTCGCTTCGAACCGGCTGCCCGACTCGATGCGAAGTTTCACGAATCGCTCGTCGTCGGTCAAGGAAGTGGAGACCACCGGCAGGTTCTGCTCGGCCGTCGCCAGCCAGTCCGGTTCGGTCACGGACACCGAGCCGAACGAGTCGATACCGAACTCGCTCATGTACTGGATGGTCTCACCGTCACGGTCCACGATGGTGGTCGCCGCATCGACCGACCTGATGACGGAGTTCTCGTCGACCTGTATCGTGGCGTCTATCGACTCGATGGTCCCGCGGTGGTACCCCGGAATTGCCGATTCGTCCGCCACAGTGTCGGTTTCGAGTTCCCAGACCGCCGGGTACTCCTCGTTCACGAGCGTCGGTGCACGCCAGTCGCCCGCAGTGAGCATCGGTTCGAGTTCCTGTTCCCACGTGACCTCGTCGACGTTGAAGCCGTCGTCGTCGTTCCCGTACGTGTAGTGAGCACCCATGTCTTCACGCCAGAGGCCGTCGTTCCCCGACCGATAGATGTCGACCGAGTTCCCGCTGTCGCCGCGGGTGAACGAGCCGGAGGACGTTCCGGCGTCCACGTCGAACTCCTTTTGCCACTTGATGAACGACCGATTCGCGTTTATCTTCGTCCAGTTCACCCGAAAGCTCGACCGCTGGAGTGCCTGGCGATGGAACGCGTAGAGGAAGCTCTCGGGGCCGTCTTCCGACAGTCCGTCAGGTAGTTCCAACTCGCCGACTCGGCCCGTCGTCGTCTCTGGTTCGGCCGTTGTCTGAGTCGCCGTCGCCGTCTCCGCGACCGTCTCGGTCGGCGACTCGCTCCCAGCCTCACCCGCCGTCTCCGTCCCCGCACTCGAAGTCAGCCGCAAACAGCCGCTGATAGCGACCGCTGACAGTGCTCCGAGCACCCCTCGTCGGTTCATACGCGTGTCTGTGAGTAGCTGCCATTAAACGTTCTGGCTACCGTGAATGTTCGTTCCTCGTCAGCCTCCGCCACTCGCGTCGGCCTCCATCGTCCGCGCCGACGAGTGACGTAAGTGCCTTCGCTGCTTGCACCCGAACATGGCCGACCGATTGCTGAAGGTGAACGCCTACACGACGCTCGACCTCGTCGACGCCGAGGTCCGTGGACACGAGTTCTCTCAGGAGGGCTTCGCCGTCGCCAACGTCACGACCGACGACGATGGCCGGGTGCTGGTCCAGACGGAGATAGACAACATGACCGAGGAGGAACTGCCGGCGCACGTCGACGAACTGTCGCTGTCGCCGGACCAGGCGCGAACGCTCGCGGCGGCGCTGGAGAAGAGCGCGGAGAAAGCGGCTAGTGAAAGTGAGTGAGTGTCGTTCTACGGCGTGATTTTCTGGGAAGAGTCTCGTCGTTCTGGCGTTCGAGTGTGCAGTCGCTTTCTACTGATTCCGATTCGAGGAGCAGGCCACGAATCACGACGGTACATGACCGCACCGCGCCTTCCACCCTTCACCACACCCTCCCCATCCGATTGCGCTCCTCACTCCACTCCGTTCCGTTTCAGTGCTCATCCCTCGCACGTCCTCGCGGTCTGCGCCGCTGGCGCAGACACACTCGTCTTCGCGCGCCAAACTGGGTGTGGTGAGTTGTCGCTCCGGGAAGTCTGTCTGTCACCGTCCCCGACTCACACGTCTAGCGTGTCGAATGGCGTCTCCGGTGGCGGGTCGCCCGTGTTCAGTTCCCACTCGACGCCGAAGCGGTCGGTGACGAACGCGACCGAACCCCGGCGGTCGACATCACAGTCGAGCGACCGGGCGCGCTCGCAAGCGCCGTCGAGTTCGTCGGCGGTGATGGCCAGTGCGATGTGGTCGAGCGGGCCGCCGTCGGGGACGTTCGGTTCCTGTGCGAGTGCGAGGGCCAGGTCGTCGCGCCCCACGAAGCTCATCCCGGGTTCGACACCCGCATCGACTGCGGCGGACCAGTCCATCTCGTCGGGGAGCGCACCGAACTCACCGTCGAGGGTGCCCTCGCGAAACATGACCTCGGCGTCGAACAGGTCGCAGTAGAACGATTCCGCGGCGGCCACGTCCGGGACCGAGAGCGCGACGTGGTGGACGCCAGCAACTGTCATACGTCGACGAACGGACGCGAGAGAGAAAAAGACACACCCGGCGAGGGACTGGCTGGTTGGCTGGTTGGCTGGCGTCAGTCGGTCGGGTACCAGGCGACCGCGGTGCGGTGGACCGCCTGCTGGACCGTCCGGACGTAGTCGAACCAGTGTGTGGTGGCGACAGAGGCCGCGTGAACCGGTTCCGGTGCGTCCTCGGAGCGGTCGGGCTTCGGCGGGCGTCGAACCGTGATGGTCGTCTCGCAGTCGGGGCAGTCGTACGCGGTTCCTGTCTCACGTCGGTCGAGTACCCAGTCGCCGTCAGGCGGGGAATCGTGGTCGCAGGTGGGACAGAACAGTGTCGCCTTGCGACGACGGCCGTCCCGGGCGGGGGAATCAGTCACGGAAGGGGTCATGTTCGATGCTCAGTTCTCGAAGACCAAAAAGACCGCCTGAGCATGTGACGCGTAGGCAATAGAGACGTTCACACCGGTACCGAGACGGCCCTACCCGAGCAGCACGTCGAGTGAGAGCATCACCATCACACCGACCATCGTCCCGAGCGTGGCGACGCGCTCGTTCCCCCTGGCGTGTGTCTCCGGCAGAATCTCGTCGCTGATGACGAACAGCATTCCACCGGCGGCGAAGCCCATCGCGTAGGGCAGAATCGGCGTGGCGAGCGAGACGGCGAGCGCCCCGAACACGGCCAGTGGAATCTCGACGAGTCCGGCCCGGATACCCGCGAAGGCTGCGTAAAATCGCTTGCCAAGCCCAGCGTTGATGGCCGCGATGGAGACAGCGAGTCCTTCGGGGATGTTCTGGATGCCGATGGCGAGCATGAGCGAGACGGCGTTGCCCAGCGCGCTCTTCCCGTCGATGGTCGCGCCGGGGTCGATGGCGGCCGAGCCGAAGCCGACGCCGACCGCGAGTCCTTCGGGCATGTTGTGGAGCGTGATGGCGACAATGAACAGCAGGACGGAGGCGACCCGCGCCTCGTTCCCCCGCCCTTCGACGCGCCGATTGCCCGTGATGACCACGTGGACGTGCGGGACCCACGCGTCGGCGCGGTCGAGCAACGCCACGCCGAGGAAGAAGCCGACGACGACCGGCAGGATGTTCCCACCCGCGAACTCGATACCGGGAAGCAGGAGGCTCGTGTAACTCGCCGACAGCATCACGCCCGCGGCGAAACCCAGCGCCGCGTCGAGCGTCCGTTCTGATGGGTCCTCCCAGACGAACACGAGCAGTGCGCCGAGCATGTTCATCCCGGCGATGACCACGCCGCCGACCAACCCCCACACCAGGGCGCTGTGACCGAACCACGCGGTGAACTGGCTTTCGAGCGTCGCCAGGAACCCACCCGGTTGCATACGACGTGGCTACTCCCGCTGGCGGTTTGAAAGTATGCACAGTGACGTCGACTGGTCGTGTTTGGGGGTACAGTTGCAGTCAAACCCGACATTTTGGCGCGCGCGGATTCGCGTGCCGAAGGCCGCGAATCGAAGTCGCGCGAGGGATGACGAACGGAACGAGTGAAACGAGTGGAGTGAGGAGTCGGATGGGGAGGCTGTGGCGCGAGGAGTGGGGGAGTGCGGTCATGTACCGTCGTGATTTGTGACCTGCTTGTCGACGCCAGCAACTCTCGCGCCAACAGCGACGGCATTCGAGACCTGCTTCTGAACACGACGCCACTTTCGCCGACGCCGAACGAACAACTCACGGAAAAACAAAACACGCCTTCGACCACACTGCAAACGAGAAAAACCGCACTGCGAGAACCGACTGATTACTCCATCGCCGCGTCCAGCCGCGAGACCTCGTCGCCGGACAACTCGATAGCCGACGCCGCGACGTTCTGCTCCAGATGCTCGATACTCGACGTGCCCGGAATCGGCAGCGTCACGTCGGAGGTGTGCAGCAACCACGCCAGCGCGATCTGGTACTTGCTCGCGTCGTGGGTCTCGGCCACGGCGTCGATGTCCTCGCCGACTTCGTCCAGGTCGCCCGCGCCGAGCGGGTACCACGGGATGAAGCCGACGCCGTACTCCTCACAGGCGTCGAGTACGTCCTGCTCCTCGCGGTAGGCCACGTGGTAGCGGTTCTGGACCGTCGCCACGTCGACGAGTTCGCGGGCGGTGTCGAGCTGTTCGACCGAGACGTTGCTCACGCCGACGTGTTCGATGTACCCGTCGTCCTGCAACTCCCCGAGCGCCTGTAGCGACTCCTCGAAGTCGGTCTCGGGGTCGGGCCGGTGGTACTGGTACAGGTCGATGCAGTCGACGCCGAGGCGGTCGGTCGAGCAGAGGTGGGCGTTCCGGAGGTAGTCCGGGTCGCCATTGGGCAGCCAGTCGCCGTCGCGGTTGCGAAGCAGGCCGCCCTTCGTGCCGATGGTCAGGTCGTCGCGGGTCGTGTCCAGCGCCTCGTTGATGAGTCGCTCCGAGACGCCCGGGCCGTAGGAGTCGGCCGTGTCGATGAAGTCGACGCCGAGTTCGACCGCGCGCTGGAGGACCGCGTGGGCCGCCTCCTCGTCGTCGGGCCGCCCGATGATGTCCTCGCCCGTGATGCGCATCGCGCCGAAGCCGAGTCGGTGTATCTCTGTCGTGCCGCCGAGTTCGAAGGTGTCGCTCTGGTTCTCGATGGGCATGGGTGCTCGTGTCGTGGGTAGGCCGGGAGACGGAAAGGTGTCTGTGTGGGTGGCGTGTTCTGCCGGAGATGCGTGAGATGTGCAGGATTACTGGAAGCAGGATGGGGAGTGTCTGCGGAGAATTGCTGGTGAGAGGGAACTACTCGTCGTATGCAAAATAGCCGAAAAAGACGACGCAGGCCCACTCGGCAGTAATCTCTAGGGGATGGGTTGCAAGGGCGGCGTTGTTCGTGACGTATCCGACTGTGTGCACGAGTGCAACGAAAGCGATCAAACCCGACAGGAGTGTAAATGCGAACTTTCTCACGCTGGACGCAGGTTCAGCGGGTCAAGTTGTAAACCATTGACCAATTTCGCTCCGTTTCGCTGTTCATCCTACTGAGAACCGATGAACGACTGCGTTCAACGCCTCAACTACTTGATTAGCCTCCAGATTTAGGCACTCACCGTCCGAACTCGACGACGAATGCTGGACACTGAGCCGAGACTGTCGGTCACGGCCTGTCTCATTGTCTCGACTAGCTGTTACACACTACTCGAATGGGACAGCATGGTCGCTGGTGCACTGTTGTCTATCGTCGTGTTCGGGCTGTTGGTCGTGACGACGCTGTTCGATGTCGCGCTGCACTTCTCCCACGGTTGAGTGCCAGTTCTTTGGACACCGCTCTCGTGTCTATCGATGATGCCACCAGCCAGCGAAGGTGATTACGACTATCGACCACAGCAGGACGACCGTAACCGGGTTCTCAGACCAGACGAGAGTTTGCTCGGACAGATACGACTCCGTGACTAGCAGTGCGACGAAAGACACGATGGCTCCCTGTACGAACAGCATGGTCGAGTGCCACTCGCTCAGCGTCATCTCTCAACTACTCTCTCCATTGCCGTCGTGTCTATTGGGTGCAATCGTACCACGGACGACGAACCCGGCGGAAAAAACAGTACCCAAGCATGTACCTCTGAAAGACGTGGGTCGTTCTCTTCGTCAGTCACTCGTGTTCTCTCCCAACTGGGGGAAGACGAATAACAAGAGCAACCCGGTTATGAAGAATATCGCTACGAATACATCACCGGGATACTCTGCTGGCTCGACGAATTTCAACAGGGAGGCTGCTACTGCGCCTACCAGAAAGATGCCGCCACTGAGTGCGTCTTTTAGTTTGGTTGTCATATTTGGGGGAATAAATTGTTCATGAACTATACCTGAGATACACGAAGATGAGTACCAACAACCAAAAACCTACAATCTCTATCAATGATGCAGATACGTATTGGTCTTGTACAAGGGTACCAATCGTTAACGAAATAGCAATGAATGCAGAAACTGAGATGTTGAAAGCATTTATTGTTTTGTTCATGGCAGTGGTAGCAAATTACGGCCCTCTGGTCAGATGATTTCTGTCATTGGGAATCTCTCGTGGAATTATTATAAATCAATGACCAATACTGTGCTGATTCGTCGACCCGAACCTGTTCTCAACTACTGAGCCGACCGCTTCGGGCGTACTCGCTCCCCAACCAAGGTATTCCAGAGGCTCAATTCACGACTCGTCGTCCCACGGGACGTGTGTCTCGTCGTACTGAACCTCGGAGATGAACGGCTTCTCGGTGAAAAACGGCAGCGACCAAGCGACGGCGGCGAACACCCAAACGGCGATGAACGCCGGATGTTTGGCCAACTCCGGGTCGCTGGCGTAGTGGCCGTATGTGTAGGTGAGTACGAGCGTCGCCGAAAGCAGCGACATCGTCGCGTGTGTCTTTTTCCCGAGCATCTACTGGTCACGTCCCTCGGTTGGAGTTGTGTCGTCCGCACGCCCTCCGTCACCCAATAGCTTCTCGGCGGACACCGTCTGATACGCGAAGACGACGGCACTCACCCAGGAAATCGCGAGGAGGACGGGTGGTCTCGACAGTTCTGCGTCGCCGACGTACCAACCGATAGTTCCGACGACGGCGATGAAGGTGGCCATGACGGCGACGAAGCCGCTGCCGAGACGCCTGAGTGGGTAGTTCATCCTTATAGTCGATACCATTTATACGCGAAGGCGAGGACCAACACCCAGACGAGAGCGAGATAGAGAGGGTCGTCATATCCAGGGACGCTCGAATACCCTGAGAAATACGCATCAGTAGTGATTAATGCGATAATGAGCACTGCTATCACAGTAATAGCGGTTAGTATCCGGCTCAACTTTCTGTGTTCCATAGACTCTATTCTTGCCTCATCTCTCCCGATGCAACCTGCTTCGCAAAGGATATTGATAAATGGATGACCAATTTTCCCGATAGATTCACAACGCACTTGGGCCCCAACCTCAGCGGTGAAATTCTGTCAGAAAATACTCGCGGCGTACTCGATGACGCCGATTAGTCTCCAGGTTTAGCATCCACCACCCGAACTCGACGACGAATGCTGGACACGGAGCCGAGACTGTCGGTCACTATTTGTTTCGTGGCCCTGACGTGGGGCTACTGGATACTGGAACGAGACAGCATCGTTAGCGGGGAACTGTTTCCCGCCGTCCTGTTCGTGCTGTCGGTGGTCACCCTGCTGTTCAACGTCGCCTTACACTTCCCAGACAGTCGGGCGCTGGTGCGTCGGCTACTGGATTGAGACGGGTTCGGCCTCGATGTTCACTCTGCGAGAAACTGCACCGAAAGTGCCCTCTCCCGCCGAGCATTCACCGACTCTGTTCAATTGCGACCACTGACTGCACTGGCTGGCCACCGTCGCCTTCGACATGTCCAACGACGAACGCCGTCCCGTCGATCATCGACGGCGACTGGCGCGTCCCTTTTCCAAACCGCCACTCGATGTCGCCCGACGAACTATCGAGAGACACAGCACTCGACGAAATCGACCCGGCGATGATTCGGTCACCGTCGAGTACTGGCGAGGTGTAGATGTCGCCGTGGAGCGAGTCAGAGCGCCACTGTTCGTCACCGCTCTGGGGGTCGAGCGAGACGAGGTGGAGCCCTGTCGACCCGACGACGCGACCGTCGCCGACGGCGGGCGTCGTCGAGCACCCCACTGCTTCGTACGACCAGAGCGTTTCGCCATCGGCGGCCGAGACGGCACGAATCCCGTTCGCCACGTCACTGTAGAAGACGTGTTCGCCGTCGCTGCTGGGCGCGGCCCGGACCTTCTCCGCGTCGGTTCGCCACGCGACTTCGGCGGTGTCTCGCGTCACCGCGACGAGGCCGTCGCCGCTGGGGAAGACGACGTGGTCATCGAGGACGAGCGGCGAGACGTCCATCGTCGTCTCGTACCACATGTCGCCGAAGTTCCCTGGCTCGTCCAGCGCCCAGCGAACCGTCCCGTCGGAACGCGAGAGCGAGACGAGACTGGCATCCGTCCTGACGTAGATTCCCTCGTCGGCGACGGCCGGGGCGAAGACGGCGTTCGCGTCCAGCACCCACCGCCACCGTTCCTCGCCGGTTTCGAGGTCGATGGCACGCACGGAGGGGACCGAATCGGGCCGCCCACGGGCGTCGTCGACTGCGTACACCGTGCCGTCATGGACGGCCGGGATTCCGCTCGGAGTTCCGTCGAGCGGTGCACCCCACTGGACCGACCCGTCGACAGTCGAGTACGCGAGCAATCCCTGCGAGCCTGCGCCGACGACGACGGTCCCATCCGCGACGACCGGTGACGTGGCCGGACTCGACACGGCATCGCTCTGCCAGCGAACCGATGATGGGCCGGAAATCGCGGCTTCGGTCGCGGTCGGGGTGTTTTCGATGTCGCTGGTCGGCACGTCGAGCGGTTCTCTTCCTCCATCACCGTCCGACGACGAGACGAGCGATCCACAACCGCTCAGTGCGACTGACGAGGTGAGGAGGGCGAAGTCGCGACGGGAGACGCGCATGCGTGGTTGCTTCAGACGACCATATGAGTATTTTATGATTGGTCCGTCAGTTGCCAGTCCTGCTCGTCACGTAGCCACCACCGGAGCAGCGTGGAGCCACGACCACCCGCGAACCGACGTTTGACATACACACCCACCCTACACCTGTCCATGACGAAGTGGACGGCGAGCGACATCCCGAAGCAGGCGGGGAAGACGGTGGTCGTCACGGGGGCGAACAGCGGCCTCGGCTACGAGGCGACGAAGGCACTCGCGGCCCGAGACGCGACGGTCGTCATGGCCGTCAGAAACGTCGAGAAGGGCGAAGAGGCAGTCCGGAAAATCCGGCGCGAGAACCCCGACGCCGACCTCGACGTGCGCCAGTGCGACCTCGCGGACCTCGACTCGGTGCGAATCTTCGCCGAGGCGTTTCGCGAGGACTACGACGCGCTCCACGTCCTGTGCAACAACGCGGGCGTGATGGCCCTCCCGCGACAGGAGACCGCCGACGGCTTCGAGATGCAGTTCGGCGTGAACCACCTCGGACACTTCGCGCTGACCGGCCACCTGCTCGACACCCTGCGCGAGACGCCGGGCGAGGCCCGCGTCGTCACGCAGTCGAGCGGCCTGCACGAGCGCGGCGAGATGGACTTCGACGACTTACAGGGCGAAAAGCACTACGACGAGTGGGACGCCTACGCGCAGAGCAAACTGGCGAACGTCCTTTTTGCATACGAACTCGACCGCCGCCTCGACGACGCCGACATCGAGAACGTCCTGAGTGTGGCCTGTCACCCCGGCTACGCCGCGACGAACCTCCAGCGTCGCGGCCCGGAGCAGTCCGGGTCGACGCTGCGACTCATCGGGATGAAGGTCGCCAACGCCGTGATGGCGCAGTCGGCCGCGAAAGGCGCGCTCCCGATGCTGTACGCGGCGACGGCCTACGAGGTGGCTGGGGGCGAGTACTACGGACCGGGCGGCCTGATGGACATGCGCGGCTATCCCGAGAAACAGCACTCCAGTACGCGGTCGTACGACCAGGAGGCGGCCGCTCGACTGTGGGACGTTTCTACAGAACTGACCGGCGTCACCTACGGATTCGCGGCGACGCAGACAGGGACGCGCTGAGCTGGTAGCATCGCTGCGGCATCGATGGCTCGCCCTGACTTGCTGGCGACGAGGTGCGGTATCACACCGGCCGCGCACCGCTACCGGTACAGGTGTAGTTCCCGACCTGCTGGCGCTCAGTCGGCTCGGGGCCGTCTAATCGCGTCGGCTGGCGCACGACGGTGACGCGGACCGACCGCAGCCCATCGTCGTGGGTCGCGTTCCACTGTCGGCAGAGGTGGCCCGCGAATTGCTCTCGGCGGGTCGAATCGTCGCCGAAGTACTGGCTGGTAAGGTACTTGCGCCACCGGGCGTCCGGGTACGTCGCGGACACGTCGGGTGGGTTCCAGACGGGGTCGCCGCCACGAAAGGCGTCGACGCGCTCGCCGGATTCGAGCGTGCCCGGGAAGACGTGCCACGTGTCCGTGCTCAGTGGCTCCGGGGCGAACATGTTCCAGCGACTGTTCGACAGGTGGTCGGGCGTCTCAGCGGGCGCGGCGACGACGCCGAATGCCACCGCGTTCCAGACGAGCATACCCGCGAGGAGGAGGCTGACCACCACGGGGACCGCCCGGCGGCCCCACGCGGCCAGTCCAGCGACCCGTTCCGGGACGCTTCGTGGCAACCGGGGAAGTCGTTCGCTGACGCGGGCGAACACGGCGTGGTCCGAAGTCGGCAGTCGGTCCCAGACGGCCGGAGGCAGGAAGGGGACGAGTGCCGCCATCGAGACCAACGGGAACAGACCCAGCGTCATCGTCAGGAACATCCCGAAGTGCATCCCGGCGAAGGCGAGCGCGAGTATGGCCCGAATCCGACCAGTCGCCAGAACGAGCAGCGGTGAACAGACCAGCAGCGCGACCCAGACGTAGTTCATGATTGTGAGGACGGCGGGGAGCTCGGCGAGGAGTGGGCCGATACCGACGAGGAACTGGTCGAGGCTGAAGACCATCGGGACCGCCTCGCCTGCCAGCCAGCGCTCGCCGCGGGACTTCAACAGGGCGTTCGCGCCGTAGACGAGGAGGACCTGACAGAGCAGCGCGGCCGAGGCGACGCTCGCGACCCGTTCGCGGACCTGCCTGTCCGGGTCCGCCGTATCCCGGCGGACCGCGTCGACGCTCCAGCGCTCGCCCAGCGGGAGGAAGACGCTCCAGAAGACGAGTCGCCGGAGCACGAGGTCGCCACCGTTCAGGACGAACGGATTGCGATAGTGCAACGAGAGGAGGAGGACGAGCGAGACGACCGTCGCCAGCCTCGTCCGGTAGCCGAGCAGGAGCGCGAGTGCGAACACTGCGGCGACGAGGAACAGCAGTGCCTGTACCCACGGCTCGCCGGAGAGGGCGTGTAGCGAGAACCGGTGGTAGACGGGATACGTCTCGCTGAGCGTCGCCCGCGGTAACGCCCCATGGTCGGTGTAGAACGTCGTGAGGTACCGGGCACGGAGTGCGAGGTCGGTGAGCAACAACACGCCGAGACAGATTCGGAGCACTGCCAGCGCTCGGGTGTCGATGCCGAATCGTCGGGACAGCGCCGCACCGAGTCGTCGCCGCGTGTCGGTAGTCGTCGCGTCGTCGCCCATGAGAGACATTACGGCTGTATCTACGACCGAGTGACTGCCGGGCCAATATCCTTTGCGTTCGTCTATCGGTGTGTCGTCACGATTCGTCGAGGTGACAGCTGGGTGGCCGCTGTCGAGTCAGTTAACACGTTCCGCTGCATCGTTCGACCAGATGACCCGCGTGGCCTTTGCTACGAGCGCCGAGTACGCCAGCCTGACCGACGATGACCAGTGCTTCGCAGATGCGCTCCAGGCCAGAGACGTCTCCGTCGACCCGGCAGTCTGGTCCGACGACGGGGTCGATTGGCGTCGCTACGACGCAGTCGTGGTCCGCTCGTGCTGGGACTACCACGAGAACGTCGTCGAGTTCGGTCGCTGGGTCGACGCCCTCGACGCCGCCGACGTGGTACTGTTCAACTCGCCGGCCGCCCTGCACTGGAACCGGCACAAGTTCTACCTCCGTGACCTCGAAGCCCGCGGCATCGAGACCGTCCCCACCGAGTACGTCGCCCGGGCCGACAGTCGCCCACTCGAAGCCATCCTCGACGACCGTGACTGGGACGACGCCGTGGTCAAACCGGCGGTCAGCGCCGGCGCGGAAGACACATGGCGGACCGACCGTTCCCGGGCGGACTCACACCAGAAACGCTACGCGGAGTTGCGCGACCACGCCGATTTACTCGTCCAGCAGTATGCGCACGAAGTCGAAGACGGTGAGTGGTCGCTAATGTTCGCCGGTGGGGAGTACACGCACAGCGTCCTGAAACGGCCGGAAGGTGGTGACTTCCGTGTCCAAGAACACTTCGGCGGGACCTACGCCGCGGCCGAACCAGACGACGAACTCGTCGAGCAGGCCGCGAGTGTGGTCGAGGCGGCGACCGACGAACTGGGCGAAGAATCACTGTACGCCCGTGTCGACGGCGTCGACGCTGACGGGACGTTGGTCCTCATCGAACTGGAACTCATCGAGCCGTCGCTGTTCTACGACGCGGTCCCAGACTCGGCGAGCGAGATGGCTGACGCGCTCGTGGCCAGACTCGACTGAATTCCCGAGTTTATGGGCTGGAGTGGCGCGTTCGTCTCCTGCAGTCACCACGGACACAGAGATTTGTCCACACGTGCCGTACTGTCGACTTCATGCCCAGGACTGCAAAGGGTCGCGTCGTCGTCACCGGTGCGAACGAGGGAATCGGCCACCACCTGTTACGCGCGCTCCTCGAAGACGGATATCTGGTCGCCGGATTCGACGTCGACGGTGCGAACCTTCGACCACTGCAAGAGCGATACCCCGACCGGGCGCGCTTTTACGAGTGCGACGTGACCGTCGACGACGACGTGGAAACGGCGGTCGACGCGGTCATCGAGCGGTGGGGCGGCATCGACATCCTCGTGAACAACGCCGCGATATTCAGCTTCGGTCGCTTCGAGGACCAGACGCTCGAAGACACTCGCCGCGAGTTCGAGGTGAACTACTTCGGCTACGTCCGCCTGCTCCGGGCCGTCTTGCCCCACATGCGCGACCGGGGCAGTGGCATCGTCCACAACCTGAGTTCCGGTGTCGGCCTCGTCGGCACGCCAAACATGTCCGGCTACGCCTCGACGAAGGGGGCAGTCGAGGCACTGGTGCGCTCGCTGCGGTTCGAGTTGCACGGCGAGAACGTCTGGTGTACGGTGATGCACCCCCCATTGACGAACACGCGCTCGGGTGCCGAACTCGGCTACCCCGAATCGATGATGAGCGACCCCGCAGACGTGGGTCGCAAGCTAGCGAACAAAATCACGTCGACCGACCGTACCATCTACGCCGACTGGCAGACCCGACTCGGACTGGCACTCGTCCGGCGATTTCCCGTCATCGTCAGGAAGGGTACGGAGCGCTTCGAACCGCCGCAAGACCACGGCAGCGACTGAGCCACAACTGCCGTCTCGTCTCACTTTGAGCGCGGCAGCCAGAGTCGGGAGGCTGGTTCGAGGTCGAAGAGCTCCCTCGACGGTGAGTTGGCTGGGCGCGGCGACTTCTCGATGCTCGCGTGCGGCCTACACGCCACCGATGTCGGTGTTCCAGACGGGAGTCACGGGGTCTTCGAGTTGCGCAACCTCGTCGTCGGTGAGAGTCACGTCGAGCGCCCCAATCGCGTCGTCGAGGTGCGCCTCGGTCCGTGGGCCGATGATAGGCGAATCGACGACTGGTTTGTGCAACAGCCACCCGAGGCTGACCTGTGCGGCCGTCGCGTCTTTCTCGTCTGCCAGTTCGCGTACCACGTCGAGCACCGCCCACCCCTCGTCGCTGAATCGCTTCTGGGTGTACTCGTCGGTGGCGGCTCGCCCCTCCTCGGGGTCCGAACCCTGCTCGTACTTGTCGGCGAGGAACCCGCCGGCCAGCGGCGACCACGGAATCACGCCGATGCCCTGGTCTCGACAGACCGGCAGGACGTTCGCCTCCTCGTGGCGGTCGACGAGGTTGTACTCGCACTGCATCGAGACGAAGCGCTCGACGTTCTCCACGTCGGCCTCGTACAGCGCCTTCGTGAACTTCCACGCGGGCATCGAACTCGCGCCGACGTACCGGACCACGCCCTCGTCGACGAGGTGGTCAAGTGCGGACAGCGTCTCCGAAATCGGCGTGTCGTCGTCCCAGCGGTGAATCTGGTAGAGGTCGAGGTAGTCGGTGCCGAGTCGGTCCAGACTCGCTTCGGCCTGGTCGAGGACGTGTTTTCGGGAGAGGCCGCTGGCGTTCGGTCCGTCGCCCATCTCGCCGAACACCTTCGTCGCCAGCACGAGTTCAGAGCGGTCGTACTCCGCGATTGCCTCACCGAGAATCTCCTCGCTCTCTCCCGTCGAGTAGACGTTCGCGGTGTCGAAGAAGTTGATTCCCTGCTCGTGGGCAGCGTCGATGATGTCGAGCGACTGCTCCCGGTCGTGGGTCATCCACGGCTGTTCCGTCCCGAAGTTCATACAGCCGAGGCAGAGGCGCGAGACTTCCAGGCCGGTGTCGCCGAGTCGTGTGTACTCCATAGTCCGGGTTCGTTCGCCGGTAGGGAGTAGCTTTGCACGGCGGTAGTCGTGGGTGGGGCTGGTGACTCCTGCCCGAGATTTATCCCCACAACCGACGACTCGTACGCCATGACCAGAACCGACGAGTTCGTCACCGTCGCCGACACCGAACTCCACTACTCGGCGTGGGGCGACCCCACGAATCCGGTCGTCCTATGCGTCCACGGGCTCTCGCGAAACGGTCGCGACTTCGACGCGCTCGCTCAATCTCTCGCCGACGATTACCGCGTCCTCTGCCCGGACATGCCAGGTCGCGGCCTGAGCGAGTGGGCTGACGACCCTGCTAGCGAATATTCACAGGCGGGTCTCCGCGAGACGGTCCGCGGCTTCTGCAACGAACTCGGCCTCGACGAGTTCCGGTACGTCGGCACGTCGATGGGCGGCCTGCTCGGCATTCCGCTGGCTGCCGGCCCGCTGCGAAAGCGAATCACCCACCTCGTCTGCAACGATGTGGGGCCGGTCCTCACCGGCTCTGAGGAGGGCGTCGAGCGTATCGTCGAGTACCTCACGAACCCGCCGGTCCGCGACACGCTCACCGAACTGGAAGCGTGGTACCGCGAGACCTACGCGACCTCGAACCCGAAGACAGACGCCGAGTGGACCAAATTCACGCTGACGAGCGCCCGCCGAACCAACGATGGCGGGTTCACCCGGGACTACGACCCGAACATCGTCGAACCGCTGCTGACCGGTGGCCAGTCAAACGATGAGGCGTGGGCGAAGTGGGAGGCACTCGACTGCCCCGTGTTTGTCGTCTGGGGTCGCGAGTCCGACATTCTGCACGCTGAAACCGTCGAAGAAATGTCGTCGAGACGACCAGAGACCGAAGTACTCGAACTCGGCTGTGGTCACCCACCGGGGCTGAATGTCGTCGAACAAACCGACCCGATTCGGGCGTTTTTGGCCGATTGACCAGTCGCCAGCCCGTACTCAGACGACGACCGTCTCGCCCAACTCGGGCGCACTCGCTTCGTACCCTTCTTCGCGCAACTCGGCAGCGAACCCGGCACAGTCGTCGCCGTGGTTCACCAGAACCGGTGTGTCTTCGTACTCGGCCAAGAACTCTCGAAGCGCGTTCGCGTCGGCGTGTGCCGAGAAGTCGTACTGTTCGACCTGCGCGCTGACGGGCATCACCCGGCCGTCGATTTCGGCTCTGCCGCGTTCGAGCAGTTCACGGCCGGGCGTCCCTTCGACCTGATAGCCGGTGAAGGCGATTTTGTTCGCCGGGTGGTCGCGAATCTCGGGGACGTACGTCATCGCAGGCCCGCCTTTGAGCATCCCCGAAGTCGTGATGATGACCGTGTTCTGCTTCGCGATGCGCTTCTTCTGCCCCTGCCTACCCGTGACGAATCTGGCGTGACTCTTCGCCCGGCGGTACTCGTCGGCGTCGCGTAGGAAGTCGTCGTGCCGGCGGAACAGTTCGGCCACGCGGGTGCCCATCCCGTCGACGTAACACTCCACGTCGTGGGCGGCGCAGACGCACATCACCTCTTGCGTCCGGCCGATACCGAAGGCTGGGACGACGACGGTGCCGCCTTCCCACATCGTCGTCTTCAGGCTCTCGGCGAAGCGCGACTCGATGTCGGCGCGTGATTTGCGGTGGGTGTCTGCGTAGGTCGCCTCGGTCAGCACCACGTCGGCCTCGGGGCGAGCGTCGGACCCCGCGAGCAACCGCTGGTTCTCGGTGTGGAAGTCGGCGGTGTACAGTAGTCGGGTTTCACCATCATCACCGGACTTCGTCCGGTTGCTCGCGGGACTTCGTCCCGCGCTGTCGACGAGGACGTGCGCGCTGCCGGGGATGTGGCCCGCGTTGAAGAACGTGATCTCGTAGCCCGCGGCCTCGAACGGTTCGCGGTAGCCGTGGGTGTTCGAGACCTGTGTCAGTCGGTGCAACTCGGTTTCGGTGAACGGGCAGTCGTAGGTGCCACCACTCGGCCCGAAACTGGCCGGGCCGCGGTCGTCGTCCCGGCCGGCGATACCGTGGAGTTTCAGCGTGTCACGCCCGAGCACCTGCGCCAGTTCGGCCGTCGGCGGGGTCCAGTGGACCGGCGGGCGCTCGTCGCCGGCCAGCAGCGTCGGGAGCATCCCCACGTGGTCGAGATGTCCGTGGCTCACGACGACGGCGTCAGGTGACGGCTGCTCGACGGGGTACTGGGGCGGGTTACCCGAACCCATCCCGAAGTCGAGCAAGAGCGAATCGTCGACGAGGACGGCGCTCCGGCCGATTTCGCCCGCGCCGCCGAGGAAGCGTAGCTCCATCTGGTCGATAGCTACTCGATAGAACGGTTTCCGTTCGTCGGTTCGGAACTCAGAACTGTCCGTTTTCCCGGGGGTTCTGTCGCACCGTGAAGTGCTGGTACTCGTCGCCGTAGGCGAGCGCGAGCGACCCGAGCCACCAGTTCCAGCGCTCGGTGACGGTCCCGTGTGGGGCGTCGCGGAGGTTGTCCACGATGACGTCGGTGGTCAGTTCGTGACCCGCGTCTCGATGGTACTGACCAGAGTCACGCAGGTCGACCGCCTGGCGGACGACCACGTGGGCCTCGCCGCCGAACTCGCGCTCTAAGCGGAGTTCGAGTTGCCCCGGGTTCATGTCCAGTCGTTCGAGACGAGGCGACTTATCGTTCGGGGTGGATTCGACGGAGTTTTGAACGCCCGCCGTCGAAACACGACTACTATGGCGAGTTTCAACGTCGTCGTTGCGGACCCGGAGTCGGGCGCGACGTACGCGCTCGAAGCAGAGGAACAGGACGCAAACCGATTCATGAACAAGGAGATCGGCGACTCCGTCGACGGTGGCGCAGTCGGTCTCGACGGTTGCACGCTCGAAATCACCGGTGGCTCTGACGAGGCCGGTCGCCCGATGCGCCAGGACATCGCTGGCCCGAACGTCAAGGAAGTCCTGATGAAGGAACGCTCCACGGGCTACAAGCCGAACCGCCCGGGCGAGCGTAAGCGCCTGACCCTGCGTGGTCGCGTCATCTCCGACGAGACCAGTCAGATCAACACGAAGGTCGTCTCCGTCGGCGACGAGACCGTCGAGGAACTCCTCGGTCTCGCTGGCGACGACGAAGAAGACGACGAAGAGTAACCAGACCGAACCCCGGGTTCGTCTCGGACGCGTCGTAGGTCTCCTGAGGGTCACTCCCTCGGCGCGCGTCCGCGGCCCACGACACATTTTCCCAGGAACCGCCGACAATCGAGCGACAGGTACATCCACCGTGACGGTCCACTGTAGGGTATGGCTGATCGCGTTTCTTCTGACGCAGTGCCCACTGTGCGAGCGAAGTTGCAACGACACGGGGCGACCGACCGCCTCCGTATCGAGATTCCGGCAGACACCGACGAGTCCTTCCCCGAAGGCGAAGTCGTCCGGTTCGTCCTCGACGGCGCAGAGCGCCACGCACGCTTCGAGTCACACCTCACGAGCGACGGACTCGTCGTCGCCGGTATCTACGACACCCCAGAAGACGCACGCGAGCGAAGCGGCGAGAACCGACTGCCCGAGTGGTGTGCGAAGCACAACCGCTCCGCTGGCGGGTCGGTACTCGTCGACGTCATCGAAGACGGG
Organism: Haloarchaeobius caseinilyticus; assembly: GCF_051207395.1. Lineage (NCBI taxonomy): Archaea > Methanobacteriati > Methanobacteriota > Halobacteria > Halobacteriales > Halorubellaceae > Haloarchaeobius > Haloarchaeobius caseinilyticus. Next base: position 947,618 of record NZ_JBPJZC010000003.1, on the reverse strand, counting down.
TTCCAGTACGGCCTCCGGGCCCCGGGAGACCGTTCGTTCTACGCCGCACTGGAGAAACCGAGTGATAGCCTGGCGTCGATCGCAGAAGAAATCGAAGATTAGAGCCGGGGGAGGAACGAGTAGAGCAGGTAGCCGAACGCGAGATGCTGAATCATCGTCCGCTCGACGGTCATGCGAACTTCACGCTCGTCCTTGATGGAGTACTCCTTCGTGCGCACTTTCTTGTGCATCCGGAGCACGTCCTCGTCCTCTAGCTGGTGCAGGCTCGGGTAGACCGTTCCCGGGCTGAGCTGTGCGTCGAACAGTCGCGTCAGGTCGGAGATGAGCTCCTTCCCGTGGGTCTCGCCGCGCAGCGAGATGAGCATGAGGAGGATTTCGTCCAAGTTCTCCTTGATGATGTCCTCGCTGAAGTCCGCCTCTGCGGTCGGCAGGGCGTCTTCGACGGACGCGAGCATCTCGTCGAGTTCGCGCTCGACGGACTGGTCGTCGACTTTCTTGGCCGACCCGATGGTCAGCTCGTACTGTTCCTCTCCGTTGGGATCGTCGGTTGCCGCGGCGGTCAGGTTGCTGAAAACCGACTGTGAATCTGGCTTGTCGTACATGTCAGTCGTCACCTCTGGCTTTCTCCGTCAGGCACCCCACCGAGGCCTCCACCAGAAGCCCCGAAGTCCCGTTCGGATACTATTGGGTACATTGGAAGGATGGCTAATAAGTCAATCGGCCAACTTTCGTTCTATGACATAAGTGTGGTGGCCATCTATTGAGGATGTTTTGAAAACAGCGAAACGCAGAAAATTGCAAGCTATCTGGGTCGTAACTCGGTTTTGGGAATCAGAACCTTACGTAAGAAACTGATGGCTCTGCAGCAAAATTATCAGAAAAATTTGTTGTCGGTTACCAGTCGTTTATCGACCCGACCGCCTCTTCGCGCGGTGGGACGTTCACGTCTCGCTTTTCGATCTGTTGTTCGGCGAGGCGGGCGAGCATCAGGTGCTCTTCTAAGTCCGCGTCGGCGATGCGGGAGACGTACTCCAGCGATTGCGCGTGCGTGCTGAAGGGCGTCCCCGAGAGTGTGTCGAGCGGATAGTCGAGCGTCGCCGGCTCGTCGTACTTCTTGTTGTGCGTCTCGGCGAGCGAGAGCCCGCGGATGTACGAGATCATGGCTGACCGGACCGTCCCGGATATCCAGCCGAGGTCTTCGTAGTAGCGCAGGCAGTTGAGCGCACCGTTGACGCCGAACGTCTCACCGAGGTATCGAGCCCACTCCATCGTCGCGTCCATCCCTGCGGGTGTGCGCGAGACGGAGGACAGGTACGGTTTCTCGGACTCCAGTGACATCGGTTTGACTCTCCTATCAACAGCGTTGGCCCATATCGGTATAAAGACTCTTGCCGTTTCGAGAGTTGAGTCGGGCCACGAATCGCGGGGTAAAACCGGAAGACGGGGCCGGGTGGCCCGGCCGAGAAACGCAGGTCAGACCGAGATGAGTGCGTCGACGACGTACCGGGTGATCTCGGCGGTGATGCCACCGGTCCAGGTCAGCATGACGAAGTGGACGTAGCCACTCAGGATGTGGCCGCGGTCGGTCACCCGAATCATGATGGAGGAGATGAGCGCGTTCAGGACGATGATGAGGATGAGCAACAGCTCGATGACGGCGATGTTGTACTGTTCCGTCGAGAGCAGGAAGCTCATCTGACTCGCACTGAGGTCCATGTCCTCGGTGATGGTCATGAGCAACTCGACGACTTCCAGCCCGACGAAAAAGGCGAACACGGACGCCGCGGTCAGCCCGTAGAGGACGCCGATGAGGGTCGTCGTCGCCTGCTGACGCTGTTCACGGACTTTCAGGACCTCGCCGTGATTGCGCGAGATGACCTGTCCGAGCATCTTCGGGTCGCCACCCATCCGGCGGCCTTCGACGTACATCTCGCCGAACTTCTGGATGAGGTACGAGCCCGTCCCGGCCGCGAACAGTGCCCACGAGCGCGTCGTGTCGATACGGATGTTGAGTCGCTTGTACAGGTTGTCGATGTTGGCGGTCAGTGCGCCGAAGTCCTTCTTGCGCAGCGATTCGAGGACGTTCCCCGTCGACGTCTGTTTGACGGACTCGACCGCACCGAGCGCCCGGATGAAACTCGGGAACTCGCTGTCGCGCTCTTTGACCTTCTTCTCCTCCTTGCGAACCAGCCACCCCGGAATCAGCAGTGGCGTGACCGGAATGCAGGCCATGATGGGCAGCGGGAGAACGTCGCTGGCGAACGGCGTGTAGCCGAGCAACACCGCCCCGACGACGACGAACGTGAGTATCGACAGGCCGCCGCCGGCCACCATCGCGGCACGCGCTCGCCGGAGCGGGTACTCGCCAGCCGTCTCGTAGATGTACCAGACCGGGTCGTACGGCGCGATTGCGTGAATGGCGTAGACGAACGCGGACTGGACGACGACGACGAACGCGACGACCGCCCCGACCGCCAGCGAGGGGTTGATGCCGATGAGGACCGGCAAGACGATGGAGAAGACGAGGACGAACGCCGTCGACAGCATCATCGACAGGTACAGCTCCTTCATCACGTCGAGTTTGTTCAGGTCCGCCTCGTACCGGATGACGAACTGCTGGATGATGCTCTCCTGTTCGTCGATGAGGAACTCACTCACCTCCTGCCCGCCGCCGATGGCGTAGGCGAGGCGCTCCATGAAGTCAGAGAGCAGCGGTGAGTTAACCTGTCTCGCCCGCATCCGACACGCGTCGTCTAAGCTCTGGTTCCACGTGTCCACGAGCGCGACGAGGTAGCCCATCTCTTCGGCGAGGGCCTGATACTCCTCCTCCTCCGCGAGCGTCCGGAAAATCTCGATACGGTTGATGTTCGTCATCGAGAGGACCGTGATGTGGGTCAAGTAGAGGTGAAAGCGCTGTCTGACCTGTTTTCGCTGGCGGTCTTGCACCGCCTTCGGATAGATGAGTGCGACGAACACCGAGAAGAACCCGAGCAGCATGAGCGGGGCTGCGATGGTCAGCGACAATCCCAGCGCGAACGTCGCCGCCACGGTCCCGATTGCGAACACGGCCGAGGGCAGGACGATGACGAGCATGTACGTCCGCACCGGCATCTCCATGCGCCGGTACGCCTCGCGCATCGACGCCAGCGTCGCGTTCACGTTGCCGGGTTGCGTGGCGGTCGACATGGTCAGATAATCGCGTCCAGGCCGACGGTGTTGATGTCGATGCCTTCGAGGCCGTCGCGCTGGTAGTCGGCGATGAACTTGTTCACCTCGTGGTAGCCGAGGACGTCCTCGTCGATGGCACGCCGGATGATTTCGGCGCGGCGGTCCAACTCGTCGTAGATGAGTCGGGTGTCCTGATAGCCGAGCAGTTCTGCGATCTGCTCTTCGAGCACGTAGGAGTTGTTCCGGCCGGTGAAGTCGACGTTGTCCTCGCGCGGGTCCCAGTTGAACGCCTGCCGCGTGACGACGCCGCCTTCGTAGTCGGAGTAGCCCTCGATTTCCTGGACCGAGGTGACTCGACGCAGGACCTTGTCGCCCTGCTTGACCCGGTTCTGGAACAGGGCTACGTCGCAGTTGTCCATGAACGTCTCGGGGACGTTGATGGGCGCACCGGTGAAGCGCTGAATCATCGAGACGATGTCTGAGGCGTGGAACGTGAGCATCACCGGGTGACCCGTCTGGGCCGCCTGGAACGCCATCTGTCCCTCCGCCCCACGAACCTCACCGACGATGATGTAGTCGGGACGCGAACGCAGTGCGGCCGCGACGAGGTCGAACATGTCCACGTCCGCGCCGTCGTCGCCCGAGCCTTCACGCGTGAGGAGCTGCTGCCACGTTTCGTGTGGCGGCTTGACCTCCGCGGTGTCCTCTGCCGTGTATATCTTGGCGTCGCTCGGGATGAACGAGAGCGAGGCGTTGAGCGTCGTGGTCTTGCCCGACGCCGTCTCGCCGACGACGAACACGGTCTGTTCGTTCTCCAGACAGAGCCAGAGGTACGCCCCCAGCTCCGGTGAGAGCGTCCCCCACTTCGTAATCTGGAACACCGAGAGCGGGATGTCCTCACCCTGACGGATGGTGAGCGACGGGCCCTTGATGGACACGTCGTCGGAGAAGATGATGTTGATACGTGACCCGTCCGGCAACGTCGAGTCGATGATGGGGTGGGAGTCGGAGACGGGGGCGTCCATCCGCTCGCCCATGTTCCGAATCCAGTTTTGGAACGACTCGATGGAGCCGAAGTCGACGTTCGTGTTCACCATCCCGTACGTCCCGTGGTCGATGTCGCACTGGTGGGGACCGATGACGTGAATGTCCTCGTTCTCCGGGTCGGACATGACCGGGTCGAGTGGGCCGAGGCCGACGATGTCACGCTGGAGATGGTACCGAATCGCCTCGTAGGTTCCGCGGTCGACGGTTATGGAACTGCTCAGCCCACCCGTGAGTCCGCCGATGGCTCCTCCGACAGATACGACTTCGTCGAGCAGCGCGTCCAGGTGCTCTTCGAACTCGTCGTTCTCCGCGGGTGCCGGCCGCGTGACGGACCGGTCGAGGATGCGCTGGCGAACCTGCGCGTACACGTCACGTTGCTGGTCGGTGAGCGTCGGTTCGATGCAGTAGTACTGCGTGTTCATCCCGATGTCACCGTAGACGTGGATGTACACGTCGTCGCCCACCGGGTAGCAGACGTTTGGGCGGTCCGATTTGTAGTCGCCGGGGTCGGGGACGAGCGACGGGTACTCGCTGAACTCCGCGTGGAACTCTTCGAGGTGATCCATGAGGTGTGGGGTCTCCTCGGCCGCGTTTCGCAGTTCGGTCGTCATCCGACTGGTGCCGAACTCCGCCATCTCAGGCCACCGTCCGGTTCACGATAGTCATGCCACGCCCCTGCTGGACGTTGAACCCGATGGCGTCGTCCACCGGGTCGCGCATGTTCGCGTACCGCCGAACCCGAATGGTCCGCCGGGTGTCTTGCCCGACCGTCTTCGTCTCGATTTGGAGGAAGACGTCGGCCACGCTCCGGATGGGCATGAGTGCTTTCTCGGTCACTGCCTCGGGGTCGACGGTCAGGACGACCGATTTCCCCTGTTGGGTCATCTGCTGGAGGAAGGTGAGTACGGTTTCCATCTTGTGGTCCTCGTCGCCTTCACTGGTGATGGCGTCGAACGTGGGGTCGTTCCGCAAGAACGCGCTGAACGCGTCCACGACCACCACGTCGCCTTGCCAGAGCAGGCTGGGTTTGGTCAGTTGTGAGAGCAACTCGCGCTGCTCTTCGCCGCGATGCGTGTCCACGTCGACGTTGAGGAACAGCACCTTGCCGGTCAACAGCGGGTCGACGATGTCGTACGACAGCGAGTGCATCTGCTTGATGAACTCACTCGCCGCGAGTTCGGTCGACACGTACGAGACGTAGGCGTCTTCGCTCGCCATGCCGTAGGTCATCCGCTGGCTCAGCACCGACTTTCCTGCGCCGTCGACGCCCTCGATGAGGACGATACTCCCTTCGGGGATGCCGCCACCGAAGGCGTGGTTGACGCGGTCTGCGTCGGTCAGGCCGAGTGAGAAGTAGCCACGAGTCATACGTAGAACTCGAACACCTCTCTATCGCCGTTGACGACGATGACGACGCGGTGTGCGCCGGAGTCGAGGTCTTGGCCGGTGAGGTCGAGCTCGGCGACGTTGCCGCGCCGCCAGTCGGAGCCGTCGACGATGGTCAACGACTTCGACCCGGCGTACTGCCCGTCGACCAACACGTCGAGTCGACCCGCGTCGGTCGACAGCCGCGCGCTTCCCGTGTTCTTCACGAGGACGGTCACGGTGTCGCTCCCGCTGTCGTAGACGGCGGAACTCCCTGGGTCAGAGATTATCTCGACTTCGGTGTCGATTTTCTTCGCCGCATCTGCACTCTTTGCGTCTATCGAGCTACTCACCTCGCCGACGTTCGTCACCATCGTGCCCGCGACGCTCACGGCGATGAGCATCGCGGCGATGAACATGATCATACTCGAAACTGAGACACTCGCCATGTTACACCTCCACCACCGTCTGCGCGACACCGAATTCCGTCACGACCTTGACGCGACTCGGCGCCGACGTGACGCCGGTCAGTTCGAACTGGAGCTGTTCGCCCGGGACCCAGATATTCCGGCCAGCGTCGCCGTCGACGGTCGTCGTGGCCGCAGTCTGGAACGCACCCTCGACCAGTAGGTCGGTCTCGTCGACCGACAGCGCACGTGAGCCGACGTTCGTCACGTTCACGACGAGCGTCTCGGACACGTTGTCGTAGCTCACGTTCGTGACGTTGAGCGCGGTGTGACGCCGGTCCAGCGACCGCTCGTCCTGTGCGTCGCTCGCGCTGGTCACGCGCTCGTTGGCCGTCTCCACGACGGGGTAAACCGTCGAGACCATGACGAGGAGGGCCACGAACAGAATCGCCGCGGAGCCGCTGGTGCTGAATCCCATGTATCAGTTGGTGTCGTTCATCGCGTTCTGTACCGCCTCGAGTTTGAGGATGTACTCGTAGCTCTCGGCGTGGTCGTCACCGGTCAGTTCCTCTGGCTCTCTCGCGGGGTCGACGATCATGTCGAGGTCGGGCGCGGAGAGGACGTTCTCCAGGTGATGTTTCACCGCGGGCGAAATCCACCCCATCTCCTCGTAGTACGAAATCGCCCGGAGCGTCGCCGAGGGGCCACCCGTCCGCACGAGGTCGGTGAGCCACTCGAAGACGATGATGTCCGTCGCGTACGTATCCGCGAGACTCGCCAATTTGGCGTCGGCGTCGTCGGCCGCCGAGACGAAGCTGTCTGCTTCCGCGTCGTCCGTGTCCGCCGACTCCGCGTCGTCGTCGTGCGCATCGGACGACCCGGCGACCGTCTCGACCTCGATTTCGTTATCAGCGGCGGCCGGTCCACCCTTCAGGTCGTCGAACGAGACGGCCCCGCCGGACTCTTGCTGGCCGCCACCGAGACTCGGCACTGGTGCGGCTGCCTGCTGTTGTTGCGTCTGTTCCGGCCCGAAGCCGAAGCCTTCGACGTCGTCCTCGGCGACCCCGGGCTGGTTCGCCTCGACGAACGGGTTCGCGTTCGCGGTCAACTGGTCGTAGATACCGAGCAGTTGGCGAACCGTGTCGTTCATGTCCTCGATGCGCTCTGCGACCTGTTGCTGGGAGCCCTGGATGGTCTCCAGCTGTCCCGTCGAATCGTGGAGTTCGTCTTCGAGTCCGTCGAGCCGGTGCTCGAGCGTCTCGATCTGTTCTTCCTGGTTCAGGTCTTCGAGTGGAACGTCGTACGGTTCTGGGTCCGGTGCAGGCTCCTCCTCGTCCACCGCTTGTTCGTCGTCCGTCCCGTCTCCGTTTCCGGTCCCCGGTGCGGCCCCCTGGACGGGGCCACTGCCCGAACTGAGGAACTCGGTGAGGATGTCTAGCAGTCCCATATTGTGAACCTCAACTATCTTGTCTCACGTGTGCGACGCCGCAGTCGCAGTGCAGTACAGGACTGTCGTCCGTCGCGATACGTCTCGCAGTCATTGCCAGAAGGTAGAACAGATATCCGTATAGTACCGCGTACGGCCTCGACGGTCGACTCGGCGGACGTTTCGAGAACTGAGTCGAGCCCCGAATCGGGGGGTGTGGTGATACGTGTCTTGATAGGTGGAAGCGTCGATGGGGTACTCGGGGATAACTCCCCAAGCTGTGATGCGAAACATCGGCTCACCCCGGAACGGGGAACGAAGTTCGCGGCACTCCACCAGTGATGCCTCTCTCACGAGTCGGCGTCCGGAGCTGCCGGTCGGCCCTGCTGGGCCACGCGAAACGGTCGCGTCCATGTGGGCGCGAGTGGGCCACAATCACGGGGTGAATTTACCGATGTACGTAACGGAACAACAAGATGGTGACCGCGGACAGGTCGGAATCGGGACGCTGATCATCTTCATTGCGATGGTCTTGGTCGCTGCAGTGGCTGCTGGCGTGTTGATCAACACGTCCGGTATGCTCGAAGCGAAGGCGTCCGATACCAGTAGTGATGCACAAGCACAGGTCTCGAACCACATCTCAGTCGTCTCTGCGACTGGTGAAGTGAACGCTAGCGGAAATGGCGTCGATACGGTCAACATCACCGTGATGAAGGCCGCCGGCGCCGGCGACATCGACCTGACCAAGGCGTCGTTCGAGTGGGTATCCGACACGGCGGCAGTGACCCTGTCGTCCAGTGACTCTGCCGTCAATCTCACGGATATGAGTGGCGGCTCGGACACTACACTGAACAGCCGGTCCGACCGCATCCGCATCTCCATCAACGTAACTGATAGCGCTGTAGAAGGTGGAATGCTTCCAGAAGGCGAAAAAGCGATGCTGCAGATCGTCGACGCGTCCGGCGCGAAGACGCTCTACGGCGTCAACGTACCCTCGACTATCTCAGACGAGACGTACGTGAGAGTCTGACGGGAGCGACCACGGTGCCCCATCCGGGGCACACCGACCACACATGAACGAACGCACGAAACACGCAGATTCAACCGCGGACGGCGTCCTCTCACCGGAGGACCTGGCGCTCGACGAGGACCACGTCCGGTCGCTCGACGAACACCGCCAAGTCATCGCTGCCGGTGACGGCCCGTCTGCGAACTCGCACGGCGGCACGCCCCGAATGCCAGACATCGACGTGGCGACTATCCCAGACGCCACCGACACTGACGGCGACGGGGCGACGGCGACCACGGGGTCGCCCCAGCCCGCCGCTGCGTTAGCGGACCACAGTGCGCCGTACGGTGTGGACATCGCCGTGAAGACTGACGACGCTATCACGCACGAGACGATACACTCCAGCGACATCCGCGAGGTGTTCGAACGGCTGCTCCGCTGGTACGCACGGCAACTCGACGACGAGCTGCCACCGGAAGAGACCCTGGCGATCCTGCTCGACGCGTCCGGTCTCGAACTATAGTCAGAACACTGGTTGTTTCTCCAGTCCTGTTACCGTCCAGTCGCATCGTGACTGTACAACGCCGTAACTCAAAAGCGCAATACGAAGAGCGATTTCTGTACTGAATATCCAGCCCGTTACGAGTTCTGAGTCGAAGGCCGAATCGGCGTCCGAAATCCTACGGGCATTGATAGTAAGGGGGGTCCACGGAGTAAACGGGGCGCATCCCCCACAGGCAACAATGATAGTGGAAAATACAGTAGAGAACGAACGCGGTCAGGTGGGCATCGGTACCCTGATTATCTTCATTGCTATGGTGCTCGTCGCCGCAGTTGCAGCTGGCGTGCTCATTAACACGTCCGGCATGCTCGAGTCCCAGGCGTCCGACACGGGCGAGGACTCGCAGGCACAGGTTTCCAACCAGTACGACGTTATCACGGCAGTCGGTGAGGACGCTGACTCCAACCGCGCCGTCGAAACGCTGAACTTCACGGTCAAGAAGTCCGCGGGTGCGGACGCTCTCGACCTGAACCAGACGACTATCGAGTACCTCTCGGACGGTGACCGAGTCTCTCTCACGCACGACAACGGTGGGGCAAGCGGGAGTGCATTCGGCACGACCAGCGTCGCCGGGAACGGTGACGACGTACTCGAGAACGCGAGCGAGCGTCTCAAGATTACCATCGACCTCGCATCCGCCGCGAGTGAACTGAACGAGGGCGAAGAAGCGACCGTCCGCATCGTCGACCAGTCCGGTGCGACGACGATCTACGGCGTGAACGTCCCCGACACCATCTCCGGTGACACCTTCGTGGAGGTCTAAACAATGTTCGACGCAATCGCAAACAACGACGAACGCGGTCAGGTCGGTATCGGCACGCTCATCATCTTCATCGCGATGGTGCTCGTCGCTGCAGTGGCTGCTGGCGTGCTCATCAACACGTCCGGTATGCTCGAAGCGACGGCATCCGACACGGGTGAAGACGCACGTGGACAAGTCTCGAACCAGATCGACGTGGTCACGGCAGTCGGTAACGTCACCGGCTCGGACACCGTCGACTACCTCAACTTCACGGTCATGAAGTCCGCCGGCTCGGACACCATCGACCTTGAAGAGGCGACGGTCGAGTTCACGAGTTCGGACGCATCCGAGACGCTCGTCTTCGGAGACGGTGGGTACGCTGGTGACGGCACCTCGTTCATCGTCGCCGGTGCCGACGACCCGACCACGGGTCTCGCATCCGGTGCGAACGGCGTCGTCCTCCAGAACTCCTCGGACCGTGCAGTCATCGGCGTCAACCTCGGCGTAATCGGTGACTCGCTCGAAGAGGGTGAGGAAGCGACGGTCAAGCTCGTCGACCAGTCCGGTGCGACGACGATCTACGGCGTGAACGTCCCGGACACGCTCACCGGCAAGAGCTACGCGGCGGTCTAAACAGGCGGTTCCCAGCCGCTCCGAGTCATCGTCTGCGGGCGTAGCCACCTCCGGTCCGTCTTACGGATTCGGGGATGCGCCGGTACGAACGACCGGAGGCAAACCGCTGACAGCGTATCCAGCGAGGATGCGCTCGTAGACCCCGACCCGGACTTTCAGTACAGCACACAGACCGACGAAGTGGTGTATCCCACACCCCAGCCGCTCCCACGGCTGACAGAGGGACGGATAGTAGTCCCTCGCAGCAGGCAACACGCTGTTTTCGACTCGCGAGCCCCACGGGCACTTCCCACGTCCGTGACTCGCGTTCTTTTTACCCCTTCACGAGCAACTGCGACCATGAGCGACGCAGCCCGTGAGGAGTTCCTGACTGGCGAGCGACCGGACGACGTGGCACTGTATCTGGCCGATTCGTTCGTCGACGACATCGGCAGACTCGAAAAGTTCGGCGAGCGCACTGACGACGGCATTCTCATCGTCGTCGACGGCGAGAGTGGGCGGAACGCCTTCACCGTCGGTACTGGCGCGGACGCGATGACGTTCGCCCAGGAAGCGATGGGGACCGAGGGAACCATCGATGCCGACCTGACCGGTGGCGAGTGCCCCGAGTGCGACGACGGCGCGGTCGACTACGTGTTCGCGTTCGCCGAAGAACAGAACGAAGAGGTCGGTGGTCTGTACGCCGACGGCGACGTCATTCACGCCTACGCTCGCTGTACGTGTGAGGTGGCGTACAGCCACAAGTGGGTCGCTGGCGAGCGCTGAGTCGTGCCGACGGTCGTCACGGTCGGGAGCGCACTACTCGACCGACTCTACCCGGTGACGAATCTCCCGGAACCTGACGGTGGCGCGTTCGCCCGCGACGAGCAGGTCGCGGCAGGCGGTGTCGCGGCCAACGTCGCCGCCGGATTGACACGCCTTGGCCGGGAGACGGGCGTCGTCAGCCGCGTCGGCTGTGACCGTGCCGGCGACCGGGTGCTCGCAGATTTGCGCGACCGCGGCATCGACGCCTCACACGTCCAGTGTGGCGACGAGCGCTCCAGTTACACGATGGTGCTGCGCGACGACGACGGCGAGCGCATGATCATCGCGGGCGGTGAGAGCGTTCCGGCACTGCGACTGGACGAGAGCGATATCGAGTACTGCCGCGAGGCTGACGCCGTGTTCACCAGCGCCTACGCGCCCGACGAGGCGGTTTCAGCGCTCGCCGAGGCGGCACACGAAGACGATTTCCCACCACTCGTTTTCGACCTCGCAGGCCCGCTCGCGGAACTCGAGGGACGGGGAACTCGTCCCGAGACCATCGACGACCTGCTTCCAGTGGTAGACTGTTTCGTGTCGAGCGAGGTACCCATCGAGTCGTATCTCGGGTGTACCGGCCGCGAGGCAGTCGCCGAACTGCGCGACCGCGGTGTCACGCGTGCTGCGCTCACCCGCGGCGAAGACGGTGCGCTGTTGCTGGCGGACGACGAGACAGTCGACGTGCCTGCGGTGGCCGTCGACGCCGTCGACACGACCGGCGCAGGTGACGCGTTCTCGGCCGGCCTCCTCGACGCGTGGGTGCTCGACGGGCGGTCCGCCGACGCAGCGGGCCGGTTCGCGGCGGCAGTCGCCGCGGCGAACTGTGAGGCAGCGGGTGCTCGCGGTGGATTACCGACGCGAGACGCCGTGGAATCCTCGCCGGCGAAGCCGGACTAAAAGCGGGCTTCTCTCGGAATATTTCGAGGACAGACAGCAGACGTTCCGTCGATTAGCGTTCGGTCTCGACGCCTTCGTCGTCTTCCTCGTCGAGGTTCTCGAACGCGTTCAGGATGACCTGTTTGCAGGTCGCGCCGCGAGTCGTCCAGTGGTGGGAGTAGTCGAGCATGTCCGAGTAGATGCGGGGCTTGCAGCCGGCGGCTTTCGGGTGGCCGCCGCCGTTGACCTGTCCGGCGACTTCGTGGCAGCGCTCGAACGCGTCGGTGCCGCGGATGCTGGCCGAGCCAGCGGGCTTGACGATGACCGTCGCGTCAGCGCCCTGCTCGCGGAAGGCCTCGGCGACCTCGTTCTGTGAACAGCGACCGTAGGTGACGGCGACAGACCAGCCCTGAATCTGGCGAATCTCGCCGCGCTCGACGGCCTTCTGGATGAGTGCCTCTTTCTCGACGCGGCGCTCAGCGAGGAGTTCTTCTGCGTCTTCGGGCAGGTCGACGCCGTGTTCGGCGACGATGTCGACGTACTCCTCGGGGTCCGACCAGTACGCGAGGTCGGCGATATCGTCCGAGCGGGGGTCCTCGCGGAGCCAGAGGTCGTGGTCGCGGGTGACTGCGGCGAGTTCGGCGTACTTCTCGTCGAAGTCGAAGTCGAGCGAGCGAAGCGTCACGTCGGCGGTGCACTCCTCCTCGCTGTCGCCGACGACGAGGTCGACGCCCGCGGCGCGGACCTGCTCGGCGACCTCGTCGTCCCACTGGTGGTGGTCGAACCAGCGGACGGTGCCGGCGTGGTCCATGAGCGTCGCGAGTTCGTCCTCGACGTACTCGAAGCGGTCCGGGCAGAGGTCACAGACGAAGACGGTGACGCCGTCGTTGGCGTACTCCGCGACGAGTTCGAGTTTGTCCTCCAGTTCGTGGGGTCCGGCGGGGACCAGTGCGCCCTCGCCGAAGGCCTCGCGAATGAGTGCGACGCAGGCCAGTCCGTCGGCGTCGGGGTCGGCGACGACCGCGATAGATTCGCCGTCGAGTTCCTCGGCGACTTCCTGCTCTTCGCGGGCTTCGTCGATGTCGTCAGGGATAAAGAAGCCAGTCCCGGGGAGGATAGATTTCCGGGCCAGCGGCATGTCCTCGTCGTCGATAACGTCTTCGTACATGTCCAGCTAGTTCGGTGCCGTGCGGAAGAAACCGCCGGTTCCGTGGTCTCAGTGTGAGTTCGGGGCCGGGTCGATGTCCGAACGGGCTCACAAATTTGAGTGATTTTCGGTATTACTACCCAACACGAATTTCTTGCTTCCGATACTTTAATATCTAATGGCTATCACCAATGGTTGAATGTCAGATAGACGTTCGTTCCTGAAAGGTGTTGGTATCGCAAGCATTCCCCTGCTGTCGGGAACTGCACTCGCAGCGTCATCAAAATCAGCAGCAGAAGAGGGTGTCTGGTCGTTCGACCTGGAGAACGGCAAGCTGGTCGCAGACCAGAACAGTGCGAGTGCTTTGGATACACACTCTTCGAACGGAAACGCGGTCCAGATCGACCGGGAGACGGCATCCGATGTCACGGCCGAATTAAACGAACTCGAAAGTCGCGGCTTCGTCGAGTTCAGGAAAGCTGGCAAGTCCGAGCCCGGAAACGTACTCGTCACGCCAACCGACCGTATCGGTGAACTGTACCCGTCCTACGACACCGACTCGGACGTCGGTATTGCTTCCAGTCACTGTGGAAGCGGCGGCAAGAACGACTTCGAGGCGAAGTTGATCAGCGTCCCTCCGAAGTACAACTTCTACATCGACGATCAGGCGACGAGCGAACTCGTCGAAATCGCGATATACGGTGCGGGGGCCACCGCGGCGCTTACCTTCCTCCTGACTATTACCGGTGCTGGCTCGGTTCCTGCCGCTGTCACCGGCCTCATCAGTTCCCTGCTCGGAACGTCTGCGGCCCTTCTGAGTAACGAAAACGAGGGCGACGGTGTCATCATCCGAGTCAACTACATCCCGCCGTCGGGAACCTGGGCTGAGGTCGACTCCCAGTGCCACCCCGATGGCGGTATCCCGTGGTAATGATTAAACGATAGCACATCCAAGAGATGAACATGCCCGAGACCCGAGTACGACGCCCGACCCCGACCGCCATCGCGACGGTCAGCGCACTGGCGACGAGCTTCGCGACGGTCGCGTACGTGTACACCACGACCGCCACGACGGACGCCGTCGCGTTCGTGTTGGGAATCATGTTGATCTGCCTCGTGTACGTCACGCTGGACGCCTTCGGACTCGTCAGCGGTAACTGGTCATAACTCGCGCTCCCGGTCTTTTTTCGGGTCTGATACCACGATACAGCGTCACGCGTTCGGTAACGACAGCTGAACGACGGTCCCCTGCGGCTCGTTCGCCCCGAACGAGAGCGTCCCGCCGGACTTCGTGGTGACCCAGTAGATGAGCCACAGACCCAGTCCCGAGCCGTGCGTCAGGGAGTCTTCGGTCTCGCGGTCGAGCGCGAGGACTTCGTCGGCGGCGATGCCGCTCCCGGTGTCGGCGATGCAGAGTTCGACGGTGCCTGCCTCGTCGGCGTCGCTGACAGAGACGGTGACGACCGTGTCGGGGTCGTTGTGCCGAATCGCGTTCTCGACCGCTTCGGTCACGGCGAATCGGAGTCGAGGGTGGGCGACGACGGCGAGCGAGTCGGCCACATCGACGGCGATGGTCGCGTTCGGGTACACACTTTGCACGTCTTCGACGCTCTCGTCGACGACCGAGGCGAGGTCGAGCGTCGTGGTCTCGTCTTCGTCCCACACCTGATTCAGCCGCTTCGCGTGTTCGCTCAACCGCCCGACGTTGTCGGCGTGGGCCACGACTGTCTCCAGTGCGTGGCGAGGGGAGTCGTCCGTGTCGGACTCCAGCGCCTGCGAGGCGTAGCCACGGATGATGGTCATCTCGTTTCGCATGTTGTGCCGGAGGACTCGGTTGAGGACGGTGAGTCGATGGTTCAGCGCGTCGACGGCTTCGTTCTGTCGTTGCAGTGTCGCTTGCTGCGTGAGCAGTCGCTTTCGGAACTCGGCGATGCCGACGCCGATGGCGATGGTCGCGCCGGCGGCACCGGCGACGAGCAGTGGTTCGTTCCGGATGTCCACGCCGCTGAGTTCCTGCGTGGCGATGAACACGGTCGCGACGACGAAGCCGACGCCACCGAAGGCGAGGGCGACTCCGTTGAGCCGAAGCGCTTCGGTCGAGGTGAGCGACAACTGCGAGACGCGCCAGCCACCGTAGAGCAACCCCACAGCGATGACGAGCAAGAGAAGAGATTCGACGGCTGCCGGGACGGGTGTCTCCCGAGACAAGTAGAGATGTGCGACCCCGAACAGGAGGTACGCGACCCCAACGACAGCGACCGGTAGTCCGGGATACCGGTCCAGCACGTTTGCCATTCGTCACCAGATTCGCTGTGAGGGCTGTAAAGCTGTCGGCTAACTGTAAACTGCGGTGAAGTGTGCTAGAGCAGAGCGTCAGTCTTCTTCCTGCAACTGGCGAACCGTCAGCACTGGACGGTCGCAGGTGCGAACGACACGCTCGGCGACGCTCCCGATGAGGAACCGGTTTTCGCCGTGGCGACCACGCGTCCCGGTGGCGACCACATCGGCGTCGACTTCGCGGGCGAACTCGCAGATTTCGGCGGCCGGGCGACCTTCGCGAACCGCGGTGTGGACCTCGCGGTCGGTGCTCTCGGTGACCGATTCGAGGGCTTCCTCGCCCGATTCTTCGAGTGCGGTGCGGAACTGGTCTCTGACCGACTCGGGCGACGACTCCACCTCGGACGCGTCGACCACGTACAGGGCGTGCACGGTGGCGTCGAAGCGCTCGGCGAGGTCCAGCGCGACGGCGACGGCTCGTCTGACGCTCTGGGAGCCGTCGGTGGCGATGACGACGGTGTCGAACATACGCCGAGAGTCGGCGGCGTGTGGCTTAAAAGCCGCGCCATTCGTGGTGTGAACTCGTTTGTGGGTTGCCGGTGCTCTGTTTCGGTTGCGGATTGCTGTTGCTTGGTTCGGAATTGCAGTTGGAGGATTTTGCGTGGATGAGCAGTCGACTACTGCTGGTGTACATGACCGCCCCGCACAGCACCACGACTGGACCGTCGCCACAGCCTCCCCAACCGATTCGCGCCGCGGACTTCACGTCGTTCCGTCCGCGCCACTCATCCCTCGCGCGCTCCTCTCGGTCTCGCTTCGCTCACGGGTCGTTTTCACTCCCCGTTCACCACGAGGCGACGCCGTCGCCTCGCTGTCGCTCGACACGCTCGTCAACGCGCGCCAGACCGGTTGTGTCCCCGCACATCGCCCCGACGAGTCACGAGAACCGACACCACGCGGACGACCGACCCCTGTAGCTTTTTGGTTCCCCCCGTCCGAGATGTGGCTATGACCGACACTACGTCCGCGTCGCCCGGGTCGCTCGACATCGAGCTGGTGCTGGTCCCGGTCGACGGGAGCGACGAGTCCGTCACGGCGGTCGAGTACGCGGTCGCCGTCGCAGAGAAGTACGACGCGGCGGTCCACGCCGTCTACGTCGTCGGGCAGGACGTGGTCCGCGGTATCGAGGAGGGGGCCATCGAGCGGGCCGACGTGGCCGACGACGCCCAGTCGTTCATCGAAGACATCGGAGAGAGTGCGGGCATCAGCGGCGTCCCGTTGCAGAACTCGACGGCGTACGGCTTCTCGACCAAGCGCAAGACGCAGCATCCGGGCAGCGTCATCCTCGACACGGCCGACGACCTCGAAGCGGACTTCATCGTGGTCCCGCGCGAACCGATGACGAGCGACAGCGGCGACGTGCTGGCGAAGGCCGCGGAGTACGTGCTGTTGTACGCGAGCCAGCCGCTCCTCTCCGTCTAATCCGAAACCAGTCCGTCTCAGTCCTGCAGCAACAGGGCCATCTCCAGTTCGAAACTCTCCGAGCCGCAGGTCTCGAAGCCCACGTCGCGGTACAGCGACACTGCGGCCGAGTTCCAGCGTTCGACCGTGAGCCAGACGCGTTCGACGCCCTCCTCGTAGCCGTAGCCGAGCAGGGTCGTCAGGAGCTGGCGACCGATGCCGGCGCGCTGGTACTCCTGCAGGACGAAGATAGCGAGTTCGTAGGCGACCGCTTCGGTCTCGAACGTGCTGGTGTCGGGGACGAGCGTGGCGTGACCCACGACCTGGCCGTCGTGGCGGGCACAGATGTTGAGGCCGTCGCCGAAGATGACGTCGAGCCAATCGCGGACGCGGCTCTCGCCGGTCGGCGGGATGCCCTGTGCCCGGTCGGCGGGGTCGAACGCGACGTACATCGCGGTCACGTCGTCGAGGTCGGCCTCGTCGGCCGCGGTCAACTCGATGGTTCGTTCTTCCTTGTCGCTGAACGACCGCGGCGGGGTCGGAAACGGTCCGGCTGCGCTCTCTGGGTAGACGCGTTCTTTGCTCATCGAACGAGTTTGACGGTGATGTTGGCGTTGAGCAGGACGAACTCGGTGATCGGACCGAGTCGAATCTTTCCCATGGGGCTCTCGGTGCCGCCGCCGATGGCGAGTTCGTCAAATCCCTCGCGTTCGGCGATGTCGACGAGCGTACTTCCAGCGTGGCCCGAGACGGTTCGAACGTCGGCGTCGAGACCTTCCTTCGTGACGAGTTCGCGGGCTTGCTCGGCCACCTCGGACTGCGAGCGCGCCGCCTCGTCTTTCTCGACGACGACGATTGTGAGTTCGTCACCGGCCTCCTGTGTCCGCTGTATCGTCTTCTGGAGGGTCAGCATGGACTCGTCGCTCCCCTCGATACCGAGCAGCACTCTCATGTCTGTCGCTCAATGCGCTCGCCCGCGTGAAAACCGTTGCCCCGCGAGCGGTCGCACCGAACCGGTCGCAGCGAACCAGTTGCACAGCTAACAAGCTCAAATGGCCGTTTGAGGTTGGGATACTCCCTTTATCGTGAACGTCGTGGAGTCTCGTATGCGCTCGTCACTCCCCGCGCTCGCAGTGGCCGCCCTCCTCGTGCTGTCGGCGGTCGGTGCGGGCTACGTCGCCGTCACCGGCGGAATCGACTCTGGTCCACTCGACACTGGCCCCGACGATTCGGGGCCGGCCGCTGGTCCGAGTACCATTCAGACCGCCGAAATCGTCCAGTTCGACTCGGACGGCGAGTTCGAGACCTACGTCCGCCGGGCACAGTCCCGCGGCGGCTACGGTGGCATGGTCGCCTTCGGTGGCGGCGGTGCGACCGTCGATGTCGCGATGGAGTCGTCTACCGACTCCGCGTCGGGCGGTGCGCCCCAGTCCAACACCGCCGCTGGCAGCAGTGGCAGCGACGATGGGGCCTCGCGCGTCTCTGAGACCAACGTGCAGGAGTCCGGCATCGACGAACCGGACCAGTTGAAAGTCGCGCCCGACGGGTCGACGATGTACTACGCCGACCGACGAGGCTACTACGACGAGCGGGGGCAGACGCACGTCCTCGACACGAGCGACCCGGCCGCGCCTGCAGTCGTGGAGAACATCTCTGCATCGGGCAAGCTCATACTCGTCGGCGATACGCTCGTCGTCTTCGACAGCCAGTCAGTCGACGCCTACGACGTGTCCGACCGGGCGAATCCCGAGCGCGTCTGGACGAAGGCACTGAACTCGCACGTCGAAGCGGTTCGCCTGCTCGACGGGAGATTGTACATGGTGCTTCGCCAGCACGTCGACGCGGGCAGTCCGTGCCCAATCCGGCCGTTCGACGGCAGTTCGACCGTCCCCTGCACCGACGTGTATCACCCGCGCAGTCAGACCGACGCGAGCGTGACCTATACGACTGCAGTTCTCAGCCCCGAAACGGGCGAAACGCTCGATTCGGTCACCTTCCTCGGCACCTACGGCCAGTCGGCGACCTACGTCTCCGAGAACGCGGTGTACATGACCTACACGAAGCGCCCGAGCTACGCCGAGACGTTTGGCGCGTTCCTCCAGACTTCGGACCTGCTCGACTCGCAGGCCCAGGACAGACTCGACACGCTCGCAACCTACGACATCTCCCCGCGCGCCCGGCAGGTCGAACTCGGCGCAATCGTACAGGACTGGCTCGCCAGACAGGACCACGACGAGCGCCCCGAACTCCAGCAACGACTGTACGACGAGTACGGCCAGTACGTCGAGGAGCGAAAGCGTGACCTGCTCCAGTCGGGCATCGTCAAGGTCGCCATCGACGGTGACTCGCTCTCGGTCGAAGAAACGGGGCAGGTCCCCGGCCGGCCGCTGAATCAGTGGTCGATGGACGAACACGAGGGCAAGTTACGAATCGCCACGACGGTCGACCCATGGGGCGCGAACTCGACGAACGACCTGTACACGCTGAACGAAGACCTCTCCGTGGCCGGTTCGGTCGAGGACATGGGCGTCACGGAACGCATCTACTCGGTGCGGTTCATGGGCGAGTCAGCCTACGTCGTCACCTTCCGTCAGATAGACCCGTTCTACACCATCGACCTCTCGGACCACGCGAACCCCGAGGTGAAAGGCGAGGTGAAGCTCCCGGGCTTCTCGCGCTATCTCCACCCGCTCGGTGACGACCGGATGCTCGGTATCGGGCAGGAGGAGGGCAAGGTAAAAGCGACCGTTTTCGACGTGTCCGACCCGAACAATCCCGAGGTCGAGCACTCGAAGGTCCTCGACGCCCGGTGGTCTGCCGTCGCGCAGACCCACCACGCGTTCCTGCACGACCCGGAACACGACGTGTTCTTCCTCCCGACCGAACGCGGCGGCTACGTCTTCGCTGAAGACCTCTCGCAGCAGGTGTTCGTCGAGACCGACATGCCCGCGACTCGCGCGGCCTACCTCGACGACTACCTGTACGTGTTCAGCGACTCGGAACTCGTCGTCGTCGACGAGAACTCGTGGGACACCGTGACCGAGGTCGACCTCGGTGAGTCGCCCTACCAGCGCGAGAAGAACGACCAGAGTGCCTCCGAGGCATCCGGTGCCGATGGGGCGGTGAACGACTCGGCCGAGTCCCCGCCCGCCCAGTCGTGACCCATCCCGAACACCTGCCAGTACTCGACCAGCACGCGGCCTGACTCGTCGGCGAACCGTCGCCGTCGCCAGTCGTAGCCGCCCGTGGTTCCCGACACGTCTGCTTCTGCGGTCGTATCGACGGTGCCGTCGTCGCTCCCGTCGGTGACGAGGTCGTTCGTCTGGATGGCCTGTATCGTCGCCTGCGCGCCGTTGTCCGGGTCGACCGTGTAGTCCGCGCTCCCGTGGAAGACGATTGTGGGAACTTCGCCAACCACGCCGTTGTCCTGCATCGCGGCGTACGCTTCGTCGCCCTGGTTGTACGGGTCTGGCCCGCCGTAGGCCATCGACCACGTGGCACCACTGGCCGTCTCCGCGGCGTCGTACTCCAACCCGGAGTGAACACCGCCCGCGGCGTACACGCCCGGGTAGGCCGCCAGCAGGTTCGGGACCATCGCCGCGCCCGCGGAGAAGCCCGCGACGTAGACGCTGTCCGAATCGAGCGATTCTGTACTGACTGCGTGCTGGGCGATGGTCGTGATGGTCGCACCCTCGCCGGACCCCCGCGCCGTGTTGTAGTCGTAGTACCAGTTCCAGCAGTCGTAGGCGTTCGCGAGCGACGCCTGGTCCGGGTAGACGACGACGAAGCCCTCGCGCTCTGCGACGGCGTTCATTCCCGTCGCCCGGGCGAACTCGCGTGGCTCCTGTGCACAGCCGTGGAGCATCACGACGAGCGGTGCGCCCGCCGCGCCGCCGCTCGGCACGTACTTCGCGTAGTGATAGCCGTTCAGGTACTCGTCGGTGAAACTCCCGCTCGCCGCGCTCGCCGAATTCGCCGCCGCACCCAGCGTCGCCGTGGCCGCGAGCGTGGTGGCTGTCGATTTCAGAATGTCACGCCGTTTCATGACTCGTGTTGTCGTGGTGCGTGACTGTGCGATAGTTTGACGGGTTCATCTGTAAACCGTGACGGTGATTGGGAGTGGTGTCTGGCTGGCGGCGTCGATGGCGAATCAACCGCTATGGCGCGCGCTGGGTCGTCCGTCGAGCAATGCGAGACGGTCGACGTGTAGCCGCGCGAGGGATGAGCCAGACGGAACGTGCGAGGCGACAGAGTCGCCTCGGTGCGAACGGGGAGTGAAACGACCCGTGAGCGATGTGGAGTCTGGGGAATCGGATGGGGAGGGTGTGGCGGCGGTCATGTTCCATCGGCGCGAGTGATGTTGCAGGCAACACTACTCCGCTGGCTACGCTCCTGCCACAGTAAACGGCACGACACTCAGGCAGTCCATGGCTGATGTTCAGCGAAGCTTTTTCACCCTCCCCGATAGACCGCCTGCCAATGAGCGAGCAGACGCCGGAGCCGGACCCGGCAGGCGACGACGACTCGGCCGCCGAGGAATCGGCGACGGAGACAGGAGAAGCGACACAGGACGAATTAACAGTCGACGAGTCCCCGTCTGACGAGTCCCAGCAGACGACTGACCACACAGACGCTGCAACCGAGGCAGACGCAGCCGAGACCGACGACGAACCGACACCCGGCGTCCCCGACGAGGACAACCTCGACGTGCCCGACGACGTGGCGAAGTACGACCGGTTCAAGAAGATGGACGGTGCGGAGTACGAGCGCGTGAACGAGTTCCTACGCGACCGCACCTACATCACGGCCCGCGAGTGGGCAATCGCACGTCTCTGCTCCGACTTCCGCACGGAGACCGGCGTCGAGATGACCAAAATCGGCGAGAACCTCCCGGAACTCGTTCCGTTCATGACCGACACGTACACGCCGCAGGCCGTGAACCAGGCGCGCTCGGCGTTCGAGGACAAGGTGCGAACCGCGGGGGCGACGTTCCTCTACGGCGCGATGTGTGACTTCTTCACCGCCGAGGAGCTTGACGACGTGATGTACGAGGCCACGGAGGTGGCGAAGTTCCTGCTCGAAGTCGAAGGCGTGAACCTCACCGTCGAGGAGGAACTCGACGCCGAAGAGCGCATCTCGTCGGTGATGCGCGAAGTGAGGGAAGCGAGTTCGGAACTGCGAGAGAACGAGGAGTAAGTCGGATACAGGACGTCGGTTCCGCCTCGGTCTGCAACAACGTTTATCGTCGATTGGTCAGAACGCGTACGTAACGATGCGCGAGCCTCCGGGGAACTCCGGTTGGGGACGCGATGTCCCGAGTCCGGGCGACGACGGCGACAGCGACGGTGCCGACGATGGCGTGGTCACCGCCCGTCTCGGAACCTACTTCGGCGACACGCGCGACCTCGCCACGAGCCTCGTGCTCGTCTTCCCGCTGTTCGTGCTGTACCAGGTCGGCCTGCTGACGACCGGTGGGGTCAGAAACGGCGTCGACTTCGTGACGCGCCTGCTGTTCCAGCTCGTCGGGAGTAGCTGGACCGGGTATCTGGTACTCAACTTCGGACTCCTCGTGCTGTTCGGCTTCGGCCTCTTGCGCCTGCGCGACAGCGGCGACTTCGACCTGCGGGTGTTCCCCGCGGTGCTGGTCGAGTCGACGGTGTACGCGCTCCTGTTCGGCCGGGCCGTCTTGCTCGTGATGCAGACGTTCGGGTTCAACGCACTGCTCGCGACCGGCCCCGCGCTACAGGTCGGCCCGAGCTTCGGGCTCGTCACGATTCTCGTCCTGTCGGCGGGTGCTGGCTTCTACGAAGAACTCGTGTTTCGCGTGCTGCTCATGGGCGGCGCGTTCGTCCTCGGTGTGAAGGCGTTCGCCGTGAGTAAACCGGTGGCTGCGGCCATCGCTGTCGTCTTCTCCAGTCTGGCGTTCAGTGCGGTTCATCACGTCGGGGCGGGCGGGGAACCGTTCGCCCTCGGCGTGTTTCTGTTCCGATTCGTCGCGGGCGTGTTGCTCGCGGGCATCTTCTACGTCCGCGGCTTCGCTGTCGCAGTGTACACGCACGCAATCTACGACGTGGTCGTGATGACTGGGCTGCAGTGATTCGGGTTCGAGTGAGTGGGTCAGGCGGCCCGGGTCGACTCGTCGTCGGCCGGGTCGGGGTCGCTCCGTGGCTGTCGTGAGTCACTATCGGCTGTCGCCTTCTCGGGCATGATTCGGCTCTCTCCTGCTCGGTACTCGAGCAGTCGAAGCGTCGCGTAGCCCAAAGCGACGACGAGTGTCGCTAACTGGCCAGCGTTTACCAGCGCGCCGGGGAGGTCGGGCGAGACGATATGGACGAGTGGGAGGTTCCCGAGGACGACGCTGGAGAGGGCGAACCCGACGACGCCGAGGAGGAAGGTTCGCCACGCGAGTTCGAAGAGAAACCGGTATTCGCGCTCTTTATCGGTCATCTGGATAGCGAAGAGAGTCGTCGTGTCGGTGAAAAGGCATCGGCTATAGATGTGGGGGAGTGTGAGTTGTACTGCGTCGTTCTGACGATGCTACCGGAGCGCAAGAACTGTCTTCTACCTCACTCCTCGTCGTCGTCGCCGGGCAGGAACAGTTCCGGATTCTGTTGCGTGAAGGTGATGACTTCGCGTTGGTCGAGCGGTCGCAGGTGGACGCGGAGTTCGCCCTCCTCTTTGACCAGTTGCAGGAACTCCTGTGAACTGGTCGTGTCGTAGTAGAGCGGGACGAGCAGTGCGGTCTCTGTCGTCCGGTTCAACAACGCGGCGACGGCGAAGACGACGCCGCCCTCCTCGGCACGGAACACTTCGACCTCGTCGAACGCTCCCTCGGCCTCGTAGGCGGCCTGTACGTCGTCGAACTCGTTGTCCGGAAGCAACACGTCGAGGCCGGTGCGGCCGATATCGTCGGCCACGGCGGCCACGTCGCCGGGGTGGCACTCGATGGCCGCCCAGCCCTCTTCGCGGTACTCCTCGGCGGTCGCCTCCATGTCTTCGACGACCTGTTCCCACACCGGGACGACCCGGTCGGCGAGTCGTTCGACGTCGGCGACGTCCGGGGGCGTCTCGTCTTCCATACTCCGGGTCCGGGGAGGGAGCGAGAAAAGGGTTCCCCTTCGAGAAGTGAGAGCGACTGTCACGTGTGAAAAGGTATATCCCACCACCGTGGCCACGTTCGTATAATGAGTGACCTCCTATCGCTTTCCGACCTGCGGACGCAGTTCCGTACGGAACGCGGGAGTGTGAAGGCTGTCGACGGCATCGACTTGACCATCCGCGAGGGTGAGACGGTCGGGCTGGTCGGCGAGAGCGGGTCCGGCAAGAGCGTGACGGCGCTTTCGGCCATGCAACTCGTCGACGAGCCCGGCGAAATCGTCGGTGGGGACGTGACGTTCCACGACGCCGACCTCGCCACGCGACTGCAGGAGAAGTACGGTGCACGCGCCGACCAGTACGTCACGGACAACGTGGTCGACCTGACGGCCGCGCCCGAACACGTCCTTCGGGACATCCGCGGCGGCGAAATGAGTATGATTTTCCAGGACCCGATGACCTCGCTCAACCCCGCGATGACCGTGGGCGAGCAGGTCGCAGAGAGCCTGAACTTGCACCGCTACGGCGGCAAGCGCAAGGACTCGTGGCTCAACGCGGTTCGGGAAGTGTTCCCCGGCAACGACCTCGACGACGAGGTGGTCGACGACGTCATCGACATCCTCGACGCGGTCGGAATTCCGGAACCGGAGTCCCGGGTTCACGAACACCCGCACGAGTTCTCCGGCGGGATGCGCCAGCGCGTCCTCATCGCTATCGCGCTCGCCTGCCGGCCACAACTGCTCATCGCGGACGAGCCGACGACGGCGCTCGACGTGACGATTCAGGCCCAGATTCTCGACCTCGTCAACGACCTGCAGGACGACTTCGGCATGTCGGTCCTGTTCATCACGCACGACCTCGGTGTCGTCGCCGAGACCTGTGACCGCGTCGCCGTGATGTACGCGGGTGAAATCGTCGAAGAAGGACCGGTCGACGAGATATTCCACAACCCATCACACCCGTACACGTACGCGCTGCTCGAATCCATCCCCCGTGAGGACACCGACCGACTGACTCCCATAGAGGGGAACGTCCCGGACCTCATCGACATGCCCACTGGGTGCCACTTCGCGGACCGGTGTCCGTGGGCGCACGACGCCTGTCACGGGCAGGAGATTCCGTTCAAACAGCACAGCGGCGCCGACGTGGACCATCGAGCGAAGTGTGTCTTGGACGAGTTCGACGAGAGCGAGTATCTGGAGGACCATGAGACCACGACCGCTCAGACACAGACCTTCGACGGGGAGCCACTGGTCGAAGTCGACGACTTACACAAGTACTTCTCGCGGGCCGACGACCTACTCGACAAGTGGCTGGCGAACGAGCCACAGACGGTCAAAGCGGTCGACGGGGTCGACTTCGACATCTACGAGGGAGAGACACTCGGGTTGGTCGGCGAGTCCGGGTGCGGTAAGTCGACCACCGGTCGGAGTATCCTCCAGTTGCTCGAACCGACCGATGGGAGGGTTCTGTTCGCTGGCGAGGACATCACCGGCCTCGACAGCGACGAGTTGCGGAAGAAACGCCGCGACGCACAGATGATTTTCCAGGACCCACTGTCCTCACTGGACCCACGAATGACGGTGGGACAGACCATCACCGAGCCGCTGAAGATTCATGGCCTGCCCGAGGACACGGGTGGGCAGTCTCCTCGGGAGGCCCGGAAAGAGCGCGTCGTCGAACTCATGGAAGCGGTCGGCCTCGAACCTGCCCAGTACGACCGATACCCACACGAGATGTCCGGTGGACAGCGTCAGCGCGTCGGTATCGCCCGTGCACTAGCCGTCGACCCGGACTTCATCGTCGCCGACGAACCGGTGTCGGCACTGGACGTGTCCGTGCAGGCCCAGATTCTCAACCTCATGGAGGACCTGCAAGAGGAGTTCGGGCTGACCTATCTGTTCATCGCGCACGACCTCTCTGTCGTCCGGCACATCTGTGACCGCATCGCGGTGATGTACCTCGGGAAGGTCGTCGAGACGGCGGACACGGCCGAGCTGTTCGACGACCCACAACACCCCTACACGCAGGCGTTGCTGTCGTCGATTCCGAAACCCGACCCGCGAGCGGACACCGACGACCGTATCATCCTCAAAGGGGACGTACCGAGTCCCATCGACCCGCCGTCGGGGTGTTCGTTCCGGACGCGGTGTCCGCAGGTTATCCCCCCGGCAGACCTCGACGTGGACCAGGAGACGTTCCGCGCCGTGATGGACTTCCGTCAGCGCGTCGAACAGCGTGACCTCGCGCTCGACGCGGTTCACGAAGAAGTTGCGGAGGAACCACCGGAGCCCGAAGAAGCCGAGACACAGACCGCGACCGACGGTGGTGCCTCGACGAGCGACGTGGTCGAGACACTCCTCGACCGCGAGTTCGAGACGCGACCGACGGGTGAAGTCGGCAGCATCGTCGAGGACGCGTGTCGCTCGCTCGCGGCGGGTGACTGGGACGCTGCAGAAGACACACTTCGAGCGTCGTTCGAGAGTCCGTGCGAACGTGACGAACCGGCCCTCGCTGGCGACGGCCACCGCAACGCCTGTCACCTGTACGACAACTGATTTCGCTGCGCCGTTTTTTGCCGTTTTCGTCGGTCCCAGTGGCTATCACCACTGTTTCCTCGAACCATGGCAATTGTTGGCACAATAGGCCGCGGGATTCGATTATGGGGGTTTGTTCATCGTTATATTTATGCGTGGGCTGGTGCCATACGCGTTTATGGCACGTGACACGGTAGACCGTCGCAATTTCCTCAAAGCTGCGGGAAGTGCGACTATCGCGACAACTGCACTCGCTGGTTGTATCGGCAGCGACGACGACGGTAACAACGACGGGAACGGCGGTGACGACGGGAACGGTGGCACCGATGGGACCGACGGAACCGACGGCGGCGAGTCGGTGGAGCCGAAGGGGCTGCTCACCTACGCCCGTGGGAACAAATCCGGTACGCTGGACCCGCAGGCGACGACCAGTGGCGAGGACGCCAAGGTCATCCAGCAGCTCTACAACCAGGTCATCGAGTTCGAGCCCGGCAAGACGACGCTCAAATCCGGTCTCGCAAAGGAGTACAAACTCGAAGGCCAGGCGGTCAACCTCACGCTCCGCGAGGGTGTGACGTTCTCCAACGGCGAAGAGTTCACCGCCGACGACTTCATCGCCACGTACGAGCGCTTCATGAACGAGGACTACGAGTACTTCGTCGGCACCGAAAACCGCTCGTACTACGGTCCGTACCTCCTCAGCACCGTCACGAACGTGAAGAAGGACGGCGACTACTCGCTCACCCTCGAACTGAACGCGAAGCACGCACCGATGCTGCGTAACCTCGCAGTGTTCGCCTTCTCCATCATGTCGAAGAAGGCCATCGAGGGCGGCACCGACCTCACGCAGGAGGCCGCCGGCACCGGGCCGTTCACGCTCAACAAGTGGGACCAGGCGAACGCCCGCATCCGCCTGAAGCAGAACCCCGACTACTGGGGCGAGAAGGCAAAGGTCGAAGAAGTCGTCTTCTCCGAGGTCAAGCAGAACTCCTCGCGTGCGCAGTCGCTCACGAACGGTGAGGTCGACATCATCGACGGCCTCGGTCCGCAAGCGTCCCAGCAGGTCGAGAACGGTAGCTCGACGGAACTCGTGACGACGCCCGGCATCAACGTCGGCTACATGGCGATGAACATGGCCCGGATGGAGCCCTTCCAGAACAAGAAGGTCCGTCAGGCGATGAACTACGCCATCGACTCGAAGGCAATCGCCGAGTCCATCTTCAACGGTCTCGCAGTCGAGTCCAACCAGCCGGTTCCGGACAACATGACCGGCTACAACGACTCGCTCGAGATGTACAGCAAGGACACGGAGAAGGCCAAGTCGATGCTCGAAGAGGCTGGCTACGGCGACGGCTTCGACATGGAACTGTCGACGTTCCAGAACCCGCGGACCTACAACCCGTCGCCGCTCGACGCGGCCCAGACGGTCAAGTCCAACCTCAAGGAAGTCGGCATCAACGTCACCGTCAAGCAGATGGAGTTCAACGCCTTCATCGAGTACACCAACCAGGGCAAGCACGACGCGTGTTTCCTCGGCTGGATGACGGACAACGCCGACCCGGACAACTTCTTCTACGCCCTGCTCCACCCCGGCGTCGAGGAGATTCCGAGCGGGCAGGACTGGGTCAGCTTCGACAACGAGAACTTCAACTCGCTGAACGTCGCCGCCTGGGCGAACAGCGACTACAAGACGCTCGTCGAGGAGGCACAGTCCACCTACGACGAGGCGACCCGCAAGTCGAAGTACGAAGAGGCGTCCAAGATCGCCCACGACGAGGCCCCGTGGGTGTTCATGGACCACGCGAAGGAACTCCGCGGCGTCCACAAGCGTGTCAGCGGATTCACCATCGCGCCTATCAGTGGCCCGTACCTGAACAAGGTCACGCTCAGCGAATAAGCTGAGAACCACCCATGGTTTCGCTGCGATTCGTCACGAAACGGTTGTTGTTGCTCGTTCCAGTCCTCTTCGGAGTGGCGACGTTCGTCTTCGGGATGTTGCATCTATCACCCGGAGACCCCGCTATCCTGATGGCTGGACGACGTGCAGATCAGGCGTTCGTCGAGGAGATACGCCGTGAGCTCGGACTGAATCGGCCCATCTACGTCCAGTACGTCGACTTCCTCTGGCAGGTGGTCCGTGCGGACTTCGGTGAGTCGTTCATCCTCATGCGTGGGAGAGCCGTCTCTGACATCTTGGAGGCGCGCTTCCCCGTCACGCTCGAACTCGCGCTCTACGGACAGTTCCTCGGCATCCTCTTCGGCGTCCCGCTGGGCGTCGTGAGCGCCTTGAAACAGGACACCCTCACCGACCACCTCACGCGGGTAGGTGCACTGGCCGGTATCAGCGTGCCCATCTTCTGGAGTGGCCCGGTCCTCATCATGGTGCTGGCGAACTGGCTACGCGTGGTCCCGACAGGGGGCCGTATCGCCTACGAGTACTCGCCCGACACCATCACCGGACTCATCACCGTCGACACGTTCATCCAGTCGTTCGCCGACGCGGTGACGTTCCAGCCGCTGGACCTATACTTCAACTTCGACCCCGCGGACTTCGGGATGTTCATCGACGCGGCACACCACATGCTGTTGCCGTGTCTCGTCATCGGTATCTACTCGATGGCGCTCATCTCCAGGATGACCCGCTCGTCGATGCTCGAAGTCATCAGGCAGGACTACATGCGGACTGCCCGGGCCAAAGGACAGGGTGAGAAGATCACCATCCTGAAACACGGCCTGCAGAACGCCCTCATCCCGGTTGTCACCATCGTCGGTATCCAGTTCGGGACGCTGCTCGGCGGGGCCATCCTCACCGAGACGGTGTTCAACTTCAACGGTATCGGTACGCTCCTCGTCGAGGCAATCGCGGTCAGCGACTATCCCATCGTACAGGGGACTGTGTTGCTGTTCGCGTTCCTGTTCACGCTGGTGAACCTCGGCGTCGACATCACCTACAGCTACCTTGACCCGAGGATAGACCAATGAGTAACGTCGAAAACACACAACGAGTCGAGTCACGCGGGTTCCTCGATAGAGTCCGCGCCTCGCCGTTCCTCTCCGAACTGCTGTCGAACAGGCTGGCGGTCGCCGGCATCGCCATCATCGTCGCCATGGCGATAATCGCCATCGTCGCTCGGTTCACGCTCCACGATGCGGCCCACGTCGGGTCGTTCTTGAGCCAGCGACCGGAAGCACGCTACGCCTCGCCGAGCCTCGAATTCCCGTTCGGGACCGACAAGCAGGCGCGAAACATCTTCATCCGCGTCCTCTACGGGGCGTGGTACGCGCTCCTGTACGGTGGTATCACGGTCGCGGTTTCGACCGTCGCTGGTGTCGGACTGGGCGTCATCGCGGCCTACTTCGGCGACATGACCGACAACGTCATCATGCGGACGATGGACGTGCTGCTCGCGTTCCCGTCGCTGCTGCTGGCACTCGCACTCGTCGCCATCATCCCGAGCGAAATCACGCTTCCGAGCTTCGTGGCGGCGCTGCCCGGCGTGAACGAATCGTTTACACTCGGACTCTGGCGTGGCGTCGCCGCGCTGACGCTCGTGTACACGCCGCGGTTCGCCCGCGTCGTCCGCGGAGCGGCGCTGAAGGTGCTCGAAGACGAGTACATCGAGGCGTCGCAGTCGCTCGGGTCGACCCACCCACGCGTGTTGGCCCGTCACGTGGTGCCGAACTGTCTGGCACCGATTACGGTCCAGAGCACGCTCAACTTCGGGCTGGCTATCATCGACCTCGCCGCGCTGTCGTTCCTCGGCTTCGGTGCCGCTGTCGGCACGCCGACGTGGGGGATGATGCTCGACCAGGGCGTGAAGAAGGGGATGCTCACCGGCCAGTGGTGGTGGGCGTTCTTCCCCGGCCTGTTCCTCGCCATCACCGTCCTCGGGTTCAACTTGCTCGGTGACGGGATGCGAGACGCGCTCGACCCGCGGATGCGCGACGCGGTCGACTGATGGACCTCGCCCCGCGCGCCCGCCTCGTCGGCACGGCCGCCGGCAAAGGGACGGTCGTCGGCGCGGTTGTCACGCTGGTCGTCGGCCTCGTCATCGGCGACGTGGTCGCCGCCAGCGAACTCGTGTTCGCGCTCGGCGCGCTCGCGCTCGGCGGTAGCCTACTCGGTTGGTCCGGGTCGGTTATGGTCGGCGACGCGGTCGAAGCTCGCAACGCCCTGCTCGAAACAAACTCCGACTGGACCGAGGCGAAATCCCGACGCGCGATGGCGCGCATCGGCGGTTTCGGCGTCGGGACGATGGTCGGTTCGTCGGTCGTCGCGGCAGTCGCGTTCGCGGTCTGATTCACATTCTCGATTCGTCCAATATCGGGGGTTTCTAGCGCTTTCCGTACAGTTCAGCGGTACTTCTGTTCACACAAGGTATTCAAGGGAGACGACCAGAGAGATGCATATGCAACTCGTCGCTCTCGTCCTCGCGCCAGTTCTCTGGGCACTGGCGTACTTTCACCTGAAGTATCCTGCTCGGTTGTTCCGGTTCCAGAACGCGCTCGTCGGGAAGCACCCCCGCATGTCGGGAACGGGCCAGGTCGTCTACCGCGGAACGGGCGTCTTCTTCGCGTTGCTCGGCGTGCTGTTACTGCTTCTCGCTGTCTAACGAACGTTCTCGCCGACCGCATCACCGAACCCTGATTCGTCACTCCACACGACTTCGCCACGGACCATCGTCCACTCGGGGAACACCCCTCGTTTCCCCTCGAACGGCGTCCACCCGCACTTCGAGTGCAGGTCGTCGCCGCGAATCTCGCGCGGATTCTCCACGTCGTACAGCGCGAGGTCTGCGTCCATTCCCTCCTCGATGCGGCCTTTCTTCGGCAGGTCGAAGATGGCGGCCGGGTTCGCGGCGACGACGTCACGGACGCGCTCGTAGCTGAGTGTCTCGTTGCGGGCTTCTTCCAGCAGGAGCGGCACCATCGTCTCGACGCCCGGTACACCTGACGGTGCATCCCAGATACTCGCGTCTTTCTCCTCGCGGGTGTGCGGCGCGTGGTCGGTGGCGACGATGTCGACGGTACCGTCGGCGAGTCGCTCGAAGACGGCGGCGCGGCGTTCTTCACTCCGTAGTGGTGGGTTCATCCGCCCGAAGGTGCCCAGTTCGGTCAGGTCGTCGCGCGAGAGGAACAGGTGGTGTGGCGTGACTTCGCAGGTGGCCCCAGCCGCGGCGGCCGCGTCGACACCTTCCGGCGTCGAGGTGTGGGCGATGTGGATGTCGGTCTCGAACGTCGAGCCGACTTCGCAGGCGCGTTCGACCGCAGCGGCCTCGGCCTTCGCGGTGCGGTAGGTCGACCACGCGTCGGCGTCCGTGCGCTCTTTCGCCGACTCGTCGAACAGGTCGGCGTCCTCGGCGTGGACCGTGACCGTCACGTCGTGTTCGCCCGCCTTCGAGACGGCGTCGGCGAACAGTTCCTCTTCGATGCCCATGTCGCCGGTCGAGTCCGCGAGGAACACTTCCCCGAGGGCGAACAGTGGCCGGTCGAACAGCGAGTCCGGGTCCCAGTCTTCCGTGACGCCACCGTTGATGCCCCAGTCGACGAGCGATGCGGAGGCGAAGTCGGCCTTCTGGTCGAAGGCTTCTCCAGAAGTGGTCGGTGGGTTCGTATTTGGCTGGTCGACGACGGTCGTCACACCGCCCGCGGCGGCGCTTTTCGAGCCTGTCTCCCACGTTTCCTTGTGGCCGTACCCCGGCTGACGGAAGTGGACGTGTGCGTCGATTGCGCCGGGGAAGAGTAGTTTCCCGGCGGCGTCCACGTCTGGCTCGCCGTCTACGTCGCCGACTGTGGCGATTGTCCCGTCTTCGACCAGCACGTCTGCCGTCGTCCCGTCCGGCAGCGTCGCGTTGCCGATGTGCATACGTCACCTCCGCCGTCGCCCGTCCTAAATCTCCCGGAGGTGTTCGACGACCATGCCCGCGTCGCCGACGAGTTCGGCCTCCAGCGCGTCACGAACGACCTCGGGGTCGCTCGGCCCGCCAGCACGCTCGACGCTGCCGACACTGTCGGGGTCGAATGGGACAGAGAGAGCGTCGTACACGTCGGTGAGGACGGCTGCAAGGGATTCGTGATTTGCGACGGTGCAGACGCCGGAGGTGATGGCTGCACCTTTCGTGACTCGCTGGGCGATGCCGACGAGTTTTCCGACACACTGGAGCGAGTGCTGGCCGGGACAGAACGAGTCCGGCGGTTCGCCGCGTTCGGCGTCGACACCGAGGCTACCGAGGGCTCGCTGGACATCGACTGTGAGTGCCTCGTAGCGGTCGTCCATTCCGCGGCGCATGTCTGCGATGGGGGTGATTCGGGCGAACGCGAGCGTCGTCTCGCCGTCGTAGGCGACCGCCCGGCCGCCGACGTTTCGTTCGACCGGTGGGTAGCCGTGCTCGCGGGCGACCTGAACCGCCGCGTCGTACCCGTCTTCGCGGGCGTCACGGCGGCCGAAGGCAACCTGCCGGTGGGGTGCCCAGACGCGGACGACGCCTTCGACAGCCTCCCCACTGTTCTCTGCCTCGGCTACTTCGTCGAGCAGTCGTCGGGTCGCGTCTCTATCTGCGTCGACGCTCGCCGCCCGGCCCCGAATCACGCGCATGGCTGGCGCTTCGGGGCGACGTGTCTAAACCCGTGCGGTCCGAACGACCGCCGATGGCCGTCACACTGGGCGACGAGGTGCTGGCTCGTTACCCGCGATTCTCGCTGTACAACTCACCGTACCCGGCCCACGACACCGGCTGTGCGGTCGACCTGTATCCGGGACCCGAGTGGGACGGCCCTGCTCGTGCGGTGGTCGCCCCGAGTCCGGTCGCTGGCGAGGTCGTCGACACGCACACGCGCCGAGCCCCGTCGAAACCCTACGCGCCGGACCACGACCACCTGATTCTGGTTCGGGTCGACGCCGAGGCGACACCGGGGTTCGAGCGAGACGACGGGAAGGACACAGCACTCGTCGCCCGCATCATGCACGTCGACCCGGCGGTCGAGGCAGGTGACTACGTCGAAGCTGGCGACCCGCTCGGGACGACCGTTCGTGCAGGCTTCTTCGCGCCGTGGGTCGGAGACCACCTCCACGTCGGCTTCCGATACGAGGGCCAGAACCACCTTCGGGCGTCCGGGTCACTTCCCCTTTCCGTCGATGTGAGTCTGGAAGCGGTCGAGTGGGACGGGACCGGAACCGTCGTCACGGCGGACGAGACGTACGCGGTCCTCGACGCACCAGCGCACCCTGCACACGATGAGTGCTTCGCCGGTGTCGCGGCCGACGGCGATGGGTCGCTCGACGCTCGCGGCGTCCTCGACGGCGGTCTGCGTCACTACGACGGCGGTGGCCTGCTCGGTGCTGGCGGTAACGACGATTCCGTCTCCCTGCTCGGCCAGCGCGTCGGCGTCG
Organism: Haloarchaeobius caseinilyticus; assembly: GCF_051207395.1. Taxonomy (NCBI): domain Archaea; kingdom Methanobacteriati; phylum Methanobacteriota; class Halobacteria; order Halobacteriales; family Halorubellaceae; genus Haloarchaeobius; species Haloarchaeobius caseinilyticus. Next base: position 913,675 of record NZ_JBPJZC010000003.1, on the reverse strand, counting down.
CAGACGGCAGAACTGTCGACTGGGACGACGTGGCGGTCGTCGCAAACGGGACCAGAATCACGGGGCTGTCGCTCTTTCTGGCGCGGGATTCGGGCTTCGGGGCGAAACTCGTCTGCCCCGACGTGGATTTCGTGGTCGGCGAGTCAGTGACGGTCGAACTGCAACCGACCGACGACCCGACGATTCTCGGGTAGTGCCTGCCAGCGGTTACTCGCCGGACTGCTCGCTGACGAGGACCGTCGACGCGACTGCTTCGGGGAGGCTCGTCTGGCCACCGCCGTCGACGGTCACCGTCACCATGCCGAAGGGTGCTCGTTCGTCGAGGGTGAGCGTGGCCGTCGGTTCGATGCCGGCGGAGACCAGATGGTCGAGGACACGCTGGTCCTGCGTGAGGACCCGGGTCACCTCGACACTCGCAGCGATGGCGACCTCGGTGAGTGCGGTCGCCCCGGCGTCTTCGTCCAGCTGTAGGTCCGCGTCGGGAATCGGGTCGCCGTGTGGGTCGGTCTCGGGCTGTCCGAGAAGGTCGTCGATCTCGCGACACAAGCGGTCGCTGACGTGGTGTTCGAGGACATCAGCCTCCACATCGACCTCGCTGATGCGGTAGCCGAACACATCTAGTAAAAACGTCTCGACGAGCCGGTGGCGGCGGACCACGTCGAGCGCGAGTGTCCGCCCGTCGTCGGTGAGTCTGACTGGCTGGTACTTCTCGCGGTCGATGAGTCCCGCGGTTGCGAGCGCACCGAACATACTCGTCACGGTCGCGCGTTCGACGTCGATGCGCTCGGCGAGTTGTGCGTTTGTCACCCACCCGTTACCTTCCTCGCTCAACCGGTAGATGTGGCGGAGGTAGTCCTCCATGGTCGGCGTGACCGACTGCCGGTCGGGGGCATCGGCCGTCTCGTCGGCGTCGTGTGCCACCATCTCAGTCGGCCTGCGTCTGTGAGTCCGTGGCGTCGATACTCCCGAGTTCCGGCGACGCGTCGTCGCCCATCGCGGCCTGTACCTTCCCGACGACGACGGCAGCCACGTAGATCGCCACGGCGACGAGGACGATGACGCCCCCAGCCGTCGCTTCGCCGTAGTACGCGACGGCGATACCGAGGACGACGGCCAGTTCGGCGAGGACGATGGAGACGAGGAGTGACTCGGTGAAACTGCGAGACACTTGCGCCGCGCCCGCGACCGGCACGACGAGCATCGCGGCGACAAGGATGACGCCCATAATCTGCATCGCCCCGACGACGACGAGTGCGGTCAGCATGACCATCACGCGGTTGTACCAGCTCACGGAGAGCCCCGAGACGGCGGCGGCGGTCTCGTCGAAGGTCACGTACAGCAGCTGGTTCCGGGTCAGGCCGACCGTCACCACGATGATGGCGAACAGCACGAGGAGGATGGCCGCGTTCTCCTTCGAGACGGTCGAGAGGTTCCCGAACAGGTACTGGTTCACCCCGACCGCGAGTCCGCCCGCGTTGATGCTGATGAGCGTCGTGCCCAACGCGAACCCGGTCGAGAGGACGATGGCCATCGACACGTCGTTGTACGCGTCGGTCGCCTCCGAGATGAGTTCGATGAGCAACGCGGCCAGCATCGCGACGACGACGGCCGTCAGGTACGGCGAGACGCCGAAGTCGAGGACGGCGTTGAGGAACAAGCCGACGGCGACGCCGGCGAACGCGGTGTGTGCCAGCGCATCGCCGATGAGTGCCAGTTGCCGGTGGACGAGGAACGTCCCGATGAGCGGTGCCATCACGCCGATACACAGGCCGACGAGGATGGCCCGGTGCATGAACCGGTACTCTGGACTGATGAGTTCCAGCCCGGTCAGGTGGTACAGTTGCGTCATCGCCCAGTACCAGAACTCGAGGAACCAGTACAGCGGTTCGAGTGCACCCGACTGGAGCGCGAGGAACGCCGCTTGCATCAGTTGCCACCTCCCACGAGGTTAGCCGTCGTTCCGAACGCGCGACTGAGCGCGTCGCTCTCCAGGAACTCTTCGGTAGAGCCGTCGAAGTAGAGCTCTCGGTTGAGACAGACGACCCGTTCAGCGTGTTCGGCGACCGCACTCAGGTCGTGTTCGATGAGCAAGATGGTGATGCCGTCCGCGTTGAGCGACTGGAGCAACTCGTAGAACGCTTCGACCGATTCGACGTCGACCCCGACGGTCGGTTCGTCGAGGACCAGCAGGTCTGCCTCGCTGGCCAGTGCTCGCGCGATGAACGCCCGCTGGCGCTGCCCACCGGAGAGCTGCGTCACCCGCCGGTCCGCGAACGCCGCCATGCCGACCGTCTCCAGCGCGTCGTAGACGATGCGCCAGTCCTCGCTCGTCAGTCGGCCGAATCCGACGTGGGGGAATCGACCCATCTTTACGACCTCTCGGACCGTGATGGGCATCTCCTTCGCCGCGCTGGCGTGCTGGGCGACGTAGCCGATTCGCGCGCCGTCGTCGAATCGGTGTGACGGTTCGCCGAACAGCTGGGCCGTCCCCTCGTCGGGGCGTAACAGTCCCAGCATGAGCTTCATCAGTGTCGACTTCCCCGAACCGTTCGGGCCGACGACGGCGACGTATTCACCAGGGTCGATACGAAGCGAGATGTCTTCGACGACGGACGCGGCCGTGTACCCGAACGACACCTCGGACAGGTCGATGACCGGAGTTCTAGAACGTACGTCAGCCCCGGTCGTAGTTTCACTAGTCATGAGTTGCGGTCCTGTGGTCGATTAGTCGAAATTCCGCCACGCTTCGGCCCAGCCATCGGGACCGGCCTCTTCGGGCGACTTGTTCCCGAGCACGACCTCGAAGGTGGGCATGTTGATGTTGTACGCGATCTCTTCGTACCCCCAGTCGTTCGCGACCCAATCCTCGCGGACGCCCGCGTAGGGGGTCACCGGGAAGTACGCCTCGACCTGCGTTTCGGCCTGCAACTGCTCCGCTGGCTTGCGCGACTCGAAGACACCGTTCCCGATGTATTTGATGTCGTTCTCCTCGATGACTTCTTTCGCCTTCGTGATGTCCGAGGGCTTCACGTCGCCACTGGCGGCGAGGTTCACCACGAGCGGGCGCATCTCGACACCGTAGCGCACGCCGATGTACTGGAACGCGTTGTGTGCGGCGAGCTGGACGACCTTCCGGGACGCCTGGTCGAAGATGGCCTGATAGTCCTCGTCGATTCGCTGGAGGACGTCCGTCTTGTACGTCTTCGCGTTCTCACGCAGCGTGTCCTCGTGCTCGGGGGAGAGTTCGACGAGCCCCTCGGTGATGTTGTCGACCGCCGTCTTCGCGCGCCGAGGGTCGAGCCAGAAGTGGGGGTCCTTCCCGCGCCCCTCGCCGACGCCCTCTTCTTCGGGGTCGAGCGTCGCCGCGAGGTCCTCGAGTTCGACACCTGCCCGGGAGTTGATGAGCTGTGTGTCGACGCCGTCGTCTTTCAGCGTCTGGATAGCCCGGTCGGCCCACGGCTGGAAGTCCTCGCCGACGTGGATGAAGGCGTCTGCCTCGATGATCTGTCGGGTGATACTCGCGTTCGGTTCCCAGCCGTGGCCGTGCAGTCCGGTCGGGACGAGGTTGGTCACCGTGACCGGGGTGTCCGCTGCGATTTTTCGCCCGAAGTCGAAGAAGCTGAAGAACGAGGCGGCGGCGACCGGGCCGTCGTCGTCGTCCCCACCGTCGTTCGCGCTCCCACCGGAGTCAGTGCCGGTATCGCCACTGCCGAGACACCCGGCCAGTCCTGCGGAGAGGAGCCCGGAGCCTGCAAGGAGCGTCTGTCTACGAGAGAGTGCCGTGCTGCTGTCCGTCTGCGTCGTCTGTCGCATCGTTACTCCTGAATAGAGAAAACGAACTTAATAGTCGTTTCTACCTAAGCTCTAAATTAGACATATCTAATTCTGTGCGAATCGGTCCCCACGACCAGCGGCAAGCCGTATCGGGTCGTGCACGACACACACTGTAGTGTAGCCACTGCGTGGTTCAGCGGTGACCGACTGCAGAAACAGACCGGCGAGATGGGGCGACACTCGACGGCACAGCGATTCGTTGCCTCCTCGGGTCAGTGCTCGACTGTCGGGAGGTCGACAACCTCGCCGTCTCGCGGTTTCAGCGCTCGACAGTTGGGAGGTCTACGACCTCCCCGTCCGCATACAGCGTCGGGTCGCGGATGATGCCGTCCTGGTGGATGGGCGCGCTCACGTCGCCACCGATGCCGGCGTCGTCGCCGAATGCGATGTGGACTGTGCCGCCGGCCTTCTCGTCGAGCAGGACCGAGCCGACGAGGTCCGTGACGGCCGTGTTCGTCCCGATACCGAGTTCGGCGAGGTTGTAGGCGTCTCGGCCGACTTCCTCGGCGGCGACTTCGAGCATCTCGTTTATCTCGTCGGAGTCGGTGTTGGTGACGTAGCCGTCTTCGACTTCGATGGTCACCGTCTCGCCCTCGTTGAGCAGGCCGTGCGGGTCGATGGTGCCGTCGACGACGTAGGTTCCGTTCGTGGTCTCCGGCGAGACGAACACCTCGCCCGCGGGCAGGTTCGAGAACGCGCCCGGTTCGTGGACCATGCCGGTGTCAGAGCGCCAGTCGCGGTCGCCCGGTTCGAACGTGATGTCGGTGCCCAGTTCGGTCGTGACGCGTAGTTCGTCGGCGTCGCCGACCTGTTCGAGCATCGACTCGCACTCGGCCGCGATTTCGGCGTAGTCGGCGTCGAGGCCGGTCGTGAACACCTCTTCCGTGATGCCCGGCAGGGTCGCGCCGCGGGCACCGGCCTCGCAGGCGTTCCCGCGAGCGCGGGTGTGGCTCAGGCTCTTCGTCGTCGGCGCGAGGAACACGTCCGACGCCTCCATTGCGGCGGCGACTGGTGCAGGCGGTTCCTCACCGTGCTGGTTACCCGGCGGGTAGCACATGAGTGTCGCGTCGTCGGTGACCTCGCTCGCCACCTCGTACAGCGCCTCGCCGATGGGCAGGCGTTTGTCGTCGGTGACGACGAGACAGGACTCGTCGGGCTGGAGGTCGAGACACTGGTGGACGGCGGTCTCCGCAGGCTCTCGCAGGTCGCTCATGGCTTGGTGGTGTGATGGAGGCGAGTTAGGTGTTTTTGTGTGTGCTTGCTGCCCGTAGTTCGTCTTGTGGTTTTGGGGATTATTCGTGGTGTAGAGAAGCAGTTCACGAATCACGACTCTGTGTACGTATTGGTTGCTAGCGTCGGCGAGCAGTTCACGAATCACGACGGTACATGACCGCCACCGCAGCCACTACCTCCCCATCCGATTGCGCGCCTCGGCCTTCGGCCTGCGGTGCTCATCCCTCGCGCGATTCCGAGCCGAGGTCTCACTTTCGTTCGACACTCGGAACAGCGCGCGCCGGAGTGTTTGTGAAGAACGTCGATGCCCCACAACTCGTGTGGGTTCAGGAGAAAACCTTGGAGTAGGAATCGTTCGCAGTCGGTTCGCAGTCGGTTACAGCAGCGTGGCGATGACCATGACGACGATGCCGATGACGCCGAGGACCGCGCCGTCGGTCTGAACGTACTGCATCGGCGCGTCCCGATACGGGTCGTCGGGCGCGAACAACTGGTCGGCCGGTTCGTTCCGGTCGTGTGTCGTCCGGATGGCGTTGACGCCGCCGACGAACAACACCAGTCCAGCGATGAAGATTCCTACTGAGAGCATCGGCTTATTTCGACACTCTACTGGTAGGCTATAAAATATTTACACACTAATTCGTTCTAACCGACCGTTAAGCCGCAAAACCGTCCGGAAACCGGTCACCTCGACGACACGGTTTCGGGTGTGCTGTGTGTCTGCATGGGGCATCAAACTCGATAGATTATGTCGGCCATAAGTGCCGAAATCCGGCGGGAGAAACTTACTCGCGCCCAAAGTAACCAGTAGGGTCGAAACGTTTACCCCGTGAGGTGGAGGACGTTCGAGTATGATCCAGGTGGCAATCAGCGGCTACGGTACCATCGGCAAACGCGTCGCGGACGCAGTCCGCGCACAACCGGACATGGAAGTCGTCGGCGTCGCCAAGACGCGGCCGAACTTCGAGGCGCAGACGGCCGTGGACAAGGGCTATCCCCTGTACGCCGCCATCGAGGACCGAATGGACCAGTTCGACGACGCTGGCATCGAGCTGGCTGGCACTATCGAAGAACTCGTCGAGGCTGCCGACATCGTCGTCGACGCCTGCCCGTCGGGCATCGGCGCGGACAACAAGGCGATGTACGAGGAGTACGACACACCCGCGCTCTTCCAGGGCGGCGAAGACGCCGACGTGGGTGAGGTCAGCTTCAATGCTCGCGCGAACTACGACGCGGCGACCGAAGCCGACTACGTCCGCGTCGTCTCGTGTAACACGACCGGGCTCTCGCGCATCATCGCACCCCTCGAAGAGGAGTACGGCGTGAAGAAGGTCCGGGCGACGCTCGTGCGCCGTGGCGGCGACCCGGGCCAGACCGGCCGCGGACCCATCAACGACATCCTCCCGAACCCGGTCACCATCCCGAGCCACCACGGTCCCGACGTGAACACCGTCATGCCCGACGTCGACATCGACACGCTCGGTATGAAGGTGCCGGCGACGCTGATGCACACGCACAGCCTCAACGTCGAACTGGAGACGGAACCCTCGACCGACGAAGTGTACGAACTGCTCGACTCGCAGTCGCGCACCTTCGTCGTCCCCGAACACATGGCCATCGACGGTGCAGGGAAGTTGAAGGAGTACGCGATGGACGCGGGCCGCCCGCGCGCCGACATCTGGGAGAACGCCATCTGGGGCGAGTCCATCACGATGGAAGGACCCGACCTCTACCTGTTCCAGGCTATCCACCAGGAGTCCGACGTGGTCCCGGAGAACGTCGACGCGGTCCGCGCGGTCGTCGGCGAGAAGGGCCAGAAAGAGAGCATCGAGACGACGAACGACGCGATGGGCATGGGCCTGTAACGGACTGGCTCACTAGCGACTCCCCTCGCGATAAACGATAGTTCACCAACTATTCTCGGCTATTTCGGCTTCGAGCACGTCGCTTGTAAGGGACAGAAAGTTTTTCACCCGACAGACGCTACCGGCTTTCATGCGTCGTGACGACCGTGACGAACCGTTCGACGACTTCTTCAAAGAAATCGAGCGGATGATGAACGAGATGATGGGAGACCGGTCGGTCGATATGCACTACGAAGGCGACGCTGGATTCGGAACAGACACGCACGTCGACATCCACGAAACGACCGACGAGATTCGCGTCATCGCCGACCTGCCAGGGGTCGAAAAAGACAATATCAAACTCGAATGCGACGGTGAGGCACTGACGATCGGTGCCGAGAGTGAACATCGACAGTACAACGAACGCGTCGAACTGCCGACCCGGGTCGACGAACACTCGGCGACGGCGACCTACAACAACGGTGTCCTCGAAGTCGTCTTCGACCGAGCCGACACCTCCGCAGGCATCGACCTGCACTAACACACCCCCCAGTTCTTTCGCGTCTTCTCACGAGCCAGCGGTGGCCACTGAACCACTCCTCGCGTGAGCCGGGTCTGTCCTCAGGCTGACGCTGTGTCTCGAATCGTCGCCACCAACCGGTCGTAGAACCCGTCGTCGTACTTCTCTGCGTCGTCGATAGTCGGTCGGGCGTTCGTCTCGTTGACGAGGATTCGGTCGTCGGTGACCAGCAGGTCGACACCGAGGAAGGTGATGTCGAGCACCTCGGCCACACGCTCGGCGAGTCGACGCAGTTCGGGGTCGAGGTCGACCGGTGTCGCGCTCGCGCCGCGGTGGACGTTGTGCTTCCAGCGGCCTGCTTCTCGGTCGGTCGACGACAGTCGTCGCTCGACAGCCCCGACGTACGACCCGTCGAGGACCATCACGCGATAGTCGCGTGCGTCGGGGACGTACTCCTGTACGAGAAACGACCGGTCGCCAGTCGCGCGATAGTCGTGGACGAGGTCGAGATAGTCACTGACGCCGAGGAACGAGTCGAGGTCGCCGAGCCGGGCGACGCCGATCCCCCGAGTCGTCGAGTTCGGCTTGACGACGACCGGCCCGTCGATTTGCTCGTACGCTTCGACGAGCTCGCGCTCACCGACTGCGTTCGACACCAGTACCGTTTCGGGGACTGGCACGCCGGCCTGTCCGAGTTCGGCGAGGACACCTGCCTTGTTCCGTGAGGTGAGGACCGCGTCGCGGCCGTTCAGCCACGGCACGTCGAGGAGGGCGTCGGCGACACCGCCTTCCATGATTCTGCCTGGGTAGACGAACCCCACGTCGTACTCGCCGGGTGTGAACGGTGCTGTCTCTGGCGTGAGTGGGACGACCCGCTCGTCGACCTGCACGTGGCTGACGCCGATGCCACGGGCTTCGAGTGGGTCGCGCATGCGCTCGAACGTCTCTGCACGGTTGACGACGGCGAGGTCGACCATGGGAGGTCGTTCGCGCGCTCGCAGAAAAACGGTCCGTTTGCGGGTTCTCGCGTGGAGTTACGCGATGAGCTGTTCCTCGCCACGCTCGACGACGATGCGGCACGGCGGGGTAATCTTGTTGTAGGCGCGGCGGAAGGCCTCTTTTACGGCGGGGGCCTGGTCGACGGTACACCAGCAGGTGAACAGTCGGTCGCCTTTCTGACAGCGTGCGGCGGTGCCGACGATTTTCCCGAAGGCCTGTCGCATGCCGTCGGAGACACGGTCCGCACCCGCACCGGTCGCCTGCTTGTTCTCGCGCAGGACCTGGTGGGGGAACTTGCGGAGAATCATGGAGTAGTTGCCTTCGCCGAGTTCCTTGATGAGGTGGCGGTTCGCGGACAGGCGCGAGGCCTCCATCGAGCCGTGGCGAATCTGGCACTCCTCTTCGAGGTACAGACTGATCTGGACGGGCCAGTCGTCGGGGTCGGACGCGGTGTCGCCCATCTTGTGCTGTGCGATTTTCGAACCGGGAATCCCCGTGATGTACTCGCGGCGTGTGTACGACGGCTTGTCGATTTGCCGGTACATCGAGGCAGGTTTGTCGGACATGGTTATTACGGGAAACTGAAACCGAGCGTGAGGATAAAGCCTTCGAAGCGAGGTCGTTCGTCGGCGACGAGACGCGCCGACGAGCCCACATCGCACGAAAAACGGAAAGCGGGGGAAGAACGGCGGCCGAAAACTGCGGTGAGAAACGCCGCGATTCAGGCGCAGGTGTAGGTGTTCTCGTCGCGCTTGACGAGCCCTTCTTTGCCCAGCGACTTCAGGACGCTCAGGAGCGCGATCTTCTGCATGCCCAGCGTCTCTTGAATCTCGTCGACCGTCGCCTCACCGGTCGCGGTGAGGTAGAAGTACACGAGCTTGGCGCGGGGGGACGTGATGGTCTCCGGCAGCGGTTCGAAGGTGGGTCTGGCGACAGCCTGTTGAATGCTCATTGTGTTTCTGAGGTCGCATTTCTCCAATATAAATCTATCCTGGGGTAGATACAATCTGTTAATACGTGTTTAATTGCCAAACCAGACGCTGGCACATGAGTGGTCATGTACTGCATACAAATAGGACGTATCGGCACGCCTGACTCGGGGGTGTAGTTTCGAAAGTGAAGACGACGGTCGTGCAGCCACTCACGACCGCCGACTTGAGCACGAGTGGTGGTAGCGAGCGCACGAGACGTCCCAACGGACAGTCTCCGGCGCACAGCGGGTGACCGCTGCAACTCTTTCTTTGGACTGGTGTACTAAAATCGTTCGGTTTGGTGCAAACAATGGCTTATATGACTCAATATTGGATGTGTTTGTGTGGTTCTGGGCTGTATCTGGCTTTGTTTGTCGAAAAGGGCCGGGGTTACAGGCGAAAATTCGGCGTTCGTAGCGGATTGGATTCGTGTGACTCGTTGCAATTGGTCCCAGAATCGCTACCCGTCGGTGCCGAGGCTGGTGTCGCCACTGACAAAGTTGCGCCGTGAAAAGCGTAGTCGAGAGCTGTACGTTGGTCGAGTCGCCTTACAGACGGGAGAGGTTGTCCGCGCGCGGACCCTTCTCGCCGTCGACGATGTCGAACTCGACTTCCTGGCCCTCTTCGAGGTCCGGACCGCCGATGTCCGCCATGTGGAAGAAAATGTCTTCCTCTTCGTCCTCAGCGCTGATGAAACCGTAGCCGCCGGATTCCTTGAAGAAATCCACCTTACCTTTCGCCATTCCTGTGAGCAGAATGTACAGGCACAGATAATGGTTTCGAGAGTAGCCCCGGGTGTGAAGCCGTCTCACGACGGGTGCGGTGGCTCTCGATTCGTGTGCGGTTCGTACAGACGCTACGAAAGAACGACTGCCGTACTTTTCGTGAAGTGGATCGCCTTAGAGGCGGGTGAGGTTCTTCGCGCGGGGACCCTTGGGCGAGTCCTCGATCTCGAACTCGACCTCCTGTCCCTCTTCGAGGTCCGGGCCGCCGACGTCTTCCATGTGGAAGAACACGTCCTCGTCCGCATCCTCTGTCTCGATGAAACCGTAGCCGCCTGTGTCGTTGAAGAAATCAACCGTACCTTTCGCCATTGCCTTTGTAGAGAGAGCGAGCGGACAAATAATCTTTCCGGACAGATGGGTACTGGTCAGCGACGACGCCGTCGCTCGTCGGCGAGTCTCGCGAAAAATATGTGCCCGATAAGGGCGGATTGTTGCACCCGAATACAGCGGCAAGCGCCACCGGTTGGGGGAGATTCGTCCTCCTGAGACTCCTTCTTACAGGCGAGTCAGGTTCTTTGCGCGGGGACCCTTGGGCGAGTCCTCGATCTCGAACTCGACCTCCTGTCCCTCTTCGAGGTCCGGGCCGCCGACGTCTTCCATGTGGAAGAACACGTCCTCGTCCGCATCCTCTGTCTCGATGAAACCGTAGCCGCCTGTGTCGTTGAAGAAGTCAACCTTGCCTTTCGCCATTTCAGCTAAAGAGATGTGCGGCCTGCCGTTAAGCCTTCCGAGACACGACGCGAAATGGACACGACGGCCTGAGACGGTAGCATAGCCGCTTAAACAGCTGTAGAACGGGTCTTTACGCACAGAAATCGGGGTTCGAGGCGGTGTTGTTCGGCTGTTCACCGTGTGTAGTGGAACGCCGCGCCGAGGACGACGCCGTAGACCACGTGCCAGACGATGAGTGGGGTCGTCACGTTCGGTATCGGCACCGGTCCCAATCCGACGATGTCGAGCCACATCGGCATGATGATGCCCGTCCCGAACACGGCCAGGACGATTCCGTAGACGACACCGGCGGCGACGGACTTCCAGAGCCAGTCGCGAACGTCGAACAATCCGGGGTCGGCCAGGACGGCAGCGAACAACACGCCGAACACCGCACCGTGAAACACGTGTGCGAGCCAACCGACGAACAGGCTCCCTTCGAACCCGTACAGCCCTGCGATGGCGACCCGGAGCGTCTCCAGTTGGACGAGTGTGATGGCGATACCCATTACGATGGCCGCCAGCGCGCCCGAGAGTGCCCCGGCGCGCCACGCGAAGCGCGACTCAAACGGTACGTCGATGCCAACGCGCTGCTCTGCGTCGACTGCTGAGATATCGGTGTGTGGTGTCATAGGTGGGCCCGAGCGTGTGCTACTAATTGGCACTATCTGGGCATAAGGAATGGTCGCCGTCGACTGGAGAGTCAGGCGTTGTGACTACTCGACGGATTGTGTTTGATAAAATCACCGCCACCCGAGGTGAACCGGGGGACGTCGGGCTCCGGCCGACGAATCGCCGGACGGAGTACTGCGAGAATCGATTCGACCAGTCGTCGATGACGACTAAATCGAAGCTTAGAGTCGGGTGACGTTCGCAGCTCGGGGACCCTTCGGGGAGTCCTCGATCTCGAACTCGACTTCCTGACCCTCTTCGAGGTCCGGACCGCCGACGTCTTCCATGTGGAAGAATACGTCGTCGTCTGCGTCCTCAGTCTCGATGAAACCGTAACCGCCTGTGTCGTTGAAGAAATCAACGCTTCCCTTCGCCATTGCAGTTAGTCCCCTCTTCCACGGACGGTTAATACTTGTGGTTCTCAACCGCATCTGTACGAATGAGTGTTCAAAAATAGAGGTGTTCTGTAGACGAGTGGACGAAACCACCCGATTGGTCGCCGCACACCCGAATCGATACGTGATTTGCCGGTATTTTCCGTTCGAACCGTGAAATCACAGGGTTCGGAACACCGTCGAGGCCACGTGCGCAAACGGTGAAGTCGGACCGCCGAGCAAGCGGTAATCGTTATCTCAGTTCCCCGCATACTCTTGCAGAATGAGGCGAGGGGAACCGTGACTGGCACGAGCAGACACCGTGTGCGGAGCGGACTCGCTGGCGTCCGGAACCCGCGACCACCGACCGACGGCGAGCACGTCGGCGATGTCGACGTACTCGCGCTGAGTACGACGCCGTTTACAACCATCGCGGACGCGCACGACCGACTGCTCTCACTCGAACGTCTCCTCCTCGCCCGTGACGACCGCCGGGCGGTGTTCCTCTCCATCTACGCCCGTGTGACCGAACTGGTCGGCGCTGGCATCGACCGCGGCGAGTTCGAAGACGGTGCGTGGGTCGCTCGCTATCTCGTCGCGTTCGCCAACCGCTACCGACAGGCGTTGGTCGACTACGAGACAGGAAACTTCGCGGCGCTCTCTGACCCGTGGCAACTCGCCTTCACTACGGCCGAACGTGGCGACTGCCTCGTCGTGCAGGACGCGATGCTCGGCATCAACGCCCACATCAACTACGACCTCGCGTTCGCACTCCACGAAGCCGGTGTTTCGCCGGACCGTCACCGCAAATACGCCGACCACTGCAAAGTCAACGAGGTCCTTCGAAGTCTCGTCGACGAAGCACAGGACACGCTCGCCGATGACTACGACGCACCCGGGATTTCGACGGTCGACGCCTCGCTCGGTCGCCTCGACGAGTTCTTCTCCATCCAGACTATCCGCGAAGGCCGCGACAGTGCCTGGCGAAACGCCGTCGCACTCGACTCTCGCTGGGCGGTCCGCCGACGGTTCGCCCGCTGGATAACTCGCGTCACCGCGACCGGCGCTGCCTACCTCCTGTTGAGTCCGAACGCGAGTTCCCGGGTTCACGGTGCGCTTCGGGAGTTCGAGTCTGGTGCGAACGACGCTCGAGAGGAAACCCGTCTCGAACGCGACTAACTCGCCTGTCGGTGTCGCTCACCAGTCCCTTTCTCGCCACGTGACGTACGCGCCGACACAGCCGAGGAGCCAGACCACCCTCGCCCAGCCGAGTACCGTATGGGGAAGCTCTCGTCGGCTAAGTGCCTGTACCGGTTCCAGTGCCACCGGGGACACCGACCGAATCGCTGGAACGAGGAGCAGATGGAAGACACCGAGCAACAGCAGCCCGAGTACGATGACCTCGACGGCGATTCGAACTTCTCTCGCGTGCTTCGACGATAGGTCTGGCATCGTCCGTCGTGTGAACGGTCCTCGACAAATCTCTGTTGGATGCGGTCCCTCGTCACGCGGCCGCCGACCCGAGCTGGTTCTCGTGACCGACCAGTTCGATACCAGGGCGCGAACCCACGCCAGTCCTTTTGGTCCGCTCTCCCGAACGACTTGACTATGCGAACCCACCGGATCGCCATCGCTGGAATCGGTTCCGCCGCGGAGACACACGCACGAGGAATCGATTTGCTCGACGACGTCGAACTGGTCGCGGGCTCGTGTCGAACCGAATCGAAGGGGGTCGCGTTCGCCGACGAATTCGACTGCGAGTGGTACCCAGACACCGAATCGATGCTCGACGCGGAGACGCCGGACGTGCTCTCGGTGTGTACGCCCAGTGGTGCACACCTCACCCCGACGCTCGCGGCAGCCGAGCGCGGCGTCGACGTCCTCTGTGAGAAGCCACTCGAAATTACTGCAGCGCGCATCGACCGGATGGTCGACGCCGCGACGACGCACGGAATCCGACTCGGTGGTATCTTCCAGCGTCGGTACATCCCGCTGCTCCAGACGGTCCGGTCCGCCGTCGAGGACGGCCGATTCGGGACGCTCTCGGTGGCGACCGCGTCCGTCCCGTGGTGGCGCGACGACGACTACTACGAGGGTGGGTGGCAGGGAATCGCCGCACTCGACGGTGGCGGGGCCACCATGACGCAGGCCATCCACGCGGTCGACGCCATCCAGTGGCTCGCGGCGGCAGGGATGGACCTCGAACCCGAGGAGAATCCAGTGGCCGAGGTGTTCGCCTACACCGACACGCGCGCCCACGACGGCGACGCTATCGAAGTCGAGGACACGGCCGTGGCGTCGCTACGCTACCGAGACGGCACCCTCGGACAACTCCTCGCCACGACCTCGACGTACCCCGGGTCGGCGATGGAGTATCGAATCGCTGGCCGGGACGGGACCGTCGAAATCCGCGACGACGAACTCACGACTTGGCGATTCCGCGACTCGCGCCCGGACGACGAATCGATACGCACCGATTTCGGTCCCAATGGCCACGGCGGCGACGCTCCCGACCCGCTCGAAACGGCGAACATCCGCGCGTTCCTCGACGCCCGACGCACCGGCGAGCCGTTCATGCTCGACCATCAGGAAGCCCGCAAGGCCGTCGAAATCGTCGAAGCTATCTACGAATCTACCGCCACGAACCAGCCGGTCGCGATTCCGTCGGTGTCGGGTGGCTCCGTCGACGGGTGAAGCCGCGAACCGCCGCTCTTTAGGAACGTCCTCCGGTCATATACAGATGCTGACTGCATCTCGTCCACGTCGAAACCGTCGATGTAGGCGCGACTGTACCCCTAAACGCAATTCCTTACGAGTATCCTGGCCCGTCTATATCGCGTAAATTTTCGTCTCAGAAGACCAATGAATCGAACTCACGAATGATGGTGCTCGCACTCGAAGCGCGTAACCACGATCAGATTGCGCTAATATGCGATGAACTTGTACGCTTCTTTCGCGATACTAATCAGTTTGCCAGATTTAATTTCGTAGTATGGAACGATGTCTGGGTTGAACTTGCTTTTGTACTGTCCGAGTCGTTCGACTGCGGCCCGACCAAGATCATAGTGAGTGACAGAATCGATAGACGAGTCCGAGAGAATGTCTTGGATGATACGCCAATGGAGTAAACTGTTGACACTGCGGCCTTGGAAATTCGATCGCATTCCACCTTGCCAGAAGTACGCACAAGTATTCGAGTACAGGACTGTAATCCCACCGAGGAACTCTCCATCGGGTCCCTCAGCAGTGTAGACGCTGGCTCGGTCACCAAGCGTAGCTACGAGATCGCGTGTGTAAGCTCGGGATGTAGGGAAGCTGGCACCTTGTTCCGCGAACCGCTTCCGAAACTCATCGTACACGCGAAGTGCCTCTTCTGCACTCCCTACTGTCACATCTACCGGCACGTCATCGAAATATTTAATTTCTGAACGAAGGCTACGGGAGAAGCTTGAGAGGACCTCCTCTTCGTCAGTGCTCTGTAGATCGAGACGATAGGTAAAGCGTGGCTCAAAGTCGTAATCTGCCCACTTGTATGGACGAGGGTCTGTGTAAGAAGTGCTGAGAATTATATAAGACAAGGTGAGTGGCTTATCAGCGCCAATTTTCTGGAGGGCTCCATCTATGAACTTCCGATTGAGGCTCTCTTTTTTCCGACGCTTCGGACTTTGTGGCATAATAACCGGTCCCATTCGCCACAAACTAACTGCAGGTGGAGGGGAGAGAACCACAGTTACAGCTGGATACTCTCGAACGAAGACAGGGAGGAATCCTACTAGTTCTTGACCGCTGAATCCCCCGAAAAGCCGTAGCTCACTATCTGTATATTTGTCAGCTACTGCTAAGACATCCGGTGAATGGAATATCTCGACTCCCTCTTCGGGCAATTCGTTTGACCACTCATCTAGTGTGATCTGTTCTACATTCATTTATTGACAACACACTAGTTAATAGTCACTAAATTACATAATCAATCTGCTGCATGACATGTCATTTCGACCAGTCTCTTTTGCGTAATCAAAGAATAGATTATCAACTATTCGGGTAAATCAGAGAAACAGAGAGAGTGTGGAGGTACCGCTGAATTCAGTAGTGATTCAGTCGCGGCCGAGGAAGAGTTGCCTCCGTGCTGTGAGAGGAACTGAGTGTCAAATAGGCTGCGAGGGTAGTGATTTACGGGATTTATTCGAGTTGACTTCATATCGGGACATCACGGAGAAGTACGACGTCGGAGTTAAGGCTGTGAAGTGGCCGATGAAGGGGTGTGGTATCGGATTCATCGCTCGGGATCGCGGTACGCCGCCCGGAAGCATTAGATTCCTCCGAGAGCCTTGAAATCTCTAGACGGGAGCCATCCGTCGGTGATGGCCTTCTTGGTCTCACCGAGCCGCACGAGCCCGTCTCCGAGGTTTTTGAAAGTGAGTGAAAAGATTCGAGTAATTTCTTAGGCGCTACGGGTCAAATGTGAGTGAAGCGCCAGACGGCGTCGGGGCGCGAGTAAAAAGATGGTCAAATCTCATCGGGATATGCGCGGCGAAATCGAGAGAAGACGCTCTCGTCGTGCAATTGTGGTCCGAGGAAAAACGCTATGCCGCCTCCCGGATTTGAACCGGGGACAGCTCGATCTTCAGTCGAGTGCTCTCCCAGTCTGAGCTAAGGCGGCTTACACTGCTTACTCCGGCGATGACATAAAAAAGGATTTCGATGTGACCGCACCCCGGTGGTCGCTACCACACTGGGGCCGTCGTTCGAAACGTCGACGTGTCTACAAATCCAGTGAGTGCTCCTCCAGAGAGCACCTGAACGCCTTGCAGCCACAAGCCGGACCGAGTTCTGACCACGACGCGTCGCTTCGACCATGCTGAGAACACTCCGGTCGTTCGCCCGCGAGTTGGTGAGCCTCGTCATCGCTATCGTCACGTTCCCGCTTCGACTCATTCGCTCGCTGCTCTGAGAAGGGTGCCGATGGCGAGCCATCGACGAGAGTGAGACGGTGTCGACCGGTGGGTCACCGGTTCGGGTGTGCAATCATGTCGATTGCGACGGCACAGGCCACGGCGAGACCCTGGTCGAATTCTGGGGATACCTCGATACCGTAGCTATCTCGAACTCTGAACCACCGCTTCGAAACCTCGGCGACTCGCTCCCCGTTCCGAAGCAGTTTGTACTCGTGGTCGAGGACGTTCCCTTTCACCTCGAGCGGTTTCCCACCAGCCACCGAGACGGTGAACCGGTCGCGAAGCGGGGTGATGAGCGCCTTCTGCACCGTCGCCGCATCCTGTCCGTTCTTGCTGATGGTCATCGTGTCCTTGATGCGGACGACCCGCTCTTTGAACTTGTAGACGTCCTGGTTCTGTCGGTCGGTCATGTACAGCGTGTCGCGAACACGAAGCGCCTTTCCGTCGATGTGGAACCGCTGCTGGCCAGACTGGTCCTCGACGAAGTAGTCGTCGCCGATGGTGAGCAGTTTCTGGGTCATCTGGTACCGGTCCCACTCAACTTTCGCGTCCCGTCGCGCCCGTCTAGCCGCTCTTCTTCGAGGCATTGCAACTGTAGGTACGTGCGCGACGAGCATGGCCGATTTTACTGCTCTCAGTGACTGTCACGACCGAAATCAATCGACTCGGGTACCTTCTTCGAACCGTCGACGAGGCAAGTCTCACTGCTCACTGGTGTTCGCAGAAAATCATGGGCCCTGCCGGAGTACGAACTGCGGTCGCTCACTCCGTTCGCTCCTTGGCTCGAATCCAACAGAATTCTACGATTCGCTCGTCACTCCGTTCCTCGCAGAATCGATGGGCCCTGCCGGATTCGAACCAGCGATCACCCGGTTATGAGCCGGGGGCTTTAAACCAGACTAAGCTAAGGGCCCTGTGTCTGGTCGTTCACTACCGTTCCGTATCAACATTACGAACCGACTGTCTTCGCCGTTATCCCCTCCTTCAACGAGTTGTAACAGATAAACTGAGGACTAGTCGAACGAGTTCAGTAGAAGCGCCGTCACCAGGGCTCGAACCTGGGACCACCACGTTAACAGCGTGGTGCTCTACCAACTGAGCTATGACGGCTTACTGCAACTACAGATAGTCCCGCGGGATATAAAGAGACTTTCGCTTTAGGGCGGCGGTGTACCACGGTATCCACTGGCGTACGCTCCCATCGACACGCTTTCAGCGAGCGGCCATGTAGCGGGACAGCATGAGCGACGACGCGTTCGAGGAGACGGTAGCGGCGGTCCGCGAGCGGGTCGACCCCTCGCCGACGGAGCGAGAGACGCTCCGGGAGGCAGCAGCCGACATCGTCGAGCGAGCGGAAGACGCAGTCCACGAGTACTGTGCCGACGCCGACGTGATGCAGGTCGGGTCGACCGCACGTGGGACGTGGATTTCGGGCGACCGGGACATCGACGTGTTCGTGCGGTTTCCGCCGGACCTCGACCGCGAAACGCTGGAGCGCTACGGGCTGGCAGTCGGTCACGAGGTCCTCCCCGATGGCCACGAGGAGTACGCCGAACACCCGTACATCAAAGGTGAGTTCGAGGGGTTCGACGTGGACCTCGTGCCGTGTTTCCGGGTGCCCGAAGCGACCGACATCCAGTCGGCGGTCGACCGCACGCCGTTTCACAACGAGTGGCTACTGGGCGAACTCGACGACGGCCTCGCCGCGGACGTGCGGGTGGCGAAGCAGTTCCTGAAGGGTATCGGCATCTACGGGAGCGACCTCAAGACGGAGGGGTTCTC
The DNA here is from genome assembly GCF_051207395.1 of Haloarchaeobius caseinilyticus. Taxonomy (NCBI): domain Archaea; kingdom Methanobacteriati; phylum Methanobacteriota; class Halobacteria; order Halobacteriales; family Halorubellaceae; genus Haloarchaeobius; species Haloarchaeobius caseinilyticus. The sequence goes on along the minus strand of NZ_JBPJZC010000003.1, from coordinate 894,995 downwards.
GGGCTACCTGACCGAACTGCTGGTTCTCGAATACGGTGGCTTCCACGAGTTCGTCGAGGCGGCCGCGGACTGGCAGCCACCGATTCACCACGACCCGGAAGACCACGCGGCCCGGTCGTTCGACGACCCGCTGGTCGTCATCGACCCGACCGACCCCGAACGGAACGTCGCGGCCGTCCTCGCGCCGCGCAACGTCGCGCGACTGCAACACCACGCCCGGGCGCTGCTTGCTGACCCAACTGTCGAGCGGTTCTTCCCCGAGTCACCAGCCCCGCTCGACGCCGAGGCCGTGCAGGTTCACCTCGACCGCCGCGGCACGTGGCCAGTCGCGGTGCGGTTCACACCGCCGGACGTGGTCGAAGACCAGCTGTGGCCACAACTCCGACGCTCGCTCTCGGGCGTCGTCAGCGAACTCGACCGGCGTGGGTTCGAGCCGCTCCGGTGGGCCGCGTTCGCTGACGAGACCGCCATCCTCCTCGTCGAGTGTGCCGTGTCCGAGCGGCCGGCTATCGAGCGCCACGAGGGACCGCCGATTCACGTCCGGCAGCACGCGACCGGGTTCTACCAGAAGTACGCCGAAGCGGATTCGTACGGGCCGTTCGTCGACGACGACCGGTACGTGGTCGAGCGCGAGCGCGACGTGCGAACGCCCGAAGCACTGCTCGAATCGGACCGGCTGTTCGACGTGGCACTCGGCACGCAGGTAGCGTCCTGTCTGCGCGACGAATACACGGTGCTGGTCGGCGACGAGGTCACAGAATTAGCTACTGAGTTCGGAACCGAATTGGCGGACTACTTCTCGCCTAGCCCGTGAACGTCGCGAATCGTCTCGATTCGCTCCGTCACGTCGGCTGAAACGTCTTCGTCCGGTTCGATAGGCTGGCGGCCGTCGAACGTCTCGTGGACGATGGCGACGCCGTCGGCCAGCACGTCGAGGCCGTAGCCGCCTTCGAGGACGAACGCGATGGGCATCTCGACGCGGTCACAGAGGTCGCGGAGTTGGTCGGTGAGCAGCGCGTAGCCTTCGGTCGAGACGCGCATCCGCGAGATGGGGTCGTGGCGGTGGGCGTCGAAGCCCGCGCTGACGAGCAAAAGGTCGGGGTCGAACGCGTCGAGTGCAGGTTCGATGCAGCGTTCGAACACGGCACAGTAGTCGGCGGTACCCGCACCGGCCGGGAGCGGGACGTTCAGCGTCGCGCCGTCGCCGTCGCCCTCGCCGGTTTCCTCGACCTCGCCGGTGCCGGGATAGAGACCCTTCTCGTGGACGGACGCGAAGAACACGTCGCCGCGGTCGTAGAAGATGTCCTGTGTGCCGTTGCCGTGGTGGACGTCCCAGTCGACGATGGCGACGCGCTCGGCGTCGCCTTCGTCCAGTGCGTACTGGGCAGCGACGGCGACGTTGTTCACGAAACAGAACCCCATCGCGTCGTCTTCGACCGCGTGGTGGCCCGGCGGCCGACCGATGGCAAACGGCGTCTCGCGACCCTGCACACCGTCGAGTGCCGTCTCGGCCGCCCAGCGCGCGAGCCCGGCACTCTTGAGGATGGCATCCCACGAGTCCTCGACTGCGACGGTGTCTGGGTCCCACTCACCACCGCCGTCGGCGCAGAACTCGCGAAGCTTCTCGATGTAGTCCGCGTCGTGGACCGCCTCGACTGCCGGGACGTCGACCGGGTCGCCGTCGACGTACTCGACGCCGTGCTTTCGCTTGAGGCCCTCGCGGATGGCTCGGAGGCGGTCCGGCGTCTCCGGGTGGCGCGGGCCGGTGTCGTGGTCCAGACAGCGGGGGCTGTAGCCGAATTTCATCTCATTCGAACAGGGAGAAGTACGTCTCGATGTCCTCACCCGTGATGGTCCGTCGGTCTGCGTGGCGCGCGAGTTTCGCCGCGGCGGCCGCGACGTTGTCGGCGTAGTCCTCCAGGATGTCGGCCAGTGCGATTCTGGCGTCCATCGAGACGCGATAGGAGTCGTCGATGTGCAAGCGTGCGATGCGGTCGATGGGGGCGATGGGGAGTTTGAGCTCGTCTTTGTCGATCGTCGTCTCGACCCCGAAGTCCAACGCCATCAGCGTCTTCCGACCGTCCGCCGTCGCTTCCTCGGCGGCGTCCTCCGCGAGGGTCGCACCGTGTATCTGGATGCGACGGGCCAACTCCTCGGCCGCGTCTGCACTGACCCGAAGGTCACCAGCGTTCCGTCGTATAATGGAGTCCACCGGGGCGAACGGTAGCTCAACGCTCATACCCGAAACCGAGTCAGCCTGGCCCTTTGTAGTTTTCCGTAGGCGCGTTCATCGCCGCCGATACCGGACGAGACTTCCTCAGAACACGTCGTCTGCGTGAATCGTCCCGTCAGAGACGGTCCCTCGTGCGGTGACTTCCTGCCCGAGGTGGACGTCAGCGTCGGTCTCGACACTCATCGTCTCCTCGCCGTTGTCGAGGATGACCGGATTTCCGGCCTGCACGACGGTGCCGGTGAACTCGACGGCTTCTTCCTGCAACGAGGCCGTCGCGCCACCGCTACCGGTCGCGCTCGTGGTCTCACTCCCAGCCGTGTTCGTGTCGGTGTCGTCGCTCGCATTGCCTCCGCTGGCCCCGCCCTCGACGTCACTCCCAAACGCGTCGAGGCCGGTCGGTTCGTCGTCGCCGTCGTCGGCCGACGAATCGCCGCCACCAGTGCCGACCTCTGCATCGTCGTCGAGCACGGTGATGCTCGAACGCCAGCCGGCCGACGCTTCGAGGTCGTCCTGCCAGCCGTCCTGTACCTCGACATCGGTGAAGGCGACGCGGTCGCCGGGGCCGATATCGTAGTCGGCCTTTTCGCCCCACAGTGCGACGCGGATGTCACCCGTGTCGTCCTGCACCCTGACGTTCCGAACCTGGCCCTCGGAGCCGTCGTCCCGGTCGAAGGTGCGCTTCGGGTCCGCAGAGCGGATGACGCCCGCGATGTCGACCGTCTGGCCGATTTCGAGTGCGTCGATAGCAGTGCTCTCCGGTTCGTAGTCGATGGACTCTTCCAACTGTTCGACTGCGCCGCGCTCGCCGACGTGGAGTTCGAGGCTCCCGTCACGCTCGCGCACGTAGCCGTCGACGATTTCGACGGAGACGCCGGCGTCCAGTTCGTCGGCGGTGTCGGCCTGCCCGTCCCACATCGTCACGCGCACGCGGCCGCTCGGGTCGCCCAGCACGAGATTCGACACCTTCCCCTCGGAGCCGTCGTCGCGGTCGAAGGTGCGGACCGGTTCCGTATCCAGCACGCGGCCCTGCAGGTTCACGTCCGACAGTCCGAGCGAGAGGTCGTCGATGCGGTACGTGTCGAGAATCTCCACGTCGACCTCTGCGTCGTCGTCGACTTCGACCTCGTCGACGTTCACTTCGAGGCCGTTGTAGCCCTCCTTCGGACGGCCTTTGATGCGAAGTGCTTGGCCGACTTCTAGTTCTTCGGTGACGGCGTCGGCCTTCTCGTCCCAGAACGCGAGCCGCACGCTCGCGGTCTCGTCCGCGACTTCGACGTTGACGACGCGCCCGTCCGGGTCGTCGCCGTCGCGTTCGAACGTTTTGACCTCGCCGATGGAGACGACCTTCGCGATGAACTTCGCCTCCTGCATCCCGGGGTCGATGTCGGCGATGCCGTTGACCTCCTTGTCCTCCAGTTCGTGCGCGATGAGCATCGCCGCCGTCTCGTCGTCGGCGAGTCCGCCCATCTGCTCGACCTTTGCCTCCACCGCCTCCCGGAACTCCTCCAGTGTGACCTCGTCGGCATCGAGGTCTTCGTAGACGTCCTCTATCGCGCCCATAATCGTATCATCTCGCAGGGAATCGGCGCGCTTAAGCGTTGTCCTTGGCGGGAGCAGTCGCTCCTGTCTCTCGATTTCAGTCCGTACCTGTGCGCGGCCATCACCGACCGTAGCCGCCCGTTGGTACAAAAACTCTCAGTGTGTCGCCGCCCGTCTACCGCGACCGTTTCGCGACCGTCTTGGTCTCGCCTTGCGAGGTGTGCTTGACCTCGACGTTCGCCGGGAGCCCGTTGGTGAAGCCCAGGTTCGCGGCGTACTCCACGGTCGCGAGACACTGGGCACAGCCCTCGGATCCATCGTCTTCGACGCCGACCGTGACGACCAGTGCGTCAGCCTCGGCGTCGAACGTCACGTCCGCGAGTGTCGCCTGATGGCACGGGTCGGATGCGGGAATCTTCCCGGCCACGTCGACCGCGCTGTCGCCGAACGAGACCTCGGCCTCGTCGCCACTGCCACAGTCGCTCGACTTCGTCTCGATGGACTGGTCGTCGAGTGCTGGCGTCGACTCGGTCGGTTCGTCGGTACCCGTCTCGGTGTCGGAATCGGTGTCTGAAGTCTCCTCAGCGCCGCCGCCTGCGCTGGGGGAATCGCTCAAACAACCTGCGATTGCACCGGTCGTGACGAGTGCAGCCGTCCGTTTCAGCATCTGGCGTCGCTTCATACTGCCACAGAGGAATCCTTATTTCAAAACCCTTCCCCACGGTGAAAAGCGAGTTTCAGTTTGGAAGGTTACCAGTCCACAATCGTGCCACGTGTCCGCAGTCGTCGATGAGCCTGCACATCGTAACCCTCTTATTGTAGTCGGCGGTACGTGTAATTGAGTCCTGGTAGGGTAGTGGACTATCCTCTTGGCTTGCGGAGCCAGGGACCGGAGTTCAAATCTCCGTCAGGACGTTTCCTTTCAGCACAACACCGCGAGCGAAGCGAGCGGTCTGTGCTGAACGAAACTCGAAGCGGAGATTTGAGCAGCGAGCAGCTTCGCTGCGAGTGAGTTCAAATCTCCGTCAGGACGCTCATTTCATTCGCGACCTAACGTGCCTCGTGCTCCCGCTGGTCGCACGAGACTCCGTCAGGACGTTTCTGCCGAACACAACACCGCGAGCGGAGCCGGTATCCTCTGGGGCACACAGCATCCGTAGCAGCAGCAAAACAGTCCGCCGTCGCCACCCCAGCTCGACGACGCGACAGGACTCACTCTTCCGTCTTGTCGAGGTCTTCGCGCTCCTCGTCGACTGGTTCCTCTACGGGTATGGTGTGGCGACGGGTGGTACGCCGCGGCAGCGGGCGCGGTGTCGAAGGGCGGTCACGCTGTACGTCGAGCCACCAGTCGTGGCACTCACTGCAGTAGTTCCCGTAGTACTTGCCCGTCAGTTGGAATCGCGTCCCGCACGCGATGCACGTTCGCCTGTCCTCCATGTTGTTTCTCCCCCAAAGAGCTGTCACACGCCGGCATCTTTCTATGCTGTGTGTTCTCTTGTGTCTATCAATATGGTGCCAAGAAACGTAAGGGTGACGGGAAGCAGGTATCCCGTACGTGAGGCTGTTTCAGGAAGAAACGAGGTGGTTTCTGACTCAGCAGGATTCCTGAGAGGACAGTCTTTTGCAGACTCCGAGCACAGTGACGACCATGCGTGCGTATCTCCGGGCCGGGCTGGCCGTGTTCAACGCGGGCGACTTCCACGACGCGCACGACGCGTGGGAAGCTCACTGGCTCGACCTGCCTGAGGGGTCCGACGACGAGCGATTGCTCCACGGGCTCATCCAGTTCACGGCGGCGTACTTCCACGCCCGTGAGCGGAACTGGGAGGGATGTGTCGGCCTCGCCGAGAGCGCGGGTGCGTACCTCGCTGGCCTGCCTGACGACTACCGTGGCGTGGACGTGGCGCGCTGTCGGCGCATCCTCGCCGAACTCGCGCGCGACCCAGCGGTCGTCGACCGGCGCGCACCGCCGAGGCTGACGCACGAGGGCCGGGTCGTCACGCTCGCGGACCTCGACTTCGAGGAGGCCGTGGTCGCCGCCCGGGTGTACGCCGACGCCGGCCCGTACGACGAGGACGTGGTCGAGTCGGCCATCGGCTTCGCGCAGGCCGACCGCGCCGCCGAGACGGGCGGGCGATTCGTCAGGCTCGTCGTCGACTTCGCCACCGACCCCGAAAACCGCGACCTCGTCTACCAGCGACTCCGTGGACACGTCTCGAAGCGGGAGCATCGAGAGAGCGACGTGGACGGATTGTTCGGGTAGGTTGCCCCGGTCACGTCGGCGAGGAACGCTAGTCGTTGCCGCGGTGCTGGTGGCCGTCGTCGTTAGTCGTCGTCGTTACTCCTCGTCCGCGAACTTCGCCGAATTGTCCAGCGGTGCGTACCCGAGTACGTCTTGCGCCCGCTCGATGGAGTAGTACTTCCGGTCGTTGTCGGAGATGCCGTAGACGATTTCGTAGCCGTACTCTGCCTTGAGACAGCAGTCGAACAGGTGCGCACAGTCGCGGTAGGAGAGCCACATCGCCTGGCCGCGCTCGTAGTCCTTCGGCGGGTGGCCCTTCGTGAGGTTGCCGATGCGGACCGCGACGAACGAGAGGTCGTGCATGTCGTAGAAGTAGCGCCCGAGCGTCTCACCCGTCGCCTTGCTCACGCCGTAGACGTTCTTCGGGCGGGGAAGTTCCTCGCCGTCGAGGCGGAAGTCGTCGTCCGGCCGGTACATCTCCGGGGTTCGCTCGTCGGTCTCGTACGCGCCGACGGCGTGGTTCGACGACGCGAAGACGATCTTCTCGACGCTGTCGGTTTCGGCCGCCGCCTTGAGGACGTTGTGCGTCCCGTCGATGTTGTTCTGCAAGACCGAATTCCACGGGGCCGAGGGACGCGGGTCACCCGCGAGGTGGACGACCGCGCCACAGCCCTGGACTGCCTCTCGCACCGCGTCTTCGTCCGTGATGTCCGCGACGACGAACGCGCCGGGGTACTCCTCGTCGTCGGTCGGCGGGTCGCGGTCGAGCAGTCGCCACTCGTACTCGTCCGCGAGGTCGTCGAGAATCGCGGTCCCGACGTGGCCACCAGCGCCGGTCAACAGTACGGGGTCGTCCATTCGGTCGATGAAACGGAATGGGACGGTAAGTAGGATACGGTTCGTCGCGGCCGTGTGGACGCTGCCTGCAGGCGTCTGGGGAAGTGAAACTTTCAGTCTGCTACAGTAGGTTTAACTCGCCTATCGTCTCCCGCTGTGTGTGTACCGGCACACCGTCGACTTCGACGGGTACGTCGTTTTCGACACCTGGCGGCGCGTCCTCGTCGATGATGAACAGCAGGTCGAACAGTGTCTGGCCGCCTTCCTCCTGATAGGTGGTGAGGCCGCCGGAATACGCTTCAGGGACGTACTCGAACGGGTCGACTGCTTTCAGCACCTGTAGCCGTCGCCGGTGCTCGGGGTCGACGAACTTGCTGCGCTTCGGTCGACCGTAGATGTCTCGCGTCAGCACCAGTCCGACGAGTTTCTCGGACTCGCCGGCCGTCTCAGCCTCCCGGACCGGAATCTCGACGAATTCGTCGTCGGTCGACTCGTCTGTCACGGTTCGACGTTGGCGTGCCAACGCAAAAAGACCGGTTCCGCACAGGTCATGGCAACCTTTGGTACTCATGCCCGGCGTACTTTCGCTCGCTCAGGCAATTTTTACCAGATGGTCGCTATCGACTCCTGCCGAGCGTACGTCGGCACCGACGACGGACTGTTCGTTTTCGACATCGAGGGGGAAGGGGTCGAGCGTGTCGGGCGCTCACTCGCGGGTGAGACCGTCAGGGAGGTTTCTGTCCATCCCGACGACCCCGCGACGGCGGCGGTTGGCTGTGGGTTGCGAGGGTGGGGTTTACACCAGACCACGCGTGCGGGCGACCGTGCGCGTCGCGTGGGCTTCGCCGAAGAGTGGGTCTGGGGTGTCACGCGCGACCCGGCCGACCCCGACGCGCTCTACGTCGGGACGGAGCCGCCGGGGTTGTACTACGGCCGTCCCGGCGAGGGGTTCGAACCTGTCGGCGAGTTCGCCGACTTGCCCTCACGCGAGGACTGGTCCTTCGGCCACGAACCGTTCGAGGCGGGCCACGTCCACGGTATCAGCGTCGCAGGCGAGACGGTCGTCGCGGCCGTCGAACACGGGGCAATCGTCTTCTCGCGTGACCGCGGCGAGACGTGGCACGATGCGCTTCCGCAGACCGACGCCCACGACACGGCTATCGTCGACGACACGGTCCTCGTCACGACCGGGACCGCCGGGGACTCGACCGGCGGACTGCACCGCGCACAGCTTCCGGAACTCACCGACTGGACCCACGTCGCTCGGTTCGACGAACTCTACGCGAAAGAACTCGTCCGCGGGGTCGACGGCCGTCTCTACCTCGACGCGATGTACGAGACAGGTGAAGCACACGTCGGCCTCTGGACGAGCGACGACGACGGCCAGTCGTGGACCAGTCTGGGTGCGGTCCCACCCGCCGACGTGGTCGGCTGTAACGTCCTCGATACGCATCCACGTGAGCCATGCGTGCTGTTCCACGCGACGCACAACACCTACGACTCGTGTCTCGTGGTCAGTACCGACCGCGGTGCGGCTTGGGAAGAGGTCGGGCCGAGTCTGCCGCGGATTCGGACCGTCGACGTTGTCGCGTTGTGAGAGTAGCGGTATGTGCGGGTCATACGGCCAGCATAGACTCTGGGTCGATTACGCTGCCCGGATATCGATGTTGTGGACCGCTTCGGGAGAGAGGAGTCGGTCGGTTGGCAGTTCGAGCCAGCCATCCCCGCGCATTCGGACAGAACCCTCGTGGAGGATGACTTCACCTTCCCGGTCGCCATACACGACCACATCCTCGTACTGGTGTTCGAAGATTTCCCGGAACGAGTCTCGAACGGCTTCCAGAAGTGCCGAGTTTGTACTGAGTGGAAACGCCATACCACCTGTTATATCTGATGGTTGAAAACTATATCGCGGACGACGACGACGAACCCGAACGCCCTTGCTGAAACCGCCCGAATCCAGAGCCACGAATGACTCCGACGGAAGCCGAGACGGCCTGTTTCGAGGCGGGCATCAAGTTCGGGACGCTGTACCACCAGTTCGCGGGCACGCCGCTCTCGCCCGAGAGCGCCGAGAGCCTCGGCCGGGCCATGGAGGAGGCCATCGAGAATCAGCCATTTTGCGTCGACGTGCAGGTGACGATGCGGACCGACCGCATCCGCGACGAACTCGCCGAGATGAGCGCCGCGTACACCGAGTTCACCGGCCGCTTCGCGGACATCGAGATGGTCATCGAGTACGAAGGAACCACGGTCAGAACGAGCATGGCGATGGACGGTGACTACCCGATGATGCGCGTCGACTCCGTCGAGGACTGACGCGGTCTGCGAGCGGTGGCGTCGACCGTGAGCGCGGCGATACCCCACCAGTGTGAGGGGTTCGTTTCGATTTCCGCTCGCTATGTTCGTGCGAGAAGGGCCGTGGCTGACGATTTCACTTTCACTTTCAGGCCGGTACTTAACCTTCCCCCGGTCGAAGCGGTAGCCATGAGTCAATCGACCCTGGACGACGACGACCTGTTCGGCGAGGCGGCCTCCGAGATGCGCGAGGACGTCGAAGCGTCACTGGAGAAGGCGTGGGCGGAACTCCCCGCGGCGGACGACGTGTGGGAGACCGACGCGGGGAACGTCCTCGGCGTGCTGAACGGCTTGCGCTCGGCACTCGACACCGGCGAGGCCGAGGAACACTTCCGCGACGCCAAGAAGTGGTACACGATGGGCAAGCGTGCGGAGGCGTTCGAGGACGCCGACGACCTCGAAGCCGAACTCGAAGACCTCGAAGCGGTCATGGAGGACATCGGCAGTGCGAGCGAACAGGTCGGCGAACTCACGTCGACTATCCCCGGTCTCCGCAGCACGCTGGAGGACGCAGGTGCAGAGGACGAGGCAGACGACGCAGACGAGGCCGAGGCCGATGCGGACGCGGACGCCGAAGAAGCAGAAGCGTAATCCGATTCTCGATTTTGAACCGACCGCACCGACCACAGCGACCGCTCAGCGCGCGTCGATAGCGTCGATGAGCGTCAGCAACTTCGCCGCCGCGTCGTCGAGGACCGCCTCGCCGCGTTCCTCGCTCGCCGAACTCGGGTCGCCGACGTTGCCACTTTCTGCGAACTCTGCGAAGTCGTAGGCGACGTTCACGCCCGAAACCCACTCGCCGAAACCGTCACCTGCGCCAGCCGCAGCGTCGTCGAACCGGTCTTCGTAGACGAGCCCGGCGTCGATGGCTTGCACGACGCTCGTCTCGATGGGACCGCCGTGACCGAGTCCGTCCAAGAGGTCGCTGTCGACTGTGTCGAACCAGGTGTAGGGGACGGCGTAGGCTGTTCCGTCGCGCGTGACTCGTGCGCAGACTTCTCGAATCGCGGGGACGTTCCCGCCGTGACCGTTGACGACGACGACGCGCTCGAAGCCGTGGAAGGCGAGGCTCTCGATGGTCTCACGGACGTACGCGCGGAAGGTGTCCGTCGAGACCCACAGCGTCCCGTCGAACTGGCGGTGTTCTTCGGCGACGCCGACGTTGACGACGGGTGCGACCACGAGTTCTTCGTCGGCTTCCGCCTCGGCGCGCGTGGCGATTTCGACCGCGCTCATCGCGTCGGTGCCGAGCGGTGCGTGTGGGCCGTGCTGTTCGGTACTGCCCACGGGGAGGAGCGCCACGTCCGCAGCTGTGTCTCGAACGTCGGTCCACGAGACATCGGTGAGGTGCATACATCGGCCGACGGCCGCGTCGCTAATCAGCGCACCGTTGTCGCAGAAGAAATCGTCGGTATTCGCGCCGTCTCGTCACCCGGACCAGCCGCCGCTGATGTCGTCGGCGATGTTCCCACGCCACAGCTGGAACCCGGAGTCACAGTGCTCACTGTCGGATAGGTGGTCGATGAACCCTGCGCCGGGGTCTGCGAGCTCCGCGTCGCAGAACGGACAGACGTTCGGATTGCTCCAGCTCGGCGTCGGTGTCGTGTCGGTGGCGCGCGACATATCACATTCGAACGGACGCATCGCATATGAAGCTAGGCACTACTGTATTAGGATGTACTCTAGCACCTAGTATGGATATAATTAAAATTGTCAGTAGTGGGCCCCTGCTGGATACGTGGCGGGTTGGCGGAGAACGCGCGACTGATAGTACGGATACCAGTACCTTCACACTGGTCCCAAACATGTCTGGGTCGTCAAAAAGGAGTGTCGCGAATTCGACGCGAATCCGGTCTACGTCTGTCGATTCTCAGTGGACGAGAGGTTAGGCCGTGGTTTTTATACTAACTGGCAAAACGTACGGATGTGCCACAGAAAGTGGCGACGAGGACACACATGACGCGGAACACCCTCCACGACGCTGGTACCAGTCGCGACGAACAGCGCGAGTCTGCTGACGCGGACGCACTGGACGCCATCGTCGAGCCGACCGACGACGGTGCAGAGGTCACGGTCTACCCGAAGAACGTCGACGAAGACGACCTGCTGACGACGTGGATCACGGTCGACGCCGACAGCGTGGCCGACCTCGACACCTGGCGATAGACAGTCCTGCAGTCGCAACGGTCCTCAGAACGAACTCGCGGTCGACTTTTTGGATGCGTTCGACGCCGAGTCAGTGCCACCAGTTGCAGTGAAAAACGGAAACAGCCGTCCGGTCAGTCGTCGCCGACTTCGGTCCGGGCCTGTCGCTGCTGTGCGCGCTCGATGAACTCCTCGGGGAGTTCGTCGATTTCACCGGCCTGCACACCCCAGAGGTGGGCGTACAGGTCGTCGTTACCGAGCAGTTCCTCGTGTGTCCCACGCTCTTTGATGCGGCCCTCTTCGAGGACGAGGATGGTGTCTGCGTCCTTGATGGTCGACAGTCGGTGGGCGATGGCGAACGTCGTCCGGTCGGCCGCGAGTTCGTCGATGGAGCGCTGGATGAGCATCTCCGTCTCCGTGTCCACGTCGGAAGTCGCCTCGTCGAGGACGAGGATTTCGGGGTCCTTGAGGATGGCACGCGCGATGGAGAGTCGCTGGCGCTGGCCACCGGAGAGCTTTACACCGCGCTCGCCGACTTCGGTGTCGTAGCCGTCGGGGAGGTTCTGGATGAAGTCGTGCGCCTCGGCCATCCTCGACGCTTCGACGACTTCCTCACGGGAGGCACCGAAGGTCCCGTACGTGATGTTCTCCTCGACAGTTCCGTAGAAGAGGAACGTGTCCTGCGAGACGTAGCCGATGTGCTTACGCAGGCTCGGGATGGTCACGTCGCGGAGGTCCTGTCCGTCGATTTCGACACTGCCCTCGTTCACGTCGTACATCCGGAGGAGGAGCTTCAGGACCGTCGACTTCCCGGCCCCAGTCGGGCCGACCAGTGCGAGGGTGTCGCCGCCGTCGACCTCGAAGGAGACGTCTTCGATGATGGTCTCCTCGTCGTAGCCGAAGGTCACGTCGTCGTACACCACGTCACCGTCCTCGACGACGAGATCGTCGGCATCGGGGTCTTCCTCGATGCGCGAGGGCTCGTCCATCAGGCCGAAGATACGCTCGGAGGACGCCTGCGCACGCTGGTACATGTTGATGATCATCCCGAACTGGGCCATCGGCCAGATGAACTGCTGGGAGAGGAGGATGAACGCGACGAACTGGCCGATGGTGAGCTCCCCGGAGAAGAACCAGGGGGCGGTCTGATTCGTCTCCCACAAGACGGCCCAGGTGCCGCCGACGAAGAAGGTGACGACGAAGCCGACACCCGCGAGGACGCGCAGTGCGGGGAAGAACTTGATTCGCGTCCCGATAGCGTCCCAGTTCGCGTCGAAGTAGTCGTGGGACACGTCGTCGACGCGGTCGGACTCGTAGTCCTCAGTGTTCGAGGTCTTGATGACCTGGACGCCGCCGAGATTGTTCTCAAGCCTGGAATTCAGCTTCCCGACCGACGAGCGCACGTCGGCGTACTTCGGTTGGATGGCTTGGACGAACTGGTAGGTGAAGAGGCCGATGAGTGGCACGACGCCGATGGTGACCAGCGCGAGTTGCCAGTTGTAGTAGAAGAGGATAGCCGCGATACCGAACACCATCACGGAGAGACGGAACATCGAGTTCATCCCCTCGTTGAGGAACCGTTCGAGGCGATTCACGTCGTTCGAGAGGATGGACATCATCTCACCGGTCTGTTTGTCGGCGAAGAAGTCCATGTTGAGCCGTTGCATCTTGTCGTAGGTGTCGGTCCGCACGTCGTGCTGGATGTTCTGAGCGAAGGAGTTCCATCCCCAGTTACGTGTCCAGTGGAACGCTGCGCCGCCGAAGAAGCCGAAGGCGATGAGACCAGCAGAGAGGAGCATCTGTCCAGCGGTGTCCTGTGGCAGCCACGCCTGCGGAACGAAGGGAATCGAGAACGTCCGGTTCCCCTGCAGTGTCGAGTCGAGAGCCAATGTAAGCACCACCGTCGGGATGAGGTCGAGCAGTCGAGCGACGATGCTCGACACCAACCCCACGACGAACGCGGTCTTGTTTCTGGACCCGTACTCGAAGAACAGTCGTCGCATGGCGGAATCCGCCTGCTGACGCTGTTCTTCGAACGGGTCGTCGTCTTCCGGAAGGTCCATTGTCCTGTTGCTAGGGTTTCGAATTGAAAAGGCTTGTTACGAATCGAAACAGTGCCGGAATCTCCCCGACTGCTCGGGGACAGACGAGTGACCGACTCACGAGTGCGAAGACGTACAAGATAGACTGCGAGACTGATGGCGGTTCAGCGTCTGTCGTAGTAGCCAGCCCGACACTCCGGACTGCAAAACGCACGGTCTGCTTCCTCGACGAACCGTGGTGCACGGACGAAATCTCGACCGTCGACGGCCTGCGTGAGTCGCGGATTCGCGGTCAGTAGGAGACGAGAGTCAGCGACGGCGGCGACGCCGTCTGCGGCGACGTCTGCGGCGACGGCCTCGCCGTCTTCGCTCGACCGACCACAAGACGTGAAAAACGCTACGCCGTCGAAGACGGTTCTGCCACAGGCAGCACAGCACAGGGGGGATTCCTCAACAGCAACCATACCGCAATCTTCGTCACGCTGGGGTATAGGTATGACTCGATTAGCTGTATAATTCTGGCGTCTGAGGCTCCGAACGGCCCGTTAATCCGAAATGTCAAAGGTGTCGTCCTTCGAGCGCAGAATCGATATCCGCCGCCGCGAGGTCTTCACGGATGCGCGCGCGGAGCGGGTCGGGCACGGTGTCTCGGCCGACGGGAACCGCGGTTTCCCCGTCGCCTTTGACTTTCCAGTACAGCACACACTCACTCGGGGCGTAGAATTCGATGCTGTAGCGGTCCCCAGCGCCCTGATAGTGGACGCGGGCCGCGAAGTCGGTCGCCTGCCAGCCGTCGAGTTCCGCCAGTCGGCTCACGGCGTCTGCCATACCGGTCGTGCTCGCCGAAATCGGGTAGTCGTTGCGGTTCGCCAGTGGCCTGGCGCGGCGGGCCGTCAGCTTTCGGTGTCTGCGTCGTCTTCGCTGTCGTACGTTACGTCGACCCTGTCGCCGACCTGTATACCGGTCTCGTTCGTGTAGCCCCGGGGTACTTCGAGGACGTACTGGCCGGAGCCGGTCGCGGTTATCTCTTCACCGTCCTGTCCCGGTTCGGGGGCGGGAACGTGGTGAATGCTCGTGATTCGTCCGTCCGACCCGACGAAGATGATGTCGAGCGGGAAGTCCATCTTCCGCATCACGTAGGTCATCTCGCCCTGTTCACTGTCGTAGACGAACCACATCCCCTGGCCGGATTCGAGCGACTCGTGGTCGCTCAGGCCGGTGTAGCGTTCCTGCCGAGTGTCGGAGACCTCTACCTGAACGGTCGCAAGCGTCGTCCCGTCTTCGTCTGTGACGACTGCGGTACCGTTCCCGTACTGGTCCTCGCCCGGCAATTCGACGAGTCCAGCGTAGTACACGAGTCCGAAGCCGAGGACGGCGACGATGGCCAGCGCCAGGAGGTTGAAAGCGCGCTCTCTGTCCACACACGACGTAGTTCCGTCGCCGACAAAAGGGAAGCGTTATTCCGCCCGCTCTGATACTCCCGAATGCGGGGTGGTGGTCTAGTTGGTTACGACATCTCCTTTACACGGAGAAAATCACCGGTTCGACTCCGGTTCACCCCACTTCTTCCGAATTGAGCCGTCGAGTGCTGACGCGGTCGTCGATGCAACCGGGGCGAGTCGTGACACTACTGTTCGCTACGTCTTTCCGTGACACACTTAACGACTGGCGTGAAACCCATGGCGAGAATGCCAGAGTACTACGTCACTGTGGATGGTCACGAGTTCGAGGGTCCCTTCAACGACCGAAAGGACGCGAAAAAGCGTGCAGACGAGTTGAACACGAACGAGGTCGGTGGGCGCTATACAGTCACCTCGAAGTAACGAACCCTCTTGCTCGTCGGTCGCGTACTCCTCGCATGAGCCTGCGAACCATTCCGCGGGAGGAACAACTCGACGAGCGAGTGTGGGACGACCCGGAGCGCTGTCCGTTCTGTGGCTTGCCCGTCTCGGACGGCGGGGCAGGCTTCATCGACCACATCGAGCACTCGCCCCCATGTGCCGAACGCTACGAGCGCTGGCTCGACCGGGTCGGCGACGACGTGCCGGGCGAGTGGGCCGGCTGACCGGGCTATGCCGGTGTGAACTGACTCCGGGCAAGTTTTGTCGTCGACACCCGAGGGTCGGAGCATGGACGAGCGAATTCACGAGCACGCCGAGGTGCTCGTCGACTGGAGCGCGCAGGTCGAAGACGGGGACAACGTGGTCGTCAACGTGGGTGCCGACGCACACGAACTGGCCGTCGCCGTCGCCGAAAAGCTGGGCGAACGCGGCGCGAACATGACGACGCAGTACAGTTCTGGCGAAGTGAGCCGTGCCTACCTCACCGCCCACGACGGCGACTTCGACGAGGACCCGGCCCATCAGTTGGCCCTGTTCGAGAACGCTGATGTCTACCTCCGGCTGGGTGGCGAGCGGAACACGAGTGCCCACGCCGACGTCCCGGCTGCGACGCGACAGGCGTCCGCGAAGGCGAACCAACAGATTCGCGACGCGATGATGGGCACCGACTGGGTGTCGACGGTCCACCCGACGCGCTCGCTGGCCCAGCAGGCCGGGATGGCCTTCGAGGAGTACCAGGACTTCGTCTACAACGCCGTCCTGCGCGACTGGGAAGAACTGGCCGACGAGATGGCCCAGATGAAAGCGGTCCTCGACGAGGGCGAAGAGGTCCACATCGTGAAGGAGAACACCGACCTCACGATGTCCATCGCGAACCGAACCGCGGTCAACTCCGCGGCCTCGGTCGCCTACGACTCGCACAACCTGCCCAGCGGCGAAGTGTTCACCGCCCCCTACGACACCGAGGGCGAGGTGTTCTTCGACGTGCCGATGACGTTCCACGGCAAGCAGGTTCGAAACGTCCACCTCACCTTCGAAGACGGCGACGTCGTCGACTACAGCGCCGAACAGAACGAATCGGTCCTGCAGGACATCCTGGAGACCGACGAGGGTGCACGCCGACTCGGCGAACTCGGTATCGGCATGAACCGCGGCATCGACCGCTTCACCGACAGCATCCTGTTCGACGAGAAGATGGGCGACACCATCCACCTCGCCGTCGGCCGTGCCTACGACTCGAACCTGCCCGAGGGCGAGGAAGGCAACGACTCGGCGGTCCACGTCGACATGATTACCGACATGAGCGAGGACTCATACATCGAAGTCGACGGCGAAGTGGTGCAGAAGAACGGGACGTTCCGGTGGGAAGACGGGTTCGAGGAGTAGCCCGAAGTCCACACCTACTGCTGCCGATGTCGAATCGACGCCTGCTATCGATTCTCACCGACTGGAGAACGTTACCACCCCGTGATGTTTCGTCGTCGCGGTAACCGCCTGTTGGACCCTCCAGCACGCCGCAGGTTCGAACCTGCCAGCCGAACTTTCTTATCTAAGGTGACACTCGCCAAATCCCTGTCTCGCGTCCTTATACACGAACATGTCTACCACAGCAGTTATCCTTCAGGTAGAAGAATTCCCGGGCGTCGTCGAACAGGTCGCGATGGAAGTCGCGGCGTACATTCCGAACATCATCGGCGCGCTCATCATCCTCGTCATCGGCTGGTTCGTCGGCCGCCTCGTGGGCAGAATCGTCGCCACGGCCGTCGACAAAGTAGAACTCGACCAGCAAGTCCTCAAGACACCCCTCGGCCGGATGCTCGGCGGGACAGAGCGCGCGGTCTCGAACGCGTTCGGGACACTCGCCCGCTGGTTCGTCTACGCGGTGACGTTAGTCGCGGCCACCGAGGTCCTCGCCATCGATACGCTCTCTGAGTGGGTCACGACGGTCGCCTCGTACCTGCCCGCGTTCATCGCCGGGTTCGCCGTCATCGTCCTCGGGTTCGTCGTCGCCGACTTCATCGGTGACGCCATCACCCGGACCCGGGCGGCCACAGAAGAGTCGCGCTACACTGGCCTCTTCGCGACGGCCACGCGACTGTTCCTCTACTTCACCGCCATCGTCATCGGCCTCGACACGATGGGGCTCGACGTGACGATTCTGTACGTCGTCGCACAGGCGGCCGCCTACGGCCTCGGTGCCGCACTCGCCATCGGCCTCGGTATCGCCATCGGGTGGGGGAGCAAGGACTACGTCGCCAGCCACATCGACAGCTGGATGAGCCGCGCAGGCAGCAGTGGCCCGACCACCCCGCCGACGGGCATGCAGCCCGACGGTGGCGACCTCGACGACCACGACCTCGCCGACGACTGAGCGGGGAGCAATCGCCCGAAAACAACTGGGACGACCCGGCGTCGTCACTCACGGTTTTTACTGCGGCAGAGAGGAGTAAGCCCCCTTCTGTTCGGCCCGGCATTCGGCTAAGCGTCCGTTCCCGTGTCCGGACTACCATAGTGGGACGGACTTGCACCGGTGAGGATTCGCCGTTCCATCCGTTCTCTCCCGTCGACGTTCTGTGGGTTAGCTCCCTTCCCTCTCGGGTCGGTTCGCGCACGTCATCACTCGGGGAGAGGGGTATCGTTTCTGTTCCATAGCCAGCGGTCTCCCGCTCCGGATTTGCATCCGGTCACCTGTCCAGACGGTGGGGGGACTTTCCTCGCGAGCGCGCCAGCGAAACTGACGCGGGTACACGCCCGAAGGCGTGCCGCGGCGGCCAGGCTCTCTCTACCAACAACACGTATCCCCGTTCCAGATTTAAACACCTCGGTCCCTCGGTCCAGCCGGACGAGTCAGTCGTGTCGCACGAACATATACTCTCGGAGAGTGAGATAGATACGTGGTCACACGTATCACTGCCGATTTGAGCGCGAATCCGTGTCGAAATCGAGACACGCAGTGGGGGTGAACCGCGAAAGTTCGCGTTCCACACCCACATAAAGGCGGCGAGGCGAAACGAAAGCGTTCAAGAGCGCGACTCTCCTTACTGGTGGTATGTCGCAGGCACAGAGCGTCCATCTCACGTACGACGACGGGGCACGAGCCGTCGAACTGGCGCGAGAGGCCGTCGAAGGGTTCGTCTCCAACGGTCGCCGCGAACAGCCTGGAAGTATGATAGATGCCTTCTACAACCGGACTGGTGCGTTCGTCCGGCTCGAATCTACCCGTGGCCGGGGGAGCCTCCGTGGGTGTGCTGGTGGCTACGAGACCACCGAACAGCTCGGGCACGTCATCGTCGACGCAGCTATCGAGGCCGCGAGTGAGGACTCCTGTGGCTCCGAGGTGACACCCTCGGAACTGTCCAACCTCACTGTCTCTGTCTGTTGTGTCTGTAACCTCGTTCTCACGGACGACCCACTGGCTGACCTCGAACTCGGCAAGCACGGCGTCGCCATCGATACCGGTAGCTCGACGGGCTGGCTCTATCCGACGGTTCCGGTCGAACACGGCTGGTCGAAAGAGGAGTACCTCGGTCGCGTCTGCCGGAAAGCTGGCCTTCCGCCGACGGCGTGGCAACAGGAGGACGTGGTCGTCACGCTGTTCGAGGGGCAGATTTTCCGCGAGCGCGACCCCGAAGGCAGCATTCAGGAACTGACCGCCTGAACTACGTATCGGCTTCAACACTGCAGTCCAGACTTCTCAACGGTTAAACCGGGTGCCGTCATAGGCTTCGCCGATGGCGAGCGACGACGTTCCCGCCGAGGCGAAGGCCGAAATCGCCGAAGCCGTGCGGAAAGCCCTCTCGAAGCACGGGTACGCGGGACTGACGACGAAGCGAGTCGCAGCGGAGAGCGAGAAGAGCGAGGCGAGTCTGTACTACTACTAGGACTCCAAAGACGACCTCGTCGTCGCGTTCCTCGAAACCTCGACCGGCTGGCTCTCTGCACATCTCGACGAGATGGCTATCGACGACCCGGCAGAGCGACTCCACCACGTCTGTGACCGACTCATGGTCGACCCAGACGACGAGTACCGTCGTGGCGTGGCTATCGGCGTGATGGAACTCCTCTCACACGCACCGTACACGAGACACTTCGCGAGCCGTTACTCGCCTACGAGCGCGACGTGCGCACGAGAATCGCCGACATCATCGCGGAAGGCATCGAGCGTGGTGTCTTTCGCGACGTCGACCCGACCGCGGAAGCGTCGTACATTCTCTCGACGACCGACGGGCCGACCGGCTGTTACCTCGCACTCGGCATGGACGACGTCGGCGACCACGTCAGAGAACGGTTGCACGCGTACATCGACGACCGCCTCGTCGCAGAACAGTCCTGAGAAATCTCTCGGCTACCCTACTCGAAACCGACCTTCTCTGCGTCGCTCGCGGCGTGCTGGCTGGCAGTCGCGAGGTCGAACTCTCGCACGAGTTCGCCGTCACGCAGCAGCGGTTCCATGAGTGGCGTGCCGTCGGTCGGACCCGGTTTGTCGGCCAACGCGACGGCGTGGCCGCCGTCGGGCGTCCGGTACACTTCTTTCTTCCCGGAGAGCTTCCCGCGCTTGCCCGCCAATTCGCCGTCGACCTCCACGATGTCGAGCGCGAAGTCGAGCGGGTTCGCGTTCGTGACGTAGCTGCCGACGCCGAAGCCGTCGACGATGTCGCGCAGGTCGCGCATCGTCTCGGGCGTCACGCCACCGCTGACGAACACGTCCACATCTTCGTGGCCACGTGCAGCGAGTTCCCACTGGACCTCGCGGACGATGTGACGGAAGTCGCCACGCCGAGAGCCAGTCGTGTCGAGGCGCACGCCGTCGAGGCGGTCACCCAGTTCGTCGACGGCACGGAGGACTTCGTCGACCTCGTCAGTATAGGTGTCACAGAGGGCGATTCTCGGAACCTCCTCGGGGACGGCCTCGTCGAAGGCGCGCCACGCGGCTTCCTGTTCCCCCTTGCCCATGCATATCACGAGCGCGTGGGGCATCGTCCCGCTGGCCTCGCGGCCCAACTGCTCGCCCGCGGCCACGTGCGAGAAGCCGTCGAAGCCGGCGACGAGCGCGCTTCGCTCGACCGTCGCGGCGATGGCCGGGTGGACGTGACGCGCACCGAAGGAGAGAACTGAGCAGTCAGGGGCGGCACGGCGCGCCCGCAGTGCGGCCGTCGCGAAGCCACTCGCCTGCGAGAGGAAGCCGAGCAACGAGGTTTCGAGTCGGGCGAAGTCGAGGTAGTCGCCCTCGATTCGCATCACTGGGCCGCCGTCGAACAGGCGGCCCTCCGGCAGTGCGTCCACGTCGACGGCGTGGTCTTCGAGGAGTCGCGCGGCGTTTTCGACGCCCGCGAGCACCTCGAACTCGTCCGTCGGGAACTGGTCTGCGGTCACCTCGGCGACGACGTGCGGGTTCTTGCCGGCGTGTTCGAGCGCACGCTCGGTCCGCTCGAAGTAGGCGTCGGTCGCCCGCCCGTCGCGGATGGCCGCAGCAGGAATCGTGTCGAACGGGTCGTTCATACGGTCGCTTCGACACCGCACCGGGTAAAGTCCACTGAAGCGGTCGCTGCCGGCTACGCGGCGATGGCGGCGATGGCAGCGATACGGTAGTCGGACGCGCCGACCGACTCGTCTTCGTTGTCCATGGTCACGGAGCTATCGTTCGTCGTCCCCGAACCGGCGTGAACGTCCGACAGCGCGTCGACCGAGGGCGCGTTCACGATGACGACTGTGTCGCCACGCTGGACGACAGAGAACGCGTCACCGAACTCCTGTCCGTCGGGGATGCGGTACGTGTTCGGTCGGCCGTCGACCGACTCGGCACCGTGGTACCCGAGCAGTTTCTGGTAGCCGTCGGCGAACTGTTTGGCGTCCTGTTCGGAGTCCCACGTCGACTTCCAGACGTAGCCGGTCTCGCTGGACGCGCTCGCGTCGCCTTTGACGTACGGAAGCAGACGGTCACCGTCCCAACCCGCGGTGTGTTCGTCGGCGTAGTTGTACGGGTCGGTCTGGTCGAGTCCCTGTCCCGCGATGTTGAAGTGCGCGCGGTAGGGCAGCACGACGTTCTGTGCCGACCCCGTCTGCTGGCTCTTCTCGAAGGACGGGTACCACAGCATGACGAACATGCCCGCCTCGCCGAAGGAGGCGTGGTCGGTCGGCCCGGCCACGTCGAGGACGTGCCAGCCGTTCGAACTCGTGTCGTCGATGGCCACGTCGGTCGGCTGGTCGGACTCGTACGCTGCGGGGTGGATGGTCTGTTCGGTACTCGCGGGCGGGTTCTCGTACACCGAATTGACGCCCTCCCAGCCCTGCTGCTCTTTGATGTTCTTCACGAACGCCACGCCGTCGCTGTACGGCTGTAACTGGACCTGGTACATCGCGACGTTGATGTTCGCTGCGCCGCCACTCTGGCCACCCTGTTGCTGGGGAAGCAGGCAGTCCCAGTTCGCGGTACAGCGCTGTTTGTACAACTGGTCGACGTAGTTGCCGTCGCCTTCGATGATGCCGTCTCTGGCGTTGTGCAGTTCCGTCGTCGACTGGTCGAAGCTGGAGATGTTCCAGCGCTGGTCCTGTAGCGCGTGGAACAGCTCTTGCGAGAGCGTCACCTCGTTCATCTCCGGCGTGTCGGAATCGGAGACGATGACGATCTCCTCGTTACTGGGCGAGTAGAAGCCGCCGACACCGCTGCCGTAGTTCGCACGTTGTGCGGCCACGGCGTCGGCCGACTCGTTCACGGCGAACACCGCCTCCCACTTCACGTTCTGGTGGAGGCGCGCCTTCGTCGAGGTGTTCCCGGACGCGAGTCGTTCTCGGTAGTCGGCGCGGGAGATGACCGAGACAGGGACCGTCTTCTCGAACTCGACCTTGCGAATCTGTTCGACGCGGGCCATGCCTCTGGCCACGACTTTGTCGAGTTCGCTGTCGTTCAGGCCGTCGCTCCGGTCGACGGCGATGCTCTCGTTGTACCAGTAGCCGGCCTCCCAGCCGAGCGTGTCGCTGGCCGGATCCGCGAGGCTGCCGCCGGTTCCGTTCGGACCAGTCGAATCAGTGCCGTCGGTCGTCGTCGGTTCGTCTCCGCTTGTCGGGGCCGTCGTCCCGTCCTCCGTGTCATCGGTGGCGGTGCCACCACAGCCAGCGAGGAGGACCATCAGGACGACGATGACGGTCGCGAGTCTGCGCACGCCTCTCACATCGGACGGCGCGCGCAAAAACGGACCGGCGAAACTGTTGGGTGTCGGCGCAACCGATTTGGGTACGTCCGGCGAATTTTCTCCCATGAAGTTCGAGCCAGACACCACTGCGCTGGTGGTCGTCGACGTGCAAAACGGGTTCTGCAAACCGGATGGAAGCCTCTACGCACCAGGGAGCGAGGCCATCGTCGAGCCAGTCGCGTCGCTGGTCGACCGAGCGCACGGCGCCGGGGTTCGCGTGGTCTTCACGCGAGACGTGCATCCGCCGGGGCAGTTCGACGACGCGCACTACTACGACGAGTTCGAGCAGTGGGGCGAGCACGTCGTCGAAGGCTCGTGGGACGCCGAACTGGTCGACGAACTCACAGTCGGCGAGCGGGACCACGTCGTCGAGAAGCACACCTACGACGCCTTCTACGACACCGAACTGGACGGCTGGCTCTCGGCACGGGGCATCGAGAATCTCGTCTTCTGCGGGACGCTGGCGAACGTCTGCGTCCTCCACACCGCCGGAAGCGCTGGCTTGCGGGACTACCGGCCGGTGCTCGTCGAAGACTGCATCGGAGCCATCGAGGACGCCCACCGAGAGTACGCGCTGGAACACGCCGACTGGCTGTTCGGCGAACTCGCACAGCACGGCGACATCGAGTTCTCAGACTGAGGTCGGTCTCGAAGGGGCGAACAGGCGACACTGGCCAGTTTCGTCCGGCGGTGTGTCGCGCACCCGACCACGCCGGCCGGCCGTTTTCAGCGGATGGGAAATCTGGCCGCGGAATGGTACTTGAAGGGTTGGCTGGCGACGACTGCCGACTTCCCGGCATGGCGCGCGCTGGCGAGTGTGGCGAGCGAGGCGGCGCAGCCGCCTCGAAGCGAACGGCGTTAGCGCGGAACGGAGTTCCGCGAGAAGAGCCGTGAGCAGGCCGCGAGCAGGAATCGCGCGAGGGATGAGCCGTCTCGCCGGAGGCGAGCGGCGAATCGGATGGGGAGGCCGTGGCTGCGGTCTCTACCGTCGTGATTCGGAGTCTGTTTCGCGCCGCAGTCACCGGAAACGGCCCTCTCGGACGGAACACTGTTCATTGCTTCCCGATGGACCACAGCGACGCATCTCAGAACACATCTTGTCACGCCTCACCACCCCGAGAACAGGTCCGACGCCTTTTACCGTCGCACGCACTAGCACTGCCTATGAGCGATGTCGCAGCGCGTCTCGCGCTTGCTTGCCCCTCGTGTGGCACGGCGGAAGCCGTCCACGAGGTGCTGAAAGAGCGAGGCGACATGTACACGGTTCGCTGTACGGAGTGCAGTCACGTCCACAAGGAACGCATCGAAGAGGAGGAGACCGTCGACGTGAAGGTCATCGTCAGCCAAGACGGCGACTCTTTCACGGCCCGCGTCGACGCACCCGCCGAGGAGACCGTCTCCGTCGGCGAGGAGTTCATCCTCGACACCGAGGAGGCCATCATGACGGTGCGAATCACCGACCTCGAAGTCGGCAAGGAACAGCGCGTCGAGCAGGCGCTGGCGAAGGACGTCGACGTGTTCTGGACCCGTGCGGTCGGGAACGTCGGCGTGAACGTCACCATCCACCCGCGCGACGGGCGGCGGAACGACTCGCGCTCGGAGAAAGTCCACGTCCCCGGTGACTACGAGTTCACCGTCGGCGAGGAGGAAGTGTTCGGCGAGAACGAGTTCACCATCAAGGGTATCGCCGTCCGAGACGACGCACAGGGCTACTACCACGACCACATGGACCACGACGGCGACTCGGCTCCCGCGAAGGACGTGAAGCGTGTCTACGCGTGGGACGAGGAGACGACCGCCTGGTCTGCCTGGTAGGGGAAACGGAGTCACAGAGGACAGAGACGTATGGACTTCGATGCGGCTCGGAACGCACTGGTCGACTCGCTGGCTGACCGCGTCCGTCTCCAGCACGGGTCGACACTGGACGCGATGCGGGCGGTCCCCCGCCACGAGTTCGTCCCGGCAGACCGCCGTGATGACGCCTACGGCGACCACCCGCTGCCCATCGGCGACGGGGCGACCATCAGCGCGCCACACATGGTCGCCATCATGGTCGACGTGCTCGACGGAGACCCCGGCGAGCGGGTCCTCGAAATCGGGACGGGCTGTGGCTACCACGCCGCGGTCACGGCCGAAGTCGTGGGTGCAGAAAACGTCTTTTCAGTGGAGTACACCGAGCGACTGGCCCGCGAGGCCCGCGAGCGACTGGACCGCCTCGGCTACGGCGACGTGTCTATCCACGTCGGCGACGGCCACGAGGGCTGGGCCGACCACGCGCCGTACGACGCGGCGTATCTGACCTGCGCTGCGCCGGACATTCCGCCAGCAGTCGTCGAGCAGGTCCGGCCCGGTGGTCGATTGCTCGCACCCATCGGACGCGAGAACCAGCGACTGGTCTACGCGACCCGCCGGGCTGACGGCTCGCTCGACAGGGAAGACCGCGGGGGGGTGCGATTCGTCCGGATGCAGGACTGATTCGTGGTCGGGTTTTCGACACCGGCGGAGACCCCGGATTGACGTACTTGTCACTCGTTCGTTCGCGCATGACCGAGGACACGGAGACGCTGTTTCTGCTGTGGGCCGCTCGCGCGACGGGGATTCTCGACGCGTTGCTCGACGACGCCGATACACCGGCTGAGGTCGCTGCAGAGACAGGTGTCACCGAGCGCGCGGCGCGACTGACCGTCGAGACACTGGCCGACGAGGGGTTCTTCAAGACAGTCGACGGGACATACCAGCCCACCAATCGAACACTCGGCTTTCTGGCTGTGAGCGATCTGCGCTCGGTCGGGCAGTTCCCACACGAACTCGACTTGCTGGACTCGCTCGGGGCGTTGCCGGCGACGATGCGGGGCGAGCAGGATTCGGCCGATGAGCCCGATTCGCCGTGGAACCGTCTCGGCTACGTGCAGGCGACGCCCGAGGCGACGGTCCGTGCGTCGGTCACGGTCGCTCAGCACGCGGTTCCCGGGCCAGCGACGGTTCTCGACCTCGGTGGCGCACCGGGTACCTACGCGATGGAGTTCGCTCGGCGAGGCTACGACGTGACACTGGCCGACACCGAAACGCGACTGGCCGAGAGTGAGTCGTTGCTCGCCCGCGAGTCGGTCCAGACGCTTGCGACCGAACTCGTGCCATCGCTCGATACCGACGCGCTCCCGACTGTCGACTGCGTGTTCGTCCCGATGCGGACCCACGAGTTCTCGCGTGAGACGAACCGCGAACTCGTCGCGGGCGCGGCCGACCTGCTGGCCGACGACGGCTGGCTGGTCGTCGTCGACTACCTGCGCGACCGGTCGGCCCGTGCGACCGAGACGACTGTACGGTCACTTGCGACTGGGGACGGAGAAGCGTACACGAGCAGTGACTACCGGGAGTGGTTCGACGCGGCGGGCCTGCGAGCGGTGCAGGTACGCGGCGTGCCCGGCACCGAACGACAGGCAGTACTGGGTCGGCAGTAGGACCCCCTATCGCTGCTGACCACCGGCCCATCGCTTCGGGGCGCGGGGTTCATTACCGTGCGTCTCCGAGGCCGAATTATGGAGCCAGCGGTGTTGCGCGAGGACATGGTCGACAGCCTCGAACACGACGCGAAGGGCGTCGTCTCCAGCGAGTCGGTCGGCCTCGCCATGCGAGAAGTCCCTCGCCACGAGTTCGTGGGCGACGACCAGACCGCCTACAGCGACCAGGCACACGACCACGGAGGGACGACGGTCCTCGCACCGAGTCTCGTCGCCCGACTGTTCGAAGGGCTCGACGTGCAAGCGGATGATTCGGTCCTCGTCGTCGGCGCTGGCGTCGGCTACACGGCGGCAGTCGCCGCGGAACTCGCCGGGGCGCGCAACGTCTTCGCGGTCGACATCACGCGCCACGTGGTGTACGACGCGAGAGCGAACCTCGACGCGGCAGACTACGGCAGCGTGTTCGTCGACTGCCGAGACGGGTCGCGTGGCTGGCCGGAGTACGCCCCATTCGACCGGATTCTGGTCGAAGCCGCGGCCGTTTCCCCACCGCGGGCACTGCTCGACCAACTCGCTCCCGGTGGCCGACTCGTGATGCCCCGCGGCGTCGGCGAGCAGTCGCTCGTGGCCGTCGAAGGCGACGAGGTCGTCGAGCGATTCGGTCCAGTCACGTTCGCCCCGCTGCTCGTCGAGGGCGAACAGGCCGGTGCCATCGAGCGAAACCGCCAGATGCGCGAGGACCGCGAGCGCGCGGCGAAGGCGGTCCAGCGCGGCTGGGAGTACGACTGGATAGAGTGGGACTGAGTCGGAGCAACTGGCGAGTCACTCCTCGATGACGAGGATGACCGTGTTCGGCCGCTGGTCCGCGTATTCGCTGCCGGCAGGCGGTTTGATGTCGATTTCGAGCGTTCCTTCTTCTTGATTCGGTCCGAGCGTCGGCGAGATGTCGAGCGTCGCTTCGCCGTCGTCGCCGGTCTTGGCGGTCTCGATGCCGTCGAGTCGGGCGGTGTCACCTTTGACGACGACGGTCGCCCCAGCGACTGGTTCGCCGTTCGTGTCGACGACGGTGATGGTCACGGACTGGTCGCCTGGCGTGATGACGTCCGGGGTCGGCTGGGCGTCGACTTCGGTGACGGTGAGGCCGCCGATTCCGGAGATCATGTTCATCATGACCGAGAGACTGGCGACGCCGACGACCAGGGCGATGACGAGTCGAATCGGGAGTCCTTCGATGGCGCGCGTGTCCCATGTGAGTGAGTCGAGACGCATACCCTCGGTGGCCGCCCATCCGTACTTGAACCTTCAGACGACGTCGTGCGATACTGACAGAATATGGTGATCTCTAGTGGTTGTTCGTCCGGCCGCACCAGCGACCCCACTGTGAGACGCCGAATATAATCTCAATTCTGACTGGTTGAGCCACTATCTCAAGTGAATCTTTGAGCCTTCACCGGAATTAATACCCGTGCGGATGAATCATCGACTGTCGACAGGAACTGCCGCCCACTGTCATCCCTGACTGACTCCCAATCAGCCCTCCTGTCGACGCTGCCGCTCATTGTGGATCGATAACGTCCAGAAATATCTGGGCCTTTTGGCAAAAACACTGCAGTTATGTCTGATTCCGAAATTATTTCTGTTTATATATCTTTCTGTTGGACAAAAACTCGCTTATCTAATCGTGTCGCTTATCCGATTAGTGTGTGTACTGGTGAGCGTATGTCAGACGACCAGTCCCTCCAGCGTCGGACGTTCCTCAAAGCGACCGGCGGCGCGGCAGTCGCCGCCACACTCGCCGGATGCTCGACCAGCAACAGCTCGGGCACGGACGAACCGACGGACGACCAGACCGACGACGGTACGATGACCGACACCGAGACGGACCGTCCGAAGGAGAAGTCCGACAAGACGTTCCAACTCATCAGTGCGACCGTCAGCACGCTCGACCCAGTCAAGGCGACAGACACCGCTTCCGGGAGCATCATCCAGCAAGTTTTCGACGCCCTGATGAACTACCCGAACGGGGTCATCGAACCGGAGCCACTGCTGGCGAAAGACTTCGAGGTGTCGGACGACTATAAGACGTACACGTTCAACCTGAAGGAAGGAGCGAAGTACCACAACGGCGACACGGTCACCGCGTCGGACTTCGTCTACTCGTTCGAACGACTCGCGGCCTCGCCGAACTCCCGTCGCGCCTACTTCGTTCTCGACTCGATGGGCGTCACCCACGAGACGATGACCACGACGAACGAAGACGGCGAAGAGGTTACGACGTACAAGCCCGGCACACTCGGCATCACGGCAGAAGACGAGACGACGCTCAAGATGGAACTACAGGGGCCGTTCCACTCCACGCTCGAAATGCTCGCCTACACGTCCTTCTCGGCACTTCCCGAGGGTATCGTGGGCGACATCGACGGCCACGACGGCGAGATGGGGTACAAAGAGTTCGCGACGAGCAACCCCGTCGGTGCTGGTCCGTTCAAGTTCGGGAAGTGGGAGACGAACACCCAGGCAGAAGTCACGCGCTTCGAGGACTACCACGGCGAAGGTCCGTACGTGAAGAAGGTTCACTGGCAGGTCATCACCGACCCCGACGCGTCCTACAACTACAGCCAGAACAAGAACTCGGACCTCATCTCGATGCCCACGGCGAAGTACGACCCGAGTCTGGTGAAGAACGTCTCGACCGACGAGCGGAAACGGAAGATCGGGAAGTACGGCCCAATGCGGAACGGTGAGACGGCGGACTACCTCGCGGTGCCGACGATCAACACCTTCTACGTCGCGATGAACGGAAAGAACGTCGAGAAGCCCGCCCGGAAGGCCATCGCCTACGCGATGGACCAGAAGGAGGGCGTCGAACAGGTGTTCAAGGGTCGCGGGCAGGCCGCGTACCACCTCACGCCGCCGGGTATCTTCCCCGATGGGCCGTCGAACTACGAGCAACACGCCAAGGAGAACTACCCCTACGGGTACAACGAGACGCGTCTCGACGACGCCCGTCAGGTCATGGAAGACGCTGGCTACGGGCCGAACAACAAGTACGAAGTCACGTTCACGACCTACAAGTCCCCGACGTGGCAGGGGCTGGGTAAGATTCTCCGTGACAAGCTCACGAACGCCCACATCAACATGCAACTCGAGGAGGCTCCCTTCAACACCCTCCTCAACCGCGGCCGGAACGGGAACCTCGCCGCGTACTCGCTCGGGTGGGTCATGGACTGGCCCGCACCGGACAACTTCTGGGGTCAGATGACGCCGACGAGTCTGACGGACACGAACGGCGGCGCGAACGGGTTCTACGTCGACTGGGACGACGTCGAGAACGGCAGCCAGCAGAAGGCGAACAGCGCCTGGGAGACCATCCAGAACAACCAGGCACCGACCGATGCCGGGATGAAGAAACGCAACGAGGCCTACCTGGAACTGGAGAAGGCCAACTGGGAGGACATGCTCATCCTGCCGGCGTACCACCGCGTCGACGAGCGCTTCGCGTACGACTGGGTCGACATCGACCGCTTCGGTGGCGGTGGCGGCAGCCGACAGAAGTACAACAAAGTGACCATCGGCGACCGCTCGTAAGCCGACTCGTCATCCCACGCGAATCACTCTTTTTTGCCGTCGA
Organism: Haloarchaeobius caseinilyticus; assembly: GCF_051207395.1. Lineage (NCBI taxonomy): Archaea > Methanobacteriati > Methanobacteriota > Halobacteria > Halobacteriales > Halorubellaceae > Haloarchaeobius > Haloarchaeobius caseinilyticus. Next base: position 865,476 of record NZ_JBPJZC010000003.1, on the reverse strand, counting down.
CGCGACAGCGACGCCGCCAGCCACGATAGTGACGAGACCAGCCACGACAGTGACGGCAACTCGAGACCGCCGGCTCTGTCGCTATCGACGCGTTCTATCGAGACGCACACCGACCGAGACACAGCTAACTCTCTCAGGTGTTGGGTTCGCAGGAAGGGGGTTGGGGGGAGTATGGGGGTGGCGACAGCGTACTGCTGCTCGTTCGCCAACTACTGCTATGAGAGGGATGGGATTAACAGTTTATTCTATCTGATTATACCTGTGAAGACGGTACCTCTAATCAGTTAGAGTCCTCGTCGAACACGGTGCCGACGACCTTGCGCTCGGCAGCCCGGAGGTGATAATGATACGTCGGTGGCGTCACGTCGAGCGCGTCCGCGAGCTTTTCACCGGTCACTTCTCGCGGCCAGTGGTAGAACCCGGCGTAGAACGCCGCCTGCAACGCCTCGAACTGTCGTTCAGTCAGTGCGTTCTCGACCCACGACCGCAGGTCGCGGTGCTTTCGCCCCGACCGCGTCGTCTCCCGCCGTGCGCCGAGTTCGGTCTCCGGGTAGGCCTCGCGCAGGTCCGTCCAGAGACCGCGCGTGTCACCACCCTGTGGGAGTTCGACCAGCAACTCGGTCTGGCCACCGGTCGATTTCAGTTCCCGAAGCGTGCCGTCGTACTCGCGCAGCAGTTCGAACAGGTGCGGTTCGGCCAGTCGCATCTCGAACAACGAACGGCCTTCCTCTTCGTCGTGCGAGATTCGCGTGACGGACGAGATGGACGACCACCCGTCGACCGTCTCCTCGACCGTGTCCGGGTCTGCCCCCTCGACCGTGACGAAACAGAGGTGCGAACCGTCCGGCCGCGCGATGGCACCGTCGATTCTGAACGTTCCCTCGACCTGTTCGGAGAGCCGGCAGAACGAGAGTCGAGTGTCTCGCATCAGGAACTCCAGTTCGATGCGGCTGTCGGTCACCAGCGCCCGAGTCCGCTCGACCGCGTGGATGGCGTAGCCGATGGTCTGGCCGAGTTCCGCCAGTACGGTCAACTCGCGGTCTGTCACCGTCTCCGGCGTCGCACCGTGGAGTACCAGCACGCTGTAGACGCGCTCGTTGTCGACGAGTGGGACCGCCACGACCGACTGGAAGCCGTAGGTGAGCGCCTCGGTCCGCCGCGATTCCCACGCTGGATCGTTCAACACGTTCTCGACCACCTGCACGGACCGTTCTTCGGTCGCCCGCCGACACAGGTCTCCCTCCGGCGTCGGGTCGGTCGGGTCGTCGGTCACCCGGTCGACGTAGTTCGCGTCGGCGTCGGCGTACGCGAGCACCGCGGTCGACTCGTCCGCTTCGTCGACTTCGCCGATCCACGTCGCGACGTACGGTTCGGCGTCGGCCAGTCGGTCGCAGACTGCCTGTTCGATGTCCCGGCGGGTCGACGCCTGTGCGACCGCTCGGTTCACGTCGCGGACGATCTTGTTCGTGTGGTTCAACTTTCGCAGTTCTTCGTTCTGCTGGCTCAGCGTGCGGTCGTGTTCGCGCAGCATCCGCTCGCGCTCTGCCCGGTCGAGCGCCGCCTCGGTGTTCGCCGCCAGAATGTGCATCAACTCGATGGTCGACTCGTCGAAGCCGTCGACCTGCCCGGAGACCGAGACGATTGCCCCGTGCGCACCCAGTGGGATAATGAGTTCACTCCGAACCGCAGGGTCCAGTCGCCCGTCACAGTCGCTCACGTCACGATGGTACTGCGACTCACCCGCACTGAACGCGTCCCACACGTTGCTCTGACCACGGTCGACCGTCGGTGGCGTTCCCAACAACTCGGCCGTGTTCGGCGTCGTCGCGGCCGGTTCCAGCCGTCCCGCTTCGTTGTCGAATCGGTAGACGACGAGCGCACTCAGCCCGAGCAAATCCGCCGCCGTCTCGACTGCGGCCTCACAGATGTCCGTCTGCGCCTCTGCACGCATCAGGTCCCGAGTCGTCTCGTGCAGCGTGTTCAGCGTCTGCTCGTATCGCTTTCGTTCCGTGATGTCCGTCGCGATGGTCAACACCGCTTGCTCACCCTCGTACTCGATGACCCGTGAGGTCGTCTCGACGTGAATCACCGAGTCGTCCTCCGTCACCAGCCGCCGTTCGATACGCGTCGGCTCCACCGTGCCAGTCCGCAGGCCTTCGATGGCCTCGCGTGCATCCCCACGCCCCTCCGGATGCACGTACTCCAGTATCGAGTTCCCTTCCAAGGTCTCGTCGCTCCCGATACCAATGAGCGTCCGAAACGCTGGATTCACGTACACCAGTTGCCCGTCCCGGTGGACCACGACTGGGTTCGGTGACACCTCGACCAGCGTCCGGTACCGCTCGCTGCTCTCTCGCCGCTCCGTCTCGATGACCGCCCGTTCGACCGCACTCGCCAGGACCGTCGCCACGTTCTGCAGGAACGTCACGTCGTCCTGCGTGAACTTTCGATGGGTCGTCGCATGCGCTTCCAGCACTCCCCACGTCCCACCGCGCAGGCCGATGGTGACGCACGCCCCACTCTTGAGTTCCGCCTCGGTCATGACGCCGGTCGGGTCGAAGCGCGTCTCTGAGCACACGTCGTCGACGACCAGCACCGGCGACTGCTCGGCCACGACGTGTTCTGCCTGCGCCGATGGCTCGTCACCGGCCGCCCAGCCGACCTCCGACTCGGTCGTCAACTGGTTCCGTTCGTCGTCCCGGCGGAGCACGCGGACGTGACTCACGTCCAGCGCCCGCGCGACTCGACGAACTGTCGTCTCGAACAACACCGCTAACTGTGGTTCGTTCAACGCCTGTTGCCCGATGGACGCGACCGCCTCCTGCTGGCGAATCCGGTCCCGAAGCGCGCTCTCTGCGCGGTACTGGGTCACTGCGTTGTCTATCTGGTTTGCCAGCAAGGTGTAGCGGTCTCGCCCCGGTTTCTTCTGTAGGTATTGGGTCACGCCCGCCGCGATGGCGTCGCTCGCGATCTCCTCGGACCCCTTCCCCGTGAAGAGGATGTACGGTAACCGATCGTCGCGCTGACGCACCGCCTCTAACAGCTCCAGCCCGTCCATGCCGGGCATGTCGTAGTCACTCACGATGCAGTCGACCGGGGTCTCGCTGTCGTCAAGCGCCGAGAGCGCCTCGCTCCCGTCGGCCGCGATGACCACGTCGATAGCGCTGTCTTCACGCTCCAACATCACCTGCGATACCTCTGCGAAGTCGGGGTCGTTGTCGACGAAGAGAACCGTGACACCGTCAATCGCACGCACGTCTTCTTCGAACTGCCCTACCCCGTCCTGTGCCATGGCCGGTGCTACGGAGCGAAGGTACTAAACGATTAGAGTCGATTCGTTGGTGAGTCGTCGTCGACGTCAGGACTGTCACGTGATAACCGAAGCCCGACACAATCATCGCGGGAACGAAACGAACTCGCTATGTTCGCAACGCAGACAACACTGGTTGCTCGTCGGTTGAGTTCGTCAGAAAACGCCCGAGGCGGGATTTGAACCCGCGTCACGACCGTGACAGGGTCGTATGATGGGCCACTACACCACCCGGGCACCTGTCTGCATTACTTCGTACTGGCCGTGGTTATTAATGGGTGTCGATGTGGATGCTCTATGAGTTTTGTTCACACGACGACTGCGGTACGTTGGTGGTCGAATTACCCGAACCGATTCGCCACGCGATATTCGTCGGCCCAGTGTATCTTCGACTTTGGTGCCTTCGGGTGTGGCTCCTCGACGCGGAGCCGCATCTCCCCGCGGCCGGTCTCCGCGATTGGGACCCAGTACACCTCGCCTGTCTGTGGAGAGTACACCGCGAAGACGTCCACGTCTTCCTCCGTGTAGTCGACGTCGACGCGTCCGGCTCGTCCGTCAGTCGAACTGTACAGGTTGAAGCGGACGGTACCGTTGACCCAGTTCCCGGTCTTACACTGAACTCGAAAGCGGCTGCGACCATCGTCGACGACGAGGTCGTATCTGTCGCTATCACCGAATGGGACGGAGACAGATACGCCGAGTTGCATCAGTGTCGCGAGAATCGTCGCCTCCGTCTCGTCGCCTTTGCGCGAGGGATTCACGTCGAGATTCGAGCGCTCTCGTATTTCAACTAGTACCAACGCCTGTCCCTCGCTCGTGTGAGGTGGCGTCAGGAAACCGTTCGATTCGGGATTTGAACCCTGTACAGACGGTCTGGCTCGCTACGCCCGCCAGTTGCGACTGCTGGTGTTCACATTCTCAACCCTGTCGCTCTTCGAATCACGTCGTTCTCGCAGTGAGACAAGCTCACTGCTCGTGGAGTTGATTTCGCAAAAACGCCCGAGGCGGGATTTGAACCCCGGTCGCTCGTTGCACTCGCTCCCTGATTCAAATCCCTTGACACCGTATTCCGAACACGACTCACTCGTCGCTGCGCTCCTCGTTCGTATTGTGTTCGCAAAAACGCCCGAGGCGGGATTTGAACCCGCGTCACGACCGTGACAGGGTCGTATGATGGGCCACTACACCACCCGGGCTTGCTGCAATCAATCGTTTTGCTGTCCCAGTATTAAGGCTTTCCAATCGATGGGCGTGTGGTAGTCGCGAACGTGGGGGCAAACATTTTACGAGAGTAGTCCAACTGTGGGGACGAAACACATCACACGGACCGAGATACTCGTCGGAACGACTGCCAGACGCCCCGACCGGAACCGATAGTCTTACCTACTGGTCGAGTTGGCAAACGTTAAATGGGTGCCTCCGATAGTAGCCTGTAGTATCTCGTGACAGTCGCTTCTCCCGCCGGCCAGACACACCCATGGTAGACGTAAGCCAACACGAAATGGTTCCGGAGCACACCATCGTCGACGAGGACGAACTCTCGGAGGTGCTTTCGGAGTACAACATCGATAGAACAGACCTTCCGAAACTCAAGCGAAACGACCCGGCGCTCCCCGACGACGCAGAGACGGGAGACGTCATCAAGGTCGTTCGGAACTCACGAACCACAGACCGAGCGGTCGTGTACCGCCTCGTGGTGGACTGAATTATGGAACGAGCAAAACGACGCGCAATCTCGAAGGAGTACTTCTCGAAGGACAGACTCGCCGAACATCACTTCCGGTCGTTCAACAGCTTCCTGCTGCGTGGCATGCAGGAAGTCGTCGACGAGAAAGCGACCATCGACACGGACATCGGTGACAAAGAGGGCGAAGAGCCGGTCCACGTCGAACTCGGCGACGTGCGTGTGGTCACCCCGCGTGTGCGTGAAGCCGACGGGTCAGAGGAACTGCTGTACCCGCAGGAGGCCCGCCTCCGCAACATCACCTACTCCGCGCCCGTCTTCATGGAGATGTCCATCGTGAAGGGCGAGGAGGGCGAAGAGCGTGTGGTCGACTCGACCGAGACGAAGATCGGTCGGATGCCCATCATGGTCGGGTCCGAGAAGTGTAACATCTCGGGCTTCTCCGACGAGGAACTCATCGAGATCGGTGAGGACCCCGCCGACCCCGGTGGCTACTTCATCGTCAACGGCTCGGAGCGAGTCCTGATGACGAGTGAGGACCTCGCACCGAACAAGATTCTCGCCGAGTACGACACGAAGTACGGCGACGAGATTCAGGTCGCGAAGACGTTCTCGCAGCGTCGTGGCTACCGCGCACTCGTTCTGACCGAGCGTAACCGCGAAGGCCTGCTCGAAGTGTCGTTCCCGTCCGTCTCTGGGAGCATCAACTTCGTGACGCTCGTGCGCGCGCTTGGTCTCGAATCCGACGAGGAGATCGTTCACCGCGTCAGCGACGACCCCGAGGTCGTCAAGTACATGCTGGAGAATCTGGAGGCTGCCGAGGTCCAGACGCAAGAGGAAGCTATCGAGAAACTCGGTAAGCGCGTCGCCTCCGGCCAGGGCAAGAACTACCAGCTGAAGCGTGCGAACTACGTCATCGACCGGTACCTCCTGCCGCACCTCCACGAGGAGGGCGTCGAGGAGGAAGACGTGCGCATCAACAAGTCGTACTACCTCTGCCGGATGGCCGAGGCGTGTTTCGAGCTCGCACTGCAGCGGCGCGACTCGGACGACAAGGACCACTACGCGAACAAGCGCCTCAAGGTGTCCGGCGACCTGATGAAGGACCTGTTCCGGACGGCGCTCAACAAGCTGGCACGTGACGTGAAGTACCAGCTCGAACGCGCGAACATGCGTAACCGGCAGCTCTCCGTGAACACGGTCGTGCGGTCCGACGTGCTGACGGAGCGACTCGAACACCCCATCGCGACGGGGAACTGGGTCGGTGGCCGCTCGGGTGTCTCCCAGCTGGTCGACCGGACCGACTTCATGGGTGTGCTGTCGCACCTTCGTCGCCTGCGTTCGCCGCTGTCGCGCTCGCAGCCGCACTTCGAAGCGCGTGACCTGCACGCGACCCAGTGGGGTCGCATCTGTCCCTCCGAGACGCCGGAGGGGCCGAACTGTGGGCTGGTGAAGAACTTCGCGCAGGCGATGGAACTCTCCCAGAACATCGAAGACGAACAGGGACTGAAGCGAGAACTCGCATCGATGGGGGTACAGGGCATCCCCGGCCTCGAAGGAACCACCGCACAGGAGCCCGCAGACGACTGACTGAATCATGGCAACACAACAGCGCGAAGCGAAAGTCTACGTCAACGGTAGTCTGGTCGGGACACACCCCGACCCGGAAGAGCTCGCAGAACAGATCCGCGAGGCGCGCCGACTCGGCGACGTTTCGGAGATGGTCAACGTCTCCGTCAAGGACCGCACTCGTGAGGTCATCATCAACGCGGACGCGGGGCGTGCCCGCCGTCCGCTGCTCGTCGTCGAGGACGGCGAGGCACTCATCTCCGACGAGGAGTTCGACGCCGTCAAGAACGGCGAAATCGAGTTCGAAGACCTCGTCGAACACGGCTACGTCGAGTTCATCGACGCCGAGGAGGAAGAGGACATCTACGTCGCGGTCAACACCGACGACCTGACCGAGGACCACACGCACCTCGAAGTCGACCCGCAGCTCATCTTCGGTATCGGTGCGGGGATGATTCCGTACCCCGAGCACAACGCCAGTCCGCGTATTACGATGGGTTCGGGGATGATCAAGCAGTCGCTGGGTCTGCCGGCGGCGAACTACCGAATCCGACCGGACACGCGCCAGCACCTGCTGCACTACCCGCAGCTTTCGATGGTGAAGACGCAGACGACGGAACAGATCGGCTACGACGACCGTCCGGCGGCGCAGAACTTCACCGTCGCGGTCATGTCCTACGAAGGGTTCAACATCGAGGACGCGCTCGTGCTGAACGGCGGGTCCGTCGACCGCGCGCTCGGTCGCTCGCACTTCTTCCGTACCTACGAGGGCGAAGAGCGCCGGTACCCCGGTGGGCAGGAAGACCGCTTCGAGATTCCGAGTCAGGACGTGCGCGGTGCTCGCGGTGAGGACGCGTACACGCACCTCGACGAGGACGGCCTCGTCAACCCCGAGACGCGCGTCGGCGAGAACGACGTGCTGCTCGGCAAGACGTCGCCGCCGCGGTTCCTCGAAGAGCCGGACGACATGGGTGGCCTCTCGCCGCAGAAGCGTCGGGAGACGAGCGTGACGATGCGTTCGGGCGAGTCCGGTGTCGTCGACACGGTCACGCTGATGGAGGGTGAGGACGGCTCCGAACTCTCGAAGGTGTCCGTGCGCGACCAGCGGATTCCGGAACTCGGCGACAAGTTCGCGTCTCGGCACGGGCAGAAGGGTGTTATCGGCCACATCGCGCCGCAAGAGGACATGCCCTTCACGCAGGAAGGGGTCGTCCCGGACCTCATCGTCAACCCGCACGCACTGCCGTCGCGGATGACGGTCGGGCACGTGCTGGAGATGCTCGGCGGCAAGGTCGGCGCACTCGAAGGCCGACGTGTCGACGGGACGCCGTTCACCGGCGAGTCCGAACAGGAGATTCGCGGTGGCCTGCAGGACGCTGGCTTCAAGTCTTCGGGCAAGGAGACGATGTACTCTGGTGTCACCGGCGAGAAGATTGAAGCGGAAATCTTCGTCGGCGTCATTTTCTACCAGAAGCTGTACCACATGGTCTCGAACAAGCTCCACGCCCGTTCGCGTGGGCCGGTACAGGTGCTCACGCGCCAGCCCACCGAGGGTCGTGCCCGCGAGGGTGGCCTGCGTGTGGGTGAGATGGAGCGGATGGTGCTCGTCGCCCACGGTTCCGCGATGGCACTCAAGGAACGCCTGCTCGACGAGTCCGACCGCGAGTTCATCTACGTCTGTGGACAGTGTGGGATGAGCGCGGTCGAGAACGTCGACCAGCGCCGTGTCTACTGTCCGAACTGTGGCGAGGAGACGGACATCCACGAAATCGAGATGTCCTACGCGTTCAAGCTCCTCCTCGACGAGATGAAGGCGCTCGGTATCGCCCCCCGACTGGAACTGGAGGACGCAGTCTAACATGGTAAGCTCATCGACACCGAAGGAGATCGGCGAGATCAACTTCGGACTCATGGACCCGGAGGAGTATCGGGAGATGTCCGCCACGAAGATCATCACGGCGGACACCTACGACGACGACGGTTTCCCCATCGACATGGGGCTGATGGACCCGCGACTGGGCGTCATCGACCCCGGGCTGGAGTGTAAGACCTGCGGGAAGCACTCCGGGTCGTGTAACGGGCACTTCGGTCACATCGAACTGGCCGCGCCCGTCATCCACGTGGGCTTTACGAAGCTCATCCGTCGCCTGCTGCGCGGTACCTGTCGCGAGTGTTCGTGCCTCCTGCTGACGGAGGACGAGCGCGACGAGTTCCACGCACAGCTCGACCAGACGCGCTCGCTCGGGCGTGACCTGAACGACGTGACGAAGGCTGCGATTCGACAGGCTCGCAAGAAGGACCGCTGTCCCTTCTGTGGCGAGATTCAGTTCGACATCCAGCACGAGAAGCCGACGACGTACTACGAGGTCCAGCAGGTGCTGACCTCGGAGTACTCCCAGCGCATCGCCGCCGCGATGCAGCCCGACCCCGACGACGAGGAGGACCAGGGGATGGGCCGCGAGGAACTCGCGAACGAGACGGGCATCGACCTCTCTCGGGTCAACCAGATTCTCTCGGGTGAGTTCCGCCCGCGCGAGTCCGACCGCAAGGCGCTGGAGAAGTCCCTCGACATCGACCTGACCGAGGAAGACATGAACAAGCTGATGCCCTCGGACATTCGCGACTGGTTCGAGGACATCCCGGACGAGGACATCGAGGTGCTCGGTATCAGCTCCGAGAAGTCCCGTCCCGAGTGGATGATTCTGACCGTCCTGCCGGTCCCGCCGGTGACGGCGCGACCGTCGATTACGCTGGACAACGGCCAGCGCTCCGAGGACGACCTCACACACAAGCTGGTCGACATCATCCGCATCAACCAGCGGTTCATGGAGAACCGCGAGGCTGGTGCCCCGCAACTCATCATCGAGGACCTGTGGGAACTGCTCCAGTACCACGTGACCACGTTCATGGACAACGAGATTTCGGGCACGCCGCCGGCGCGACACCGCTCCGGCCGCCCGCTCAAGACGCTCTCGCAGCGTCTCAAGGGCAAGGAAGGACGCTTCCGTGGCTCGCTGTCCGGCAAGCGTGTGAACTTCTCGGCTCGTACCGTCATCTCGCCGGACCCGACGCTCTCACTGAACGAGGTCGGTGTCCCGGACCGCGTCGCCAAGGAGATGACGCAGACGATGAACGTCACCGAGCGCAACTTAGACGACGCACAGCGCTACGTCCGCAACGGCCCCGAGGGCCACCCGGGCGCGAACTACGTGCGTCGACCGGACAACCGTCGCCTGAAGGTGACGGAGAAGAACTGCGAGGAACTCTCGGAAAAGATCGAACCCGGCTGGGAGGTCAACCGACACCTCATCGACGGGGACATCGTCATCTTCAACCGGCAGCCCTCGCTGCACCGGATGTCCATCATGGCCCACGAAGTGGTCGTGATGCCGTACAAGACGTTCCGGCTGAACACCGTCGTTTGCCCGCCGTACAACGCTGACTTCGACGGTGACGAGATGAACATGCACGCGCTCCAGAACGAGGAGGCACGCGCCGAGGCGCGCGTCCTCATGCGTGTGCAAGAGCAGATTCTCAGCCCGCGCTTCGGGAAGGCCATCATCGGGGCCATCCAGGACCACATTTCGGGCACCTACCTGCTCACCCACGAGAATCCGCACTTCAACGAGACGCAGGCACTCGACCTGCTGCGTGCGACCCGCATCGACGAACTGCCCGACCCCTCCGGCGAGGAGAACGGCGTTCCGTACTGGACGGGCCGCGCGCTGTTCTCGGAACTGCTGCCCGACGACCTCAACCTCGAGTTCGACTCGTCGACCGGCGACACCGTCGTCATCGAAGACGGGCAGCTCGTCGAGGGGACCATCGACGAGGACGCAGTCGGTGCGTTCGACGGGGAGATCGTCGACACCATCACGAAGGTGTACGGCAACTCGCGTGCACGCATCTTCATCAACGAAATCGCGTCGCTCGCCATGCGGTCCATCATGCACTTCGGGTTCTCCATTGGGATCGACGACGAGACCATCCCGCTCGAGGCACAGGAGCGCATCAACGAGACCATCGAGGACGCGGAGGCACGTGTCCAGGAACTCATCAAGACGTACGACGCGGGCGAACTCGAATCGCTGCCGGGTCGGACCGTCGACGAGACGCTGGAGATGAAGATCATGCAGACGCTCGGAAAGGCGCGTGACAACGCTGGTGACATCGCCGAGGAGCACTTCGGCGAGGACAACCCGGCAGTCGTCATGGCCAAGTCCGGTGCGCGTGGGTCCATCCTGAACCTGACCCAGATGGCCGGCTGTGTCGGACAGCAGGCAGTCCGCGGCGAGCGTATCAACCGTGGCTACGAGAACCGTACGCTGAGCCACTTCAAGGAGAACGACCTCTCCTCGAAGGCACACGGCTTCGTCGAGCACAGCTATACCGGCGGCCTCGAACCGCGTGAGTTCTTCTTCCACGCGATGGGTGGCCGCGAGGGGCTGGTCGACACGGCAGTCCGTACCTCGAAGTCCGGCTACCTGCAGCGCCGCCTGATGAACGCGATGGCCGAACTCGAAGCGCAGTACGACGGCACGGTGCGCGACACCAACGACCGCATCGTCCAGTTCGAGTACGGTGAGGACAACACGAGCCCGGTGAAAGTGGCATACGACGCAGATTCGGAGATCGACGTGGACCAGATCACGGACCGCATCGTCGAGAACGAGTTCGCCACCGACCAGGCGAAAGCAGAGTTCCTCGGCGAGCAGGCTCGCCCGACGGACCTGTCCGAGCACGCGGAATCACGTCGGAATCCCGACCTCCTTCAGGGGGTGGAGTCGGATGACTGAGTTCGACGTTTCCGAAGACGTCGAGGCAGTCGTGACCGACACGGAACTCCCGCGTCGCCTCCGTGAAGAGGTTTACCGCGTCGTCGAAGCCCGTGGCCTCGGCATCGAGGAAGCGGACGAAGTCGCCCGTGCAGTCGAGAACCGCTATCTCGACACCCGAGTGGACGCGCTCGACCCCGTCGGGGTCGTCTCGGCGCAGTCCATCGGTGAGCCGGGGACGCAGCTGACGATGAACACGTTCCACTACGCGGGTGTCGCAGAGATCGACGTCACGCAGGGCCTGCCACGGCTCATCGAGCTGGTGGACGCCCGCAAGACGCCCGACACGCCGATGATGACGGTGTATCTCGAAGACGAGTACGCCACCAACCGCGAGAAGGCACACGAAGTCGTCTGGCAGATCGAGGCGACGAAGATTCTCGCACTGGGTGACATCTCGACGAACGTCGCCGACATGCGCGTACAGGTCAGTCTGAACCCGGACACGCTCCAGGAGCGCTGGCCGACGATGGAGAGCACCGACGAGATCGCTGGCGAAGTCGCGGAGATCATCCAGGACTCGCTCGGCGTCAAGACCGTCCAGCAGGGGGCGAACATCCAGTTCGGCCCCGAAGAGCCGTCGTACCGTGACCTGCTCCAGCTGGTCGAAGAACTGCGTGAGATTACCTTCAAGGGTATCGAGGAAGTCTCGCGTGTCGTCATCCGGAAGGAAGACCTCGAAGAGGAGTCGACGGAGGCCGAGGACAACAAGGAGTTCGTCCTCTACACGGAGGGGTCGGCGTTCGGCGACGTGCTCACCATCGAGGGCGTCGACGCATCGCGCTCGACGTGTAACAACATCCACGAGATCTACGGCGAACTCGGTGTCGAGGCGGCCCGCGAGGCCATCATCGAGGAGACGAGCAACACGCTGAAAGAGCAGGGTCTCTCGGACGTGAACGTCCGGCACCTGATGCTCGTCGCGGACATCATGACGAACCGCGGCGAGATCGAGTCCATCGGTCGCCACGGTATCAGTGGCAGCAAGGACTCTGTGCTGGCCCGTGCAGCGTACGAGGTCACGGTCAACCACCTGCTCGACGCCGCCATCCACGGTCGCGTCGACGACCTCAACGGTGTCGTCGAGAACGTCATCGCCGGCAAGCCGGTACGCATCGGGACTGGCGACGTCGACCTGCGGATGGGTAGCGTCGGCGGAGACTGAGACGAATGGGCATCACGCTGGACGGTGACGCGCTCCAGTTCATCGCCACGTTCGAGGCGGTCACCGGTGCGGACGCCTCGGACTGTGTCGTCGAAGACGACCGGTTGTTGCTGGTCGTCGCGCCCGGCGACATGCCCGACGCCATCGGCCCCGGTGGCGCGCACGTCCGCGAGTTCGAAGAACAGGTCGGCCGCGAGGTCAAACTCGTCGAAGACTCGGACGACCCGGCGGACTTCGTCGCGAACGCGCTGGCCCCGGCGGCGGTGTACAACGTGACCATCAGCGAGGGCGACGAGACCGTCGCCTACGTCGAGGTCGCACAGGAAGACCACGGCGTCGCTATCGGTCGCGGTGGGCGGACCATCGAGGCCGCGAGGACGCTCGCAGGGCGTCACTTCGACATCGACGACATCCAGCTGACCTGATTCGGACCTCTCACGGTCCGAACATCTCGTTTCCCTGCAGAAACTTATCTACTCGGAGAGCGTACAGGTAGCCGATATTATGTCTGGTACTCGAACAGCGGGGGGTGTTGCACAGTGAAACTCGCGATGATCGGCTTCGGGCAGGCAGGGGGGAAGATCGTCGACCGCTTCATCGAGTTCGACCGGCAGACGCGCGGAAAGACCGTGCGTGCGGCTATCGCAGTAAACTCGGCGAGTGCGGACTTACAGGGACTGAATAACATCGCGCCGGAGCGTCGCGTCCTCATCGGGCAGACGCGAGTGAAGGGTCACGGCGTCGGCGCGGACAACGAACTCGGGGCGGAGGTCGCAGCGGAGGACATCGCGGAGATTCAGGCGGCACTGGACGGCGTTCCGACCCACGAGGTCGACGCGTTCCTCATCGTCGCGGGTCTCGGCGGCGGCACGGGCAGCGGTGGCGCGCCGGTGCTGGCGAAGCACCTGAAGCGCATCTACAGCGAACCGGTGTACGGACTGGGAGTCATCCCGGGCACCGAGGAGGGCGGCATCTACACGTTGAACGCAGCACGCTCGTTCCAGACCTTCGTGCGCGAGGTGGACAACCTCATCGTGTTCGACAACGACGCGTGGCGACAGACTGGCGAATCCGTCGAAGGTGGCTACGCCGCCATCAACGAGGAACTCGTCCGCCGACTCGGCGTGCTGTTCGGTGCGGGTGAGGTCGACCCCGGCGATGCCGTCGCAGAGAGTGTCGTCGACTCCTCGGAGATAATCAACACGCTCGCCAACGGCGGCGTGTCGACCATCGGCTACGCGGTCGAGCAACTGGAGTCGGAGAACGGTGGGCTCTTCTCGCGCTTTGCGAAGAAGGACCTCGACGAGGTCGACGAGACCAACCGCATCACCTCGCTGGTTCGCAAGGCGACCCTCGGGCGACTCACGCTGCCCTGTGAGGTACAGGGTGCAGAGCGGGGGTTGCTCGTGGTTGCTGGGCCGCCGGAGCGACTCAACCGCAAGGGCATCGAGCGCGGCCGCAAGTGGCTCGAAGAGCAGACCGGCTCGATGGAGATTCGCGGCGGCGACTACCCACTCCCGAAGGAGCAGTCGGTCGCGGCGGTCGTCCTGCTCTCTGGTGTGACCAACGTGCCGCGCATCAAGGCACTCCAGCAGGTCGCCATCGAGGCGATGGAGAACATCGAAGAGTTGCGCAACGAGTCGGACGCGAAACTCGCCGACTTGCTCGCGACCGGGGACGAAGAACTGACGCCGCTGTTCTGAGTCGGTCGGGTTCCCGAAATTCGTTTTGCAGGACTGCCAGCACGTTTAGTAGCGCCCACGTAAATCGTGGTGCTATGGTGACGCCGATTCAGGTGGTGCTGGTGGGCACGGCGTCGACGAACGACGGGTTGCTGGCCGAGCGGACGGCGTTCGCGGTCGAGCGGGTGCCGGATATCGTGGCGCTCCGCGAGCGACTGTCGACCGGCGACGACGATATCGAGTGTGTCGTCACCGGCCACGACCCGGCCGGTGTCGACTGTCTGGCGGTTCTCGCAGCGGTCGACGGGCGTGTCCCAGTCGTCGTGGCGACACAGCACGGGTCCGAGGAACTGGCTGGCGACGCGGTCGCGGCCGGTGCTGCGGGCTATTTGCCCGTGGCTCCCGATGCTGCGGGTGAGCGGCTCGCAAAGCGCGTCTCGGCCGCGGTCGCCGACGTGCGAGCGCGGTCGGTCAGCGACACGACTGTGAGCGACGAGGATGAAACCACAGCCGACGACGACGCTTCGGTCAGTCCCGAGCGCCGCGTCCTCGCCGAACAGTACGAAACCGTCGTCGAGACGGTCCCCGCGGGCGTGTTCGTCCTCGACGCCGACGGGCGAATCCTCGGCGGCAACACACGTGGGGCGGAACTCCTCGGCGCTTCGCAGTCGGCCCTCGTCGGCACGTCTGTCCTCGACCTGGTCGACGAGGGCGTCGTCGACGCTCGGGTAATCGAACAGTACGCGGCGGCCGCCCGCGACCTCGTGACCGGCGACGCGGAGACGGCCACGGTCCGCTGTCCCGCCACGTTCGATGGCGAAGAACGGACCTACGAGGTGCGAATCGCACCGCGCTCACCCGGTCCCGACGGCGAATTCCGCGGGACCATCGGTATCCTGCGCGACGTGACCGACCAAGAGCGTCGCCGTGACGAACTCGAACGCTACGAGACTATCATCGAGTCGCTGGCCGACCCCGTGTGGGCCGTCGACAGCAGTGGCGTCGGCACGTTCGCGAATCAGGCGTACGAGGAGCGGTTCGGGTGGACGCAGGACGCCGTCGACGACGGTGCAGTCCACTTCACCGACACGCTGACCGACGAAGCCACCCGGACTATTCTCGACGCGACGGCGGAACTGGTCGGTCCGGGCGGTCCCGACCGGACCACGGTCGAGGTCGAGATGGTGACCGACGACGGTCGGACGATTCCGGTCGAGGACCACCTCGGACCGCTCCCAAGCGACGACGGCGAGTTCCGCGGCATGGCCGGCGTCGCCCGCGACGTGAGTGACCGCAAGCGACGCGAACGACGACTACAGGTACTGAAGCGCGTTCTCCGGCACAATCTCGGGAACGACATGACGGTCATCGCAGGCTACGCCGACTTGCTCGCGACGGACGCGAGTTCGCCCGAGCAGGAAGCGCGCGCCGAGACCATCCGCGAGGTCGCCGAGCGACTCGTCGACGCGAGCCACAAGGTCCGCCAGTTAGAGAGCATCATCGACCACGAGCCAGCCGATCGCAGGGCGCTCGACGTGGCTGCGCTGGTCGACGCCGCGGTCGGGCGCGTCAGCGAGCGATTCCCCGCAGCCGACATCTCGGTCACGCGCCCGGACGAGTGCTACGTCTCGGCGCACACCGGCCTCCAACACGCGGTCGAACAGGTGCTCGAAAACGCCGTCGAACACAACGACCGCGACACACCGTCGGTCACCGTTGCTGCTCGGTGTGATGCTGAGTGGGTCGAGTTCGAAGTCGTCGACGACGGCCCCGGGACACCGCTGCAAGAGCGCCAGGCCGTGACCGACGGGGACGCGACGCCGGTCGACCACGGCAACGGGGTCGGCCTCTCCGTCATCGAACTGGTCGTCGACTCGCTGGAAGGAGAGATGACTATCGAGGATGCTGGTGACGACGATAGTGAGACTGGGACCGTGGTGACGTTGCGACTGCCTGCTGCGGAGACGTGATTGGCTGTTGTGTCGGTGGTCGTGATCGCTGGTGCTGTCGTGGTCACTCTCGTGTTTGCTGGTATTGCAAAGCAGTTCTCGAATCGTGGTGCACATGACCGCAGCCACACCCTCCCCAACCGATTGTGTCCCCAGAAATCTTCGATTTCTGGTGTACTCACGAGATGCACTGCGTCTCGTGACTGCTCCTCGGCCTTCGGCCTGCGGTGCTCATCCCTCGCGCGATACCGACTCGCAGTCTCGCTCGACATGCTCTCCAGTGCGCGCCAGAGTGTTTGTGGCGGCTCGCGTCGCCGGGTCTTTCTCGTAAAAGCCGGGGATGCGTGAATCCATGTCCTCACCCACCGAAGCGCAGTACAAAACGGTTACAGATTCCGTACTCTCTCCGTTCCGCAGGATTCCGGAACGAACGCCGCTGAGAGCACCTTATCGGGTAAGACCCGCTGAGAGTGCGTATCTCCGAATCACGAAACGGCCTCAGATTCCTCCTTTGCCCCCTCTCGTGCCCGCACAACCCGTAACTCCCGAGCGAAAGAGGGAGGCTTAAGTGCCTTCGTCAGATAGCCTCTGGTACTATGGCAAACGGCAAATACGCCGCTCGCAAACTGAAGAAGGACCGCCAGAACCAGCGGTGGTCCGACTCGAAGTACGCCCGACGTGAACGCGGGCTTCGCAAGAAGTCTGACCCCCTCGAGGGTGCACCGCAGGGTCGCGGTATCGTCCTCGAGAAGGTCGGCATCGAAGCAAAGCAGCCGAACTCGGCAATCCGGAAGTGTGTCCGTGTTCAGCTCATCAAGAACGGGAAACAGGTCACCGCGTTCTGTCCCGGTGACGGTGCGATTTCCTTCATCGACGAGCACGACGAAGTCACCATCGCCGGTATCGGTGGTGCGAAGGGTCGCGCGATGGGTGACCTCTCCGGTGTCAACTACAAGGTCGAGAAGGTCAACGGTGTCTCGATGATCGAACTGGTTCGCGGTAACGCAGAGAAACCGGTGCGCTAATCATGGCGGCAGAAGACTCCCCCGAGCCGGAGAAGCCCGCCGGCACCGACGACGAGGGCGCACGTGCGAAGCTGTTCGCCACGTGGGACATCACGGACATCGAGTACCGTGACCCCTCCACGGAGCGCTACATCACTGTGACGCCCATCGCGCACACGATGGGCCGCCACGCGTCGAAGCAGTTCAAGAAGTCCGAGATCTCCATCGTCGAGCGACTCATCAACCGCATGATGCAGACGGAGGACAACACGGGCAAGAAGCAGAAGACGCTCAACATCGTCCGTGACGCCTTCCACATCATCGAAGACCGCACGGAGGAGAACCCGATTCAGGTTCTCGTCCGCGCCGTCGAGAACGCCGCCCCGCGTGAGGAGACCGTCCGCCTCAAGTACGGTGGCATCTCGGTCCCGAAGGCAGTCGACGTGGCCCCGCAGCGCCGCGTCGACCAGTCCCTGAAGTTCATCGCCGACGGTGCGTTCAGTGCGTCCTACAAGACGCCGACGTCCGCCGCCGAGGCACTCGCACAGCAGATCATCGGTGCGGCCAACTACGACGTCCAGACGCACGCCATCAACCAGAAGGAAGAGAAAGAGCGCGTCGCGGCCGCGGCCCGCTAAACTCTGCGAATCTTCTCTCGTCTTTTCACCCCTCGTGAGCCGTTGCTGCGGTGGTCGCTGTCGCTGGTTCTCCCG
The DNA here is from genome assembly GCF_051207395.1 of Haloarchaeobius caseinilyticus. Taxonomy (NCBI): domain Archaea; kingdom Methanobacteriati; phylum Methanobacteriota; class Halobacteria; order Halobacteriales; family Halorubellaceae; genus Haloarchaeobius; species Haloarchaeobius caseinilyticus. The sequence continues at coordinate 847,565 of NZ_JBPJZC010000003.1, read as the reverse complement.
TCGCACCCACCGCTTGTCAACCGGTACGATTTTGCAGGTTGACGAGGGAGTTTGCGTGTATGGCAGAACGTGAGCGCAGTTCGGAGGAGTACGGGAACGTCGACCTCGTCGGCGACGAGACGGTCAAGATGGTGGCAGCATCGGCGATGTTCGCCGCACTGACAGCGGCCCTCGCACAGGTGTCGATTCCGATGCCTGCCGGGATGCCACCGGTGACGGTACAGACCACCGCGGTGTTCCTCGCGGGGCTGTTGCTCGGTGCCCGATGGGCTGGGTTCTCGATGGTGCTGTACCTGCTGACAGGCGCGGCCGGCGCACCGGTGTTCGCGAACGGCAGCGGCGGGTTCGGGTCACTGGTAGGGTACACCGGTGGCTTCCTGTTCGGCTACCTACTCGCGGCGGTGGTAATCGGTGCAGTCGTCCACCGTGGGCTCGGTCGGCGGCCGCTCTCGCAGGTTTCGGTCGTGACGCAGGTCGGTGCAGTCGTCCTCGGCATCGCCATCATCTACGTCCTCGGGACGCCGTGGATGGCGTCGGTGCTCGGACTGTCGATGCAGAAGGCGTTCGCGACGATGCTCCCCTACCTCCCCGGTGACCTCATCGAGATGGCGGCCGTCGTCGCGCTCGTTCGTGCGGGCGACCTCGACGGAATGGTCTGATGATACAGGTCACGGACCTGGTTCACCGATTCGGTGACCATCGCGCGCTCGACGGCGTCTCGCTCACCATCGGAGACGGTGCGTTCGTCCTGCTCGTCGGTGCGAACGGCAGCGGAAAGACGACGCTCGTGCGTCACTGCAACGGCCTCCTCGAACCCGACTCGGGGACCGTCGAAGTCGATGGTTCGCTGGTTTCGGCGAACCCCGTCGCAGCGCGGACCAGCGTCGGGATGGTGTTCCAGCACCCCCGCGACCAGTTGGTCGCCGCCACTATCGGCGCGGACGTGGCGTTCGGTCCCGAGAATCTTGGACTCGCCCGCGAAGAAATCGACCGCCGGGTCGCGGACTCGCTCTCGGCCGTCGGCATGGACGGTCGTGAGCACGAACGCGTCGACGAACTCTCCGGTGGGGAGCAATCGCGGGTCGCCATCGCGGGGGCGCTCGCGATGGACCCCAGCCACCTCGTGCTGGACGAACCGTTCGCCGGACTCGACAAGCGGGCGCGCCAGTCTGTCCTGAGGCGACTCGACGACTTGCACGCGGCCGGGACGAGCGTCGTCGTCGTCACGCACGACCTGCGTGACCTGCTCGACCGAGCGGACCGCGTGGTCGCGATGGCCGACGGTCGGGTCGTCGTAGACGGTTCACCGACCGAGATTCGGGCGGAACTCGGCGACCTCACCGTCGACGTTCCACCGGTGTAGCACCTGTCCATGCTCTCCTACACGTCGGGCGACTCGCTCGCCCATCGACTCGACGCCCGCGGGAAACTCGCCGTCCAGGTCGGGTTCGCTATCGCCGTCTTCGCGGACACGAACCCAGCGTGGCTCGGCGCGCTCGCTGTCTTCGCGCTGGGGGTGCTGGCCGTCGCGCGTCTCTCTCCGTTGGCCGTCCTTCGTGCGTATCGGTACGTCTTCGCGTTCTTGCTGGTCGGCCCGCTTCTCGCGGCGGTCACGCTCGGCCCGCCGTGGCTAGTCGCGGCGCGAGCGGTCGACTCTGCGTTCGCCATCTCCCGCGTCGTGCTCGTGCTGTTCGTGAGTGCGGCATACGTCACGACAACGCCGATTCGGGAGACGCGGGCGGCGGTTCAGCGACACGTTCCCGGGAAGGCGGGACGGCTCCTCGGCGTCGGAATGGCACTGACGCTCCGGTTTTTGCCGCTGCTTCGCCACGACGTACAGGCCATCAGGGACGCGATTCGCGCCCGTGGCGGTGACAATCGGTCGGTCGTGGACCGGACGCGGCGACTGCTACTGGTGAGTCTTTCGCGAGCACTTACGCGAGCGGACCGGCTGTCGGTCGCCTTGCAGGCCCGCTGTTTCTCGTGGAACCCGACACCGCCGGCAATGCGGTTCTCGCGGATTGATTTTGCGGTACTGGCTGTCGGTGCAGGACTGGGACTCGTCGGCATCGTTCGGACGCTCGCTCCGGTCGTCGGGGCATTCTGACCCTGGTTCGGACGCTGCTTACTGTGTGTCCTGTGCCGCACCAGCGTCGACCAGTCGCCCGAGGAACACAACGGAGTCGGTCTCCCGGTGCCGGATGGCGAACAGGAACGGCCGGTTCGCCTCGAACGTGAACGGGTCCATCGGTGCGGACTCGTCGCCGACGACGACGCCCGTCGCGGCGGTCGCTTCGGTCCCTTTCTCGTCGACCGCGACGAAGCTCTGGTGGACCACGTCGGTGATGGCAAGGCGTTCCTCGGTGCCTGGCTCGACCATGCCGCTGAAGTCGGCGAGCTTGTGGTCGAAGGCGTCGGGCATCCCGAGGGCTTTCAGCGTGTCGTTCAGGGCGACCTTCGAGCCGAATGTGAACTTCGGCAGGCGGACGGTCCCCTCGCGAGGTTCGAGTGCATCGAACAGTCCGTGGAGGCCGTCGGCGTCGAGTGACTCTTCGACCGACTCGAACTCGCCTTCGGCCGGGAGGACGACGACCATACTGGCCGCGTCACCCTCGTAGGGCAGTTCGAGAACCTGCACGCCGTCGACTTCGGCGTAGGGGAACTCCTCGTCGTGGCGCATCATCGGGACCGTAGACTCGGTCCCATCGAGCGCGGTGAACGTCGCGTCACCGGTCGCCCCCTCGGCGAAGGGGAGCGACCAGGCCGCCTTGAAGTACACCGCGTTGGTGGCGACGAGGCGAGTCAGGTCGGTGATAGCGCCTTCGGGGAGGAGGTCCACGATTTTGTCTTCGGTCTGGTCTTCGACCCAGTCGTTGATGGTCGCACGCGAGGGTTCGGGTTCACCGGCGAAGTCGAGCGTTCGCAGGCCAGCACCGTAGTTGACGGCGAGCGTGTCGAGATAGTTGTCCGAGAACGGGTACGACTCCTGGCCCCAGATGGCGTTGACGATGTCCAGTCGGAACGCCTCGTCGTCGGCGCCTTCAGGCAGTTCGAGCGCGAGGTCGAGGCGGTTGAACGTCGCGTGAAGGTCGGCCTGCTCGCCAGCGTAGTGCAGCGTCTCGGCTATCTGGGTCTCGGTCTCGCCTTTCGAACCGGCCCACACCATCGCCATCGCCAGCGAGATGCTCAGTGGGGAGACGAACAAATTCTCGCCCGCGGCCGCGGCGACCCGGTTGTGGTGGACGTCCAGGGCGAACTGGGTGTTCGCGCGAACCTGCGCGTCGAGGTCGCCCTCACTCACTGCGGGGTTCGTCTCGCGGTCGACGTTCGAGAGGAGTAGCCCCGGCGTCGCGCCGGCGGCGTCGCTCCGAAGCCCGCCTAGACAGCCCGCGAGCGCGGGCAACGAGAGCGCACCCGCGAGTGCGAGTACCTCTCTACGGTTCCAAGTGTGCATGCAGAACGAAACGCGTGCTGAACGTATCTCTTGTCCGTTAGATGAAACGCGCGTTTGACGAAACTGGGTCTCCGCAGTTTCCGCGGCTTCAACGTGCACTCCGGTCAGTCTGCCGCCTGGTGCCCGGAGAGCGCGTACTCTCGCGTCACGTCGACTAGCGCTTTGCGGTACTCGCTCTTGCTCGGGTCGTCGACCAGCGAGACGAACCGATGTTTGAATCGGTCGACGTTCACGTCGGGCGCGTCTCCCGCGGCGACGCGTGCGAGGTCGTACAGCGGGTGGTCGTCCGGCACGAGGTCGTGACGCTCTACGAGCGCGAGCGCGAACGCCGCGTTGACCGCCGTGATGTCCGGGTCGGCACCGGGTGTGATAGGGTTCAGGCCTGCTCGCGGTGGCGTCGGTTGGTCGGCGATGGCCGCGGCCAGACTCGATTCGAGGAACGAGACGAGTTTGTCCGCCGAGGAGACACGCATCGTGATGTCGTCGGCGTAGATGTCCTTCATGTGGTTCGCAATCTGGTAGCAGTGCGAGAGTTTGCGGCGTTCGACGCTGTTGCCGGCGAGACCGAGGTAGAGGGCTTCCCGAGTCGACTGCACGTGCGACGGGTGCTCCTCCTCGTAGCGAGCCATGTGCGCAAATTCGTGGACCGCCAGCTCTGTCGCCATCACGCTCGTCGCCGCTCGGAGAGAGATGTTGAGGACGTGGTGGTCCTCGTAGTGACCGGTCCACGTCCGCTCGTCCGGGTTCTCCCGGACGTGGACGTACACCGGTAACTCGACGTCTGCGTCGGTCTCGAAGAGGCCCTGGGCGCGGAGAAACGGCGCGGTCGGCCCGGAACCCTGTACACGAACATCCATGCTATCAGTCAACACGTAACGTATCGGTATGAGGATTGTGGCACCGTAGATAGGGTATCCGCGGTCGCAGTGGGACCGAACTGGTACGTACTGTGTCTACTATTGACGCACCGACGCGTTCTCAGCCGCCCGAAAACGGCCGACTCACGCAATTCCGCCCGAACGAAAACAGCATACTTTTACCCGCCCTGTCGGTACGCAACACCAATGGGTAGACGAAAGAAGATCGTCGAACAGTGCGAACGGCTGATGGACAACCCGGAGCACATCCGGAACATCGCCATCGCCGCGCACGTCGACCACGGTAAGACGACACTCACAGACAACCTGCTCGCTGGGACGGGCATGATCGCCGACGAAGGTGAGGCGACCAAGCTCATGATGGACACGGAAGAGGACGAGCAGGAACGTGGGATCACCATCGACGCGGCAAACGTGTCGATGACCCATGAAGTCGACGACCAGAACCACCTCATCAACCTCATCGACACGCCGGGCCACGTCGACTTCGGTGGCGACGTGACGCGTGCGATGCGTGCAGTCGACGGCGCACTCGTCGTCGTGGACGCAGTCGAGGGTGCCATGCCGCAGACGGAGACCGTCGTTCGGCAGGCGCTCCGTGAGGGCGTGAAGCCGGCCCTGTTCATCAACAAGGTCGACCGCCTCATTTCCGAACTGCAGGAAGGTCCCGAGGAGATGCAACAGCGTCTCCAGAAGGTCATCGGTAACGTCAACGAGCTCATCGCTGGCATGACCGAGGACATGGACGACGTCGACGACTGGACCGTCTCCGTGCAGGACGGCACCGTCGCGTTCGGGTCCGCCCTGTACATGTGGGGCGTCTCCGTCAACTCCATGCAGCGCACCGGCCTCGACTTCGGTGACATCATCGACCTCGAGCGCGCGGACAAGCGCCAGGAACTCCACGAGAAGACGCCGCTCTCGAACGTCGTGCTCGACATGGTCGTCGAGCACTTCCCGGACCCCATCGAGGCGCAGCCCCGTCGTATCCCGCGCATCTGGCGTGGTGACGACGAACTCGACGTCGCAGAGCAGATGCGTCTGGTTGACGACGACGGCGAAGTCGTCTTCATGTGTACCGACATCCACATGGACCCCCACGCGGGTGAAGTCGCCACGGGTCGTGTCTTCTCCGGGACGATGGAGAAGGGCCAGGACCTCTACGTCTCCGGTACTGCGGGCACCAACCGCCTCCAGTCCGTCGGCCTGTTCATGGGTGGCGAGCGCGAGGAAGTGGACCACGTTCCCGCAGGGAACATCGCGGCCGTCACTGGCCTGCGTGACGCCATCGCTGGCTCCACCATCTCCTCCATCGAGATGACGCCGTTCGAGTCCATCGAGCACATCTCGGAGCCGGTCATCACGAAGTCCGTCGAGGCGAAGAACATGGACGACCTGCCGAAGCTCATCGAGACGCTCCGTCAGGTCTCCAAGGAAGACCCGACCATCCAGATTACGATTAACGAGGACACTGGTGAGCACCTCATCTCCGGTCAGGGTGAGCTGCACCTGGAAGTCATCACGCAGCGCATCGAGCGCAACCAGGGCATCCCGGTCATCACTGGTGAGCCGATCGTCGTCTACCGCGAAGCGCCGCGCGCCGCGACGGACGAGGTCGAGGGCATCTCCCCGAACCGCCACAACCGGTTCTACATGACCCTCGAACCGATGAACGAGGACATCGTCGAGAAGATTCGTCTCGGCGAGGTCTCGATGGACATGCCCGAACTGGAGCGCCGTGAGGAGCTGCAGGAAGCCGGCATGGACAAGGACACGTCCCAGAACGTCGAGCACATCTTCGGGACGAACATCCTCATCGACGACACGAAGGGTATCCAGCACCTGAACGAGACGATGGAACTCGTCATCGAAGGTCTCGAAGAGGCCCTCGAAGACGGTCCGCTCGCCGGCGAGCCGGTCCAGGGCGCACTCCTGCGCCTGAAGGACGCCCGCCTGCACGAGGACACCATCCACCGTGGTCCCGCACAGGTCATCCCCGCAGTCCGCGAAGCAGTCCACCGCTCGCTCATCCACGCGGGCGTCGCACTGCTCGAGCCGATGCAGAACGTCCGCATCGACGTCCCGAACGACCACATGGGTGCTGCCTCCGGCGAGATTCAGGGTCGCCGTGGCCGCGTCGACGACATGTACCAGGAGGGTGACCTCATGGTCGTCGAAGGCGTCGCACCGGTCGACGAGATGATCGGCTTCTCCTCCGACATCCGCAGTGCGACCGAGGGTCGCGCGTCGTGGAACACGGAGAACGCCGGCTTCGAGTTCATGTCCGACAGTCTCCAGACGGACAAGATCATGGAGATTCGCGAGCGCAAGGGCATGAAGCTGGAGCTGCCCGAAGGCGCCGACTACCTGTAAGGCACTTCGTCTCTCTTTCTGTTCTTTGCTGTCGTCGAGCGACCAGCGTGTCGATTCACCAAACTGTCGTGTAGTCTTTCACAAAGTTTTTTACACACAGCGGTCGCAACGAAAGGCAATCGTGGCGTCTTCGTGCCCACACTGTGACCGAACGTGTCTCCCCGTCGGCGTCCGGACGACGGTCAGTTCGACGCCCATCGCCCCAGCAGGGGGTGGTGACGAGGGAACCGACGCCGACTCGGTCGACGGAGCGACCGCCGGTGAGCGAGAGGTGTTACACCAGCGGCGGGTCGACCTCGCGGACCGGACAGTCGTCGTTCGTGCAGTCGCGCTACGCCCGGACGACCCCGAACCGGTCGTCGCCCAGCGCTGCCCGTCCGCGGACTGTCCAGGTCACGACGATGCGACCGAGCGCATCGTCTCACACCTCGACCGGCTCGCGGCGACCTATCGCGACTGATGCTGATTCTCCATCGGCGCGAACGTCTCTGGCACGAGAGGAGAGATTTGCGAGTGGCTGAAGGCTTATATCGCTCGCTCGGGTCAGACGTAGATATGCACAGACGAATCGCCGTCTTCTCTGCGGGTGATGTCGATGGCGACTGATGCCTCTGAGACGAGACGGGCGTACACGGTTCGCCTCGAGCTCGTCGACGAGCCGGGCGAGCTGTTGCGCGCGCTCCGTCCCATCGCCGACAACGGGGGGAACTTACTCTCTATCTTCCACGAGCGCGGCAACCTCACACCGCGTGGGCACATCCCGGTCGAGGTCGACTTAGAGTGCGTCCCGAGTCGCTTCGACGGTATCGTCGAAGCGCTCAAAGAAGCCGGCGTGACGGTGACACAGGCCGGTGAGGACCGCTTCAGCGCGCAGACGAGCGTGTTGCTCGTGGGCCACCTCGTCGAGACTGACCTCTCGGACACGCTCTCGACCATCGAGGAGTGCGCCAAGGCGTCGGTGACCGACTTCGCGCTCGATGCGCCCGCGGGCACGGACGACGTGTCGAGTGCTCGGGTCCAACTCGCGGTCGAGCCAGACGAGACCGAAGCGGCGCTGGCATGCGTGCGAGACGTGGCCGACGAGAAAGGACTGCGTGTCGTCGAACCGCTCGTGGAGGGTGAGCCATGAAACTCGCCGTCCTCGGTGCCGGTGCGGTCGGCCGGTCGGTGGCGCGACTCGCGGGCGAACGCGGCCACACCGTGACCGCCATCGCCGACTCGAGTTCGGCGGTCGTCGACCCGGCTGGCCTCGATGTGGACGCCGTCTTGGACAGAAAGGCGGCACGCGGCCGCGTCGGCGACGCCGACCCCGACGCGGCGGTCGCGACCGAGTACGACGCACTCGTGGAGGCGACACCGACGACGCTCGGCGACGCGGAGCCCGGCTTCTCGCACGTCCGAACCGCACTCGAACGCGACCGTCACGTCGTGTTGGCGAACAAAGGACCGGTCGCGGAACGGTATGCCGACGTACGCGAGCTCGAACACGAGAGCGCGGGCGAGGTCCTGTTCGAAGCGACGGTCGCCGGCGCGATTCCAGTCCTCGGCACCATCACTGACTACGGATCCGGACAGGTCACCGCCGCGAAGGGCGTCCTCAACGGCACTGCGAACTTCATCCTCACGCGGATGGCCGCGGAAGGGCTCGACTACGAACACGTCCTCGCGGAGGCACAAGACCTCGGTGTGGCCGAGGCTGACCCCGCCTTCGACGTGGAAGGGACCGACGCCGCCCTGAAGTGTGTCATTCTCGCCAACGTCCTCGCCGACGGCGACGCCGAGTACACGCTCGCGGATGCGGACGTCGAGGGCATCGTCGACATCCCGACCAGTGCGCTCGAACTGGCGAAAGAAGACGGGCGCACGGTCAGGCTCATCGGTGAAGCGACGCCGGACGGTATCCGCGTCGGTCCCCGACTCGTGCCGGCAGACAGCCCGCTCGCGGTCAGCGGGACCGAGAACATCGTCCAACTGGAGACGACGCACGCGGGTCGGTTCGCGCTCCGCGGCCGAGGTGCTGGCGGCGACCCGACCGCGTGTGCCGTGCTGGCCGACGTGGCTCGACTGGAGTAACCCGTTCCTCCTGCCGTTCTGTTGGCGTCGTCGGGTACTACTCGAACCGACATGCAGCCAGTTTCGACCAGTCCGAAACCCCCGACGCGAGTGAGTTGTCTGCCTGCCTTGGTGTGGTGTCGCACGGCAAACCGCAAGACGGCGTCGGGGTGTCGAACGAACTGTATCGAAATGGTTTTAACCGTTTCTGCCGAAAGATTTCCACACAGCGCCTCTGCGCGTGAGATACAACAATGAGCGACAAACCGCACCAGAACCTGGCCGTCATCGGCCACGTCGACCACGGCAAGAGCACACTGGTCGGGCGACTCCTCTTCGAGACGGGGAGCGTGCCCGAGCACGTCATCGAGCAGTACCGCGAAGAAGCAGAAGAGAAGGGCAAGGGTGGCTTCGAGTTCGCCTACGTCATGGACAACCTCGCTGAGGAGCGAGAGCGTGGTGTCACCATCGACATCGCCCACCAGGAATTCGACACCGACGAGTTCTACTTCACCATCGTCGACTGTCCGGGTCACCGTGACTTCGTCAAGAACATGATCACGGGCGCGTCCCAGGCAGACAACGCGGTCCTCGTCGTCGCGGCAGACGACGGTGTCGCGCCGCAGACCCGTGAGCACGTCTTCCTGGCACGCACGCTGGGCATTGGCGAGCTCATCATCGGCGTCAACAAGATGGACGTCGTCGACTACAAGGAAGACTCCTACAAGGACGTCAAGGGCGAGGTCCAGAACCTGCTGAAGCAGGTCAACTTCCGCTCCGAGGACGCGACGTTCATCCCGATTTCCGCGTTCGAAGGCGACAACATCGCCGAGCGCTCCGACAACACCTCCTGGTACGATGGCGACATCCTCCTCGAGGCCCTCAACAACCTGCCGGCACCGCAGCCGCCGACGGACGCGCCGCTGCGCCTGCCCATTCAGGACGTCTACACCATCTCCGGCATCGGTACGGTCCCGGTCGGCCGTGTCGAGACGGGTATGCTCAACGTCGGCGAGAACGTCTCGTTCCAGCCGTCTGACGTCGGTGGCGAGGTCAAGACCATCGAGATGCACCACGAGGAAGTGCCGGAAGCTGGCCCCGGTGACAACGTCGGGTTCAACGTCCGTGGCATCGGCAAGGACGACATCCGCCGCGGTGACGTCTGTGGCCCCGCCGACGACCCGCCGACGGTCGCCGAGACCTTCCAGGCACAGATCGTCGTCATGCAGCACCCGTCCGTAATCACGGCGGGTTACACGCCGGTCTTCCACGCCCACACGGCACAGGTCGCGTGTACCATCGAGTCCATCGACAAGAAGATGGACCCCTCCTCGGGCGACGTCGCAGAGGAGAACCCGGACTTCATCCAGTCCGGCGACTCCGCTGTCGTCACCGTCCGTCCGCAAAAGCCGCTCAGCATCGAGCCGGCCGGCGAGATTCCGGAACTCGGCTCCTTCGCTGTCCGTGACATGGGCCAGACCATCGCGGCTGGCAAGGTCATGGGCGTCAACGAGAAGTAAACAATGCAGCAGGCACGCGTCCGGCTCGCCGGGACCAACCCCGACGACCTCGACAACATCTGTGACGACGTTCGCGAAATCGCGAGCAAGACCGGTGTCAACCTGTCGGGTCCGATCCCGCTGCCGACCAAGACGCTGGAGATCCCCTCCCGCAAGTCGCCCGACGGCGAAGGCACGGCGACGTGGGAGCACTGGGAGATGCGCGTCCACAAGCGTCTGATCGACCTCGACGCTGACGAGCGCGCGCTCCGTCAGCTCATGCGGATTCAGGTGCCGAACGACGTCAGCATCGAAATCGTCCTCGAAGACTGAGGGCGGTTGGTGGCACCGTGCCACCACTCTCTCGCGCAGTATCGTCTTCGAGTTTGAGTCGAACACCTGAAACATTTTGTAGCTGCGGCACTCCTCTCTCTCTATGGTACGTCGTTCACGGAGTCCGACGCTTACCCTCCTAGTCGTCTTCTGTCTGGTCTTCGCCGTTCAGTCAGCAGTCCGACTACTCGGCTTCGTCGGCCTCGGGTGGGTCCACGGACTCCTGTTCACCCTCCACTCACCCATGCAACAGCCGTGGGCACTCGTCACGAGCGTGTACGCCCACGCGAACCTTACGCACCTGCTCTCGAACGCGCTCGCACTCGCCCTCGTCGGCTTCGTCCTCGAACGCTCGACGACGAACCTCCGCTTTCACCTCTTCTTCCTCATCAGCGGCGCGCTCGCTGGCCTCGCAGAGGTGTTGCTGACGTTCGGGAGCGTCGCAGTCCTCGGCGCGTCCGGGGCCGTCTTCGCCCTCTACGGCTACGTCCTCGGCGGCAACGTCGTCACCGACCGCCTCCTCTCGAAACTGGACCTCCCACGCTCCGCTGAGTACGCCGTCTTCGCCGTCGTCGCTATCGTGGTGACACTCGCGACCGGTGCCCCCGGCGTCGCCCTCATCGCCCACTTCACCGGCCTCCTCGTCGGCGTCGCCGCCGGCCGACTGCGCCTCCTCGCTACGTCACACCACGGCACGTACGCCAGCCGAAAGGAAAGCTACTAATACGCACCAGTGGCTACGATTGATTGCGTTCGCGGGCTCGTAGATCAGGGGTAGATCGCTTCCTTCGCAAGGAAGAGGCCATGGGTTCAAATCCCATCGAGTCCACTAATTTCTCGCGACACCAGCCGACGAGCGAAGCGAGTCGGCGGTGTCGCGGAAATCTGAACGATGAAGATGGGATTTGAAGCCCAGTGAGTCGCAGCCCGCGCAGGCCGAAGGCCGAGCAGGAACGTCTCACGACGGGTTCACAATCCCATCGAGTCCGAACACTACCAGGACCGCAAAGCTGTACGTCTACCTTATACTTCATTCCGCCCAACTAGCAGTATGGTTCGACGGGTCCCGTTAGAGAGCGGTGACGTCGACTTGCCCGAAGAAGCGGGCGGGAACGACGTGACCGTCGTCGTCTGTATGGACGCCCGTACGGGGGAGGAACTGGAGATGGTCGTAGGGAAGACGATTCCCGTCCCGGAGACGGGCGATTACGTCAGTATCGGTACGATCGACTCCTTCGAGACAGAGACGGTCACCGACGACGGGCGGCCGTACGTCGTCGAGGAGCGGGGGATTCAGTACTACTACCACAGGAACCAGGCGCAGGAGTTCACGGGGACGACGACGATAGTGTATCTGATGGTCGCCCCAGCCGAGTAACGAGGGGCTGCTGTGATTCAGGGCGAGTCGCGACGCCCGTGGTCGGTCCCGCTGTCGACACGGCCGACAGCGCGGCGAATCGTCCGTCTCGTCGGGACGGTCTGCTCGCGTTCTGTCCCGGCCCACCAGCTAGCGACGGTGGCGAGCATCCCGAGCGTGAACAGCGTCTGGTTGGCGGCCGGGTTGGCTGCGGCGACCAGGTTCAGCGTCACGTGCCCCTCGACGACGGGTGCGAGTGGGCTGATGCCCATCGGCGTGACCACGTCACCGGTGAGGTGTGCGATGGTGGTGAGCGTCCCGACGAGCATCGCCCAACCGGCCGAGGTGACGGCGACTGTGGCGCTCCGACGGCCGTAGACTGCGGCCCCGCTGGCGAGGACGACGCCGAGTGCGACGCCGAACCAGACGGTGTGGGTCACGCCGCGGTGCGGGACAGTTGCGAGCCACTGGTCGATGTCCGGAAGCGTCGCGAAGCAGGCGGTCGTGAGTGTGCCTGCGGCGGCGACGTGATTGCGTCGCCTGTTACGGAGAAAGAGTGCGAGTGGTGCGAACGCGAGGAGTGCGATGCCCAGATGCCCTAGCGCGTACACGCGTCGGTCACCTCCCCCTGTCTGTGCTGTCGAGTGTGCCGTCCGGGTGCCCATCCCACGGTCATGTCGGTCTACCACAAGGGTGTGACTATAGTAGCATGGACCATGCCGTTCAATGCTCCACCATTTATATGTGTGGAGTCGTCGGCGTAGGTAACTGGTTAGGATTCTGACGAAGAAACGGGACCGATGGCGGTTCACCAGACGGAGCGTTCGTCGGTGACGACGACTTCCTCGTCGATGACGGCACAGCAGTTTTCGTAGGGGACGAACGCGGCGAACGTGCCGTCGATGTAGCACTCGATACCTGCCTCGACGTGTTCGTAGCTGTTACACTCTATCTGGCCTTCGTGGAGGATGACTCGGTACATGCTGGAAGATAGGTTGCGAGACGAGAAATCGGTGACGCGCGGAGTGTCAGGCCGGGTCTCAGTCGCGTTCGACCGCTGGCTCTCGGTCGTGGGTGGTCGACTGTGCGCCCCGTGCTTCGTCGAGGGCGAGACTGTCGGCGTAGGTGACGGCCTCGGCAACCCAGTCGTCGGCCGAACTGGGGTCGGCTGGCCTCGCTGGCTCGTCGTCTGAAACGAGGACCCGAGCGAGTCGGTCGCCGTCGGTCACTTCGAGGAGTGTGCCATCCGGATAGTCGCCGACGATACTGTGGTCGAACCGCTCTCGGCGGGCGCGTTGGGCCGCCGAATCACTGTCGTCGCCGCCGGCAGACCCGGGTTTCGGGAGTGCGTCACGCACGTCGAAGATGGGCGTGAACTCGGCTTCGAGGACCGAGTGTACCGTCTCGTCCCACTCGTCGGTCTCTGTGGCATCGTCGATTCCAGCCGCCTCGGCACCGTCTCTCGCCCCGTTCGCGGGGGCCTGCTGTGACGATGGTGCGAGATACCCCGGCGGACCCGGGAACGGGCCGGTCACGGGTTCTCGCCGCGGACCCGCTCGCCCGTGGACGAGTTCGGCTGTCGTTCGACCCGTGTCGTCGTCGTAGCCGGTGACGAGCAGTCGTGCGGCGTCGTCGCCGTCGGTCACTGCGACGTGGATGCCTTCGTCGGTCACGTCGAGGAATCGGCAGTCGAACTCGTCGGTGAGCGATTGGGTGGGTCCGGGGACCGGCTCGCCGTGAGACTGACCGCGTCCCTCGCCACTGCTCGCCGCGCCACTCGTCGAACTGGTCGAGTCGCGGTCCGATGGCGGTCTGGCGATGAAGACTATGCCCCCGACGAGTGCGGCGACCAGCAGCCAGAGGAAGAACGTGTTCATGTCGCCTGCACCTTCTCACTGGCGCGTGCCCGGGTTCCGGTCGCGGCGTCGTCGCTGTGTCCCATCGTCGTGTGTGCTACTGGTCTCGACAGGCAGAAAACAGTGTCGTCGGGCTTACTGTTCCAACTCGTCCGCACCGGCGTCGTTCTCTTCGTCCTCGTCTTCGTCGTCCTCGACGACTTCGATACCGCGGTTGTTCACGGCGTCGGGGTCGAGACCGACTTCCTGTAGGAACTGCTTGTACTCGCGCTCACAGGTTTCTGCGGCCTTCTGTTTGTCAGAGGCGCGCTGGCAGAGCGCGGCGAGGTCTTCCGGTACGTCGTTCGTGTAGACGATCCAGTGGTTGATGAGGTCGGAGAGGCGGCGAATGGGCGAGGTGAAGTGCCCGTAGATGTCGAAGTTGAGCGCGTGGTGGCCGCCGAAGGGGTCGGACATGTACTTCGCACGTGGCATCACCTTCATCACGGCCCACTGAATCTTGCCGAGCTGACGAGACGGTGCTTCTTCGAGCGTCGCGTTTACGGCCTTGCGCGGGTCGTCCCAAGTGTCGCCCGGGATGGACACGCCGTCGAGTTCCTGAATCTCGACGAGGGCCTTGTCCCACTCGTCGGGTGTCGGCTGCGGGTGGACGCGGTACATCGCCTCGACGCCGCGATTCCACATCAGGACGTGCGTGACGGCCTTGTTCGCCTTCAGCATGCACTCCTCGATGATGGTGTGTGCGCGGTCACGGCGCGGGTTGAGGACGAGCGAGCCGTCCTCTTTGCGCTGTTCGTGAAGCTGGTCGGCGAGTTCGAACACGAGCGAAATCTCGTCGTGCAGGTCGGCGTCTTCCTCGTCCAGTCGGTTCTCCGTCTGGGTGTAGGTCAGGCGCTCGTCCGAGTGGATGACGGATTTGTAGATGTCGATGTTCTCGTAGTTCAGGTTCTCCTTGCCGAGTTCCATCTCGACGGTGTGGGCGAGACGGTCCTCGTTGGGGACGAGCGAACAGACCGTCTCGGCCAACATCGGCGGGAGCATGTGGATGGTGTAGGCGGGGAGATAGACGGTGTTCCCGCGCTCGACGGCCTCTTTCCACATCTCGCTCTCGGGGTGGACGTAGTGGGTCACGTCGGCGATGTGGACCCACAGCGTGTACGTCTCCTCGTTCTCGCGGATGGAGATGGCGTCGTCGAAGTCCTGCGCGTCGACCGGGTCGGTCGTCCAAGTCACCAGGTCGCGTAGGTCCTGTCGCTCTTCGAGTTCGTCCTGAATCTCCTGTTGGACGTCTGTGGTGCGTTCTTCGGCCTCTTGCATCACGGCCGAGGGGAACGAATCACGAATCTCGAACTTCTCGAACAACTCCTCGCGCTTGTTCTCCAGATGGCGCGCGAGTTCTTCGTCGATTTCGACGGGGCCCTGGCCTTCCGCGGTCCCGGCTGCGGCCTGCGCGCTTGTGTCGTCGCTCATATTCCGGGCCTACGACCGGCCGGCACGAAAACGTGTCGGGGCGACGCCGCCGCATCGCTCGTCGATGGAAAGACCGACCGCATCGGCCGGTCACTGAAAATTGCGTTAGCGGCCCTGCTCGGACGTCCCGTACCGCTCCTCGACGAGCAGTCGGTACGTCTCCAAGAATTCGTCCTGTGTCATTTCGGCACCGTCGAGTTCGCAGAGGAGGCTCTCCAGTTCGTCTCGCGGCTGATGGCACTCGGTGCGGTAACACGGTTTGCAGAGGTACTCGAACTCTTTGCCGTGTCGTTCCCAGCGGTTGCCGTGCTTGTCGTACTCTCTCGCGTTCCGCCGTGGGACGTCCTCACCACACGCGATGCACGTGACGAGTTCGTCGCCCCGGTCTGTCCGGGAACCCCACATACGCTGATAGATGTGCGGGTGGCATATAGCCCTTGCCGCGGACGCGAACTTCTCAGTCGACTGTGACCGCGCGACGACGACACAACGCGACACGAGAGCGCGCCGTTTAAGCGCGTCCCGGGAGAGAGACGACGTATGCAGGTCAAGTCCCGCCACCACCTTCGCTCGGACGACGTGAAGGCGGTCGAATCGGCCGTCGCAGACGCACTCGGTGTCGACTTAGACGGTGACTCGTACGAACTGGTCGAACTCGACGGGAGCGAGTTCGACATCGTCCTGGTCGACGGCGAGCCGCTCGTGTGCTACATCGACGACGAACCGTTCCTCACCGTCAAGGGCGCGAACGTCCTCGACATCACCGAGAACATCGTCACGGTCGACGCCGGTGCTATCTCGTTCGTCTCCGACGGTGCAGACGTGATGCGTCCCGGTATCACCGAGGCGGACCCCGACATCGAGTCGGGCGACCTCGTCGTCATCGTCGAAGAGACACACAAGAAGGCACTGGCCATCGGTCGCGCGCTCGCGAGCGGCGACGACATGGTCGGCGACTCGGGCAAAGTCATCGAGTCGATTCACCACGTCGGCGACGACCTCTACGAGTTCAACATCTGACGGCTCTCGCGGTTTTTGTCTCTCTGCTGTTTATTCGTCCACAGCGGCGTCCATGTCGTCCTCTTCGTACGCTTCTCCGTACTTCTCCAGCGCGGTGGCGAACCCTTCGCTCGCCAACTGGTACGTCTGTCGCAGGTCCGAAATCGGTGTCTCCGTCGCGTCGACCCGGAGGTCGTCGTAGTACGGTTCCGGGTCGCGGTCTTCAGTCGTCGCCACGCGAAGCGCCGCGCTCTGAATCGTGAGGTCTTCGCGCTTGTCACCGCCTTCCTCGTAGCCCGCTTCGAGCGCGTCGACCAGTCGCTTCGCCAGCGGGTCGGCTGGGTCGCTCCCGTCGTCGCTCTCCCAGCCGTCCTCGTAGGCTGCAGCGACCGCCTCGACGACTGCCTCACCCGCGAGCAAGTTCCCTGCGACGGTGTAGTGCTCGCCGACGACGCTCCCGTACCACCCCTTGCAGTCGTCGCCGGAGTAGGCGAACTCGCCGTCGTGACCGACGCCGTGGAGTTGGCGGGCCGCCGCGTTGTCGTCCGCGTTGAGCAGTGCGTCGAGGGCGTCTTCGACCGCCAGCCCGTCGTCGAGGTACTCGATGCCTTTCCGGCCGAGACGAACGTTCGTCAGGCTCTGGGTCGACACCGCGCCGTTCTCACTCACCCACGGGCAGAGTGCGCCGACACCCGGGAGTCGGGTCGTCACTGCCACGCCGAAGCGAGTCTGTTCTTCGCCCGACTCGTCTTCGTAGG
Organism: Haloarchaeobius caseinilyticus; assembly: GCF_051207395.1. NCBI lineage: Archaea > Methanobacteriati > Methanobacteriota > Halobacteria > Halobacteriales > Halorubellaceae > Haloarchaeobius > Haloarchaeobius caseinilyticus. Next base: position 830,536 of record NZ_JBPJZC010000003.1, on the reverse strand, counting down.
TTTCGCGAACGCAGATACTGAAAGTCATACCTGCGTCTCTGGCGCGAGACGCGAAAAAGGTCAGTGTCGGGTCGGTTGTATCGGTTCGGTTGCACGTCGCTGGCGCACACTTCGCCGGGTGGTCAGTCTGCCACGACGCCGTCCGCCGACTCCTCGACGCCGAGGGCCCAGTCGACCCGGACTAACCCAGCGCCCTGTGCGGCCGGTGCGAGACCGAGGTCTTCTGCAGTGGCCGTCAGACTGTCTCGCACCGTCTCGTGCGTCTCCCCGTCGGCGAGCAAGAGCGCGGCGGCGGCCGCCACGTGCGGACTGGCCATCGAAGTCCCCTCTTTCCACTCGTACCCACCGCCGGTGAACGCCGACCAGATTCCAACGCCCGGTGCGCACAGGTCGACCCCGTAACCGGCCGACGAGAACGTGGCCAGCGCCCCGTCGTCGTCCACCGCGCTGACACCGAGGACGGTCAGGTACGCTGCCGGGTAGTTCACACAGTCCGAACACGGCCCGTCGTTGCCTGCCGCCGCGACGAGGACGACGCCCCGCTCGGTCGCGTAGGTCACCGCGTCGGCGAGGAGGCGAGAACCGGACCCGCCGAGGCTCAGGTTCGCAACGTGCCAGCCTCGGTCGGCGACGTACTTGATGGCCGCAGCGGCGTTCGCGACCGACCCCTCGCCGTTGCAGTCGGTGACCTTCACCGCGTGGACGCGAACGTCTGGGGCGACGCCGACGACCCCCTCGCCGTTCGCCAGCGCAGCGATGATTCCGGCGACGTGGGTGCCGTGGCCGACGTCGTCGTCCCACGATTCGCGACAGACGTTTCCGACACCGCAGTCAGTACAGCCGACGAAACTCACGCCATCACCGAGATTCACCGACAGGTCTGGATGGTCAGAGTCGATTCCGGAGTCGATGACGGCGACGTGAATCGGTTCGCCGCTCGCCGTCTGTCCCGTCCGATTCATCGCCTGTGCCGCCATCGCACCGATTCGGTCGACGCCCCACGGGACGGTCTGCTCCAGCGTGTGCATCGTCCCGTTCGTTTCGACGTAGCGAACGAGTGGACTCTGCTGGAGCACGTCCAGTGCTGCCGCAGGGAATCGACCGACCACTGCCTGCCCGATTTCCGCGCCGAAGTCGAACTCGCCCCAGACCTGTGTCGACAGCTGCTGTGCCCACTCGAGTCCTGCCAGTCCTCGGATGCCGACCACGTACTCGTCCGCCGCCGTCGAGTCCCATCCACGGCCGACGCCACTGCTGGCAGTCCCGACGACCCCACCGGTGACAGCCCCGACGGTAATTCTCCGGAGGACGCTTCGACGTGTGATGGACATGCTCTCGAAAAAGAGTAGGATTCATTCACAGATATGCTCTCGTTGAGTCGACGGTAACCGTCTGTGAGTCGCTGTCGGGTCGCTCCCCTCTACGAAAACAACCACTGTCCGAGACCAATCGTATACCAGAACGTTCCGCAGTCTCCAGCCGGACACAACTTGCTCGCCGCGCCAGTGTTCGCTCGCCGCGCCAGTCTCGCTCGCCCGTTCAGCCTCTCCGCGCGAACAACTCTGCCGGCCGGAGCGCCGACGCCGTCGCTCCGGTGCTGTCACGGGCGGTCACCCTGACGAGCACTCGGCCAGACTTTCGCGTGGACACGTCACGTCCCAGTCCGACCATCGTCGTCCCCGACGCTTCGTTCCCGCAGACCAGTTCCGTCACGCTCGTCTTCTTTCGCTCGCCGTCGATTACGGTCAACTGCACGCTCACGAGGTCTTCGTCCGCGTCGGTCACCGCCCACGAGGCGACCACACCTATCTCTCCCGTCGACTCGTTCACGAGGACCGCGTCGACCATGAGCCGCTCGACCTTCGGGGCTGCTCGTCGGTCGGCGTGCGCTCGCTCGTACCCCGCCGTGTCCGTCCGCTCGGCGTCGTTCGCCCGCGACCGGACCGATTTCTCACCAGTCATCGTGGTTCGAGTAGAGAGAGGTGTCGGGTGGGTATGAGCGTGTCACGGAGGTGTCGGTGAGTACGGTTCCGCGAGAAATCACCCTCGGCTCGCTACCGAAAGCGCCACACTCCGATTCGACGACCAGTGTCCGACGCAAGAACTATACGGGTCCCGACGGTCTTCCTCCCGTATGGGGTTCATGACCAAAATCCTCGGCGACCGCGGCACGCGAAACACCGAGGATTATCTCGAACTCGACCTCGACGACTTCGACACGGCCTCCGGTGAGGCCGCGCTGCAGGTCCACATCGCCGAGATCGGCGGACAGGCCGACGCGATAGACATCAAAGATGCCGTCTACGACGGTGACATGGTCATCGCAGACATCACGCGCCTTCGCACCGAAGACCGCACCGTCGAACACATCGTCGACGAACTTCGACAGGTCGCACAGGAAGTCGGCGGCGACATCGTCCAGAAGGGCGACGACCAGCTCATCGTGACGCCGACCGGCGTGAAGATTAGCCGCGAAAAGCTCGGCCAGGACTGAGTTCGGTCACGTGACCGACGCCGACGTACAGAACAGCGGTTCACCACATTCTCCGCAGGCACAGTAGTCGTCACTTCTCTTGCAGTCGCTGGTAGTCATCGACGCCGAGACAGCGCCTCTTCTCCGTCGCTGAAACCGACAAACGTCCTCAGAAGTGGTCTTTGCCAGGGTTCGACGAGCCCCAGTCACCACGGCCGCCTTCGGTCCGGTCGACGCCCATGATGGATTCGGCCTGGTCGACGCCGAACGATTCGCCCGTCTCGGGGACGCGAACGGTCACGTCCTCGATTTCGGGCCACGTGTAGAGTTCGGCTTCGATGTTTCCCGTCGTGATGTTCGCGACGGAACAGCCAGAACAGCCGCCACCGAGTTCGATGACGACCTCACCGGTTTCGGGGTCGGCCTTGCGGACGGCGCTGGTCCCGCCGTGCATCTGGATGATGGGCATCTCTCTCGAGAGCCAGCGTTCGAGGCGTTCTTTCAGGGTGGCGTCCTCGGCGTCGGACGAGTCGGTACGCATCGAGTGAGTCTAGGCACTGCGCACGTGAGAAAGCTTTGGGTCTGCGTCGCACGATTCGACAGGAACGTCCGTGAGGAATCTGTGCTGAGGAGGTTTTCGGTCGGCCCTTACTCGTCGCGCCCGCGGAGGAACCGGGCGACACCGAGGCCGAGGCCGCCGAGTGCGGCGAGGACGCCGAAGCCGGGTGTGCCGTTCGAGATCTCACTCTCCTCCGTCGTGGCGGTCGACTCGGTCTCTCCCTGCTCGGTGGTCGTGGTGGTGGTCGTCGTCGGTGCAGCCGTGGTCTGTTGTTCGGTAGTCGTCGTGGTCTGCTTCGGCTTCTCGCCCCACCAGACGTCCTCGGGGTCGCTCGCCATCTGGCCGGGTTCGTCCGGGAACGTGAGCAGTCCAGCGGTGGTCGCGGACCCTTCGAGGCACGAAGACGCGACGAAGAACTCGTTTCCGGGGACACTCTGAGCCGTCCAGAACGCGTACTTGTCGGCGTCGGCCCACCACGAGAGACTTTCGGGGTTGGCGGGGTCGGACACGTCGTGGACAGTCACACCACCGCTGTACCACGAGGTGTACAACTTGTCGTTGCTGAGTTCGCAGTTGTGCGCGGTGGTCCACGTCCCGCCGTTGTACCGGTTGTCGCCGGAGTGGGGAGCCTCGATGGTGGCCAGTTCCTGTGGCTTCGTCGGGTCGGAGATGTCGAACAGTTCGATGCCGGACGGGCCACCGTGGTCGTCGTTCGGACTCGTGTCCCACGATTCACCGCCTTCGGCCATGAGTGTCGCGTCCTCGTTGACCGTGACGTAGTGGTCGTTGCCGGTCGGTTCGAGGTACTGCGACTGCGGTTCGTCGCCGAGTTCTGCGGGCGTCATGTCGCTCTTGTGGCCGACGAACTCGGGGCTGGTGGGGTCGGACACGTCGACGATGAAGGTGCCGCCGTCCCAGTAGGCACAGTACGCGGTTCCGTCCTGTACGTACAGATCGTGCAGGATCATGTACGGGACACTGTCGTACTCGTCCTTCCAGTCGCCCGGCTCCCACTGGCCGACACGCTCGAACTGGTCGGACGACACGTCGATCATGTCGAGCGTGTAGCCGCCGGTCAGGTAGGCGACGCCGTCGACGAGGTGTGAGTTGTGGTTGCCGTGGCCGGTCTCGAACCAGTCGCCGACCTGCTCGGGGTTGGCGGGGTCGGACACGTCGAACACGAAGATGCCAGCCGGACCACGGCCGTTCGCCGCCGCCGCGACGAGTACTCGCTCGTTCTCGTACTTCACGTCCCACACTTGCTGGAGGGATTCGCCGTCGGGCGTCGAGAGACTCGCGGCATCGCCGACGACCGTCGGGTCGGCCGGGTCGGAGATGTCCACGGAGACGAAGCCGGTGCCGACTGCGACGTACGCCACGGTCCCGTCCTCGTTCACGACCGCTTCGTACGCCTCGTCGAGTTCGAGGCTCCCGAGAGGTTCGTAGCCGGCCTGTTCGGTCGCTGTCGCCGTCGTCGCCGCACCACCGACGAGGGGGAGGGCGAGTGCACCAGCGCCCGCTCGGAGGAGCGTCCGCCGGTCCACGCGCGGAGGGGTCGGTTCCATAGTCCCACTGATTACTGGCCGTAAATAAACGTGTTCGTTCCAGTTGTCGTGTGAATATATCCTCCTCGATATGCTGTCTTCCTGCCGAAAATGTCGGAAAGAGCCCGTACTGTCGGCACGAACTGCAGTCGAAAATTGGATATATTCGTCTGGCTGTTCAGTCGCGCTTGCGAACGAGGCGCGCCGCACCGAGGCCCAGGCCACCGAGCGTGGCGAGGAGGCCGAAGCCGGGCGTGGCGCCGCCGTCGCTTTCCTCGCTCGTCGCGGTCGTCTCACCCGAAGACGCCGTCGTGCCGGTCGTCGTCGACTCGGCAGTCGTCGTCGGCTCGCTGGTCGTCGGGTCCGCCGTCGTGGGCTGTTGCGTCGTCGTCGGCTCGCTGGTCGTCGTCGTACTCTTCTGGTTCTGGATGTAGTCCGGCCAGTCGGTTTCGGTGACGCGACTGGACTCCTCCGGCGCGCGGAAGACGTCCGGCGGGTCGGCCATCTCACCGGCGCGGTCGGGGAACGTCATCACGCCGCCGTCGTTGTCCTGCCCGGGGCCCATGTTACCGGCGACGAAGAAGTCGCGGTCGCCCGCGAACTTCGCGCCCCAGAACATCTTCGACTCGGGCTGACGCCACCAGGCGAGGCGGTCGGGGTTCGCCGGGTCGGACACGTCGTGGACCATCACGCCGCCGAAGTACCAGGACGTGTAGAGTCGGCCACCGTGCACGTCGAAGTTGTGTGACGTCGTGAACTTGCCCTGTCGACTCTCGTCGGGCGCAGTCGGTGCGAACACCGTCGAGAGCTTCTCCGGCGAGGAGAGGTCGGAGATGTCCCACACGTCGATACCGCTCGACCCACGCTTCGAGTCGTCGGGGTTCATGTCCCACGACTCGGCACCGACGTACAGCGTCTCGGCCGCGTCGTCGACGGTGACGTAGTGGTTGTTGCCCGGCGGTTGCAGGGCAATTTTGGTGAAGTCTTGCTGTTTCACCTGTGCGAGCTTCGATGCGTCGAGTCCGCCGAGTCGGGCGACGACCCTGGGGTTGGCCCGGTCACTGATATCGACTACGAACGTCCCTGCCTCCCAGTTGGCCCAGTACGCGTAGTCACCCTGGATGTAGAGGTCGTGCAGACTTCTGAGGTAGCCGTGGACCTCTTTCCACTTCTCGTCGTAGTCGACGATGCCGTAGTCGCTCACTTCGGTGAACGAATCGTCGGAGACATCGAACGTCCGCATCGACTCTCTGTTGAAGTCGCTGCGGCAGAGGTAGACGTACCCGTCAGTCAAGTCGCTGTTGTGGATGGCATGGTCGACTTTCTTCACTGCGAGCTGCTTCGGCTTCGCCGGGTCGGACACGTCGTACAGCAGTGCCGCCTTAGTGACTTTGTTCCGACTCGGTTGGTTGGGGGCGACGACGAGCAGGCGGTTACCGTCGACTTTCACGTCGGCGACGTGCGCCAGCGGCCCGTTCTCTTCGTCTTTCAGGAGTTCTTTCTGCTCTGCGACCACGGTCGGGTTCGCCGGGTCCGACACGTCGATGCAGGCGAAGCCGTCGCCCGTCGCCGCGAAGGCAGTCTGGCCGTCGCCGCTGACGGTGACCTCCATCGTTCCGGCGGCGGTCGTTTCACCGAGTGGGGCGTAGGGGTCGGGGGTTCGGGCGGACGTGACTGTGCCGACAGCACCCAGTGCGAGTGCACCGGCACCCGCGCGGAGTACATCTCTCCGTTGCATACCTTCATGCCAACACGCTGACTGTGTAAAAGTACTGTAACCTAAGTGTTTGTTTGTGTTATTAATTGACACGCTTTCCGAAGCGAAAATCACGTCGACAGCGACGTGGTAGACCGACGTTCACCGGAGTCAGTTTCGGAGTTTCGACCGGTCACCGGTCCCCGCAGTGAGCGCACTCGCCAGCGCGCCCTTCACGACGACCTCGTCGCCGAGTGTCGTGAGTTGGATGTCGGGGACGTTCGTCATCACCATCTCCGAGACGCGCTCGCGGATGGGGTCTAAGACGATTTCTTCGTTGTGCAGTGCGACTGCTCCGCCGATGTAGATGACGATGGGCGCGAACGAGTGGACGACGTTGGTGACGCCGATGGCGTTCCAGTGTGAGAACTGGTCGATGACGTGGTCTGCGAACTCGTCCTCGCCCGCGTGGTCGAACACGTCTTTCGCCGAGAAGTCGGCGTCGTCGAGTGGCAGCGCGGTGTCGACGCTCTGGTCGTCCTCGGCCAGCAGTTGGGCGAACCGGGGGAGGTTGTTCCCGGAACAGTACGCCTCCCAGTGGCCGTCTTTCCCGCAGCCACAGGTGAGTCGGCCTTGTGGGTCGACGACGTAGTGACCGACCTCGCCCGCGTTGCCGTCCCAACCACTCGCTATCTTCCCGTCGACACAGACGCCAGCCCCGATACCCGAGGAGATGGTGATGTAGGCCATGTCGTCGGGGTTGCGGTCGGCGAAGAAGCGCTGGCCGATACAGCCAGCGTTGGTGTCGTTGTGCAGGTACACCTTCTCCGAGTCGATGAGGTTCTCGATGGGACCGGTGAGTGGGACACGGTCGACGGTGTCGGGGAGGTTCGGTGGGTTTTCGAGCGTCCCCTGCGCCAGGTCGAGCGGCCCGGCCGCACCGATGCCGGCGGCGACGACCTCGGTTGGGTCGATGCCCGCATCGTCACAGGCGCGCCGAAGCGTGTCGAGGACGGCTTCGGTGACCGCGATGCCTGTCGGTCCCTGTGGTGTGTTCGTCCGGTACGACCCGAGAAGTCGTGCCTCGTCGTCACCGACGACGGCCCTGACGTTCGTCGCGCCGAGGTCGACGCCCGCGTACGTGGCCATGCTATCGGAAACACCGCCGGGTAGGCACTTAAGCGGTTAGATTTACTCACGTGTGAGTATCTGTCGGCGTACTGGCGCGTCGCCTACGCCTCGGCTGCCACTCGGCTGCCCTCGGCTGCTCGACAGCCTCGGGACTCCCGCACGACACACTCACACCTGCGCGACACGCTCAGGCAGTTCCCGCCCGTAGAGAGCCGTATGGACCCGTCGACGCTTTCCGAACGAGAGGTCGAAGCCCTTCACCGGACCGAACTCGGCCTGGAGTGGCTCCGGCGCGCACACGGTCACCTCATCCAGTTCCACCACGCCATCGGCCACGGGATGGACCACTTAGACGCGGCCGAGGAACTGCTCCGCGAGAGCGGCCACACAGACCTCGCGGACGAGATACGGACGGTGCACCTCCCTCGGGGCGTCATCGACAGTGGCGTGGCAGTGGACGCGTCGGTGTCCGAACCGGCCGACACCGCCGGACCGGACCGCTGGTCCTACGACGTTCTCGAAACGTTCGAAGCAGGGTTTCTCGACGACGTGACCGACTTCGAGCGCCGAACCCGCGACGAACTGGCCGACGGCGCGCGACACGTCGCCGAGCGTCGGCAGGAACGACTGTGGCGCGAGCGTGCCGAAGAGGAGTCGGTCTGAATCGCCACTCGGTGACCCGCCGCGAATCGTGGCTATTTCTCGCTCCAACTCGAAGCCTCGGCTATGCTTCAGCCCGACCTCACCGACCGCGTCGCGCTCGTCACCGGGAGCGCGAAAGGCGTCGGCCGCGAACTCCTGCTCGCTATCGCCGATGCGGGCGCGGCCATCGCCGTCCACTATCGCTCAAGCGAATCGGAAGCCGAAGACGTGGCCGCTCGCGCGCGAGAGCGTGGCGCGCCCGCGGTCGCGACCGTCCAGGCCGACGTGACCGACCCCGACGCCGTCGACGCGATGTTCGACACGGTCGAAGCCGACCTCGGCTCTGTCGACGTGCTCGTGAACAACGTCGGTGCGTTCGCCCCGAAACACTGGACCGACATCGACTACGACACCTGGCAGACGGTCTTCGCCACGAACGTCGACGCGACGTATCTCACCTGCAAGCGCGCGTTGCCCGCCATGCGCGAGCAGGAGTGGGGCCGCATCGTCAACATCGGCTACGCCTCCAGCGAGAAGGGCCTCGTCAACCCGAAGAACGCACCCTACTTCATGGCGAAAGCCGGCGTCCTGATGTTCACGCGGATGCTCGCCGCGGACACGCAAGACGACGGCATCACGGTCAACGCCGTCTCACCCTATGTGGTGGAGAACTCCGACGAGTTCCCGGAGGACCTCCCGCGCGGACGCGCCGCCGCCTACGCCGACCTCGTGCAGGCGACCGAGTTCTTCCTCGACGAGGACTCGGACTACATCTCCGGCGAGAACGTGGAAATCGACGGTGGCTGGTTGCCTGAGAAGGTGTGAGTCCGAGGCGTCGTTTTTCGAAACAGCCGGTATGGCGCGCGCTGACGAGCGTGGCGAAGCCCGCGAGTCGGCATCGCGCGAGGGACGAGACGGTCCGCCGAAGGCGGCCGTCGAGTCGGTTGGGGAGGTTGTGGCTGCGGTCATGTTCCGTCGGCATTCGTGAACTGCTTCCCCACACCAGTAGCCGAGTCTGTTGCACCAACACGCCCTGATGACGAATTCTGTCCGGCCAAGCAGCGAACTCGCGCCGACGGTAGATATCGCCTCACCCTCCCCAACCTCCTCGTGGCGTTCGCTTCGCTCACGCCACATCGTCCCTCGCGCGACTTCGACTCGCGGGCTTCACTGGCTCACGGGTCGCTTCGCTCCCCGTTCGCTCCGAGGCGGCTCCGCCGCCTCGCTCTCGTTCAGCCACGCGAGCCAGCGCGCGCCATCAGTCGTCGGCGAACAGCGCAGCGCACAGAAGTTTACTCCAGACGTAAACCTCTACCACCATCACACAGGCCAAACGAGAGGCTTTACCCGCGAACCACCCGAAGAGTCGAGCAACAATGACGGTCATCGAGTCGGTCCACGCGGACCACGGGGCGACGTTCGGCGAGCGCGGCGGGCGAACCGTCGTCGAGCACTACGGGCGACCGGAGCGAGTTCACAAGGCCGTCCGCAACGGTGTCGGCCTCATCGAGATGGCGTACGGCGTCGTCGTCGTGGAGGGCGAAGACAAGGTGGAGTTCGTCGACAACGCCGTCTCGAACCGAGTACCTGACGAAGACGGCGAGGGCTGTTACGCGCTGTTGCTCGACCCGCAGGGGAAGATTTGGACGGACCTCTACGTCTACAACGCGGGCGAGCGCCTGCTGCTGTTCACGCCGCCACAGACGGCCGAAGACCTCGTCGAGGACTGGCAGGAGAAGGTGTTCATTCAGGACGTAGACCTCAGAGTCGCCACCGACGATTTCGCCGTCTTCGGCGTCCACGGGCCGAAGTCGACCGAGAAGGTCGCGAGCGTGCTGAACCACGCCGGCAGTCCGGAGCCACACCTCTCGTTCGTCCGCGGGTCGATGGGCGACGAAGGCGTCACGGTCATCTGTAGCGACGCACCGACCGGCGAGGAGGGCTACGAGGTGGTCTGCGCCGCAGACGACGCAGAGCGCGTCTTCGGCACGCTGGCGAACCACGGGCTGAACGCGGCTCCCTTCGGCTACCAGACGTGGGACGCGCTGACGCTGGAGGCCGGGACGCCGCTGTTCGACACGGAACTCGACGGGACCATCCCGAACGTGCTCGGCCTACGAAACGCAGTCGACTTCGAGAAGGGCTGTTTCGTCGGGCAGGAGGTCGTCTCACGCGTCGAGAACCGCGGCCAGCCGTCGAAGCGACTGGTCGGCCTCGAACCCGAGGCGGTTCCGGAGTCCGGCGCGGCCGTCTTCGACGGCGACGCGGCTATCGGCGAGGTCACGCGTGCGGTCGACAGTCCGACGCTCGACCGGCCCATCGCGCTGGCGCTCGTCGCGTTCGACAGCGAGGCGACGGACCTCTCGGTTCGCGTCGAGGGTTCGTCGACGTCTGCCACCCGTGTCGACCTTCCGTTCGTCGACGGGAGTGACACCTCGGACAGATTGCCGAAATATCTGTCCTGAGCGCCGCTACCGACCGCTCAGCCGCTGCACTTTAGCGTACTGACCGTTTCTAGCATCGTATGGATGGAACGGTGGCCCGGTGTTCTACGGGTGTCTCCGGCCTGGATCAGGTACTTCACGGGGGCCTGCTTCCCGGTCGGGCGTACATGGTACGGGGACAGCCCGGGACCGGCAAGACCATTCTCGGCCTGCACTTTCTGACAGTCGAGCCGTCTGAGTCGCTATTCGTGGCGTTCGAAGAACGAGAGGAGGACATCCGGACCAACGCGGCCACGCTCGGGTTCGACCTCAGTGACGTGATGATTCTCGACCTCAGTCCGGACTCGGAGTCGTTTCGAACGCGCCAGCACTACGACGTGTTCAAACCGCCGGATGTGGAGGACGACCTCACCGAACACATCGTCGCGGCCGTCGACGAGCACGACCCGTCGCGGGTGTTCGTCGACCCGCTGACGCAACTGCGCTACTTCGCGCCCGACGACTACCAGTTCCGGACCGAGGCCGCGGGCTTCATGAGCTATCTGAAAGACTCGGACGCGACGGTCGTCTTCACCACGCAGTCGACCGAGGTGACCCCGGACGAAGACTTAGAGTACATCTGTGACGGGAGTATGGTGCTGGGGTACGCGACGAAGGGCCGGACGATACAGGTGACGAAGTTTCGTGGTTCGGGTTTTCAAGACGGTATTCACACCATGCGTATCGGTGCCAGCGGGCTGACAGTGTTCCCGGAACTGGTTCCCGGTGACAAACGGACCGAACCGTTCGACGCCCGGACGGTCTCGACCGGTGTTCCCGAGATGGACGAACTCCTCAACGGCGGCCTCGAACGCGGGACGGTGACGGTCATCAGCGGACCGAGCGGCGTCGGCAAGACGACTACCGGGTCGCAGTTCATGAGCGCGGCCGCCGAGAACGGCGAACGCTCGGTCATCTTCATGTTCGAGGAGTCGACCGACACCTTCCTCCACCGGTCACGCGCCATCGGTATCCCCGTCGACGAGATGCTGGCGAACGACACGCTCTCGGTCCGGGAAATCGAACCGCTCGCGGTCTCACCCGACGAGTTCGCACACATGGTCCGCGAGGAGGTCGACCAACGCGACACGAGCGTCGTCATGATCGACGGTATCAGTGGCTATCGGCTCTCGATTCGCGGCGAAGACGACGACCTCATCCGCGAACTCCACGCCCTCTGTCGCTACATGCGCGGGATGGGTGTGACGACCATCCTCGTCGACGACGTGGAGTCTATCACGGGCGAGTTCTTGGCGACGAGCGAACGGATCAGTTACCTCGCCGATAACATCCTCTTCCTGCGGTACCTCGAACTCGACGCCCAGATTCACCGGGCCATGGGTGTCCTGAAGATGCGCGCCAGCGACTTCGAACGGACGCTCCGCGAGTTCGAGATTCGGGCGGATGGCCTCCACCTCGGCGAACCGATGACGGACTTGCGCGGCGTACTGTCGGCCAAGCCGGTGTGGCGAACGAGCGAGAGCGACGGCGGCGAAGACACCGTCGCCGACGAGTGACTTCGTCACCGACCGTCCGACACCCAGCCCCGCCTACAACCACTCGTCGCGCAGCAGTCCGAAGTGGACCGTGTCGCGGTAGTCACCGTTCCACCAGATGTGTCCTCTGTACCTCCCTTCCTGTTCGAAGCCGAGTCGACCGAGCAATCGCTGTGACGCGTCGTTCCCCTCGATAGTCCACGCGACGACGTGGTGCAGGCCAAGCGTCCCGAACGAGTGGTCGAGGACGAGTGAGACGGCCTCGCTCGCGTAGCCTTCGCCGTGGTACTCGGGTGCGAGCCAGTACGCGAGTGTCCCGTGGTCGCGGCCCACGTCGAACAGCGCGGCTCCGCCCATCGGTTCGTCCGGGTCGTTGGGGCGACAGACGAGGAAGTTTTGACTGCCGTTGTCGTCGTCCCCGACGACCTCGTCGACGAACGATTCGACCACGTCGCGATTCTTCGGTGTCGTGAACAGGAGTCCCTGTCTGATGGCCGGGTCGTTACGGGCACGCTGGAGGAACGCAACGTCCTCGTGTTCGACGGTTCGCAACTCGACACGGTCTCCGCGGAGGAAGGCAGCACCGGGCATGGAAACCACGTCCCCTAATTTCGACAAAAGTCTTCTGTGAAGCCGGTTTCACCCTCGCCGACACGGGCGACCGACTATCGAACTTCCTGACCGATTACTTCAGGAACGCCTTCAGCTGGTCCGTCGAAAAGAGCGAGGTCGGTCGGTCCATGTGGACGCCGATTTCGCCCGAGAGCGAGGACAGCCCGAGCGTCTGTACCGGCTCTGGCAGCGAGTATGCCCGACGAAGCCAGTGGCCGAGGCGAATCTCCGTCTCCAGGTCGTCGCGCCACGCGTCTTCGTAGTCGACCAGCGTCCGCGGGTCGTCGGGGTCGACGGTTCGAACTGCGTGGTCGGCACAGGTCATCCCGTACAGGATGCCGCCGCCGGTGAAGGGTTTCGTCTGGCTGGCGGCGTCGCCGACGAGGAAGCCACGCCGCGACGAGACGACACCGGGCGGGCCGATGGGGATGAGGCCGGAACAGCGCTTCACGATGTCCACGTCGTAGCCCGCGACGAGTTCGTCGAACAGTTCGTTCACGGCCGTGCCCGGCGGGGTCGCCAGTCCGTACTCCACACCGGACTCGGCCCGCGGAATGCGCCAGGCGAAAAAGCGCGGCGCGGTGAGGTGCACGTCCACGAAGTCCTGGTCGTCCGGTTCGTCACTGAAGCCGAGGACACCGTGGAGGAGTTCGCCCGGTTCGGGGAGGCTGAGTTCGCGTCGAACCCGCGAGCGCGGACCGTCAGCGCCGACGACCATCTTCGCCTCGTGGGTCTCGACGCCATCGGGACCGCGCGCCGTCACCGTGACGGAGTCGCGCTGCTCGTCGACCTGTGTGACCGTGTGCTGGTCGCGCAGGTCTGCACCCGCCTCGCGTGCGAGGTCGGCCAAGTGTCTGTCCAGTCCGACACGGTCGATGACGTTCGAGACGGCCTCCTGCTTGTAGAACTCGTGCGAATCGCTGTGCGGCCCGCCGACGTGGAAGCGAGCGCCGTACACCTCGTTCTGGAGGAGTTCGTCACGCGCTCCATCGCCCGTGTAGTCCCAGATGTCCGTACTCACGTGCCCCGAGCAGGCGAGCGGTTCGCCGACACGGCCCTGTTCGAGCGCCAGCACGTCGTAGCCCGCCTCGCTGGCTCGACGAGCGAAGCGTGAGCCGGCGGGACCAGCGCCGACCACGACGAAGTCGTACATGTCCGACGGCAGGAGGGAGCGGCGTAAATACCTTCCTCGTTCGTTCGCAGTCGCGACTCAGCGCGTCGCCAGTCCACGGACCGGCCCGGCCTCGTCCCACGCCACGACACGAGTCCACGACCGCGCGCCGTCGGTCGTCCGGTAGAGGCCGTCGTCGGCCGCCGCGAGGAAGGTCTCCGGTTCGTCGTCCGCAGCGAGGACCGGCCGCCGGAAGCCCTCGGGCTCCGGGAGGCCGTCCATCGCGACTTCCCACGGGTCAGTGCCCTGCTTCCGATAGACGTAGCTCTCCGCGCCCTCGTCCGGATGGGCCTTGTACGCGCCGCTGGCGGCCGACACCAGTCGGTAGTCGGGGTCTGCCGCGTCGACGGCGACGCTCCAGCAGTACCGGTGGTCAAGTCCATCCTGCGGGTGGTGCCACGTCCGGCCGCTGTCCTCGCTCTCGGCGTAGCCGTCACCGGCGGCACTGTACACCCGGCCGATGGCGTCCGGATGCGTGGTCAACTGGTGGTTGTCGAAGCGACTGCCGGTGGGACGCTCTCTCCACGTCTCCCCCGCGTCGTCCGTGACGACGAGCGCGCCGGCTTCGATGCCGACGTAGAGGTGTCCCTCGCGGTGCGGGTCGGGTTCCAACCAGCGGACGTGGTGCGTGTGTGGTCGCGGTGGGAACGACCACGAGTCGGCCGACGGGAGGTCGGTGAGCCCGTCTTTCTCGGTCCACGAGTCGCCGCCGTCGGCCGAGTAGAACACGCGACTCGGCTCGGTGCCGAGCCAGACGCCGTCGGCGTCGTGTGGGTCGAGGGCGACTGTCGTGACACTGTCGGGTAGGCCAGTTCCGATTCGGTTCCACGACGCCCCGTCGTCAGTGCTGCACCAGAGCCCATCTGAGAACGTTCCGGCGAAGACGCGCCGCTCGTCGGCGGCGACGCACTCGAAGTCGTGGCCGGTGAATCGGTCGGTCACTGCGTCGTCGTCGACCGTCAGGAGGGTGTCGTTCAGTGCGACGAACTGCATACGCGACTGTATGCTGCGTGTTGCCAAAACACTACGTCCCGGTGGGGGCGAACAGCCGACACGACTGCACACGCGACGGTGTGTCGGACACCTGCTGGCCGTCGCGTGACGACTCGTCAACGCATGCGAGTCTTGGCCGCGGAATCGCTGAAGAAGATTCGGGTCAGTTCAGGCAGGTACGTCCCAGTCGAGTTGCTGGTTGTGCCGGTCGAGGAACGGCGTCACGTCGGGGGCGGTCGCTGGCCACGGGACGCGCTCGCCGTCTCGGTCGAGGAGCGTTCGTCGGAGCAGGTCGCTGTCGGTCTCGAAGTCGGGCGCGACGCGAACACGGAGGTCGGTGTCGAGGGTGAACAGGTCGGCGTCGAAGGCGGCGTGGTGGGTCTTCGAGAGGAGCATGACGTTTCGTGGGTTCAGTTGGTCGGCTTCGAACTCGCTCCACGGCAGGATGTGGGCCACGTCGAGCAGTGCAGGAACGTCGACGCCGGAGAGAACCCCAGTCGTTCGGTAGTGCCCCAGCGTTTCAGTTCGGAAGGCCCGGGGCATCGACCGGGTCGTGGTCGTCGTCTCGTATTCCGTGCCTCGGTACGAAGACTGCTGATATTGACTGGCCTGATACTGTGGCGTCACCTCGACTTCACCCGATTCGTCGTCTTCGGCGAGGTCGACGATTCGGTACGTCCCCGCGTAGTCCTCGAACGAGACTTCATCGCTGTCTCGAAGCTGTTGCATAATCTGGCTGAACTTCTGTCCGGGCGTGTTGTTGTTCGGGAACGCCTGCTCGAAGACGGGCAGCGCCTGTTCGAGAAACTCCTGTCGAGAAAGGACGGGAGAGCCAGTCTGTTCCTGATACCGCCGCAATTCTCCTCTAACCACCCGTCGCCAGCGAGACATACCGCAGGCGAGGGATCGGGTGATCGAAAAACTTCGGGCTGTGGTCGGTTGGGAGACGAACCTAGTCGTCCGTCGGCGTCGCCATCTCCCGCGTCTCGGGTTCGACGCGCTGGCCGCGTGGGCCTTCGATGTCCACGCCGGGAAGCAGGTCGCGCAGGTAGCGCCCGGTGTGGGAGTCGTCGTTCTCCGCGACTTCTTCGGGCGTGCCCGCGGCCACGAGTTGACCGCCTTTCTCGCCACCTTCAGGGCCGAGGTCGACGACGTGGTCGGCGTTCTTCACGAGGTCGAGTTCGTGTTCGATGACGACGACCGTGTTGTCGTTGTCGACCAGTCGGTGGAGCACGTCGATGAGTTTCTTCTCGTCGGCCGAGTGCAGGCCGGTTGTCGGTTCGTCCAGCAGGTACAGCGTGTTGCCGGTGTCGCGCTTGCCGAGTTCCTCGGCGAGTTTGACGCGCTGGGCCTCGCCGCCGGAGAGGGTCGTCGACGGCTGGCCGAGCGTCATGTAGTCCAGTCCCACGTCTTTGAGCAGTTTCAGCTTCCGGCGGATGCGCGAAGAGGACTCGAAGAACTCGTACGCTTCCTCGACGCTCATGTCGAGCACGTCCGAGATGGTCGCGTCCTTGTACGTCACGTCGAGTGTGGCGTCGTTGTACCGAGCCCCTTCGCAGGCTTCACAGGGGACGTACACGTCCGAGAGGAAGTTCATCTCGATTTTGACGGTCCCCTGCCCGCCACACTCCTCACAACGACCGCCCTTGACGTTGAACGAGAAGCGACCCTTCTCGTAGCCACGCTGTTTCGACAGCTTCGTCTGGGCGAACAGTTCGCGGATGTAGTCGAAGACGCCGGTGTACGTGGCCGGGTTCGACCGCGGCGTGCGGCCGATGGGCGACTGGTCGATGAGGCGGACCGTCTCGATGTCGTCGATACCGTCGATATCGTCGTGTTCGCCGGGATTCACGGACGTGTTGTTGTTCATCCGGCGGGCCAGTCCCTTGTACAACACGTCGTGCATCAAGGTCGATTTGCCAGAGCCGGAAACGCCCGTGATGGCTGTGAAACAGCCCATCGGGAGCGGCACGTCGAGGTTCTTCAAGTTGTGCTGGCGGGCACCCTCGATGGTGAGATAGCTGTCGTGGTCGCGGCGAGTGTCCGGCACCGGAATCTGCTTGCGGCCGGAGAGGTAGTCGCCGGTGACGCTCTCGTCGCAGTCGACGATGTCGTCGAAGTCGCCCTGTGCGACGACTTCGCCGCCGCGCTTGCCCGGGCCGGGGCCCATGTCGACGACGTTGTCCGCCCGGCGCATCGTCTCCTCGTCGTGTTCGACCACGAGGAGGGTGTTGCCGATGTCTCTGAGTTCACAAAGCGTGTTGAGTAGCCGGTCGTTGTCGCGCTGGTGCAGGCCGATGCTCGGTTCGTCCAGCACGTAGAGCACGCCGACGAGACCACTGCCAATCTGCGTGGCGAGACGAATCCGCTGGCTCTCGCCGCCGGAGAGCGTCGAGGCTTCGCGGTCGAGGGTCAGGTAGTCGAGACCGACCTCGGTCATGAAGCCGAGACGGGCACGAATCTCCTTCAGAATCTCCTCGGCGATTTTTGTCTCACGCTCGTTCAGCTTCGCCTCCAGCCCCTCGAAGTGCGCGAGGGCGTCGCCGATGCTCATCCGGTTGACCTCGGTGATGGCGGTGTCGCCGACGAGGACGTGGCGACTCTGCTCTTTCAGGCGTGTCCCGTCACACACCGGGCAGGTCGTGACGGCCATGTAGTCCTCGATGTGTTCTCGCGCCCGGTCGCTGTCGGTCTCGACGTAGCGACGTTCGAGGTTTTCGATGACGCCCTCGAACGGTTCGTCCTTCCGGCGGACGCCGTTCTTCGTGTGCCACTCGAAGTGGACGTCTTCGCTCGTCCCGTAGAGGAACGCGTCCTGTATCTCCTCGTCCAGTTCCTCGAACGGCGTCTCGACGCTGACGCCGAAGTGCTCGGCGACGTTGTCTATCTGGCGGCTGTAGTACGTGCGGTTGTAGCCCCACGGTTCGAACACGTCTTTCAGCGGTTTCGAGGTGTCCACCACGACGAGGTCTTCCGAGACCTCCTTCGCGGAGCCGAGGCCGTCACACTCCGGACAGGCCCCGTGCGGGCTGTTGAACGAGAACGACCGCGTCTCGATTTCGGAGAACTGGAAGTCGCTGTTAGGATTGCCGAGGTCGGTCGAGAACTCGACGACGAGTCGGTCGTCGCCCTCGCCAGCGAGCGAGCCGGTC
Source organism: Haloarchaeobius caseinilyticus (assembly GCF_051207395.1). NCBI lineage: Archaea > Methanobacteriati > Methanobacteriota > Halobacteria > Halobacteriales > Halorubellaceae > Haloarchaeobius > Haloarchaeobius caseinilyticus. The sequence continues at coordinate 812,584 of NZ_JBPJZC010000003.1, read as the reverse complement.
GAACGCGAGTTCGAGCCCAGTTCGGCGTCTTTCGGCGGGTTCGGCACGATGAGTTTGAGCGCGCCCTCGGCCTCGTCCAGCGCCGTCTCGACGCTGTCGGTGATACGCGGGCGGCTCTCTTCTGAAATCTTCACCCGGTCGACCACCACGTCGACGGTGTGGTCGTAGTTCTCGTCTAAGTCCGGTTTCTCCATCGTGAGGTCGAACAGTTCGCCGTCGACCTCGGCGCGGGAGTACCCCTCGGCGACGAGTTCGTCGAACAGGTCCTCGAACGCACCTTTCTGGTCGCGCACGACCGGCGCGGTCAGCATCGCCTTCGTGCCCTCGGGCAGGCGCATAATCTGGCGCACCATGTCCTGTGCGCTCTGCTCGCCGACCTCCTCGCCCGTGATAGGGTCGTACTGTGTGCCAACTCTGGCATAGAGCAGGCGGAGGTAGTCGTGGAGTTCCGTGACCGTCCCGACCGTCGACCGGGGGTTGTTCGCCGCGTTCTTCTGGTCGATGGAGATGGCGGGCGACAGCCCTTCGACCGTCTCGACTTGCGGCTTGTCCATCTGGCCCAGGAAGTTCCGGGCGTAAGCGGAGAGCGACTCGATGTAGCGACGCTGGCCCTCCGCGTAGATTGTCTCGAACGCGAGCGACGACTTCCCCGACCCCGAGAGGCCCGTCACCACGTTGAACTGCTCTCGTGGGATGCGCACGTCGAGGTCTTTCAGGTTGTGCTCCTCTGCCCCCTTGACCTCGATGTACTCCTTGCTCATTCGGCTGAAGGCAAGGGATGGATTGCCCTTAGCGTGTCGGTTGCGGATGCGGTGTCACGGTGGCCCGCGGTCGACGGCGTCGTTTTCGTCTCGATAGCAGGAATGTTTAAATAAAATAGCCAGGCAACTGGGGGCCATGAGTGTGGTGTCAGGACTCGACCTCAGTGGTGACCGATACACGATCAAACAGAAGCTCATCCGGAGTCGGTACACGGTGTACGACCAGCAGGGGAACGCACAGCTCAAAGCGAAGAAGAAGCGCTTCAAACTGAAAGAGGAGTTCCCGTTCAAGACACCCGACGGCGAACCGGTGTTCACCATCAAAGCCGGCGGCGTGTTCGACGTCGCAGGCGACTACACCATCACCGACGCCCAGACCGGTGAGGAGGTCGCCGTCCTCGACAAGAACTTCACCTTCTTCCAGCACAGTTGGAAGGTCCGAGCGCCGGACGGCCGCGTTCTCGCGAACATCGAGGGACAGGGTGCACTTCTCGAAGCCGCCCGCCACCACGTTCCTCTCATGGGCTTCCTGCCCCACGAGTATACTATCGAATCGCCCGACGGAAAGTCGATGGGCACCATCAAGGGACAGTTCTCGCTGCGGGACCAGTACGAAGTCGAGATTACGGACAGTGGCTCGGCACCCAAAGAAGCACTCGTCATCGCGGGCATCGCCATCGACGCGCTCGAAGGGAACTGAGCGGACTGTCGAGACGCGCAGTCAGTCTTCGCCAACCGCTCGCAGTCGCAGGACGACTTCACTCCCGACTGCTTGGTCACCACAGGCCACCTCACCGCCGAGCGACCGGGCGACCCAGTTGACCACCCACAGCCCGAGGCCGTCGCCGTGTTCGACCCGGGACACGTCGCGCTCGCCGGTGAGGAACGCGCGTTCGTGTTCGGGAATTCCCGGCCCGTCGTCGGCGACACGGACCACGACGTGGTCGTCGGTTCGTTCGACGCTCACCTCGACGGTCGGACTGGCCGACTCGGCGTGTTCGACGCTGTTCTCGACCAAGTTTTCGACGGCGAGGTCGAGGCGTTCGTCCGCGTAGGCCAGACAGTCTTGGTCGGTCTCGACGCGGATGGTCGCTTCGTCGATTCCTTCGCGCAGTCGCCCGACCAGCGACTCGACGCGGTCGGCCACGTCGGTCGGCTCCATGGTGAACTCGGAGTCACGCTGGACGACCTGCTCTAGCTGGTAGACCTTGTCCGCCAACCGGGCGGCGTCCTCGGCGCGGCCGACGACGCGCTCGATGAGCCCGCGCTCGTACTCCGAGAGGTCGCCCAGCGCCTCGTCGAGTTGGCCGAGATATCCCATGACGACGCCCATGTCGGTCCGCAGGTTGTGCCTGAGGACGCGGTGGAGCACCTGCAAGTGCTGTTCGCGCTCGCGCTGGTCGGTGATGTCGGTGTAGATGCCGAAGGCGTGACTCGCGGGGTCGCCGGCGCGGTACGGGATACCCCGGAACAGGAAGTATCGGTCGCCGTCGGCGGTCTCGCGGACGACCTCGGCCGACGCTTCCTCGTCGGCGCGGTGGGTCTGCTGGTCGAGTCGTCGGCCGTTCGCTTCGTCGTCCGCCGGGACGAGTACGTCGTTCACGCTGCGGCCGGCGACCTCGCGCTCGTCGTGGCCGAACACGCGTTCGAACGCCGGGTTGACCGCCTCGATGACGGGTTCACCGCCCTCGAAGCGTGAGTCGACGACCGGATCGGGGATGTGGCGAAACAGCGAGCGAAAGCGGTCGCGTTCGTGTTCGAGTCGTTCCTCGGTCCGGACGAGGTCGGAGATGTCGCGAATCGCCCCGATGGTCCCGCGGTACTCGCCATCGTCGGTCGGGAGCAACGAGAGTTCGATTTCGACAGGGATGCGTTCACCGTCGGCGCGGATACCCTCGGTGCGATACACCCGGTTGCCGGGGTCGTCTTCGGCCAACATATCGACGATGAGTTCCGACCCACGCGCGATTCCGTCTTCGGTGAAGAACTCGGAGACGTGCGAGCCGAGCAGTTCTTCGCGGTCGTAGCCCGCCGCGTCGCTGATCTGTTCGCTGACGAGGACGAGTCTGGCCTCGGCGTCTAAGACGTACACCATCTCGCTCACGTTGTCGACGACGGTCTGGTAGAGTTCGAGCGCCTGCTCACGGGCGGCCCGGCCGAACGCGGCCGAGGCGTTCGCGGCGAGTATCTCAGCGAGTTGCACGTCGGCGTCGTCGATGGCACCGACGCAGTCGGCCGCGATGGCGAGGACACCGTGGTCACCGAGCGGAAAGTACAGCGTCGACCCGTCGTCGTCCGTGCGGACGGTTGGCTCTCCCATCTCGTACACACCGCCGACGGCGGCTTCGCCGAGCGCGTAGTGGGATTCGCCGTCGCCCGCGGCGAGTCGCAGCCGCTCGCTACCGCTGTCGTCGTCGGCCAGCCAGACCGTGGCGTCGTCGAAGTCGAGCACGCGACAGGCCGCGTCGGTGACCACCGCCGCGATGTCCTCGGGCGAACGTGTCGTCATCAACTCACGGGCCGTCGCCAACAACCCGCTCAGAGTTCGTTCGTCGGCGTTCTGCGGGTCGCGTGCCGCCGTGAGCGCCGTGACTCGCTCGGTTAGTCGTGCCTGTGGTTCCTCCCAAATCCCGAGTGGGAGGTACTCGGTCGCCGCGCCGTCGGCGACGGCGGCCGCGAGTTCGTCCGATGGCCCCTCACTGACGAGGAGGCTCGGGACGTGCGGGTGAGTGGTGTGTAACTGCCGCAAGAGCGCGACGCCGCCTTCATCGTCGAACTCGTGGTGACAGACGATACAGTCGACGTGTACGGTCGAGAGGAGTCGTGTCGACTCCGCGTAACTCGTCGCCTCGTGGACCGAGACGTCGGCGTGTGCCGGGAGCAGTGGCTCGCGGCGGTCAGTGCGAACGTAGAGAACCCCCGGATACCCACTCATGATACGTGTGACTGATACGGATACGATTGAGCTACTCGCACAAGAAAGTGTCTTCGGTCGGGAGGGCTGCGCGAACAGTCGGCGAAACCGAAAAGCTCGGGGGTTTCAGGCGTTGACGTCGTGGTCGTCGTCGTCTTCGACGGAGCGTTTGAGCGAGTCACGGCGTGCCTTCGCGTCGCGGCCGGTCGCCTCCAGCAGGAACTCGTTCTTCGCGGAGACGGCGTCGCCAGCGGCTTCGAGTTCGTCGGGACCGAGTTCGGTCGGGTCTCGTTCGACGAAGTCGACGGCGAGCTTGTCCTTCTTGCCGGAGTACGCGACAGCCCCGATGACGATACGCTCGAAGACGGGGTTCTTCGGCTCGCCGATGACGTAGAGGTCGCTGCCTTTGAAGTCCTCAGTCTCTGTCACCGGGCCGAAATACTCCTCGATGGTTCCTTTGAGGTCCGGGATGCGTTCTTCGAGGTACTCGCCGCGGCGCATCTTGTACTCCTTCATGGAATGGACATGGGCAGGTGGGTGTTTACCTGTTTCGTCACTGGCCGGACTCGGAGAGGTAGCCCCGCTTGCAGTCGGGGCAGATGTCGCCCGCCCGGAGCGAGGTCCGAGACCGGTGTTCCGTGTTCCCACAGGAGGGACAGACGAGTTCTGCGTCGGCCCTCGTGGTCCGCCCGCTGGTCGGTGCCGTGGCCTCACCGGCCGAGGCGATGCCGGTCGGCGAGCTGTCTCCGAACTCGGCCGACCGGTCGTCGCGCTGCTGGCCGGATGCACGCGCCGTCGCGTTGTCGATGAACTCTGCGTCGTGGCCGGAATCAGGGTCAGGTTCGACGTACTCGGCGTCGTCGCCGTCACCGTCCTCGCCGGGCATCTGCGCGTCGAACCCGTCGTCTGCAGTGTCGTCGTGTGCCGGCCACGCTCGGGCCTCGCTTTCGGTCGTCTCGCGCGGGTCGTCCTCGTGTGCCGGCCACTCGCCGTGTGCGCGGTCGTCGCCGTCGTCCTCGGGCGTCGGGTCCTCGTCTGCGAGAATCACACCGTCGTCGGTCGCCGGGTCTGCGTGTGGGTCGGTCGGCTCGTCGAGGCCGGCGTCGGCGTCGGCCGTGGTTTCGGTGACGGCTTCGGCGTCGTCGCTGTCGGCCGTCGCAGCCAGCCCATCGTCGTCGACCCCAGACTCGGGCGCGTTTGCCGGTTCCTCGTCGGCTGCTGGTTCGTCGTCCCCGTCGATGATGACCGCGTCGTGCGTCGGGAGGGGGTCGTCGGCCTCCGAGTCGGCTTCGGCACCGTCCTCGTCGTCTGCGGTCACCCCGGCTTCTTCATCGGTCGTTTCGGCGTCGGTGACCTCACTCTCGGGGTCGATACTCGGCGTCGTCTCTTCGTCGTCCGTCGCGTCCGCTTCGGTCGCATCGTCCGCGCCGTCGTCCGAGGCGTCCGGTTCAGCCTCGTCGACGACTGGCTCGGCCCTCCGCGAACTGCGCTCCATCGTGGTGACTTCCGTGTTCTCGCTGAGGAGATTCCGCGAGTCACACCGCGCACACACTTCGAACTCCCTGACCGTCATGACGACCTCGTTGCCCTGCTCGTCCCGCTCGTCCTCGATTTCCGTCTCGCTCCAGTCGTGACCGAGGAGCGAACACCTGAGACCCATTGTACCGGCCTACCCTTCCCTCCCGTAAAAGGCTTTGCCGCGGTATCTTTGGCCTGGTGCTCGGCCGACACGTCGCTCGTGTGTCGAACAGGGGCAAGGGTGAAATCCTGCCCGCCCGAAGGTGTAGACGATGAAGGCAAAGCGGGAGTATCGGGAGCGCAACGACATCGACGTGTCGGTGCTCGACGCCCTCGTCGACCGTGCTGACGACGGGATGACCGTCTTCGAGTTGCGCTCGACCGTCGACGCAGACATCGACGACCTCGAATCGGCACTGTCAGAGCTGAAATCGGACGACCTCATCGTCGTCGAACAGACCGACTCGCGGACCGTCATCAAGCCAGCAGACCACGTCGTCCCCGACCCGGACGACCTCGCCGACGACCCGTCCATCGTCGAGGAACTACGAAAGAAACTGCCGTTCTGACCGTTTTCCGTTCTGCTTCTCGTCTCGTTCCGGTCCGGTCGCTTACTCCAGTGCGCGCTCGACAGCCGCCGCGACGCTTCGCGCTTTCTCGGCCAGCGGTTCCGAGACGTGGCCAGCAGCAACGGCCTCGTCCAGTTCGTCGTCGTCGACGCGTTCGACCGTCCCGTCGACGTGTTTCACCACGTCCACGTGCAGGTCGACGTAGCGTGCCGCGTCGGGGAACAGTTCGACCGGCGTACAGATGTTCACGTAGGTTCCCTTTCGCTCGCCGTCGGAATCGCGGTACACCGTCGGGTACCACCAGCGCCCCTCTTTGAGTTTCGTGACCGCGGTGTCGCCGTCTTCGCGCTCGACGCCGAGGGCGTCGTAGGTCCCGCCGCCGGACATCTGCCGTTCGACCGTGACCTGTCCCGCCGGGTCGTAGTCGACCACGTCGCCGCGGCCGAGGACGATGAGTCGGCCTTCCGGCTTCCCGTGAGAGATGGCGATACGGTCGCCGCCCATCGGTCCGAACTGCTCGGAGACTGCCTGAAACGGGAACTCGCCGTCGGCGTCCGGACAGACCGCCTCCACGAAGTCGACTGCGGTACTCGCCGCGCGGTGGGCCGCCTTGATGCGGTGGTGGCCGGGCATCGTCGCCTCGACTGCCCGGCGGACCTCGTCGAGTCCGAACCGGCACTCGCGGCCGAACCAGACCCACGCGGTCGCCTCGGGTTCGACAAGCGTCGCAGGTGCGTCGTCTGGGTCGCCGCCCGCGTCGGCCAGCGTCGCGTCGAGTTCGTCGGCGCGCTCGGCCACGACCGCCAGTGCATCACCGAGGGCCGCCATCGGCGCGTCTGCTGCGGCGCGCTGCCAGCGCACGCCCCAGCCGTCTGGGACCTCTTGTGGCAGGATGTCCGTCGTCCGGACGAGTTCCGTCGCACGTTCGCCGCGGACGTTCGCGGAGACACCGTCGCGCCCGCGAGAGAGTTCGACCAGGCCGTCGTGGACGACCATCGTCCCCGACAGCCCAGCACGGTCGGAGTCCCACGGGGCGGTCGGTTCGTGGACCTGCACCCGGACCACGTCGCCCGCGTCGACGTAGCCGTCGTACTCGTTGAACGGGAGGAAGCCTTCGGAGTCGCCGAGGTCGACGACCGCGCCGCTGCCGAGCGTTTGCGTCACCACACCGTCGAACACGGCACCGCGGGGTGCGGGGTCGTCCCACGCGAAGGAATCGATACCGACCCCGGTACAGACGTCGCGGACGGTTTCGACCGCCTCGTGGTCGCCGCTGAGGCCCACGCCCTGTCGGTCGTCCGTCGTGGCCACATCCACGTCGGCCGGCCGCGCGCTCAAATCTGCGTCGTGGTCGTCGAACCGGCGGCGGATGGGCGGCGACGCCTGCACGACCTCGTGCCCGTCGTCGAGCAACAACTGCGTCAGTGCCGTGGTGTAGATGCCACGGACACGAGCCTTCATAGCTTGTCGCGCGTGGGTGCGAACCGCACGCGGTCGTGGACACTCGGTCCGAGCGTCAACTCGACCGTCCCGTCGTCCAGTGTTCGGCCGTCCTCGACGAACACGCCCCACGTGTCGAAGCGGAGCCAGCCCCGCATCTCGGCGGCGTGGGTCGTGATGTCGCAGTACTCGACGGTGTGTTCGGGGAACTCGTTGGCGCTGTGGGCCATGTCCATGTCCGAGTACACCACGTCGTTCGTCTCGAAGAATTCCATCAAGGCGTCGGCGTCGGCCGCTGTCCGCTCGGCCACGTCGGCAGACGCGGTCTGCAGGTCGTCGGTCGACAGGCCGACGGCCCGCAGCGCCGCTTGCGTCCGCTGGTCGAAGTGCATACCGGGCGCTACTGTGGGCAGGGACTTTATCGATTCGACAGCGTCACGAGTTCGTACTCGGAATCAGTCGTCAGCCAGGGAGTCGCCCCAGCCAGCACTCGTCGGCTTGGGGGTCGAGGTAGAAGTGGACGGTTGCGGGGTAGTCATCGTCGGTTCAGGGGTCGTGGTCGTCTCTGCGTCTGTGGATTCGTTCGAAAGTGTCGGTACCGGTTTTCGTCGTCCGTCCTCCGGTGTCGGAAGTGCCGGGTAAAACATTCGACGGCTGCTATTCTCTGTCATTATCCCAGTCAGGCGGTTCGCCACTGATAAACTTCGCCCTTATACGGATACTGTGGCTTAATGTCATACTAAGAATTTAAGGTCATATTCTAGGTTCTCGTGAGGGGGAAGCGTTAGGGGGCGGTTAGCCGTAGGCGTTGGCAATGAGTCCACGCCGTGACCCGGTCGAGCACGCAGCGGACCGGGCGAGGGACCTGTACGAGATTGCGACGTGGGAGCCACGGTCGAAACTGGACGGATTCGCGGTCTCTGTCTACGACGGGTTACGACCGGCCGCCAGAGTCATCGTGCTCCTCCTCGCTGCACTCCTCGCCCTGTTGCTGTTCGGCTTAGCAGTCTTGACCGCACTCGCACAGCCAGTCGTCGGGGCGTTCGTCTTCCTCTCGGTCGTCCCGGCCGGGGCACTCGCCATCTACATCTACCGCAACGACGTGACGTCTCAGGAGCCGCTGGTCCTCCTCGTCGGCACGTTCTTGCTCGCCATCCTGTTCGCCACGTTCGCGAGCGTCGTCAACACGGTGATGGGGTCCGCCTTCCGGTTCGTCGGGCTGCCGACCGGGACGCTGCTCGGGGCGTTCCTCTACTTCTTCTTCATCGTCGCGCCGGGTGAAGAGTTCGTGAAGTGGCTCGCCGTCCGGATGTACCCGTACAACCGCCCGCAGTTCGACGCGGTCATCGACGGTGCGGTGTACGGCGCGGTCGCCGGTCTCGGCTTCGCGACCATCGAGAACGCGGTGTACATTACGAGCAACATCGACGGGGCACAGGGCCTCCAGCTACTCGACGCGGGGTCGAACATCGCGGCGGTCCGTGCCTTCGCCGGGCCGGGTCACGTCATCTACTCCGCCGTCGCCGGCTTCTACCTCGGGCTGGCGAAGTTCAACCGCGACTACTTCGGTCCCATCGTCGTCAAGGGACTCCTCCTCGCCGCGCTGTTCCACGCGACGTACAACATGACGGTGAGTTTCGTCCCCGGACTGCTCGCCAACCAACTCGCGGCCGTCGGGCTGGAAGTCGGCAGCCTCGGTGCGTTCTTCGCCTACGTCGTCGTCTACGACAGCGTCATCGGGCTGTTCCTCTACCGGAAGATTCGGAACTACCGGAAGGCGTTCTACGAGGTCGGTGCCAGAGAGGAACGAGACACCGCGTCGGAACTCACCGAGTTCGACCGCCCGCCGCGCTTCTGAGTCGGAAAATTCGCGTTCTCGGTGACCGGTTCAGGCCAGTCGGTCGGTGTAGCCGTCCAGCATGTTTTCGACGTACTTCGCGACCACGTCTACTTCGAGGTGGACCTCGTCACCCGGTTCCTTGTCCGAGAGGTTCGTCAGGTCGTACGTGGTCGGGATGATGGCGACCGAGAACTGCCCGTCGCCGCGTTCAGCCACGGTGAGACTGATGCCGTCGAGCGTCACCGAACCCTTCTCGACGACGTACTGGCCGTAGCCCTCGGGCAGGTCGAACGTGAACCACCAGTCCTCGCCCACCTCTTCGACTGCCAATACCTCGGCCGTCGTGTCGACGTGGCCCTGTACGAGGTGGCCGTCGAAGCGACCGTCGCCGGGCATCGCTCGCTCCAGATTCACGAGGTCGCCCGCGACGACCGTCCCGAGGTACGTCTTTTCGACCGTCTCGCTGGCGAGGAAGACGGTGAACGACTCCGCGTCGAACGACTCGACCGTGAGACAGACGCCGCTGACGGCGATGCTCGCGCCGTGTGTCACGTCCGAGAGGACCGTATCGCCCGCGATACGCAGGCGTCGGCCGTCGTCGGTGTCGGTCACGTCGACTACTTCGCCCGTCTCCTCGACGATGCCAGTGAACATGTTCCGGAATCGGTGACCCCGGGGCAAAACGTTGCCGTCCTCCGAGTGCGACACGTCCGAGCGGTTTTTACTGTCCCTCCGCCAACGAGGGGGCAATGGGACGGAGCATCATCGAATCGGTACAGCTGTTGGCGGTCCTCGCGTTCGCCCTTCCCGCCATCATCGCGGGCCTCGACATGTTCTTCCTCCGCGGCGAGACCACGTGGGGCGCAGCGCTCGTCGTCATCGGCGTCTTGATGATTCTCGTCGAGAAGTACATCGACAGCCCGTTCGACATCACCGGCAAGGCCACCAGTGGGGTCGTCTCCGCCGTCGTCAAAGAGCCAGACGAGGGTGACGACGGCGAGACCGCCTCTCCCCGCTCAGGGGACGAGTGAGCGTGGGAACGCACCCAGCAGTTTCGCACCCTCGTCGGTGACTTCGACGAGGTCGGCCAGTCTGACCGTGCCTTCTTCCGGGTCCGAGACACTCGCGTCGAGCGCCAGCACCGTCCCCGCTTCGAGCGAGTCAACGTCGGTCAGTGCCGGCGGTTCGCGCGGTGCGAGCCCGACACCGTAGCCTGCGACACGCTTCGAGTCGAAGCCATACGCCGCCACCTCGGCTTCGAGTTCGGTCGCCACGAGGTCGGCCGTCTCGCCCGGGCCGAGTTCGGCGAGTGCGGCGTCCAGTGCCCCTTCGACTGCGAGCTGGGCCCGGCGGGTCCAGCCGCCGTCCCCGTCGACGACGAAGGTCCGTGCGAGTCGGCCGTGGTAGCCGTCCGGCCCGTGGGGCGCGAGGTCGACGACGACGGTCTCGCCCGCCCAGACCGCACCGGACGAACGCGGCGTCGTCGGGTTCGTCCCGATGCCGATGGCCGTCGAACCCGGGTGGACGCCCTGTTTCGCCATCGCGGCATTCGCCTCGCGGCGGAGTCGCAGTGCGGTGAGAGGGGCGTCTTCCCAGTGCAGTGGTGCACCGTCTTCGTGTTCGTGTGCCTCGTCGAGGACCGCGGCGATGCGGCGCATCCCCGCACAGGCAGCAGATTGGACCGTCGTCTGTCGGAGTCGTTCCGGGTCGGTCTTCACCTGCCGAGCCTCCGCGACGACGCCACTCGACGCCACGTCGAAGCCGGCCTGTTCGAGGTAGAGCGCGGCGTCGTGCGGGACGTGCTGTGGCGAGAGGACGGTCCCCGATAGGCCGAGGTCGTCCAGCACCGTCGCCACGCGCTTGCCAGTCGGAATGTTGCTCCCGGCCGGCAGCACCTGGTCGCCGGGGAACGTCTCGGTCGCGGCGTCGGGCGCATCGGGTGCCAGCAACAGGCTCTGCTCTTCGGTCACGACGACCGCGAGTTCTCCCGGCACGCCGCCGGTCCGGCCGAGGTATCGCAGTGTCGGGTCGACCTCGGTGCCGACGTGGACGAACGCGCAGGCATCACGGTCCTGTAGCTCCTGCTGGACGGGCGCGAAATCGGTAGAAAGTGCCATGTAGGTCAGTCGGCAGCCTGCTCGGCTTCGAGCGGCTCTTTCGCGAGTTCGGTGAGTTCCTCGATGTCGGCCCCGGTCGGCTCGTTGTTGATGAGCACGTCGATGGTGAGCGTCGGCGCACCGTCGACGAGGTTCTCCATGAGGACGAGTCGTTCGCGGGCACGGGACATCCCGACGTAGAACACACGGCGCTCGTTGTCGGTGAGGACCGGAACCGGCGAGGTGGTCTTCGTGAACTCCACGCCCTCCGGCACGTCCTCGTCGTCCACGGTGGCGACCATCTGCTCGACGACCTTCTCGGTCAGGTCGGTGCCCATGAAGACGTGGTCGGCCTCACGACCCTTGGCGGAGTGGATGGTACCGATACGGACCGTATCGCGGTCGAGCCCGCGGTACTCGCCCGTCGCGAAGTACGCCTTCATCGACTTGCGCTGGAAGGAGGTGACCTTCCGGACCATGTCCGACGCCGAAGCCGGGCCGGGCATGAACGGCGCGTAGTTCGTGACGAGGTCGGGTTCGATGGAGAGTTCCGTCAGGTCGTCGATGCCGGCTTCCTCCTGTGCCTCGTCGATGGCGTCGAACAGTTCGTCACGCTCGTTGGTGCCGAAGGCGGATTCCTGCAGCATGTCCGCGAGGCGGCGTGCCTGCAGGCCGTTGATGTTCTCGCCCTCGTCCATCAGTTCGACCGCCGTGATGTAGTCGTCGAGGCGGTCGGTCCACATGCGCTGGTCGGTGAGGGCCTTGAACGGGATGCCCTCGGTGATGAACTCGTCGACGAACTGGAACATCTGGTAGCGGGCACGGAACAGAATCATGATCGTGCCGTCGTCGTTCTGGACCGTCCGGCGCACGTTGCGCACGAGGTCGAGCATCGACGGGTTCTGGACCGCTTCGACCACACCGCCTTCCTTGCGCGGTTTGAGGTCTTTGTCCTGTCGCACGTCGATGTGGCGAATCTCGCGGTTCACCACGTTCAGGATGCGCGAGGGGAGCCGGTAGGAGTTCGGCAGGATGATGTCCTCGTCCGGGGCGGCGTCGAGCAGGAGTGCGGGGTCTGCACCCTGCCACGCGTAGACAACCTGGTCGTCGTCACCGGCGATGAGGACGCCCTTCATGTGGGGCCGCCACTCCTCGTACACGTCGTGCTGGAGCGTCGTGATGTCCTGGAACTCGTCGATGACGAGGTAGTCGACGCTCGGGAGCAGCGAGCGCTGCTTGACGCGTTCGAGCATGTCCGCGAAGCCGATTTTGCCGTTGTCACCCTTGTACTTCCGCCAGCCACGGATGGCCTCGGGCACGTCGATGCGGTCGTCTGAGGCGGGCCACGTCGGCGTGTACTTGTTCCCTTCCTGTGCGTTCGGGTCGATGTCCGGGGGGAGGCGGACCTCTTCTTGATTCCACTGGAACGGGACGTCGTACCAGTCGGCCACGTCGCGGTTGGTCCGCTGAAGCCACTGCGAGGTCGCGATGATCTTGTTCCCGATGGTCGTCGACCGGGCCGTCCGGCGGCCTGCGCCGCCGTACTCGTCCTCGTACTCGATACCGAACTCCTCACAGAACTCCTCCTTGTCGGATTCGCCGACCACGTCGGCGCGAGAGAGGTTCAGCAGGTCGTACGCTTTCGCGTGCATCGTACAGACGTTGCCCTGCAGCGAGCGTGGGTTGATGTCGAGACGCTCGGCGAGGCGTTCCCGAACCTCCTGTGCCGCCGCACGGGTGTACGAGACGACGAGGATGTCGCGGAACTCCACGTCGTTCTCCTCCAGAATCTCCTCGACCTTGTCGAGGAGTGCTGTCGTCTTCCCGCTCCCGGGACCACCGAAGAGTCGGGTTACTTTCGTCTCGGCGTCAGTCATTGTACGCATACTGGGGGTGGACACGTATAAGAACCGTGGGTTCACTTCGACGGCGTCTAGACGGGGTACAGGTGCCATACAGCACGAAATCGAAGGAAGAAGGATATAGTCAGTAGACGATACTCAGTTGTTCCGCGGAGACCGGGCTTCGCGTACCTCACTGCCGTCGCGGATTTTGTCCTTGCAGTTGGGACAGACACGGGGATCCGTGATGCCTCGTGGTGTGAACACTCGTGCGTAGGCGTCGGTAACGAAAGAACCGCAGTTCTGGCATTCCGGCATTTGAATCTCCACCCTATCCTGATGGAATTATATTTATTAACGTTTCCCCCAAACTGACCGGATTGCCGGTTCCCATACATTTGATAACTAGATACACGGTCGCCTTGCACACCAAAGGACGACACCGGTTACTGGCCGATTCAGGGTCTCTCACTTCGAAAATATATCTGGCTCCTGACTGACTGGTATCGCCACACTTCGGCCGACCCGAGCCGAGGGCTCGGCGTCGGTATCGACAGAAACGAGTCCGGCCCAGCGAGGGCCAGGGTTCCCCGGTCAGTTCGGGGTCCAGTCGCAGACTGTGCAGGTGTCTGCTGTCTCTTCGTGGAGTGACATACACTCCGGACACTGCAGTTTGTTATAGTTTCGGTCCCACCCTACCGACTCTGTCTCGTGACCGCGGTCTGCTAAGAACTGGTCGAACACGTCGTCACCGCGTTGGGGTGCGGACGCCATATGTCATGGTAAAGCACAGCACGTACTAAACCATTGTGGTATGACACCCCTTGTCTCCCAACCAAGGGTTTACGTGCGACAGCCTGCACGCGGGTGGAGACCGGACGAGCGGGAGAGGTGGCGAGCGGGAGAGTTTTTCCACCCGCGGCCGAACGAAGAACTATGACCGACCTCTCGCTCGACCCGACACAGCTCGACCGCTACTCCCGGCACATCATCATGGAGGAGGTCGGGCCCGAGGGCCAAAAGCGCCTGCTCGACGCCTCGGTCCTCTGCGTCGGCGCTGGCGGCCTCGGCTCGCCCGTCGTCGAGTACCTCGCCGCGGTCGGCGTCGGCCGCCTCGGCATCGCCGACGACGACGTGGTCGAACGCTCGAACCTCCAGCGCCAGGTCATCCACCGCGATGCCGACGTGGGCGAACCGAAAGCCGAGAGCGCTGCCCGGTTCGTCCGCGAGTTGAACCCCGACGTGACCGTCGACGCTATCGAAGAGCGCGTCACACCCGAGAACGTGGAGGAACTCGTCGCCGAGTACGACCTCGTCGTCGACGGCAGCGACAACTTCGCCACGCGCTACCTCGTGAACGACGCCTGCGTCCTCGCCGAGACGCCGTTCGTCCACGGGGCCATCTATAAGTTCGAGGGACAGGCGACGACGTACGAACCCGGCGCACCCTGCTACCGCTGCGTCTTCCCCGAAGCGCCCGAACCGGGCACCGTCGCCGACTGCGCGACGACGGGTGTGTTGGGCGTGTTGCCGGGCACCGTCGGCTGCATCATGGCGACCGAAGCCATGAAGCAGATTCTGGGTGTCGGCGACCTGCTAGACGAACGACTCATGCTGTACGACGCGATGGACATGAGCTTCGAGCAGGTGCCGGTTCGCCAGAATCCCGAGTGTCCGGTGTGTGGCGACGAGGCGTCTATCTCGTCGGTGCACGAAGTCGAGTACGCTGAAACGTGCGCTATCGAATAGGAGACGTTCATCGGGTGTCGGCTCAGCACTCGTCGCTTTCCGTGGAGTCGTTCTCGGTACCACTGGATTCGCTACCGCGCAGTTCACGAATCACGACGGAACATGACCGCAGCCACTACCTCCCCAACCGATTCCTCGCTCGCCTTCGGCTCCCTCGTCATCCCTCGCGCGATTTCTGCTCACGGTCTCGCTTGCTCACGGGTCGCTCTGCCCCCCGTTCGCATCGAGTCGACTGTGTCGACTCGCCATCGCTCGACACGTTCACCAGCGCGCGCCAGAGTGTTCGTGAAGACTGTCCCGTGGTTTCTCTACCTACAGAATCGACGCGATATCGCCGAGTGAGTCGACGACGTGGTCGGGTTCGATGTCGCTGCCGACGACTTCCTCGCGGGTCGTCGCGCCGGTCAGCACGAGTACGGTCTCCATGCCGGCGCGTTCGCCCATCAGGATGTCTGTGTGGAGGTTGTCGCCGACGACGAGACACTCGGCGGGGGTGACGCCGAGGCGCTCGCACACAGCGTCGGCCATGTGTTCCGAGGGTTTGCCGACGACGAGCGGGTCGCGGCCGGTCATCCCCTCGATGGCTCCGATGGTCGCGCCGGCACCGGGTTCGAGACCAGTCTCGGTCGGGTAGGTTCGGTCGGTGTTCGTCGCGAGGAACAGTGTCCCCTTGTGGAAGGCACGGAGTGTCTCGGTCAGCAGTTCGTGACTGATGTCGCGCGCCTTGCCCGCGACGACCACGTCGGCTTCGCCGTCGACGATGGTGAGGCCGGCGTCGCGTACCTCCTGCTGTAACACGTCGTCGCCGAGGACGTACACGGCCGCTTCGGGGTGGTGCGTGGTGAGGTAGGCTGCGGTGGCCGACGCGGAGGACGTAATCGCGCCGGCGTCGCGTGGAATCCCGAGCGATTCGAGCGTGTCCGGAAACGCGGCCCGGTCGACACTCGTGCTGTTCGTGACGAACTCGACGGTGAGGCCCGCGTCGTGAATCGCTGCGAGCCCCTCGTCCGCGCCCGGAATCAGTTCCTTCCCGCGCCAGACCGTCCCGTCGAGGTCCACGATAGCCGCTCGGCGTGTCATAGTCGTCGCTTCGATAGCTGCCGTTGTAACAGTGGCTCTGCTGAACGTTCACACGGAACAGTACGAGATTAAGTCCGCAGCTGCCGAATACGTCGCATGCAAGCACTCTCGCGGAGAGACTTCCTCGTCGGCGGGGCGACGGCTGGGCTCGTCGGACTCGCCGGCTGCACCGGTCTGTCGACGTACACCGTCTCACGCGGGCAGACGTACACGGTCGACGGCGGGACGCTCGTCGTCGGGACCGACAATGGTGACGTGACGGTCAGACGTGGCTACAGTGACAAGCTGAACGTGAGCTACAGCATGCAGACGAACGGCCCGAAGCGCGAACTCGACCGGCTCACGTTCGACGTGGTGACTGGGAGCGAGAACAGCGTCGTCGCCGAAATCGCTGGCGGCTTCTTCGACCTCTCCGTCGACCTCGACATCGACGTGCCCGAGGGCGTCACGGTACAGACGGTCCGCTCCGGCAACGGCGACGTGACGGTCGAGGAGGTCGCGGGCGACCTCGTGGCCGAGACGGAGAACGGTGCGGTCGTCACCCGGAACGTCGACGGCCACGTGACACTGCGCTCGGCCAACGGCGACTTGTTCGCGAGTGGACTGGGCGGCATCGTGGCGGCCGAGACGGGAAACGGCGACGTCGACGTGGAGATTCGGTCGCTGCCCGGTGACGCGACGATTCGGTCCGGCAACGGCGACGTGACAGTTCGAGTCGGCGCAGATCTCGACGGGACGGTTCGCGCCGAAACTGGCAACGGCGCGGTCACGTACCGGGACCTGTCGCTGGTCACGACTCACGACGAAGAACGACTCGTCGAAGGGTCGCTCAACGGAAGTGACGGACCCCGTATCGACGCTCACACCGGCAATGGCGACGTGGAGTTGCGGACCGCCTGAGCGCAGTCTGCCACGGAACGAGATGCGTCACTACTCCGCGAGCGGTTCGAACGACTCACCGGTCCACAGCCAGCAGCCGACCTGTGGCTCAGCCGCCAGCGACACGATACAGTACACTTTCTCGGGCCACGTCGCCAGTTCGTGGTCCGTCTCGCTCGGACCGTCCGGTCCTGCGGGGTGGGAGTGATAGAAGCCGACGACTTCGTCGCCCGATTCCTCTACCGCCTCGATGACCCGTAGCGTCTCTTCGGGGTCGAGTTCGTACCGGGTTTCGGGCGTCTCGGCGACGTTCGTCACGGGGTGAACGCTCGTCACGATTCTCTCGGGTGACTCGCGGCCAGCGAGGACGCCACAGATTTCGTCCGGTGTCCCGTCCCGGGCCAGTTCGAGCAGTCGCTCGCGCGTGTCGTCGGCGAACTGCATCGGCCTCACCGGACCTCTAACAGGTCCGAAATCGGCGCGGCCACGTCCGCTGGCGGTCGCTCGATGCCATCGTGGACGACGCCCGCGAGGTGTTCGAGCGAGTCAACGACGCGCGGACCGGGCCGGTTGAAGAACTGGTCGCCGTCGATGGCCCACACGTCGCCGGTCTGGACCGCGGTGAGGTCGTCCCAGCCGTCGCGCTCGGTCAGGTCCGAGAGGTTTCGCCGAATCTGGGCGAGGTCGAACCCACAGGGCGCGACGACCAGCGTGTCCGGGTCGTACCGACAGAGGTTGTCCCACTCGCGAGGGCGCGAGCGGTCGCCGGGTGCGGCCATGCCGTACTCGCAGTTCGCGCGGTGGGCGAGGCCGGGCACCCAGTGGCCCGCGATCATCACCGGGTCGGTCCAGTCGAGGACGGCGACGTGACGCTGTTCGAACTGCCTCGATTCCGTGGCGACGGCCTCGACACGTTCGCGGAGCGAGTCGAGCAACTGCTCGGCCTCGGCATCGCGGCCAAGTGCCTGTCCGAGGCGTTCGATGTCGTCGTAAATCTCGTCGAGCGTGTGCGGGTCCGTCGTCAGAACCTCCGGGTTCGCGTCGATGGCGTCCACCGCGTCCTCGACGAGTACCTCGTCGACCGCACACACGTCGCAGACACCCTGCGTGACCACGAGGTCTGGGTCGAGGTCGTCGAGCGTCTCCACGTCGATGCCGTAGACACTGCCGAACTCGGCCTGGGCAGCTTCGACCTGGCGGCCGATTTCTGCGGTCGCCGCGCTCGCGTCGACGTGGCTGAAGTCGACGACCGGCCTGTCGAGTGCGTCGGGTGGATAGTCGCACTCGTGGGACACACCGACCGGTTCCACGCCGAGGGCGTAGACGAGTTCCGTCGCGGAGGGGAGCAGCGTCACGACGTTCATACCGCAGAATCCGTCACCGAGGCGGATAAAGAGACGGAAGTCGGCAGTCTGTCACAGCAGTCGGCAATCAGTCAGAGGAAGGCGAACGCCATCGCCACGGCCCCGCCGACGAGCATCAGATAGCCGCCGAGCCGGCGTTGTCGCACGTCGTCGCTGTCGACCTCGACGCTGTCGTAGTCGGTCTCGCCCGCGAGCAGGGCGAACAGCCAGACAGTGAACGCCTCGGCGAAGACGACTTGCACCAGCCCGACGAGCGCGATGGCCCCACCGATAGCGAGGAAGGTCGTTTGGTCCGCAGACAGCGACCCAACTGTGACGTTCAATCCGACCGTGGCGACCACTGCGGCCGCGAACACCACGACGACCACTCCAAGTGCCAGCTTCGCGTTCTTGACCGCGCTCGCTCGACTCATTGGTGGTGCTTCGGCGGGTCGCTGTAAATGAGTTGTCGAATCGCGTCGACCGCCTCTCGGTCAGACGAGAACACCGAGGGCAACGAGCGTGCCTTACGCGTCTCGTGGGATGTCGACGACGACCAGCGAGAGGTCGTCGCTCGGAACAGCCTCGTCCAGCGCCGCGGCGAGGTCGTTCCAGTCGGTCGGGTTGTACGTCTCCAACCCAAAGCTCTCACCCAACTTCACGAAGTCCGGGTTATCGATGTAGGTCCCGAAGGACTCTCCGCGGTGGTCGGTCTGTTTCTCGGAGATGAGGCCGTAGTCGTCGTCGCAGAACAGCACGACGGTGAAGCCACAACCGAGCCGCCGCGCGGTTTCTAGCTCCGCGCCGTTCATCAGGAAGCCACCGTCGCCGGTCGCCGCGACGACGTTCGCCGGGACGGCGAGGTCGGCTGCCACCGCGCCCGGCACCGCGATACCCATACTGGCCAGCCCGTTCGAGACGACGAACGTGTTCGGTTCGACCGTCGGGAAGTACTTCGAGAGCGTCATCTTGTGGCTGCCCACGTCCGTGATGAGCACGTCCTCGTCGGCCATCGCATCTCGCAGGTGCGGAACTGTGCCCCGAACCGAGAACGAGTCGTCGGCGTCGGGTCGACGCGTTGCCGCCGAAATCGCGGCCTCCCGCGCGTCGGCGTACCAGTCGCTATCCCCGGCACAGTCGGGGGCCGCCTCGGCGAGTGCATCGAGTCCCCGCTCCACATCGGCGACGATTTCCACTTCGGGGTCGTAGTGCTCGTACACCTCTGCTGGCTCGGAGTCGAGGTGGAGGACGTGTTTGTCCTTCTCGGGATTCCAGGATTCGGGGTCGTGTTCCGCGATGTCGTAGCCGACCGCGAGGATGGCGTCCGCTCGTGCCACGGCGTCGGCCGTCGCACCATCGCCGGAGTTGAGCGTCAACAGCGAGTGCTCGTCTTCGTCGGAGATGGCGCTCTTACCCATGTAGGTCTCGACGACGGGCATCCCGGTCGCCTCGACGAACTCCCGGAGTGAGTTCGCTGCCTCTGCTCGGACCGTTCCGTTCCCGGCCAGCACGAGCGGGCGCTTCGCTTCGTCGAGAACCACGGCGGCGCGTGCGACCGACCGGTCGTCTGGGTCGGGCAGTCGCACCCGTTCGCGTTGCGGGAGTGGCTCGACAGTCGTCTCGCTGGCTGCCACGTCTTCGGGCACTTCGAGGTGGGTCGCGCCGGGCTTTTCGGCTTCGGCCAGTTTGAACGCCTTGCGGACCGACTCCGCGACGATTTGCGGGTCGCTGATCGTCGTGTTCCACTTCACGACCGGTTCGAACACGTGCGGCACGTTGAGCATCTGATGGCTCTCCTTGTGGACGCGTTCGAGGCTTCCCTGCCCGGTGAGGGCGACGAGTGGCGCTTTGTCGAGTTGGGCGTCGGCAACTCCGGTCAAGAGATTCGTCGCGCCCGGCCCGAGCGTCCCCAGACAGACGCCTGCGTCGCCGGTCAGGCGGCCGTGCACGTCGGCCATGAACGCTGCGCCCTGTTCGTGGCGGACGGGGACGAACGTCACGTCCGAGTCTCGAAGCGCGAACAGCAGGTCCTCTAACTCCTCGCCGGGTAACCCGAAGACGTGTTCGACGCCCTCACGTTCGAGACACGCGACGAGTGTCTCTGCGACCGTCCTCGTTTCAGTCGCTTCCGTCTCCGCCGCCGAATTGGCGTCGTCACTGCTCATACGGGAGTGGTTCGACCGCCCGTCAGATGACAGTACGGCCTTATCACCCGGGTTTCGGCATCGAATTTCCCGGCAGGAGTACGTTTTTGTGCGTTGCGCACAATTCTATAACTGATGACGCTCACTATCGACCCCAACGAGTTGTCCGACGACGACATCGGCCGCGAACGTGCGACGCTGGAGATGGAACACGAGGAGGCCATCGAACACGTGCGAGAATCCTTCGAAGACGCCGGCTTCGGCGTCATCGTCGAGTTCTCGCCCTCGGAACTCATCGAGGAGAAGACCGGCTCCGAGCACCAGCCGTACTACGTCCTCGGCGCGTGCAACCCGCAGATGGCCGACCGCGCGATGGAGATGACACCCGAAATCGGCGCGCTGATGCCGTGTAACGTCGTCGTCTGGGAGGAAGCGCCCGGCCGACAGCACGTCTACCACGTCTCCATCATGAAGATCGCGCGACTGCTCGGGATGGCACCCGACGACGAGGCGTGGGAGGACCTCGTCGGAGATACCGGCGAACTCGTCCAGGCGGCGTTCGAGAACGTCAGAAACGTCTAACGAAGCGCGACTCGGTAGTAGTAATCGAGTACCAACGAAACGACCATCACCGTGAGTAGCCCGGCGACGGCGGGTGTCGACCCGCCGAAGTTGATCAGAAGTGGTCCAATGCCCATGTCATGTTTTACCATGGGCTTCTGACGCATAAATACGAGGGCTCACTACGTCGGCTAAACCTCTGTCTTCTGGTGTTTAGAAGTCGCTAAGTGAGGTCTGTATCCCCGAGACCATCGTCGACTTGCGCCGGAGGCGGCCGAGCGAGACCGGTAGCTGGGTGGTGATTGTCCGCACCGCCTCGTGAAACGTCTCCGCAGAACCATGCTCACCGTCGAAAGCGTTGCGCACGCTCTCGCGCACCTGCCAGACGCCGACGGGTGCCCAGTAGTCGTCGCTGACCTCGCGCAGGACGAGACACTTCGCCTGTCGGCCGCGGTCGGCGAGCTGTTCCAGCACGCCGAGTCGGCTCGCGTAGTACGCGCCGGCCGTCTCGTCGACGTAGCCGGACCGGCCCTCGTACCCTTCCGAGGCGCTCCCCATCCAGATTTCGCCGGTCGATTCGGGGTTCCAGATGCTCCCCGGAGCCTTCATCTCGACGAGTTCGAACTCCCACTGGCCGGGTGCGAGAAGTACCCAGTAGCGGTTGCCCATGAACTCGTTCTCCCACACCTCGACGCTATCGATGCTCGGTGCGTGGCGAATCTGGCCGCGGAGGTACTGCCCGATGGTGTCGTCGACTGCCGTGATGGACCAGCGCGTCGGGACCAGTCGTCGGTTCTTCCCCTGTCCGAGCGCGCCGGCGGAGAGGACGCGGTTCACGTCGTACACGTCGAGTCCACGCCGGTAGAGGTAGGTCATCGCGCCCTGTGCCTGCCAGTCGTCGTCCTCCAGTGTCTTCTTCACCGGTTTTGGAACGTAGGGATTCTCCGTCAGGTCGACCGACGTGGCCTTCGCTCGCGGGCCGCGCGGCGTAGCGATACCCTCGTCCACGTCGAGGTCGAGGGTCGGTTTTCCGTCGAGGCCGATTTCGAGGTCGACCGGGTCCTGCGCGATGGCGACCTCTCGCTGGACGCCGACGAAGCCGTCCCACACGTCCTCGACGTTCACGTTCGACCGGCGCGTGGAGTTGAGCAGGCCGCTCCGGCGCTCGACCACGTCGCCGACGCCGAGCCCCTGCTGGTACCACGCACCGTCGGTGACGAAGTCGGTCGGGTCACCGGTCGCCACGGGTGAGAGCAGGCCAGTCGACACCCGCGGGTAGTTCGTCCGACCGACGAAGATGGAGGGCGCGGTCGCGCCGAACAGCGAGTCGCCCTGTACCGTCTCCTCGAACTGGGTCTCGAAGTCTTCGAGGTAGTCCGTGATGGCGTAGGACTTCTCCTGGGCCAGCCGACGACGGCGCGCGTCCTCGTCGGGTTCGAGGCTCTCGATGTAGTCGTCGAGCCGCATTCGCCAGTGCTACGGCTGGCGCGTGCATGAATCTGGCGAACAGGCGACACCCGACACCCGCTACCGACGGCGGTCCGTCGCACACCCGCTGGCTGCCGTCGGATTCCTCGTCAGGGCATGCGGGGGCTGGCCGCCCCATCGCACAAAAACTCGTGGCGGAATCAGTAGCTGACCATCGACCGCGCGGAAGCCGGGACGCGCCCGACCTCCATCCAGCCCGTGTCGATGCGCTTCAGCACGCGGGCCTCTTCGTGTTGGCCGAAGCCATCCGTCACGTCCATCGTTCCAGCGTAGAGTTCGCCGTCGTCGACCGCCCACGAGACGACGAACGAGTCTTTCTCGCCGGGGTACGGAACCCGGTTTGGTACGTCTTCGTCGTCGGGCCACTCCAGCAGTGCACCGCCCGGTTGCGCCGGTCCCCAGCCGTTCGCGGCGACGTACAGCGTCCCGTCGTGGTGGAACGCCTCGCGGAAGTAGGTGAACCAGAAGTCGCGGAAGTCGGTGTCCTGCCTGAGCCACGTCCTGCCCGCGTCGGTCGTCCGGTACAGCCCGCCCCCGGTGGAAGCGACGTACTCGTCGACACCCTGCGCGAGGACGTGATGCACGTCGTCGTGGACGCCGTCACAGCGTTCGTTCCACGTCCTCCCACGGTCGACGCTACTGTGGACGCCGCCGGGTTCGACCCCGACGACGAGCCGGTCCGGCGCGCCCTGATGGATCGCAATCGTCCTGACACCGGCATCGTCGCCGGGGGCGCGGTCGCGCCAGCGCTCGCGCGAGGGGAGTCCCTGAAACGACTCTACCTCGTTCCACGTGACACCCTCGTCCTCGGAGACGTAGAGCGCGGCGGGTTTCGTCCCGACGTACCAGTGCGACCCGGTCGGGCTGACTGCGGTCGAGACGACCTCGCCGGCGAACGACTCGACCTTGGCCCACTCCACGCCGTCGGGCGAGCGATACAGGCCGGTGTCGGCGGCGGCGAACAGGCCAGCGTCGAAGCGACGAACGCGGTGGACGGTCGCATCGAGCGTCCGTTCGACGGTGTCGAATCCGTCGGTGACACGGTAGACTCCGTCGTGTGTGCCGATGACCAGCGTCATGTGTGACGGTACTCGCCACAGTAAGTAACGGTTTCCCCGACGGCGTCTAACGAATGTTTGGAAAGAAACACTTTCCGGCATCCCGGCCAATAATGTTTGTTGGACAGATTGTCTAAACTGCCAACTAATTATCACATCATTGGCCAATTTGGCTCGCACGTCGAACTGAGTCACATCACGACTTCGAACACGAGACGAGAGTTCACGCATATCGCCGCCGCCTCGGAAGGGTACGAGGGACCGTCGGTCTACGTCGACGAGACGGCCGTCGCTCCGCGGCCGACAGACCGGTCGTGCCCGTTGGTCGGGCCCGTCCTGCACCCACGCTCGCCGAACTGACCGCCCGCGACAGACGCTTCAGACGGTCGTCGAGGGGACCTGGGTCGAGTAGGGCGTTCAGACGGTCGACTGTGGAGACTCTTTTACCGCAAGTCGCGGTAGCCGTCGCTCTCGGACGTGGGTGCTAAAAAATCGAGTTGGACTGTGTAGCTGTAGTTAGCTGTGGATGCCCATCGCTTCGATCTGTTCCTGGTACCGGTTCCGGATGGTGACTTCCGTCACCTGCGCGACATCTGCGACCTCGCGCTGGGTCTTCTTCTCGTTGCAGAGCAACGAGGCGGCGTAGATAGCTGCTGCCGCGTAGCCGGTCGGCGACTTCCCAGAGAGAAGTCCCTTCTCGGCCGTCGTCTCGATGATCTCGTTGGCCTTCGTTTGGACCTCTTCCGAGAGTTCGAGTTCAGAACAGAAGCGTGGGACGTATTTCTTCGGGTCGACGGGCCGCATCTCCAGTCCGAGTTCCTGCGAGATGTAGCGGTACGTTCGACCGATCTCCTTGCGCTCGACACGCGAGACCTCCGAGATTTCTTCGAGACTGCGCGGAATCCCCTCTTTACGGCAGGCGGCGTACAGCGCGCTGGTGGCGACGCCCTCGATGGAGCGACCTCGGATGAGGTCTTCCTTGAGTGCGCGCCGGTAGATTACCGAGGCGACCTCACGGACCGACCGCGGCACACCGAGTGCCGAGGCCATCCGGTCGATCTCTGAGAGGGCGAACTGCAGGTTGCGTTCGCCCGCGTCCTTGGTACGAATACGCTCTTGCCACTTACGCAGCCGGTGCATCTGGCTGCGTTTCTTCGAAGAGATAGAACGCCCGTAGGCGTCTTTGTCCTTCCAGTCAATCGTGGTCGTGAGGCCCTTGTCGTGCATCGTTTGCGTGGTTGGGGCCCCAACGCGCGATTTCTCCTGCCGTTCCTGGTGGTTGAATGCGCGCCATTCCGGACCGGGGTCGATTTTCTCCTCTTCGACGACCAGCCCGCAGTCGTCACAGACGAGTTCGCCCCTGTCGGAACTCTTGACCAGATTATCGGAATTGCATTCGGGACACTCCCTGACCCCCTCCTGCTCGTCCGACTTTTCGGTCTCGTGTTCTCGCTCCCGCTGGCGGGTAGACCGTGTCATCGCATTTTTATAGTAGTACTCCCGACACACTTAAACCCTTGGTATGAATTTGACGGTGCTTCCGGGGACAGAAACGGATGGATTAAGCGGAATCGAGAGACTGCGGCAATTCTGTCTTTCTGACACCCCAAACCGAATCAGAACGGTTATAGCGCAGGTTCGGTGACCTTCGGTCAATGCCAGTCATCGAATGTGATGTCGAAGACGCCCGGGAGAAACTCGAATCTGTCGGGGCGACCGTGATCGAGGGCAACACCCCACACGAGCGCTGGCGTGCAGAACACGGCGACGCGTCCGCGGTCGCCTACGACGAGAAGGTCGTGATTCAGGGCGCGAACCCACAAGACATCGAGGCGGTCCTCCGCGAGGCCGGCGGGCGTGCCCACTGCTACTTCGACGGTGGCTCGCGCGGTAATCCCGGCCCCGCGGGCATCGGCTGGGTCATCGTCACGAGCGACGGTATCGTCGCCGAAGGCGGCGAGCGAATCGGCAATGCGACGAACAATCAGGCCGAGTACGAGGCGCTCATCAAAGTGCTCGAAGTCGCACGCGACTACGGCTACGACCGCGTGGAGATTCGCGGGGACTCCGAACTCATCGTCAAGCAGGTCACGGGCGAGTACGACACGAACAACCCGACCCTGCGCGAGAAGCGCATCACGGTCCACGAATTGCTTGCTGCCTTCGACTCGTGGTCCATCACGCACGTTCCGCGGGAGATAAACGAGCGCGCCGACGAACTGGCGAACGAGGCGATGGACAATGCCTGAAGAGCGAGATGGGACGGCCGAGACAGACGTGACCGAGGAATCGCCGGGCGAAGAACCCGGAGAACCGGAGTCGGAGCTGCCGACCGAGGTTGTCGACGCCGCAGAACGGCTGACCCGACTCGCGACCGAAGCCGTCGACGAGTCGGAAGCCGACGCGTACCGCGAGCGGCGCGACGACTTGCTCGCCGACCACGAGTTCGTCGCCCGTGTCCGCGACGACGACGCGAGCGAGACGCTCGTGCTCCACCCAGACGAGTGGGTCGGAGACGGCGTCATCCGGACCGACCGCATCGAAGATACCGACAGAGCGGTCGAGGTCCACCTCTCCGGTCCGGGCGACGCCGAGGAGTGGCAGGACGTGGACGACCACAACCGCGCGCTCGTCGAATCGGTTCGCGAGGCGCACGGCGCAGTCCACGCGGGCAACGCCGACCGCCTCGCGGACTTCATGAGCAACCACTACGCGAGAAAGATGGACACCGCGACGGCCGACGAACTGCGCGAGTTCCGCGACGCGTACTATCCAGTCAACACGTGGCCGACGGCGGAGGAGAAAGCAGTCGTAGAGACGTCGCTACGGCTGGTGTTCGAAACCGCTGAAAAGCGGATGCCCGGTCTGTAGCACTGTACTCCACGTCGACCGGGGGTGCCGTCGGTCGACGATTTCGGGGACGCCGATTATTCGAGGAGTGCGCGGACTTCGTCGGCGCGCTTCTCTTCGGTCGCGATGTTCCCGAGGTTCCACTGGAGCTGGTCCATGACGGCGGCGAAGCCATCGTCGGTCAGCTCGTACTGGTTGGTACGCTTGTCGAGTTCGGACTTGTCGATGAGTCCGAGGCCGACGAGTTCGTCGAGGTTCGGGTAGAGTCGACCGTGGTTCACTTCGGTCCCATAATACTCCTCCAGTTCACGCTTGATCGCGAGGCCGTACATCGGCTCCTTCGCCAGAATCACGAGGATGTTGTGCTGGAACGCGGTGAGTTCGCGTGCGATACTCTGTTTGCCGGTGACTGCTTGTGCCTCTGACATAGCTTAGTAAATGTCACCAGGCTATTTAACACTTCTCAACTATTAGTGCATTTACTTGGAGTTCGGGGAATCCATCACCTCCTAGACTCGCTGAGGGGTTGCGGTTTTCGACTTCTGGTACTAATTTTCGATTACTGACGGGTGATATCGTCCTCCACACCTGCTAACCCGCTTACAAACTCTGGACGAAGGGTAAATACGAAAGTACTTTCCGACCACCCAGCACAGCCCAGAACGTATGGCGAATCTCTGGGAAGACCTCGAAACTGGCCCGAACCCGCCGGAGACCATCTACGCAGTCGTCGAGTGTCTCAAAGGCGAGCGCAACAAGTACGAATACGACAAGGACATCCCGGGCGTCGTGCTGGACCGCGTCCTCCACAGCAACGTCCACTACCCGTCTGACTACGGCTTCATCCCGCAGTCGTACTACGACGACGAGGACCCCTTCGACGTGCTCGTGCTCGTCGAGGACCAGACGTTCCCGGGCTGTGTCATCGAAGCCCGCCCCGTCGCGCTGATGAAGATGGACGACGACGGCGAGCAGGACGACAAGGTCATCGCCGTCCCGACGGAGGACCCGCGCTTCGACCACATTCAGGACCTCGAAGACATCACGCAGCAGCAACAGGACGAGATTGACGAGTTCTTCTCGACCTACAAGAACCTCGAAGCCGGCAAGGAAGTCGAGACGCTGGGCTGGGAGGACAAGCAGGCGGCGAAGGACGCCATCGAACACGCGATGGACCTCTACGAAGAGACGTTCCAGTAAGCCGAACTTCGGGGAGACCCCCTTTCTACTTTCCGTGTATCGCTGCCCGTATCGGACACAGTCGTACCGCACCGGTCAGCAACAGCACGACGCCGAGGACGCCGAGGAGGGCACCTGCCGGAACCTGCTGGAAGCCAGCGCCGGCGACCATACCAGCGAACAAGAGGACCGACCCGACGCCGACGCGCACGTACTGGTCGGTTTCAGTGACGTTCTGCTTCATGGTCACCCGTTAGCCGACCCACCACAAAAGGGTGTCCGTCGGGCCGGTCCGGCAGTCGGTGCGACGCAGTCGTCGTGTTTCGGCGGATTTCGCTGCCGACGACCGTCGGCGGGGATTCGTCGGGGTAATCCCGGCACGCCTCGCCGATAATTTATGAGCATGGGTAATCTTTTGGGGCTATCTCCCGTATGCTTACTCGACTATGGCGACCAACTCTGCACACCCCACGACGCTCGTCGAAACCGACGCGGAACCCGAGGAGCCGCGACGAGTGCGCGGCGGCGTCGGAATGGCGCACGTGACCGTGGTGCCGACGAACTTCGAGCGGCACACGGCCGACGAAGAATAACCAAGCGTTGCCGGAACCACCGATTCGCGGCCCGTTTGCCCGGTGTTGAGAACCTTCTTGTATCCCTCCTTAGTAGGGTCGGGTATGGGTCTCTTCGACCGTCTTCGTGGTGACGACGCGCCACGCGTCGCCTTCTTCGGAATCGACGGCGTGCCGTACAGCCTCATCGCCGACAACGAGGATGTCTTCCCGAACCTCACACAGCTCGCCAACGAGGGGAGCGCCGGCCCGATAGACAGTATCGTCCCGCCGGAGTCCAGCGCCTGCTGGCCCTCCCTGACCACCGGCGTCAACCCCGGTGAGACCGGTGTGTACGGCTTCCAGGACCGTGAGAACGGCACCTACGACGCCTACGTCCCGATGGGCGACGACGTGCAGGCGAAGCGCCTCTGGGACCGCGTGCAGGAGGACGGTCGCGACGCGACCGTGATGAACGTCCCCGTGACGTTCCCGCCCCAGCGCAGTGTCCAGCGCATGGTCTCCGGCTTCCTCTCCGTCAACGACCTCTCCAAGGCCGCGTACCCCGACGAGTTCGGCCAGTACCTCGACGGCATCGACTACAAACTGGACGTGAACGCGAAACTCGGCCACGAAAACGACAAGACCGCATTCGTCGAGAACGCCCACGAGACGACGGACAAGCGGTTCGAGGCGTTCAAACACTACATCGAGGAGGACGACTGGGACCTCTTCTTCGGCGTGTTCATGACGACCGACCGCATTAACCACTTCCTGTTCGAGGACTACGAGCGCGACGGCGAGTACAAACAGGAGTTCCTCGACTACTACAAGAAAGTCGACGACTACCTCGGCAAGCTCCGCGAGGCGCTCGCCGACGACGTGACGATGGTCGTCGCCAGCGACCACGGCTTCACTACGCTCGACCACGAGGTCCACTTCAACGCGTGGCTGCAGGAGGAGGGCTGGCTCGACTTCGAGACGGACGAGCCGAGCGAACTCGCGGACATCTCCGACGACACCCGCGCCTACGCCTTCATCCCCGGCCGTTTCTACATCAACCTCGAAGGCCGCGAGCCGCGTGGCTCCGTCCCGCAGGAGGACTACGAGGACGTGCGCGACGAACTGAAGGCCGAACTCGAAGCCCTCGAAGGCCCGAACGGCGAGAAGGTCGCCGACCGCGTCGTCGAGAAGGAGGAAGCCTTCCGTGGCGACCACGACGACATCGCGCCCGACCTCGTCGTCGTCCCGAACCACGGCTTCGACCTCAAGGCTGGCTTCAAGGGCGGCGAAGACGTGTTCACCAAGGGCCCGCGTAACGGGATGCACAGCTTCGACAACGCGTCGTTGTTCGTCGACGACCCCGAGGCGAACATCTCCGACGCCGACCTGCTCGACATCGCGCCGACCATCCTCGACCTGCTCGAACTCGACTACCAGCGCACCGAGTTCGACGGCGCGAGTCTGGTCTGAGGACGACGGGCCTCTCGTCTGGCAGACAGCACATCGAATCGACGGAATTCCTCTTTCTCGCGCCACGCCTAGGCTCTCTATGACACGCAGTCTCCAGCGGCAGGACCTCCTGATAATCGGCCTCCACGTCGGCATGCTCGGCATCGGAGTGGTCGCGTTGGTGCTGGGCTACGAGTACTGGTGGCTCATCCTCATCGTCGGCTACGCGCTCGTCGGTCCGGCTACCCTGATACTCGCAGAAGGGTACGAGGGAAAGCGAGGAAAGAGGCGAAAACGGCGTGGAAAACGCGCGTAGCGAGCCAACAGCGCGCCCCAATCGGCGGACCGCGACGGAATCCTTTTGCCGCGTTTGCGACAACTACTCAGTATGGGACGCCACAACGAGCGCGACGACAAGTTCACCGGCGTCGCGTCACTGCTCGTTCTCGGAGCCGGGTTGGCGGGACTGTTCATAGGGTGGGACAACTGGTGGCTCATCTTCGTCATCGGCTACGCCGTCGTCGTCCCGATAATCGCCACCCTGACCGGTGAAGGGGGCAACGACGACATGTTGGGCGACGTGGACCGGCAGATGGACGACGCGCTCCGAGGGCGATACGGCGACACGGACCTGACCGAACGGGACCTCTCACCGTCGAAACGCGACGCCCTCGACACGCTCCGCGAGCGCTACGCACAGGGCGAACTCTCGGACGAGCAGTTCGAAGCGAAACTGGAGCGGTTGCTCGATACGGAGACGCTGGAGGACGCTCGGTCGAGAGTCGAGCGCGGCAGAGCGAACGACGAGTCAGGCGAGCGTGAACTGGAGTTCGAGTAACTCAGTTCACGCGACTCAGAACAGGTCGTCGAGTTCGTCGTTGGCGAAGTTGGCCGCGTGGTCCTGCGGCGTCTTCTGTTGCTCTTTCTGTGCCTCCCGAGCGCGCTGCATGAACTCGTCGATGCGCGGCGAGCGCTCGACGCCACCGAGCAGGACGAGCGCGGCGAGTCGGTCCGAGTCGAGCGGGAAGTCCCCACCGCGAACCTGCAGGCTACCGGTCTGGTCCTCGACCCAGCGCCGCGCGCGTTCGACGCCTTTGCGCGGAATCGCTTCGGGTCGCCCGGCGATGACGAGCAGTGCGGAGTCGGCAGTCACGGCGTCGGGCAGACTCGTGCCAGTGAACAGGGCCGAGCGCGTGACGCTCGTGACCGCGTTGATGTTGTCCTCGGCGGTCTCGCCGGAGACGGCGCTCGAATAGCCCATGCAGGCGATGCCGCCTTCGCGGAGCGTGTTGATTATCTCGGAGGTGTCGACGACGCTCTCGCCGACGCCTTCGACCGCTTCGCCGGAGGCGAACAGCAGGCCGATTCGCTGGGCGATTTTCTGGTTGATGCTGTCGAAGGCACCTTCCATCGACTCGCCCGAGTCGTGCCACGCGTCGTTGTCGACGAGGATGGTCGAATCGGCCTCGCGCACGAGCGTCTTCAGCGAGCGACCGGCGTTCGCCTGGTACATCGACCCCTCGCCGCGGCCGGGAAGGACACCGAGCGCGTAGACGGGGATGTCGTAGACGCGCTGGAGTTCGTGGACCAGCGCGGGCGAGCCGCCGGAGCCGGTGCCGCCGCCGAGGCCGGCGACGACGAAGACGGCCTCGGCCTGTGCCGTAATCTTCCCGTCGAGGCTGTCCATCACTTCGATGGCGTCGGTCTGCATCACTTCGGCACCGAGTTCGTTGTCACCGCCGACGCCGTGGCCTTTCACCCGGTCCTGGCCGACGAGCTGTGTCTCGATGTCGAGGTTCTGGAGGTCCGCCTGGGCCGTGTTCACCGCGAGTGCACCCTGCACCGCGTCGAAGCCCATGTTGTGGTCGAACTCGGCCAGCGCCTGGGTAATCTTCCCACCGGCCTGTCCGACACCAATCAGGACGACTTTCATATCCTCGTGTACCGTGGAGGCAGGGGTAAAACGTTCCGACTGAGTGTTTATATAGCCGGACGCGGCAACCCTCGACATGTCTGCAGAACTGGACGACAGGCTTCGGGCGGTCGAGCGCGCCATCGACGGGGCGAGCGCGGCAGCGGGTGGTCCCGCCGTGCAAACTGACGACCGAACCGCGGCGCTCGCCGACCGACTCGCCGAGGTCGAGACGACCGTCGCCGAACTCGACGCCGCCGTGCAAGCGTTACGCGGCTACGCTGGAAACGTCCGGCACGTCGACGAGCGCGTCGAGCAGCGGGCGGATTCGGCACTGGCTGTCGTGGAGTCGCTGGAGGAACGGGTCGAGGAACTGGAGGAGCAAGTCGAGAATCGGGCTGGTGATTCGGAGCCGACAGTAGACCGTGTCACTGGGGCCGACCGTCAGCACTGGCAGCGCCACGCTGGATGCGACGACCGCCAGCCAGCTCGCGACATGGACTGGCCGACGCCTGCACCGCCGCGGTATCGAGAACCGGACCACGACGACGACCGGAAACGGCCGGGACTCGTCGCGCGACTGCGTGACGTTATCTGAGTGGTGTGTTGCTGGTCGTGACGGTTGGAAGTCGTTCGGTGTTGGTCGCAGTTTCTGGAACCCGTCTCGGTACTCCTGCGCAGTTCACGACTCACGACTCGGTTGTCGCTGTTTCTGGTTTCGGGAAGCAGTTCAGGAATCACGACGGTACATGACCGCACCGCAACCTTCCACGCAACTCGCGTCCACGACCTCCCCATCCGACTCCTCACTCGCCTCACTTCGTTCGACTCGTTCGTCGTCCCTCGCGCGATTTCTGCTCGCGGGCTTCGCTTCGCTCAGCCACACGAGCCAGCGCGCGCCAGACCGATTGCGTCGGCGACAGTCGCCCCGGAACCTTCGACTCTCGACGCCCACCACGAGTTTAAATCCGAATACGCGGCCACCCTCGCCATGCTATCGTCACTGTTCGGCACAGCCGATACCGCGGACTGTGCCTGCACGACCCGCTTCGACGAGGGTCGCCTGTTCGTCGACGCGAGCGACTGCGATGGCGGTGACCTCGCAGTCGACGCCGATTGCCGCGCGACGACCATCGCGGCGCTGGAAGCCGCCGACGTGGAGAGCATCGTGGTCCGCGACGACGGCGTCGAACGGGCGTACGAGGACGACGCGGCCGCGTTGCTCGTCGCCGCCGGGCGCTTCGCCGCTGCGGTCGCGTACCACGACGAGGTGTTGGCCGAGCGGACCAGACACGACCCACTGCGGGCCGCGGCGGACGCGACCGCCCGCGCGCCACCGGTCGGCGACATCGTCGCGGAAACTGGGCTGGCACTGCTCGCCGAGCGCGCGACAGGGCAGGAGTACGAGTCAGTCCTGCGGCCGTTCGTCGCCCCGACGCTCGCCCGCTCGCGGGTCGCGACTGGCCTCCCGTCCGGGGCGACTCTCCGGACGACCCGCGAGACCGACACTGGCGCAACCGTCCGCGAGTACGACGACGCGACCGGCCGGCGGTGCTACCACCTCGAACCGGTCGAGGCGCGACTCGACGCTGACGCCCTCGCCACGCTGGCGGCGGCCTACGAGTACCTCGCGGCGGGCCGTGTCGACGGCGGCGAGCGCGCCGCCGGGAAGGCGGTTCGGGCAGTCGCCGGGGAGGACACACCGGTCGAGACGCTCACCGCAGTCCTGCGAAAACACACCGCGGGCTACGGCGTCCTCACGGACTGCTTTGCGGACCCCCACGTCTCGGACGTGGTTGCCTCTGCACCGGTCACGGAGACGCCGCTTCGCGTGACGGTCGACGGTGAAGCACTCCCGACGAACGTCCGACTCACGGCCGACGGCGCGGCTTCCCTCGCGTCGCGCTTCCGCCGCGAAAGTGGCCGGGCGTTCTCCCGTGCGAGTCCGACGCTCGATGCGACGGCCACCATCGCTGGCGACCCGGTCCGCGTCGCCGGCGTCGCCGAACCAGTCAGCGACGGCTACGGATTCGCCTTCCGCCGTAACGGGACCGACGCGTGGACCCTTCCGCGGCTGGTCGCGGTCGGGAGCCTCTCCGCCGACGCCGCGGCTTTGCTCTCGCTCGCGGTCGAGCGTGCGGCCGCAACCCTCGTCGCGGGGACCAGAGGCGCGGGTAAGACGACGACACTCGGCGCACTCCTGTGGGAACTCCCCGAATCGACCAGAACCGTCTGTATCGAGGACACGCCGGAGCTACCGGTCGCCGCGCTCCACGCTGGCAATCGGGACGTGCAGGCGCTGCGAACCACGACCGGTGACGGCCCGAGTATCTCCCCGGCGCAGGCACTCAGAACTGCGCTTCGACTCGGCGAAGGCGCACTCGTCGTCGGCGAGGTCCGGGGCGAGGAAGCCCGCGTGCTGTACGAAGCGATGCGCGTCGGCGCGAGCGGAAGCGCCGTCCTCGGCACCATCCACGGCGACGGCGGCGAAGACGTGCGAGAACGGGTCGTCGGCGACCTCGGCGTCCCCGAATCCTCGTTCGCCGCGACCGACCTCGTCGTGACCTGTCGCGCAGTCGAAGACGAGAATGGAACGACACGCCGCGTCGCCCGAATCGAGGAGGTCCGTGCGGGTCCTGACAGCGTCCACTTCGCACCGCTGTTCGAACTCGACGGAACTGGCCTCGCCGACACTGGCCGCATCGGCCGCGGCGAGAGCGAACTGCTCGCAAGTCTCTGCGAGCCGGGCGAATCCTACGCGAACCTGCGAGCGGAGCTAGCGACGCGAACCGACCGCATCGACGCGCTCGTCGCAGACGGGCGAACCGCTCCTGCGGACATCGCGAACGACAGCGGCGGTACTCCGGAGGCAATCTGGTGAGCCGTATCGGTCGCCTCTGCCAGGGCCTCGCCAGAGCGTACCCGTGGCCCGTCGAGGCCAGCGACGATCTCCGGCGCGCACTCGACTTCCTCGCCAGCGACATCGGCCCAGCATCGGTCGTCCGGGCGGGCTACGTCGCGGGTGGTCTCGTCGCGCTGCTCGCCACGCTCTGTGGGTCGGTCGTCTCACTCACCCCTGCGACCCTCGCCCTGCTCGCGCTCGCCACCGGACTCTTGACGACACACGCCGTCCACACCACGCCGACTGTCCTCGCCAGTGTCCGGCGCACGACCGCCCTCGGCGACGCACCGGACCTCGTGGGTCGTGCCGTCCTCCGACTCCACGTCGAGCCGACCGCCGAGGGTGCGGCCGCCTTCGCCGCACGGACCGGTGACGGCCCGCTCGCGGCGAGTCTCGGCCGACACGTCGAGGGTGCGGTCGGCCGTCCCGCAGCAGGCTTCGACTCCTTCGTCGCGGAGTGGGGGGCGTCGTTCCCGGCCATCCGCCGGTCGTGTAACCTCGTCGTGGCCGCAGCAGATGCTCCAGACGGCGAGCGCGCCCGAACACTCGACCGAGCGATGGCGGCCGTGCTTCGGGGCACCCGCGAGCGACTCGCGGCGTTCGCAGCCGGGATTCAGGGCCCAGCGACCGGCGTGTATGCCTTCGGCGTTCTCCTCCCGTTGGCACTCGTCGCGGTGCTCCCGGCGGCCCGCGTCGCCGGCGTGCCCGTCACAATCGGGACACTCGTCCTCGTCTACGACGTTGCCCTCCCAGCCGGGCTTCTCGCGGTCAGTGCGTGGCTGCTTACGCGCCGGCCCGTGGCGTTCCCGCCGCCCACGGTCACGCGCGAGCATCCCGACGTACCGAATCGACCGTGGCGCGCGCTCGGCGTCGGCGCAGTCGCAGGCGTCCTCGCGGCGGTGACGGTCCCGCTATTCGCACCGGGCTGGACCCGGTCGCTCGTGGTGCCCGCTGTCGCCGTCGGAGCGGCACTGTTGGTCTGGTTCCAGCCTATCGTGGCAGTCCGCGACCACGCCCGGGCGGTCGAGTCGAACCTCGTCGATGCGCTCTACCTCACCGGTCGCCGGGTTTCCGAGGGGGAGGCGGTCGAGGCGTCCGTCGCCCACGCTGCGAGCGAGGTCGCAGGTGCGACGGGGGACACGTTCGCGGCCGCGGCCCGACGACAGCGCCAGCTCCGTGTCGGCGTCCACGAAGCATTCCTCGGTGAGCACGGCGCGCTCGCGACCGTCCCGAGCCCCCGCGTCAGAAGCACCGCCGCGCTGCTGGCACTGGCCGCGAGCGAGGGCGCACCCGCGGGCCGTGCTATCGTTTCGATGGCCGACCACCTCGAAGACTTGCAGGCACTCGACCGCGAGTGTCGCCACGATCTGTCCCGCGTTACCGGGACGCTCCGGTCGACTGCGACGACGTTCGGGCCGCTGGTCGCGGGTGCGACGGTCGCACTGGCCGAGGGGATGGGAGGTCGGAGTGCCGGGTTCGCCGACCCTGCAGCGACCGGTTCGACGGCCCTGCCCATCCCAGAACTCGGCCTCGCCGTCGGGACGTACGTCCTGCTCCTCTCGGTCGTCCTGACCGTCCTCTCGACCGGCCTCCAGTACGGGTTCGACCGCGCGCTGCTCGGGGTTCGCGTCGGTCGGGCGCTCCCGACCGCTGCACTCGTCTACGTCGTCGCGTTCGTCGTGGCGGGAACGGTCGTGTGACGAGAGTGTGTCGTCGCGTGTGTGTCAGGGTCGGGTGGCCGAAAAACGTCCTTTGGCTTACACTATAAACCGACGGCGGTCGCAGCAATCGCATACGATGGCTGTCGACTCCGGCCTACTCGGTCTCCTCGTCGTGTTCGCGTGCGGATTCCTCGCGTTACTGTACGGACTCCGTGAACTGTCGGTCGCGGTCCGTCTTCACCGGGCCGATGCGACACCGATTGGCGGTGTTACACCGGACCAACGAGTCGAAATCGAAGGCACTGCTCGCCCGTCCGAGGAGCCAATCGAGGCACCGTTCAGCGGCGAGTCGACGCTGTACGGGGAGTGGCGCGTCAAGCAACGACACACCGACGAGGCCGGAACCGAGTGGGCGACCGAGCAGTACGAGTACGACGGTGTCCCGTTCCTCGTCGAAGACCAGAGCGGGACGGCGCTCGTCTACCCGGCCGGTGTCGACACGCGACTCACGGAGGACGTCGTCGCCGAGGTCTCGTCCAGTGACTCACCACCGGACCGCATCGAGCGCGCACTCGACGACCGCGGCTGGTCGTCGGAAGACGGCACGCTCGACTCGGTGACCGAAGCCTTCCAAGGGCCGCGTCGGTTCGTCGAGGCACGACTGGACGCCGACACGACGGCCTACGTCGTCGGGAAGGCGAGGGAACCAACCCACGACGAGCCGTCGAAAGTGCACACGGTGTTCGAGCCTGACGAGTCGCTGTTCGTCCTCTCGGACGAGGAGGAACCACAGGTGGTGCGACGTGTCCTCCGAGACAGTGCGATGCCGCTGTTCCTCGCACTCGTGATGCTCGGTGCCAGTGTGTTCATCGGCTTCGTGATGTACGGCTGACGCGGCTCGCGTTTCCCGTCGTTCTTCTTGCTGTCTCCGGATTCAAGTACGAGGACGCGGCCACCGTCGGCATGTTCGACGTTCCGATGGACGCGTGGTACTGCTGGCTCGGGGTGGCCGCCGTGGGGCTGGTCGTCGCCGGGGTCGCGGTAGAGTTACCGACGACCGCTCCACCCGACGCGACTGGGGTCGCTGCCACGGTCGACGCCGTGGCCGGTGCGACCTACCCGAGTACCGCCGAGCACCCAGTCGACGCCGACGCGGCGAGACTCGGGCCGCACCGACTCGGCCTGCGCAACGACGGCGGCACGGCCCACGCACGCTTCGCCTTCGCGCCGGTCGTCCCGGTCGGCGACGGCGGGCCGCTGGCCCGGGTCGCCACGGGAGCGCACCCACGGCAGGTGTTCGACTCACCCGCCGCGTTCCAGCGGGCGGCGGACCGTCGCATCGCCAGCGTCGGCGAGGACCCACGCTGGCGACCGGTCGACGGGAGAATCGTCGTGAGACAGGTCCACTGGGAGGGTGTCCGTGTCACGCTCGTCGTCGTGTAGGGCACAGACCGAGCCGACGGCTGCGCTCGCCGCCGTCCTCGCGGTCTGTCTCGGCCTGACACTGTATGCGGGAACGCTCACCAGCACGCTCCAGTCGTTTTCGCCCGGCGACGACGACACGCAAGTCGCCGAGTCGACGCTCGGCAGAGCCTACGCGACAGTCGCGCAGGACGGCGTCGTCGACCCTGACCGACTCTCGCAGGCGGCGACGGTCGGGCCGGCGGGTTATCACGTCGCGGTGCGACTGACAGCTGACAGTGAGCACTGGCGTGCCGGGCCAGCATCGCCGGAAGCTGTCGCCACGGCAGTCCGGCCGGTCAGCGTTCGCCTCGCACCGGGCGTCGTCGTGAGCGGGACGCTACGGGTGGAGGTGTGGACGTGACGAGGCGACGCGCGCAATCCGACCGCGGCGTCAGCACCGTCGTCGACGTGGCGCTCTGTCTGTTACTCGTCTCCGCGAGCGTGGTCGTGCTCGTCGGCGTTGGCGGCCCCACAGAACCGGTCGATACGACCGCTGCCGACCACGCGGCGACCCTGCTGACGGGGACGACTGCGACGGCGAACTACTCGCTCGCGCCGGGCGCACGACGCGCCGACCAGTCGCTCGTCCCGTTCCCACAGACTGCTGGAACGGCGTTCGACCGGACAGCACACGGGTCAGTCGCACAGTTGCTCGCCCGAGCCGCGGTCGCCAACGCGACGATTGCTGGAACGCCTATCTCACACGCAAGCGACGACTTCGAGGTGGCGGTGTCGAACGCGACAAGAGTCAGACTCGACCCCATTAGCCAGGACTGGCAGGTCGTCTCGCTGTGGCGACCGACGCCCGGCGACAGCGTTCGTGGGCAGATCACGGTCGGTGCTGACCCGCCGCCCCGAGCAGCCGTCTCCACCGCGGTCGTCCGCGTTCGTGTCGGCGACAGTCGTCGGGTCGGCACAGGCGACGCCAGCCACTCGTTCGACACACTCGCCGCGGAGACTGCAGCCGACACGCTCCGGGTCCTGTACCCACCGCAGCAGTCTCACCTTGCCTTACTCGGCGACTATCCGACGGACCGACTGACGACCTATCGCTATCGCCGGGTAGCGGGCCTGCTCGGCGTCGACCTCGCCGGGACGGTCGCCGAGGCTGACGCGGCCCGCGCGAATCAGCGACTCGCTCGTGGACTCGCTCCACGTCTCGCACCAACTCTGCGCGACCGATTCGACTCGCCCCGTACTGCTCGCGCTGCCGTGGACCGCCGCGTCGGAACCGTCCTCGTCGTCGTCAGGACGTGGTCGGCGTGAGGTCGCGAGACACCGTGGGACTCGCGGACGACGACCGGGCACGCGTCCCGTTCGCACTCGTCGGCGTCTTCCTGCTCGTGAGCAGTGCGGCACTCGCCACTACCCTCTCGACGCGGGAACCGGGCGGCGCGACACCCGACGCGGACCTCGCGGTCGAACGCGCCGGCAGCGCCATCGTCTCCGCACTCCGCGGTGCAGTCGACACCGCGGCCAGCAACGCTGGCACGAATCCTGTCCTCTCGCCCGCGAACACGTCTGTTGGCCGGGTGTTGAACGAGTCAACACCGTTCCGCGACGCCCTCAGACTCCGCGTGTACCGGCAGGCCAGTACTGCACTCGCCGATGTCGACGTTCGGGTCGGCGACGCTCGCGTAACCGCGAGCCTGCCACCGGTCGAGCCGAACCGCGCGGCCTTCACACTCCGGCGGGCGAAGCAGCGTGTCCACCTCTCGCGGACCGGTAACGGTTCGCTCGCGGTCCGCATCGACGACGTGACCGTCTCGGTTCGCCACGAGGGGCAGGTCGTCGCCCGCGAAACCCGGTCCGTCTCGTTCACTGCGGCGACCCCAGTCCTGCTCGTTCACGACCGCGTCTCGTCGTTCGAGACGCGACTGAACCGCGGGCCGACCGAAGGCCGTGGCTTCGGCCGACAGTTCGCGGCCCGGCTGTACGCGTGGGCGTGGGCTCGGGGCTACGTCCAGTACGCCGGGGCAGCGCCGAACGCGAACCAGACCGTCGAGAACGTCGTCTCGCCCGAATACGTCTCGCTGTCGGCGAACGAAGCCGTCCTCGCCACGCAACAGGGTGATTTCGGTCGGGCCGACGACGCGGGGAAGCGCGCGCTCGGTGCGGCCCGCCTCCAGTTACTCGCTGGCGAACTCGTGGGGCGTGCCCCAGTGAGCACGCCCGGCATCTCGCCGTCGACGTGGGTCGACCTCGTCCTCGGCGACCCCGACGGGACGATGGCGAACGCGGCAACCGAGGTACCAGCACCGGGCACGGCGGGTGTCACGCCCGAAGACCCGCTCACCATCGGTGTGAACGAGTCGGCCAGCGACGCCTACGCCGCGCTCCTCGACGGCGAGGGCAGCTGGACCATCGACGAAGTCCTCCGCGAGACGTACAGTGCAGACGTTCGGGTCGCCGCGACCGTTCGCGGGCAGGCTTCGATGCCGGACCTCCCGTCGGCTCCCGATGGGCCGGGCTGGCAGCGGCTCGGGACGCGGACCGACCGTGACTTCCGCGCCGTGGGCGGGGACGCAACCGTACCCCGGGGCGGTCGTCGCGAGCACCGACTCGACTCGTCGACGCGGGTGGTCCTCGTCACGACGACGCGAACCAGCCGGTGGGTTCGCTGGAACGACTCCCGGAAGACGACTTCCAGCGCGACCGGCCGCTACCGAGTCGGCCTCGCCGTGTTGGCAGAGCCAGCGCCCGCAGTTCCCGGTCCCAGTCGACCCATCGAGGACGCGTTCGAGCGGGCTGCAGACGGCTCGCTGGTCGAAATCCGCCAGCGAGCACTCGCCCGCTTCGACGACCGCGGCAGTCACGACGAACTGGCCCGGCGCGCGGTGCTGGGCACGCTCGACGAGCAGCGAACCCGGCTGTACGCCACGCCGCCACCGGGTGCCGAGTCGGTCGTCTACGACGGTCTCTCTACGCTCCGTGAGACGACCCGAAACGTGTCGGTCGAAACCGCCCGCGGCGACCTCGTCACCAGTGCGACCCCCGCGGCGGAACTCCGTGACCGAGTCCGAGACCGACGCTCAGCACTGGTCGACGCGCCGGCCCGGTACGACGGCCTCGTAGACCGGGCCCGAGTCGCGGTCCGAGCGGCCTACCTCGACCACCTCGACCAGACGCTCGCGGCACGGGCCGAGGGGACCCAGCGCGGCCGAGCCGGTCTCGGTGACGCCCTCTCGGCGGTTGGCCTGTCGCTCGACGGTCTGGGCGAGACGATGGCTGCGAGACAGCGAGTCGACCGACCCGAAACACGCGAGTTCGGCCACGGCGGCCCTGCGGGTCCAGTCGAACTCCGGGTCGATGCGGTGCCCTCGTACCTCGTGCTGAACGAGATTTCGACCGAGCAGGCGTCGTCGATTCGGACACCGGGCTACCACCCGCTGTCG
The DNA here is from genome assembly GCF_051207395.1 of Haloarchaeobius caseinilyticus. Taxonomy (NCBI): domain Archaea; kingdom Methanobacteriati; phylum Methanobacteriota; class Halobacteria; order Halobacteriales; family Halorubellaceae; genus Haloarchaeobius; species Haloarchaeobius caseinilyticus. The sequence goes on along the minus strand of NZ_JBPJZC010000003.1, from coordinate 771,937 downwards.
ACGCGGAACCTGAACGTCTTCACGGTTCCCTACGGCCAGGCCGCAGACGCGGTCACGAGCAGCGCGAACGAGGACGCGTCTCCAGACTCGGCGGCCCTGTCGGTCGCGGTCCCGAGCCTGTTCGCCATGGAGGCCGTGAGCCGGGAACTCGCGACCGTGAGCGCTCGCCAGCAGCGCGACCGGCTCGAACGGGCCGTCGGCGACTGTCTCGACGCGATTTCGGCGCGGGTCGCGGCTGACTTCGCCGCGGAGACGGCCCTCACCCGCGACGAGGCCGACGCCGCGGTCGCGGCCGGACTCGCACAGTGGCCGACGACGAGCCACCGGGCACGGGCGGTCGTGAACGGGTCGGCAGTCGACCCCATCGCCGCGGCGGCGGTCGCCCGGAGCGACGCGCTCGACACCCAGTGGGAGCGAGATGCGGCCGGACTCCGCGTGGAATCGTCGCTCCGGGACGCCCGCCGAATCGAGGCTGCCCGCGTCGACGAGGACGTGCTGGCCGATTCGATGCCCTTCCTCCGAGAGCAACAACAGAACGTCGTCGCTGCCGCCGGGACGACGCTCCTCGCCGAAACAGACCGGACCGCACGCCAGACCCGTTTCGACAACGAATCGATGCGGACGATGTTCGCCGGGGTCCCGGTCCTCCCATACTACTCGTGGGTCGCCACGGCGAACGTCTGGGTCGTCGAGGTTCGCGGGACCTACGCCCGATTCACCGTCCGTGCCGACCGCGGAACCCCGGCGGCACCCGGCGGCGAGTTCGTCTACTCGCGTGACGGCGAGGCGGTCCGGTTCGACGCCGACGGCGACGGGGCCGCGGAGCGAGTCGGCTATTCGGACCGCGTCAGTTTCGAGAATTCTGTCGGAGTGCTCGTCGTCGTCCCGCCCGGTCGAACCGGCGTCGGCGATGTGGATGGAACCATGGACGAGACATCCGCCGGCTGGGGCTGTCCGCCGCCGACGGTGTGGCCGCCGCGAGGGACAGACGCCTCCGACGCCTCCGACGCCTCCGACGCGACCGGATGCAGCAAGCCCTTGTATCGCCCGGTCTAAGCCCGCGCTATGTTCCACGAGCAGCGGATGGACGTGTCGGGGCTGTCGCCAGCCGACCTCGAAGCCGAGTACGCCGACGACCTCGCGGCGGTCGTCGAGTCGCAGGGAGTGGACGCGGTCGTCGACGCGACGGACCTCGACACGGAGACGGTCGAGACGCTCGCCGGCGGCGAGGTCCCTGCGGGACTCTCGCTGCAGGACGCCGCCGCGGTGCAGGCGCTGGCCGAGGGCGTCGCTGACGCCGACACCGTCGTCGAAATGGCGTGTGAACACCTCCTGCTCGGGATGACGACCGGCGTCATGGACATCGAAGCGGTCGCCACCGACCTCGACGACGGCCTCGACTTAGACCCGACCGAAGTCCAGCAGAAGATAGAGCGCCGTGCGCCGATGACGTTCCACGAATTCGTCCACATCCAGCACGTCATCGCCAGCCGCCAGCCGTAGGACTGCCACGTTTCTCCGCGCTTTCGGCAAAGACACACCGACAGCGGTAGCGATTTCCCGCCCACTCCCGAAGCCACGGCCATGCGCGTTGCGATACTCGGCTGTGGCTACGTCGGCATCGAACTCGGTCGCCAGCTAACCGATTCGGGACACGACGTGGTCGGGGTCAGACGCTCCGACGAGGGCTGTGCCGCCATCGAGGACGCCGGGTTCACGGCAGTACAGGCCGACTTGCTCGCCCCCGACAGCCTCGCCGACGTGCCAGACGCTGACGTGCTCGTCTACGCCGCCAGTAGCGGCGGCCGCGGGGCCGACGCCGCCCGACGGGTGTACGTCGACGGACTCGACACGGTGCTCGCGCACTTCGCCGAGCGTGACGACTCGCCCGACAGACTCGTCTACACCTCCAGCACGGGCGTCCACGGCGACCACGGCGGCGACTGGGTGGACGAAACTACGCCGCTCACGCCAAGCACGCCGAAGACCGAGGTACTGGCCGAAGCCGAAGCAGTCGCGCTCGGAGCCGGCGACATCTACGGCATCGACGGGACAGTCGCTCGCTACGCCGGACTGTACGGCCCCGACCGCTACCGGCTGGAGCGATACGTCGAGGGGCCAGTCACGGAGGGCTACCTGAACATGGTCCATCGGGACGACGCCGCCGGAGCCGTCCGCTACCTGCTCGAAACAGACCTCGCCCGTGGCGAGGCCGTCCTCGTCGTCGACGACGAACCCGTCTCGAAGTGGGAGTTCGCGGACTGGCTGGCCGAGCAGTGCGGTGAACCGGAACCGCCGAAACAGACTATCGAAGACCGACTCGCGGCGGGCGACCTCTCCGAGCCGGCCGAGCGCCGCCTACGGACCTCCAAGCGGTGTTCCAACGCAAAAATCCGTGGACTCGGCTACGAGTTCGCGTTCCCGACCTACCGAGAGGGCTACCGGGCTGCAGTCGACATGTATCGGCAGCGACAGGCCTGAACCAGTCTCGTCAGCGACAGTCTGTCGACCTGTATCAGCGGCTACAGGCCTGAGAGACTTGGGGAACCTTCTTACCAGTCCACCGTGACGAAGTGGATATGTGGCTGGCTGGCACGCTGTCAGTCGACCAACTTCAGCCCGACGACGTGGTGGAAACGGCGGCGAGCGACCCCCAGTTGCTCGCCGCAGTCGTCGTCGGACTCGTCGTGGTCGGCCTCGGACTGAAACTCGCACTCGGCTACCTGCGCCGACCGGCCGGTGCGAAGTTCGTCCGTTCATTGAAGAAGACCGACGAGGTTTCGGTGCTGTTGCACCCGAACCCCGATCCGGACGCGATGGCCTGCGGGATGGCCGTCGCCCGACTCTGTGAACACGCTGGCGTCGACGCGACGCTCCAGTTTCCCGGCGAGATTCGCCATCAGGAGAACCGCGCGTTCCGCACGGTCCTCGAACTCGACCTCGTCCACGTCGAGAGCGCGGCGGACCTCGTCGCCGACGACGTCATCCTCGTCGACCACAACACGGCGCGGGGCTTCCAGGGCGCGCAGGGTATCGAACCCTACGCTGTCGTCGACCACCACCCCGGAAACGGCACCGGCTTCGAGTATACTGACATCCGCACCGAGTTCGGGGCCTGTTCGACCATCCTCGCCGAGTACTTCGACGACCTCGATGCGGCGCTCGGGAACGGCAACGGCGGTGACGACTCGGTCGTCCTGCCCTCTCGCACGGCGACTGGGATGGTGTTCGGTATCCAGTCCGACACCAACCACCTCACGAAGGGCTGTTCCGCCGCCGAGTTCGAGGCGAGCAGCTACCTCTACCCGGCCGTGAACGAGGACTTGCTCGACCGAATCGCCAACCCGCAGGTCCCAGCCGAAGTGCTCCAGACGAAGGCGAAGGCCATCTACGAGTGCGACGTGGAGAGCCCCTTCGCCGTCTGTGACCTCGGTGCGGTCTCGAACGTCGACGCGATTCCACAGGCTGCGGACGAGTTGATGCACCTCGAAGGCGTCTCGGCCGTCGTCGTCTTCGGCGAGAAAGAGGGAACCATCCACCTCTCCGGTCGCGCCCGCGACGACCGTATCCACATGGGTGAGGCATTGCGGGCGGTGGTCGCCGACATCCCGATGGCCGAAGCCGGCGGCCACGCCCGGATGGGCGGCGGGCAACTCTCGAAAGACCACATGGAGGGCATCGGGCCGTCGGATGGCGTCTCTCGGGAAGAGTTCAAGCAGTTCCTGTTCGACGCGCTTGCAGAAGGAAGACAGTAATCGGTCTCAGTTTGCTTGTGTCGATTTTGCGTCGTCGTTTCCGGTAGCGGTGTGTTCGGTCTCGTGAGTACTGACCATCGTTCCACGAAGCAGTTCACTATCGCCGATGGAACATGACCGCAGCCACACCCTCCCCATCCGATTCCGCTCCTCACCTCACTCGCTTCGCTCGCTCGGTTTCGGTGCTCATCCCTCGCGCGACTTTGCGTTGCGGCCTTCGGCACGCAACTCGGCGCGCGCCAGACCGGTTGTGAGGCAACAGTCGAACCACTTTCTACACCACCTCGAACTCCGTAATTCCGTGTCGGTAACGGACCCCTTTTCTTCGAGACGCGCCAACGCGCTCGCATGGTGACGAGTACAGCGACGTGGGAGTACCGCGACGCGTACCACGAGTCGTTCGGCCGGACCTACTTCCGGCGCTTCGCCGACGGGCTGGTGTCGAGCATCGGCGTGGGGACCTACCTCGGCGACCCGACCGACGAGGTGGACGCGAACTACCACGACGCCATCGTCCGGGCGCTTTCGTCGGGCGTGAACGTCGTCGACACGGCCATCAACTACCGCTGCCAGCGCTCGGAGCGCGTCGTCGGCGAGGCGTTCCGCGACGCCGACGTGGCCCGCGAAGCGGTGCTCATCTCGACCAAGGGCGGGTTCGTCCCGTTCGACGGCTCGCGCCCGGAGAACCCCGGACAGTTCGTCCAGACCGAGTACGTCGATTCGGGCATCGTCGACCCCGACGACCTCGTGCGCGGGAGCCACTGCATCGCGCCGGGGTACATCGAAGACCAGTTAGACCGGTCGCTCGACAACCTCGACCTCGATTCCATCGACCTGTACTACGTCCACAACCCGGAAACGCAACTCGTAGAAAAGTCGCGCGAAGCCGTGTACGACCAACTCGAAGCCACCTTCGAGCGACTGGAGAAACGGGCCGCGATGGGCGACATCCAGCAGTACGGGCTGGCGACGTGGGAGTGCTTCCGCGTCCCGAAAGAGCACGACTCGTACCTCTCGCTGGCCGAAGTCGTCGCTCGTGCCCGCGCCGCGGCGAAGGAAGTCGGCAACGCGGCGACGCACTTCGGCGCGATTCAGTTGCCCTTCAACGTCCACATGGCCGACGCGTTCACCGTCGCCGCGCAGGAGTCGGCCGACGGGACGGTCAGCACGCTCGAACTGGCGCACAACGCTGGCCTGAACGTGTTCACCAGCGCGTCGATTCTCCAGGGCGACCTCACCGAGGAGTTGCCCGAAGACGTAGCCACGCGGCTAGAAGGCGAGAGCACGGTCCAGAAAGCCATCAACTTCGCACGCTCGGCACCCGGTGTGACGAGTTCGCTCGTCGGCATGAGCCGCGTCGAACACGTCGACGAGAACGTCGCTGCCGGGACGTACGACCCGATGGGGGCGGACGCGTTCGACGCGACGTTCGAGTAGGCGGCCACCACCGCCACGGCCGCGCCACCTCGCGGCCTCGTCGTCTCGTCGCAGCCTCGTCAGCGAATCTCTTTCCACTCGCCGCCGCAGTCGGGGCAGGCACGAACCGTCCCGATCTCGTCGGGGTCGTTCTTCGTCTTCAGATTCTTCCCACATTCCGCACACGTGAGTCGTTCGTAGGTGTCCTTCTCCAGCGACCCGTCTCGCAACGCCTTGCGCACCGATTTCATGGAGGCGGCTACGAAGGGGGAGGGGAAAAGTACCGGGGTGGGACTCGCAGGGAACAGACTGCTTCACCGACAGGTTCGCCGAATCGCGCGTCGGACCGTGTATCTGTCGGGCCGCCCGCAACTCTCCGCGTAAGTCCCTGCTATCGTACCCTGTCGTGTGCGAACACGCACTCGGCTGTGTTTCGGTTCGAAAGCTTTGAACGCCTCGCACGGGAAGTAGCGTTCGTGACGGCACAGACTCCCGACCGGACGCGTCCGACCGATGGCCGACTGGGCCTGTTCGGGTCGCTCTGTGCCATGGTGTTTCTCGTCAACCTCGCGCGGGTCGTCTTCGCGCCGCTGCTCGACCCGCTGGGTGCGGCCTTCGGCGTCACGTCGGAGGGCGCAGTCGGCCTCATCGCGACGCTCGCCTGGGTCGGCAGCGCGCTTCCGCGTATCCCGACCGGCTATCTGTTGACTCGCGTGTCGCGCCATCGCGTCGTCCTCGGCACTGGCGTCGTCCTGACGCTCTCGACCACGCTCACGGCCTTCGCCGGGTCGCTCACGCAGGTGTACCTCGGCGCGTTCTGTATGGGTCTGGCCAGTGGAGCGTACTTCATCGCGGCGAACCCCCTCGTGAGCGAGTTGTTCCCGCATCGAGTCGGCCGCGCTATCGGGGTGCACGGGATGTCGAGCCAACTCGCGGCAGTCGGGGCACCACTGTTCGTCGGACTACTACTGGTCCAGTCGTCCTGGCAGGTGCCGGGACTCGGCTCGTTCGCGTCGTGGCGCGTCGTGATGCTCTGTATCGCTGCCGTCGCCGCAGTGACGACCGTCGGCTTCTTTTTCATCGCGCGCCGGTCGACGATGCCCAGCGCGGGGCAGGCCGACCGTGACTTGCTCGCCGCGGCCCGCCGGCAGTGGCCCATCATCCTGACCGGCTTCGTCATCCTCGGTGGGACTGGTTTCGTGTGGAACGGACTGTTCAACCTCTACGTCCGGTACCTCTCGGTCGAGAAGGGACTGGCCGCGAGTCAGGGCCGGACGTTGCTCACGCTGGTCTTCCTCGCCGGGGTGCCCGCGTTCTTCTTCGCGGGGAACCTCGCAGACCGGCTACCCCACGTTCCACTGCTCCTCGCGCTACTGGGCGGGTTCACGACCTGTCTGCTCGTGTTGACCGCGGTGTCCGGCTTCGTTCCCATCCTCGTCGTCACGCTGGTGCTTGGCTACCTCATCCACAGCACGTTCCCCACGATGGACACGTTCCTGCTTGAATCGCTGCCGGACGAGAACCGGGCGTCGGCGTACGCACTTTACTCCGGGTCGATGATGATTTTCCAGGCGACCGGGAGCGTCACGGTCGGTGCACTCGTCGACTCGGGACTCGGCTACGACGTGGTCTATCGCGGGATGGCGCTCGTGCTGGTCGCCATCCTGTTCTGTCTGTTCGCGCTGTATCTGACCGACCGGTTGCCGACCGGTGCCGCGACTGGCGAGTACTGACTCGACGCCGATTCGGCAAGGCGCGCCCGAGTCGGGGTCGTTTTTAGGTTCCGGTCCTGACACCCGCCCGATGGAGTACGTCCAGGAGCGGGTCGCCACGCTCCACGACCTGACTGACCCGCGGCCGGACGCGCCGACGGAACGAGCGGCCGTCGTCGTCCCGATGACGGAGCGCGAGTACGCCGGACTGGCCGCAGAGCAGGTGCTCTCGACGTTGGCGCGCGTCGACCCCGCGTCGGTCATCGTCCCACTCCGCGCCCCGGCCGAGTGCGTGCCCGACTTCCGGACGTGGCTGGACTCGTTCGACCTCGACATCGACCTGCTGTGGTGTTCCGCGGATTCGGTCTCAGACCTCCTGCACGAACACGGACTGGAGAACGGCTTCGGCAAGGGTCGCGACGTGTGGCTCGCACTCGGTCTCGCAGCCAAGCGCGCGGACTACGTCGTCGTCCACGACGCCGACGCGAAGACGTACTCTGACGCACACGTCCCACGGCTGCTCGCGCCACTCGCGGATGACTTCTCGTTCACGAAGGGCTACTACGCCCGCGTCGAGAACGACCGCCTGTACGGGCGGCTGTTCCGGCTGTTCTACGCGCCGCTAGTCCGCGCGCTCGACGACGCGCACGACGCGGCGATTCTGGACTACCTCGACTCGTTCCGGTACGCACTCTCTGGCGAGTTCGCAATGACGGCCGACCTCGCCCGCCGAGTTCGGACCCAGCGCGCGTTCGGCCTCGAAGTCGGTCTCCTTTCCGACACCTTCGCGCAGGCTGGCTTCGCGGGCACCGCACAGGTCGACCTCGGGCGACACGAACACGATCACCGGTCGGTTTCGGGGCCGACCGGCCTCTCGGACATGGCTGGCGAAGTCGGGCAGGCGTTGTTCAACACGCTCGCCGACCACGGTGTCTCACCCGACTTCGAGGCGCTCCCCGACCGGTACCACGACGCGGCGACCGCCCTCGTCCGGCAGTACGCCGCCGACGCGCGGTTCAACGGTCTCGACTTCGACGCCGCAGGCGAGCGCGAGCAGGTGGCCGCCTACGCCGAGTCTGTCCGCCCGCCGACGGCCGACACGCGGCTTCCCCCGTGGACCGACGCACCGCTCTCGCCCGACGAGGTCGCCGACGCTGCCAGCGAGGCGCTGGAACGCGTCACCGAGTGACACAATCCGGTCGCGTGGTCTGTCTCGGTCGAATGAATCTTTAGGGGGGACGCCGTGGCACCCACCATGCGAGTCAGCGAGGACGAACTCGCCGGGGTGGTGGACCTGTTCGGTGGCCTGACGCGCGACGAACTGACACAGGCGCTCACCGAAGTGGCCTACCGTGCTGGCGACGATATCGAAGAAGAGACCGTCGAATCGGCGATTTCTGGGGCACTCGCGAGCTATCATCTCGTCGAATACTGCGACGACGACCGAACGCTCATCGTGGCCGGTCCCCGCGCCTTCCCGGAACAACCGGACCACGCCGAGGACCTGCCGCACATCATGGGTATCGACCCCCGCGACGTGGACCGCCAGTCGCTCGGCACCCTCGTCCGCCAGCGCATGGGCGACGAAGCCTCGGCGGCACTGGCCGGCGCGAACGAAGACCGAATGCACGAACTCGTCGACGTGAGCTACGACCTCGAAGCGTGGGCTCCCGTCGACTGTACCGCGGTCCGGTCGCGTATCGACGCGCGACTCTGAACCAGGCGCGACTTTTCTGGCGTTCTTCGAGGACGACGACCAGTGGAACGACCGGCATGGCGCGCGCTGGCGAGCGTGTCCGAGCGAAGCGAGGGCCGCGAGATGTGGTCGCGCGAGGGATGAGGACCGCAGGCCGAAGGCCGAGGACCGGAATCGGATGGGGAGGTTGTGGCGGCGGTGCTGTGCGGTGGCGGTCATGTACCGTCGTGATTCGTCGTCTGCTCGTCGAAGACAGGAACAGAAACGTCGATTCCCGGGTGAACAGAAATGACGACAGAAGAAACAGCAACCCACACGACCGATAGCGAAGAATTTACACGATGAAGCCGTACAGACGACCGATGGACCTGGGTCGCGTGAACGAGTTCACCCCACGCCCGATAGACGACCAGAAGCACGACGCAGGCGTGCTCATCCCCGTCATCGAGCGCGAGGACGGCTACTACCTGCTGTTCACCAAACGCGCGGACCACCTCGGCAAGCACCCGGGACAGATGAGTTTCCCCGGCGGGGGCAACGAACCCGGCGACGAGGACATCCGAGAGACGGCACTCCGCGAGGCGTACGAGGAAATCGGCCTGCACCCCGACGAAGTCGACCTCGTCGGCCGCCTCGACGACATCCGCACGATTACGGAGTACGCCGTCACGCCGTTCGTCGGCGTCGTTCCCGACCGCGAGTACGAGCGCAACGAGCGCGAAGTGGCGGAAGTCGCCGTGCTTCCGGTCTCGGCGCTGGTCGACCCGATAAACTACGAGTACGACCGGCGTGACCACCCGCACTACGGCGACATCGTCATCCACTACTTCCACGTCGACGGCTTCACGGTCTGGGGCGCGACCGGGCGCATCCTCGTCCAGTTCCTCGAACTGACGACGGACTGGCGCGCGCCGGAGCGTATCGACCGGCGAATCTGACTGTAGCGACGATTCCATGGCACGCAAAGGATGCGTGTTTTCGGCACTGCTGAACTAGCGGCGCGTATGGAGCGCGACGACTCGGCCGAAGAACGAAATCCGAAGGAAGCGCAGGTCGAACAGCACGAATTGGCCGAGGAAGCCGCCGAGTCGCTCCGTGAGTCGACAGCAGACCAGCCAGCGGTTCTGAGTGTCGCCATCGGCGCGAGCGGTCCAGTAGTCGATGGTTTTCGGACGTGGGAGATTCACGTCCGGGTCGATGCTGACGCGCCGACTACGGTGAGCCTCCCGGAAACTGTCGACACCGTCCCTGTCGTCGTCTCGGAGGGAATTCGCTGGCGGAAAGAGGACGCAGAACGTGGCCTACCGTTTCGGCGGACAGTCACAGTCACGGCTGTCGACGACACACCAGAGTCGGTCGAGGTCCGGTACGACCTCGGTGTCGGGAGAGACGAGATATCGAGAGACGGAACGGCGATACTCGAAGCACGAGTCACGAACCTCTCCGAGTCCGTTCGAGAGGTTCGGCTTCCCTACCCGAAAGGGTCGAGCGAATCGTCGGGACCGCCGGGTGTCTATCTGTATTCGACCAGCGTCCCTGACGCGCCGACGCGAGACTACGCCCCGCAGTGCATCGACTCGCCCGGCAGGCAAGCCAGTGACCACGGCTGGACGATGGAGATGATTCCCTCGATACGGCTAGCTCCCGGGGAGACACTGACCGACGAACTCGTGCTGAGGGAAAGTCGGACGATGAACGCGTGTTTCCCCGTCGGAACGTATCGGTTTGAACATCCCCAGCAAATCGACGGAACATCGTTTCAGTGGGATTTCACGGTCGAAATAACCGACTCGTCTGTGTAGCAACTTACCCACCAGTCACACCGCTTTCACCGGCGATACTTCGTTCCCTCCGACACCCTTATCCCGAATGCTGGCATTCCTACCAATACATGGTCGCGCAGACGATGGATCGAGTTCCACTCGCCCGAAATTAGACTGTTCTGTCTCTCGGTATCCGGAGGTGTCCACTCATGTTAACGAGCGGTGTCTCTCTCGCCAAGACAGGTCTCGACGGAGTCGCATTGAAGCCGAAAGAAGTCGACGTCGCGCAGGCGGCCCATCTGGGCTCTGACCTGCTGGTCGTCGACTACGAAGGTCGTGAGCATCTGCCCGACGCGTCGACCCTGCGGTCGCTCTCGAAAGAGTCGACCGTCATGGTGACGACGCCGGTTCGCGCCGACGGGTTCGACCCGCTCGGAGACTGTTCGCTGGCGGCGACGCTCCCTGAAGACGTGAGTCGCATCCTCGTCGCGGGGCACCCCGCGTATCTCACCGACGAGGAGAAGGGCCGGGCAATCGCGCCACGACTCGGCGAGGCCAGGAAGGCTGACGCAGACGCGTGGGTCGGCACCGAAGGCGTCGAACGACTCGCGATGGCGGTCGGCGGGACGCAGTTCGAACTGCTGTCGCGCTCGACCGACCGGGACATCCGGGCGCTGCGGGCGGCCGGCTTCGACGGCGAAGTCGCTATCTACGCCCCGACGGTCCTGACCGACGACGACGACGCGGTCCTCGACGCGGTCGGCGGCTACGTCTCGCGCCGGGGTGCGGTCGCGCGGGCGCTGCCCGACGGCTGTGCCACCGACGCGAGCGCAACCGGCCGCGCTCGTGAAGTCCTCCTGAAGGCGAGCACCGACTTCGCACTCGTCGGCGACACGAAGACGGTACGCGAGCGCGTCGCCGAACTGAAAGACCTCGGTGCAGACTTCGTGGTCGGCTATCCGGCACGCGGGCTGGACGAGTTCCGCTGAGTCGCACTGGCTGACGCGTTTTCACTTCTCGGACGAGCGTCGGTGGCAGTTGGTGACCGTTCGACAGAGCTGCTGTCGAGAAACCAATAATTAGGCCCACCAGACGCTATTGAAAGCAGGAATATCCTTGCATCCGGAATGTCGAGGGAGGGTTGGCCAGTAGGCTTTTGCTTCTGCTTTCAACAAATTGGGCCAGTGGATGCACTTCGCCTGTTCGTCGGCTCGCTCGCGACACTGTTCGGTTCCGTCACTGCGACACTCGCCATCGTCGCACAGCAACTGACACTTTACACCTCGCTGGAACTGTTCTTCGGTGCTGCGCTCGTCATCGTCGGGGCGGTCGTTCTGCGAGAGGGCGAGACGACGACGGAGTGAGACAACGGCCGCGAGAGACACGGCGAAGCATCGTGTAGTCTCGGCCGTTCTAGGCGAACCGTTTATCAGACCGCCGGGAGCACGCCCGGTATGGACATTTCACAGGAGACGACGACGACGTTCGCGGACGGCCTCGACGACGTGGAGGTCGCCTTACTTCCGGTCGGGAGCGTCGAACAGCACGGCCCGGCACTCCCGCTCGGGACCGACTTCATGGCGGCCGAAGCCGTCGCCGAGGAAGTCGCCGAACGCGAAGATGCACTCTTACTCCCCACACTCCCCGTCGGCGTGAGCGAACACCACCGACAGTTCCACGGCACGCTGTGGACCGACCCGGAGACGTTCGAGAACTACGTCGCTGACGTGCTGTCGAGCGTGGCCAGTCACGGCGTTCGGAAGGCGGTCATCGTGAACGGCCACGGGGGCAACGAAGACGCCATCACCCGAGTCGCGCGTCGGCTTCGGGGCGAGGAGACGATGTTCGCCGCGCCGTGGAACTGGTGGTCGGACCTCGGTGGACTGGAGGAGGCCATCTTCGGCGAGGCGGGCATCGCCCACGCCGACGAAGTGGAGACGAGCATGATGCTCCACCTGCAGGGCGACCACGTTCGCGAGGACGCACTGGAGGAGGCGGAGGAAGGCGCGGCCCCGTTCTGGGGCGAGACACAGAACGGCGCACAGGTGAGTTTCGACACGACCGACTTCTCCGAATCTGGTGTCGTCGGCAATCCGACGCACGGTTCTGCCGACGCCGGCGAGCGACTGTTCGAGCGGTCCGCGGAGGAACTCGGCTCGCTCGTCGACTGGCTCGGTGACCAGGCGTTCGAGGCGCTCATGCCGGAGGAGCACCGATGAGCGACGACACCGACCGGCCCGACGAGGCGCACCCGGAAGGCGAATCACTCCCAGAAGACGCTCCGGAGACGGTCGCCGTCGTCGGCGGCGGTGCGATCGGCACCACGGCCGCGTTCGACCTCGCCAGCGCAGGCGTCGACGTGACGCTGTTCGAAGCGGGTGACATCGGCGGCGAGTCGACCAGTAGCACCGGCCGCGCGGCCGGTGTCGTCTACGATGCTTTCGCGGAGGACATCGACGCGGACGTGGCCGACCGCGCGCTCGAACGCTTTCGCGCCTTCGACGGCGAAGGTGACTTCACCTTCACGCCGTGTCCGTACGTCTGGCTGGCTCGCGAGGGCGACGAGAAACGGGCGAACGCTATCCGCGAGCAAGTGTCGCGGATGCAGACGAACGGGCGAAACGTCGAACTCGCCGACTTCGACGCGCTCACTGAGGCCTACGACGACCTCGTGCTCTCCGACGTTGCGGTCGCCGCGGTCGCCCACGACGCGGGCTACGTCGACCCGGCGGCCTATCCGCCGCTGCTCGCAAAGAAAGCCGAAGACGCGGGGGCGACGATACGGACCGAGACGCCGGTCGCCGTCAGCACAGAGCCGACTGGTGTCGTCCCGAAGGACGTCGACGGCGCCGACATCGAGCAGTTCGACGCGGTTCTCGTCGCGGCCGGGGCGCACACGAAGCGACTCCTCGCGGGTGCCGGCATCGCCATCGCGATGAAGCCCTACCGAGTGCAGGCGCTGACCGCGACCGACGACCGCGACGTGCCGATGGTGTACGACGCGACTGCAGGCTTCTACTGTCGCCCACATCCGACCGGCCTACTCGCTGGGGACGGCACCGAGGAGGTCGAAGCCGACCCAGACGACTGGAACCCGGATGCGGACGACTGGTTCCGCGCCGACCTCGACGCTGGCCTCGCCGAACGAATCGGCTGTGAGCCGTCGGTCGAGCGAGCGTGGGCCGGGCTCTGTACCGCGACGCCCGACTACGACCCACTGCTCGGCGAGTTACGAGACGGGCTGTACGTCGCCACCGGGTTCCAGGGCCACGGATTCATGCGGTCACCCGCACTCGCGGAAGCAGTCGTCGCGGACATTCTCGGCGAGGGCGGCCTCGACCCGTTCGACCCGACCCGGTTCGACGGCGACGAGGAGTTCGACATCGTGGAAGGGATGGCCGTCGAGTGAGGATTCAGAGACAGAAGAGAGCGAGCGGAGCAGCGCGGGAGAAATCGGTGCGGGACGAAGCTGACGGGGAGGAAGCCTGTCGACCCTTACTCCGCCGACTCGTCGGCGACGCTGACCGATTCGGAATCGTCAGGTTCCGACTCTTCCGGTTCGGCGATGGTCACCGTGTCGCTTTCCGCCGCATCGGCCTCGTCGGGTTCGGCCTTCGGGATGCGAATCTCCAGCGTTCCGTTCTTGCGAAGCGTCGCGGTCGCCTCTTCGGCCGTGACGAGCGCGTCCTTCGGTAGGGTGGCGTGGCCGTCGAGGGCCATGCCGCGGCCGGGGATACGCATCTCGTAGTCCTCGTGGAACTTGCGGAAGCGGTCGATACGGACCTGTACGGCACCGTCGATGTAGCGCACCTGCACGTCAGACTGGGTCGCACCCGGGGCGTCGAAGACGACCAGATACGCGTCGTCGGATTCGAGGAGGTCGACTGGGATGGGTCGATTCTCCTGCATCTGACTCGACGCCCGGCCGATTTGCCGGAGGACCGTGTTGCTCACCGACTTGCCGAAGCCGCGAACGTTCATAACTCGATTTCCTCCAGCGAGTCGGCCGCACGACAGTACGGACAGGCGAAGTCGTCGACGCCCACGTCGTCCGGCATATCGTACGTGTAGTGTAGCTCGAACATGTCGAGCTCGCAGTCCTCACTCGTACACTTGACCTCCATCGTTGCGGGCATATACGGAGTAGTTCGACCGTGAGGGGGAAGGGGTTTTCGGGGGCGGAACGCTTTTCCTGCGAATCGTGCGCCCCTCTCGAATCACTGATGTGACCGATGGCCGAACTATCTGGGGGCCATTTACGTCTTCCAGCCGAACAAGGGACCGATGGACGATTCCAGGTCCGCGCTCTTCGTTGCCCTCCTGCTCTCTCTCGCGACGGTTTCTGCGCCGGTCGCCGCCGCTGACATCGGTAACTCCCGGTCCGAGCAGGACCGGACAACCCCCGCAACAGGGTCAGCCGGGTCGGCTGAGCACGCCGTCGAACGGACGCTCTCGGTGAACCTCACACCCAACGACCCGGGAACGGTCGAACTGACTGCCTCCTTCGAGGTCACGGACGACGCCTCCAGCCTCTTCGTGCAGCTGCCGACCAACGCGACGGTCGTCGAACGACGAGGGTTCTACGACAGCAGCGGGTCGTACGGACAGCGATGGGACGAACGGACTGACGACCCGTCCATCACCATCGCACTCGACGTGAATCAGGAAAGCGCGCAGTTCGGTGGCCACGACTTCTACGACGCCGGCGAGTGGGCACTCGTGCCGACGCGGTTCCCGGCGAAGTACTACACGAACCTCAGTACGGTCGTCCACACGTCGGACGAGGGCCGGTTCCCGACCACGTACACGACGCCGGGCGAGGGCGTCGTCAGCGACCGGATGGCCTACCTCGGTGCGCACCAGTCGCTCGAATTCACCAGCGACGGCCGGACGATGACGCTGGTGGTGCCCGAGACGACGCAGGTCGACACCGAGTCGGTGTCACAGTCACTCACGAACGCGATGGCGGCACTCGACGTATCCGAGGCCGAGGGTGACCTGCACGTGTTCGTCGCCCCCGACGCCATCAGACGCGGTGGCTTGCAGTGGGGCGACCACGACATGTGGGTCAACCACGAAGAACCGGTGAACGACGACGACAACCCGTGGGTTCACGAGTACATTCACAGCCGTCAGCAGTACACCACCTCGAACCGGATGGACTGGGTCGACGAAGGCAGCGCCGAGTACTTCGCGGCGCTGTTGACCCACCAGGACGACCGAATCGACTTCGACGAGTTCTACCGACACGTCTCGACGAACCGCGACGCCGACGCCACACTGAGTTCGAAGGCGACGTGGTCCACCGACGACGCGGAGTACACCAAGGGCCGACGCGTGCTCGCGGCCCTCGACGCGCAGATACGGCGAGACACCGCCGGGACGAAGTCACTCGAAGACGTGTTCTCTCGGTTGAACACCCGCAACGAACGCGTCACCGTCTCACGGTTCGCTGAGGCGGCCGTCGACGTGAGCGGAAACGCGTCGATGCGCCAGTGGGTCGACCGCTACGTGACCACGGAGGCCGTGCCGAGTGTCCCCGAGGACCCGACACTCTATACAGACGATGCCGCGCAGCGAGACTCCGATGGTGACGGCCTCTCTGACGAGCGGGAAGTCGAACTCGGATTGAACCCGAACGCGGTCGACACGGACGGGGACGGACTCGACGACAAGGTGGAAGTCGAGGGCGAGACGGATCCACTCGACGCCGACACGGACGGTGACGGGCTCCTCGACGGTGAAGACGACGCGCCGCTCACGCCCAACACGACGACGCCGCCGACCACGACGCAGCCACCAGCCACGACGCAGCCACCAGCCACGACGCAGCCACCAACCACAACGCCACCGACTGCGACGACTGCCCCACCAACTGCGACGGCGGCTCCGCCCACGACCACGTCGAGTCCATCCACGACCACGGCAAATCCGCCTACAGACACGACGGCCGCGCCGCCCACGACCACGGAGAGAAACCCTGCGACGACACCACCGACGGCCTCGACGCCACCGGCGGAGACGACGCGGCCGACTTCGGCGACCCCCTCGACTACGTCGACCGACCGGCCAACGACGACGACGGCGTCACCGGCTACTGGGACGGCTGGAGCGACGTCGACAGCACCGTCGTCGGAGACGACGTCTTCGGCTTCGCCGGGCACTGCCGCGACGACCTCGGCGCCTGCACCGGCTGCGACCGGGACGGTCCAGGCGGGGACGCAACAGTCTGTCGACTCGACGACAGCGGGTGGCAATCCCGACGCTGACGATGCGGACCAGAGCCCTGCGACGCTTCCCGGCTTCGGTACCGTCGCGTCCGCCCTCGCACTGGTGCTGACCGCGGGACTGTTGGCTCGCAGACGAATCTGAAGTCGAACACTGGAGCTCTTTTGTTGGTCGATGTGACAGCGACACAGACAACGACCTGAATATCGGCGACGCCCAATCTGTGAGCACCCATTTGGGGGGCTACTATGTCAGCAAGGACGTATCTGCGTATCGGGCACTGCGCCCCGGACGACTCACCCGTCGACGTCTTCGTCGACGGGCGAGTGGTCGCCGAGGCAGTCGAGTTCGGGACCATCAGCGACTACCTCGAACTCGAGACAGGACACCACGACGTGAATCTGATGCCGGTCGGGGGACAAGACGAGACACTACTGCGAACGGTCATCGATTTCGACGCAGGCAGTGAGTACACCGTCCTCGCACTCGGTGCAGCCGAAGACCCCGACTCGCTCGTGTTGCAGGACCGAAACGAGGTCCACTCCCGCGCGGGCCGGCTCCGCGTCGTCAACGTCTGCCTCGACGTTCCCGCAGTCGACGTCGGGTTCGACGGGGCGATGAAGTTCTCCAACCTGCCAGCCGGGACGGCGAGCGAGTACGCCAACTTCGGTGCAGACGACTACACGATGCAGGTCGTTCCCACCGACGCGGGAGAACTCCTCTTCGAGGTTCCCGACGTGCGTATCGAAGATGGGATGACTTACACTGCGTTCATCGTGGGTGAAGTGGCCACCGGGTCGTTCGACGTGGTCGTCACCCACGACCATCGGCCGACCGCGAAGATGGCCTGACCGCCCACGGGCGCTGGGTCCGACTCGGAGCCCAGCAGTCGAGGACGGCGCTGCGAGCCCACCCAGAGGCCTCCGAGGCGACCTGACACGCTCCCTGACGATTGTCTGAATACCGCGGACCGCCACTAGAACGACACCCACAGAGGGGAGTATACCATGACATCGACAACGAACGTACGCATCGGGCACTGCTCACCGGACGCGCCGGCCGTCGACATCCACATCGACGGCAAACCCGTCCTCCACGGCGTCGATTTCGGGACCGTCACCGAGTACATCGAAGTTCCGTCGGGAGAGCACAGCATCAACGTCGTCCCGGCCGGGAAGCCCGACCAGTCGGTCATCGAAAAGTCGCTCGACCTGACCGACGACCACGACTACACCGTCCTCGCTATCGGCTCGCTGGCGGACATCGACACGCTCGTGTTGAACGACACGAACGAGGCGGTCTCTGGCGACAACGCTCGCATCCGGTTCGTCCACGCCAGTCCGGACGCTCCCGAAGTCGACCTCGCCTTCGACGGCGATGCGGTGTTCAGGGAGGTGCCGTTCGGCCGCGCGAGTCCGTACGGCCCCGTCACCGCGGGAACGTACGACCTCTCGATTCGCCCAGCAGGGGAGTCCGAGTCGGTCATCGACGTGCCCGGCGCGCAATTAGAGCGCGGCAGTACGTACACCGCCTTCGCTATCGGCACCCTAGCCGACGATGCCGTCGACGTGCTGGTGACCAAGGACTCGCAGCCGGCCGCCAAAGTGGCGTGAGGCGTCGCGGCGTCGATTGCTCGCCACTCGTCGTCCACGCCCACGACCACTACCAGCGACCCCGCGCTACGCTACCCAGCGCTCCTGCCGGTCGGCCGGCTCCCGGCTGACTGGCTTTCGCACTCGTTTTACCGCTTCGGCGTTCACAATGGTGTATGACCGACCCCGCGAGTCTCGACGTGACCATCGTCGACGGCTACGTCGACGAGCCAGCGCACTTCGGGGTACCACCCTACATCTCGACCTATCCGCGCTACACCGCGGGTGCGCTGGTCGACGCGGGCGTCGACCCCGCAAACGTCACGTACCACACCATCGACGAACTGCGCGAGGAGCAGTCGCGCTGGCTCGACGTGGAACAGGCCGACCTCCTGTGCTACCTCGGCGGGATGACCGTCCCCGGCAAGTACGTCGGCGGGACGCCAGCCGAACCGGACGAGGTCAAGAAGTTGGCGTGGACCGCACAGGGGACGACCCTGATGGGCGGCCCCGTCAAGTTCGGCGTCGGCGACGAGAACGCCGGTGCGACCGAGACCGAGCGTGACGATTTGGACTACGACTTCGTCGCGAAAGGCGACGTGGAGGCGGCCGCGTTCGATCTCGTCAAGTCCGGTATGGAGGGGTTCAACAACCGGATGCGCGACAATCGGGAGATCGACCGCTGGGCCGCGAAGGGCGCGTTCGTCATCGAACAGCACCCGAACCACCCCGAGTACCTCATCTGCGAGATGGAGACGAGTCGGGGCTGTCCGTACCGATGTTCGTTCTGTACCGAACCGCTGTACGGGAACCCCTCTTTCAGAGCGCCCGACTCGGTCGTCGGCGAAGTGGAACAGCTCTACGAGCGCGGTGCGCGTCACTTCCGACTCGGGCGACAGGCCGACATTCTGGCCTACGGCGGCGACGGCGAGAAGCCGAATCCGGACGCCCTTCGGGAACTGTACGGCGGCATCCGCGAGGTCGCGCCCGACCTCGGCACGCTCCACCTCGACAACATGAACCCCATCACGGTCGTCGAGTGGCCCGAGTTATCGCGCGAAGGTATCCGCATCATCGCCAAACACAACACACCCGGTGACACCGCCGCGTTCGGTCTCGAATCCGCGGACCCGCGGGTGCAGGAGGCGAACAACCTGAACGTCACCGCCGAGGAGGCGTTTCAGGCGGTCAAAATCGTCAACGAGGAAGGCGGCTGGCGTCCCGGCGACGAACCCGGAACCGGCCCCTCCACCGGACCCGACGCCCCGAAGCGACTCCCGAAACTCCTGCCCGGCATCAACCTGCTGCACGGTCTCAAAGAAGAGCGCGAGGAGACGTTCCAGCACAACCTCGACTTCCTCCACCGCGTGTACGACGCCGGCCTGATGCTCCGCCGGGTGAACATTCGGCAGGTGATGACGTTTGCCGGCACCGACATGAACAGCGAGGGCGCACACATCGCCCACGACCACAAGCGCCTGTTCAAGCAGTACAAGACGCAGGTTCGCGAGGAGATAGATAACCCGCTGCTCCAGCGTCTCGCCCCGCCGGGCACCATCCTCCCGAACGTCCACCTGGAGTACCACGAGGAAGGCACGACGTTCGGCCGCCAACTCGGTACCTACCCGCTGCTCGTAGGGATTCCGGGCGAGCGCGAACTCGGAAAAACCGTCGACGTGGCCGTCGTCGACCACGGCTATCGCTCCGTGACTGGACTCGTCCACCCGCTCGACGTGAACGCCGCGTCGATGGACGAACTGACTGCGATTCCGGGCATCGGTCGCTCGACCGCTGGCGACATCGTCGTCGACCGCCCGTACGACTCGCATGGCGAGGTTCCGACCGATGTCGACCTCGGGCCGTTCGTCGCGACCGACTCACCGAGCGGCGCAGACTGAACGACCCGGCGATTTTTACCCACTACGGCGGCCGTCGGTAATCGCTTCCTGCTTTTCATCCCATGCTTCAGCGGAAATTTGAAGACAACTGCCTCACACCATTCGCGTAGAGGCTCACTGTGGAAATCTCTGATAAACTGCTGTGTCTGTTCAGTGCGAAGGTCGACTCGGACGGTGACTCGTTCACAATCGAAGTACCCCGACAGGAGATCGAGACGGGGTCGGTCGAGTCTGGCGAGACGTATCGCGTCGCGCTCATCGCACGGGAGGAAGAGGAGGAAACGTCGACGGAGACGGAGGCGACTACGACGACGGAGACGCCGTCGGAACCGCAACCGCCGGTCGAGACGGGCGAGACCCGCTACGTCGAAATCGAAGATATCGGGAAACAGGGTGACGGTATCGCGCGCGTCGAACGCGGCTACGTCATTATCGTCCCCGGTGCGGACGTCGGCGAGCGCGTCAAGGTCGAAATCACCGAGGTGAAGTCGAACTTCGCCGTCGGCGAGATAATCGAAGATACGTTCTAAGTTTTCTCTTCGACGCTCGGCCCGTCCGGTCGCTTCGCCCCGGTCGAGTCGCGACGGTCGTGGTGGCCGCCGTGGCGTCGACGGGAGCCGTCTCTCACTTCGGAGCGTCGGCGTACGACTTGCCCACGTGGGAAAATTGGCGAACACTGATAGTTCTCCACGAAAGACAGGTGATGTATGAATCGCCGAGCGGTGGTGCAATCGGTCGCTGGGCTGCTGACTGGCGTGACTGCGGGGTGCAGTGCCGTCTCTGACACCGAGCCCACGACCAGTTCGACAGAAGTAGCGACGGGTGCGAGCGGCAACGAGGCACCGTGGGCCCGTGAAGGGAACCCGGCGGATATCGTCGTCCAAAATCGGCTATCGACCGAAATAGCGGTTACACTGACACTGAGTGACCGACGGCGGGAGTTGCAGGTCCCTGCGAAGGACCGATGGATTTCGGACGATATCGTCCCCGACGGCGAGTCACCGGACGTTCGAATCCAGACCGACGCGGGTCACGACACGACCGTCGAGTGGCTCGCAGAGGAAGACAACCTCCACCTGCTGTACGTCCAAGTGAAAGAAGACCAGCTGGTGACCGACTTCAGCAGCAAAGACGACGACGTCCATCTCGGCACGACCACCAGTGGTTGACTCGGCCGGTTTCGCTTTGGCCACTCACTCGACGCTCGACCCGTCCGGCCGCTTCGCCCCTTCTGAGTCGTGGACGACCACCGGTTCGCCCGCCGCCGCGTCCGGGTCGTAGTTGTCTCGCACACCGATTGCTTCCTCCAGTTCTCGCACGGCCCGCTCTTTGAGCGCCGCAGCGAGTTCCTCGGCGTCCTCGCGCGAGATGTCGCGGCCGAGTCCCTCGCATTCGTGAGCGCGGACGATGCCGGACTCGTCGCCGGTTTCACCGGCTTCCCGTTGCGCTTCCAGCGCAACGCTGTCGACGACTTCGCCCATCGGCTGGCTGGTGCCCGAGAGGGCGACGCTGAAGGGGTACGTCTGGCAGATGAGCGGGCGCGAGCCGTGGACCGAACACGCGCCGACCCCGTCGTCGTCTTCGGTGTAGAACGAACAGTCGCCACAGGAATCGGTCTGGAGCGCCCACTCGAACGTCTCGCCCGTGACTTCGCCGTCGGCCGATTCGTCCAGTCCGTAGGGCATCGGCCGGGCCACGTCGCGCCAGTCGTACTCGTCGCTCGTCGCCTGCACGTCTCGGACTTCGTCGGGGAAGACGGTCGCCGTGTGCGGGTCGTCGGCCTCCGACGTACAGCAGGCACCACAACGTGTGCACTCGAAGCCGATGGTCTCGATGGCGTCCGCGAGTTCAGACGTGTCGAGGTCTTTTGCCCTCGCGAGTTCGGATTCGAGCGACTCCATGGCTCTGCGTGAGTGGTCGTCGCGGGAAAAGGTCTCGGTCGTGGTCGGGTCGTCTCTCGGTGTTCGTACTTCTCAGCGCGAGCGCCCGATTCCGTACTTGGTGACGCCGAGTACGACCAGGCCGACAGTCGCGAGGGCCGCAGTGACGACGACGGCGAGCACGTTCGTCGTCGACGGCTCTGGCCCGCTCGAAAGTGCGACGATGACGGCCGCCCAGATGAGGGCGATGCCGACCACGAGGTCGCTCCGGTGACTCCCGAACAGCGGTCCTTCGTGTCGTTTCATACCACTTTCACGACGGCCAAGACGAAGTAGTTACCCCGGCAGTGCGGGGCTCACGCCACCGGCACGAATCGGTCGCCCTTCCGGTCGACCCGGCCCGCGGCGACGAGTTTGTCGAGGTGACAGTCGACCGTCGCGCGGGCGAGGTCTTCGACGCCCGTGAGGTCCTTCTCGTAGGCGGCGTCGAGGATTTCGTCGAGGGTCGACGCCCCGCCCTCGACTGCGGCGAGGACTTTCGCCTCGCGGTCGAGTCGGTGGCGAATCAGTCGCTCGCACGTCTCGCGTGGGTCCTTGATGACGGGACCGTGACCGGGGCACAACTCTGCCGGGTCGCGTGCCCAGACTCGCCGGAGGCTGGTCAGGTACGACCGCATGTCACCGTCGGGACCGCCGACGACGACGCTGCCCTGGCCCATGGCGAGGTCGCCACAGAGAATCGAGTCGTCGGCGACGAAGGAGACGTGGTCGCGGGCGTGGCCCGGCGTGTCGAGAACGGTCACGTCCACGCCTGGAATCGTCGTCCCCTCGCGGAACGTTCGGTCGGGAGTGACGCCAGTCGCGGCTTCGAAATGGTCCTCGTGGCCGTAACGCGCCCAGACAGTCGCCCCGGTCCGTTTCGCGTAGTCTGCGACCGCGCCGACGTGGTCAGGGTGTGTGTGGGTCACGGCGATGTGGCGAACGTCGTGGGTCACGCAGGCCTCGTCGAGTCGTTCGTTGTCGTCGGACGGGTCGACGAGGAGCGCAGCGTCGGCGTCGCCGACGACGTAGGCGTTCGTCCGGCCCGTCGGTGCTCGGGTCGGTGTCGAGACGGCGAATCGCGTGACTGCGGTCATGCCGAACCAGACGAGGCCCCGGACCTAAAACGTCTGGTCGTGACTCGGAAGCGGAGAAAAACGGATGGAATCGAGGAGTCGAGGAGTCGAGTGGCGGCGTCCGTGGCTGTCGAACCCGCCGACAGAATCGCGTTCAGACGTTCAGCGAGTAGACTTGCTTGCGCGCGTCCTGGAAGCTGTAGCGCGAGGTTACGAGGCCAGCGTCCTCCAGCCGGTTGAGGGCGTAGCGGACGGTGCGGTCGGGCAGCAGGGACTCCTCGGCGAGCTGGCCCTGCGAGAGCGGTGATTCGGTCTCCAGAACCTTCGATACGAGCTTCGCGCTCGGCGGCAGCTCACGAAGGCGGTCGCGGTACTCGGAGTCGGAGAGGAGATCGTCGGCGTTCTCTGCGCGGTCGTCTGCGGTACTCATGCTCATACCAGTACGAACAGCCGAGGTCAGTGTTAAGGATTAGCTATATGGAGGATGGTACAGTCCAGATAATATTAGGTGTTAATATACCATGCTAGTATCTTGTTCGTTCGTGAGGTATCTCGCTTTTTACTCGTCGTCACCTACACTATCGTATGGAAGCCATCCCTGACTC
Source organism: Haloarchaeobius caseinilyticus (assembly GCF_051207395.1). Classification (NCBI taxonomy): domain Archaea; kingdom Methanobacteriati; phylum Methanobacteriota; class Halobacteria; order Halobacteriales; family Halorubellaceae; genus Haloarchaeobius; species Haloarchaeobius caseinilyticus. The sequence goes on along the minus strand of NZ_JBPJZC010000003.1, from coordinate 748,277 downwards.
CTACCACGACCTGTTCGAGAAGCAGACCTTCGCGCACTTCGCGACGATGATGCCGGACGGGACACCGCAGGTGACGCCGGTGTGGGTCGGCTACGACGACGAGACGGGCCACGTGCTGGTGAACACGGCACGCGGGCGGCAGAAAGAGCGCAACGTCACCGAGAATCCGAAGGTGGGCATCGAGATGACCGACCCCGACGACCCGTACCGGTTCCTCTCGATTCGCGGTGAGGTCGTCGAGGTCACTGAAGACGGTGCCGTCGAGCACATCGACGAGTTGACGAAGCGTTACATGGGACGGGACACGTACCCGAACCACGGCGAAGAGGGCGGACCGCGCGTCATCGTCCGGATTCGGCCCGACGACGTCGTCGGGAACTGACGCGCCGGCAGGCCGCGCACGACTTCTCTCGCGGTCGCTCACTCCGGTTTGACACAGGGGTCTCGGTAGTGCCCCATGCAGCAGTGACACTCCGGGCAGTGCACGAACAGGAACCCGTCACGTTCGTGTCGGACGAGGTCGTCGGTCGAGACGGTCGATTCACAGGAAGCACACGTCGGCATACTTGTGGTATGCTAGCATCGTACTACAACGTTACCACACCGGGACGACTCCAACATCGTTTTATCCCAGTGCGGGAGTACATCCGGACAGTGTGAAGGGTCAGGAGTGGTACCAGACCGACGAGGTCGCTGAGGAGTACGAAGCGAAGCGTTTCTCCCGCGGTGGACGACTCATCGACCGCCGGGAGAAGCGAGCGGTGCTGGACGCGCTCGAACCCGTCGAAGGGAAAGACATCCTCGAAATCGCCTGTGGGACGGGCCGGTTTACCGTCATGCTCGCCGAACGCGGCGCGGACATCATCGGTCTCGACATCTCCGCGCAGATGCTCCAGCAGGGTCGAAAGAAGGCCCAGGCCGCTGGAGTCAGTGAGAACCTGGAGTTCATGCGCGGCGACGCCGCGCGTCTCCCGTTCCCGGACGACCACTTCGATACGGTGATGGCGATGCGTTTCTTCCACCTCGCCGACACGCCCGCGTCGTTCCTCTCGGAGATGGCCAGAGTCTCGAAGAACCAAGTGTTCTTCGACACCTTCAATCGGTTCTCGACGCGCAGCATCTACAACTGGGCGCTGCCGATGGGGTCACGACTGTACTCTCGGTACGAGGTCGACTCACTCGTCGAGAAGGCCGGTCTCAGGATGGACCACGAGTCCCACGACTTCGTCCTCCCGTACGGGTTCTACCGAAAGATTCCGGGCAGCCTCGCGAGTTCGCTCCGCGGCATCGACAAGGAGATAATCGACGCACCCGGCTTAGAGCGACTTGCGTCCGTTTCCTACTGGGACACAAGAGTCGAATAGAATATAACTCTGCGTTCGGTCACACTGGCTTTTAAGTATCAGAACCGCAAGGAACGCCTATGGACGTCTCGGTCGTCGTCCCGACGCTCAACGGGCGCGAGGAACTCCACGCGGCACTCGACGCGCTAGCGGCGCATGCACCGTCGGCGGAGGTCGTCGTGGTCAATGGGCCCTCGTCGGACGGCACGACCGGGATGGTACGCGACCGTGACGACGTCGACGTGCTCGTCGAAATCAGCGAGCGAAACGTCAACGTCGCGCGAAACGCCGGATTCGAGGTCGCCACCGGCGAGACGGTCGCGTTCGTGAGTTACGACCTCGCAGTCGAACCGACGTGGTTCGACGGTGTCACAGCCTCAATCGACGACGGCGCGGCCGTCGCGACAGGTCCGACACATCGAACGGTGCGAGCGGGGATGACGACCGAAGTCGAGGAGGCTACTTCTATCAGTGGACGTGACGTGACGTACTTCAGTGGCCACAACGTCGCGTTCCGCCGCGGCGTGCTGGAAGACCTGGACGGCTTCGACGAGTACCTCCAGACCGGCGGTGCACGCGACGCCGCGCACCGTCTCGCCGCGCTCGACCACGACGTGACGTGGGCCAGCGAGATGAGCGTCTGCGGCGAGTACGAGACCGACGGTGGGCGCACCCTCGAAGACTGGGAGTGGAAGTACCGCGCACTCGCCTACCGGATGGCCAAGAACTACGGCGCGCGACCGACTGTCCTCCGGCGAACCGCACGACACGCCGGACTCGACGCGTTCGGGGCGATGAAGGACGTGGTTCGTGGGTCCCGGACGCCGACCTCGTGGCTCGGGAGCGGCCGCTCGGTGGCGAAAGGACTGGTCGTCGGCGCGAAGGACGGTCTCAGTGCGCGAAAGGCCGACCGGACCGACCGACGCAACCCGAACGGTGTGTCGACGCGACAGGACCGGGCGGTGTGTCGGTACGAACTTTGAGCGAATCAGACACTAGTTTTCGAGCGCGACGTCCGACGATAGCTCGGGGATGACCCGACAGGCGTTCTTCGAGAAAGCGCGTCGCAACTTGTCCTCTGATACGTCGAGCGTCAGCAGTTCCATCACGCCGACGTTCGGGTGGGCCGAGGGCGCACCGGAACCGAACAGGACGCGGTCCGGATGTTCGAGCAGCGCGCGCTCCAGTTGCTCGCGGAAGCGGACGAACGAGGTGTCGAGGTACGTCTCGTCGTGTGTCTCCAGCAGGTCGATAGCCCGGTCCATCAGGTCGCGGTCGAGCGGGTAGCCGCCGAAGTGCGAGAGGATGACCGGAAAGCCTCGGCCGAGCAGCGTCTCGGCGACAACGTCCGGTGGGAACGCTTGCCCGGCCCGGACGAGGACCGGGAGGCCCACCTCGGCGAGTTCGTCGACGACGGCCTCGTCGGGGAGTCCGTCCCGGAAGGGGTCGAGGACGAAGCCGTGAAATCGGTCGTCGTAGGCGTACTGTTCCACGTCGGCGGGAGAAGTGTGATTCGGCCCGCGCGAGGACGTAAAGTTCCGGAGTCGTGCGGTCGCACCCGCACCGGGGTCGCGTGGCCCGTTGATTCGAGCGAACGCGACGAACGGCCGCTCGACGCTCAGCCGAGCGACGGCGTTGTTCGCGGTGACGTAAGAATCCGCGCCCGAGTCGGGGAACACGACGGCGCGAACCACACCGGCCTGCTTCATCTCCCGTTCGAGGTTCTCCGGTGAGATGGCTCGGCCGCGAGTCGTCGCGTGCTCGTCGGGCGAGAGGCGCGCGTGGACGTCGACGACGCGGAACTGGTGTTCCAACTCCAGCATCGACGCCACGTTTCGGCTACGGGTATTTCTCGTTACCGGTCGCCGGACTGTCTCGTACGAATGGCAGAAAAAGTATGGTTGTTTTTGAAACTGTGCTATTCTGGCCCAAGAGAAGCTGTGGCTGGGAAATTTATATATACTCAGAAAATCATTATCTGGACGAGGTTTCCCCAGTATGTCGCAACAATTCGCACAGCGTAGCATGGGTGGTCAGCCGATGTTCATCCTCGCCGAGAGTTCACAGCGAACACACGGTCGAAACGCACAGACGTCGAACATCATGGCCGGGAAAGCGGTCGCCGAAGCGGTACGCACGACGCTCGGCCCCCGCGGCATGGACAAGATGCTCGTCGACACGTCGGGTGAGGTCGTCATCACGAACGACGGCGCGACCATCCTGAAGGAGATGGACATCGAGCACCCCGCCGCGCAGATGATCGTCGAAGTCGCGCAGTCGCAGGAAGAAGAGGTCGGCGACGGTACCACGACCGCCGCCGTCCTCGCCGGTCATCTCCTCGCGCAGGCGGAGGACATGCTCGAAAACGACGTGCACCCGACGACCATCGTCGAAGGCTACCACGAGGCCGCACAGATCGCCCTCGACGCCATCGACGAGATGGTCCTCGACGCGACGATGGACGACGAGACGCTCCACCAGGTCGCCGAGTCGACCCTGACGGGCAAGGGCACCGGCGGGCTCACCGCCGACCAGCTCGCGAAGACCGTCGTCGAGGCCATCCGCCACGTCGAAGGTGAGGAAGGCATCGAGCGTGACAACGTCCGCATCCACACGAAAGTCGGCGCGTCGTCGAACGCGACCGAACTCGTCGAGGGCATCATCATCGACGAGGAACCGGTCCACGACAGCATGCCCCGCCACGTCGAGGACGCGAACATCCTCGTCATCGACTTCGACCTCGAAGTCCGCAAGACCGACGTCGACACCCAGTACCGCATCGACTCCATCGAGCAGTTGAACGCCGCGATGGAAGCCGAGGAGACGGAACTGCGTGGCTACGCGAAGACCATCGCCGAGGCCGACGTGGACGTCGTCTTCACCACCGACGACATCGACAAGCGCGTCGCCTCGTTCCTCGCCAACGAAGGCGTGCTCGCGTTCGAGAAGCTCTCGAACGAGGACGCCCGCTCCATCGCCCGCGCGACCGGCGCGAAGCGCCTCGGCACACTCGACGGCCTCGACTCGGAGGACTTCGGCCACGCCGACGACATCCGCGTGAAGCGCGTCGGTGACGACGACCTGACGTTCATCGAGGGCGGCGCGGCCGCCCAGTCCGTCACCGTCTTCGTCCGCGGTGGCACCGAACACGTCGTCGACGAACTCGAACGCGCGCTCGACGACGCCCTCGACGTGGTCTCCGTCGCGGCCGAGTCCGAGGAAGTCGTCCTCGGCGCGGGTGCCGCAGAAATCGCCATCGCTGACGCGGTTCGCCGCGCCGCCTCCGGCATCGAAGGCCGCAAGCAACTCGCTGTCGAGGCGTTCGCCGACGCGGTCGACGTGCTCCCTCGCACCCTCGCGGAGAACACCGGCATGGACCCCATCGACGCGCTGGTCGCCCTGCGCGCCGCCTACGAGGGCGGTGACGTGATGGGCGTCATCAGCGAAGGCGAGACCGGGTCCATCGACGACCCGACCAAGTACGGCATCTTAGACCCCGCCGACGTGAAGCGCGAAGCCGTCGAGTCCGCGACGGAAGCCGCGACGATGATCATCCGCATCGACGACATCATCGCCGCGAAGTAACGCGGACCGCGACACACTGTCGGCTTCGGTAGCTGACGCACGCTTTTCGACTGTTGACGGACTTTCGGTTTTTTCAGTACCGCAGTTCCGCCGAGCGACGATTTCTCCGAGTACGGTTGCGTCTTCGGCGGCGACGGTTTTTGGAGAGAGGGCGGCGACGCTCGGCCCGGGTACGGTTGCGTCCCCGGCGACGACAGAATCTGACCGTGTCTCGGCGCTTATTCCGACATTTGGTCGTAGACACTGACGCTGCCCAGACCGACCCCACCGACGACGAAGACGCCGCCGAGTCCCAGCATCACGAGACTCCGTTCACACCAGACACAGCCGTTGTAACGTTCGTAGGTCAACGAACCGAGGTCGATGCGGGTCTTCTCCTCGCCGTACTCGTACAGCCCTTCGCCCCACAGAGCGTCGGTGTGAAGACGAGGACGAGGACGCCGAGGAGGACGAGCAGCGCGGCGGCGACGAGGTGACTCATGGTCCACGCCTCACGCGGTGTCGGCAAAAGTGTCAGGGCGACGGGAGCGACCAATCGTACCGCATCGCGGCCAGTCGCAGGCCGAGCGCGAGGACCACACAGGCGATGGTGGCGACCGGTTCAGGACCGCCGACCTCACGAACGACCCAGAACGCCGCGCCGCCGAACAGGGCACAGGTCGCGTAGAAGTCCTCGTGCAGTATCGACGGGACCTCCTGTGCGAGCAGGTCGCGGATTGCTCCACCGCCGGTGCCGGTCAGCGTCGCCGTGATGACGACGCCGAACGGCGACAGACCGACCTCGTAACCGACGAGCGCGCCGGTCGCGGCGAAGGCGGCGAGGCCGATGGCGTCGGGAATCGTGAGTAGGAGCGAGTCCGCGATGTCGCCTGCTTCGGCGCGAGTGAGCACGATGGCGACCGCGACACCCACCAGCGCGAGCGTCATGTCCGATTCTGCGGTCAGCGCGCCCGGAACACGTCCGACAAGCAGGTCACGGGTGATACCGCCGCCGAGGGCCGTGACGACGCCGAGCACCGAGACGCCGAGGTAGTCGAGGTCGCGCTCGACGCCTTTCGAGGCTCCCGCCACGGCGAAGGCGACGGTGCCGAGGGCGTTCATCGCAGCGAACGGCGTCAGCATCGCTCTATCTCGACGGTGTCGCCTGGTTCGAGCCCGAACGCCTCGTCGCCACGGCCGCGGTTCACGTCGCACTCGACGTAGCCGTGACTGCCGACCGTGACGAGTCGCTCGCCGGGCGATACGGCCGCGAACGTGTCTCCGACGGGCGTCTGCAGTCCGTTGACCGTCACCGCGTCCACGCCCGCGAGGAAGTCGCCGGGGACGTTCGTGATGACGTTGCCGAAGTCGTCGACGACGAGGACCTCTCCGTCGGCGCTGCCGTCGCTGACTGTGGCTTCAGGAAGGGTGCAGTCGACGAGTGAATCCGGGTCTGTCGGTGTCAAGTCGGCCAGTTTCCCTGCTCGCTGGACACCGTTTTCGTGAATCTCCGCGGCGGCCGGCGCGAACACGTCTCGCCCGTGGAACGTCGTGCTGTCTGCGGCTGAGTCGTCGATGACGAAGGCCGACACGTCGGCGTCGGCCGACGAAAGTGAGTCGCCGGGTGCAACTCCAGCTAATCGACGTGCGACAGGCACGACGACGCCGTTATCTGGTGCGACGAGTGCGTGGTCACCCACAGTGAGAACGACTGCGTCGCGGTCGGTCCCGACGCCGGGGTCGACGACGGCACAGTGGACGGCCGGGGGGAAGTACGGCAAGACCTCGCGGAGCCAGAATGCGGCGGCGCGAACGTCCTGTCGGGGGAAATCGTGCGCGATGTCCTCGATACGGGCGTCGGTCCGCGAACAGATGACGCCCTTCATCGCCGCCGGGTACGGCGACCCGAAGTCGGAAGCGAGCGTAATCACGGTCCCTAGTCGCCGTTGCTGTCCGAGGCGGAGACCTGTTGGATGCGCTCGATACCGTCGATTTCGCGGATGATTTCGACGGCGGGGTCCGGGATGAGACGCTCCCAGTCGTCGCCGTGAATCATGCGCTCTCTGACCTCTGTCCCTTCGAGCACGTCGCGGTTGAACATCGGCGACTGGCGCACCTCGATGCCCGCTTCGGAGAACAGACGGATGACGAGCGGGTTGTTCGAGTACGCCACGTCGAACGACGGCGACATCGACTGGACGTGGCTGACCCACACCGAGTTCCGGTCGAGGTCCTCGATGGGGACCGAGTACGTCGTCAGATCGAACTCTTGGAGCGACTTGGTCAGCATCATGATTCGCTCGCCGGCGGTGAACGGGTCGTGCGTCGTGTGGGAGTCACCCGCGCTCCCGATACCGAGGACGAGTTCGTCGACCTCCTCGGCGATGGTCTTCACCATGTTGTGGTGGCCGTTGTGGTACGGCTGGAACCGTCCGATGTAGAATCCCCGGGCCATGCGTACAAAATCTCTCGTATCATTTATAAGGGTGGCGAGATGGGGTGATTTCGGTTTTCGGGGTATACAGAGCTTCTATCGGCTGAATTGCGGTAGTGCGCGGCAGGTTGCAGAGGGGAGAAAGTATATCAGTCGCGCTGCCTTCGAATCAGGTAGCAATCCGATTCTATGAGCAACGACAGTGATACCACCGACGGAATCCCGGAGACGGACGAGCACGACGAGTCCGTCGAGGACGGGGGTTCCGAGTCAGGCGGGTCGCCGATACCCGAGGCACCCCGGGACGACCACCCGGGTGCTGGGCCGACGACGCCGGAGGAGGAATCGTCCTCCGAGGGCCTCGACCGACTCGGCAGTGACGTGCAAGTCGAGATTGGCGCAGAAATCGACGAAGACGTCGCGGAGGACGACCTCCTCGGCGGGTTGATGATCGAGTCCACGGACGAAATCGAAGTTCCGGACCGACTCGTCGACCAGGTCATCGGGCAGGACGAAGCCCGCGACATCGTGAAGAAGGCGGCCAAACAGCGCCGCCACGTCATGATGATCGGCTCCCCGGGTACCGGGAAGTCGATGCTGGCCAAAGCGATGTCCCAACTTCTCCCCAAGGAAGACCTCCAAGACATCCTCGTCTACCACAACCCCGACGACGGAAACGAACCGAAGGTTCGCACCGTCCCCGCCGGGAAGGGCGACCAGATCATCGAGGCGTACAAAGACGAGGCTCGAAAGCGCAACCAGATGCGCTCGTTCTTGATGCTCATCATCATGGCCGTCGTCCTCGTCTACGCCGTCGTCACGCAGGAACTCTTACTCGGTATCCTCGCGGCCGGTGTCGTCTACCTCGCCTTCCGTTACTCCGGTCGTTCGACCGACTCGATGATTCCGAACCTCATCGTGAACAACTCCGACCAGCAGACCGCGCCGTTCGAGGACGCGACCGGTGCCCACGCCGGTGCACTGCTGGGCGACGTCCGCCACGACCCGTTCCAGTCCGGTGGCATGGAGACGCCGAGCCACGACCGCGTGGAACCCGGTGCCATCCACAAGGCGAACAAGGGCGTGCTGTTCGTCGACGAGATCAACACCCTCGACATCCGGTCCCAGCAGAAGCTGATGACCGCGATTCAGGAGGGCGCGTTCTCGATTACGGGCCAGTCCGAGCGCTCCTCGGGTGCGATGGTCCAGACCGAGCCCGTCCCGTGTGACTTCATCATGGTCGCGGCCGGGAACCTCGACGCGATGGAGAACATGCACCCCGCGCTCCGCAGCCGTATCAAGGGCTACGGGTACGAGGTGTACATGGACGACACCATCGAAGACACCCCGGAGATGCGCCGCAAGTACGCGCGCTTCGTCGCACAGGAAGTCGAGAAGGACGGTCGTCTGCCGGACTTCACGCGCGACGCCATCGAGGAGATCATCCTCGAAGCCCGTCGCCGTGCTGGCCGGAAGGGCCACCTCACGCTCGAACTGCGTAACCTCGGTGGCCTCGTCCGCGTCTCGGGTGACATCGCCCGCGCCGAGGACAAGGACTTCACGACGCGTGAGGACGTGCTGCGCGCCAAGCGCCGCTCGCGCTCCATCGAACAGCAGCTCGCCGACGACTACATCGAACGCCGCAAGGACTACGAACTGACCGTCTCCTCCGGCGACGTGGTCGGCCGCGTCAATGGGCTCGCCGTCATGGGTGAGGACTCCGGTATCGTCCTCCCCGTCATGGCCGAGGTCGTGCCCGCACAGGGTCCCGGCGAGGTCATCGCCACGGGTAAGCTGCAAGACATCGCGCAGGAGGCAGTCCAGAACGTCTCCGCCATCATCAAGAAGTTCTCCGACGAGGACATCTCGAAGAAGGACATCCACATCCAGTTCGTGCAGGCTGGCCAGCAGGGTGTCGACGGGGACTCCGCGTCCATCACGGTCGCTACGGCGGTCATCTCCGCTCTCGAAAACGTCCCGGTCGAGCAGAACCTCGCCATGACCGGGTCACTCTCCGTCCGTGGTGACGTGCTCCCCGTCGGCGGTGTGACCCACAAGATCGAGGCCGCCGCGAAGGCCGGTCTGACGAAGGTCATCATCCCGAAGGCGAACGAGCAGGACGTGATGATCGAAGACGAGTACAAAGACCAGATCGAGATCATCCCGGTCAGCCACATCAGCGAGGTCCTCGAAGTCGCCCTCGCCGGCGAACCGGAGAAGGACTCGCTCGTGGACCGGCTCAAGTCCATCACTGGCTCCGCGCTCGAACACAACGTCGGGCGCGGGAGTGGTTCCCCGAGTCCGCAGTAGATGGCTACCTGGGCGGCCTTCGCGCTCGCCCCCGATGCTGTTCTCGTTTCTTCCGCGTTCAACGCACCAGCGTTCGCGTCGGTCGCGCTCGTTCTCTGTGGCTTCCTGTTACTACTCGCCCGGCAGACGACGACGGCAGTGACGACGACCGACCCGGCGTTGCCCGCACCGGCAGACCTCGACAGCGAGACGCGCGAGCAACTGCCCGACTACGACGACATCTACGCGGAGTGGCACGCGCTCTCGAACCAGTCGCTCTCTCCGGGGCTGTTGCTGGTGAACGTTGCGCTGACGCAGGGCCTGTTCCTCGCCGTCCTCGTCGGGGCAGCAGTCCTCGCGGGCGTCCCGCGGTCAGCACTCGGCGTGGACGCGTCGGGGCTGAGCACGCTGGCGCTCGCTATCGGCGTCGGTCTCGGTATCGTCCTCTACGTGGCGAATCAGGTCGGTGCGTCGATGACCGACCGACTGGGGCTCGCGGCCAACGACGAGTTGCGGTCGTCGCTCGCGCCGGAGTCGGCGCGTGGCTGGGCAATCCTCCTCCTCGGCGTGTTGCCCACCGTCGCGCTGTTCGAGGAGGTCATGTTCCGGGCTGCGCTGGTTGGGGTACTCGCGGTCGGCTTCGGCATCTCGCCGTGGCTGCTCGCGGTGGGGTCGTCGCTCGTGTTCGCGCTGGGACACGGCGTCCAAGGGCCTGCAGGAATCGTCGTCACCGGCACGCTCGGGTTCGTCCTCGCCGCGGCGTTCATCCTCACCGAGAGTCTGCTCGCCGTGGTCGTGGCGCACTACCTGGTCAACGCGCTGGAGTTCGTGGTCCACGAGTGGCTCGGCGTGGAGTGGACGTAGCCACGGACAACACAGCGCGAGTCAGAGTTCTTCGACCGACCGGAGACGCTGTTCGACCTCGGGCGGGGCCGCGCTCGGGCCGTCACGGACACGATGGTCCGGAATCAGCAGCGGGACGGGATTCGCGTCGAGGGCCGTCCGCACGAGGATGAGGTCGTCCTCGTCCTCGGCGTCGAGGCCGGGCGTCATGCGAGCCAGTTGTTTCACGTCGACCTGCTCACTGTAGGGCACCTTCTCGCGGAGCGTTTCGAGGACGGACCGCTGGTCGGTCGGGAGGGTGAGTGCGACCTGCACGTCGTCGAAGCTGACCTCTTCCAGCCCATCAAGGTAGGTCTGGATACGGTCAAGCAGCGGGTGGTCGTCGGCTGCATCCGCGTCGGCGTGTTCGGGGAACGTTACCGAGATGATGCGGCCGCTAGCGACCCCCAGCTGTACGTTTCGGTCGAGAAAGGGGTAGTGTCTCGCGTAGATGCCCGCGTCTTCCATACAGGGGCGTCACGCGAGACCGACTTTAACGTTCCTCGTCCCCACTCGACCACGATTCACGGCCAATCGTGCGCAAGGTTTATGAACAGATTAGCACATCAATGTACATTGATGAACGCTACTGACGATATCGCGCCTGCGGTTCGGTCCATATTGGACGCCGCATCGCAGCGCACACCACCGAACGGTCGGGTTTCCGTCCGTTCACGGTCGCTGGTTGACGCGCTCGCGGCCGCCGACCGAGACGGGCGCACACCCGTCATCGCGGAGGTGAAACCGACCAGTCCGACGACAGCGGGCGTCCGCGAGGACGACCCGGTCGAACTCGCGCGCGAGATGGTCGCGGGCGGGGCGGCGGCCATCTCGGTGCTCACCGAACCCGAGCACTTCGGCGGGTCGACCGAGACCTTGACCAAGATTCGGGAAGCGGTCGATGTACCAGTCCTCCGTAAGGACTTCGTCCTCGACGAGGCACAACTCGACGCCGTCGAGGCCGACGCGATTTTGCTCATCGCGAGGTTCCTCGACGACCTCGACGGGATGCTCGCGGCCGCCAGAGAACGCGGCTTCGAACCGCTCGTGGAAGTTCACACCCGCGATGAACTGGACCGCGCACTCGCGGCCGGTGCGACCCTCGTCGGCGTGAACAACCGCGACCTCGCCGAACTGACCGTCGACCTCGGGACGTTCGAGGCACTCGCCCCGCACGTCCCCGACGACGTGACGGTCATCGCCGAGTCGGGCATCGCGACGCCCGAAGACGCGCGACGGATGCGCGACGCCGGGGCAGATGGACTCCTCATCGGCAGTGCGATTATGGCCGGCGAGGTCCGAGACACGACAGAGGAGTTGGTCAACGCATGAGTACGGACGAACAGCGAGGCGAGACAGGAGAACAGACCCGCCCGGGAACCTTCGGCCGCTACGGCGGTCAGTACGTCCCTGAAGCGTTGATGCCTGCGGTACTGGAGCTACAGGACGCGTACGAGCGTTACGTCCTCCAGAACGAGGACGGCTTCATGGACGAGTTCCGTCGTCGACTGCGCGACTTCGGCGGCCGGCCGACGCCGCTCCAGCGCGCCGACCGACTCAGCGAGGAGTGGGACACCGAGGTCTACCTGAAGCGTGAGGACCTGCTCCACGGCGGCGCACACAAACTGAACAACGCGCTCGGCCAGGTCCTGCTGGCGAAGTACATGGGCAAAGAGCGCATCGTCGCCGAGACTGGCGCGGGCCAGCACGGCACCGCGACGGCGATGGCCGCGGCCCACCTCGACTTCCCCTGCGAAGTGTACATGGGCACCCGCGACATCACCCGCCAGCGCCCCAACGTCTTCCGAATGCGCCTGAACGGGGCCGAGGTGAACCCCGTCTCCGCAGGCCGTGGCACGCTCAAGGAAGCCATCAACGAAACGATGCGCGACTGGGCGACGAACGTCGAGGACACCCACTACGTCATCGGCTCCGTGGTCGGGCCACATCCGTTCCCGGCGATGGTTCGTGACTTCCAGTCCGTCATCAGCGAGGAAGCCCGGAAGCAGATTCGTGAGCAGGCCGGTCGACTGCCCGATTCGGTCGTCGCCTGCGCGGGCGGCGGCTCGAACACGATGGGTGCGTTTGCCAATTTCGTCGATGATGACGCTGTCCAACTGTTCGCCGTCGAAGCCGGTGGCTCTTCCCTGACTGTCGACGAGGAAACCGGCGTCGCGCCGAACTCTGCCTCGCTGTCGACCGGTTCCGAGGGTGTCCTCCACGGCGCGCGGACCAAGCTCTTGCAGGACCGCGACGGGAACGTCGTCGAGAGCCACAGCATCTCGTCTGGCCTCGACTACGCGGGTGTCGGCCCGGAACTCGCACACCTCGTCGACACGGGTCGCGTGACCCCCGTGACGGTCGACGACGACGCGGCGCTGTCGGCGTTCCACCACCTGAGCCAGCACGAGGGCATCATTCCCGCACTGGAGTCGGCCCACGCGGTCGCCTTCGCCCGAGAGAACCCCGAGAAATTGGGCGACGTGACCATCGTGAACGTCTCCGGTCGCGGCGACAAGGACCTCGAAGCGGTTATCGAGGAGACGGAGAAGCGGGACATCCCGAACGCGCCCGACATGGATGTTTTTGCCGAGGTGGGCAAATGAGCGACCTCGACTCCGTGTTCGACGAACCCGCCTTCGTCCCGTACCTCTGCGTCGGCGACCCGAGCATCGAGCGCTCGAAGGAGTACGTCGAAGCCCTCGTCCGCGGCGGCGCGGACGTGGTCGAACTCGGCCTGCCGTTCTCGGAGCCCATCGCGGAGGGGCCGACGATTCAGGCCTCCGTGGTTCGCTCGCTCGAAGCGGGCGTCACGCCCGAGACGTACTTCGAGTTCGTCGACTCGCTCGACGTGGACGTGCCGCTCGTCTGCATGACGTACTACAACCTCATCTACCAGTACGGAGACGAGGACGGCCCGCGACCGTTCGTCGAGCGCGCCGCCGAAGTCGGTCTCTCGGGCTTCGTCGTGCCGGACCTGCCCGCAGAGGAGTCCGGCCCGCTCCGCGAAGCCTGCGACGAGTTCGGCCTCGACCTCGTCTTCATCGTCGCGCCGACGACGAAAGGCGAGCGACTCGAACGGATGATGGCACAGACATCGGGCTACGTCTACGTGCAGGCGAGACTCGGCACGACGGGCGCGAGAGACGACGTGAGCCACGAAACCGCCGACTCTCTCAGTCGCCTCAGTCAGTACGACATTCCCAAGGCCGTGGGGTTCGGAATCTCTACCGGAGACCATGCACGGGACATCGTCGCTGGCGGGGCCGACGGCATCATCGTCGGCAGCGCCCTCGTGGATATCGTCGCCGAGTTCGGCGACCCCGACGGCGACGACGTACCAGACCGCCTCGAAGCGAAAGCTTGCGAACTCAAGCAGGGCGCACTCGACGGGGCCTCGCAACGTGTACCCGAACCAGAAGGGAGATAACCCATTGTTTGCTAACTATTCACATACATGAACACAGACACAGGAATCCAGGCGCGGTTAGACCGCATCGGGACAGACGGCAAATACGTCATCGTCCCGATGGACCACGGTATCACACTCGGTGCAGTACAGGGGCTGAAAGACATCGAATCGACCATCGACGCGGTGACCCGCGGCGGGGCCGACGCGGTCCTGACCCAGAAGGGTATCGCACCGCGCGTCCACGGCAACAAGAACGGCGCAGGCTACATCGTCCACCTGAACGCCTCCACGACCATCGGACCGGACGCGAACGACAAGCGACTCACCGGCACCGTCAAAGACGCACTCCGCGTCGGGGCCGACGCCGTCTCGTTCCACATCAACGTCGGCTCGAACCACGAACCCGACCAGCTCGCCGAACTCGCCGAACTCACGAGCGAGGCCGCCGACTACGGCCTCCCCGTCCTCGCCATGGCCTACGCCCGCGGCCCGGACGTAGACAGCGCAGACCCCGAAGCCCTCGGCCACGCGGTCCGCCTCGCCGAGGAAATCGGTGCGGACATCGTGAAGACCGGCTACTCCGGTGACGGCGACTCGTTCCAGCACGTCGTCGAATCGACCCGGCTCCCGGTCGTCATCGCCGGCGGTTCCCGCGGCACCGACCGCGAGACCGTCGAGATGGTCCGCGGGGCGATGGACGGCGGCGCGGCCGGTGTCTCGATGGGTCGCTCCATCTTCCAGCACGAAGACCCCGAGGGCATCGCGCGTGCGGTCGCTGCCATCGTCCACGACGACGCGAGCGTCGACGAGGCGCTCAAGCGCGGCGGCTTCGCGATGGAAGTCTAACGCTCTCCTGACGCATACTCGATTCTCGCCGGAACCTTTACCCACCGAGCCTGCGCGCTCCGAACCGTGACGACCGGGACACCCGACCCCGACACGCCGGCCGACCTCTGCGCGTGGGCGCGGAGCTACGCCGCCACGGTCGACATCGACGTCGACCTCGACGCCGTCTCGTGGGAGGTGTCCAAACGTGCGAAACGACGCGCTGGAGCCTGTCGCTACAACCCCAGCGACGAGACCTGCACCGTCGTCCTGACGTGGCGCGCCTATCAGGCCTACGGCTGGCGCACCTTCACCGACACAATCCGGCACGAACTCGTTCACGTCTGGGAGTTCCAACAGTTCGGTGAGTCCGGACACGGCGCGCGCTTCCGCGAGAAAGCCGCCGAACTCGACGCGCCCAGACACTGTGACCCCTTCTCCGAACCGCGGTACGTCCTCGTCTGTTCGGCCGCCGACTGCGACTGGCGGGCGACCCGACATCGCGCCTCGGAACCGGTCAAACGACCGGCCGACGGCTACCGCTGTGGCGACTGTGGTGAACGGTATGCGGTCGAACACGTCGCCTCTGGCGAGCGCTGGCGAACGAACGACGGGTTCGAGCGGGCACGGCAAGCGCTCGGTGACGACTGGTGAGCAACCCGGCGAAGCTTCGGCCGCTCACTCGTCGAGGAACGCGCTGACGAGTGCTGACTCGGCCTTGCCGAGGTGATTCGACACGGTACTCGGCGCGATGTCCATCGCCTCGGCGATGGCTTCGACCGTCGTCTTTGCCGGAACTTCGTAGTAGCCCATCTCGTGCGCGCTGCGGAGGACTTCGCGCTGGCGGGCCGTCACCGTGGCACCTAGTGGATGCGTCCCATCGAAGTGACTCAGTCGTTGCACGTCGGTCTCCATCGCGTCCGGGAGGGCGTCAAGCGCCTGCTGGACCTCGCTCGCGTCGCCGACCATGCCGAACGTGAGCGCCCCGTCCGGCCCGAAGACGAGTGGCGGCAGGGCGACCAGACTCGTGGACGCGAACGCCTCGTAGAGGGCGACGCTGCCTGGAACTGGCTCCTCTACGACGTAGAGATAGAACGACTCCTCGTCGGCCTCGACGAGGTCGTACTCGACGACGGAGTCGACCGCGGCCAGTGCTGGCTCGTAAGGCCCACGCTCGCCGTACACGCGAAAGAGGGCGACGAACGCCGCCTCGTCGTCGACGTTCCAGTGCCACATCTCGCTTCGGTCGACCACGTCGGACCGGTCGACGAGTGCGTGCATCGGGTGGCGCTCTTCGGGCGGGTACCGCAGTCGAACCTGCACGTAGCGCATGGTTGTCCGTCCTTCCCGAGGGGAGTTAGCCCCACCGGAGACGACGACCGCAAGTACCACAAACGAGAAAGTCGGGACGAAGAAGTAGCCCCCGCGCACACTACGACACTTGCTCGTCGCCGAGAACGAGCCGAATCGCGAACAGGTCCGTCTCCCACGTCAGATACGCCGGTTCGAGATACCGCGGAACGGTCGTCGTCGGCTGAGCATTCTCGTACTGTTGGTTTCTGTGGTCTTGCACTCGGTCCGTGAGCGACTGCAGCGCGTCCGGCGACGGTGGACAGACTCGATACTCGCCTTCGTCGCGTGCCGTTTCGAGAATCGCTCGCTCCGATTCGGGGAGGTCCGAAAACACGATTGGCGCGATCTTCGAGCGTCGCTCGTCGTCGAGCGAGGCGTCGTCGAGCCTGAGCGTTCTCGCTTCCATCTCACCACAGCCGCCGGCGAGCGACTGGAGCGCAGAACAGCCAGAGAGCGCGGCGAGACTCGCACTCGTGGACAGGAGGAGGGCACGTCGGTTCACGTGTGGTCGTCTCCACAGGCCGGTAAATACTTTCAGTCAGACAGGTTTCGCCACCTGCCCTGCGACTCAGAACACCGACGCCAGTTCGCCCACGGAGTCGAGCGTGTGCGTCGGCTCGTGGTCGCCCAGTCCGCCCGTATCGTCGTACGGGACCCAGACCGAATCGATGCCCATCGCGTTCGCGCCGCCCACGTCCGCGTGCAACGAGTCGCCGACGTGAATCGTTTCGGCGGGGTCGGCGTCCAGCGCGGCGAGCGCGCGCTCGAACGGTGCCGGGGCCGGTTTCGGGTCGACGCCGTTTCGCGGGTCGACGTACACTGCGGCGTCGAAGGCGTCGGCGATGCCGAGCGAATCGAGTTTCGTGGTCTGGCTCGGTTCACCCCCGTTCGTGACGAGGCCGACCGCGTCTGCGTGGTCGCGGGCCGCGTCGAGGGCGTCCGTCGCTCCCTCGCGGAAGCGAACCTGCGAGTGGTCGATGCAGTCGGCGTGAGCGTGTGCGAGGGCGGGGGCAGGCACCTCGCCCGCGTCGGCCTGCTGGGCCACAGCGGTGAAGACGTTCTCGTAGAACTGCAGTTCGGTCTGAGCCGTCGGGAGGGTCGGGACGACCGCACCGAGGTCGTCGGGGTCACAGAAGCGCTCGACGCCGGCGGCGTCGAACGTCGCGGAGAGGAGCGCATCCGAGTCTTGCTCGGAGACGCAGAGGGTGCGGTCGAGGTCGAAGAGGACCGTCGTCATTTCACCACGCTTGGACACGGTCGACCAAAGACCTGTCCTGTCGCGCCGGGCGAGGCGCGACGTCCTGAATTCTTGAAATCTCTCGGAAAGTGATTAGTAGTCCGACCATGACTGTCCTGCCATGTCAAATTCAGATACCTCCACGGCGCAGTCGGACGTCGTCACCCTCGGCACCATCGCCGACGTGATGACCGACCGAAGCCTCTTGCGTCCCTTCTTCGCCGTCCTCCTCACTGTCACAGCCGTCGGTCTCGCGCTCGGCCTGTTGCCCGTCCTCCTCGGCGGATTCGGTGCAGACACGTTGTACCAGACCGCCGACAGCGAGACGACGCAGGTGAACGTCCAGCAGGTGACGCAGAATCAGATAGCCAGACTCGTCATCACGCTCGTCCCGTACTTCGTACCGATGGTCGCCGCGCTGGTCGCGTTCGTCGCGGGCCACCACGGTGAGGAGTCACGGACACGGACTGTCCTGCCGGTCGCTGCGGGAGCGTTCGTGGGCAGTCTCCTCTGCTTCGTCGTCGCGGTCGTCGTCGCGCACAGCCAGTACGTGCCGGGCGAGGAGACCATGCTCTTTCGCGACGGGGTCCCGCCCCTCGACATGGCGAATGTGTTCGTCAACGCGATACTCGTCTCCCTGACCGGGGCAATCGGCGCGCTGTTGTCGGGCCTGTCGGGTACCTTCCTGCGCTAACACTGGTTGGAGAGGAGAAGAGACGGTGTGCCGGGTCGTTCGCACTCACACCGCTTTCCTGTGTGAACGGGTCAAGAGATTCTGTGCAGGGGGAAGAGCGACCGACGCGTGACCGAACGGTCGTCTCCACCGCCCGTCCCGCGTGAAACGGGCAGACGGATATCCGCCACTTCCGCCACGTTCAAGCAACGTCCACACGCAGTCGGATGTATGACTACGGAGCGCGAAGTCTGGCTGAAAGCCGACGACACCGTCGGCGACTGGGACGCCCAGAAACGACGCATCACAGCGGGACTGGAAGCCGGCGTGGACTGGGTCCTCGTCGACGAGAAAGACGTGTCGAAAGTTCGTGAACTCGGGGCGGTGAACGTCGCGGCCTTCCGCGAACGTGGCGACGTAGACATCATCGCCGACGCCGAGAGCGACGACGAGGAGGTCGACGAGATAGAGCGCGATGGCGGCCACGCGGAACCGGACGCCTACGTCGTCGGCAAGGGCGGCGAGGGCGACGGCACCATCGACATCCCGAACGACCTCTCCGGCTCGGCCGACCTCACGACCATCCGCCGCGGCAACGCACAGGCTGCCTACGTCAGAATCGCGGGCAAAGAGTACGAGGCGTTCGCCGAGGCCGCTGCCGACGACGCCGACTACACCATCGTCGTCGGCGAGGACTGGAAGATTATCCCCCTGGAAAACCTCATCGCCCGTATCGGCGAGGAGACGACGCTCGTCGCGGGCGTCGAATCGGCCGCCGACGCTCGGACCGCCTTCGAGACGCTGGAGTCGGGGTCCGACGCGGTCTTGCTCGACAGCGACGACCCCAGCACGATTCGTGACACGGTCGCCGCTCGCGACGCCGCCGACCGTGAGAAGTTGGACCTGACGTGGGCCGAAGTCACGAGCGTCGAACAGACCGGCAGCGCCGACCGCGTCTGCATCGACACCGGGTCGCTGCTCGAACACGACGAAGGGATGCTCGTCGGCTCGATGGCGCGCGGTCTGGTCTTCGTCCACGCCGAGACGGCTGAATCGCCGTACGTCGCCTCGCGTCCGTTCCGCGTGAACGCCGGGGCGGTCCACGCCTACGTGCGGACCCCAGACGGCGGGACGAAGTACCTCTCCGAACTGAAGTCGGGCGACGAGGTACAGGTGACGGACACGGCGGGCAAGACTCGCGAGGTCATCGTCGGCCGAGCGAAGATTGAGACGCGCCCGATGTTCCGTATCGAACTCGCGGTCGAGACCGACGAGGGCGAAGACCGCGTCGAGACGCTGCTCCAGAACGCAGAGACCATCAAGGTCCACACGCGAGAGGGTCGAAAAGCGGTCACCGCGCTGGAACCCGGTGACGAACTGCTGCTGTACTACGAGGACACGGCCCGGCACTTCGGCGAGGCTATCGAAGAGTCCATCATCGAAAAGTAAGGGCCGAAGCAGTCGGTCTCAGTCGTCGTCTTCTTCGATTATCACCTGATTGTTGTCGATGCGAATCGAGAAGTCGCCGTTGCCGTCCCACGCCTGTTCGATGGTGACGAGGACGACCGCGTCGTTGTAGTCCGGGTCGCCGGAGCCCGACGCACTGTCGGGGTCGGCGTTCGGCTGTGAGAGTTCGTAGAGGAACACGACCTCGTTCTGTGGGAGGTCGAGTCGCCCGCTGTCGTCGATGCGCGAACCGAGGATAGCCGAGAGGTTACGCTGTTCCGGCCCTGCCTCGTTGAAGTCGGGCACCTGTTGCCCGTCGCGCAGGAGGACGAGGTTCGAACTCTGGCTGTTGGAACTGATGGCGATGCGTTCACCGCCGACGTCCGTACACCGATACTGGTCGTACGGCGAGCCGCCGACCATCGTGTCCTGCCCCGAATCGGCGTAGTTGCCACAGTACCACGAAGTGGCACGGACTGTGATGTTCGTCCCGGCGGGATACTCGGGAGTGTCGAACGACTGGCGCTCGGCGAGCGTCGGGTCGTTCACGTCGTCGTCGGCCGGTTCGCCTGCGAGCCCGTCGGCCGGATTCCCGTCGGGCCACGGCGTGAACACGTCCGGGCCGGCGACGGTGGTGAACGTCGTCGGACCATAGTAGATCAGGTCACCACCCAGCCCGGAGAGTTCCGTGCCGAGCACTTCGACAGTCGCCTCGAACCGCGTGTTGGCGCTGACGGAGTTGTTCGAGGAGTTCACCGAGAAGTTCTCGCTGTCGATGAAGAGACCGACCGATGCGGTCTCCGCGGCCGGGTCGACGCTCGTCGTCGACGCGTTGAGTTCGTCCTCGAAGTAGCGTCCCCACGCCCGATAGAAGTCGCTTCTGACCGTGACGGTCACGTTGTCGGCCGGGAAGCAGCCTGGACTGTCGTACAGGTCTGCGAGAATCCGACTGGTCGACCCAGAGTCGGTCCGCTCCTGTATCGCACGGAGTTCGCTCGCACTCCCGTCGACTTCGCCCGAGACGTTCGTGAGCGAGACGTGCAGTTGCCCGTCGAGGTAGCGGATGTCGGGCGGAGTGACCATCACGGCCCCGCTCTCGGTCTCTTTCCAGATACCGCCGACCTCGTAGGCGAGTTGGTTCCCGGCGTCGTCCCGATACCGTAGACTCCCGATGTCTACCGTGGCGGCACACGACGGCCGGTCGTTCACCTCGAACCAGAGGGTTCCGTTCTCTACGACGTGATACTCCCCGTCGGTCTGGCCGAGTCCGACGACGACCGGCTCGCCATCGGGGCCACCGAGACTCCCGTCGACCTCGTGTAGCGTCGACTCGGCTGCGTCGAGCGTCGCCTGTTCCTGGAGCGACGTCATCGCGACCGAGCCGAACAGGAGGAGCGTCGCCACCCCAATGGCGACCATCCCGAACAGCAACACGAGTCCGAGTATCTCGGAAATTGACCGCGTCCCACCCCCCGCTGAAATGTCAGTGGGAATTACCATTCTCTCTTGAACCTGGCATATCCAGGGTGGTGAAAGACCTTCAACCTAGGCGGATAATTCCGCCAAACCGAGGTTGAATCAATGATTAATGTCGGTGAATCTACTCGTCTTCGTCCGACTCCTCGACCACGATGGCGGTCTGGTCGACCCGCAGTGCGAAGTTCTCCGGTGACCCGACACCCTGTTCGACGATGGTGACGAGGACGATGGCGTCGTTGAAGTCGCCGCTCGACTCGTCCTCGTTCAGGTCGTACAGGTACAGCGCCTGATTCGACTCGAGGTCGACGTGCAAGTCGCCGTCGGCGTCGGTGTACAGGCGGTCAGACCCGAGGATGGTCGCCGGGTTTCGCTGGCCGCTGTACGCGTTCGTAAACCGTCCACTCGGGACGCCCAACTCGTCACCGTCGACGAGTAACTTGATGAGGTCCGAGTCGTCGGTCGAACTGAGGTTTCGCAGTTCGTGGTCGGCGGTCTGGTCCCACGCACAGACGTAGTCGTTGTACGTCGACCCGCGAACCGGGTTCCGTAGGCCGGTCCACTCGACGTTCTCGTTCGGTGGGTCCGTCTCGACGCCGTAGGGGCCACAGAAGTACGAGGTGGCGGTCACGGCGATGCGGGTCCCGCCCCGGCCGCGAACGTCGTAGGTGAAGTAGTCGCCGTTGGACGGGTCGTTCACGTCGTCGGCGAGTCCCGGTCCGCCAGCCTCGGGCGAGAGGTCGAGCGCGTCGTCCGGGTCGCCGTCGGGCCACGGCGTGTGCGACGTCCCGTTGACCGCGACCTCGAACGACACCGGCAGGTGGTAGTTGTCGTAGTAGTAGCCGGGGTCGTCGTTCCCGTGGTTCTGTACGGTCGAGAACGCGTGGCCCAGTACTTCGATGTGGGCCGTGAACGTCGTGTTCGCGGTCACCGTGTTGTTGCTCTCGTTCACGGCGAGCGACGACCCGCGCAGTGGTACCGTGACCGTCGCCGTGTTCGTCGCGTCCGTCACAGTCGCCGTCGAGGCGTTGAGTTCCTCGGCGAAGTATCGGCCCCACGCCTCGTAGAAATCGCTCTCGACTGTCACCGTCACGTTCTCCGGCGGCAGGCAGTCGTCGCTGCCGAACAGTTCGTCGCGGAGTTCGCCGTTCGCCTGCTTCCCGCGCGAGGTCGACTCGTACGCCGTCACGCCATCGACGCTACCCGAGACGCCACCGCTGACGTTCGTGACACCGAAGTAGAGTTGGCCGTCGTCGTAGCGAATCGTCGGCGGCGACACCAGCACGGTGCCGCTCTCGGTCTGTTTCCAGATGCCGCCAGCCTCGTACGCGAGGCGATTGCCGTCGCCGTCGCTGTAGCGCAGGCTTCCGACGCCGATGCTCCCCGTACAGTTGGCGTGACCGTTGACGGCGAACGTGAGCGAACTGTCGTCGACGACACGGTAGTTCCCACGCTGGCCGAGGCTAACGCCGACTGGGCTCGACCCCGCCGACGAAACGCGGCTATCGAACTGGGACATCGTCATCTCGGCGGCAGAGAGCGTCGTCCGTTCTTCCAGCGTATCCAGTGCGACCGTCCCGTACAGTAAGATAGCCGCGGCACCGATGGCGACGAGCCCGAACAGCAAGACGACACCGAGCAGTTCGGACGCCGCTCGTGTCTCGTCGTCGTCAGTGGGAGGGCCGGAGAGCATCGAACGTTCTTGGCCACAAGATACTCATACGAAATGATGAATGTATGCGAAAATTTCGCCGAGAGACTGCTGAGTAAAAAATTCCTGCGCTCGCTGTCGCCGGCGCGTCACCGACGGAGGTCGTTCAGCTCGTGGGCGCACCACGGACAGAAGTTGATGTCGCGGTCGAGTTCACGACCACAGCTCGGACAGCGTGGGCCGCCCTCGTCCGACCGGGCGGCCGTGGTCCCGACGAAGTAGGCGTCGGTCATCGCGGCGACCTGTACGATGGTCAGCGCGATACTCTCGCCGGTCGACACCTGCTCCATCGTCGACTCGGCGGCCTGCAACACGGCGTCCACCGACCCGACCGATTCGGTGGCCATCTGCGGGACCGCGAGTGTCGCAACGGTGACCGTGAAGCCGAGGAAGAAGAGCGCGCGTACCCAGCGCCGCAGGTAGAGATGCCCGGACCCCGGGAACAGAAACGAGAGGACGACTGCGACGATGACGCGAACTCGCACCATGGGCCGGCTTGACGACGCTCGTTCAATAGCGTTCGGGTTTCGCCGACAGGTCGTCCAGCGCGCGACCCATCGTCTCCAGGTCGAGTTGGCCCGGTGCGGTCGCCTTCGCCGGGTCGACCGGTGCGTAGCCGATGCGTGAGCCGTAGGCGGGGGCGACGACGCGCGAGTGACTGCCGATGGTCCCCATCGCCATCGTCGCCACACAGTCGCCCTCTGCGTCGAACTCCCGTGTCACGGCGAGCAACGAGAGCACGTCCAGTGGTTCGGTCGCGGTGACGGCGACCTTCCCCACGTCGCCGACCTCGCAGGCTGCGTCTAACATCTCGGCGATGTCTTCTGCGGCTGGCGTCCCGTCGAAGTCGTGCGCGGAGACGACGACACTCACGCCGTGGTCGCGGGCGTGTTCGACGACACGAGACGCGTCGTGGGCCGCTCCCGGCGCGTCCGCACTCGGACCACCGTCACCGACCGCGAGCACCACATCGGCGGTCTGGACGGCTGCTAGTTCTACGTCGATGGCTTCTACGGCGTCGAACTCGGCGGCGGCGGCGAGGTCGTCCAGTCGGCCCGCGTCGTCTGCTGCCTCGCCACCTTCCCACGCGACGCGGTTCGTCGCAAGAATCGGCAACTCGCCGTCGTAGTCGTCGAGTGCAGCCAGCGGGTCGTCCGCGAGGTCCATCCGGAACTCGACGGCATCGGCGTGTTCGCGTGCCGTCGGCTCCTCGCGCAAGTCGCTACTGCTCGCACACAGCACGAAGGAGTCGAAGTCCATACTGGCAGGTACTGCGGCATCGGGGAAAAGCGTGCGCGAAGCGTCAGTGTTCGCTCGGTCGGTGCGTCTGTGCGCAGCGAAGTACGGAACTCAGACGAGACCGAGGTTGTCCTCGGCTTCGAGGAGTTCGTGGTAGCGGTTGCGGATGGTGACCTCAGAGATGTCCGCGACGTCGCTGACTGCGGCCTGCGTCGTCTTCTCGTTCGTCAGGAGCGAGGCGGCGTAGACGGCGGCGGCGGCGAGGCCGACCGGCGACTTGCCGGAGTGGACGCCCTTCTCCTTGGCGTTCTGGAGCAGTGCACGGGCGCGGTGCTCGGCCTCGTCGGAGAGTTCGAGTCCGGACGCGAAGCGCGGGACGTAGCTCTCGGGGTCGGCCGGGCGGACTTCGAGCCCGAGTTCGCGGACGACGTAGCGGTACGTGCGCGCGACCTCGTTCTTCTCGACGCGCGAGACCTCGGCGATCTCGTCGAGGCTGCGCGGGACGCCAGCCTGTCGCGCGGCGGCGTAGACGGCGGAGGTTGCGACACCTTCGATGGAGCGACCGGGGAGCAGGTCCTCGTTCAGCGCGCGGCGGTAGATGACGGAGGCCGTCTCGCGGACGTTCTTCGGCAGGCCGAGCCCGCTGGCCATCCGGTCGATTTCGCCGAGTGCCTGCTTCAGGTTGCGCTCTTTGGAGTCACGGGTGCGGAAGCGCTCGTTCCACTTGCGC
Organism: Haloarchaeobius caseinilyticus; assembly: GCF_051207395.1. NCBI lineage: Archaea > Methanobacteriati > Methanobacteriota > Halobacteria > Halobacteriales > Halorubellaceae > Haloarchaeobius > Haloarchaeobius caseinilyticus. The sequence continues at coordinate 723,663 of NZ_JBPJZC010000003.1, read as the reverse complement.
AGGCGCTGCATCTTCTCGCGCTGGCGCGAGCCGAGCGAGTTGCCGTAGGCGTCCTTGTTCCGCCAGTCGATGTTCGTCGACAGGCCTTTGTCGTGCATCGTGTTCGTCGTCGGCGCGCCGACGCGGGACTTCTCGTTCTTCTCCTGAGCGTCGAATGCGCGCCACTCCGGGCCGCGGTCGACGTTGTCCGTGTCGACGACGAGACCACAGTCGACACAGACGGTCTCGTTGCCCTCGTTGACGACTTTGCCGTCACATTCGGGGCACTGGACGCTGCTCGCTTCTGTTTCCTCCTCTTCGGTACTGCTGACTCGGGTTCTGGTTCGTGCGTTTGGCATGGGTGCGAAGGCGGGGGCTACCGGGGGATACTTCTCGGAAGAACCCGGAAGCGCTGGTGCTGTAAACAGGCGATGCAATGCCCCTTATTAAGACTTTTGGAATTCTTGTACGTATCCCCGGAATTGTCCCGTTATTCGTCTAATCTCTATCGAAACGCGAAAGGATTATATAGTGCTGTTCGAGGGGCGATGACAAGGCACATTTCGTCGGAGAACCGAGGTTGATTCATGCGAATCGGAGTCGGGAGTCAGAACCCCGTCAAGGTCGCGGCAGCCGAGCAGGCACTCGAAACCCTTCCCGGTGCAGTCGTCGAATCGGTTCGAGTAGACTCGGGCGTGCCCGAACAGCCACGCGGCCTCGACCAGACCGTCGAGGGTGCGGAGAATCGCGCCCGCGCAGCGTACCAGTCCGGCCCGTACGACCTCGGCATCGGCATCGAAGGCGGTGTCGCCGAACTCGTCGCCGACGACTACTCGCTGGTCATGTGGGCAGCCGTCTTCGACGGGAGTCGGTTCGAGCGCGCCGCCGGGCCGAGCATCCGGTTGCCCGACCGCGTCGCGCTGCGCGTCCGCGACGGCGAGGAACTCGGCCCCGTGATGAACGACGAGTTCGACCGCGACGACGTGGCCAGAAGCGAGGGTGCCATCGGCGTCTTCACCGCTGGTGCGGTCACCCGACAATCTGCTCTGGAGAGCGCCGTCTCGGGCGCGCTCGGTCCGTTCGTCTCGGGCCAGTACTGAGTCACGGGTCGCGGTTTCTCGAATCGTTCTTCGGCGGAATACGGCAGGACGAGCAACAGTGACGGTGAACGCTGGTAAAAACGAGTTCGGTCCGATTAGTCCTGCGCGACGGCTTCGGCTGCCTCGCGCGCTTCTGAGCTCTCTTCGACCGCTTCAGTGAGCGAGACGTTGAGCGAGACCATCGACGCCGCGCCGCCGAGGACCGTCACCACGTTCTTGACCGCGTGGTCGACGACCGCCGCCGCGAGCGCGAGTTCGACGCCGACACCGGGGGCGAGACCGACGACGAGCGCCGTGAACGCGCCCTCGTACAGGCCGATGCCACCCGGCGAGAGCGGGAGGACCTTGGCGAGGTTCCCGACGCTGACCGCGAAGAACGCGACCGCGAGCAGCGTCACGGCCGAGAGGTTCGTTCCGATGCCGAGTGCGAGCATGACGACGATGGCCGTCAGCACGTCGAACGTCCAGATGAGCAGGCTGCTCAGCCCGACGGTGGTGAACGCACGGGAGTCGCCTGCAACCGTCTGTACGTCGCCGACGAACCGTTCGAGCACGTCCGCGACCATTCCGGCGTAGGAGTCATCGGAGAGGCGCTCGACGAACGGCCGGACGAGGTTGCGGTCCGAGCGTGCGGATGCGACGATGGCCAGCACTGCGACGATGGCCGCACTACCCACGCCGACTGCGACGTAGGAGGCGTAGCGCGCCGCGGACTGGTACTCCGCGGGGACCGCGCTACCGGCCACGGCGGCGGCGATATCGTTCGCGTTACCCGTCGCAACCAGTCCGAGCATCACCGTCCCGGCGAGTGCCGTGATGGTGAGCAAGTCGAACACGCGCTCGACGGCGAGCGACGCGACCCCGGAGGAGTACGGGATGCTCCGCCGAGCTTTCATCACGTATGCCCGGACCCCGTCACCGAGACGGGCCGGGACGACGAGGTTGCCGGTCTGGCTGATGAAAATGGCTCCCGTGAGGAATCCCACGTCACCGTCGTAGCCAATTTCACGCAGGATGTCGCGGTAGCGCAGGCCGCGTAGCGGCCAGGAGACGAGGTAGACGACCGCCGACGCGGCGACGAGCGTCATGTTCGCGCCCGCCATGTTGTTCAACACCTTTTCGGGGTCGAGGTAGACGAACACCATCAGCGCGACCGCGAGTAGGCTGAGGACCGACCCGGCGACGATGCCCATCTGGCGGGTGGCCCGCGGCTGGACCGTCAGCTCCCACCAGGTACGGAAAATCTGACTGCCCATCCCGAACACGTCGCGGACGAGGTCGACTTTCGTGTCGCCTTTCGGCTCCCAGTCGACGGCGAACTCCTTGACGCGGTAGCCCCGACGCTGGGCCTTGACGAGCATCTCGGTGTCCCAGAACCAGTGTTCGTCCTGGACGTCCGGCATGAGGTCCATCAGCGCGTCCCGGTCGAACGCTTTGAACCCGCACTGGTGGTCGCGCAGGTCAGAGCGCAGGAACAGTCGCGTGAGGAAGTTGAACCCCATACTGGGGACGCCACGCTTCGCGGGCCGGTCGGCCTCGCGCCCGGACATCCAGCGCGACCCGGTGGCCACGTCGTACTCGCCCGAGCGAATGCTCTCGACGAGTTCTTCGAGGTGGCGCATGTCCGTCGCCATGTCCGTGTCGAAGTAGACCAGCGTCTGGCCGTTACTCGCCCGGAAGGCGTGTTCCAATGCGCCACCGCGGCCGAGGCGTTCGTCCGAGTGGAAGTGCCGAACGCGCTCGTCGGCGGCGGCCATTTCGTCTGCAATAGCTGGCGTCCGGTCGTCACAACCGTCTTCGGCGACGATGACTTCGAACGAATCTTCGGGGAGGAAAGACGAGAGCGTCGAGAGGGTCGTCTCGACTGTCTGTCGTATCGTCGCCTCCTCGTTGTACGCGGGGAGGACGACGCTTACTGCGACCGACTCCGTACTCATTACCACATATCTCCGGCAGCCGTTCGTAAGTAGCTTCTGAAGGTTCAAACGACCGTTTCGTTGGTCCCGTTAACCACCCGTACCAACGGACCAATCGAAACAGTTGCAATCGTGAATTGTAGCCCAGAAAATCGCAAGACAGCGTGGCATTAACTCCCTGTACCAAACCCCCTAAGGGAACACGTACCAATGACTGTAGTATGAGCACCAGTTCCGCCGCCCAACCAGACCTCTCGGACAAACAGCGACGCATCCTCGGCTACCTTCGCGAGAAGGGCCAGATGAAGACGTACTTCAAGTCGCGGCTCATCGGCGACGACCTCGGTATGACGGCGAAAGAGGTCGGCACGAACATGACCGCCATCCAGAACGGTGAGTTCGACGTGACCGTCGAGAAGTGGGGCTACTCCTCCTCGACGACGTGGAAGGTCTCGGTATAACACACTGATTGCCCCACGACACGACGTTTCGGTCCCCTGTCATCCTCCCCATCCCCCATCCGTTTTCACGCACCACAACTTGCGAGTACCTCGCTCGAAGCATGCAGATGTTGCCGGTAGACGGCAAGCTTAATAATGAATAATGATGAAGGATGTGTGGGGGAAGATGACTACCCATACACCCATCGAACTCGACGTCTACCTGCGAGCGTACGCTCCCGTTTCGGGCGCACAGGAGTCCGTCCTCTCGCAGGCACGCGACCTGGTCGACGCGGGCGTCGCCGAGTCGCTCGACGTCCACGACTGGCCGAGTGCAATCCGGGCCGACCGCTCGACGCCGGTTTCACGCCACTACGAAGACTTCCAAGACTGGGCGAGCGACGCTGGCGTCTGTATCGACCAGGCGTTCGCACACAGCCGAGCGTACAACCAGTTCACCGACGAGACGCGTGAGGTACTCCGCCCACCCATCGTCTCGCTCACGGTGCGACGAGGCGACGAGTTACGCGCGGTCCTCCCGTGTACGGTCGGCGATGCGCACGTCAGCGTCGGGCAGTATCTCGACGCGCTCGCTCGCGGTGACGATCTGCTCGGCACGCTCGACACGTCGTCGAACGAGCGCGAAGAAGAACGGCCGGTACTCACGGCCTAATCTCGGTTCGACCGCCGTTTCTTACCGTTCTATTCGGACCAGCGCATCGGCCTCACCGGCGAGACGCGCTGCGTTCGCGTCGAACGAATCCGCGTACCTGACGACGAGCATGAGGACTGTCTCCGGTCGTTCGACCTGATAGCCGTCGTCGCGCGAGAGCAAGCCAGCACTCTCCAGTTCCTTGGCGTACTTGCTCACCGTCGGACGAGACACGCCGAGTGCCTCGGCCAGCGAGGCACCGGTCGCCTCCGGGTCGCGGAGCAACTCGACCAGCATCCCGCGCGGCGTGTCGCGGCGGAGGTAGCCGAGTGCACGCTTCTGGAAGTCGGAGAACTGGTCTGCCGTGTACAGGCGCTTGTAGTCGCCGTCGCGGTACACCTCCACGGTGCCCCCATCGACGAGTCGGCGCAGGTGGTGCTGTGTCTCACCGGTGCCGAGCTGGAGGTCGTCGCGGAGTTTCGAAAAGTGGGCACCGGGCGTGGCGGCGAGATAGCCCGTTATCGCGTCGCGGACGTCGCTCTCGCCGGTGTCGTCAGCGCTGGCGCCGCCAACGAAGGGACTCGCGGCACCGAGCGCCGCGAACCGCCGGAGCGTCGCGCGTTTCTGTTCGTCGACGTCACCACCGCCTTGGCCCATGAGTTAGTGTTCGTTAAGCGACTCAGGAGATAAAAGGCTTCCCTACTTTTCCGTCTCCGTCTCTTTCTCCGGTTCGCCCATCTTCTCTTTCGCGTTCGTGAACGTGTCGGACATCTCGTCGCTCACGTCGTAGTCGCCGCCGGTCATCTCGTCGTCGGCCTCTTCGATGACCTCGTCGGCCTGCTTTATCTCGGATGGGTCCTTGCCGGCCTTGACGGCCTGGGCCTGCTTCTCCATCTTCTCGGTGTCGAGTTCTGCTTCCTCGTCGATGGCACCGATGATGTCTTCAATGTCGTCGAGACCGAGCATCTCGCGGGTGTCGGCGTCGAAGTCCCGACTGTCGAGGGCTGCCTCGGTCTCTTTGATGTCGCTGCCGGTCAGGTGCTTGCCATACCGACCGAGCATCGAGGAGAGTTCCTGCGGGAGCACGAACGTCGTCGAGTCGCTGGTACCGATCTCTGCGAGTGTCTCCATGCCCTTGTCGATGACGGCGCGCTCGCCCATCGATTCCGCGGACTTCGCGCGGAGGACGGTCGAAATCGCGTCACCCTGTGCTTCGAGGATCTGACTCTGCTTTTCACCTTGTGCGCGGATGATGTTGGACTGCTTCTCACCCTGTGCCTTCTCGACGGCACTGCGGCGTTCACCCTGCGCTTCGAGAATCATCGCACGGCGACGACGCTCGGCGGAGGTCTGTTGCTCCATCGCCTGCTGGACGTCTTTCGACGGGTTGACCTCGCGGACCTCGACGGACTCGACGCGGACACCCCACTCGTCGGTGGGTTCGTCGAGTTCCTCGCGGATTCGCGCGTTGATCTCCTGGCGCTTGTTGAGCGTGTCGTCGAGTTCCATGTCACCGATGACGGCACGGAGCGTGGTCTGCGAGAGGTTTCGGACCGCGTTCTCGTAGTCGTCGACTTCGAGGAACGCCTTCTTCGCGTCCATCACGCGGATGTAGACGATTGCGTCGGCGACGACCGGCGAGTTGTCGCGCGTGATGGCCTCCTGCGGCGGCACGTCGAGCGTCTGCGTACGCATGTCGAAGCTCTTCGTACTGGAGACGAACGGCGGCACGAGGTGGAAACCGGGTTCGAGCAGGCCGCGGTACTGGCCGAGTACCGTCAGCGTGCGTTTTTCGGTCGGCTGGACGATTTTGACTGCGGACGCCAGTGCGACGATTATCAGTACCCCGATAATCACACCGACGAACGCGAGTGCTGGTCCTACCTGCAACGGTATCGGCTGCATAATATCACCTCGCGAACCTGATTACAAAAGCCTTCCTGTTTACAATCCGACTTATTTGCTTTCGGATAAGGGTTCGAGACGTCCGCTGGCGATGGGGTAACCGGCCTATGCGAGTTCGTTCTCGCTCTCACGGTCGGTCTCGTCGCGGCCTTTCCGGAGTTCGCGGTCGATCTCGTCCTCGGCCTCGGCGGCCATGACGGTGAGAATGTTGCCACCGCCAGGGTCGGTGACGTACACGTTGGTGCCGACGGGAATCTCGTCGCCCAACTCGCTCCGGGCGCTGTAGTTCGGGTCGAATCCGCCCTCATCGAGTAGGCGAACGCTCCCGCTGGTCGAGGTCACGGTCTTCGTGACGCGTGCCCGCGCGCCGCGCAGGTCGTTCGAACTCTTCGTCTGGCCGGTGTCCGTCCCCTTGTAGAAGTCGAACTCGCGGTAGACGTAAAACGTGAGGAGGCCGACGCCGAGCACCATCGCGGCCAGCGCGAACGGCGACGCGAGCGGGCCGAACAACATTCCGGCGAGGCCAGCGACGAACAAGGCGATACCGATGACGATGAAGTGCGCCCCGGGGACGATCGCCTCGGCTATCATGAGTCCAGTTCCAGCGAGGAACAGGAGCATCGGCAACGTCTGCGCGTCGATGAGCGGGGCCATGTTGGTGCCTTGGGACCGTCGCGGATTAATATTTTGCTGACGATTCGGACGGGGAACCGATTAGACGAGCAGTTCGGCGACGTGGACGAACAGGCCGACCATGGCCAGCACGCCGACGATGACGAACAGCGCGTTCTCGGCGTCGATACTTCCCGCCTCGATTATCTCGTTGGGGTCGTACGGTGGCCGCTGCTCGACGGGCGTCGGGTCGATAGTGTCGTACTCCTCGTCGAACAGAGAGTCGTCGGTTCGCTGGTCGCCGTCGGCTTCACGCGCGTTCTCGACGCGCTCGGTGTCGTGGGCCGCGGCTTCGCGGTCGACTCCGTCGCCGTGGCGACTGCCCGGCGTCTCGTCGACAGAATCGGCGTCGTCAGTCACATCGTACCGTACGCGCTGTGGCTACAAGAACGCCGGGGTCGTCGGTGTGAAAAGGCAGCGCCGACCGGTGGTCACCCGTCCAAAACGACGGGTTCGTCCTCAGCGTGCCTGCTGGTTTCGCTGTCGGATGGCTCCCTCGTAGACGACGCCACGCTCGGCGTCGATGGTGACCGTCGTTTCCTCGTCGAGTCGGGTCAGGTCCGCGCCAGAAATCATCGGAATGCCGACCTCGCGGGCGATCATCGCCGGATAGCCAGTCATGCCGGGCCGGGCGTCGACGATGCCAGCTAGTTTGGACACGTCACCGGTGAACTCGCCGTCGAAATCGTGGTCGAGTGCGACGATACTGCCTTCCGGCACCTCGGTGAGGTCGCCGTCCTCGACGTGGCGAACCGGACCGGAGACGTACCCCGTGACGACACCGCGGCCGGTGGCGACCGTCTCGGCCGCGACGTGGACCTTCAGCATGTTGGTCGTCTGTGCGCCGTCGAGTTCGGTCATCATCCCGGAGAGGACGACGACGGTGTCACCACTCTCTGCGACACCCGCGTCCAGTGCGGCCTGCACCGCGTTCTGGACGACGGCGTCGACCCCGCCCTCGGCGAAGGGCGCGTACTGCGCGTTGACACCCCACGAGAGGGCGAGTTGGCGGCGGACGCGGTCGGTCGGCGTCGTCGCCACGACCGGCACACCCGGGCGGAACTTCGCGGTCTTCAGCGCAGTGTACCCGGACTCGGACGCGGCGACGACCGCGCTCGCACCGATGTCTCGCGCGAGGTAGCGCGCAGAGCGTGCCAGTGCGTCAGTGCGGGACTCGCTCGCCGCCGGGACGCGCTGTTCGCGGGTCTCGGCGTACTCCTCGCTGCCCTCGACCTGTCGGACGATGCGGTCCATCGCCTGCACGACGCGGACCGGGTGGTCGCCGACGGCGGTCTCCGCGGAGAGCATCACGGCGTCGGTGCCGTCCAGCACGGCGTTCGCCACGTCGGAGGCTTCGGCACGGGTCGGGCGTCGCTCGTGGACCATCGAGTCGAGCATCTCGGTCGCCGTGATGACCGGGGTGCCGTTGTTCCGGCACTTGCGGATGATACGCTTCTGTATCATCGGCACGTCCTCCATCGGGCACTCGACACCGAGGTCGCCGCGAGCGACCATGATGCCGTAGCTGGCCTCGATGAGCGCGTCGAGGTTGTCCACTGCGCCGGCACGCTCTATCTTCGAGACGATGGGGATGTCCGCCCCGAACGATTCGAGGACTTCGTTGACTTCGATGACGTCTCCGGCGTCGCGGACGAAACTCGCGGCGACGAAGTCCGCGCCGGTCTCGGCCGCGAGTTCGAGGTCCTTGCGGTCCTTCTCCGTCACCACGTTCACGTCGAGGTCGACGCCGGGGACGTTCACGCCCTTTCGTCCACCGAGTTCACCGCCCATCTCGACGGTGGCGACGACTTCACCGTCTTCGACGCGCTCGACGGTCGTCTCGATTCGCCCGTCGTCGAGCAGGATGCTGTCGCCGGGCTCGACCGCCGTGAGCTGATACGAGAGGCCGATACGCTCCGGCGTCGCTTCGTCACCCTCGTAGAAACGGACCGTCGAGTCGGTCTCGATGTCGATGGGTTCCTCCAGCGGGGCGGTCCGAACCTCCGGCCCCTGGAGGTCTATCATCGTCGCCAGTGGATTATCCGTCTCTTCGTCGACGCGTCGAACCCGGTCGACGAGCGTCTGTCGCTCCTCGTAGGTGCCGTGACTGGAGTTGATGCGCGCCACCGACATCCCGCCGTCTGCCAGTGCCCGGATGCGACTCACCGAGTCTGTCGCTGGGCCGAGCGTACAGACGATCTTCGCGTTTCTCATACCTCGGTCTACGACCCTCTTCGGCAAAAATCCCGGTGGTTAACTCGTTTCCGAGTACCAACACTGTTACCGATGAACGCCCTCGGCTGTCCGTCCGGGTTTCCGCAACGAACCCACCGCTTGCTTGCGATTCCCAATTCGGATTGGGTGGCGAATTACCAACGGTGGCGCGCTAGTCGCGGGCATGGGTACGTACACTTCCCTCGTCGAAGTCCGTGACCGAAACGTGAACAACGCACAGGAGCTGGCGACTATCTGGGGACAGTTGCGGACGGAAGTCGAGGAGTTCGACGCCGAGATTCAGGACACCTACGCCGTGCTCGGTGACTACGACTTCATCGTCGTCTTCGACGCCGAGGGCCGCGACGAGGCGTTCAAGGTCTCACTCGCGATGGAGCGACACGGCCTCGACATGCAGACGATGGAGGTCATCCCCACGGACGAGTTCGCGGAACTCGTCACGGACATCTGAGGCGGCGTGGGCGATTTTTCGTCTGGCAGCTACGACGACCGTTTACAGGCGTGACGAAAGTCACGGCCTCCAACACGAACGGCTGTCGAAAAACGTAGGGGTGGCCGCTGTCCGACTACTGAACCTTCGTGCCCGGCTCTGCGTCACCGTGGGTCGTCAGCAGGTCGGCCTCGTCGCCCGCCGCGAGGATCATCCCGTTCGACTCGACGCCGAACAGTTCGGCCTTCTCCATGTTCGCGAGCAGGACGACCTTCGTGCCGGGGAGGTCTTCGAGGTCGTGGAGCTGTTTGATGCCCGCGACGACCTGTCGCGTCTCGAAGCCGATATCCACTTCGAGTTTGGCCAGCTTGTCCGAGTCCTCGATTGGCTCGGCCGTCTCGATGCGGCCGACGCGGATGTCGAGGTCCTGGAAGTCGTCGAAACCGATGCGCGAGTCCAGCAGGGGTTCGAGTCCGTCGCTCATGTCGGCATCTCCACCCTCGCTCTTCTCGTCACTTTCGGATTCCTCCGCGTCCGAATCGTCGTCGTCGCTCGCCGACTCGGCGACGCGCTCGGCGAGTTTTTCGTTCAGCTCCTCGACGCGCTCGTCTTCGACCTTCTCGAACAGCTCCGAGGGCTCGTCGAACTCGGCCGCCGGCGGTTCGAGCACGGCGTCGGTCGTGAGGTCGTGCACGTCGCCCTCGCCGCCGAACTGCGCCCACGCCTCCTCGGCCTTCCCGGGCGCGATGGGTTCGAGCAGCAGGGTAACGGCCTTCGCAATCTGCACGCAGTCGCGGATGACCGGCGCGGCCTCGTCGTCGTCGAGTTTCCACGGCTCGTGGCCCTGGATGTACTCGTTCCCGAACTGGGCGAGTTTGACCGCGGCGTCGCCAGCGCGGCGAATCTCGTAGTCGTTGACCGCGTCGGTGAAGTCCGACACTGCCTGTTCGATGCGCTCTGCGACCTCGTCCGAAACCTCTGCATCCGGCGTGCCACCGTAGTTCCGGTGCGCGAACAGCAGGCTGCGGTAGAGGAAGTTCCCGACCGTGCCGACCAACTCGCCGTTGACGCGCTCCTGGAAGCGGTCCCAGCTGAAGTCGAGGTCCTGCTGGAAGCCGCCCATCGTGGTCAGGTAGTAGCGAAGCAGGTCCGGGTGGAAGCCCTCGTCGAGGTACTCCTTCGCCCAGATTGCGCGATTCCGGCTCGTCGACAGGCCCTTCCCGTTGATGGTGACGAAGCCGGTCGCACAGATGGCCCGCGGCGCGTTGAATCGGGCGACGTGGAGCATCGCCGGCCAGAAGATGGTGTGGTGCTGGATGATATCGCGGCCGATGACGTGGACGATCTCACCGCCGGACGAGTCCGGCGAGCCTCCGCTCGCTTCGCTCGCGGAGACGCCGTCGCCCTTCCACACCTGCTCCCAGTCGTACTCGTCCGCGCCGACGCGGTCGGAGTACTGCTTCGTGCTCGAAATGTACTCGATGGGCGCGTCGACCCACACGTACAGCACGAGGCCAGCCTCGTTCTCGCCGGGGTAGTCGATGCCCCAGTCGAGGTCGCGCGTGATACACCAGTCCTGCAAGCCGCTCTCTATCCACTCGCGCGGCTGGTTCTTCGCGTTGCTCGTCCCTTCGAGGTTGTCGAGGAACTCCGTCAGGTAGTCCGAGAGTTCGGACACCTCGAAGAACTTGTGCGGTCGCTCACGGTACTCGGCCGGGTTGCCCGTCACGGTCGAGACGGGGTCCTCGATTTCGCCGGGTTCGAGGTGGCGACCACAGCCCTCGTCACACTCGTCGCCGCGGGCGTGTTCGCCACAGTACGGGCAGGTGCCCTCGACGTAGCGGTCGGGCAGCGGCTGGCCCTCTTTCGGGTCCCACGCGACCTTTATCTCCTTCTCGTAGACGTAGCCTTCCTCCTCCAGTTTCCGGACGATGGACTGGGTGAGTTCGGTGTTCGTCTCGTCGTGCGTGTGGCCGTAGTTGTCGAACTCGACGTTGAACCGCGGGAACGTCTCTTTGTACTGTTCGTGGTAGCCCAGCGCGAACTCCTCGGGGGAGACGCCCGCTTTCTCGGCGTTGACCGCGATGGGCGTCCCGTGCATGTCCGAGCCACAGACGTATGCGGTCTGTTGGCCCAGTTTTCGGAGTGCTCGCGTGAACACGTCGGCGCTCGTGTAGCCGCGCAGGTGGCCGACGTGGAGGTCGCCGTTCGCGTACGGCAGCCCACACGTCACCACCGCGGGTTCGTCTGTCGGAAATGCGTCGTTGCTCATGGTGTTGTCTGCTATCGGTGCGGGCCTAAAACCCGCTGGTTCCGGTCGATTAGCTGTCGGTGCGGACTGTCGTCCGAATTTCAGACCGCGAGGAGAAATCGTATGACCGACCCGCGTTCCCCGGTCCGCCGTCCAGACGCACGGCTCACGCCATGCGCATACGGCGATTCTCGGGGACGTGACGGGTCGGTCGGGTCACGGTGTGTTGTAGGTGCTGTCTGGGTCAAAAAGGCTTCGCGCCTGTGTGGGTCGTTGGCAGTGAGTTCTGTCCGGAGTATCGTCGTCGCTGGCTGTTCCACGAAGCAGTTCACTCGTGCCGACGAAATATACCGCAGCCACATCCTCCCCATCCGATTGTGCTCCTCGGCCTCCGGCCTGCGGTGCTCATCCCTCGTGAGAGCAAACTCTCACTTGCAGTCGTTCGCAGGCTCACGACGACCTCGCGCGATTTCATGTCGGCCGTCTCACTGGGTTCGACGGCCGCCACAGCGCGCGCCATGCCGGTTGTGTCGATACAGTCGCCCGCTTTCGTTGGGTGTCGATGACTGAACCATGTTACCACTCCACGTCCTGGAAGGGTGGATTTTAATACTCACTACGGAGGCAATGCAGACGGACACGACAATGCGAATCGCCTTCGTCTCGCTCGAAACCGCATTTCACGACGATAGCGAGGCGAACGAGCGACTCAGGCGCGTCGCCGAGTTGTTGGCGTCGCGCGGCCACGACGTAACCGTCTTCTGTGCGAAGTGGTGGACAGGCGACATCCCCGAGTGGGAGCACGAGCGCGTCCAGTACCGCGGTCTCGTCGACGACGTGGCGGAGTCGCGAAAGTTCCGCTACAGTCTCGCGATGGCTTTGCCGAAGTTCGGCCCCGACGTGGTCCACGCCGCGGCCTGCCCACCGAAGCAGGTCTCTGCGGCGAGCAAGGGCGCGCGGATGGCCCGCGCGCCGCTCGTCACGGAGTGGTACGGCGACGTGGAACAGGTCGGGCGCGCGCACCGGAAGGTGTTCAAGAAGTCCGACGCGATGGTCACGCCCTCGCGGATGGTCCAGACCCGCGTCTGGGAACAGGGTGCCAGCGAGGACTCGGTCGAGGTCATCCCGAACAGCATCGACATGGGCCGGATTCAGGACACTGACCCGGTCGACTCCGGCGACATCGTCTACGCTCGCCGACTCGACGAGGGCGCGAACCTCGAATCGCTCTTGCTCGCCCTCGCCGAGTTGCGCCGCGTCGACTGGTCCGCGGTCGTCGTCGGCGACGGCCCGGAGCGTGAGAACTACGAGCGACAGGCCAGAGACCTGCGCATCGACGACCGCATCACGTGGTTGGGCGAGTGCGACCGCGAGCAGCGAATCGCGGTGTACCGCGGCGCGCACGTCTTCGCCCAGACCGCCCGCGAGTGTCTGTTCCCGACCGAACTGGTCTGGGCGCTCGCCGCTGGCTGTATCGGCATCGTCGAGTACCACGCCGACTCGTCGGCGCACGAACTGGTCGAACGCCGCGACGCGACCTTCGACCGCGGCTTCCGGACGACCAGCGAGCAAGAACTCGCCGACGCCATCCGCGAGTCGGCCGGAATGGAGCATCTGGACGTGGACGAGACCTTCACCAACTACGACCACGAGCCAGTACTGGAGCAGTACCTCGAACGCTACCGCACCGAGATGGAGACCGCCGGACTGTTCTAAGAGAAGACATAGGACCTGTCACCCGAGAGTGCAACCGATGCCCGACGACACCCGACCACGCTTCGACGAGTCGAGCGCCCTCTCGCTGCTGGCGAACGACATCCGTATCGGTATCGTCCGTGCCATCGGCGATGAGACGGTCGAAGCCGAACGACTGGGCTACCTCTCGTACTCGGCACTCAAACAGCGCGTCGGCGTCGACGACTCCGGGCAGTTCAACTATCACCTCAACAAGCTACTGGGCCCCTTCGTCCGCGAGTACGACGACGGCTACGGGCTGACGACACAGGGCCGCCTCGCGTTCCAGCACCTCGTCGCGGGTGGATTCACGACGGACCTGCGCGTAAACGCGTTCCCGGTCGAGCAGGACTGCTGGGAGTGCGGTAACGGTCTCGTCGCCGAGTACGGCATGGGCTGGGAACGTCCGCTCATGCCACTGTTCTACGTCAAGTGCTGGGACTGTGGGGCAGAGCACAGTCGGACCTACGTCCCGCCGCGCGGCGTCGAGGCGCGCTCGAACGAGGAACTGCTCGTCGCGGCCGACCGGCGCAACCGGATGGAGACCGCTTCGCTCGTCCGTGGCGTCTGCCCGTGGTGTGCTGGCCACGTGAACACGAGCGTCCACGAACGTGAGGGCGACCTGCCCGCGTCCGGCGACGGCACCCCGCTCGAAGTCGTCGTGGAACACCACTGCACGTCCTGTACCGGCTTTCACTACACACCAGTCGGCGAGACGTTGCGCTATCACGCCGACGTCATCGCCTTCTACGCGAACCGCGGCTACGACCTCCACGAGATTCCGAAGTGGGAACTGGAGTGGGCCGTCACCGACCACCGCCTGACCTGGTACGGGCCGAATCCGTGGGACCTCCGCGTCGAGGTGCTGCTCGACGGCGACGTACTCGAAGTCAGACTCGACGGCGACGCGACCGTCCAGTCGACCGAACTTCTGTAAACTTCCTTACCGAAACGGGGTTCGCAGAACCCTTTTAGAATCGCGTCGGTTCAGGCCAACTCGCCGATGGCATCCGCTCGAACGACCGTGCTGCAGTTCTACGCCTTCCGTGCCGTCACGACGCCGGGATTCATGTGGCCCGTGTCGGTCATCTATCTGGTCGCACACGACGTGTCCTACGCCACGCTCGCCCTCGGTGGCGCGGCGATGGCCCTCCTGACCGTCGTCGGTGAGGTCCCGACCGGCTACCTCGGTGACCGACTCGGCCGCCGAAACACGATTCTCGTCGCCCAAGCATTGTTCGCCCTGTATCCGCTGACGCTGCTGTACGCCCGAACGCCGCCGACAGTCGTCGGCGCGTTCTGTGTCCTCGGCCTCGCCGAAACCCTCCAATCCGGCGCGGGAAGTGCGTTCCTCTACGACGCGCTGGACTCGCACGGCGAGGCCGACCGCTACACCCACGTCGAAGGCCGCGCCACGGCGATCCGACTGTGGGTTCTCGCTGCGACGATGGTCGCCGGCGGCTTCATGTACGCGGTCGACACTGCCTACCCCTTCGTCGCCTCGGCCGGGATGGGCGTCGCTGGCTTCACCGTCGCGTCGACGTTCCCCGCGAGCGGTGAAGCACCCGAAGGGGACGACCCACTCGGTGTCCGCGAGGCGGTCGACGTGATTCGGAATCACCTGCTCAAACCCGAACTCCGGGCGTTCGTGGCTCTCGTCGCGGTCGCCGCCGCGGTCGGTCGGTCGGCACGCTCGTACTTCCAACCCATCGCCGTCGACTCGGTGACGCCGCTCGTCGCCGACGTGACGGTCGCTGGCGCGACACTGCCAGAGCCGGCAGTGCTCGGGGTCGCCTACGCGTCGTTCACCGTCTTCGGCGCACTCGTGAGCGACCGAGCTGACACCATCGAGTCGCTCGTCGGCCCGACGACCGGCGTCGTCGCCGCGTTCCTGTTCGACGCGATGGCGATGCTCGCCGTGGTAGTGTCACCGCTGTTCGTGCTGCCGATGATGGTGGTCCGAAGAGTGGTCATCTCCGTCACGATTCCCCTCCAGAAGAGCTACGTCAACCGTCACACCGGAGCCATCGGTCGTGCGACCGTCCTCTCCGCGGTGTCGATGCTCGGTGCAATCGCACGAGTTCCTGTCGGCGTGGCCGCCGGCCTCGGCGCAGACCGATTCGGACCGACAGTTGTTGTCGGCGCGCTCGGCGCACTGTTGCTCACGGTGACGATGCTGGCCGCTGTCGGCAGTTTCGGTGACGAACGAGCCCCAACAGACGGGCCATCGGCAGATTGAGACAGAGAGGCGTGACGGTGAGCGCAGGTGGTCTCAGACGGTCTGTGAGAGGACGACGAGCGTCGACGCGCCGACACTCTCGATGACGACGTCGACGACCGGTTCGAAGTCGGCCGCGCGGAACGGCGAGTGCGACTCGCTCTCGTCGACGCTCGCGAGCAGGTACCCGCCGGGGACGAGGACGCGGCGGTACTCGCGTAGAAGGCTCGGACTCGGGTTCGTCGCGATCGCTGCGTCCATCACGCAGTTGTCGAACGCCAACGTCTCGCCGTCGTGTTCTCGTAGCTGATACCCATCGGGCAAGCTCACGGAAGTGAGTGGGCCGTCGGTTCGGCCCGTGAGGATACGAGCGTTCTCCGGCAACACCGCCTCCATCGCGCTCGTCAGCGCGAGTGTGTTGGCGTGACGGAGCCGTGTCGGTCCCCCTGCTTCCGGCCGACTGCCCACCCGGCGGTCGCTCTCTGACGTGTTGGTCATGATACCACTAGCGGCTGGACGGTCGATTTCCCTTCTCCTTAATCTATTAGGGTGTTCGCTTGGCGAGCCAGTACTCGAACGCGCCGTCGCCCATCTCGTCGGCGATGGTCGTCGACCGTTCGACAGTGAACCCAGCGGCTTCCAGCCATTCTCGTTCTCGCTCGGGACCGTAGAGACTCCAGCGCATCTCGGTGCCGGAGTCGAGCCAGTCCGGATTCGACCCCTCCCACTCGCTGGTGCCTGTGGTGCAGAGGAGCCAGCCACCCGGTTCGAGAACACGGGCGAACTCCTCGTAGACGGTCGCGTGGTCTGTACGCGGCACGTGGATGACCGCGTGGAAGCACGTGAGGCCGGCGAACGCGTCGCTCGGGAAGGGGAGCGAGGCGAGGTCTCCCTGCACGAAGCGGGCGTCCGGAACGTGCCCGGTCGCTCGCTCGGCCTGGACGTGGGAGATGTCGAGACCGACCACGCCGAAGGTGCGAGCGAGGTAGGCACTTACTGGCCGGCCTTCGCCACAACCA
The DNA here is from genome assembly GCF_051207395.1 of Haloarchaeobius caseinilyticus. Classification (NCBI taxonomy): domain Archaea; kingdom Methanobacteriati; phylum Methanobacteriota; class Halobacteria; order Halobacteriales; family Halorubellaceae; genus Haloarchaeobius; species Haloarchaeobius caseinilyticus. The sequence goes on along the minus strand of NZ_JBPJZC010000003.1, from coordinate 707,112 downwards.
GCGTCGAGGACGAGAGAGCCGTCGGGGACGCGGTCGCAGAACTCGTCGATGAGCGCGATTTCGTCGGGGTTCTCCGAGCGACTGTCGGCGTAGAACGGCGCGATGGCGTCGTACCCATCTCGGACCGCGTTGCGGTGCTCGTCAGTCACGGCGAGACAGTCATCGCAGTCCGTGAAACCGCTTGTGTGTCTGGCGGTCAGGCGGCGAAGAGCAGGACTCTTGGGCAGCACCCGTCGCGGTTCGCCACACACCAGCCTCGGCCGACGACGGGCAGGTCGTCAGGACATGCCGGCTGTGGCCGCGGTTTCGGTCAAAAAGGCTCGCACCAGTCGGGCAAGCCGGTCTGTCGATTGGTCGGTTTGTGTCCAGAGCTACTGGGCTACTCGCCTGCTGCGTCCGGGTCTCGCGTCGCCTGTGCGACGCGAACCGCGTCGACGTTCGGACGAACGTCGTGGACTCTGACGACGTCTGCACCGCGGTCGGCGGCGATTGCGGTTCCGGCGACCGTCGCGTGTTCGCGTTCGTTCGAGTCGCAGTCGATTCGGCCGAACATCGACTTGTGTGAGTGCCCGACGAGGATGGGACAGCCCAGTGCGCGGAACTCAGCCGTCCGGTCGAGCAGTTCGAACGATTCGGCAGCGGTTTTGCCGAAGCCGAGACCGGGGTCGACCAGTATCTGTTCGCGGTCGAGTCCCGCTTTCTCGGCCAGCAGGACTTGCTCGCGGAGTTGGTCCAGCACGTCTTCGACCACGTCGTCGTAGGCGATATCGTGGTCCGGGTCGACGGGCGTGTCGATGCTGTGCATCACGACGAGTGGGGCGTCGTACTCGGCCGCGACGAAGCGCATGTCCGGGTCGCCGAGGCCGGACACGTCGTTCAGGATGTCCGCACCGGCTTCGAGTGCGGCGCGACCGACGGCTGCCTTCCGGGTGTCGACCGAAATCGGCGTTTCGATACCGTCGTCGCGGATGGCTTCGACCACAGGGACGACCCGGGCTATCTCGTCTTCCGTGCTGACCGGGTCGGCTCCCGGTCGGGTCGATTCGCCGCCGATATCGATGATGTCGACGCCCGCGTCGACCATCTCGCGTGCTCGCTCGACTGCGGCATCGAGCGCGTCGTACTCGCCGCCGTCGTGGAACGAATCGGGCGTGACGTTCAGGATGCCCATGACGGCAGTGCCGTCCTGCCACGGGTAGGCTGGTTCGAGGCCGTCGTGAGGCTGCTGGATGTCGAGTGCTTCGCGAACCTCGGTCGCGACTTGTGCGAGACCGTAGGGCTGGCCGTCGAGTTTGTCGGCGAGTCGTTTGAACTGCGAGAGGGTGCCCATCAGGACGCAGTCGAGGTGTTCACCCTCGGTTTCGAGTCCGGAGACGGCACACTCCGCGCCGAGGCTCAGCATCTCCTCTTTCAGGTACGACGCCTGTCGCTTCTGGACGCGAGTTTTGAGCACCCGGTGGACGCCCTTGCCGCGCATCCGCCAGACGCCCGGTTCGGTGACGCTCGCGGCTTCGAGCGTCTCCCTCGCGTCGTCGAGGTCCCGGACCGTCTTCGGAATCTCGACGCGCGTCCAGCGCGTGCGAGCCTCGGCGACGGTGAACAGCGAGCCGGTGACGAGGACGCAGTCGTCTTCGTCGGCCGCCTCCAGTGCCCGGTCGAGTGCGGTGTCGACCGACGTTCTGACGGTTCGGTCGGCGACGCCGAGGGCTTCGAAGACGCGAGCGAGGACCGCCGAGTCCTCGGCCCGGTCGAGGTTCGGTTCGCAGGTGTAGACCGAATCTGGCGTCGGCAGGTTCGCCGCCATCTCGGCGTGTTCCTTGTCGTGCATCGCGCCGAAGACGAGGTGCAAGTCGACGTAGTCGAACGTGTCGAGGACGGTCGCGAGGTTCTCGCAGGCACCGGGGTTGTGCGCCCCGTCGAGGACAGTCAGGGGTGCTTCGGAGAGGACTTCGAACCGGCCGGGCCAGTGCGCGTTCCGGAGCCCGCGAGCGAGCGTGGATTCGTCGACGGCCGTCCCGAGGACCGTGGCCGAGACCTGTCTGGCGAGCACCGTGGCGATGCCCGCGTTGACGGCCTGATACTCGCCGAGGACCGGGATGCGCGTCTCGACGTGCCAGTCCTCCGCCTCGATGTCGATACCCGCTTCGCTGGCGTTTTCCCGGCCGAGATAGCGACTCTGTACGTCGGCATCGTCGTCGGGTCCGACCGTAATCACGTCGCCTGCCTGCTTTCTGACCGCGTCGAGGGCCGCGCCGGTCGTGCCCGTCACGAGTGGGGCGTCGGCCGGGGCGACGTGGGCCTTGTCCGTGGCGATCTCCTCGACCGTGTCGCCGAGGACTTTCGTGTGTTCGAGCGAGACGCTGGTGACCGCGCTGGCGACCGGGTCGACGACGCTCGTCGCGTCGAGTTTTCCGCCGATGCCTACTTCGAGGATAGCCACGTCGACCTGCTCGCGGCCGAAGTACCAGCACGCGAGGGCGGTCATCGCTTCGAAGAACGTCGGCGACTCGCCAGCCGCGCCACGCTCGGTGACGTAGTCCTCGATGTCCTCGGTGAACTCACAGAGCGCTGCGCGGGTGACCTTCCGGCCATCGACGCGGACTCGCTCGCGGACGTCCTCGAAGTGGGGCGAGGTGTACAAACCGACGGTCAGGTCCGTCTCGCGGAGGACGGATTCGACCATGCGGGCCGTACTCCCTTTCCCGTTCGACCCGGCGACCTGCACGAAGGTCACGCCATCGTGGGGGTCGTCGAGGTGTGCGAGGAGGTCCGCGGTCGACTCCGTGCCGGGGCGTGGCCCGTACCGGCGGAGGTCGAAGAGAAAGTTCGCGGCCTCGTGATACTGCATACCCGAAGGTCCGAGTCGGTCCGCTTTAGCGTGTCGGAGTCGTCGGATGGTACTTCCACTGCTGTGAGCGCAGACGGTTTCGGGCCAGCAATCGTCGAGTGACCGAACTTCGACGAGCAGCCCGCGAGTGTCGACAGCAGATGAGTGCACAGCATCACGCCACCTTCTCTCGTCGGCTGGCGACCATTCGTCGTGGTGTCGTGTCGACCCCGGTCACGTCACCCGGTTTGCACCTTCTGGCGGGTCAATAGTTAACCCCTCTCGGGCACAATCTCGTGGACATGGCCATCGACTACGAGCACGAGGTCGAGGCGTTCGAGTGGAACATCCCCGACGACTACTCTCTCCCGGGACTCGTGGAGGACCACGCCGACAACATCGGCGACCGTGTGGCCGTCCACTTCCGCGACGAAGCGGGCTTCGAAGACTCGCGAACGTACGCCGAAATCCGCGACGATGCGAACCGGTTCGCCAACGCGCTGGCCGACGTCGGCGTCGGGAAGGGCGACCGCGTGATGCACCTGCTCCCTCGCCATCCCGACGTGTTCGCGGTGCAGTTCGGTGCGGCTGCCCGCGGCGCGATTCTGGTGCCCTGCTCGTCCATGCTCAAAGCGAAGGACATCGAGTTCCGCGCCGAGGACTGCCGCGCCACGACCGTGGTCTGTCACGCTGACCTGACCGACATGGTCGACGACGTAGTCGAGGAGACACCCATCGAGAACCGCATCGTCCTCGACGGCGACGTCTCGGGCTGGACCCGCTTCGGGGACCTGCTCACGGGCGAGTCGACCAGCCACGACGGGCCGACGCTCGGGCCGCAGGACCCCCTCTCCATCAACTACACCTCGGGGACGACGGGCAACCCGAAGCCGGTCATGCACCGCCATCGCTGGACCTACGCGTTCGAACGCATCAATGGCCGATACTGGTGGGGCATCGACGAGGAGACGGACCTCGACGAGGAACTGCTGTGGGCCACGACCGGCACCGGCTGGGCGAAGTGGTTCTGGAGCCCAGTCGGCGTTGGGTTCACCAGCGGTGCAACCCAGTTGCTGTACCAGGGCGAGTTCGAGCCAGAGACGTTCCTCGACATCATCGAGCGCGAGGGCGTTACGCGGCTGTGTGCCGTGCCGACGCAGTATCGCATGTTCGCACAACACGACCTCTCCGAGTGGGACTTCGAGTTGACGGACATCCTCTCGGCCGGCGAGCCGCTCAACCGCGAACCCATCGAGGCCTTCCAGCAGGGCGCGGGCATCACGCCACGGGACGGCTACGGCCAGACCGAGACCGTCGCACTCGTCACGAACTACCCCGGCATCGACGTGAAGCCGGGCAGTATGGGCAAGCCCGCACCTGGGATGGGGACGACCATCATCGACACGCAGGAGGAGGCCGAAGTCGACCCCGGCGAAATCGGCGAAATTGCCGTCCCGGTCGACTGCCCGGGCATCTTCGACGGCTACTACGAGAAGCCGCACCTCGACGAGAAGACCTTCTCTGGCGAGTACTACCGAACCGGCGACCTCGCCTCGCGCGACGAGGACGGCCTGTTCTACTTCGAGGGCCGTGCCGACGACATCATCATCTCGTCTGGCTACCGCATCGGCCCGTTCGAGGTCGAAGACGCACTGGTGGCCCACGAGGCCGTCACCGAGGCGGCCGCGGTCGGTAGCCCACACGACGAGCGTGGACAGGTCGTCAAGGCCTACGTCGTCCTCGCCGACGGCTACGACGGCAGTGACGACCTCGTCACGGAGATTCAGGATTTCGTGAAGAGCGAGACGGCTCCGTACAAGTACCCCCGCAGAATCGAGTTCGTCGACGAACTACCGAAGACCTCCAGCGGGAAGATTCGCCGCATCGAACTGCGACAGGAAGAACAGGCGAACTTCGGCGACTAGCCACGAGACGGCCGTCTTTCTGGGCCTCGGTTCCTCGCCAGAAACCCCAACAGACTGAAAGCATTTACCGGGGAGCGACCTCCTACCCACATGGACAGACGCCGCCTCCTCGCGCTCTCCGCTGCCTCCCTCTCTTCGGTCACCGGCTTCGCTGGCTGTCTCGGACTCGGTGCCGACGGTTCTGGGGACCGAACAGAGTCGACGAACATCCCGACCGAGTCGTCGCGGACTTCGACTGAAACGGCGACGGTCGACGGGCCGACCCTCGTCCTCGATTCGCTGACGGTTCGCCGACACACGACGCGTGCCGCACAACACATCGACGTGGTCGCCGACCCGGACTCGCAGTACGTCGTCGTCGACCTCGATATCGTCTCGGCGGGGTCGAACGTGTCCGACGAATCTGCCGTCACTGTGTCCGACCGAGACGACCTTGACGCAGTCGAGTATGCGGTGGTCCTCGACGGTGACCGGTACGACGACTGGTTCGACAACATGCACCCGGCCGAAATCTCGCGTCACATCTCCATCCCGGTCCCGACCGGCATCGCTCCCGAGTCGGGCGAGTTCGAACTCTCGCTCGGCGGTGGCCAGTCGTCTCGGACCACGATTTCGAAGACTCATCTCGGCCGAATCGCGCAGGTTCCACGGTTCACGCTCGACGAGTTCACCGCCGAAGCCGGGAACGCCACGGTGCAGGTGACGCTCACCGTGACGAACGAGGGCGACCGCGGTGGCCGCTTCCTCGCCGACCTCGGACCGAGTACGATGAGTGACAGGCCCGAAATCTCGTTCGGCGTGCCCCCTGGGGAGACGGTCACGCAGCAAGAGAGCATCGGCATCGACGCGGGGGGAGCGGACGAAATGACCATCATCTGCGAATGGGGCGACGAGCGTCACAGTCGGACAGTCACGCTTTGAAGCCACTCGGGCGTCGTCCCGACGTGCTATCTGACTGAAAGTATTTACCAGCCACACTGGAAGACTGGCTATGCACAGACGCCGCCTCCTCGCCCGCTCTGCTGTCGCCCTCCCCGCAGTACTCGCTGGCTGTCTCGGCGCGGAGGACGGTCCCTCCAGCGGCCGAACCGACTCACTGGCGGACACCGACGGGAACGACGCACCATACCTCGCGTCCATCGCGTCGCTCGACGTCTACCGGCGAACGACGACTATCGAGCAAGGGAATCACGTCGACGTTCGCGCGACCGACGACGAACAGTACGTCGTCGTCGACTTCGACGTGTATCCCCCGTCGATGGCACCGCCCGCAGACCAGGAACTCGGCATCTCCGACCCAGACGATATCGAGGTCGTAGTCACACTCGACGGCGACGAGTACCCGGACTGGTTCCCGACCGACTTCGGCGAGCAGTACGGCCGAGGCGTGGCGGTACCGATTCCGACCGGTGTCTCCCCAAGTTCGTGCGACGCTCGAAGTCAGCAATCGCGGCGACCGGGCAGGTCGGGTTCTGGCCGAACTCGGCACGACCGAGAGAAGCGACACGGCAGAGGTCGCGTTCGAAGTGCCTGCTGGAGAATCGGTCAGCTACGAGGAGACCATCACCTCGTACAGAGGCGACCCGGACGAATTGACCGTCGTCTGTGGATGGATCGGTGCCAACTACAGCGAGACAGTCACGTTCTGAACTGAAACGGTGGTCGAACTCCCAAACTAGCCTTCGACCCGGCCCTGCAACCAGAACACACCTTCAACGTCGTCGCCTTTCTCGGGAACGTAGCCGTCACAGACGTGCTCGGCGGCGTACAGCATGATGTGGTACTCGCCGCCGTCGGGGTCGACGAACAGTGGGACGCGCAGTCGGTAGACGGTCGTGCCGTCGAACTCGCAGGTCGTCACCGTCTCGACGTGGGTCTGGAAGATGTAGTCGTCCACGTCACCGCCGTCGAACGGGACGAACGCGGCCATGCCTGCGGTGGAGAATTCGTTGCCCTCCTCGTCCGTGATGGTCTCGGCCTCGGCCGGATTGAGGTCGTAGGCGAACGCGGCCAGTTCGACCTGTCGCGGGCCACCGAAGTGGCCGTCCTCGTGGGCCCAGTAGTTCGTCGCGAAGAAGGAGACGGTCGCGTCGCCGAGGTCACCCGAAAGCTGTGCCTCGGCTCCGTTCGCCCACGGCAGCATGCCGTCGATGACGACCTCGTGGCCGATGCCCGCGCCGACCGGGTAGCCCGACCAGAGTTCGCCCGCTTCGCTGACGAGGGCGACCGTTCCGAGTGGCCCGCTGCCCGCCCGGTAACCGAGGACGTGTTCGTCGCCGACGGTTCGCCCGGGCGTCGACTCGCCGGTCTCGATGGTGCCCATGAGCGACTGCATGATGGCATCGTCGCCATGCACGACGGTGTCCCAGTGACTCCCGTGGCTCCCGCTCTTCTGGCCCTCGGCTGGCGCGTTCACGCCCGACCGGCCGCGACCCTCGACGTCACCGTGGGGTGGCGCGGCTTCGCCGCCGTCGTCCTGCCCACTGGTCTCGTCGACCCCACTGGTCGGATACCGCTGCGTCTCCTCGTCATCCATCGTTCCGGCACGGTCGTCGCCGCCACTACCGAAGAGGTCCCGTACCCGGTCGAACAGTCCCATAACGCACAGAAATATGTCGAGTGTTGAAGGTCTTGCCCTGTCTACTCGTGTGACTCGGTCGCCCCCCATGAGGCAGACCACCGTGTTCAGTGTCGCTCACGTTCCAGTCGCGATTCGCGCTCGCCGCCGGTGCCGTGAGCCTCTGCGTCGTCCAACAGCGTATCGAGATCGTCGCGGAACTGTGCCCGTTCCAGCCCTTCCTCGTCTTCGTACAACCGCTGGAGTTTCCGCTCGAACTCGGAATCGGACAGTTCGCCGTCGACGTAGCGCTCACGCAAGGCCTCGCGTTTCTCGTCGAACGTCGGCTCCGGCGGTGCCAGCCACTCCGCGATGCCGTACTGCTTCGCGCCGGGCACCTCGTCTTCGACGTAGCCGACGAGCATGGACAGTCGCTCGCTCTGGAGCGTCGGCATCGACACCTGATTCGCTGCCCGACCAGCCAGCACTGCCAGCAGTGAGAAGACGAAGACTACCGTCAGGAGCGACAGCAATATCCCGGCGACGATCCACGGCGCGGCGGCGGAGAGCATCGCGAAGAAGACCGGCGTAGACCCGGCGGTCCCGATGGCGGTGAGCGCCTGCAACAGCCCCCACGAGGACACGCCGACGAGGGCGAGCAGCGTTAGGACGATGGCGGCGGCCAGTCCTTTCACCTTGGTTCCGGAGAGCAGTCCCATTTGCCGATTCTAGGGCGTCGGGCTACTTCAAGGCGACAGGTCCAGTCGCACCGAAGACATTTATTCCGGGTAGCCACAGGTCAGTCCATGCGCCGTCGCGCTCTCCTCACGTCGGTTTCGGTCGGTCTCGTCGGTTCCGCCGGCTGTCTGGGACTGGACGACGCCGGGACGACGACGACCACTCGTTCGCGGACCCCGGCAGATTCGTCCCCACCATCTGTGACTGGCACCGCACCGACCGAATCGGCCATCGACACGGTGTCTGTCGGTGCCGGTGACACACTCACCTTCGAGCACGGGAGCGTCACGCTCGGGGACCTCGTGGCACAGTCCAGCTTCCGCCGACAGACGGCCGTCGTCCCGAGTATCCACGGCGACCCCGACCAACTCTTCGCCGTCCTCGACATCGATATCTCGCAGTACGACGAGGCGGTCGCAGAGTTGCCCACGATGGTCGTGGTCGACGGCTCGACAAACCCGGCTGGCGAACAGCCCCTCGCCTACACTACTTCCGGAGCAGATAGCGTACGGCTCGCGTTCTCGGTCCCGGCCGGGGAACCAGCCGACGCCGGCGGCATCGTCTTCTTCGGCCGCAACGACCGCTATCGGTACTCGTTCCCCGAATCACTCGTCGCGGCCATCGAGCAGCCACCCGCGTTCGACGTGTCCGTCTCGTTCCCTGACTCTGTCGGACTCGGCGCTCGGTACCACGCCGAGGTGACCGTCTCGAATACTGGTGAAAGGCCGGGAACGTTGCAGGGCTGTCTCTCCGACAGTCGGTCGCCCGACGCCTGTGCCGACTTTCAGGTGTCGGTCGATGCGGGGGCGTCGACGACGACCACAGTCGAAGGCGGCCACGCCCGTGGTGACCCGGGCGAACTGACGCTCACGGTCGACTGGGGGCTCGACTCTGCCTCGAAGACGGTCCCTGCCGAGTCGTCGGGAACTACGACCGATGAGTAGCCGGGATAGCTCGTGTGTCGTGCACGCAATTCTCGGAAGCGGCCGACACAACCGCTCTGGCGCGCGCTGGGTCGACCGTCGAACATCGTGAGACGGTCGACCTGTAGTCGCGCGAGGGATGAGGCAGACCGAGCGAAGCGAGGTCTGGCGAATCGTTTGGGGAGGGTGTGGCTGCGGACATGTACACCAGCAGTCGTGGGCTGGTAGTCGACAGCAGAAACAGGACCGAATCCGGATTCGCTATTCATTCCCTCGGCCTGCGGCCTCAGTCATGTCGGAAATCGCGTGAGACTCGCTTCGCTCGTCTCACTGACTTCCGTCACTCAATCGAACTCCGTGCTCAATCGTGACGGAAACACCTAGTCCCAGTCATGACCATCGTCATCCCGAGTTCGTCCGCGGCCGCGACGACCTTGTCGTCGTTCTTCGAGCCACCGGGCTGGATGACTGCCTCGACGCCCGCTTCAGCCGCCGCCTCGACCGCGTCCGGGAACGGGAAGAACGCGTCGCTGCCCATCACGGCACCGTCGGCAGACTTGCCCTCGGCGTCGCGCTCGGCCTTCATGGCCGCGATTTCCACCGCGTCGACGCGCGAGACCTGGCCGACGCCGAGGCCGACGGTCTCGGTTCCCTTCGCGAACACGATACCGTTGGACTTCACGTGCTTCTGGACCTTCCACGCGAACAGCATCGTCGCGAGTTCTTCCTCGGTCGGCTCACGCTCGGTTACGACTTCGAGGTCGTCGACGGTGACCTCGTCGAGGTCGCGCTCCTGGACGAGGCGACCGCCGACGATCTCCTTGCTGGTGAAGGTCTCCGTAATCTCTCCGAGTTCACCGACATCGAGCACGCGAAGGTTCTTCTTCCCGGTGAGCACGTCGAGTGCGTCGTCGGTGTAGCCGGGGGCGACGACGACTTCCTTGAACGAATCAGTAATCAGTTCCGCCGTCTCGGCGTCGCAAGCGCGGTTGAGCGCGACGATGCCGCCGAACGCGGACTTCGCGTCCGTCGCGAGTGCATCTGCGTAGGCTTCTGCGAGCGAGTCAGCCGTGGCGCACCCGGCCGGGTTCGTGTGCTTGATGACGGCCGCGGCGGGCTCGTCGAACTCCTTGATGAGGTTGAGCGCGCCGTCGGCGTCGTTGTAGTTGTTGTACGAGAGTGCCTTCGCGCCCTCGTTCAGCTGGTCGGCGTGGACGACGCTGGCCTCCTCGCAGGTGTTGTCGGCGTAGAGCGCGGCGTCCTGATGCGGGTTCTCGCCGTAGCGCAGGTCGGCGTGGCGGTCCTCGGTGACGACCCGACGCTGGGGCAGGTCGGCCGCCTCGTCGCCCTCGACGTGGGCTTCGTTGGCCTCCCAGTCGACCTCGACGCGGCCCTCGGCGACCCACTTCACGGCGCGCGGGTACGCCTTGAACTCACCTTCGTACAGGACGCGCGATTTGAGCGAGTCCACGTCGTCGCCCTCGTAGACGGGGACTGGCTCCTGCGTGAGGACGGGGCCGCCGTCGACCTCGCTCTCGACGACCTCGCCATTCGCGTCGACGCCGTTCGTGACCGCGTGGACCGTACAGCCGACAGTTTTGACACCGGCCTCCAGCGCGTCGCCCCAGGCGTCCATGCCGGGGAACGAGGGCAGGAGGCTCGGGTGGACGTTGAGCGTCAGGGGCATCTCGTCGAGGAACGTCTCCGAGAGGATGCGCATGTAGCCGTCGAGGCAGACGAGGTCTACGTCGTAGTCGGCGAGGGCGTCGACGACCCGGCGCTCGTGTTCGCGTCGGGATTCGTCGTCGGCAAGCGGGACGACTTCCGTGGGGATGTCGCGCGATTCGGCCTCGTCGAGGACCGGCGCGCCGGCGTTGTTGGTGAGGACGACCGCGAGTTCCGCCCCGCCCGGGCGGAGGTCGTCTACGTGCAGCAGGTTGCGACCGCGGTTCCCAGCGAGACCAGCGATGCGTGTCATACGAGATGGGCGTCGGGCGGGAAGGAAAGTAGTTGCGGTCGAGCGCGCCAGAGTATACAGATACGTGCATACAAAACTCGAAAACAGCCACTCGAAACCGCCGACTGTACACGAACACGGATGTTTCCGACAGGCTTTTGCGACCCGCGGGGGCAGTTCCGCCCATGCCGAACCCCCTTTCCGCCGTCTCGCCACTGGACGGCCGCTACGCCGGTCGAACCCGACCGCTCGCGCCGTACGCCAGCGAGTCTGCGCTCATGCGCGCTCGCGTGCGAGTCGAGGTCGAGTACCTCGTCGCGCTGGCCGACCTCGACGCCACACCCCTGAGCATCGACGACCAGCAACGCGCCGACCTGCGCGCCCTGTACGAGGACTGGGGCGACGCCGACGCCGAACTGGTCAAGCAGATCGAGACGGAGGGCTACGGCGAGTTCACCGCCACGAACCACGACGTGAAGGCAGTCGAGTACTTCGTTCGCGTGAATCTCCCAGAAGGCCTCGACGCGGCCCAGTGGATTCACTTCGGCCTGACGAGCGAGGACGTGAACAACCTCGCACACCGCCTGCTGGTCCGCGGCGCAGTCGCGGAGGTGCTCCTGCCGGAACTCGAAACCCTGGCCGACCAACTCACCGAGATGGCGCAGGCGTCGCGCGACCTGCCGATGCTGGCGCACACCCACGGCCAGCCCGCGACGCCGACGACCTGGGGCAAAGAGGTCGCGGTGTACGCGGCACGATTGGGTCGGACGACGGCCCGACTTCGCGGCGCGAACGACGCCCTCGCGGGCAAACTCGGCGGGGCCTCCGGCACCTACGCGGCCCACGTCGCGGCCTATCCCGATGTCGACTGGCGCGACTTCGCCCGCGAGTTCGTCACCGGTCTCGGGCTGGACTTCGCACCGGTCACGACGCAGGTGAACCCCTGCGACGATCTCGCAGAAGTCTTCGACGCGGCCCGCGGCGTCAACAACGTCCTGCTCGACATGGACCGCGACTGCTGGCTCTACGTCTCGAAGCGCTACCTCGGCCAGGAAGCGGTCGAAGGCGAAACCGGGTCGTCGACGATGCCGCACAAGGTCAACCCCATCGACTTCGAAAACAGCGAAGGCAACCTCTCGAAAGCGAACTCGGACCTGACCTTCCTCGCCGACTACGTCACGACTTCGCGACTCCAGCGCGACCTCTCCGATTCGACGGTCAAGCGCAACATCGGCGCGGCGTTCGCGCACTGCCTCATCGGCTACACGAAGGCGCAGAACGGGCTGTCGAAGGTCGTCCCGAACGAGCAGGTAATGCGTGACGACCTCAACGAGACCCCGGAAATCATCGGCGAGGCCGTCCAGACCATCCTCCGGCGGGAAGGCGACACCGCAGCCTACGAGCGCGTGAAGGAACTGACGCGAGGCAAGCGCGTCACCATCGAGGACTTCTACGACCTGTTCGACGACCTCGACGTGAGCGAGGAGGTGCGCGAAGAACTGAAAGCACTCACGCCAGAGGGCTACGTCGGCGTCGGGTCGGACCTCGTGGACGAACTGGAGTAAGACGAACCGAGCGCGCTTCGCCGGAAAATACTGAACCGCTACGAACTAACCAATCCCTTCGCGAACGCCCGAATCACGAGGTCTCGGGTCTCGTCGTAGCGCTCCGGGCCGATTTTGTCGCGGTGGAGTATCAACACGGGAATCGACCGGATGGCGTTCGCCACGATTTCGGGACTCGGGCCGTCGACTGTCCCGGCGTCGTACCACTCCTCGACGTAGGGGAGCAGGTAGTTGAGTCCCTCTTGTCGCGCCTCGGCGGCCTCGTCCTCGGGGAACTCACGCTGTAACCGCTCTACTTCTTGGGGGTCGAGTGCGACGGCGCGGATGAGTGGGTTCGTCTCGTACACCTCCATGAGTCCGGAGAGGAACTCGACGATGGCTTTCTCCGGGTCGTCGTTCGACTCTAGTGGCTCCAGCAGGACGTCTTCCAGCTGTTCCGCTTCCCGCCCCAGTATCTCGAAGTACAGTTCGTCCTTCGAGTCGAAGAACTGGTAGAACGTACTGGGCGCGATACCGACCGGTTCGGTGAGGTCGGCGATGGTCGTCTTCTTCAGCCCATAATGACTGAACAGGTCACGTCCTTCTTCGACCAGTCGTTCTTTGATGCGTTCGCGCTCGACCTCGCTGAATCCGCCGCTCATCTTCTCCCTCGGCTGTCAGGCATCACGCGATATCCTTCCGTCGGAACCACTCGCGGCTTGCCAGTACCAACACGGCAGTCGCACCGAGCAGGAGTGCACCACCGACCAAGTCGTACTGCCCGTGAACGAGAATCGCTGATGGCTCGTAGTACCGGTTCGGCGACAGTGCACCGACCCACGAGAAGTCGGTTCCGGCCGTGACCGACCCGACGAGGAACAGGCCGAAGACGGCACCCATCGCGGCCTTCTGTGCGACGCTCGCACGGTCGAGTGCGACCGACATCACCAGTCCGATGGCCGCACACGCGAGCAGGTACGGAATCGAGAGCACGTGGACCATCACGAGGTCGGCGACGGAGATGGATTCGCCGATACCGAGGACGCCGGCGTAGACGACGACGGGCATCACCGCGTTCACCACGAGCATCGGGACGAGCATCGAGGCGAACTTCTCCAGCAGCACCGTCGACCGCGAGACCGGCAGTGCGAGCGTCATGTCCATCCGGTCGTGTTCCACGTCGTCCGCGATGAGCGACGCCGCACTGTAGGCCATGTACAGGCCGAGCAGAATGACCCAGCCGAAGGCGTACAGTTCGGCCGCGAGGAAGCCCTCGATGGTCCCGAGGGACTCGGCACCGAACGCCTCGCGGAGCGCGGGCGGCCACGCCTCCATGTACTCGTCCAGGTCGACCGAGGACGTGATGGTCGGGAACATGTAGACGTACAGCGCGGTCATCAGGGCGAAACCGACGGTCATCACGGTCGAACCGCGAAGCCGCCGCTTGCCGTAGTATCGCGTGAACTCGAACATCAGTGTGCACCTCCGTTCGCCGCACCTGCCTCCTGTGACGCGTCGTCACCGTAGAACCGCATGAATATCTGTTCGAGCGGTGCTTCCTCGACGTTGAGTTCGAGGACGTGGAAGTCGCCGACGAATCGAACCAGCGAATCGTAGTCTCCGGTGTAGGTGAACGTGAGTTCCGTCGCCGACCCCGCAGCATCGCCGGCTTGTCCACCGTTCGCCATCGGTGCCTGTGCGTACACGCCATCGACCGGCCGGACCGAGACATCGTGTGCGCCGTCGAGGGTCACCGCGCTTGCGTCGACCTCGCTCGCGACGCGAACACGAACCGTCTTGCCGCTCCGGTGGAGCAAGTCCTCGACGCGCTCGACCGCGACGATTCTCCCGTCGCGGATGATGCCGATGCGGTCACAGACGTTGCGGACCTCGGTCAGCACGTGCGACGAGAGGAAGATGGTCTTCCCCGCTTCCTTCTCCCGTCGAAGGAACTCGTTGAACCGTCGCTGCATCAGTGGGTCGAGCCCCGAGGTTGGCTCGTCCATGATGACCAAATCCGGGTCGTGCATGAACGCCTGCACCAGCCCGAGCTTCTGTTTTTGTCCGGTCGAGTAGCTCCGAATCTTCCGGTCGACCGGGACTTCGAACAGGTCGAGTAGCTCCTCGCTCCGGGTGTCGCCCTTGACGCTTCCGTACAGGTCGAGTATCTCTCGGCCGGTCGAATTCTCGTCGAACGCCGGATTCGCGGGCAGGTAGCCGATTCGCTCTTTCGCCTCGATGAGCGCCGATTCGTCGCGAACGTCGGCACCGAGGACGGTCGCCGTCCCCGAGGTCGGCGACTGAAAGCCCATCAGCGTCCGGATGGTCGTCGTCTTCCCGGCCCCGTTCGGGCCGAGGTAGCCGAACACCTCGCCCGCCGCAACGTCGAACGAGACGTCGTCGTTGGCCAGTACCTCTCCGTAGTCTTTCGTCAGCCCCGATACCGATATCGCAGTCATACTTCACCGATACGATGAATGAACACATGAATGTACCGTTCATTTATTTTTGAGGGCTGTAAGTATCCAAAACAACTGCCTCAGAGTATTCTTCCGGTCGCCGATATTTTTCAGAAATCCGGTTTCCTATCGTCGACACTCCAGGCAAGAGGGTCATTGTTTATATACGAACACGCGGCCAGCGCCGGCGTGGTCTAACCAGCGTCGTACCGTGGCCGAGGCGGGTGCGCGGCACACCCGGTACGACTCGCGGCGTGCCGCCTGTTCGCCAACTACGCCAGAGAAATCACTGCACAGACTCGTTGTTCACGTGACTGACCACGAGCAGAATTAGGACAGCAGGATCGATAGCGTATCCGAAACCGCTGCCGCCGCCGCTTCGACCTGCGCCAACTCGACGTACTCACGAGGTGCGTGCGCGACCGCACCTTCGTCGTCGGCGAGGACGCCCGGCCCGAACACGACCGTCGGTGCCTGCGCCGCGAAGTAGGAAGCCTCCGTCGCCGCGGTGAACGGCCGTGTCGTCGAACCGGCAGCGTCGCAGAGCGCGCGAACCACGGCGGCCGATTCGTCCGTGTCCCACGCTTCGAGGAACGGTGTGTCCCGTTCAGTGAGTGCGAACTCGACGCACACGTCGTTGGGGACGTACTCGCGGAGGTGTTCGTTCAGCGCCGCGTGAAAGTCATCGGCCGACTCCGGCGGCACGCTCCGACGGTCTACGACGATGTGCGTCTCCGCTGGGACTTGGTTCGTCGCTGTACCGCCGTCGATCATCGTCGGAGTGAGTGTCGCCCCGCCCAGCTCCGGGTGGGCCGGCGGCGAATCCGATCGCTCTCCGAAGCTATCCAGCGCGTCCAGCACCTCACGAACGGCCCGAATCGCGTTTACGCCGGAATCCGGTTCGGCGGCGTGTGCGTTCTCACCGGAGAGGGTGATGGTCCCCTGAAACCGGCCCTTCGCGGTGGTACACACGTCGAGGTTCGTCGGCTCACCGACGATGAAACAGTCCGGGTCGTCGAAGTCGAGTGCGGCCGCACCGGTCGACAGCACTTCCTCGTCGGGTGTCACTGCGAGTGTGACTCGACCATTGCCAGGGTCGACCGAGAAGAAGCCAGACAGCAGCGCCGCCAGCGGTCCTTTCGCGTCGCACGAGCCGCGACCGCGGAGCACACCCGCGTCGTCGTCGCGCTCGTGGGGAACGTGTGGCGGGACCGTGTCGATGTGTGTGTTCAGGACGACGTGCGGACCCGCTTCACCTGTCCCGCGTGTCGCCAGTGTGTTGCCTGCGTCGTCGACTGTCGCCTCGACACCGTGGGCCGCGAGTGTCTCCACGAGGAACGTGCGCATCTCGGACACGTCCTCCGTGGAGTCGATGCGGACCGCGCGGTCGAGGAACGCGATGGGGTCGAACGCCTCGCCCATCAGTCGCTCGACGGCGGCGTGATTGCTGCTTCGCCGTCGAACTCGTGGACGACCGGGCCGTGGAGCACGGCCGGGCCATCGTCGGGAATCTCGACGGTCAGGTCGCCGCCCGGCGGCGACACGACGACTTCGTCGCGCGAGAGCTTGCCGAGGTGCTTCGCCACCGCGGCGATAGCGACTGCGCCCGTTCCACAGGAGCGCGTCTCGCCCTCGACACCGCGTTCGAACGTGCGTTGGTCGTAGCCACCGTCGTCGCGTTCGCTCGCAAACGTGACGTTCGCGCCCTCCGGGAACACGTCGTGGTGACGAATCGGCGGTGCGTCGGCGTCGAGGTCGACTTTGTCGACGTCGTCCACAAAGACGACGGCGTGCGGAACGCCCGTGTTGATGCCCGTGACCGAGTAGCCTTCGAGCTGTTCGGCGACGAGCGGTTCGTCGCGGTCGAGTGGGACGACTTCAGGTGCGAAGGACGGTTCGCCCATCTCGATGGCGATGTCGCCGTCGACCAGCCACGCGTGACGGGTGCCCGCTTGCGTGTCGATCATCACCTGCGTCGCGCCGGTGCGCTCCATGGCCCACTGCGCCGCGACGCGTGCGCCGTTGCCGCACATTTCGGCCGTCGAGCCGTCGGGCTGGACGAGCGTCATTACTACCCGCGGTGGTCGGTACTTCTCTTCCAGGTGCAGGAACAGGACGCCGTCTGCACCGGCAGTGGCGTTCGTCTCGCCGATATCGTCCGCGCTTACACCGTCCACGCGGTCGCAGTAGCGCGTCGCGAAGTCGAAGCGGTCGGGGACGTACTCGTCCGCGTCTACTACGATGAAGTCGTTTCCGGTGCCGTGGTACTTGTCGTACGGAATGTTGCGTTGTGAGATGCTCATTGGTCTACCTCCAGTCTGGTCACGTCGGCGATGGTCTCGCGTCGCCGTGCGAGCGATGCGGACCCGGCCGCGAGCGTGACCGTCGCAGGTCGCGGCCGTGAGTTGTAGTGGCTCGCCATCTCGTAGCCGTATGCGCCGGCGTTGCCGATGGCGAGGATGTCGGTTCGCTCCGGTCGGAGGAGCGGTCGGTTCGAACAGAATGAGTCGGAACTCTCGCAGATGGGGCCGACGACCGTCTGTGAGACGGTCTCTCTGTCGTCCTCCGCGAGGTTCCGCATCGGGTGATAGGCGTCGTACATCGCCGGGCGAAGCAGGGTCGTCATCCCAGCGTCGACGCCAGTGACGGTCGTCTCCGGCGTCTCCTTCACGGTGTTCACCGTCGTCAGGAGGACGCCCGCGTCGGCAACCATGTATCGTCCCGGCTCGATTCGCAGGGTCGCGTCGCAGTCGCCGAGTGCTTCGCGGGTCGCATCGGCGACCGAATCGAGGTCAAGTGCGGGTTCGTCCTCGTGGTACGGGACGCCGAAGCCGCCGCCCACGTCGACGAATTCGAGTGGAACCGGCGACTCGCGCGCGAGGTCACCCATGCGCGCGACGAGCTCGCGGTGGTTGGCGAGGTCATCCGGCCCCGAAATACCGGACCCGGCGTGGGCGTGGATACCGACCACGTCGAAGCCGCGGTCCAGCGCGTCGGCGAGCAGGCCGGCTGCCTCGTCGTACGGGACACCGAACTTCGCGTCCGCGCCGGTTCGGACCTTCTCGTGGTGGCCCGCGCCGACGCCCGGATTGACGCGGACGCAGAGCCGACCGTCGTAGCCCCGTGCGTCGAGGCGGTCGAGGGTGTCGGCCGCGCCGACCGTGACGGTCAGGCCGGGGTAGTCCTGCCACAGGCCGAGGACCGTCGTGAGGTCCCCGTCCGGCGGGTTGACTGCGGTGTACTGGACGCGCTCGCCCGGAACTTCGGCCTCGGCGGCGTCACTTTGTTCCAGCGCGTCGAGCGCGCGGGCGACTTCGCCTGCGCTCGCGCACTCGATGCCCGCGCCTTCGTCGGCCAGCGCGGTCAGACAGCGCCCGAGCGTGTTCGCCTTCGCCGCGTAGTACACGTCGGCGTCGGGGAACGCGGCGGCGACTCGCCGGTAGTTCTGCCGGACGCGGTCGAGGTCGAGCGCGTACAGTGGACTGCCGAATTCGGCTGCGAGGTCGCGGAGAGCCGCGGCGTCCCAGTCGGCCAGTCGGAGGACTGCCGGCCCGGTCTCGTCGTCTGCCGCAGGGGCCGCGACCTCGCCGCTCATTCGCGCAGCACCTCCTCGCGCTGGGTCGCTTCCAGCGTCTCGGCTTCGAGGTCGGTGGCGACGACGGCGGGCTTGTACGCCCCGCCGGGAATCAGGTCGTGGTCGCCGAGCGACGACTCGACGAAGCGCTGGAACGCCCGGCGGTTCGGCGGCAGTTCACCGTAGTACACTTCCTCGTCCACGAGGTCGTAGACGGGAATTCTCGGCGTGAGAAGGGTATTCTCGCCCACGACCGAGTTCTCCCCGACGACGAAGCCCGAGGTGACGCGACAGCCAGCGCCGAGCGAGACATCGTCTTCGACGACCACCGGCGCGCCCTCGACCGGTTCGAGGACGCCGCCGATGAGCGTGTTCGCGCCGAGCTTTACGTCCGCGCCGATTTGCGCGCACGAGCCGACCGTGTCACAGGAGTCGACGAGCGTGCCGTCGCCGACGTGTGCGCCGATGTTGACGAATGCGGGCGACATCAGGATACAGTCGGAGCCGATGTGTGCGCCGGCCCGGACGACCGTGCCGTCGGGCGTGTTTCGGCTGCCACGTGCGCCGTACTCGCTCGTGTCCTGCAGCGGGAGCACGTCGTTGTACACCACGTCGCCGTACTCGTAGGTCGAGATGTCGTTACAGACGAAGTTGAGCAGGACGCCCTGCTTGACCCACTCGTTCGCTTCCCACGAGCCGTTCCGCTTCTCGGCGGCGCGGACCTCGCCGGATTCGAGCGCGTTGAGCAGGTCGTCGAGGACCGCGTGGACCCCGGAATCTGACGCGTCGAGGTCGTCGTTCTGGTGTCGATGCCACAGGTCGTCGATGTCGGATTCCAGACTCATGCTCCTCCCTCCAGTACGTCGTCGAAGTCGTACCAGCCAGCGTCGCGGCCGGCCAGCCAACTCGCTGCGTCGAGTGCGCCTTCGGCGAAGACGCCTCGCGATTCGGCGCGGTGACTGAGTCGCAGTTCCTCGTGACCGCCGGCGAGCCACACCTCGTGGAGTCCGGTTACGTTGCCGGCCCGGACCGCGTGGACACCGACTTCGCCCTCGCTTCGGGGTGCCTCGCCCTCGCGGCCGTGGACGCGTTCGGACTCGCCGCGGACGGCGTCGATGTCGTCCAGCAGCGAGTTCGCGGTGCCCGAGGGGGCGTCTCGCTTCCCATTGTGGTGGGCTTCGACGAGTTCTACGTCGTAGTCGTCGAGCGTCCCCGCGGCCTCGCGGACGAGCGACCGAAGGACTGCGATACCCTTCGAGAAGTTCGCCGCCTGTAGGACGGCGGTCTCCTCGCTGGCAGCTTGGAGTGCTGCTTGCTGCTCCTCGCCGAGGCCGGTCGTTCCGGTGACGAACGCGGTCCCGGTCGCGGCGCAGGCGCGGGCGTACTCGACACAGGATTCAGGCCCGGTGAAGTCGATTACTGCGTCGACCTCGCGTTCGGCGAGGATGGATTCGAGGTCGGCCGCCGGTTCGATGTCGACGCCAGCGATGGTCGCTGACTCGTCGCCATCGGCTTCTGCGCCGCCCCGGTTCACCGCGGCGACCACGTCGAGGTCGGCTCGGTCGGCGACGGCGGCGAGGACTTCCTGTCCCATCCGGCCGGTCGCACCGGTGACGGCGAGTCGTCCCATCAGCGTTCCACCTCCGCGAGTCGTTCGTCGTACTCGGCGTCGTCGTCGAGGTCGGCCAGCACGTCTGCCAGCGGTTCGACGTACTCGTCCGACAGTCGCGTCAGGGGCAGGCGCATGTGCGCCGGGCCGTAGCCGCGGATGCGCATGGCTTCCTTCACCGGAATCGGGTTCGTCTCCCAGAACAGGGCGCGGAAGAGCGGCCCGAGTTCGTGGTGGATGTTCTGTGCGCGTTCGTAGTCGCCAGCCAGTCCCGCACCGACCATGGCACAGGTGCGCTCTGGTTCGACGTTGGCGGACACCGAGATGGTGCCGGTCGCACCGACCGAGAGCATCGGGAGCGTGAGCGCGTCGTCGCCGGAGAGGACCGCGAAGTCCTCGTCTCGGGTGCGCTCGACGATTTCCGTTATCTGGCCGAGGTCGCCCGAGGCGGCCTTGAAGCCCGCGATGTTCGGGTGACTCGCCAGTTCGGCGGCCGTCGCCGCTTCGATGTTCTGTCCCGTGCGCGAGGGCACGTTGTAGACGATTTGGGGCACGTCGACCGCGTCGGCGATGGTCTCGTAGTGCTCCACGAAGCCGCGCTGTTCGGGCTTGTTGTAGTACGGCGAGATGAGGAGCAGCGCGTCTGCCCCGGCCTCGACCGAGCGTTCCGAGAGCGACAGTGCTTCCGCGGTGTTGTTCGACCCGGAGCCCGCGATGATGGGCACGCTTTCGGCTGCGGCGGCGACGGCTTCGACCACCTCGACGTGTTCGTCGTGGCTGAGCGTGGCCGATTCACCGGTCGAGCCGACGGGCACGATGCCGTCGACGCCGGCCGTTTCGAGCCGGCGGACGTTCGCTCGGAGGTTGTCGAAGTCGATGCTGCCGTCCTCGTGGAACGGTGTAGTGATCGCTGGATAGACGCCGCTGAGTTCGATGTGGTCGGTCATTGGGTTCGTGTCGGATTGTGTCGGGAAAGTCGTCTGTCGTGCAGTTCAGCGGCCAAACGCACCCGGAACGGGGGTGCCAACCCCGCACCGAGCGCTCTACTGCACGAATTTTTTCCCTGTAAAACGGAATTTGCCACTCATAGGTCGTCGGACCCGGACTGGAGTGGCGTCAGTCATCATCAGGTAGACTGGCCCGGATAGACATAACACTTGTGCCGCTCGCAGAACCTGCCCGTGGCGGCGTTTGCTACCACGACACAGACTCTCGCGGAGGGCGTCATTTATCTGCTGGCAGTCGTAACGCCCGACCATGCAACACACTGGACTCAAACTGCGGATGGCGTTCGTCGGTACCATCCTGTTCGCGTTCTACGCGGCGCTCGCCGGCGTCGCCCTGGCGATGTTCGGAACGGGAATCTGGCCCATCGTCGCCGTCGGGACGCTCCTATTCGTCGGCTTCCAGTACAAAGTCGGCAAGTGGGCCGCGCTGCGAAGCGTCGGCGCGCAGGATATGCCCGAAGACCAGTATCCCGAGATACACCGGATGGTCGAACGACTGTCCGACGACATGGGCATCGACAAGCCGACACTCAAGGTCGCCCAGATGGGCGTCCCGAACGCGTTCGCCACCGGCCGACGCGGCGCTGGCGTCGTCGTCGTGAGTACGGAACTCATGCAGATTCTGACTCGCGACGAACTAGAAGGCGTCATCGCGCACGAGCTCGCGCACATCCGCAACCGTGACGTGGTGACGATGGTGCTCGGCCAGTCCATCGCGGCGATGGTCGGCATCGCCGTGCAGTGGGTCGTCATCCTCGCCGGTGACAACGACTTCGCCGACTTCATCCTCGGCTGGATTGCGGGCATCGTCGCACAAATGCTCGTGATGGTGTTCGTGTTGGCCATCTCGCGCTACCGCGAGTACGTCGCCGACGCGGACGCTCGGGAGCACATCGGTAGCGGCGAACCGCTCGCACGCGCGTTGGAGAAGATACAGTCGGGCAGCCAACACGCCGACCAGACCCGCATCGACGACAGCACTGCCGCGCTGTGTATCTTCGACAGCGAGAAAGGCCTGCTTCGGTCCATCCTGGCGACGCACCCGCCGGTCGAGAAGCGAATCGAGCGTCTGCGGGCATAAAGGGCTTTCACCCCGGGACTGGTGGTGAAAGATATGACGGAGATTCATCCGGGCCAGCGTGTCGCCATGCTCGTCGACGCGCAAAACCTCTATCACACGGCCCAGAGCATCTATACGCGGAATATCGACTATTCGGCCTTACTCGATAAGGGTATCCAGAACCGGACGCTGACGCGCGCCATCGCCTACGTCATCCGCGCGGACTCGCCCGAGGAAGAGTCGTTCTTCGACGCACTCGTCGACATCGGCTTCGAGCCGAAAATAAAGGACATCAAGACGTTCGCTGACGGGTCGAAGAAAGCTGACTGGGACCTCGGCATGGCGCTGGACGCGGTGACGCTCGCGAGCCACAACGACACCATCATCCTCTGCTCTGGCGACGGTGACTTCGCGCGGCTCTGTTCCCACCTGCGTCACGAAGGCGTCCGCGTCGAAGTCATGGGCTTTCAGTCGTCGACGGCGGACGAACTCGTCGAGGCGTCCGACGCGTTCATCGACCTCTCCGAACGACCCGATACGTTCCTCCTGTAACTGTTCGAAAAACGGGGCCGACCGTCCGTCTGGTCGGGAACGCCCCAACCAGGTCGACGCACGCGAGTACTGGGCGAACAATCTTCGGCCGAATTTTCGCCGACTCGGCTGGCGGTGTCCGGCTACAACACGATTCCGAACAGTGACCGCTCTACCCGTGCGATTCGGTTGAGGATAGTGGACTCTGGGAGTTGGAGCGAGGTGGCGAGGTCGGCGGCGTTCGTCTTCGGTGGCTCGTCGAAGTAGCCAGCGAAGAAGGCCGCTTCGAGCGTCGCGCGTTCGGGCTTCGAGAGGTCCGCCGAGTCGAAGACTTCTGCAAACGCATCCGCAGCCTCTGGTTCGAACAAGTGTTTCTTCGCGAGTAGCTCGACGGACTCACCTGCGTCCGCGACCTCGGTGAGTAGTCGTTGCAGTCCAGCGTCCGGAAGCGTGGCCTCGACCTCGGTACCGTCCGCAGCCAGGTCGACTTCGACCCGCTGTCCGAGCCGTGCGACGACAGCGAGCAGCGGGTCGGACACCCGACACTCGTAGCGTCCCGGCGCGATTGTGCGAACGTGGTCGACGTGCTTCGACTGCTGTACGTCCGACTCGTCGACGAGCGCTGGCGACCCGGAGAGATACGCGAGAACGACGTCGTCCGTCCCGACGACTCGCTCGACGGTCCAGTCGTCGACCGGAATATCCGCGAACGACATCTGTGTCCGTAGACGAACGCGAAGCGCGCTCACGGCCGTGTCTCACCCCTATTGTCATCGCTCACCGATAATCCCACCAATAACATCGCCTACTAGTAGACACGCATCACGCCTCAACCTACTGCAGGGAGACCCCGGGAGTTCAAGTCGGATCCCTGAGGGTGTTCGAGAGCAGCCGCGCAGTCCCTCGACGGAGGAGTTCGGAGATGGCCGAGTCGGAGATATCGAGTTCCGAGGCCAGTTCCGGTTGGGTGACGCCACGGGGGACTTCGAAGTAGCCGCCTTCGAGTGCCGCCAGCAGCGCCTCGCGCTGGCGGTCGGTCAGCCCGTACGACTTGTGGTTCGGGCCGCCGTCCAGGGATTGGATGCGTTTGAGTTCGTTGTCGATACCGGTGTTCGCACAGTACTCGTGGAACTCCGCGAGGACGTCGTGGTCCGGGAACCGGACTGTCAGCGACCAGCGGTCCGCGGAGCTCACGCCCTCGAGGATACTGCCGTCGAGGGAGGCGACACCGTACAGGAGGCTCTCGACCGGCTCGGACCACTCCACGTGGAACAGGGCTGCCTCGTTAAACGTGGCCTGCTGTTCCACGTTCTGGATCGTGGGGTCGGCCCGTAGCATCCGGGCGAACCGGTCGAGTTTCTCACCGCTGACCCAGAAGTACGGGATGGTGCGGTCGCCCGTCGGCACGGCCTCCTCGAGTTCGACGACCACCTCGTCGTCGACGGAGAGGGTGCGACCGAGTGCGAACGAATCCGCCGGGACCGAGAGTTCTGCTACGATGCTCATCGAGTGTCCGTTGCAGCCAGAGGAGCAAGGCAACTCGACCAAACTACTTTGGGTCGCGTTCCTACTTTGTTAGGGTCATTCCCCCTCCCCCATCTCAGAACTACTTCGACGCACGTCGAAGACGGCCGCGCGAGCGTCCGTACTGACGCCGTAGACGGCGTCTGCGACACTTTCTGGTGGCACCAGATTCGCGTAGCGAGACTGAAAGGAGGCCCGAACTGCGTCTCTGACACAGGCCCTGGCAGCGGCTCCGACCCGAGTCGCGCTTCCGGAAAAGGTCGCTGGGTCGCCGTCGGGGTCCGAGGCGACGACGACCGCGTCCGAGGTCGTTCCGGGAACTCCGGCGAGGTCGAGCAACGTCGCGGCCTTCGCCTCGGCCGCGACCGCGACGAGGTTCGAGAGCGCGCCCGGCGAACAGGCGCGGGTGGTCCCGACGACGACGTTCACCGTGCCGGCGACGAGCGAACCGTCAGGCAACTCGCCGCCGTCCGGGTCCATCGGCAGTGCGGCCGGGTTCGAGACCCCTGCGGTCGCGTAGGCCGTGACTGGGCCACAGCGCGCCCCGCGCGCGTGGTCGAGGTCGACGCCAGTGAGGAGAACTGGGCAGGAGTCCGCGTCGCCGGCGGGTCGTTCGAAGTCCGCCTGCGCCAGTCGCTCGGCGACGTACGCGTCGAGGTCGTCGGCGTGCCACCCCTCCGGCACACTGATGCTGTACGTCGCGTCCGCCCGCGACCGACCGCCGCGCCAGCCAGTCGACAGCCACTCGGTCGCTTCCCGGGCCAGTCGCAAGACGCCGTCACTCGTCGTCGACTCGAACATCGAGCACCTCCGAATCGAGCACCGCCAGCAGTCGGTCGGTCGCGGCGGCGTCTTTCACCGCGACTCTGAGATGCGAGTCGAGGCCGCGGAACGTCCGGGCGTCGCGGAGCACGACACCCGCCTCGCGGGCAGTCGCCAGTAGCGCATCCACGTCGCGGTCGCCACAGTCGAGCAGCAGGAACGGCGCGTCGGACGGGGCCACGTCGCAGGCCGGTTCGAGCGCCGTCCGGAGTCGCGCTCGTTCGCGTCGGACTGTCGCTCGCGTCTCGTCGACGAACGTCTGACACCCCAGACAGTGTGTCCCGACGGCGGCCGCCGGCGTCCCGAGGTTCCACGTTCGCCGGGCGGTCTGCAGGTCGGCCAGCGCCTCACCTGTGGCAACCGCGTAGCCAGCCCGCAGGCCCGGCAATCCGAACAGTTTCGTGAGTGAGCGCGCGACGACTGCACCCTCGTGGCCGGTCAGCGACGGTCGGTCGGTGTAGCCGAGGAAGGCTTCGTCCACGAGCAGTCGCGTCCCGGCGTCGACACAGCGGTCGGCGAGCGCGACCAGTCGGTCGTGTGCGGGACAGGTACCAGTCGGGTTGTTCGGCGTACAGACCACGACGAGGTCGTACGCGGCGGTGTTCACGTCGACGATTTCGGCCGCTGGCACGAACACCGGTTCCGCGCCCTGGAGTTCGACTTCGCGGGCGTATTCGCCGAAGCTCGGGTACGGTACTGCCACGCGGTCACCCGGTTCGAGCGCGGTCTCGATGGCCAGCCGAATCGCAGCCAGTCCGCCCGGCGTCGGCACGACCTGCTCGGGCAGACAGCCGACGAACTCGGCCGCGGCGGCCCGGAAGTCCGGATAGTCGTCGTCTGGATAGCGCGTCGCCGCCGGGAGGGCATCTTCGTACGCCGAGTCGACACCCGGCGGGGCTTCGGGGTTCGTGTTCGCACTCAGGTCCAGTACGGCTGGGTCGGTCGACCCGCCGTGGGGCACCCGTTCGGCGCGTCGAACCGCGTCAGGGTCCACGCTCGCCCTCCGGTGGCTCCGGCGCTAGCCCACCGTCGTCGTCTTCGTCCACGACCGCCGCGTAGGCGGCCGGAATCGCGTCGCGGACCGCGGCGAGTGCGTCTCGCTCGTCGGCGAGTGCGAGGACGCCGCCGAGGCCCACCCCTTCTTTCGCCTCGCCGAGTGTGTAGCGGTTCATGGCGACGTGGTCGGCCGACGAGAAGCCGGGGTCGGTGACCGTCAGGTCGAGGTCGAGTCGTCGTGCTGCGGCCCGGATGTCGGTACTCGGGTCGGCCGCGACGAAGCTGGTGGTCGCAAGCGAGAGCGGGTCGTCGACACCGGCGTGACGGACGACTGCACCCGCGGTCAGCAACTGCGTCCCACCACCGAGTGTGACTTCGGTCCCGGTTTCGAGCGCACCGACGGCGATGCCTGCGACGACGGCCAGCACCGGGTCGCCCATGCGTCGAACCGCCTCGTGCGGGTCGTTCGCGCAGTCGCCCGATTCGAGGCCAGAGGCAGCCAGTCCCTCGCGAACGACCTCACGCTTCAGTTCGAGCGGGTTCTCCGGGAACGACGAGGAGACGGTCGCGTCCTCACCGAACGCCTGGAGGACACCCAGCGCGGTGGTCGTCCCACCCGGGACAGTCTCCGCGAGCAGCAACTCGTCGTCCGGGAGCGCACGACCGAACTGCCGTGCCGCGGCGAACGCGCCCGGCGCGGTCGGAACCGGGTCCCGCTCTCGGATGTCGTCGCCAGCGAGCGCACCGACCGTCACGGTCGGCGCGGCAGTCGGTTTCGCGAGGCCTGCGTCGACGACGGTCACGTCGAGGTCGAGCACCTCGGTGGCGGCGCGGGTGAGCACCGCAGGTGTCGGACAACCCGTCGGACTCACCGGGACGACGGGCGCGCGCACTGGCGTGCCGTAGGTCAGTATCTCGGCGTCGGCACTCGGCGTGTGGCCGAGTAGGGTCGGGTTCGCCCCCGCGGCGCTGATACCGTCGATGCTGGCGGTCCGGGTCGACCCAGCACACAGAATCAGTCGCACAGTGCCTCCGCGAGGTCGGCGTCTGCTGGTCGATTCACGTTCACGGCAAGTCGGGCGTCGTATGTGGTGTACATGGTTTCTGCATCGGTGTCGGCGACGACGTTCACGCCGGTCGGGGCGCGCCCGTCGAACGCGGTATCACAGCTCGCCCCGAGCGCGTCTTTCAGTGCGGTCGGGACGACGACAGTCAGATTCCGTCCGTCGAACCGGTCCAGCACGCGGTCGACGAGAACCGCGTCGAGCAGTGGGAGGTCGGCGGCGACGGTGAGTATCGGGGTGTCGAGTCCTGTGAGTGCATGCTGGAGGTCGGCGACGTAGCCAGAACCAGGCGTGTCGACTGTGGTTGCCGCCTCGTTTTCCTTCAGGTACTCTCGCGTCGCGGGCGCGTGTGCGGAGACGGCGGCGTACACCGTCTCGATGCGGCTCGCTTCGAGCGCGGTCAGCACCCGCTGGACCATCGGCACGTCGTCGATGGTGTAGCGTGGCTTCTCTGTCTCACCGCCGAGTCGGGTGCCGCGGCCACCACACATCACCAGAGCGTCCACAGGACCACCCCCGCGTGCAGACCCGCGACTCTTGCCAGTTCGTTCGCTGCGCCGAACACGTCGCCGTTGACGCCACCGAGATGGGTGGCTGCCCAGCGGTGTGCCACGACCGCGACGGCGAGGGCCGCGACGAGTGAGCCGACCGGCGCGGGCGTTCCCGCGCCGAGTCCGATGAATCCGACAGGGACTGCCAGTACCAGTCCGAGGGCTGCAGTTCCGGCTCCAGATTGGCTGGTCAACGCCTGCCCGAATCCCTCGTGTGGGGCATCGCCACGGCCGACTAACCACGTCATCGCGGTCTTCGAGCCGACCTCGCTGGCGACGACGATTGCGACGGCAGCCAGCAGGGGGAGCGCGGTGACGGCGAGAAAGCCAGTCGCCAGTCCGGCCAGAACGAGGCCAACAGCGGCGAGCGCGCCCACGCCGGTCGTCGTGTCCTTCAGCACCTCGCGGCGGTCTGCTCGGTCACCGTGGACGACGGCCGCGTCGCCACAGTCGGCCACCCCGTCGAGGTGGGCGATACCGGTCAGCGCGTACACCGAGACGAGCGCGGCGAACGCGGTCACGGGTGTCGGAAGCCCGAGCTCGATACCGGCGACCACTGGCACGGCGACCAGCCCACCGACGAGGTAGCCAACGAGAACCATCGCGGCTGGCGTGTCAGTGTAGGCATCCCACGCCGACTCGTCGTGCCCGACTGGAAGCCGAGTCAAAAATCCGAGTGCGCCGCGGACCGCCCTGGTCAGACCCACGCGACCACCCCGGCGTACAGCACGGCGACGACGGCTGCCGCGCCGACAAGTTCGACGCCACGGCGGGCGTCCTGTGGCGACGGGAGGCTGGCCCCTGCGTTGAGGATGTAGGTGTTCGGCTTCTCCAACCGAACGTCGAGGACGGCCGCGAGGGTCCCCATCGGCCAGCCAGAGTTCGGTGAGGGTACCTCGTCGAGCCAGTAGCGTGTCCGAAACAGTGCCCGCGGCTTGCGCGCGACCTGTGCGATGAGCACAGCCGACACTCGCGCAGGGAGCCACATCACGAGGTCGTCGAGTTTCGCGGGGGCGAACCCGACCGGCTTCGACCGGTAGCCGAGCATCGAGTCGAGCGTGTTGACCGCCTTGACCCACGCGGCCGCGGCGGTCGCCATGGGGAGCGACACCGAGACGAGTAGTGTGAATGCGAGCAGTGGTGCGACGAACCCGTCGGCGAGGTTCTCCCCCACGCTTTCCACTGCCGCGCTCCGAACCGCGCCCTCGTCGAGGTCGCTCGCGTCACGCCCCGCCAGCGACAGCAACGCTTCGCGGGCGGCGGGGAGGTCCGTCTCCGTCAGCGAGACGACGGTGAGCGCTTCGGACAGCAGCATCCGCAGACTGGTCGTCACGTACAGCGCGAGACCGCCGGCGACCATGTCGGTCCACGGGTGCCACGGGTCGTACTGGACGGCGAGCAGGACGCTCACCCCGACCACCGTGGCGGCGACCAGCGGCAGGACGAGCGCGACCATCGACCCGACGAGTCGCGGGAACTGCCAGTCGCGGTCGAACGGCGCGACGAGGCGACCGAACAGCGCGACAGGGTGGACCGACGTCGGTGGTTCGCCGGTCAGCACGTCGAGGACGAACCCGAGCGTGACCGCACCCGCGGCCGCGACGGTCACTCCGGCCACCCTGTGTTCGACTCGACGCGGGTCGCGAAGTCCGCGAGCGATGTGTCCGCCACGTCGACGAACGTACCACCGATGGCTTCGATGCCACCGTCCGTCTCGGGGTCGTCGCCGACGTGGACGAGGTCGTCGGGGGCGACGCCGAGGCGGTCTGCGACCGTCTCGAACATCTTCGGGTGTGGTTTTCGCCAGCCACAGGCGACGCTCGAAACGATACAGTCGAAGTCGTCGCGCGAGAGGTCGGAACGGACGAGCGTCCGCCCGACGAGTTCCGGCACTGCACAGTTTGAACAGAGCGCGACGGGACCTGCGTCGGCCGCTGCTGCGACTGCCTCGACTGCGCCTGGTCGGGTCTCGACCGCGGGGTCGAACGCCGACACGACAGCCCGCCGCGGCGTGTTGCCCGGCGCGTCGACGCCACGACTCCGTAGTGCGGTTGCGACGTGCGCCGGGAGCGGGACCTCTGCGCCTTCCGGGGCGTCGATGTGGACCTCGCGGTACGCGGTCCGCCAGTCGTCGGGCACCGGCACGTCGCGGTCACGCAGTGCTGCGGCGACCGCATTCGCAGGAACGGTCGGTCTGTCAACGGTCACGAGCGTGCCGAACAGGTCGAACGAGACTGCCACTACCGTGAGACTAGCGCAACTCTACTTGAACGCCGCGGTCTATCCACCGACTATCGTGTTGTGGTCGATCTTCGCTTCTCGTATTTTTACGCCTTTTTACGCCTTGGCGGTTGTATACACAATAATTACTCAAAGAAGAAATGAATACGGTGGTCGAATTTCTAACAGTAGATACAGAATGGTGGTGATGGATTGTGGAACGGTGGGCAACTGTATCGACTTCTCACGGTCGCGGTCACGGTGATGGCCGTGACGACGACGGCGACGCCGGCACTCCTCGTGGGGCAGGTGAGCGTATCGGCAGACGGCGTGAACGGCGGCGGAACGGGTGGCCAATCAGACGCGTTTGTCGTGTCACCGACGCCCGTCATCGGGCAGACGGTGACCGTGTCCGAACGTGGCACTGAGACGGATACGATTTCTGCCGACGGCTGACGCGGCCGAAACAGGGCTTTCTCTGCCCCAGACAACGCTGTAATACCCTTATAGGCCGACAGACCGTCCGCTCGCGTAGGCGGGTTCGTCACCATCTCGCCTCGTCAGACTGGTTCAGGACTGGCCCCGGACCAGACCGCACCCCCTTGTCTGGTGTCTCCGTCGACGGGCGTAGCGAAACACGTGTCACTCTCCGCCGCGAGTGTTGGAAAAGTTTAATTAGTCTTCTAACGTGTGTGCGCGAGGCCGACGTCGCTGGTCGACGGCATCATTCGTTTTTCTCGACGACACCCAGCTAGAAGGCGAACACGACAAGCAGGAGACGATAACGACGGCGAGCACGATGGCTGCAACGTAGCCTCGGAGCGTGTCTCCACCACGAGAGCACTGGCCGAAGTCAGCTTCAGTAAGAGTCCGTCCTCCCCGATTTGAACTCGCCGAGACAGTCCTGCTCGGTTCGCTTCGCTCACCTGTGCGGGCTGCGACTCGTCTGCTCAAATCGGCTCGGTTGGACGTGCTCACTGCTCACGGTCTCACTTCGTTCGACAGTTCGCAGAGAAGCAGACCGCCCTCCCCGATTTGAAACGCGTGAGACTCACTTCGTTCGTCTCACTGTTCCCCGCTCGCTACGCTCGTGGGGACGGGGGACAAGTCGTACAACGCCTCGGCCCCAAATCGGCTTCGGAAGAAGTCCGCCCTCCCCGATTTGAACGGGGGACAAGTCGATCTACAGTCGACTGCTCTACCAGTCTGAGCTAAGGGCGGGCGTACTCAATTGTACAACCCGCACTGGATTTAAGGGTTATCATCTCACTGTCGTGCGATACAGGATACCAGTGCGACCGCCCTTGGGAGGTCATGGTGAGTACGACGCGCGTCAGACGAAGCAGTTAGATTGAAATAGTTAGAAGCCAGTAAGTAGTCCAGAACGACGCGTGAGTAAGATTACCGTGCGAGCGGACGACGAACTGGTGGCGCAGTTGGAAGCCAGAGAGGAGTCCAAGAGCCAACTCGTCCGTGACGCGCTCCGTCAGTACCTCGCTGCCGACGCGACGGCCGCCGGCGTCGAGTGCGACCGGAGCCGCGACACGCGCGGACCGACCACACTCGACGACTTCCTCGACGCGCGCGTGGAAGAATTGGTCGAGGCGCGACTCGACGAACTGATAGAGGCCCGCGTCGACGATGTCTTGACGCGACGGCAACAGGACGTGAACGTGACAGTCAATCTGTCCGACGAACGGGTGTCAGACACTGACGACAAGCGCGTGTCTGACGCGGTGTCTGACGACCCGGCTGCCACCCAGTCGCCGGACGCACACGACACGGCGTGTACGCAGTGCGGCGAGTCGCTCGACGAGGGGCACGTGTACTGTCCGAACTGCGGGGAGAAGGCGTCCCGTCGGGCGTTCTGTGACTGCGGCGACGAGGTTCGGTCGGACTGGGCGTTCTGTCCAAGCTGTGGTCGGCGGACACCTGCCGCCGACGTTCTCGATTCGCCGTCGGACGGTAGGTCGCCGTAAACGCCGTTTTACGGGAATCACCAATTGTATTCGGCGGTATCTTTATTACGTATGACACTGTGCATACAGTCGCGTAAGACGGTTGTCTTACACGCGTCGATTCGAGGGAATACGGGGCCCTCGGCTGTCGATTCGGCGTGTAAGACGAAGTGCGTGCGAACATCTCTCAAACGCCGCGTCTTACCCAAGGGGAAATACGAACATGGAGCGTGTGACACTGCGAATTCCAAAACAGCAGATAGAAGAGGTAGAACAGATGGTCGAAACGGGAGAGTTCCCGAACCGAAGCGAGGCCATCCGTTCGGCAGTACGCGAGATGCTCAACGATCAGAGTGAGCGCTCGGGTGCGAATGAGAACAAACACAGCTGGGCGAAGGTGTAACGATGCAGGATATCGTCCAAGACGCCCTCGAACACGAGGAGCGTGAGAAGAAACAGAAGCAAGAGGTAACCGGCGACGACTTCGGGGACCCCCGAATCGTCATCGTCGGCTGTGGCGGTGCCGGTAACAACACGGTCAATCGCCTGTACAACATCGGCGTCGATGGAGCCGACACGGTCGCCATCAACACCGACAAGCAGCACCTCAAGATGATCGAGGCCGACACGAAGATACTCGTCGGCAAGTCTCTGACCAACGGACTCGGCGCGGGTGGCGACCCCTCGATGGGCGAGCGCGCGACCGAGATGGCACAGGGAACGGTCAAAGAAGTGCTCGGTGACGCGGACCTCGTGTTCGTGACAGCCGGCATGGGCGGCGGGACGGGTACCGGTGCGGCACCGGTCGTCTCGAAGATCGCCAAAGAGCAGGGCGCAATCGTCGTCGGCATGGTCTCGACACCGTTCAACGTCGAGCGTGCCCGGACGGTCAAGGCCGAGGAAGGACTGGAGAAGCTCCGCGACGAAGCGGACTCCATCATCGTCCTCGACAACAACCGTCTGCTCGACTACGTGCCGAACCTGCCCATCGGCAAGGCGTTCTCGGTGATGGACCAGATCATCGCCGAGACGGTCAAGGGTATCTCCGAGACCATCACACAGCCGAGCCTCATCAACCTCGACTACGCCGACATGTGCGCCATCATGAACCAGGGTGGCGTCGCGGTCATGCTCGTCGGCGAGACACAGGACAAGAACAAGACACGAGAGGTCGTCAACGACGCGATGAACCACCCACTGCTGGACGTGGACTACCGTGGTGCATCCGGTGGTCTCGTCCACATCACAGGTGGTCCGGACCTCACCCTCAAGGAGGCCGAGGGCATCGCGAACAACATCACGGAACGGCTGGAGGCCAGCGCGAACGTCATCTGGGGCGCGCGCATTCAGGAGAACTACAAGGGCAAGGTCCGCGTCATGGCCATCATGACGGGCGTCCAGAGCGCGCAAGTGCTCGGTCCGAGTACGCAGAAGCAGGCCGACCGCTCGCGGCAGGCCATCGACGGAAGCTTCGACGCTGCCGACAACGCCGACTTCGGCGGGTCGTCGGGCAGCGCAAGCTCGCAGTCCTTCGGTAGCACACAGAGCGACGGCGGGCAAGACCAGCTCGAGAAGAACAACGGCCTCGACGTCATTCGGTAAGACAGTTCGAGCCGCTACGGGAAGACAGACCTCACTCCCTTTCCGCGATTTCACACCGTCAGCGACGGCCAGTTTCGTCGAGAACGTCCAGGACGAACCGGCGCACGTCGGGGGGCCCAGAGAACGCCTCGGCGGTGATACGGAACACGTCCACGGTAGCTTCGCCGTCGGGCCCGGCGACCACGACGACCCAGCGGTTGCCAGCGTCGCCCCACGTCGCGTCACAGTCACGGACGAGCGTCTCGCCCAGGTAGCTCCCGAACTGTTGGACGACGCCGTAGAACGCACGTTCGTCGCCGGTTCCAGCGGGGTCGGGCTCGACCCCGGCGAACCGACTATCGGTCCAATTTTCGGCGACGAGGCTGTCGAGGTGTGCGAGTGACTCGACAGTGAAGTCGAGCGGGTAGTCGTGCCAGAAATCGGTGCACTCGACGGCTTCGTACGCGAAGAGTTCGGGTGGGTCGGTCGGCGGCGTGTCGGACGCGTCGGGCCGGTCGTCGGAGTCAGAGGTCTCGACTGTGTCGTCGGCACCGTCGGGCCGGTCGTCGGGAGCACTCGCGTACATCCGGTCCGGGTCCGCGGCCGGCGTGGACCGCGACTGTGGCTCTTCGTGGTCGGAGCCTTCGGGTGGCGACCGAAACAGTCGGACGAGCGAGTCGAGCAGTCCCATAGGTCGGGTTACGGACGTTCCGGGAAAGCGGTTTCGAGGGCGGGGCGTGGTCAGCAGTCGACGGTCTGTGCGATGATGCCGTCGACGGTCTCCCAATGTCGGACGACCTGGTCGGTCGGGAGGAACACTGCGCCGTAACCGCCGCCACTGTCCTCGACGACGTCTTTCTCGACGAGCACGTCGAGGTGATGCTCGACCGTCTTGTAGTCGAGGTCGAGGACTTGTGCGAGTTGGTTCGTGTTTCGTGGACGGTCTCGCAGTGACCGGAGAATGCGTGCCCTGTTGGTACCGCCTCTCGTGCCGGACAGCACCTGCCAAAGCGTCGCTTCCATCGAGTAGAAGTAGTAACTGGTCGGACCTACCTGTTCACCCTAACTAGTCCGGTACGATTGGTTGGAAAAGAGAACAGTCGGGGTCAGACTGCCTCGAGTGCGGCCAACAGGTCGCACTTTCGGCAGCGGCCGCCGGTCGTCGTCGTCGAACCACACTCGTCACACTCGTGGAGGTCGGCCTTCGTCCCGTCGTCGCGGTAGCGTTCGGCGACGATGCCAGCGAGTTCCTCGTAGCCGGCCATGATGGAGTGGCGGGTTCCGGGGTGGTTCTCCTCTAAGTCGAACAGGAGTCGCTGAATCTCGCCGCGGTAGGCTTCGCTCGAATGCGGGCACTCGGTGATGTGTGCTGGGAGGTTCTGGAGGTGGCAGTACAGCGCGACCTCTTTCTCGGGCACGTCGCGCAGCGGCTTCGCGCGTGGGATGAACGCGTCCTGTTCTTCACGTTCGTCGAAACTCCCGATGCTCGCGTCGAAGTGCTTCGCCATCTGGCGCACGTCGCCTTCGAGGAAGTTCATCAGCGCAGTCTGTGCTTCGTCGTCCAGATTGTGGCCGGTCAGGAGTTTGTCCGCGCCGAACTCGTCGGCGTAGGATTCGAGCAGGTCTCGGCGGAACACGCCGCAGTAGGCACATGCGGCCATACCCTCGGGGTCGTCTTCGACCACGTCGTCCATCCGGACGCCGAACTCGTCCTCGTAGGTCACGAGTTCGTGGCGCATGTCGAGGTCTTCGGCGAGTTCGACGCAGGCGTCGACGCTCTCGTCGCGGTAGCCCTCGATGCCTTCGTGAATTGTCAGCGCGACCATCTCGATGCGGGGGTCCTGCTCGAAGATATCGTCCAAAATCGTGGTGAGGACGACGCTGTCCTTGCCGCCGGAGAGGCCGATGACCCACGTTTCCGGGTCCTCTGGCGTGGCGTCTCCGGGCACGAGGTCGTCCTCTCGAATCCGCCGGCGGACCCGTTTCTCGACGGATGCACAGAAGTGAGTCTCGCAGAGGTGCGACCCGGAGTAGGCGGCGTGCATCACCGCCTCACGGTCACACTTCGTACACTCGGTCATCGCCACAGGGTTGTTCCCGTGGTGGGATACGGGTTTCGTCTTACGCCCGGGTGCGCTCGTCGACACCCGCGAGACCGTCCGCGACGGCCGCCAGCAGGGTATCGACGTACCCCGTCCGACACGGCGAAGAGAACAGTTCGTGGCCGCCGTCGTACAGAACTATCTGGTCGACGTCGGCTGCCTCACCGATGGCGTGCGTGCTGACGACTCGGTCGCGAAGCGTACAGAACACCACCGCGTCGTCGTCGATTGCCGGCCGGTCGCGATGGCCACGACGCGTCTCGCGGACGAACCGTGGCGAAATTTTCTCCGGACCGTCGGACAACTGCTGGGTGGTCGCTAACTGGCCGATGCTTTCGGGCGTGGAGATACCGGAGGGGATGAACCGGCGCTCGATGCCGAGTCTCGCGACGAGGTCGAGGGTCCGGTCGGAGAAGTCAGCGGTGTAGCCCCACCACGGGCTGAGGTACGTGGTCGTCTCGGCTCCATCGAGGTACGCCGCGATGAGGCCGCCCGTACTGTGGCCGACGAGGTGGAACGAGTCGAGGTCCGCGACGTAGTTCCGAACCGGATAGACCCAGCCGCTGTAGAAGTCAGACACGAAGTCCGGAATTTGGAAGGTATGGACCCGGTAGTTCGCTTCCTCGAACTGCTCGACCAGCCACTCGACGTTTTGGTGTTCGAGTCGGTTTCCCCAGCCGAGGACCAGCACGAGGTCGGTGTCGCCGTCCTCGTTCGTGACGCGGTGTTCCATCGTCGAGAGTCACGACGGCCGCAAGTATAAACCTCCGAGAACCGGGGCTCGCCGTTCGAAGTTTTCGTCGTCGCGCGGCCCTCTCGACAACCTCAGTCCACGCACTGCGCGTTCCACAGCGCTAAGGTGGCCGGCCCGTCTGTCTGCGTTCGATGAACGAATCCTGGCGAACACGATTGTTCCGCCACCTGTTCAACCTGTGGCCCTCGTATCGCGGGACCGGTGGCCGCGTCAGATACATCGCCGACGACTGGCAGGAGATTCGAATCGAGATTCCGAAGGGGTGGCGTACGCGCAACTACATGGGCACCACCTTCGGCGGGAGCATCTACGGCGCGTGCGACCCGATGTTCGCCATGATTCTCATTCAGGCGCTCCCGGACGAGTACGCCGTCTGGGACAAGGCGGCGACGGTCCGGTTCAAGAAGCCCGGGACCGAGGACCTGTACGCTCGGTTCCGAATCGACGACGACGAATTAGCCGCCATCGAGACGGCACTCGAAACCGAGGACTCGGTCGACCGTGAGTACACGGCCGACGTCATCGCCGCCGATGGGACTGTCCACGCGACGGTCGAAAAGACGGTCTACATCGGCCACGACGACTGACGCTCGCCGCGCGCGTCGTCTACAAACCAGGCGACGAGCGACTGAATGTTGCGTGCGAACGGCGAGAAGATTCAATGTCGTCCACGAGAACTGTTCACAACCAATCGCCTATGGCACTCCAGTGGACACCGTACCATCCGCTTCTCGTCGTGTCGGTCGTCCTCGCTGGAGTCATCGCTATCCTCGCCTGGCGTCGCCGCGAACACGCCGGCGCGAAGCCACTCACTTTCTTCGCACTGGCCGCCGGCGCGTGGACAATCGCCAAATTCGGTAGTCTGGCGTCGCCGACCGCCGCGGGAAAGGAGACGTGGATGCTCGCAGAGGTCGTCTGTTCGACGGCCGTGCCGGCCACGTGGGCATTCGTCGCGCTTGAGTACAGCGGCCGCGAATCGCTGGTGAACCGGCAGACGCTTGGCCTCTTTGCGGTCGAGCCACTGCTCGTGCTGGCCGCGGTGCTACTCGCCCCGGAGACCGTCTTCCAGGCAGTCGGTCGTGAACAGGTCGCCGGCGGGTACTACCTCGCGACAGAGTCGCTTGGGACGGGGTTCGTCCTGCACGTCGCGTACTCGTACACGCTCGTCCTCGTCACGACCGCACTCGTGTTCGTCGTGGGCCTCCGCGAACGCGACCTCGCGTGGCAGTCCCTCGTCGTCGGTCTCGCGGTCGTTCCGCTGCTCGTCGCGAACGTGGCGTGGCTGCTCGAACTGACGCCGCAGGGGACGAACCCCACGAACGTCGCGTTCGTCCTCTCCGCCCTCCTGCTACTGGTCGGCATCTACCGGCACCGCGTCCTCGACGTGATGCCCGCGGTCCGGTCGACGGCCAGACGGCAACTGTTCGCCGACCTACCGGACGCCGTCGTCGCCGTCAACACGTCCGGGACGGTCGTCGACGTGAACCGACTCGCCGCGGACGTGTTCGAGGTCGATCGCGAGGCTGTGGTCGGCACGAACATCGTGTCGTCCTTTCCCGAACTCGCGGACGACGCACCTGACGAACTGGTCCGAGACACTGGCGGCACGTCGCGCTACTACGACGTTCGTGAAGCCGTTCTCGGCAGCGAGGACGACCCGAAAGGTCGACTGTACACCCTCCGCGACGTGACCGACCGCCGCCAGACCGAAGAACGGTATCGAACCCTGCTGGACCGGTCGCTCGACATCATCACGGTCATCGACGAGACCGGGACTATCACCTACGAGAGCCCTTCTATCGAACCGGTACTCGGCTACGATTCGGCCGACCTCGTCGGCGAAAGCGCCTTCGACTACATCCACCCGGAAGACCGCGAGGCGGTGTTTACAGTCATCACTGAGGCACTGGACGACCCCGGCAAGGAAGACGGCGTCGAGTTCCGGTTTCGAGACGCCAGCGGGAGTTGGCGCTGGCTCGAAGCCCGTGGCCGAAACCTGCTGCACGACCCGGTCGTCGAGGGACTCGTGGTCAACTCCCGCGACGTGACCGAGCGCAAACAGCGCCAGCAACTGGTCGACGTGATGCGCCGACTCCTTCGACACAACCTCCGGAACGACATGACGCTCGTGCGTGGCTACGCCGATGCGCTCGCCAGTGACGCGAACGCGAGCGACCGGACCGAGTACGCACGGACCATCGCCGAACTCGCCGAGAAGACCGTCGACCGGAGTGATACGCTCAACCGGACCATCGACGACGTCGCTGCGGCCGACGACAGTGAGTGCGACTTCGCGGCTATCGTCGGGGCGGCTGTCGACCGTGTCCGACATACGCATCCGTGCGCGGTCGTCGACGTCGACGTCGAGGACGACATCGCCGTCCGGGGCGGTCGCTCGCTCCAGCTCGCCGTGGAAGAACTGGTCGAGAACGCGGTCGAACACGGCTCCGATACCGGGAGCCCTACGCATAGCTCGGCGGAGACAGCCGAGTCGGGCGTCACCGACGGTGGTGACGACGAACCTGTGGTGGTCACGCTGCAACGCGTGGACGAGCACGCAGTGCTGACCGTGGCCGACGACGGCCCGGGCATTCCACAGGCGGAACTCGACCCACTGCTGATTCAGAGCGAGACGCCGCTCGAACACACCAGCGGATTGGGTCTCTGGGTCGCCAATTGGGTCGTCCGACGCCTCGGTGGTGACATCAGCTTCGACAGCGAGCAGGGGACGCGAGTCGTGGTTCAGCTTCCGTTGGCCGACACGGCACAGTAAGCGGCGACACAGCAGGCCGCGACACGACCGCGGTCGACAGGATCAAAAGTGGGTCGACCACGGACGGAGCGACAGTGGTTAGTTGGCCGCCCGACTAGCCCGATTCGATGAGTCTCGCACGCGACGCGGCACTCGACCGGGTCGAGGAAATTCTGGACATGGTCGACGACGAACCGATGCCGGTCCCGGTCCGCGAGGTGTGGGTCTACGGAGACGTGGCACTCGGCCTCGACCCCGTCGACCGCCTCGACGTCTACCTCACGAAAGACATCCTGCTGGGTGGCGATGCCTCTCGTGCCGAGGAGTTCGAAGCCAGCCACGGCATCAAGGGCGTCGGCCAGACCGTCCGCGACGAGTGGGCCGACGAGTTTCCACAACACCTCCGCGCGAACGCGAACGGCCATGCCGCGCCGGAGAAGTGTCTCGCGGCCCACCTGCTCTCTGACGACGAACCGGTCCACCTCGAAGTGTGCAACGCCAGTTTCGAGGACAACGTCACCCAGCGACTTGCTGGGGCGAAACGCCGCGAAGACTGGACGACGCTGCTCGACCCCCGCGGTGTCTGTCTCTGGGTCGACGGCCAGCGCAGCGACGAGGCGATGCGCAAGCTACGCGAGTCCGAACTCGCCCTGCCGACGCTCTCGCGGGCGCTCGGCATGCTCGGGCTGGAGGAAGCACAGGCCGACGAGGCCGCGAAGGAACTCCACGCGTGGCGCGAGCAGCAAGAGGGCGCGACGGTCCGCGGCGACGTTGTCTAACTGAACGCAAGGCTACCGGATGGCGAACAGGCGACGCAGTTCCGACCGCGAGGTATCGCGTCGCGCGACCGCTGTCCTCCTCGCGGCTGTGTTCAGTGGATGACGGTGGTGGACCCGTCTTCGGATAAAAATAGTCGGAGGCGCGCCGAACGGTCAATTGGTCCGCGATTACGCTTCGAAGGCGTCTTCGAACCAGAACGCACCATTCCGCTGGATGACTTCGCCGTCGACCTCGATGTACGAGTCCTCGCTCATGTCGACGATCATGTCCATGTGCATCGCCGAGTCGTTCTTCTCGTTGCCCTCGCCGACGGTGTCGTCGTAGGCGCGGCCGAGCGCGAGGTGGACGGTGTCGCCCATCTTCTCGTCGAAGAGCATATTGTACGTGAACTGGTCGATGTCGCGGTTCATCCCGATACCGAGTTCGCCGAGGCGCTTCGCGCCCTCGTCGGTGTTGAGCACGGCAGCGAGGACTTCCTCGTTCTTCTCGGCTTCGTACTCGACGACTTCACCCGCTTCGAAGACGAGGCGGACGCCGGTAATCTCGCGGCCCTGGGCCATGAGCGGCTTGTCGAACAGCACCTCGCCCTCGACGCTGTCGGGAATCGGCGCGGTGAACACTTCGCCGCCGGGGAGGTTGTGCTCGCCGTAGTCGTTCTTCATCGGGTTGCCCGCTTTGGACATCGTCAGGTCCGTCGTCTCACCGGAGACGATGCGGACCTCGTTGGCGTCGTCCAGCCGGTCGACGACCTGTTGCTGCAGTTCGCGCTGAGCATCCCAGTCCTTGTTGACCGCGCCGTAGACGAACTCCTCGTAGGCGGGTGTGCTCATCTCGGCCTTCTGCGCGTCGCCTGCTGCGGGGAACTGTGTGCCGACCCAGCGCTTCTCCATGACGGCCTCGCTGATGGGTTTCTGGAGTTTCGCCATCGCGGCGTTCTTCTCCGGCGGGATGTCGCTCGTCTCGTACTTGTTCTCGCTCGCGCGGAGTCCGATGAGCACGTCCGTCTCGTCGACGAGCGCCTGGAGGTGCTTCGGGAGTTCCTGCTCTTCGGGATCGATGCTGGAGAGCCACGCCCGCATCGCCTTCGGGTCCTGCGTCAGTTGCATCGGGGAGGCACCGACTTCCCCCAGTTTCTCGTACACGGCCCGGGCGAGTTCCTGCGCTGCCGGCGGGCCCGCCACGACGACGTGGTCACCCTGTTCGACGCTGACGGAGTGGTTGACGATGATGTCCGCGTGTTGTCGGATTCGTTCGTCCATGTCCCTGTCGTGGAGAGGGTGACGTGTAAGGGTTTGCAGAACGGTGGTTCTGTATGGGTTCTGCCAGGTACGGGCGAGAAAATAGGTGCACTATTCGTAACCGATGCTAGGGGCGGGTTGCGTTGCTTCCCCGCTCACAATCTCGGGGAAGGCGGCTGAAGGGAGACTTTTCCGCTATCCTTCGAATCCGTCTTCACGGCTCACTTCGTTCGCCGTTCAGATACGCGGTTCTCGCTCGCTCCGCTCGCTCCGAACCGCGCTACTGCTCGCGGCTACGCCGCTCGCAATTCCGAGGGCCCTCACTCCGTTCGGCCCCTCGCTACTCCTCGAACCTGAACGTCCCATCGCGCTGGACGACTTCGCCGTCGACTTCGATGAACGAATCCTCGCTCATGTCGACGATCATGTCCATGTGCATCGAACTCTCGTTGAACGGCTGGTCTTCGGGCACGGTGTGGCGGATGGCCTGTCCGATGGCGAGGTGGATGGTGTCACCCATCTTCTCGTCGAACAGCATGTTGTAGGTGAAGCGG
This sequence comes from Haloarchaeobius caseinilyticus, assembly GCF_051207395.1. Lineage (NCBI taxonomy): Archaea > Methanobacteriati > Methanobacteriota > Halobacteria > Halobacteriales > Halorubellaceae > Haloarchaeobius > Haloarchaeobius caseinilyticus. The sequence continues at coordinate 665,505 of NZ_JBPJZC010000003.1, read as the reverse complement.
TCGATGTCGCGATTCATCCCGATACCGAGTTCGCCGAGGCGACGGGCACCCTCGTCGGTTTCGAGGACGGCAGTCAGCACGTCTTCGTTCTTCTCGGCCGAGTGGTCGACGACTTCGCCGCCTTCGAACTTGAGCCAGACGCCGGTCATCTCGCGACCCTGTGCCATCAGCGGCTTGTCGAACAGCACCTCGCCCTCGACGGAGTCGGGCACGGGCGCGGTGTACACCTCGCCGCCGGGTAGGTTGAGTTCGCCGTAGTCGTTGGCCGTGACCATCCCCTTCACACTCATGCGGATGTCGGTCGTATCTCGACTCTTGATGCGGACTTCGTCGGCGGGGTCGAGGATTTCGACCATGTTCTCCTGGAACTCGCGCTGTTCGTCCCAGTCCTTGCCGACGGCGCGGTAGACGAAGTCTTCGTAGGCCTCGGTGCTCATCTCGGCCTCTTGCGCGTTGCCGGGTGCGGGGAACTGGGTCCCGACCCAGCGCTTGCTCAGTCGCTCTTCCTGAATCGGGTGTTGCACCTGCCCGTAGGCAGTCAGCGTCTCGGGGTCCACGTCACTCATCTCGTTCGTGTTCTCGCTCCCGCCGATGAGGATGACTACGTCTGTCTCTTCCATCTGGGCGAGCGAGTGCTCGTTCAGGTCGAAGTCGTCGCTGTCGGACGCTCGCATGAACGCGCGGGCGGCCCGCGACGACCGCATCGAGAGTGTCGGCCGGGCACCGATTTCGCCCAGTTTCTCGTGGACGGCGACGACGAGGTCCTCGGCGACGGGCGGTGCAGCGACCAGCACTTTGTCACCGGGTTCGACGGCGACGGAGTGGTTGACGATGACGTCTGCGTGTCGTTCGATTCGTGGGTCCATACCTGCCCTGTGTTTGGTATCGAAAAAAGGGTTCGCCGAACGACTCTTCGGTCAGTGAACTGATTGGTCTGCCGCCGGTTCCGCGTCCGTTCGCCGAGTTTCGAGGACCTGTCCTGCATCGTCGAGCGTCGCTTCGAACGTCTCACCATCGACGGTACAGGCGATGCGATAGCGCGGCGGGTCCGACGCAATCTCCTCGGCCGGAGCCTGCACGATACCGAGGAGCCACGGGTGTGCGTCTCGCACGTCGATGCCGTGGTCGCGGTAGAACGTGGCGAGGTCGGGGTCGTGGAGTAGGGAGATACCGAGCGAGGAAGTCGACTGCATTCCACAGCGCCCACACGTCGAGACGAGTGCGTAGAACTCCGAATCGTTGAACGTGAGCATCGACACCCCGTTCTCGATGGTGGCGTAACACTCTGGGCAGACTTCGCGAGTGTGCAGCATCAGCCGCCCGTGCGTCAGGTCGAGGGCGAAGTCGAGCAGTTCGGTGACCGTCCGACCCACGGCGGCAGCCGGTGGCACCGGCGTCTGGAACAGTCGGTGGGCGCACTCGCAGGTGACGGTCAACTGGCCGGACTCGTATTCGACCGCCATCGGTACGTCACAGATGGGGCACGGGTCGTCCAGCGAGACGGGGTCCAGTGCCTCGGCCTCGTCGAGTGTTCCGGCGAGAATCGCGGCGGCGACCTGGCGACCTGCGTAGTTCAGTTCGTAGCCCGCGTCTGATTTCTCGACGAACCGGTCGCGGAGCTTCTGGAGGTGGTAGTTGAACCGCCCGGAGTCGTCCACATCGACCCGGTCACGTAGGGCGGAGAACGAGAGGGTGGGCTGTTCCGGGTCCTCGCGTCGGGCCGCGACGAGCGCCTCGACGATGGCGATTCGGGTCGGGTCGCTCAGTGCGTCGAAGGCGTCGGAGTGTTCGAACGTATCGTCCACGCCGCTCGTTGGTGGGCGCAGGCGAAAAAGTGTTTGACCCGCTCACGCCGACAGGGAGCGTGTCGGGGAATCAGAGTGTGTCGGGAAGTCGTCGGTGGGGGCGGGGAGTGTGTCCGTCTTCGGAATGGATGTCGGTGTCGGACAGTGCATGGTGCGTGAGGGGGATTCGCGGTCGGGTCGCCGGGTTATCGCATCGACTCTAAGTCGTAGCTCACGTTCGCCTGAATCCACGCTTTGAACTCGCCGTTCTGGTAGATGACGGTTTCTTCGTCGGAGATGTCGAACGCACCGAACAGTGCGTCTTCCGCGTCGGTACCGGCTTCGACTGGCATGATTTATTCTTTGAACCGGGGTTGATTCAGTACCGACCCTATTCGGTTCGGTTACCCGGATGGAACCAGCACCTGCGTGCCCAGTGTGACCTACGTCTGTATCCCAGCCAGTCAGACAGTACCGACCGTGACGAAGAAGGGGACAGTCTCCTGCCGGCGGTACGATTCGGTCTGCATCTGTTCGATGACGTCCCGACCCATGGCGCGCCAATCGGCGCGAAGGTCGTCGTACTCTGCGCCAGAAAGCGTCCGCCGGAGTTCCGTTTCGTCGCTGGCGAGGCTCGCACCACTCGCTTTCTTCGCCGCCGCGTCGAGGGCAACTTGCGAGTATGGCGGTTCGACAGTTCGGGTGTGGTCGTACCGCCGCGTCCGGACGTTCGCAAGACCGGCGTCCGAGAAGAGGTCACTCGCGTCCGCGCCGAGGGCCACGTCGGTAGCTACGCCGTCGAGATACGCCGCGCGAGCCTGCGCTGCCAGCGTCGACTCGGCGTCGACCGTCGACTCGACGGTCACGAGGCCGTTGTCGGGTTCGACCGCGGCGACTGCGTCGCTCGCCACGCGACGGAACTCCCGAACCGCGGCGGCCGGGTCGGGCAGGTTGATGAGCAGTGCTTGACACACCACGAGGTCAAAGCTGTCGTCGGGGAACGGGAGCCGGGTCGCGTCGCCAGCGACGACCGGGCCGACCTCGTTCGCGTGCGCGAGCAGTCGGGTGTCGGCGTCACAGCCGACGACCTCGCCGTCGGTCTCGTCGGCCAGCACGGCCGTCAGTTTCCCCGTCCCACAGCCCACGTCGAGGATACGGTCGCGCGAATTCAGGTCGAGCGGTGCGAGCGCGTCGCGTGAATCTGCCCACATCCCGTCGCGGGTCTGGTCGAGATACTCGGCGTCGAATCGGCGCACGGGCGCGCTTGGAGCGGGCGAGACAAAAACGAGTCGGTGGGGAGCGTTGGCCGGGCGGAGCGCGAAGCAGGAGCAAGCACGGCGACGAGTCAGTGCCGGAGATTGGCCGCGATAGCCGTGATTGCGATGGCCCCGGCGACGACGCCGACTGGGCTGATGCCAGTCACACGGTACGCGTCGGACGGTGCGGTGACGGAGACTGGTTTCGACACGTCGCCAGAGAGTGGCTCACCGTGCGACCCACCCACGTCTTCCGGGGGCGGTATCGAGTGTGACCGGTCGTGCGTGCTACTTCCGTCAGGTGCCATCCCACTGGCGTCCACCGGCGTGGCACCCGCCGTCGGGATGAACGAGATACCCGCCGCGGCCGCGAGCAATAGGGCCGCGAGGACGACGAGGACCGAACGAAACGAGGGCATACACTCTACACTGGCGTACACTGATAAGGCACCTTCCCTGGCTAAAAGAAGTCTTTTAGTAGGGGTGAGAGACTGTCTCTATTCCCGTAATTTCTTGACGCGGTCGATGTTCCACGCGAAGCCTTTGCCGTCCTCAGTGGGCGTCTCCAGCACCAGCGGGACGTCCTCGATGAGGTCGTGGTTGACGAACGCGCGCATGCCCTCCTCGCCGATGTAGCCCTCGCCGATGAGTGCGTGTTCGTCCTTGTTCGTCCCGCACTCGTGTTTCGAGTCGTTCAGGTGGACGCACTTGAGGTGTTCTGCGCCGACCACGTCGTCGAACGCCTGCATGGTCTCGTCGACAGCTTCGGGCGTCGAGAGGTCGTAGCCCGCCGCGAACATGTGCGCGGTGTCGAGACACACGTCGAGGTCCTGGTCGCTCTTCGCCAACACGTCGGCGAGATGTTGGAAGTCGCCGCCCAGTTTCGTGCCCGACCCGGCGTCGGACTCGATGAGGACGGTCACGCCGTCCGGAATCTCGAGTTCGTCGAGCGCGCTGGCCGCGTTGTCGAGGCCGCCTTCGACGCCCGCACCCGTGTGCGCGCCGAGGTGGACGTTCACGTACGGAACGTCGAGTTTCGCGGCAGCGTCGACTTCCTTCTGCATGGAGTCGATGGACTTCGCGCGAAGGTCGTCTTTCGGCGTACAGAGGTTGACGAGATACGAGGAGTGGATGACCCACGGCCCCACGTCGTTCTCCGACGAGAGGTCGCGGAACTGCTCGGCTTCGTCGTCGCCGATGTTCGGGTCTTGCCACACCTGCGGCGAGTGTGTGAATATCTGTCCGCAGTTCCCGCCGTCGTCGAGCTGGCGATTGACGGCCTTGTACACGCCACTGGCGATGGACTCGTGCGCACCGACTCTGAGCATACACGGGGGTTGGCCGGGGGGCAAAAAGGCGTATCGAAGCGCCGTCGCTCGGCGATGCGGAACAGGTCGTGCAGAGGTGGGCTGCACGGGATGGGAGTGTCGCGCAGTGGGTAGGGCTGCGCGGGTCAGGTGGGATGGGACAGAACGCAGCGGGTGAGACTGCGTGGGGGTTTTCGTGCAGTGGTGGGCTGCACGATGGGGGTGGCGCAGTGGGTAGGGCTGCGCGGATTTGTGGGGTGGAGCGTGTGTCGACTGGCTATGCTGACTGGTCCGGAACGGCGTGGATTAGGTGGGCGAGCCGACGTCCGGCTCCGAGACGGCGTCGTCTAAGCCGTCCATGCGAGCCTCCTCGAAGAACTCCTCGTCCTCCTCGGTGGCGGTGTCGTGACTGACGCTGTCTTCTTGCGTTTCGGTCAGTTCCGTCTGACCGGTGAGCTTCTGGAACAGTGCGGCGGCGTCGGGTGCTTCTGACTTCGACATACCTCTGCCAATCAGTGCCAAGTGGATGACGATACAGCCTACTCAGGTAGGGTCTTCTCGATTCCCGTACCATGTAGGGTTCTTATACTTATTCGCTGCAAGGTCGGTCGCGTCGGCGACCTCGCTCTCGGCCCACGCGCCCTCGTCGGCGTCGGCCCACTCGGCCAGTTCGGCTTCGAGTGCAGCGACCGCCTCGTCCCGGTCTATCCCCGATTCTGCCCGGATACTGGTGACGCGGTCGGTGAAATCGTCGACGCTGGGCTTGCCTGCGAAGACCCCGCAGTGACGCTCGGGCGCACGGTCGAACGAGAGCGACCCGTGCTGGATGACGGCGTCGCGCTGGCGGTACTGGGCGTTGCCAGAAATCTTCAGTCCCGACGCGAGCACGTCGTGCGCGGGGTGGATGTCCCGCAGGTAGCACGCCGGTTCGTGGATGGCGGGGTAGGGCTGGTCGGCGAAGTCGGCGTCGACGCCCATGCGCGCGAAGGCGTCAAGCACCGGTTCACACAGCAAGTCGTAACAGTCCATCAGGTCGCCCGGCAGTTCCTCGGCGGGCGCGATGATGGAGTAGGAGATGTCGGCGTGCTGGTCGTGGTAGATGCCGCCGCCGCCGGTCTGGCGTCGTGTCACGTCGATGCCTTCGCGTTCGCAGAACTCCCAGTCGACGCTCTCTTTCGCCTGCCCGTAGCCGAGCGAGAGACAACTCGGTTCCCACTGGTACACGCGCAGTGTCCGCACGCCGTCTTCGCTGGCCGACTTCGCAGCGATTTCGTCGAGCGCCATGTTCGTCGGGCCGTCCCACGCCTCTTCGCGAATCAGCCGCCACTCCCGCGATGCGACCTCGGTCATGCGTCGGGCTTGGGACCCCCGGACCATGGCGGTTCCGGGACGACGTTCGGGCGGACGACGACAAGGTTACAGTCGACGCGGGTGAGGTGTGTTCCATGGAACTCTCCGTCCACGGTGGCTCGTTCGACATCGACGAGTCACTCCTCGGGGCCGGTGCAACGGAGGTCGAGGCGCAGGTCCGCGAGTACGAACGCGGCGAGCGCGAGTCGTTCGACCTCGACGTCGACTTTCCCGACGACTTCACCGGGCGCGTGATGCGCGCGATGTGCGAGATACCCCGCGGCGAGACGCGAACCTACGGCGAGGTCGCAGAATCACTCGACACCAGTCCGGTCGCCGTCGGACAGGCCTGTGGCCGCAATCCGGTTCCGGTCGTCGTGCCCTGTCACCGCATCGTCGGCACCGACTGGCTCGGGGGCTTCTCGAACGAGACCGAAGGCGAGCGCGTCGACCTCAAACAGCGACTCCTCGAACACGAGGGTGCGCTCCCTGCCGGCGAGGCTGGCGATGCTAGCGACGCTGGCGAACAGACGACACTCGCCGACTCCTTCTGAATCGGCTCGGTTCTTGGGCGGCAGACCCGCACCATTCAATAGCACGGCCACGACTCTCGGTCACATGACCGCCGACACCGCCGACCGGGAACTGCTCCGCGCCACGCTCGACGTCTGGCACCCCGACTGCTGGGGTATCGAGTCCAGCGAGCAGACGGGCGCGTGCGTCGTCGGCCACGGCGCGGCCACCGACGGCCGCTCCGCCTACGAACATTGCACCATCTACGGCGACTCGGCGGACAACCTCGAACAGGCCGTCGAGGCCGCCTACGACTCCTCGTTCATCACGGCTATCGACGACCTTGGCGACTGTCGCCGGGCGACACTCGACACGCCCGCCATCGGGCAGGCCGCCCGCGACGTGTTCATCGAGTACGAAGCGACTGACGGCGTCGGCGCGGCCTTCGTCTCTCGCGGGTTCGTCCTCGACAGCCACTACGAGGTTCGGGCCGGTCGCGAGACGTGGAACCTGCTCGTGCGCACGACCCGCGACGAGTTCGGGCGTACGGTCGACGCCGTCTCGGAAGCCCTCGACGCCGACATCACACTGGACCGACTCGCCCCCGCCGAGCAGGCCCCGCCACCGGAGCGTCCGGACCCGCACGCGCAGGTGCTCACGCCCCGCCAGCAAGAGGCACTCGCGCTGGCCCGTCGCCGCGGCTACTACTCGTGGCCCCGTGAGGTGACCACCCGCGAACTCGCCAAAGACCTCGGCGTCTCGAAGACGACTTTCCTCGAACACCTGCGCCGGGCCGAAGCGACGTTGTTGGGACCGAGTGACGGACCGAAGTGACACCGATTTCCCCGGATTCAGGTCGACGCGAGCCGTCGCAACCGGTTTGGCGCGCGCTGGTTCGCGTGACCGAACGAAGTGAGGTTCGCGAGTCAGCATCGCGCGAGGGATGTGGCCAGAAACGTAGTTTCTGGCTGCTAACCGGAATCTTCGATTCCGGTGATGACGAAGTGAGCCAGAGCGAAGCGACGGCGAACGAGGAATCGGTTGGGGAGGTAGTGGCTGCGGTATCTTCCGCCGGCAGTCGTGAACGAAGACTCGCCACAGAGACGGATTTCGACGCCCGAGCTCACTGCGAAATACATCGACGCCCGTACCAACCACGACTCTCGCGGACATCCGTCCATGGGAGGGTGACCTTCACACCCCACGCCACCAACATCGTCGTAATGACCGACGCACCACCCGCGACCGATACACCGAATCTCCAGACCATCGGCATCCTCGGCGGTATGAGCGCCGAATCGACCGTGACCTACTACCAGCGTCTGAACGCGGGCGTCAACGAAGCCCTCGGCGGCCACCACTCGGCCCCTGTCCTCATCAGCAGCGTCGACTTCGGCGTCGTCGAGGCGTGCATCAGCGACGGGCGGTGGGACGACGCGGGAGCCTATCTCGCGGAGAAGGCGCAGGGACTCGAAGCCGCTGGCGCTGACTTCGTCATTATGGCGACGAACACGATGCACCGGGTCACGCCAGCAATCACCGAGGCCATCTCGATTCCGTTCTACCACATCGTCGATGCGACGGCCGACGCGGCGCACGCTGCAAGTGTCGAGACCGTCGGTGTCCTCGGGACGAAACCGGTCACCGAAGCCGGGTTCTACGGCGACCGCTTCGAGGAGAACGGCATCGACGTGGTGCTGCCGGACGCCGAGGCCCGCCACCGACTCCACGATATCATCTTCGACGAACTCACGCAGGGAATCATCACCGACGAGTCACGCGAGGCCTACGTCGACATCATGGCCGACCTCGTCGACGCGGGCGCGGAGGGTATCGTCCTCGGCTGTACCGAAATCGAACTGCTCGTCTCAGAAGAGGACTTCGACCGCGTGTCGCTGTTCGACACGACCGACCTGCACGTCCAGCGCGCGCTGGAACTGAGTCTGTCCGAGGAAATCCCGACGCCGACGCCGGCACCCTGAACGAGAACAGTCGGCTGGGTTCGTTACTCCGGGCCGTTCTCGCGCCGCACGCGGTAGTCCGGCAGCATGTCGTCTTGCATCACCTGCGAGCGGCCGCCGTCGACTAGCACCGACTCGCCGGTGACGTACCCGGCGTCGTCGCTGGCGAGGAAGGTGACGACGCCAGCCACGTCTTCGGGCGCGCCGACCCGACCGACTGGATGTATCGATTCCAGGTACTCGCGGTACTCGGGCTCCATCTCGTCGGTGGTCCGGTCGATGGCGACCCAGCCCGGATTCACCGTGTTCACGCGCACGTGCGGGCCGAAGTCGAGTGCCATCGCGCGAGTCATCCCGTTGATGCCCGCCTTCACGGCGTTGTAGGGGAACAGTTCGGGCATCGTGAGGAACGCGTGGTTCGACGAGACGTTGACGATGGCTCCCGCGTCCATCCGCGCGTATGCGTACTTCGCACAGAGCCAGTACGACCGGAAGTCGGTCTCCAGTACGAACTCCCAGTCGTCCATCGTGGCTTCGTCTGCGCCCGTGTTCGTCTCGACGCCGGCGTTGTTCACCAGCACGTCGATGCCGCCGTAGTGCTCGACGGTGGCGTCGACGAGGGCCGTGATGTCGTCCGGGTCGCGCATGTCCGCGCGGACGAACGTCGCTTCGCCGCCGTCGTCCTCGATGGCCGCGACGGTCTCCTCGCCCGCTTCGACGGTTCGACCGGTGACGACCACGGTCGCACCTTCGCGTGCGAAGCGTTTCGCGATGCCTTCGCCGATGCCGCGGGTCGAGCCAGTGACGAGGACGGTATCGCCTTCGAACCGGCCGGTAGCGTGTCCCGACATGTTACCACTCCGCGACGCTGCCGTCGTCGTGACGCCAGACCGGGTTGTGCCAGTCCACGTCGCCGGCCTGGTCGCGCACGTGGGCTTCGTCTATCTCGATACCGAGGCCTGGCCCGTCGGGCAGGTCGATGTAGCCGTCGTTGAACTCGAAGACGGACGGTTCTTCGAGGTAGTCGAGCACGTCGCTCGTCTCGTTGTAGTGGATGTCGAGGCTCTGTTCTTGAATCAGCGCGTTCGGCGAGCAGGCGTCGACCTGGATACAGGAGGCGAGCGCGATTGGGCCGAGCGGGCAGTGTGGCGCGAGCGCCACGTCGTAGGCCTCGGCCATGTCGGCGATCTTCTTCACCTCGGTGATGCCGCCGGCGTGGCTCAGGTCTGGCTGGATGACGTCGACCGCACCCGACTCGAACACCTCCTTGAAGTCCCACCGGGAGAACATCCGTTCGCCCGTGGCGATGGGTGTCGTGGTGTGCTGGGCGATTTCGGGCAGCGCGTCGTTGTGTTCGGGCAGCACCGGCTCCTCGACGAAGAACGGGTCGTACGGTTCGAGCGCCGCAGCGAGTTTCTTCGCCATCGCCTTCGAGACGCGCCCGTGGAAGTCGACGCCGATATCGACCTCGTCGCCCACGGTCTCGCGGACGGTCGCCAATCGCTCGACCGCGTCGTCGATGGCGGCCGGATTGTCGACCCGCCGGAGTTCCGGCGTGGCGTTCATCTTCAGCGCCGTGAACCCGGCGTCGACCTTTTCGGCAGCCGCCTCGGCGACGCCCGCGGGCCGGTCGCCGCCGACCCACTGGTAGACACGGATGCGGTCTCTGGCCTTGCCGCCGAGGAGTTCGTACACTGGCGCGCCGAAGCGCTTCCCCTTGATGTCCCACAGCGCCTGGTCGATGCCGGCGATGGCCGACATGAGGATGGGGCCGCCGCGATAGAAGCCGCCGCGGTACATCGTCTGCCAGTGGTCCTCGATGGCTGCGGGGTCCTCACCGAGCAGGTACGTGTCAAGGAGTTCCTCGACCGCAGCCTTCACCGTCCGCGAGCGACCCTCGATGACCGGCTCACCCCAGCCGACGAGGCCGTCGCTCGTCTCCAGTCGGAGGAACAGCCAACGCGGTGGGACCTCGTACAGTTCGTAATCGACGATATGCATCTACCGGCCCTCCGTGGTCCGGACTGGCCCCAGTGTTGCGGTTGGAGCCACTCGCTCTGTCGTCGTTGTCATACCGTATTCTCCCAGCGGCACCCGGAAAAGCGTATCCGGACAGGCGACACCTGCCTCGGCGGCGGCCTTCGAGGCCTCAGAGTAGCCGAGGTTCGGCCGAATCTCCACATTTGCTATCGCAGCATATGGTTTATGCACTGGCTTAGCGCCCCGACGCGGGGGGCTTTTACCCGCCGCCCGGCTACATGCGGCACATGGTGCAGAACGTCGCTCCACTGATGACCGACCTCGAAGCCGAGGACTTCTATCTGCTCTCGGGCGTCGAGCAGGGGATGCGATTCTCCGAGTGGGTGCAGCGAGAGAAGATTCCGGACTTCTCGCGACTCACCATCGAGAACGTCGACTATCGGCTCGACCGCTGTCTCGACCGCGGACTCATCCAACGCAAGACCATCCAGTACGTCGGCTACAAACTCACGCCGGAGGGGTACGACGCGCTCGCGTTGCACACCTTCGCCGAGCGAGAGACTATCCAGGGCTTCGGCTCCTCACTCGGGGTCGGCAAGGAATCCGACGTGTACGAGGTCCAGTCGTACAAACCGCTGGCACTGAAGTACCACCGCGAGGGCTACACGAACTTCCGCGAAGTGATGCGTGAGCGCGACTACACCAGCGACCGCGACCACGTCTCGTGGCTCTACACCGCGCGCAAGGCGGCCGAGCGCGAGTACGAGCGACTCGAAGAGTTGTACCCCGATGTCTCGGTCCCACGGCCCATCGACCACAACCGCCACGCCATCGTGATGGAGAAGATGGCGGGTGTCGAACTCTCGCGTGCGAAACTGGAGGACGATCAAGTCGTCGGCGTCCTCGACCTGGTTCTCCGCGAGATGACGACGGCCTACCGCGAAGGCTACGTCCACGCCGACATGAGCGAGTACAACGTCTTCATCGCCGAAACCGGCGTCACGGTGTTCGACTGGCCACAGGCGGTCCCCACCGAACACGACAACGCCGACGAATTCTTAGAGCGCGACCTCCGCAACATGGTCGGCTACTTCCGGCGGAAGTACCCCCAGCACGTTCCAGACGTGGATATCTCGAGCGTGGCTGCGGCCATCGTCGACGACTCGTTCGACAGCGTTCGCGCACACACGAAGTAGACCCGAGCTCCCGCGCTCGGCGTAGACGCTCACGAACGCGAGTATTCGGGGTCCTACGCAATTATTCGGCGCCCTACGCGAGCAACCGTCGGCGCTACCCGCGACATTCGACTCTTTCTCGGTCGGTATCGCACGTCGGCCAGTATCGTCTATGCCGACAGTGCCGATTGTCGTGCTGACCCCACGACCGAGGTGCTCAGCACTGCTAGTCGGTTCCGTGTCGGAAAACTGCCCAGCGAACGAACTCGATACCGTGTTTCCCGTCGTCGTCGGCTTCACGAAGTCGAGAACGGACGCGAACGGACTTGTGGCCTCGCTCCTCGCCGTCTTCCAGAATCGAAATGAAATCTGGCCCGACGACGCAGTACACTGTATACGACTATACGAAATGGCTGTGGGCCATCCGACCCTGCCTGCTGTCGCTGTGAGTTCCGTTCTGGACACGGTCAGTGCAGGAAAGCGCCTAGATCCATGTGCCTTCGTCTCAATCGTCTACCACGATGACCGAGGTGGTACTCATGGTCGGCACTCGCAAAGGCGCGTTCTTCCTCGAATCCGACGACGACCGGACGGACTGGTCGGTTCGAGGACCGAAGCTGAAGGGGTGGGAAGTCTCGGACCTGCTGTACGACGACCGAGACACGCCACGGCTGTTCGCCGCGATGGGGCACTTCGTCTACGGCCCGGCGATTCACCGTTCGGACGACTTCGGCGACACGTGGGAACAGGTCGCCCAGAGTCCGGCATACGCTGAAGACAGCGACTTCGAACTGAATCAGGTCTGGTGTCTCGAACCCGGTCGGGAGCAGGACCCAGACGTCCTCTACGCGGGCGTCGACGAAGCGGGGCTGTTCGTCTCTCGCGACGGCGGCGACACCTGGGACCACGTCGAGGGGTTGGCAGGTCACGAGACGCGAGACCGATGGTACCCTGGGAACGGCGGCCTCTGCTGTCACTCGGTCCTCACGGACCCGGAGGACCCGGACCGTCTGTGGGTCGGCATCTCGGCCGTCGGAGTGTTCCGAACCGACGACGGCGGCGAGTCGTGGACACTCGCGACCGACGGTCTGGAGTTCGTGACGGATGAAGACGACCACGGCGGTGTCGGGTCCTGCGTCCACAGCCTCGCCCAGGACCCGAGCGACCCCGAGCGAATCGTCCAGCAGAACCACATGGGTGTGTTCAGAACGACCGACGGCGGCGACCAGTGGGAAGCCATCGGCGATGCCCTCCCGTCCTCGTTCGGCTTCCCCATCGAGATGCACCCAACTGACCCGGACACGTTTTTCACGTTCCCGCTGGAGAGCGACGAGTACCGGATCGCCGAGGGCGGTGAACCGGCCATCTATCGGACGACCGACGGTGGTGACTCGTGGGACCGATGTGCCGACGGCCTGCCGACCGATAGCTGGGTGACGGTCCTCCGGCAGTCGATGGCGGTCGATTCGCTGGACCCAGCAGGTATCTACGTCGGCACGACCGGCGGGAGCATCTTCTACAGTCGCGACGGGGGCGACTCGTGGGCAGAAATCGACTGTCACCTGCCGCGAATCACGAGCGTCAGTGCGGTCGTGGTCGAGTAGATGAATCGCGTCACCGTCCGGATTCCCGGACTCCTGACACGGTTCACCGACGGGGCGCGAACCAGCACGGTCGACGCGTCCACCGTCGAGGACTGTGTCTCGGCGCTCGTCGACACGTATCCGGCCCTCGAAACGCACCTCTTCGACGGCCGGGGCGACCTCCGGTCACACATCCACCTCATCTGCAACGGCCGCCGAATCGAGTGGCCGGCGCCGACCACGATTTCGCTCGACGATGGCGACGAGGTGGTCTTCTTGCAGGCAGTGTCGGGTGGGTAAGCCGTCGCAGCGGCCCACACGACCCTCCTCGTCGAGTGCTACGTCACCGCCGAACACGAGTCTACCGTGACAGGAAGATTCGCTCGGATAATACGGCAGACGGCAAAAATTACTGCTGCATGAAAAGTTATTAGCCAAATACTGCCGTTTTCGTAAAGCATGAACAACGGGGAACACTCGAAGCGCTTCGAGACGCTCGCAGTCAGTCGTGGCGAAGAGCCGACGCCCGGTGAACCACAGGTCGGTGACGTCGTCTCGCCGATTCATCTCTCGTCGACGTTCGCCCTGCCGGGGCTAGACACCTCGATGAGCCTGGAGGACATCGACCCCTCGAACGGCGAGTTCGTCTACTCGCGGCTCTCGAACCCGACCAGACACGCACTCGAAGAGCGACTCGCGGCGCTCGAAGGCGGTGAACACGCGTTCGCGTTCTCTTCCGGGACGGCCGCCATCGCGTCGGTCGTCATGTCCGTCGTTCGCCCGGGCGACCACGTCGTCGCGTTCGACGACCTCTACGCCGGGACGCGCCGGATGCTCGAAGACCTCTTCGAGTCGCGCATGGGCGTGGACGTCTCGTTCGTCGACGCGACGGACACGGACGCAGTGGCCGACGCCGTTCGACCGGAGACCTCGCTCGTCTGGATGGAGACACCCACGAACCCGCGGATGAAGATGTGCGACGTGGCGGCTATCGCCGACATCGCCAACGAGGCCGAGGCAGTTTTCGGCGTCGACAACACGTTCATGAGTCCGTACTTCCAGAACCCGCTCGACCTCGGTGCGGACGTGGTCGCCCACAGCACGACGAAGTACCTCAACGGCCACTCCGACTCCGTCGGTGGCGCGGTCGTGCTGAACGACGCGGCGCTCGCCGACCAACTCTCGTTCGTCCAGCAGATCGGCCTCGGCGACATGCTCTCGCCGTTCGACAGCTATCTCCTCCTTCGTGGTATCAAGACCCTCCCACTGCGAATGCGCGAACACGAGGCGAACGCGACGGTCATCGCGGAGTACCTCGAAGGGCACGACCTCGTCGAGTCGGTGTACTACCCCGGCCTGAAGAGTCACCCACAGCACGACCTCGCACGCGAACAGATGCACGGCTACGGTGGCGTCCTCAGCTTCGAACTCACGGGCGACATCGACGACGCGAAGGCGTTCCTCGAAACGCTGGAGGAGTTCACTCTCGCCGTCTCGCTCGGTGGGGTCGAATCGCTCATCGAACTCCCGGCGGGGATGACCCACGAACCGCTGCCCAAAGCAGAACGCGAGGCCATCGGTATCACCGACACACTGATTCGCGTCTCCGTCGGCATCGAACACGTCGAAGACCTCGTCGCCGACCTCGACCGCGGGTTCGACGTCCTCGAAGACCGCCTCTCAGTCGTCAACCGCTGACCCCGTAGACTAACTCGTTAGGCGATACAACTAACAAGGGGAAGTTTCAAAGGTGCCGAGACCCATGATTAGATATAACAAATGTCTCGGCAATCGGACAATACCGTCGGGCTCGAAATCATTGCCGAGCTATCGCTGACACACGAGAGTCTCGCACTGTCCAACGTCGTCGCAACACACCCCGATGTCGACATCGAGATTACCGCACAAGCACCGGGGACGATGCAAGAGTGGCTCCTGTTCTTCACTGCCGGAGAGACCGACTTCACGGAGTTCGAGTCGTCTATCCTCACGGACCCGACGGTCGCAGAGCCGTCGCTCGTCTCGGTCCTCGACGACCATCGGGTGTACCGAGTACGCGTCGAGTCTGGCATCCACGTCGCGGGCGTCCTCGCGGACCTCGGCTTTCGCGTCCTCCAGATAGAGAGTGACGGTGAAGGGTGGCGGTTTCGCGTGCAAGGACCGAACCAGCGCCGGTTAGCGACCTTCTTCGAATACTGCGAAGAAGCTGGAATCGGGTACACCCTCGACCGGCTGTACGAGACGACGACGACCACCGACCTCGCCCAGCCAGCCTCGACGCCCACGCCGTATCAGGACACGCTCGAACTCGCCCACGAGGGCGGTTACTTCGAGGTGCCACGTCGCATGACGCTCGACGACTTGGCGGGTGAACTCGACATCTCCCGACAGACCGCGTCGGAGCGGGTCAGACACGGTGTCCAGTCGTTGCTGGACGAGAGCTACTAGTTTCGAACCGAAACGAACTTGCTTGCGACCCCCCGAACCTCGCGCAGTGACAGACGACGAACCAAACTTCCTCGCTCTGTATCTCACACGCTTCGCGACGGGGTTCGGCTTCGCGTCGCTGGTCGTCTTCTTGCCGACGTACATCAACCTCTTCGAGCCGTCGGGACTCGTCATCGGCCTGTTCACGACGGGATTCACGGCCGCCCAGACGCTCGCGGTCGTTCCGCTCTCGTGGGCCGGTGACCGGTACGACAAACGACTCGTCTTACTCGCGAGTCTCTTACTCGGCGTCGTCGCCTACGTCGCGTTCGCGGCCATCGCCGTCTTCGACGGCGCGGAACTGGAGTTCGTCCTCGCACGTGGTGTCCAAGGCATCGCCGTCACCGGGTCGGGCCTGATGTCGCTCTCGCTCGTCGGGGAACTCGCGGCGTACGACGAGCGCGCAGAACGCATCGGGAAGGCCAACGCGTGGCGGTTTGCGGCCGGCATCATCGGTGGTCTCTCCGCCGGCGTGTTGTACCAGCAGTACGGGTTCACGTCGGTGTACGCCATCATCGTCGTGCTGCTCTGTGCCGCCGTCTGTTTCGTCTGGCTCGGGCTCCCGGAGGACGAGACTCGCATCGAGGGCTTTCCGTTCTCCGACCTCGCACTCAACGAGCGCATTCTCACACTGACGAGTTTCCGCGCGCCGTACGCCGTGGCTGTCACGCTCGTGCGGACGTGGGTGCCCATCTACGCCGGAGTCGCCGCCGCACAGGGTGGCCTCGGCTACGTCGAGGGGACGCTCGCCGTCGCGGTCGTCTACACCTCGGAAAAGGCGACCAACATGCTCCTCCAGCCGTACACCGGCAAGCTATCCGACAGCTTCGGCCGCGCGTTCTTCGTCATCCTCGGCGGCTCGATGTACGCCGCTGTCGCCGTCCTCGTCCCGTTCTCGCCGCTGGCCGGTGAGGCGCTCGGTCTCCCGTCGACGTACCCAATACTCGGCGACCTCTCGCCTGCGTTCCCCGTCCTCGTCGGGCTGAACATGCTCCTCGGCGTCGCCGACTCCTTCCGCGAACCAGCCAGCATGGCACTGTTCGCCGACGAGGGGACTGACGGCGCAGGCGTCGCCTCCAGTTTCGGCGTCCGCGAACTGGTCTGGCGACCGGGGAGCGTCGGCGCGCCGCTGCTCGGTGGAATCCTCATGACCGGCGTCGGCATGCAGTGGGTGTTCATGGTCGGCGGCGTCTCGGCGATGGCCGGCGTCCTCGCCTTCCTGAGTTCGCTCTGGTACACGCAGGGGGCAGAAGCACTGACAGACTGGTGAAAATAGGAGCGGGGACGCGGCGTGACCGATTCAGGCGACCGACGAGTCGCCCTTACTGGTTCCTTCCGACTGCTGTAACGTCTCCGCACGCGGGAGCGAGACGACGAACTCGGTGCCGCCGTCGGTGCGGTCACGGACCTCGATTTCGCCGTCGTAGGCGTTGAGCGTCTCTTTGACGAGGTAGAGTCCGAAGCCAGTTCCGGAGCTTCGAGAGCCCTTCTTGCCCTTCTCGAACAGGTGGTCTTTGATGTCTTCGGGGATGCCGGGGCCGTTGTCCGCGACGACGACGTCGACGGTCGGGCCGCCCGAGGTTTCGACGCCGACGGCTATCTCTGGCGTCTCCTTGTCGTTGTGTTCGACCGCGTTGACGAGCAGGTTCTCGAACACCTCCGGCAGGAGGTCGTCCGCGGCGACTTTCACCGGCGGGAGCGGGTTCGACAGGGTGACCCGGGCGTCGTCGTAGGCGGTCCGAACCTTGGTAATCTCGTTTTGAAGCGTCGCGTCGAGCGTCACCGGTTCGAGTTCGTGCGACTCTTCTTCGACGAGGATACGCATCAGCGAGCGCATCGTCTCGACGAGGCCGATCATGTCGTCGAGTCGCGTCTGAACCGTGTCGAGATGGCGTTCCATGTCCGGGGTGACCGAGCCAGTGAGGATGTCGGCACGGGCGTGCGCCACGTTCAGGCCGTTCAGCAGGTTGTGTCGCAGGAGCCGGTTGACGTACTCCAGTCGTTCACGCTCGTGTTCGAGTTGCCGACGGCGTTCTCTGAGCTTCTCCTCGCGCTCTATCGCACCGAGCGCGAGGCCGACGATTTCACCGAGTTGGCCGACAACGTGGCGCTCTCTACCGAGGAAGGCGTCGTCGCGGTCGGCGTACAGCGTCAGGACGCCGTAGAACTCGCCCTCGTAGTGGATGGGAATCGCCGCGGCCGACCGGTACGTGAGGTCGTCGATACGCCCGCGTATCGGCGCGTCGTCGCTCAGGTCCGAGTCCGACTCGAACTGCATCTCACCGGTCTCGAACGCGCGCCCCGGCGGGTCCTCACCGGAGGGAAGCGTGACTCCGTCGAGGTCCTGTTCGGTCGCTGCTTCGCGGACACGAATCTGTTCGTCGTCCGTCGGCGCGCCGATCCAGGCGAACGAGTACGATTCTGAGGCCTCGATGCGGTCGACGACGAGCTGTTCGACCTCTTCACGGGTCGATTGGTCGGCGAGTGCGTGGTTGATGTCCGTCACCACGTCGCTCAACTGGTTGATGGCGGCGAGCCGCTCGTGCTGGCGACGGAGTTCCGTCTCGTGTGAGATTCGCGCGATGGCCGTGGCGAAGACTGCCGAGATGTTCTCTAAGAACCGCCGGTCGGTCGTCGATATCGTCGCCACGTCGGCGACGTGGACCAGCAAGACGCCCCAGAACGTACCAGCGGAGCCGATGGTGACCGCGATGGCGTCGTCGTCGGGACAGCCAGCGAGGTCGTGGTTCGATGCTGGCACCGCGTCGTCTTGGAGGACGGAAAGCGGGTCGATGATTTCGGTCGCAGCGCTCGCCAGTGTCTCGGCCTGTATTTCGGTCACGTGTTCCGAATCGCCCAGTCCGACCGAGAACTGCGCTTGGAGCGTCTCGCCGTCTGCGGCGAGTTCGTACACCTCACAGGCTGCCGCGCCGAGTGTCTCTACCACTCGTTCCGTGGTCTCTGCGACCAGCGAGTCGAGGTCGCCACCTTCGAGTCCGCGCTGGCCGAGGTCGGCGAGGACACTCTGTTGTTGCACGCGAGTGTTCAGTTCGTGCTTTTGCTCGATGCGCTCGCTCACGTCGCGGAAGTACACGGAGAGACCACTGTCCGAGGGGAATGCACGGACTTCGAACCAGGTGTCGAGCGGTTCGAAGTACTCCTCGAAGTGGACCGCTTCCTGTGTCTCCATCGCTCGTCGGTACTCCCGTTCGAACGTCGTGTCGAGTGCTTCGGGGAACGCGTCCCAGACGCTCTCACCGAGGAGGTCGTCGGCGTCCATCTGGACGAGGCGCTCTGCCTCGTCGTTCACGAGCGTGAACGTCCAGTCGTCGTCGAGCGCGAAGAACGCGTCAGTGACGCGGGCGAACACTTCGGTGAGTTCGTCTTCGAGTTCTGCACGGCGCGTCTTGAGTCGCTTGCGGCGCTCTCGCTCCTTGGTGATGTCCTCGAACGACACGAGTGAGCGCTCGATGACGCCGCGGTCGTCTCGGATGGGGACGACACTGGAACGCATCCAGTGTCTGTCGCCACCACGGAGACTGACACGCCCTGTCCAGTCGAACAGTGGGTCACCTGTCTCGAACACGTCTCTCGCGGGACGCATCTCACCGCCAAGCGGTTCACCGTCTTCGGTGAAGAGTTCGACGACGTCGAACACCGATTCAGTCTCGTCTCCGAATCCGTACTTCGTCCTCGCTGTCGCGTTCGCTCGTCTGACGTAGCCCTCGCGGTCGATGACTAGCATACTCGTGGGGGCGGCGTCGAACACCTGTTCGACGAGCTGGTCGTTGAACACACGGCGGCGACGCGTCGCTTCGTCGCTGACCGCGTCACCGACCAGTGACGCCAACCGGTCGACTGCGTCGTCACTATCGTCGAGGACGTATTCGGTGACGTTCGCACTGATCGCACGCCGGGCCAACTCCGCGTCGTCCTCGGCTGTGTACAGCACGAACGGTCGTTCGTCTCCATCCTGTCGCAGCGTCTGGGCGAGTTCGAGCCCATCGCCGTCGGACAGGTCGTAGCGACTCACGACGCAGTCGGCGTCGGTTTGGCGCAGTCGGTCGAGTGCACCCTCGTACCCACGGGCTGTGGCCACGGTACCGTCGACGGCAGCTTCCACCTTCTCGACCACCACGTCGGAAGGGGACGCGTCGACGTACAGACAGCGAACCGACGCCTTCGTCGGTTCGTTCATACAGAGGGAGACAACGTATCCTACATAAAAAGGGGAGCCTACAGGGATTGGTGACTATCGTATATCCATCGCACACGCGACGCGCGCAATCGCACGTGCGAGGCAGGCCAGTCGAGACGAGACACCCCAGCGAACCGCAAGAGTCACCCTACCGCTTCCCTACCGTTCGGTCGTGCGACTTCCATCGAGACCCTGGCTCGTCCGTGGTGCCGTCCTCGTGCTGGTCGTGTCGCTGTTCGCACCAGCAGCCGTCGGCGCGATGACGTACGACCCCAGTGGACAGAAGGCCCTCCAGCCCGGAACGGTCACGAGTCCCGCCAACGGGACGACCGTGGTGAGCGTACAGGGGTACACGTTCAACGGACAGACGAACCCGAAGAAACCGGCCCGGCTCGTCGCCGCCGACGAGCGAGCCAACACGAAGTGGGTGTACAACAGCAGCGAAGGTAAGAACGCGTGGTTCTTCGACGTGGACCCGCTGCCCGGCGGGAACTTGCTCGTGGTCTCGCCACGTTCCGGCAAGACCGTCATCTACGAGTTGAACCCGGAGACTCGCGAACGCGTCTGGGAACGGACGTTCCCCTTCGAGGACACCCACGACGCCGACATGCTGAGCGAAGACGAACTCATCATCTCGCACATGCGGGCCTGGGACGGCGAGAACGGGGTCAGCGAGGACGAAATCGTCGTCTACAACCTGACGACGAACGAGCGAACGTGGGAGTGGAAGTACAAGAACCACTTCCCGGAGAACACCGACGGCGGCATGAACGCCGACTGGTCTCACAGCAACGACGTGGACCCAATCAGCGACGACCGCATCGTGCTGTCGCCGCGGAACTTCGACCAAGCCGTCATCGTCGACATGGAGACGAAGGAGGTCACAAACACGCTCGGTGAGGACGGTGACCACTCCATCCTCAACGAGCAGCACAACCCGGACTACCTCGTGAGCGAGAACGGGACGCCGACGATGCTCGTCGCCGACTCTGGCAACAACCGCATCGTCGAGTACGCCTACGAGAACGGCGAGTGGGTCCGGACGTGGACCGTCGGCCGCAACACGCTCAACTGGCCGCGTGACGCCGACCGACTCCCGAACGGGAACACGCTCGTCACGGACACGCTGAACCACCGCGTCCTCGAAATCACCCCGACCGGCGAGGTCGTCTGGGAGTACTACGCGACGTGGGGGCCGTACGACGCGGAGCGAATCGCCCACGGCGACGAGTCGAACGGCCCGACCATCCGCGACATGGGCAAGAGCGGGACGTACCCGATTACGGGGAGTGCAGAACTCACGGCTGGCGGTGACGAGAGCCTGACGTTCAAGCAGACGGTCCGGAACGCGTTCGCGGGCACACCACTCGACGGCTACGCCGACTCGTTCGCGCGACTCTGGGGCCACTACGCACCGTGGCTTCGCCCGGTGTGGATGACTGGCTGGGACATGGCGTTCGCCTTGTTCGGCGGCGTCCTGTTGCTCGGCTGGGTCGGCACGGAGTCGGTCCTCGGTGTGCGCCGACTGGCGGGTGACCGCTGGCCGACGTTCGGCATCCGCGACGGCATGCGTGAGCGACTCGACGACCTGCGAACGAAGTAAGGGTTCGGTACTCACTCCGAGTCGGATCTCTCGGACGATTTTCACGCGACTGAGAGGCGGACCATTCTGTCACGAACGATAATTCATAGTGCTGCCCTGTGAAGGTTCGATTATGCACAAGCCACTGCTTGTCACAGATTTCCTCGACCGAGCACGGCGGCTGTACGGCGACCACGAGGCGGTCGTCGGGACCGACGGCGAGCGTTTCACCTACGACGAGTTGGGCGACCGGGTGGACCAGTTCGCCGCCGCGTTGCAGGAACGGGGCATCGAGAAGGGCGACCGTGTCGCAGTGCTGGACCCGAACACGCACTACCACCTCACGGCGGCCTACGCCATCATGCAAGTCGGCGGCGTTCACACACCGCTGAACTACCGACTCACGCCGGACGACTTCGCGTACATCCTCGAAGACGCCGAGGTCGACGCGGTGTACGCCGACTACGAGTACGCCGAGAAGATAGAGGCGGTCCGTGACGAGGTGCCGACCGAGGTGTTCGTCACGAACGACGCCGACGCCGTGGCGGGAGAGTGGGAAGACTTCGAAACCGTCCTCGACGACACCGACGGTGAGTGCGAGCGACCCGAGATGAGCGAAGACGAAGTCGTCACCATCAACTACACGTCCGGGACCACGGGCGACCCGAAAGGAGTCATGCGGACCCACCGGACCGAGACGCTGCACGCCTACCTCGTCACCGTCCATCAGGAACTGCGTGACGACGACGTATACCTCTGGACGCTCCCGATGTTCCACGTCAACGGCTGGGGCCACGTCTACGCCGTCACCGGAATGGGCGCGAAACACGTCTGCACCCGCGGTGTCGAACCCGACGAGGTGTTCGACGCCATCCAGACCGAAGACGTGTCGTACTTCTGTGGCGCACCGACCGTGCTCAACATCCTCGCGAACTACTACGACGAACACGAGCCAGCAGTCACGGGCGCGAACCCGGTTCGCGTCGCCACCGCAGGAGCCTCGCCGCCGGAGGCGACCATCCGCGTGGTCGAAGACGAGTTCGGCTGGTACCTGAAACACGTCTACGGCGCGACCGAGACCGGCCCGCTCATCACGACATCGGACTTCCGGCGGTTCTTCGACGACGACGAGGACGCCCGCTTCACTATCAAGAAGCGACAGGGGATGGGCTACCTCGGCACCGAGATTCGCGTCGTCGACGAAGACGGCAACGACGTGGCCGAAGACGACTCCAGTATCGGCGAAGTCGTCGTCCGCGGCAATCAGGTGATGAAGGGCTACTGGAACCAGCCCGAAGCGACCGAAGAGGCGTTCAACGACCGCGTCGAGGGCTACTACCACACCGGCGACCTCGCCACGGTCGACGAAGACGGCGCAATCGCCATCCGCGACCGGAAGAAAGACATCATCATCTCCGGCGGCGAGAACATCTCCAGCATCGAACTGGAAGACACGCTGTTCGACCACCCCGCCGTCAAGGACGTGGCGGTCATCCCGTCCCCGAGCGAGCAGTGGGGCGAGACGCCGAAAGCGTTCATCGTCCCCGAGAACGGCGACGTGAACGACCCAGGCGTCACGCCGCAGGAACTCACCGACTTCACCCGCGAGCGACTGGCCAGCTACAAGGTCGTCCGCGAGTTCGAGTTCGTCATGTCGCTGCCGACGACGGCGACTGGGAAGGTCCAGAAGTACGAACTGCGGGCGAAAGAGTGGGAGGACGAGGAGGAGATGGTTGGACAGGGGTGAGACCGTCACCGAAAGCCGATAGACCCGCGACCGTCACCGACACGGATTCACGTCGTCCTTTGGCGCGGGCGCTGAGTTAGTGATCTCTCTGTCTCCGCGCCGGAGATACATCGCGTAGTGCTTGTCGTTGTACCGGAGGTAGGTCTTCACCTGCCGCGGTCGTTCGGCGAACGATTTGAACGCGACACCTCTCGTCTTGTCGGTCAAGCAGAGTCTGAGAACGTTCTTCTCCAGTGCTTGCTCGACGAGCGCCTGCTCCGCCGCCGGTAGCGTCGAGAACGTGAGAATCGACCCAGCCAGCGGTTGCCTGTCGGTCGACTGAATGACCAGCACGCCGTCGCCTCGCTCGCTCGAACCGAACACGTCGAGACAGCCCGCCAGTGCGAGCGCCCCGGTCCCTGCACCGACGCGAAGTAGGTCTCGGCGGGTGACGCTGGTAGACACGCTGTTAGGAGGCTGAGAGGTCGAATAAACCTTCTGCGGGGGTAATTACCGTCGCGTCGTCTCGGCGCCGTAGCCGGGTTCAACCGTGGCCTCGCGCTACAGCAACAGACAGAACACGAGAAAACCGACGCCGGCCACCGTTCCGAAGATACCAGCCCAGCGAGTCAGCGACACTTTCCAGTCGGCGGGCTCCACGCTGCCGCTCGACTTCCGCCCGATGGCGTCGAAGAACTCGTCCCACTTCGCCAGTTTGTACGGCCAGCGGGCCATCGGGGGTCCCCAGAAGAGGCCGGTGAACGCGAACACCGCGATTTCGCTGGAACACATCGGTACGTTGCTCCATACGTCGGTGAGGGTAAGTCTCTTCGGGAGCGTGAGTACGTTGCAGTCTCTAGGCCGACTACGAGGTGCGGTCCCGGCCGCGACTGCTCGTCGACGGCAGGCACCGAGCCCATACATCTTGGAGACAGATACTTGTCACCGCATGCCATGGGCTCTAGTGCATAGCTATGAAACCGTGCCACAGCTGTCAGGCGGTTATCGACGAGTACACTTTGGACAAACAACTCGAACCCCTGCGTGACCTCACAGTCGACGACTTCAACGTCTGTGCGGACTGTACGACTATCGTTGCCGATGCGTGCGTAGAGTGTGGCGGCGCGGTGTATGTTCCACGAGGTGAGTCCACCACTCCCGACTACTGTCCGGCATGTCGGTCGGACCTCCTCGTTCGGACCGGAAGCGACCCGGGCTGGACCCGTGGGACGCAGTCCCTCTAACCTGTCCTTCAGCCCTCGCTAACGACGTCTTTTTCACGTGATCGGCCAAGCCCACGGCTAGCAGTCCTAGTTTAAAGATAAGTGTCGTCTGTCACCGTCGCGAGCGACGGCGATGGTCGGTGTCCGTCGTTACTTCCGAACGACGTTCGTCGCGCGGGGTCCCTTCGGGGACGATTCGATGTCGAACTCGACTTCCTGTCCCTCTTCGAGGTCCGGGCCGCCGACGTCTTCCATGTGGAAGAACACGTCTTCGTCGTCGTCCACGTCGTCGTCGTCAGTCGAAATGAAACCGTAGCCGCCAGTGTCGTTGAAGAAGTCAACGTTGCCGTTTGCCATTACGGCAAAACACAACGGCCAGCGACGCATAACACTTGCGAGGGTCGAGGTACCACGACCCGTCACAGCGATCGAGCTGGTAAAAACGGTCGGAGCGTCCTCAGACTCGCGGCTGATACTCCATCTCGTCCGCGACGGCTTCGCCGATACCGGCCTCACACTCTTGGCGCACGAGGTACAGCGCGAGGTCGAGTCCAGCCGACACTCCGGCCGCCGTCAGCACGTCGCCGTCGTCGACGATGCGTTCCTCCTTCACAGTCGTGAACACACTCAGGTCGTCCATCGCCGAGTGGTGCGTCGTCGCGGGGCGGTTCGCCAGCAGGCCGCCCGCCGCGAGCAACATCGCGCCGGTACAGACGCTCACGACCAGCGTGTCGTCGCCAAGGGCGGCGAGCAGGTCCGGAATCGTCCCGTCTTCGAACTCGTGGCGGGCGCCCGGTTCGGTCGCCGGTTGGTTCCAGCCGCCGCCAGGGACGAGGACGATGTCCGTCTCGTCCTCGACTTCGGAGAGGGGTCCGTCTACTTCGATGGTGAGGCCGTGGCTCGCGGTGACCCTCTCGCGCTCGTCGACCGTGTGAAGCGACGCGGACACGTCGGCACCGAGGTCGCCGGCGGTCTGGAACACTTCGTAGGGGCCGATGGCGTCGAGTTCGTCGAAGCCGTCGTACACTAAGATAGCGACTCGCATGCCCCGAGCTAAGAGTGTAAGCCTCTTATCGGTCCGGGTCGAGACTCGTTGTATGAGCGACGACGACACCAAGGGCAACGTCATTCCGGGGTCCGACGAAGAACTCCAGACACCCGACGTGCGCGGCTACGACTATTCGGGCGAGTTCGACCTCGGTGAACTGCTCGAAGCCTACGCGACGACCGGCTTCCAGGCGACGCACCTCGCCGAAGCCGTCGACATCGTAAAGCGGATGCGCGACGAGGGCGCAACTATCTACTTGACCTACACCTCGAACATCGTCTCCTGTGGCCTTCGCGAGACGGTCGCCTACCTCTGCCGCGAGGACCTCATCGACGTGATGATCACCACCTCTGGCTCCATCACCGAGGACGTCATCAAGACGGAGAAGCCGTTCAAGATGGGACAGTGGGACGTCGACGAGGCGAAGATGCGCGAGCGCGGTATCAATAGATTAGGAAACATCTTCGTTCCCTCGGACCGCTACGTCTGGCTCGAATCCTACCTCAACGACTTCTTCGAGGACTTCTTCGCGGAGAAGAAGGTCCGCACCCCGGTCGAGTTCTCGCGCGAACTCGGCAAGACGCTCGACGACGAGAACTCCATCCTGAAAAACGCCGCCGACAACGACATCCCCATCTTCTGTCCGGCGCTCACCGACGCCGAAGTCGGTAACTTCCTCTACTACTACAAGCAGGGCTACGACTCCGAAGTCGGCATCGAGATTCTCGAAGACTACGACGACCTCATCGAACACGGCCTGCTCGCGGACAAGACCGGCCTCATCGTCCTCGGCGGCGGCATCCCGAAACACCACGCCATCATGACGAACCTGTTCCGCGGGGGTGCGGACTACGCGGTCTACGTCTCGACCGGCGTCGAAGGCGACGGCTCGCTCTCCGGCGCGCCGCCGGACGAAGCCGTCTCGTGGGGCAAGATCAAAGAAGAGGTCACGAACCACGTCGAAGTGAAGTCCGAGGCGACGCTGGTCACGCCCCTGCTTATCGCGGAAGCCTTCCAGAACTACGAGCCCGAGCCGGTCGACGAAGAGGCTGAAGCCGTCGAAGCAGACGACTGACCCGGTCGGGTTTCGGGCCTTTAGTCGCGATAGTGACTCAGTTCGTACTATCAGTCAATTCGTACTCACAGGGGCGTGGGATGAATGTGGAGTCCAGCCAGTCCGGACCGAACATACCGACCTCTACGTTCAATATCGCACACTCGGTCTCGGAGTCGATATCACCACTACTGGGTTCGAGCTGTTTCCAAGGGCCGTCGTTCAGCCGAATCGAGTAGGTGTACTCTGCAATCGTTCCCCACTCGGAACTCCGATGACGATAATACGTATCGTCGTATCCCCTCACCTTCGGCTCCAGTTCAGACCGGTCTTCGAATACCGTCGTCTCTCCATCCTGCATTTTCACGCGAACGGTTTGGGGCTCGTCTTTCCAGTTGATGACGCCGAACGCGAGTAGCTGAGGTGGTGACGATAAGAACCCGGTCACGGCCGAACACCCGGAAAGCGTTCCCACTCCGGCGACAGAGAGCGACTGGAGGACTTCTCGACGATTCATTGCGGTGGTTGCTATTGCAACGAGAGCGTAATATCAACGTGGGGTCGTCTCGACATAACTCGTTCCCGCATCCACCGACAATAGATTCGAGACCGAATGGTCTCTCCTCTCAATCCTCCAGCAGTGCCTCGTCACCGAACTCGGCACGCAACTCGTCGAGGTACGCCTGCTGTTCTCTGAGCGCCCGCGGCATCTCCGCGTAGACGTTCGCGAAGATGTCGTGCGGGTCGGTTTCGGTCTCCTCGGCCTCGGCAACCGCCGCGTCGATGCGCTCCTCGATTTCGGCTTCGATGGCCTCGACGCCCGCTTCGTCCAGTCGACCAGAGTTGAGCATGAACTGCTCGAAGCGCGGTACCGGGTCCATCTGCTTCCACTCCTCGGTGCGCTCCTCGTCGCGGTAGACGCCCGGGTCGTCGGAGGTCGAGTGCGCACCGAGACGGTACTGGACCGCCTCGATGAGCGTCGGCGCGGGGTCGTCGCCCGGATTCTTCGCGCGCTCTACGGCCTCGCGCGTGACCTGATACACCGCG
This sequence comes from Haloarchaeobius caseinilyticus, assembly GCF_051207395.1. Classification (NCBI taxonomy): domain Archaea; kingdom Methanobacteriati; phylum Methanobacteriota; class Halobacteria; order Halobacteriales; family Halorubellaceae; genus Haloarchaeobius; species Haloarchaeobius caseinilyticus. Next base: position 638,231 of record NZ_JBPJZC010000003.1, on the reverse strand, counting down.
AGTGGGTCCATCCCATCGACGCGGATGCCTTCGATACCGTAGGCGTCGGCCTTCTGTGCGATGGTCGCCGACGCGGTCTGGTTCTCCCGCGGGACCGAGATGGCCCACTGGTTATTGTTGCAGAAGAAGACGACCGGTGCGTCGAACACGCCGGCGAAGTTCAGCCCCTCGTGGAAGTCGCCTTCGCTCGTCGCGCCGTCGCCGAAGTGGACGAGCGCGGCGCGCCCGTCGGTCTTCAGCTTCGACCCCCACGCGAGGCCGGTCGCCAGCGGAATTTGCGTCGCGATGGGGTTCGTGATGGTGAAGACGTTCCGCTCGCGCAGGGCGGCGTTCCCGGTCTCCGAGCCCATCCAGTACTCCAGATTCTTCGACATGGAGACACCGCGGGCCAGCATCGCGCCGTTCTCGCGGTAGCTGGGGAACAGCCAGTCCTCGTCGTCGAGTGCGTGGACGCTCGCGACCTGTGCGCCCTCCTGTCCGTAGATGGGCGGGTAGGTGCCCATGCGGCCCTGGCGCTGGAGGGCGACTGCCTTCCGGTCGAACCGCCGCGCGAGTTTGAGGTCGACGTAGAGGTCGTGCAGTCCATCGTCGTCGAGTGAGACCGTCGCGCCGTCGACCAGGTTGCCGTCGGCGTCGAGCACGCGATACAGGTCGTCCGAGTCGGGAGAGACGAGGTGAGACATGTACGGCTGGGCGAACGAACGCCCGACTCGCCGATAAAACTGCCGCCAGACCGATGCGTTCGATGCGAATTTACGAGGAAGCGAGTTGTAGTTGGTGACTCTGAACAGTGGACGGATTACGACCGTGGTGTCGCCGTTTCTGGTTCGGGGAAGCAGTCCACAAATCACGATGGCAGATACCGCAGCCACACCCTCTCCATCCGATTCCGCTCCTCGTCATCACCGGAATCGACGATTCCGGTTAGCAGTCAGCGGCTCTGCCTCTGACGACATTTCGGGACTGCGTCCGGCAGGCAGCCAGAAACACGGTTTCTGGCCACATCACGAAACGGCTTTGCCGTTTCGAACGACTCCACTTCGTTCCGCTCCGGTACTCATCCCTCGTGAGAGCACGCTCTCACTTGCAGTCGTTCGCAGGCTCACGACGACCTCGCGCGATATCGGCTCGCAGCCTTCGGCATGCTCGCCAGCGCGCGCCAGACCGGTTGCGTCACCCCACGTCGAACGGTAAATTCGCAAACTCAGACCCGCGCCGCGAGTCGGCGCAGTTGCTCAGCGCCCATGTCTCGCAGTGGACTGCCGTGGCCCATGCAGGCGATTTCGAATTCAGGAGCACGCTCGGCGAGGTCGCGGATGCTCGCGGCAGACTGGTCGCGGTCGGCGTCGAAGAACCGGGGCACACGTCCGAGCGTCCCGTCGTCGTCGCCCGAGACGAGGTCGCCGAGCAGGGCGACGCCGAGGTCGGGACTGACGAACGCGGTGTGGCCGGGAGTGTGGCCCGGCGTCGAGAAGGCGACGAAGCTCCCGGCGCGGTCGCCGTCGGCGACCGATTCGACCGGGAGGTCGGGAAGCGTGACGAGTCGGCGAGAGACGTGTCTCGTCAGGAAGCCTTTCGCCCCAGCCGCGTCCGGTTTGCGGTCACCGCGCAGGACCGCGGCAGTGTGTTCACCGGCGACGATTGGTGCGCGCAAGTCTGGCTGAAGCTTCGCGTAGGCTCCCACGTGGTCCATGTCGTAGTGCGTGCAGAGGCAGCGGTCGATGTCGGAGAGCGTGTAGCCCGCGTCGCGGACACCACTCTCGATTTTTGCGGCGTCCCACGGCGTCCCGGCGTCGACCAGCGTGAGGTCGTCGCCGTCTTCGACGAGGTAGACACTCACGCCGCGACAGGGAATCTGCCAGACGCCGTCGGCGAGTCTCGTAGTCATAGCTGGGGCTACTTCGGCGAGGCACAAAGTCGTAGAGGAAGCGGTCGGTCGTCAGTTCACTGCACCAGCGAACGAGCCCTGCTGTTGTGCCGGACGTGCCCGTCGGACGGCGAGGATGAATCCGAGGTTGACGGCCAACACGACGAGGCCGACGACGAGCAGGCCGGTCGCCATCGCGCCGAGTCCGAGCAGGCTGTAGAAGCCGTGGACGGCCATCGCGCCGCCGTAGGCCCACGGCTCGTCACGGAACAGACCGTAGGCGAAGACGGCTTGTGCGGCGAAGAGGCCACTGAGGACGAGCGAGCCGATGCCACCGATCTGTGTGAGGATGCCGGCCAATCCCACGACTGCGACGAGTCCGTCGATGATGCCGACGACAGCGATGGAAGAATCTGGTGTGTCCATACAGACACAGTCAGATTCGGCCGGAAGAGGCCTTTGGTCTCCGCTCATGGGGGTTCACGCTGTGACGGTCGAGGCCGGCGGAGTGGCGAACAGGTGGCTTCTCCCAGTCCCGACGACGGCGAGCCACGCAACCGCTGGCCGTCGTCGGGCGATTTTCAGACGATAACCGGTCTGGCTGCGGTATCGGAGATAAACCATCGTCTGCCGACCGGCGACAGCAGTCGTTCCGGAATCCACGCACCTTCTTACCTTCCGGCCCTAGAGAGCGGCGTGACCACTCGTCGCGACCGAACCGTCCTCGCAAGCGTCGTCTTCGTCGTCTTGCTCGCGCAGGTCCTCCTCTACCCTGGCATCGACACGCTGGTCGCCGTCTTCGACGGTGGTTCGGCGTTGCAGTCTGGGATGTGGTTCCTCGCTGCCGAGTTCGCTGCGTTCGTCGCCTTCGCTGGGGTCTGGGGCGCACTGAGCGACGCGGCCGGCCGTCGGGCACCGTTCGTCGCGGCCGGTGCGCTCGGCGGGGCTATCGGCTACGGTGTGCTCGCGGTTCTCCCGTCCGTCGCGTCAGTCTCGTTCGGCGTCGTCCTGGTTATTCGGCTGGTGCAGGGCGCGGCCACTATCGGCGCGTTCTCGTTGGCGATGACGATGCTGATGGACTTAGATGGCGGCCACGGCCGTAACATGGGCGCGGCTGGCATCGCCATCGGTTCGGGGACCGCACTCGGCGCGCCGCTCGGCGGGCAACTGTACGAAATCGGCCCACTCGTGCCCGTCGCTGCGGCGAGCGTCCTTCTGTTCGTCGTCGCCGTCCTCGCGGCGGTAGTGCTCGTCGGCCAGGAGCAGCAGGTCGGCGACGCCGGCGGTGGCAGCGACGCGGGTGAAAACCACGAGTCGACGCTCTGGAGTGCCGTCACGGGCGTCCGCGATACACCCATTCTGCTCGTCCCGTACGCCTTCGGCTTCATGGATCGGCTGACTGCGGGCTTCTTCGCACTGGTCGGGACGCTGTACTTCCGCGAGGTGTTCGGCCTCGACCCTGGCACGACCGGGCTGATGCTCGCGCTCTTCTTCGCGCCTTTCGCGCTCTTACAGTACCCGTTCGGTATCGTCTCGGACCGCATCGGGCGAGTGATTCCGGTCGTCGCCGGGTCGACCCTCTACGGAATCGTCGTCATCGCGGTCGGCTACGCCCCGACGGTCCAGTTGGCCGGCGCAGCCATGGTGGCTGTCGGCGTCGTCGGTGCGCTGATGTCTCCCGCGACGATGGCACTCGTCACGGACTTCGCCCGCGAGGAGGACAGAGGCGTGGCGATGGCTGGCTTCAACGCCTTCGGAAGCACTGGTTTCCTCGCTGGTGTCCTCGTCGGCGGCACGGTCGCCGACCGCTTCGGCTACGAGGCAGCGTTCGTCACGGCTGGCGGATTCGAAATTCTCCTCGCGGTCGTCACCGTGCCGTTCTTTTTGCGACTGCGGTCTAGGGCAGTCATCGGCGCTGGTCAGTAGCGCGAGACCGACCAGCACACCCGACGGCGGTTCGACACGCTTAAAGACCGAGGAACGAAAACACACGATAACTCGCTGGACGACACGGGCACCAGTGGGCACCTGTCGACGACAGGTCATCGGAATGTGGTTCGCGACACGCGGACTGAACCGGCAAACGCCCGTGGTGATACACCATGACAAAAAGCTTCTACTCCCACATCAAGGAAGCGTGGCAGAACCCCGAGGACAGCAAAGTCGCCGAACTGCAGTGGCAGCGAAAGCAGGACTGGCGTAAAGAGGGCGCTATCGTCCGCGTCGACCACCCGACTCGCCTCGACAAGGCCCGCGAACTCGGCTACAAGGCGAAGCAGGGCGTCGTCGTCGCCCGCGTCTCCGTCCGTAAGGGTGGCGCGCGCAAGCAGCGACACAAGGCTGGCCGCCGTTCGAAGCGCCAAGGTGTCAACCGCCTCGGCCGCCGCAAGAACATCCAGCGCATCTCCGAGGAGCGCGTCTCGCGCAAGTACCCGAACATGCGCGTGCTCAACTCCTACTGGGTCGGTGAAGACGGTTCGCAGAAGTGGCACGAAGTAATCCTCGTGGACCCGAACCACCCCGCCATCCAGAACGACGACGACCTCAGCTGGATCTGCGACGAGACCCACAAGAGCCGTACCTTCCGTGGCCTCACCAGCGCGGGCAAGCAGAACCGCGGCCTGACGTTCAAGGGCAAGGGTACCGAGCACACCCGTCCCTCGAACTCCTCCGGCAAAGAGCGCGGTAACTAAGCCGACGACCGTTCTTTCGTTTTCTCTTCACTCGCGTAGCGACGACTGTTTCGGATATTCCAAACGAACGTTCCTGCGAAATTTCGAGAACCGAACCGTACTTCCCCGACCATGCGTGACGGTCCGGTGTGAACGGAGTCCTCCTCGCCGGGTTCGCCGCCGTCCTCTTTGGGACGTACCTGTTCGTCGTGAAGCGGTACTTCTCGGACTACGCGGTCCCCGTCTATCTCTTCGGCGTGTACACCGCGGCGGTCGCGTGCTACACACCCGTCGCCGTCGTCACGACCGACGGCGGCGTGCCGCTGCCACAGACGACACCGGCGTTGCTTGGCAGTATCGCCGTTTCGCTCGGCGTCGTCGCCGCGTTACTGGCGTTCTTCCACGCGCTGTCGCTCGGTGAGGTGAGTTACGTCGCGCCAATCAGTAAGGTCGTGCCAGCGTTCGTGCTTCCCATCGAGGTGCTGGCACTCGGCGAGCACCTCGGTACGTTGCAGGTCGCCGGCGTCGTCGTCGTGACGGTCGGCCTCTACCTCGTGAACTACGAACCTGGTGAGTTGTTGACCCCGCTGAAACGCGCAGCGACGGCCCGACCGGCCCAGCTCGCACTCGCCAGTGCGGCGACGTTCGGCGTGGTCGACGTGGGAAAGCGCGTGTTGTTGCAGGAGATGGCGGTTACACCGACCGCGTTCGTCGTCGTGATGCTGGCGACGACGCTGGCCGCAGTCGTCCCGCTCGCGCTACCGAAGATGGATTTCGACCGGCTCGCCGCCGACTGGTGGAAGTTCGCCGCGGTCGGCGCGCTGGTCGCCGGTGGCCAGCACATCGTGGCGATGGCGTTCACGACGCTGCCCGCCAGTGTCGCCTCGCCCATCGTGAACGCGCAGGCAGTCGTCGCGGTCCTCCTCGGTGGCGTCCTCCTCGACGAGCCACAGTTCCGGACCCGACTGGTCGCGTCGAGCGTGGCCATCGCCGGTGTCGCGCTCATCACGCTCGGGTGAGAAGAGACCGACCGGAAGGACCGCCACGTCTCAGGCGACGACGCGCTGCCACCGTTCTTCGAGTTCAGCACTCACCGTGACTGGGAGGGCCGCCAATTCGGCGTCCACGTCCACGTCGGCGAGTGCGGTTCGGGCGACGTGCGTGTGTGCCGTCTCGATGAGTGTCGCGAGGTACGAGACCCAGAGCAGCCAGACGGCGTGGTCGACGCCATCAGTGTCGACGACCCGGAACGAAGTCCAGCCGGCGTGGGGGTGGAGGTGGTGTGCGTCGGTGTAGCCGTCGACGATGAGCCGGTCGCGGAGCGGGTGTGCGAACTCGATGTCGACGAGGCCGGACCGATGGACGTGACCGAACTCGTGGGTACCGATAGCGAAGAGGCGACCGCCGTTTCGGTAGTCGTCGTCGGTTACGCACGGCCAATCGGACACCCTAGCGGCGATTCCGGCGACGAACTCTCCAGTTCCATGTGGGGCGACGACATCCTTCATGATAGTATAGACGCGCCCATTGAACATTACCGTCTCGTCGGAACGTCACAATGAAGTTAGATGTTTCTCTGAAGAATCGGCGACGAAGAAAGGAATCGAAGATGTCGAAGGACCTTACAGTTCGTCTTCGTCCGGGAAGCCGTCGAACTCAGTGATGTCGACGCCGTCGGACGTGACTTCACAGAGGACGAGACCGTTACCGGAGCCGGTGTCACGCTCTGCTGCGGAGCGGACCGCACGGGAGGCTGCGCGCTTGGCCTCGGCCATGGTCATGTCTTCGTGCCACTCGCCTTCGAGCAGGCCGTACGCGACCATCATGCCGGAGCCGGTGACGGTGTAGTCGTCCTTCATGACGCCGCCGGCCGGGTCGATGGAGTAGACGTGGCTGCCCTCTTCGTCGACCCCACCGATGATGGGGTTGATGGCGAAGAACGGGCCGCCGCGGGCGAAGTTGCCCGCGAGCGTCGCCAGTGCGGGGATGCTGATGTCCTCGCCGCGGCGGGCCTCGTAGAGGTTGACCTCGGCGCGGAGCGAGCGGATGAACGACTGTGCGCCGCCGACGCTGCCGACCAGCGTCATCGCACCGGTCGGGTGAATCTGCTCCACCTTCACGACGTTCTTGTTCGAGACGAAGCGGCCGCCGAGGCTGGCACGGCGGTCGGTCGCGATGAGGACACCCTCGTCGGTGGCGATACCGACCGTGGTCGTCCCGGTCTTGTTGACCGTGCTCTCGTCTCGTTCCTGATCTCTCCACTCGGCGTTGCCGAGTTCCGGTTCGTACGGGTTCGTGTTCTCTAGACTCATTCGTCGTCACCCTCCGACAGGAGGTCGAGTTCTTCCAGACGTTCTGCGATTTCGTCCGTGTTCAGGGTCCGGTACTGCTCGCCCTCGGTCTCGATGGTGGCGATGGCGAGACCTTCCGGGGCGAACCCGTCTTCGGCGTGCGTGGCCATCGCCTGGATAGCGAGGTCGATGCCGCCTTCGAGGCCGAGTTCGTCCGAGTAGTTCTCTTCGAGGTAGGACTGGGTCTCCTCGCGGTTGCCGCCGATTGCGATGGCCTTCCACTCGTAGGGGGTCCCCGAGGGGTCGGTCTCGAACAGACGCGGCTTGCCGTTCTCGATACCGCCGACGAGGAGCGCGACGCCGAACGGTCGTGCGCCACCCGTCTGGGTGTACTGCTGGATGTGGTCGGTGACCGCCTTCGTCAGCGTCTCGACGCCGATGGTCTCACCGTAGCGAAGCTGGTTGACCTGTGCTTCGCGGCGAGCCACGTCGATGAGCTGGCGGGCGTCGGCCACGTGGCCGGCGCTGGCGATACCGATGTGGTCGTCAATCTTGTGGAGTTTCTCGACGGAGTCGCGCTCCATGAGCGGCGAGCGACTGTGACGCTCGGCCACGAGGACGACACCTTCAGATGTTCGGACGCCGACGCTCCCTCTACCACGCTTTACCGCTTCGCGTGCGTACTCGACTTGGTACAGGCGACCGTCCGGAGAGAAGATGGTGATACCCCGGTCGTACGCCTGCTGCTGATTTTGTCCTTGCATTGTCTGCCTTTACCTGAGGTAAGGCTCTGCTTTTTAAGTACCTTTTGTGTTCCCCTCGAATCTCCGATAGTAAACAGGGGACGGCGCTGCGTGCCTGACCCGAGGAATCCCAGACTCATAATACCGCCGCACTCGGCAAGCCATCGCTTCGCACGACCGCCACGAATCCGCCGACGCACGAAGGTTTACCCACCCTCCCGTGCCACTCCGAACCATGGACGAGCGTGCACACGAGCCAGCCCACAGCGTCTGCCCGTTCTGCGGTGTCGGGTGTGGCATCGAGTACGACCCGCTCACCGGCAAGGCGACTGGTTGGCGCGGCCCCGTCAACCCCCGCGGGGAGGTGTGTCCGAAGGGCGTCGCGGCCTACGAGGCCGTCACCGACGCCGAGCGCCTCAGGGAACCATTGGTCCGGCGCGGGACCGCCCTCGCCCCGGCCTCGTGGGAAAAAGCGTGGACCTACATCGTCGACGAGTTCGCGAAGGTCCACGCCGACCACGGTCCAGACGCGCTGGCCTTCTTCGCGTCTTCGAACTGCACGAACGAGGAGAACTACCTGCTCCAGAAGACGGCGCGACTGTTCGGCACGAACAACGTCGACAACTGTGCGCGACTCTGTCACTCTTCGACGGTCGCCGCCATGGCGACTCGCTTCGGCGCGGGCGCGATGACGAACACACTTGACGACCTCCGCGAATCGGACTGCTTCCTCGTCGTCGGTGCGAATCCCGCCGCGAACCACCCGGTCATCTTTCGTTCGTACCTCCTCCCGGCCATCCGGGACGGGACGACCATGATTCACGTCGACCCACGGGAGACCGAGACGACGAAAGCCGCCGACCATCACCTACCCGTCCGACCCGGCTACGACATCCCACTGCTCAACGCGCTGGCTGCGGTGCTCGTGGAGGGCGGCTACGTCGACGACGAGTTCGTCCAAGAACGGACGACCAGGTTCGACGATTTCCGGACCTTCCTCGATGGCCTCGACCCCGCCGCCGAAGCCAAGCGCGCTGGCGTCGATTACGACGACCTTCGCACCGCGGCCCGCGCCTACGGCGAGGCCGACGCCGCGGCCATCTTCACCGGGATGGGCACGAGCCAGCACCACTGCGGCACAGACAACGTCCACGCCCTGCTCAACCTCGCACTCCTGACCGGCAACGTCGGCAACCCCGGCGCTGGCGTCAATCCGCTCCGCGGGCAGAACAACGTGCAGGGCGCGAGCGACGTGGGTGCGCTTCCGGACGTGCTCCCCAGCTACGAATCGGTCACCGACGCAACTGCCCGCGCGGCCGTCGCTGACGTGTGGGGTGTCGACCCCGACACGATGCCAGCGGTGCCCGGCCTCACCGAAGTCGAGGCGACACACGCTATGGGCGAGTCGGTCCACGCCGCGTACGTCTTCGGCGAGAATCCCGCTGTGACAGAACCGAATCAGTCTCGTGTCCGTGAGAAACTGGCCGACTGCTTCCTCGTCGTCCACGACCTCTTCCGGACCGAGACGACCGAATACGCCGACGTAGTCTTGCCTGGTAGCGCGTGGGCAGAGAAGGCAGGCACTGTGACGAACACCGACCGACAGGTGATGCGGATGCGCCCCAACACGACGACGCCCGGTGACGCGAAGACCGACCTCGAAACTCTGCAAGAACTCGGACGACGGCTCACAGACCGAGTCGGCCGCGAAGGCGGGGGCAGTCAGTTCGACTTCGACGGCCCCGAAGCCGTCTTCGACGAACTCCGCAGAACCTGCGCCAACTACGCCGGAATGAGCTACGACGGCATCGGCGATGGGAGCCAGCGATGGCCCTTCCCCGAGGGCGCAACCGAAGGAACCGGCGTCCTCCACGCCGACCGATTCGCGTCCGGTTCGAAGACGGCCGAGTTCCGCGTCGTCGAACACGTCGACCCGGTCGACTCGGTCGGCGACGACGAACTCGTCCTCACGACGGGGCGCGTCCTCCAGCAGTTCAACAGCGGGGCAGTCACGCGACGGTCCGACGTGTTGACCCGCTTGCGCGGCGAAGACTCGCTCCAGATGCACCCCGACGACGCGACGGCTCGGAACATCGAGGACGGCGACCGGGTTCGCGTCACCAACGACCGCGGCTCGGTGACGGTCGCGGCCGAGGTGACGGAAGCCATCCGCCGCGGGACCGTCTTCTGTACGTTCCACTACGCGGAACCACTCGTAAACATGCTAATTGGCGACGACCTCGATCCGGTGGCGAAGATTCCCGAGTACAAACACAGCGCGGTCCGCGTGGAGGTCGAACCGTGCGACTGACCGAGGCGCTGCCCAGTGAAGGGTTGGTCTGCGTCGTCGGCGCGGGCGGGAAGAAGTCGACCCTGTACGCACTCGCCAACGCGCTCGACCGGGCAGTCGTCACCGCGACGGTCCGCATCCCCGTCTTCGACGACCATGTGGCTCGCGTCGAAGTCACCGACCAGCCAGTCGCGGCGGTTCGCGCCGCGAGCGAGGCTGCCGAGACAGGCGACGGAAACTGGCCGCTCGGCCTCGTCCCCGAACAGGAGCGCCCGGACCGCTACCGCGGCTACGACCCAGAAACCGTCGCCGACCTCGCCGCGAACGTCTCAGTTCCGGTGCTGGTCAAAGCCGACGGCGCACGCAGTCGCTGGCTGAAAGCCCCGAACGAGCGAGAACCGCAGGTCCCAGCGACGGCCGACGCAGTGTGTCCCGTCGCCAGCGTCCGCGTCGTCGGCGAACCCCTCGCAGAAGAGCGCGTCCACCGGCCGGAGCGAGTCGCCGCCGTGACTGGCCGCGCCGTCGGCGACGAACTCACGGCCGACGACGTGGCGCGAGTGCTTACCCATCCCGACGGTGGACTGAAAGACGTACCCGACGATGCGACTGTAGTGCCGATTCTGAACATGGTGGACGACGCCGAACTCGCCGCGACCGCTCACTACATCGCAGCACGAATCCACGACTACAGTGACCGAATCGACCGCGTCGTCCTGACGTGCTTCGCCGACGAGGACCCGGTCGTCGACGTGGTCTGAGCCAGAATCCGTCTCCTACTGGAGGTCGTCCTGCTCGTTCACGTCGGTGAACGTCCGCATGTCCGGCACTTCGTCCTCGGTCAGTTCTGTGAGGGCCAGTCCGTCGAGCGCGGCCAGAATCCGGGCGTCGTCGCCACCGAGTGCGGCCTCGCAGCCGGCCCGCATCGCCTCGGTTCGGTACACGGCTTGTGTCGTCTGGAACCAGCCGTCGTCGGTGCGAACGAGCGCGCCGTCGTGGCCCGCCGCGCGCTCGAACAAGAGTTCGAGAAATGCCGGGTCGACTGCGGGCATGTCACAGGCGACGACAGCGGTGTAGGGCGCGCGGATTACGCGAAGTCCGGCCCAGATGCCGGCCATCGGCCCAGCGTCCGGCGCGGGGTCGACGGCGAGCGCCACGTCGTCCCGGCCGGCAAGTGCCTCGCGGAGTGCTGGCACCTGCTCGGCCCGGCAGTTCACCACGACGCCGTCGGTCACGCGCGAGAGTCGGTCGACGACCCTGCGGACCATCGGCTCGCCGTCGTAGTCGGCGACCGCCTTGTCTGCGTCACCGAAGCGGGTCGAGAACCCCCCGGCGAGAACGAGGCCGGCGCGTCGGTCGGTCATGCCCGGGACTGCGCCTGCGAGCGTGAAATACCCGCCGGGGGAACGGCCATCATCTCGGGCCTCCTACTCTCAGCCATGGAACACGTCGAGTACGTCTACACGTTCGGCATGGACGACGAGGAACTGGAGCGCCGACTGACCGAACACGGTCACGGCGTCCTCTCACTGGCAGACGGCGGTGACGCTTACGCAGTCCCAATCTCGTACAGCTACCAGGACGGCCGATTCTGCCTCCGACTGGCCGCCCGCGAAGGGAGCGAGAAGATGGCCTACGCCGACGCTACCGAGACGGCCTCGCTCGTCGTCTACGGTTCTGACTCAGCAGACGAATCGTGGAGCATCGTCGTACGTGGAGACCTCGTACGTGCCGACGACATCACCGAGACCGAAATCAACGAACGCTACCAGCCACTGCGCGTGTTCGGCGAGGACGTCGCCGAACTCGAGCCGACGGTCTGGGAGTTGCGCCCGAGCGAAGTCACCGGTCGGCGCACGGGCGGTGCCGACGCTGACGAGCCGAACAAGTAATTCTGCTGTCGTTCGACACCGACAGCCAGACCAGAACACTTACTTGAACGATTGAAGAATCGTTCAATCATGTCCGACACCCAGCGGCTGGAGCGACTCATCTCAGACGAGTGTGGCGACTGCTGTCAGGGCGACGTTGACGAGCGCGTCGCCGACCTGCGCGCACTCGACGACCGTGCGTCGACCGTCGACCCGTACCGCGACGTCGACCTGTTCTCGGCACTGGCCAACGAGACGCGCTATCGCATCGTCCGGTTGCTCGTCGCCGCCGAGGACGAACTCTGTGTCTGCGAGTTCGACCCACTACTCGACGTGAGTGAGAGTGCCATCAGCCACGCGCTGTCGAAGCTGACCGACGCGGACCTCGTCTCGCGCCGAAAAGACGGGAAGTGGCGCTACTACCAGAGTACAGCACTCGCGGAGCGACTGCTCGCCGCGGTCGACGACTCCGAAGCGGACACGGAGGTGTCCCGATGACGACCCTCGGCTTCGTCTGCGTCCAGAACGCTGGTCGCAGCCAGATGGCGACCGCCTTCGCAGAGCGCGAAGTCGCACGCCGGGACCTCGACTGGAACATCGTCACGGGCGGAACACTGCCCGCCGACCACGTCCACCCAGAAGTCGTCGAGTCGATGCACGAACTCGATATCGACGTCTCGGACCGGACGCCGCTCGAAGTCACCGACGAAGCACTCGAAGCCTGCGACGTGGTGGCGACGATGGGTTGCTCGACGCTCAGTCTCGACGCCGACGTGGACGTGCGCGACTGGGACCTCACCGACCCCGACGGGAAGTCGCCCGAGGAAGTCGCGGAGATTCGCGACGAGATAGAGCAACGAGTCATCGACCTGTTCGACGAGGTAGCCAGTGGCAGTCGGTGACCTCTGGGCGCTCGAACTCGTGCTGGCCGCGTTCGCCGGTGGCGTCTTCGGCGCGGCCGTCGGAGCGTTGCCCGCGTTCACCCTCACCGGCGTCCTCGTGGTCGTCGGGGAACTGTACGACCTCGGCCGCGAGACGCTGGCGACTGGCGCACCAGACCTCGCACTCACCGGCACGCTCGCCTTCGGCCCGGTGTTCGGCCCACACGTCAGCTTCGGCGGCGGTGCGGCGGCGGTCGCCTACGCCGCGAAGCAGGGCTACATCGACACCGATTTCGACTACCACGAGGCGAAGAACGTCACGCAGGGCCTCGGGACCCGACTCGACGTATTGCTCGTCGGCGGGGCCTTCGGCGTCCTCGGCCACTGGTTGGCGACCGCCTCGGCAGTCGTCGCCCCGTGGGACCCGGTCGCCTTCGGCGTGGTCGCGTCGGCACTCGCACACCGGGCCGTCTTCGGCTACTCGCTCGTCGGCGCGCGACGGGGCCTGCTCGACATGACGCCGTACGAGCGCGACGAGCCGAAACTCGCGGCCGATGGCGGGGCCGCGGTCGATGGCAACACTGTCGTCGACAGCTCCGCCGCCCGCCACACCGTCGAACCGTGGCTCCCGTACCAGTACAAGTGGCCGGGTGTCGCCGCGCTTGGCCTCGTCTTCGGTGGCATCGGTGGTTTCCTCACGTACCACACCGCGAGTGTCTTCCTCGGCTTCGGTGTAAGCGTCGTCTTGCTCGTGTACGTGGTCGCTGGCGTCGCCGACATCCCCGTCACGCATCACATGACGCTGCCTGCCGGATTCGTCGTCGTCGCGGCCGCCGGTGGCGCGTCCTCGCCCGGAGCACTCGCGGCAGCGTTGCCACTCTCGCAGGCGATTCTGCTCGGTGCGGTGGCCGGCCTGGTCGGCGCGGTCGTAGGCGAACTCGGCCAACGCGTCCTCTACGCCCACGCCGACACGCACCTCGACCCGCCGGCGGCGAGCATCATCGTCACGACGCTGTTCATTGGGATGCTGACCGCGGCGGGTCTCCTCGGTGACCCGAACGTCCTGCCGGACCCGGCGTGGCTGGCCTGAGAACTGGACTCGACTGGAGACAGCACTCGTCAGAGAACAGCACCCCTTTGACCGATCGGGTGGTAGCACCGAGCGATGACCGACCGAGGGAAGATAGACCGCGCGTTCTTCGACCAGCACATCTACCCGAACCTCGGAGCCGACCGCGACGACGTGGCCGTCGGGCCGCGACACGGCGTCGACTTCGGCGTGCTGGACGTAGCTGACCGCGCGCTCGTCACGGCGACGGACCCCATCTCCATTCTCCCCGGTCTCGGCTGGGAGCGCGCCGCGCGCTTCGCACTGGGCGTCGTCCTCGCCGACGTGGCCGTCTCCGGCATCCCACCGAGTCACCTCGCCATCGAGTTCACGCTCCCGCCCGAGATTCGCGACGAGGAGTTCGCCGCGGTCTGGACCGCGATGGCCGACGATTTGGACGACCTCGGCGTCTCCGTCCTCACGGGACACACCGCCCGCTACGACGGCTGTTCGTTCCCCTGGGTCGGCGGCGCGACGGTGTTGGGCGTCGGCCGCCACGAAGACGTGATTCGGCCGGACGGCGCGCAACCGGGCGACCACTTGCTCGTCACGCACGGCCCCGCGGTCGAGGCGACTGCCCTGTTCGCGAGCCTCTTCCCCGACCAGTTACGCGAGCGTGGCGTCGACGCCGACCTCGACCGACTCGCGGAGCGACTGCCACAGACCGGCCACGTCAGGGACGCACTCGTGGCGGCCGCGTCCGGGCCGGTGACCGCGATGCACGACGCCACCGAGTGTGGCCTGCACGGGGCAATCGCGGAGCTGGCGGCGACCGCAGATGTCCGCATCGACGTGGAGCGCGAGTCGATTCCGGTCGATTCGGACGTCCGAGCTGTCTGTGACGGCCTCGGCATAGACCCGTGGGCATCGACCACGTCGGGGTCGCTGTTGCTCGCGGTGGAACCCGACGGTGTCGATTCGGTACTCGATGCACTTCGAGGGCGAGACACACCAGTCGCTGCTGTCGGTCGAATTTCTGCAGGAGACGGGTTCTACGTCGACAGTGAACGCGTCGAACATCCGGACGAAGACCCCGCGTGGGATGTCTGGGGCGACCTCTCCGGACTGGCCGAGTAGTACCGCGTCAGTCAGCTAGCCTCGTCGACGAGCCGACGACCCTCCAGTTTCGGAAGGACCGCACGTGAAGAGAGCGACATCGCGTACTCTCGCACGTCTCGGCTCCTGACTTCGTGCTTGTCCGGGTAGTTCGGTCCCTTGGCGTACTCCAGTTGCTCGCGCCAGAGGTCGGCCTCGACAGGTGCGACCGGTAGGTCGGCGAGGTGACGCGCGATGAGCATCGCGCCGATGGTGTCCTCGGTCGCCGCGGCACCGTCCTTCCCGGCGGCGACGATGTGGACGGGGTCGTCACTCCCACGAAGGTGATTCCCGAGCGCGGCCGCGTTCGTGGTCGACCCGATGTACACCGACGTGTCGGTAGCACCGGCGAGTTTGTCGACGGCTCGACCCCCATTCGAGGAGGTCATCGCGACCGGCCGGCCGTCGAGGTCGAGCGACTGCACGTAGCTCGGCGAGTTGAAGAAGTCGTAGCCCTCGGTGGGTTCGTAGTTGGGCGTCGCGCTCCCGCCGATGACCGTCTCTGGCGTCGCGTCGCGGAAGTCGAACTCGTCGCCTCGCTCCTCGGTGATGTGGATGTAGTCGGCCCCGTTCGCCAGTAGTTCGACGACGGTGGTCGAGAAGTGCATCACGTCGACGACGACGTACGTTCCTGGGTCTGGGTCTGCCGGTACGTCCTCGATTCGTTCGACCAGTCGGTTCGTCAGAAAGTCGTTCCAGTCTGCTGTCCGTCCGCTCACGACTGTGCAGTCGGCACCGAAGGATAAGAGCGTGTCCTGACTCTCGCGCCGCGTGACAGATTTTGGTCGGTGGAGACCGAAAACGACCACCGGCTCCGGTGTCAGGGTTGGGACGATGGCTCTCCCGGCGTCGAGTGTGCTGCGCTACTACCTGTACAAGGCCACCAAGGCGGTGGAGTTCTACCGCCCGGTGATGTACCTCTACTTCCTGTCGGCCGACCTGACGTTCACACAGATTACGGCGCTGGAGGCCACGTACAACCTCGTGACGGTGCTCGGGGAAGTACCGACGGGCTACGTCGGTGACCGTGTGGGTCGACGGAACAGCCTCCTGCTCGGGACGGTCGTCATCACGCTCACGCTGGTCGGCCTCGGCTTCGCGTCGACGTTCCCAGCCTTTCTCGCACTCTACGCCTGCTGGTCGGTCGGCTACGCCTTTCGGTCCGGAACCGAGGACGCGTGGCTGTACGACACACTCACGACCGAACTGTCGGCCGACGACTTCGCGCGGGTTCGCGGCCGAGGCGAATCGGTCGCACTGCTCACTGGCGTCGTCGGGGCAGTCGTCGGGGGCTACCTCGGCGGCATCGACCTCCGCTACCCGTTCTGGGTCGCGGCTGGCATCACCGGACTGGGGATTCCGGTCCTCCTCTCGCTGTCCGAACCGAGTGTGGCCGACGACGAAGCTGGGACCACTGAAGTATTCTCGCTCCGCCGTGCGCTCGCCATCACCCGCGGTGTCCTCACTCAGCGCCGGGTTCGCGCGTTCGTCCTCGCGTACTCCGTCCTCTTCGCGGCCGTTCTCTACCTCGTGTTCATCTTCGTCCAGCCGGTGTTCGAGACGGTCGTGGTCGACGCTGGCCTCCCCGAGACCGAGGTCGAGTGGGCACTCGGCTGGTACTACGCTGCCATCAGTCTCGTCGGGGCCGGTCTCAGCTACAACGCGGGAGTCATCGAAGACTGGGTCGGCCTGCGCGCGTGGTTCTTCGGCCTCCCGCTCGCCGTCGGTGGCGCGCTCGTGGGGATGTGGGCTGTGCCGCTGCTCGCACTCCCCGTCATGCTCTGCATCCGTGGCGTCGCAGACACGGCGCGCACGCTCGCGAGTCAGTACGTCAACGACCGAATCGAGTCGACCGGTCGTGCGACCGTGTTGAGCGCGATGGCGATGGTCAGCGCGCTCGCCGTCGTACCGTTCCAGTTGGCGAGTGGTGTCCTCTCGGACCTCTCGTCGCCGCTGTTCGCGCTCGCACTCGCCGGTGCGGTCCTCGTCGTCGGGACGCTCGTCGTGTGGGCGTGGGAGGCCCCCATCGCACGGGCACGCTGAAGTCGATTGGACGGTCTTACTGCGGTAGTGTAGTCTGGCCGACGAAGCAGTCTGATTTCAGAGCGTTCCGCATCTACTCGCAACGAAGTGATTCTGTTCTGTTTCGTTTGGTTCCTCGCTGGTAACCTCGTATCCGCCGCGAAAGTTACTTTCGACAAAAATAACTAAGAAAGTATATATTCTCGCTCGTCGTATCGTACTACTGGAGATTCTACATGGCAGCGAACGATTCACAGCTCATCGAGCGGTACGGCGAGATACTGAACGCCATCATCGGCGGGGTCAACGAACAGGACCTCGACGGACTGGACGAGTACTTCGCCCCCGAACTGGAGACCGAAATTCCGTATGGATGGAGCGGCGAATACGTCTCGAATTACGACGAGTTCGCGGACCTGCTGTCGACGTACTTCGAGGCGTTCCCGGACTTCTCGATGCAGGCAGAGTCCTTCACCGCGAGCGGCGAGTGGACGTTCACCTGGGTCTCGTTCGCGGGCACCCACGAGGGCGACTTCTGGGGCTACGGCCCGACCGGCGAGTCGTTCCAGACGACCGGATTCTGGGTCAACCGCTTCGAGGACGAGTGTATCACCGAGAGTTACGGCTGGTTCGACATGTTCGACCTGCTGTGCCAACTCGGCTACGAGTTCTCGTTCGAGGACTGACCACGACTCACTCCCCACTGCCTCCTTTTCGTGGTTCATCACTCATTTGTACTACTGGGTAGTATCATCGTCGTATGACCACGCGACAGCCAGCGACCGAGACCCGGCCAGTGGCACTGACCGTCGCCGGCAGCGATTCCGGCGGTGGGGCCGGAATACAGGCCGACGTGAAGACGATGGAAGCACACGCCGCGTTCGCCACGAGCGCACTGACGAGCGTGACGGCCCAGCACACCCGCGGCGTCGAATCGGTACACGTCTTGCCCGAGACCGAAGTCCTCGCCCAGATAGACGCCGTCTGTGGCGACTTCGACGTACAGGCGGTCAAGACCGGCATGCTGGCGACCGAGGGCATCGTCCAGACCGTCACCGACCGACTCGCAGGACTCGATGGCCCGCTCGTCGTCGACCCGGTGATGGTCGCCACGTCAGGTGACAGACTGCTCGACCATGCGGCCGAGCGCGCCTACGAGTCGCTCGTCGCCGCCGCGACGCTGGTCACGCCCAACGCCGACGAAGCGGCGGTCCTGACCGATATCGAGCCGACGGACGTCGCGAGCGCCCGCGAGGCCGGCGCCGAACTGCTCGCGATGGGTGCCGACGCGGCGCTGGTCAAAGGCGGGCACGTCCCCGGTGACGAGGTCGTCGACGTCCTCGTAACGGCCGACGACACGACGACGTTCCGACATCCACGCATCGCCGACGCGACCACCCACGGCTCCGGTTGTACGCTCTCGGCCGCGATTACGGCCAGACTCGCACAGGGCGACGACCTCGAACCGGCCGTCGCGTCGGGAATCGAGTACATCCAGCGAGCGATTCGCTACGCGACCGACGTGGGGGCGGGTGACGGCGCAGTCAACCACTTCGTCGACGTGCGAAACGACGCGGCCGCCCGTGAGACGCTCGCAGCCGTCGAATCCGTCGTGGCGACGTTCGTCGACCACGATATCGCCGTACTCGTCCCCGAAGTCGGGATGAACGTCGTCGGGGCGCTTCCCACCGCGGAGACGCCCGAAGAGACGGTCGCGGTCGACGGCCGTATCACACGCACTCGCTACGGTGTCAGGCCGAACGGCGGTGTCCGCTTCGGCGCGTCGAGCCACGTCGCTCGGTTCCTCTGCGCGGCGCGCGAACACGTCCCCGACCGCCGGTTCGCCGTGAACTGCCGGTTCGGTGACGACGTCGACCGCGCGCTCGCCGACCTCGGCTGGCCCATCGCCGAGTACGACAGAGCCGACCAGCCGACGCCCGACGAAGAGGGGAACACGATGGGCTGGGCAGCACGCCACACGTTCGGCGGCGACGCGCCGACCCCGTACGCGGTCCTCGACCGGGGCGCGCCGGGGAAAGAGTCGATGTGCAAACTCGTCGCATCAGACGCTGACACGCTCACCGAACGGACGCTTGCGCTCTGTGAGACGTTGTCGGCATCGAGAGAGACGGGTTCGGAGGCAGCGTGACGCTCACGTCAGCAGCACGTCCTCAGCACGTGTGTCCAATCGTTTCGAACTGTGTGACCATGTCGTCGAGGCCCGAGACTGACGCTGCGAGTGTCTCGTGTAGGTGGTCTCGCCGTTCGCAGGCGTCGAGATAGCGCTCTTCGCGTTCCAGTTCGATGGACGACTTCTTCGCCGCGAGCACGGAGAGCGTCGCGACCAGTGACAGATACTCTCGAACCTGTTCGTCTTCGTCTCCGACCGAAAGCTGGAACTCTATCGCGTCTCGGAGCGTCTCCCTGTCGACCGGTTTGCACAGATAGTCGTCGAAGCCCAGGTCGAGCACGTCCACGTGGGGGTCGACCGCGGTCACCATGATGACTCGCGTCCGGGCCCCCGATTCGTGCAGTTGGGCCAGTACGTCGTCGCCCGATAGGCCGGGCATCCGGCGGTCGAGGAGCATCACGTCCACGTCGTCGTCGACCGCCTCCAGCGCTGCTTCTCCCTCGTACGCGACTCGCGTTGCGTACCACGTCCCCAGTCTGAGCGCGTAGGCATCGGCGACGGCTTGCTCGTCGTCGACGACCAGCACGCACGGTTCAGACTCAGCATCCATTGTCGTCACAGAGGAGACCATCAGCCATAGCTCTCGCGCCGCCGAACGCTCAGAGCCCGGCCGTCGCCAGCAAGAACGTCGTGACGATCATCATGAGTGAGACACCGGTCGACTGTAACAGGGCGACGTCGGTGGGAACCTCGAACAGCACACCCATGCCGAGTGTGACTAAAAAACTGAAGACAGCGTAGACGAGTGCGCGAACGAGTCGATTCGGGTCGGCGGCCATACGGCAACCGCGTGGCCGGGGCTGATAAATCGTCGTGTGATATCGAGTCGTGACTCGCGCGAACCCGCAGGACTTTACCGCGTTTACCGCCCACACTCTCGCATGACAGAGGCGACGGGTATCGTCGGCGAGTTCCTCGCACTCAAAGACGAGACCGAGGCGGACGTGTTGGCGATGCAGTGTGGCGATTTCTACGAGTTCTTCGCTGACGACGCCGAACTGGTCGCCGCGGAACTCGACCTGAAGGTGAGCAAGAAGTCCAGCCACGGCTCCTCGTATCCGATGGCCGGCGTCCCGCTGAAGGAACTGACGCCGTACCTGAAGGCACTGGTCGAACGCGGCTACCGCGTCGCCGTGGCAGACCAGCACGAGGCGAACGGCGACATCTACCGCGAGATAGAGAAGGTCGTCACGCCGGGGACGCTGCTGGAGACTACCGCCGCAGACGCGCAGTACCTCGCGGCTCTCGTCCGCGACGGGAGCGAGTTCGGTCTTGCGTTCGCCGACGTGACGACCGGCCGATTCCTCGTGACGAGCGTCGCGGACCCCGACACCGCCCTCACGGAACTGTACCGATTCTCGCCGGCAGAGGTCCTCCCCGGCCCCGACGTGCGCGATGACGAGGACTTCTGTGACCGAATCCGTGACCGAACTGGTGCCCGAATCAGCACGCACGTCGCGGAAGCCTTCGCCCCCGGAAAGGCCGCGCACACCGCCCGCGAGCACTTCGGCGAGGAGACGTTTGACAGCCTCGGCGTGACCGATTTGGCAGTGCGGGCTGGCGGGGCGGTCCTCGACTACGTCGCCGAGACCGGTACCGGCGTCCTCGCGTCGATGACGCGGGTCCAGCCGTACCACGGCCGCGACCACGTCGAACTCGACGCGACGACGCAGCGCAACCTCGAACTCACCGAGACGATGCACGGCGACCGGAAGGGCAGCCTGTTCGCCACCATCGACCACACCGTCACGAGTCCGGGCGGGCGACTGCTCAAGGAGTGGATACAGCGACCCAGACAGGACCTCGCGGTGCTCCGAGAACGACAGGAGTCGGTCCGCGCGCTGGCGGCCGGTGCGCTCGGTCGTGAAGACCTCCGCGACGTACTCGATTCGGCCTACGACCTCGAACGACTCGCCTCGAAGGCCGTGAGTGGCAGCGCCGACGCTGGCGACCTGCTGCGAGCACGAGACACCCTCGGCGTCCTTCCGCAACTCGCCGAGACCATCGATGCCTCGCCCGACCTGTCGGACTCGCCACTGGCCGCGGCCGTCGACCGGCCCGACCGCGAGGCGGCCGCGACGCTCCGCGAGGAACTGGCCGACGCACTGGTCGACGACCCACCGCAGACCGTCCGTCAGGGCGGGTTGTTCCGCCCCGGCTACGACGACGACTTAGACGAACTGCGCGAGCGCCACGAAGCCGTCCAGGAGTACTTCGACTCGCTCGCCGACCGGGTCAAACGCGAATACGGCCTGAGCCACGTCACGGTCGACCGGAACAAGACCGACGGCTACTACGTGCAGGTCGGCCGGTCGGTCGCCGACCAGGTTCCAGAGCACTTCGAGCACGTGAAGACGCTCAAGAACTCGAAGCGGTTCGTCACTGACGAACTCACCGAGAAAGAGCGCGAACTCGTCCAACTCGAAGACCGACGCGGCGACGTCGAGTACGAACTGTTTCAAGAACTGCGCGAGCGTGTCGCGGCGCAGGCCGAACTCTTGCAGGACGTTGGCCGCGCCGTGGCCGAAGTCGACGCGCTCCAGAGTCTCGCCACGCACGCCGTCACGAACGACTGGACGTGTCCGACACTCACCGAGGACCGAGAACTCGACGTGCGACAGGGCCGCCACCCGGTCGTCGAACAGTCCGTCCAGTTCGTCCCGAACGACTGCCGAATGGACCCCGAGAACACGTTCACCATCGTCACCGGGCCGAACATGAGCGGGAAGTCGACGTACATGCGCCAGTCGGCACTCATCGTCCTGCTGGCCCAGGTCGGCAGTTTCGTCCCGGCGAAAGAGGCCACTGTCGGGCTGGTCGACGGTATCTTCACCCGAGTCGGCGCGCTGGACGAACTGGCACAGGGTCGCTCGACGTTCATGGTCGAGATGCAAGAGTTGAGCAACATCCTCCACTCCGCGACCGAGGATTCGCTCGTCATCCTCGACGAAGTCGGCCGCGGGACCGCGACCTACGACGGTATCTCCATCGCGTGGTCGGCGGTCGAGTACCTGCACAACGAGATTCGGGCGAAGACGCTCTTTGCGACCCACTACCACGAACTGACGGCACTCGCGGACCACCTCGACCGGGTTCGGAACGTCCACGTCGCGGCGGACGAGCGCGACGGCGACGTGACCTTCCTCCGGACGGTTCGCGAGGGACCGACCGACCGGTCGTACGGGATTCACGTCGCCGATTTAGCCGGAGTCCCTGGGCCGGTCGTCGACCGAGCACGACACGTGCTCGACCGACTGCGACAGGAGAAGGCCATCGAGGCGCGCGGCGGGTCATCCTCGGGCGGTGGCACGCAGCAGGTCGTCTTCGACCTCGGGAGCGGGAGCATGGCCACTGCCGACGGTGGCGAGTCGCGCGAGGAATCTGGTGAAGACGGCGACGACGGCGACGACGAACCAGCACTCGACCCAGAGACCGAAGCCGTGCTGTCCGAACTGTCGGACCTCGACGTGAGCCACGTCTCGCCCATCGAGTTGATGGGGCAGGTGCAGGAGTGGCAGGAGCAGCTGAACCGAGAGAACCGAGAGTAACCGACTACCCCACGAAGGGGTTCTGCTCTTCGACCAGATTCGTCTTGTAGACCCCGCGGGTCGTTCCGAGCCGTCGGTCGTCCTCGTCGAGGAGTTCGACCTCGACGACGCCGGTATCGCTCCCGTAGCGGGCGACTTCCGCCTTCCCGTAGATGTCACCGGTGGCCGGACGCATGTAGTCGATACGCACGTCGAGGGTCGGTCCCGGATTGCCTTCGACCGAGGCGAGTGCGGCCGCCGACAGCGAGTCCGCCAGTCCGAACGCGACGCCGCCGTGGGCCAATCGTGTCGTGTCTGACAGTGAGTGGTAGTCTTCGAGTTCTATCTTGCCCTCGACGTAGCCCTCTTCGACGTGGGTAATCTCGACGCCAAGGTGTTCGCCGAACGGGTACCGCTCGTTGAATCGCTCCAGAACGTCCATGCGGGTGTCAGGACTCGGTGAAGAGATCTCACTGTTTCTAGGGTTTCGACCGATGGCGACGACGCCCGGGACGAGTCGTAGAGATGGCGAACAGGGACCACGTGGACGGCTGTTGCACGCGACGGCGTGGCCCACACCCGCCTCGACCGACGCGCGACCGGTTGTCAGGTCACGAGGGGGCTGGGTCGGCTTCCGGTATGAACCTCAGTAGAACGGGTCCATCTCGTCCAGCGAGACCATCCCGACTGCGTGGCAGACGAGGGCGACCCCGGCAGCCAAGATGGGGGCATACAACAGACCGGCGACGAGTGGGGCACCGTCGGGCCGGAACAGCGAGAGTGCGACCGTCCCGAGAACGAACACGGCCGCAGCACTGAGGACCAGTCCGAAGAGGCCGAGGACGAACCGGCTCGTCAGGTCACGACTCCAGTAGCTGTCGAAACGCACCGAGACCCGGGTAGAGAATCGCTCAGTGACGCCTCGGCGTGCGAGCCACTGCAGTGTGATGGCCGCTGCGAAGGCCGCTTCGAAGCCAGCGATCCACGGACTGGCCGAGCCGAACACGTACTCCCAGATTGCCAGCCCGGACAGGACTGACACGGAGAGCGCGTACCCGACGGTGACGAGCGTGTCGCCCTCGGTGATGCTGGTCGCGATGAGGAGCGTTCCGGTGACGGTGGACAGCGCGAATCCGACGAGCGACAGCCGACCGAGTGCTGTCTCTACGCCCATCGACATGTGGTCGTAGAAGAAGACCCCACCGCCAGCGATGAGGAACGAGCCGAGCAGCGTGTATTCGGGAACACGCGCCTCCCACCAGTCCCACTGCTTCATCGCGACGAAGCCGAGCGAGACGACCAGGTACGCGCTGTCCCAGACCGAGAGCGGGTCTCTGAACGGCTGGATGAACCCCAATAGCGAGATTCCGTGGAAGAGTAGCCACTTCTTCGTCGGCTTCTCGTCGAAGTCCATACTCGTGTTTTCTCAGTGTTTAGTAAGAATGGTCGATACATTCGGGATTCCGAACCGGTCCGTCGCTCGGCGTCGGCCGAGACGGCTGGGCGCACTGGCCGCGACCACGGTACGTTTTTTAGGTCCGGGTCGAAGGCTGTGCCAGCAAGCATGCCGGACACGGACATCCGCCGACTCGACCAGGCCACGATAGAGCGTATCGCGGCCGGTGAGGTGGTCGAGCGCCCGGCCTCGGTCGTCAAAGAACTCGTCGAGAACAGCCTCGACGCCGACGCGAACCGGGTCACGGTTTCGGTCGAAGAGGGCGGCATCGAGGGCATCGAGATTTCGGACGACGGCATCGGCATGAGCGAGACGGACGTTCGTGCCTCGGTGCAAGAACACACGACGAGCAAGATAGGCGACATCGACGATTTAGAGGGTGGGGTGTCGACGCTCGGCTTCCGCGGCGAGGCGATGCACACCATCGGGGCCGTCTCGAAGACGACCATCCGGACGAAACCGCGCGACGACCCCGCTGGCGAGGGGACAGAACTCGTCTACGAGGGCGGCGAGGTCGAGTCGGTGAAACCGACTGGCTGCCCGGCAGGGACCACCATCACGGTCGAGAACCTCTTCTTCAACACGCCCGCCCGGAAGAAGTACCTGAAGACGCGAGCGACCGAGTTCAGTCACGTGAACCGCGTCGTCACGCGCTACGCGCTGGCGAACCCGGACGTGGCCGTGACACTCGAACACGACGGCCGTGAGGTGTTCGCCACGACCGGACAGGGCAACCGTCGCTCGACCGTGATGAACGTCTACGGCAGCGAGGTCGCTCGCGCCATGCACCCGGTCGACCTCGACGCCGACGAAGACCCGCGTGAGGACCCACTCGACGCGGTGTCTGGCCTCGTCTCACATCCGGAGACGACGCGGAGCACCCGCGAGTACGTCTCGACGTTCGTTAACGGCCGGTACGTCACCTCGAAACTGGTTCGGGACGCGGTGCTCGATGCCTACGGCGGGCAACTGGCCTCGGACCGGTATCCCTTCGTCGTGCTGTTCCTCGAACTGCCAGCAGGCGAAGTCGACGTGAACGTCCACCCGCGGAAGATGGAGGTCCGATTCGGCGACGAGGCTGGCGTCCGCAGACAGGTCCGGAACGCGGTCGAAGACGCGCTGTTGGACGCTGGGCTGTTACGGTCGTCCGCGCCCCGCGGCCGGTCGAAGGCGGCAGAGGCGGAGGTCCGGCCGGAGTCGGATGTCGGTGAGGAGTCGGCATCGGCCGGCGATACTGTCGACTCGGCGGGAGCGACCGAACCGGCAAGAGAGGGCACTGCTGACTCGGACTCGGCTGCCGAGGGAAGTGGAAGTACGAACACGGCGAACACGACTCGCCAGACGACGGAAACGCAGTCGACGACTACGGAGCCGACCGACCGCTACGCCGACCAGGGCTGGGTACCACCAGCAGAGCGAGAATCGGCATCGTCAGGTGAGCAGACACGCCCGGACCCGGACGACCTCGGCGACTTCGGCCCGAGTGGGGGTTCGCTGGAAGACTCGGGAACGACGGAGGAGCGGACTGCCGACGACACCGACGAAACTGAGACCGACAGCGAGGGTTCCGAGGCCGAGACACGTACTGAATCGGTGACCGAAGACGCCGTATCCGGCCCGGAGCCCTCACAGGCCCACGGTTCGACTCGAACCGACTCGGCTCGGAAGTTCGGCGGCGGCCAGACACAGACGACGCTCGGGGGCGTCGAGGCGACCGACCCGAACGACTACGAGACGCTCCCGTCGCTCGACGTGCTCGGGCAGTACCGCGAGACGTACCTCGTCGCCGAATCGTCCGAAGGACTCGTCCTCGTGGACCAGCACGCCGCCGACGAGCGGGTGAACTACGAGCGCCTGCGGACAGCCTTCGCCGACGGCGTGACAGCGCAGGCGCTCGCCGCGCCGGTCGACCTCGAACTCACCGCGGGCGAAGCCGCCGTCTTCCCGGACTACCGGGACGCACTCGCCGAACTCGGCTTTCGGGCCGAGCAAGGCGACGGAAACGAGGTTCGGGTCACCGCAGTCCCAGCTGTCTTCCGGAAGACGCTTGACCCCGAGGACATCCGCGACGTGCTCGCGGGATTCGTCTCGGAGGAGGCTGGCGGCGACGAGACGGTCGACGAACTCGCCGACGCCTTCATCGCAGACCTCGCGTGCTACCCGTCAATCACGGGCAACACGTCGCTGACCGAAGGCTCAGTCGTGGACCTGCTCGCCGCGCTCGACGACTGCGAGAACCCGTGGGCCTGCCCGCACGGCCGCCCGACCGTCGTCAAGTTCGGCGAGGGAGAAATCGAGGACCGGTTCGAGCGGGACTACCCGGGCCACGGCGGGCGACGCGACCGCTGAGAGCGTCGCCACGTCCGCTCACCCGCGACAGCACGCGACACACCACCGGAACGTGTTTTTCCCGACAGGTCGAACCCGTGTCGTATGCGAGTCATCGACGGCAGCGACGGCGGCGGCCAGATTCTCCGGTCGTCGCTCACCCTGTCGGCACTCACGGGGGAGCCTGTCCGCATCGAGCACATTCGAGGGTCGCGCCCGACACCTGGCCTCAAGCCACAGCACCTCGCGGCCGTCGAGACCATCGCGGCCGTCTGCGATGCGACGGTCGAGGGGGCAGCCATCGAGAGTGAAGAACTCGTGTTCGAACCGGGCGACCTCACTCCCGGCGAGTATTCTGTCGACGTGGGCACTGCCGGGAGCATCACGCTCGTCTTCGAGACGCTGCTCCCGCTCGCGGTCGCCCTCGACGGCCCACTCTCCGTGACTGTCACCGGCGGGACCGACGTGAAGTGGTCGCCGACGATGGCACACTACCAGCACGTCAAACTCCCGCTCTGCAGGCGGTTCGGGCTGTTCGCGGCGGTCGAAGAGCAGCGAGCCGGCTTCTACCCACGCGGTGGCGGCGAAGCGACGCTTCACCTCGCGCCCTCGGACCCGGACCCCATCGCCATCCCCGAGCGTGGCGAGTTGCAGGGAGTTCGCGTCTACTCGACCGAGTCGGCGGACCTCGCAGGAGCGAACGTGGCGGCGCGGCAGGCGACTGCTGCCGTGCCCGACCTCGACGTACCGACCACCGAGCGCGTCGTCCGGACGGTCGACTCGCCGTGTGCCGGGTCCGCAGTCTGTGTCCGACTGGACTACGCGGAGACGACGGCGGGGTTCGACACGCTCGGCGAACCAGGGAAACCGGCCGAAGACGTCGGAAAAGTCGCCGCGACCGAGGCCACCGAATTCCGCGAGCACGCGGCTTCCCCGGTCGTCGACGAGCACACGGCGGACCAGCTCGCACTCCTCCTCGCGCTCTGCGGCGGCGAGTTGCGAATCCCGCGTGTCACGCCGCACGTCGAGACGAACGTATCGGTCATGCAGGCGTTCGGCTACGAGGTGCGGGTCGCAGAGCACGACGCCGGCGCAATTCTTTCCGCCTGAGGAGGGGACACTTATACTCGGCCCGTCCGTCCACGCGAGCATGATGCGTGCGAGTAGGACTGTCGTACAGCAGGGTGGGACCGTGCAATCAGGAGCGGGTGAGACCGATGAGTGACGACCTCGTCACCTTCGGCGAGTCGATGTTACGACTCTCGCCGCCGGACGACGGCCGGGTCGAGACGGCGCAGTCGCTGGAGGTTCACGCGGCTGGCGCAGAGTCGAACGCGGCTATCGCGGCCGAGCGCATGGGCGCGGTCGCGTCGTGGATGTCGAAGCTCCCGGACAATCCGCCGGGGCGGCGAGTCGCCAACGGCGTTCGCCAACACGACATCGACGTGGACGTGGTGTGGGCCGACGAGGGTCGCGTCGGGACGTACTACCTCGAACACGGTGGCAAGCCGCGTGGGACAAACGTCGTCTACGACCGGGCGGAATCGGTCGTCTCACAGGCTGAGGCGGGCGAGTTCAATCTGGACCGCATCCGACAGGCCAGCGCGTTCTACACGACTGGCATCACGCCCGCGCTGTCGAAGACGGCGCGCGAGACGACGATGAACCTCATCGGCGTGGCCCGCCAGGCCGGGACGATGACCGCGATGGACGTGAACTACCGGGCGAAGCTGTGGACGCCCAAAGCGGCGCGTTCGACGCTCACGCGTCTCTGGAAGGGCATCGACGTGCTCATCATCGGGATGAAAGACGCAGAGCGCGTCCTCGACTACGAGGGCAAGCCCGAACAGCTCGCACATCACCTCGCCAGCGAGTACGACTTCCAGACGGTCGTCGTCACGCGCGGAGCCAACGGCGCGCTCGCGTGGCACGACAACGTCATCCACCGACAGGACGCGTTCGAGACGGACACGCACGACCCCATCGGCTCCGGTGACGCCTTCACGGGGGCGTTCCTCGCGCGGCGGCTCTCGGGCGACGACGTGCCGAAGTCGCTGCAGTACGCCGCGGCGACCGCGGCGATGAAACGGACCATCCCTGGCGACGTGGCCACGGTCACGAAGCGGGAGGTCGAACAGGTCATCAGCGAACGGGCCGGCTCTATCTCGCGGTAGGGCGCTCGGTGCCCGTAGCGGCGAATCGATTTATCGCGGTCCAGTACGGACGTTCTCGTATGACTTTTGTCGTGCCTTACGACGACGGCCCGCTCTCGCGGGCCGCACTGGACCGCGCCGTCGCGTTGAGCGAGCCACTGGACGAGGACGTCCTCGTCGTGACCGTGGTGCCCAACAGTGACGCGTACGCGAGCGACCACGGCTGGCTCGACGCCGACACGCCGTTCTCCATCGAGGCGGCGGCCGAAAGCCTGCGAACGGCCGTCGCGTCCCTCGCCCCAGACGCCTCGTTCCAGTACGTGCGTACCGGCGCGTCGCCGTCGCCCGGAACCATCGCGACCAAGCTCCGACAGGTCGCTCGGGACGCCGACGCGTCGGTCGTCTTCGTCGGGAGCGACGACGCAGGACGACTCGTTTCCTCGCTCGGAAGCGTCGGTAGTACAGTCGCCGCGGACGACGAGTACGACGTGTACATCGTCCGGCACCCGCTGGAACGGACGGACTGACAGACGGACTGACGGCAGCACGCACCGCCCCGCCGGCACTCTCAACGTCGGGAGAAGGTGCAACCCACGCACACGAGGCCAACGGCTTTAGCCCTCGCTGTCGACCGTTTCGACCATGCCACACGTCGCTATCATCGGTGCGTACGGGAGCGCAGGCGCGGCCGTCGCGGGCGAACTCGCCGACGAGCCCGGCGTCGAACTGACGCTCGTCGACGACGGGGAGCCGGGCGGTGGTCTCTGTATCCTGCGAGGTTGCATGCCCTCGAAAGAGGTCCTCTCCGCGGGCGCACACCGGTTCCAGGCCCGACACGACCACCGGCTGGTCGGCGACCTGCCCGACGTGGACTTGGAACGGGTCGTCGCCACGAAGGACGAACACGTCTCCTCGTTCGCCGAACACCGCCGGTCGTCGATTCACGAACTGGCCGAACGAGAGAACGTCGAGTTCGTCCACGACACGGCGCGGTTCGTCGACGACCGGGTCATCGCGGTGGGTGGCGAGACTATCGAACCAGACTACGTCGTCATCGCCACGGGGTCCGTCCTCAACGTCCCCGAGTTACCCGGCATGGAGGACGTGTCGTTCATGTCGAGCGCGGACGTGCTCGATGCGACCGACCTCCCCGACTCGGGCCTCGTGATGGGCTTTGGCTACATCGGTATGGAACTCGTGCCGTACATCGCGGAGGCAGGTACCTCGCTCACCGTCGTCGAACACGACGACCGACCTATCGACGAGGCTGACGCGCCGTTCGGCGACGCTGCACTCGACATCTACGAGGACAACTGGGACATCGACGTGCTGCGGAACACCCACGAGAAGCGACTCGAACAGATGGACGACGGCGGGGTTCGGCTGTACGTCACCGACGAAGACGGCGACGAGCAGGTCCACGAGGCCGACGAACTGTTCCTGTTCACTGGCCGCCACCCGAACTTAGACAGTCTCGACCTCTCGAACACCGCACTCGACCCCGAGGCGGACTGGGTCGAGGACACGATGCAAGCGCGCGACGACGAGCGTGTCTTCGTCGTCGGCGACGCCAACGGGCGAGAGCCGATTCTCCACGTCGCCAAAGAACAGGGCTTCACCGCGGCCGACAACGTCCTCGCGCACGACCGCGGCGAGGCACTCACCCATTACGAGAACGTCCACCACCACGTCATCTTCTCCGGCCTCGGTGTCTACCCGTTCGCCCGCGTCGGCCACTCGAAGGAGTCGGCCGAAGCCGCCGGCCTCGACTTCGTCCACGTGTCGCGCGAGGCGAGCGACGACGGCGTGTTCAAGACGAAAGACGTGCCCGAAGGGTTGGCCTCGCTCGTCGTCGACGCCGACGACGGGACCGTTCTCGGCTATCAGGGGCTGCACTACCACGCCGACGTGATGGCGAAGACGATGCAACTTGCCGTCGAGATGGGCCTCGACGTGCGCGAGGTGCCGGACCGGTCCTACCACCCGACGACTCCAGAAATCCTCGACGGCCTGTTCCGGGAGGCTGCCGACTCGCTGGAGTAGCCCTAGAAGTAGCGATAGTCATGGTCGAAATTGTGTTGGATTTTGATACGTCTTCGAATCTTGATGGTGTTTTCGATGAAATATTGTTGTCATTTGCTGTGGTGTTGCTTAACATAAATCGCCTCTATTCCGGGCAGTCCTCCACGTTCTGTAAATTCCCTAATATGGCCAGGAGGGCCGAATATGGGGGTTTAAGCACGAATAAATCATAGCGTGCCATGACCGCTCAACCGCTCTTATTTCATTGGGTAGCTACAGACTATCTCACCTTGACATAACTTTATATTGGTAATACACCTATGTTCTGATGCTTATGGCAACCCGAACAACGCCAAACGCAGACCGCATGTACAGTCAATTCGAGCGATTCTACAACGACATGGGCCGGTTCTACGACATGATGCGAGAGAACTGGTACGACTTGCCCACAGACTACGACGGTCGTGGTGATCGATCGTGGGACGAGTCCGGCCGTGGCCGGTCCGAGTACGGGCCGCGAGGAGGCTATATGCCTCGATTCTTCGAGGGCTATCCGATGGGCTCCTACGGCGCGTATGGCTACGCACCGTACGGCTACGAACCCAACGGCGGCTACCAGGGTCAGAGTATGAGCTACCAGGGCCAGGGTGCCGGCTATCAGGGCCAGGGTGCCGGCTACCCGGGCTACAAGCCGCAAGGGTTCGAAGGCAGCAACGGCGGTTACCAGGGAGGCTCCTACCAGGGCCAGGGCGCCGCCTACCAGGGTCAGGGAACCACCTACCAGGGCTACAAGCCCCAGGGCTACGAGGGCGGTAACGGCGGCGACTACCAGGGATACGGCTACAACGCTCCGCAGTGGTACGGCAGCCGCTCGCAGGGCCAGTACTCCCCGTACGGCGGCTACATGCCCGGTGCGTCCGGTGGCTCGGGACGCCGCGACATCGAGGGAACCGTGCTGTACGCTCGCCCGGGCTGTGAGCTCATCGAGCGCAGCGACGAGTGCGTCTTCCTGCTCTACCTGCCGGGCTTCGAGAAGTCCGACATCGAGTGCACCTACGAGGACGGGTACTTCTACGTCGACGCCCGCCGCGAGGGTCGTGACGGTGCCGACAACTACTGGATGCGCCGCGCCGGCCGCGTGAGCGAGCGCGTGTACATCCCGCGTGACATCGACACCGACGAGATCAGTGCGACCTACCGCAACGGTGTCCTCGAGGTCCACCTTCCCTTCGGGTCAGGGTCCCGCAGGACTGGGACCACGGTCTCCATTCGCGACTAAGCGACACGCAGAGTGGATTCGACTTCCCTGACAAATCGTGGCCGCGAGACGTGAACCCGCGGCCACGTTCGTAACGATTATTTTGTTTTCTGCTCTACCTAGTTAGAAGACATTTTTTACCGTATCCTTCCAAAATAGACTTTAGAACTGTGTTAACAGCTGTCCACACATATTTATCTACTTATGGGTTGTACTACTGTTCGATCACCATGGCATTCAACAGATTCGACGACATGAACCGCGTATTCGACGACATGAACCGTATGTTCGAACAGATGCGTGCCGGCCGAATGGGCATGACACCCGAGTACGACGGCCGATACGACGACGAAACCGACTCGGGCCGCAACTGGCTCGGTATGCGTGGCTACGACCGAAGCGGCATGAGCCTCACCGAGGACGAGGGCTGCTACGTCTGCGTTCTCGACATGCCGGGCTACGAGAAGTCCGACATCGACTGCACCTACGAAGACGGCATGCTCTACGTCTCCGCAGAGCGCGCGGCCGCTGAGTCCGCCGACAACGTCTGGATGCGCAGCGCCCGCCGCATGAGCGAGCGTGTCAGCATCCCGCGCGAAATCGTCTCCGACGACATCAGTGCGACCTACCGCAACGGTGTTCTCGAAGTCCGCATGCCGCTGGTCGAAGCGGAGTCGCGCCGCTCGGGCCGCAGCATCGACATCAACTGAGTCGATTCGCTCGACCGAGGCGAACCCTCGGTCGGGGCCGAATCTGACTCGGTCATCAGGTCCACGTACCTCGCTGTTCTTTTCGGCTGTGCAGTTTCCTACCCAGCCACGGGCGCCCGTGGCGTAGTTATCGATTTCCCGATGCGACGAGGAAGAAGCCGAACGCGACGCCGACGAGGCAGAGGATGGCACCGCTGATACCGTACAGCTCGGCCGCAGTGAACCGGAACTGATCGCCGTACTTCGTGATTCCGGCCGAGAGCAACAGCGTCACGCCGGAACCAGTCAACACCGTGGCGAGGTCGAACCCGGCGGGGTTTCCGATGTCTGCCATACCGTCTCTTCACTTGTCGACTGGATGCGGCTGGCCGTTGCGTGTGAAAGGCGGTTTTCCCCGCATTCGTGCGCCGTCGTCGCTTCGTGAAACGAATCCTTCTTTCCGACGGAGAAATTTGCAGTATATTTAATTTTATGGCCGGTGAGCGACAGGACATGGGACGGATATTGGGAACGCTGCTCATGCTCGTCGGTACCGTCGTGACACTCGGTTCCGGCTGGTACGTCGCGAAGGGGCCGTTTTTCGGCTACGCGACACCGCCACTGACACACGTACTCGCCGCCGCCGGCGTGTTCGTCGCCGGAATGCTCGTCTTCGCCTGGGGACTCGGCGGCCGGGTCACGGCGAACACCGGCGACGAGCGCGTGATTCCGAGCAACAAAAAAGTCTGATTCTCCGCAGTCGCCGACCGATTACGACCACTCCGCGTCCGAGAGCGTCTTCTGGACGAGTTCGTCGCCGACGGCCGCAGCCAGCGTCTCGAAGCCGGTCCGCTCCACCCGGTCGTTGGCGTTGGCGACCAGCCGCGAGACGATGAACTCCGGCGTCGACTTGCCTAACTCGTCGAAGCGGGGCTGGTAGTCGACTTCGAGTTCTAAGTCTGGCGTCAGGCCCTCCGCGAAGATACCGTCGACGCGGGCCTCCGGCCCGAGCGGTTCGAGGTCGTCCGCGAGGTGGGTGACGAACGCGCCGAGCGCGTCCCGGTCGACCGTCAGCGTCACGAGCCCGTGAAGCAGGTCGGCCGCGCTGCCCGGTTCCGTGATGGCCTCGAACTCGTCGACGAGCATCAGCGTCCGGCCGTCGCCGGTCAGCGGTGGAACGACCGATTTGAGCGTCGATTCGAGGACGCCAGCGTTGAAACTGGCGTGACGCCGATGGAACACCACGTCGTCGAACGTGGTGAGTTCGGTGCGGTCGGCCGGGACAGGGAGACCCATGTGCGCCAGCAGGACGACCTGACACACGGTTTCGAGCAGCGTCGTCTTCCCGCCTGAGTTCGCCCCGGTGACGACCGCGACGCGCTCGCCGCCCGGCGGGGTTCCGAGGTTGTGGTCGCCGAGCGCGTAGCGAATCGACTGCACGTCCTCGCCGCGGGAGACGAGGTCGAGATTTCGCGCGCTCTCGACGGCGACGGTCGCCTCGCCGGAAACGAATTCTGGCCGACTGAGGTCGTACTCGCTGGCGAAGCGCGCCAGCGAGAGCGAGAGTGCGATATCGCTCACGGCACTCACAGCCCGGTCCACGTCGCCGCGTGCGTCGCTGATGGCGTGCTGGAGGTCGACGCGTACCTCGCGTTCGCGGTCGTCCACCGCCTCGCGGAGCGACGAGGAAAGACTTCTGAGGGTCGAACTCACGAAGTCGGTCACGTCGCGGGCGTCTTCCGACACGGCGTCTCGGACGAGTTCGCTATCCGCGCCGGTCTCCGCGCGAACGTGGTCGACGAACGCCTCACTGAACTCGCCGGTCGTGCGCGCCCCGTCGTCTCGGACCCGCTCGATGACCGAATCCGCGTTCGCGTCCATCGTCTCGATGGCCGCCCGCGCGTCGCGCAAGCGGTCGAGTCTGTCGTCAGCGCCTTCGGAAACACGCCCATCACGCAGCGCACCGAGTGCGGTCGCAGCGTCCTCCAGCCCCTCACGGTCGAGGTCGGCGAGCGGGGCGAACACCCCGCCCGAGACGCCCGTGTCGAGGAGGTCCAGTGCGGCTTCGACCGCCGCTTTTTCGCCACCGCCGGCGTCGTCGTAGGCTTCGAAGGCGGCGAGGACGGTTGCTGGTTCCTCCGCGTCGAGCGAGTCCCACGTCTCGCGCGCAGTGGTCACGTCGTCCAGCCGTGCCTCCATCGCGTCTTGCGAATCGAGCGGCGTAAGCACGCGGATGCTGTCGGCCGCGTCCTCGGTGACCGCACGGCGACTGGCGAGGTCGATGAGGTCTTTGTACACCGACCGCGCGTCGCCCGTCGACAGCACGTCCATCCCGGCCCCACCGGTCGCCCGTCGGAGGATGCGCGTGGCCCGACCGCGGGCGAGTCCGGTCGTCACCAGCGTCCGAACGTCGGCCGACTCGATGGCCTCGATGGCGCGGTCCTCCCCGAGTTCCGACGCGAGGAGGTCGCGCGTCTTCGGCCCGACACCCCAGTAATCGTCGAGTTGCGTCATCGATTGTCACGGTATGACCAGAGCGGGATACGTCCGCCGATATCGACCGGGTGAGAACATCCCATAACTTTGAACGGCGGTAGAATTTTTCACCCGGCGTGCGAACTGTGACACATGACCACAGCCTTCGACCCCGACGGCGGTATCGACCCTGAGAGTCGGTCGTACCGCTACTACCGGAACGCGGTCGAGCGCCACTGGGACCCCGCCGACGTCGACCTCGACACGGACCGCGAACACATCCAGCGACTCGACGACCCCACCCTGACGCGACTGCGCGCGACGCTCGCGCTGTTCGGTGCGGGCGAGACGGCCGTCACGGAGGACCTCGCGCCCCTCGGCGTCGTCCTCTCCGACGTGAACGACCAGTTGTTCGTAACAACGCAGCTGTACGAGGAGGCCAAACACGCCGACTTCTTCGACCGGTACTGGAGCGAGGTCATCAACCCCGAAGAAGCCCGACGCGGACAGGAAGAGACTGACCCACGCGACCCGAAGTGGTTCACCGACGCCTACAGAGAACTGTTCGAGCGAAACGACGCCGCGATGCATCGCCTGCTCGACGACGACTCACCACAGGCCCGTGCCGAGGCGTACTGCCACTACCACCTGACCATCGAGGGTATCCTCGCTCAGACCGGCTACTACGGCGTCCAGCACAGTTTCGACGGGAGCGTCGAGGGCGTCCCCGAACTGCCCGGACTCGTCGACGGCTTCCAGCAGATTCGCTCGGACGAGGGTCGCCACGTCGGCTTCGGCATGGCGAAGCTGAAGGAACTGGTCGACTCGGATAAGGTCGACCCGCAGGAACTGTACGAGTTGACGACGGAACTGGCGTTGCTCACTCAGCGCGTCGTCTCCGGTGCGGCCGCCGAGGACCAGCCGGGCGTCGCGCCCAGCGGACTAGCGGCGTACGCCGCTCGGAAGCATTCTGAGCGTATGAGCCAGATTACGGAGTCGAGCGAGGTGATTCCGACTGTGGACGAACTGGTCCGCGTCGACGAGTAACTTGAACGTTTCGTCGGTCTGCCGGGACAGCGACACTGGTCACGCCCCTTTATCTGCAGGCCGGGAAGGAGAGCGTGATGGACTCGCGACGTTTCCCACGCCCGACGCGACGTGCTGCCCTCACCACTCTCGGGACGACCGGTCTGTCGGCGCTCGCCGGCTGTGCGGCTCTCGGTCTCGGTACCACCGACTCTTCGAACGAGCGTTCCGGTGCAGGCGGCACCGACGACTCAGGAGCGCCGACTGCGAACGGCTCGTCTCAGTCCAGTAGCGACGAGTCGAACAGTACCACGGTCCGGACCAGTTCCCAGACGACACCACTTGGCGTGTCGCTCGACGGGAACCCCGTGCAGGGGTCGGCGGACGCACCCGTCGACCTCTACTACTGGAGCGACTTCCAGTGTCCGTTCTGCAAGCGCTTCGAGGTGAACACTCGGCCGAAACTCGTACAGGACGCGGTCGCCGGCGGGACCGTCCGACTCGTCTATCTAGAACTCCCGAACATCGGGTCGGCGTCGTTCCGTGCTGCCGCCCACTCGAAGTGTGTCTGGCGGCAGGTCCGCGACGACGACCCATCGGTGTACCTCGACTGGCACGAGGCCGTCTTCGACGCCCAAGAGAAGCCGAACTCCGGGTGGGCGACGAAAGAACGACTCTTGGGTATCACCGAATCGGTCGACGGGGTCTCACGCGACGCTGTCGCGTCCTGTCTCGACGGCGAGAAACAGTCGGTGAAGTCGTCGATGCGTGCGGACGTGGACCGGGCGAAGGACCACAGCATCGCCGTCACGCCGTCGTTCCTGTTCCACGACCGCGACGCCGACGAGACCCAGACCATCAACGGGGCACAGCCGTACACCCGGTTCGCCAGCGTCGTGAAGTCGATGACGGGTGAGTGACTGTGGCGGTCTCGGACAGCCGGTTCCGGTCGTTCGGCACGGACCTCTGGGCCGCCGTGACTTACCCGTTCGGGTCACTCGGCCGCGCCACCGCCGCCCTCGCGGTCGCCGTCCTGACGTACTGTGTGCTCGTGCTGAGCACCTTCCCGTCGTACAGCGCCCAGATGCTCGGCGCTGGCCTCCACTACTTCGACACGGTCCTGGTCTCGCTGACGCGCCTAACACTCCGTTCGAACGGGCAGTTCGCACTCGCACTCATCGTCGTCTACGCGTTGTTGACGGGCATCGCAGTCGTCGATGCCGTCGCCCAGATACGTACCCAAGGACTCTCCGGAACGAGCGGACTCGGGGGCACGATTCCGGGACTCCTCGCGTCCGGCTGCGCCGGTTGTGGGGCGGGCGTCCTCGGCCTGTTCGGCTTCGCCGGGGCGCTCGCTGCGATGCCGTTTCACGGGGACCTCCTCCGCGTCGGCGGCGTGCTGTTGCTCCTGTTCTTCCTCGGGAGAGCCGGCGACCCGACGACGTGTCGGCTCCGGTGACGCGACGTGGCCGACTCACCGATACAGCGAGAGGGCGACGGTTCCGAGTCCGACCGTGGTGAGACAGGTCGGCAGGTAGCCACCGAGCGGTTTCGTGACGCCCAGTGCCCCGTACAGGCTGCAGTCTGCGGCCCCGCCGAGGCTGATGAACACGAAGCCGATGGCGAGGTAGAGCATCGGCTCGCTCTCGTTGCGGCGATAGCCACGATAGCTCTGGACCGCGACGAACAGGCCGAGTGCGACCGCGAACAGTTTCGCGGCCAGCAGCGGTGTGCTCATCCGTCGTCACCTCGGACACCGCGCCAGAGACTGGTGAATCGGTCCGCCGCGTCGGCTTCCCCCGTCGACTGGTCGTCTTCGTCACCCTCGACCGTCGCGGCGAGGTCACCGTCGTCGAACTCGAATTCGACCCGTGAGACGGTGGCCTCGTACACGGTGTGGTGGTGGCCCTCGGGGTCCGGGCGCGTGTACGACCGGAGTAATCCGTGATCCGAGAGGTCGTCCACGCGCCGGTACACCGTCGAACGCGACATGTCACAGGTCTCACTGAGTTCGCTTGCAGACATCGGTTGGGCACTCGTGCTGAGCAGTATCGACCGCGCGTACTCGTCGTGTAACAGCGCGAGGAGGTCGGCGGGGTGGGTGCTCACTCGTGTACGGTTACTCCACAACTACACTTAACCATTTACGACCGGCTCCCTCGACGCGGGCGTACACTCATTACGCCACCGTGGGAACAACTGACACATGCGAGCCGCAGTCCTCACCGAGCACGGCGAACCACTGGAGATACAGGATGTGGACTACCCCGAACCAGCCCCCGACCAGGTGGTCGTCGAGACACGCGCCTGTGGCGTCTGCCGGAGCGACTGGCACGCGTGGCAGGGCGACTGGGGCTGGGTCGGCGCGCAGGCACCACCTGGGCAGGTCCTCGGGCACGAGCCCGCCGGGGTCGTCGCCAGCGTCGGCGAAGACGTGGAAACGCTCGCAGCGGGCGACCGCGTCGCCGTCCCGTTCCACCTCGCCGACGGTACCTGTCACCAGTGCCGAACCGGCCACGCGAACGTCTGCGAGAGCGTGATTCCGCTCGGCTTCGCCGACGTGGCCCCGGGCGCGTTCGCCGAGGCGTTCCCCGTCCGAAAAGCGGACGTGAACGTGGCGAAGTTGCCAGACGGCGTCGACTTCCGCGACATGGCCAGCCTTGGCTGTCGGTTCATGACGGCGTTCCACGGCCTCGCTCACCGCGCCGACCTCGCGCCCGGGGACTGGGTCGCAGTCCACGGCTGTGGCGGCGTCGGCCTGTCGGCGGTCCACATCGCCGACGCCCTCGGCGCGAACGTCGTCGCGGTGGACATCCGCGAGGACAAACTCGAAAAGGCGCGTGAACTCGGCGCGCGAGAGACGCTGAACGCGGCGGATTCGGAGCGTGTTCCGAGCGACGTGAAAGCACTCGTCGGTGGCGGCTGTGACGTGTCGGTCGATGCGCTCGGCGTGCCCGAGACGTGCCAGAACGCCATCGGGTCGCTCGGCCGTCGCGGCGAGCACGTCCAAATCGGGCTGACGACGGGGAACGAGCAGGGGAACCTGACGATTCCGAGCGACGCGATGGTGATGCAGGAGATAGACTTCCTCGCCTCCTTCGGCATGCCGCCGACCGACTACGAGGAGATTTTCCGGATGGTCGATTCCGGAAAGCTGGAACCGGGACGACTGGTGAGTGAGGAACTGTCGCTCGACGACGTGCCCGAGACGCTGTCGCGGATGAGCGACTTCGACACCGTCGGGATTCCGGTCGTCACCGAGTTCTGACGCGGCCTGGTCCGCGTGGTCGGCTCACTACAGCTCTCGAACGTCGCCCGTATCGTCGGTACTGCTCACGACCCACGCGAACTCGTTGTTCGCGTCGACCCGTCCACCGAGGAAATGTCCACGCTGGCTGTTTGATTGGGTCGGACTGAACGAGACTCGATTGTGTGGTGGTTGCTCGTCGTCGACAGTGAATTCGACGAGATACGTGGTGTCGAAATGGAAGGCTTCTTCGTACGTCTTCGTCTCGCCGGGTTCGAGCCACGCGCCCGCAGTCTGGCCGCGAAGCCACGGATACTCGGACTCGCTGTCGTTCTGCGGTCCCGTATCGTCGCCGACACTATCGCCGACGGCGATGACGACGAACTCGACCGAGTGCGGCAGGTCGTGCTCGTTCACGAACTGGATACTCCCGGCTGGCGGTTCGCCGGAACCGGAGACGGTGTCGTTACACCCTGCGAGACCGGCAGTCGCGGCGGTCCCGAGTGCTGCGAGTAGTCGACGGCGACTGGTGGAGGGCATCTACGTTCGACTTCACCGCAGCCACAGAAAATACTGTCGGTATTTCTATATTTGTCGCACCAATGTCGGTAGAATCCCGGGTGGATATCTTCGAGACGCTCGACAGTTCACTCGCCGTACGTCTTTTCGATGTACTCCAGAATGTTCGCCGATTCGTTCATCGTCACGCCGTAGTCGTCGTCGACGAGCACGGGAACTGCGCGCTGTCCGGAGACGCGTTTTACCTCGTCGCGCTTCGAGTGCAGGCCCTCGACCCAGACGCTCTCGTAGTCGATACCGCGTTCTTGCAAGTCTTCGTTGACCTTCTCGCACCACGGGCAGCCTTCCAGTTCGTACAGTGTGAGTGCCATGGGCAGGCCTACGACGGCCATCGGAAAACGCCTTGCGGGGAATCGCCTGCCAGCCGCCAGCGGTGCGGACCCGAACAGTGACGTGAGTTCGGGTGAACCCATCGCGTATGAGCGACCTCATCGGGCACCTTCTGGGGTTTCGGAAGTTCATCGCGGTCGTCGTCGGACTGGGGCTGACACTCGCACTATTGCTCGCGTCCGTCGCCCTCAACGAGACCGGGATGGCCCTCGTCTACCTGCTGGTTTCCTTTGTCGTCATCGTCGTCGTCGTCGGCTGGGTCTACCTGCGAATCGTCGCCAAGGAGAGTGCCGAGGTCCGCGACCCTGCGCCGGAGTGGGAGCGGCGTGAAGACCGCTGACTCGCGTCCTCAGGCAGTCGAAACGGTCGTGTTCACAGTAGTACTGTTCCCGTCGTCGACGCGGACCACTTCGATGGCGTTGACCATCGGGTGATTCGCCGCGCCGTGGCGGAACGTGACGCTCAGCATGTCGTCCGCTGGCGTGACTTCGAACGACACCATCCCGCCGGTGTCGTCTCCGAAGCGGTCGATGGTGTCGAAGTCGGTGAGGACCGACTCGCCTTCTGCGGTCACGTCGAACACTCGGTCGCCGGGATTGCTCGTCTTGTAGTAGCTGTCGTAGACGTACAGCCGGACTTCGTACGTCTCGCCAGCCTCTGCGTCGAACGCCCAGCGCATCTCCTCGCCGCTGCTCGGGTCCCAGCGCTCGCTCTCCCAGAGTTCGCCGGGCGTTCCGGCGGGCACGGAAGCGTCGATGGTTCCTGGCTGCGCGAGGCCAGTCGACGCACGGCCGCCAGCGACGAGATACTGGCTCGGTGAATTGCTCGTGTCGGCGCTCCAGTCTGGCCCGCCGTCGGTCGCCGCGACGGTAGACCCGGCCGCATTCACGCGGTGGACTATTTCGTCCTCGTCGGGTGCATCGGGCGCGTCGGCTACCTTCACGACTTCGATGGCGTTGGCCATCGGGTTGTTCGCGAGTCCGTGCAGGAAGTCCACGTCGAGGGTGTCGTCGCTCGGCGTGACCGTCACTGACAGCACCGTGCCGGTGTCGTCGCCGTAGCGCTCGATGACGTCGAAGTCGGTGACGGACTCGTCTTCGACAGCGAGGTCGAACACGCGGTCACCAGGAGCACTCGTCTTCCAGTAGCTGTCGTAGACGTACAGACGAACTTCGTACGTCTCGCCAGCCTGCACGGGGAAGTCGTAGCGCATCTCCTCGCCGCTGCTCGGGTCCCAGCGCTCGCTCTCCCAGATGGTGCCCGGCGTCCCGGTGGGTACCGAACCGTCGATGGTTCCGGGCTGTGCGAGGCCGGTCGACGTGCGTCCACCCGAGGTCAGATACTGACTCGGCGAGTTCGCGGAGTCGGCGGTCCAGTCCGGCCCGCCGTCGGTCGCCGAAACCGTGGGACCGGCCGCGTTCACCCGGTAGACGACTTCGCCCTCGGCTGGCTCGTCCGAATCCGTGTCTCGAACTGTCACGGACACCGTGTCGCTGTCGGTCGCACCCGAACCGTCGGTCACCTCGACTGCGAACGTGAGCGTCGTGTTAGCGTCGACGCTCGGGGCGTCGAACGTCGGGGTCGCCGCGGTCGCGTCTGAGAGGGTGACACCGGTGCCGCCGTCGTCGACCACTGTCCACCCGTAGGACAGGCCGTCACCGGTCGAGCCGGTCGCGTCGAGTTGGACACCTGCGGTGCCTTCGTCGACCGACTGGTTTGCACCTGCGTCGGCCGTCGGGCCGCCGCTATCGCCGCCACCGCTACCGCCGTCACCGACCTGCACGACTTCGATGGCGTTGACCATCGGATTGTTTGCCGCGCCGTGCAGGAAGTCCACGTCGAGGCTGTCATCCGTCGGCGTCACGGTGAACGAGACCATCGCGCCGGTGTCGTCGCCGTAGCGCTCGATGACGTCGAAGTCGGTGACAGCGTCGCCTTCGACGGCCAGGTCGTACACGCGGTCACCCGCTTCGCTCGTCTTGTAGTAGCTATCGTAGACGTACAGCCGGAATTCGTACGTCTCACCGGCCTGTACGGGGAAGTCGTAGCGCATCTCATCGCCACTGCTCGGGTCCCAGCGCTCGCTCTCCCAGACTGCGCCGGGCGTGCTGGAAGGGACCGACGAGTCGATGGTTCCCGGCTGTGCGAGACCGGCCGACGCGCGCCCGCCCGAGGTCAGGAACTGGCTCGGGGAGTTCGCGCTATCGGCGCTCCAGTCCGGCCCGTCGTCGGTCGCGGCGACCGTGGGACCGGCCGCGTTCACGCGGTGGACGACCTCGCGCTCGGTGGGGTCGTCCGGCTCGTCTGGTTCGTCTTCGACGAGCGAGACAGAGAGTCGGTCCCACGACGCCGAGAACGTCGACGAAGCACCGTGAGCGGTGCTGACGAGACCGACTGCGGTGCCCTGCGACGTGTCGGTGACCCAGGACGCCGGCACGGCGAACGGCTCGTCGAAGGCGACACGCTGGCCGCCGTCGATGGCGTATTCGGCGGTCACCGCGACGTGGTCGGTCCCGTCGTCCGGCGTCGGGTCGGTCGTCGGATCCACGGTCAGGTAGAGGTCGGTGGTCTGGCCGCTGCCGACGACGGCCGGTTCGGACAGCGTCGTCGTCTCGGCGACGCCGTCGACCTCACGGACGACCTGCACGCCGCCAGTGGGGTTTCCGTCGGCGTCGGTCGCAGTCGCGGAGATGCTGAGGTAGTTGTCCTGGTCACCCGGGCCGAACTGGATGCCGACCGCCTGCCCGTTCTCGGGGGTCATGTCGTCGGAGAACGGCGTGACGACGGTCCCGTGAATCTCGAACGGATTGGCCGGGGCGGCGACCCCGTACTGGAAGCCGTAGGTCAGGGAGTTCTCGTCCCCGAGGGCCGTCCCGAACGGCACCTCGTCGACGGACATCTTCTCGGCGGCCCCGCCAGCGCGGACCTTCGAGGCGTTGTACAGGGCCGAATACGGGCGTTCACCGTCAGTCAGCAAGCCGGTGAACCCAAGGCCGAACAGCGAGTTCGGGTGTTGTCCCGGCTCGAACTGCCGGTCGACCGGGAGCGTCGTATCGAGACCGTTCGCCGGGTCGATGGCGAACGGGTCGACCGCGTCACTGAGGCCGTCCTCGTCGTCGTCGCTGTCGAGCGAGTCGGGCACGAAGTCGTTGTCCCTGTCTGCCGGTTGCGAGGCCTGCGAACACGGATTCGTTCCGACTTTGTTCTCGTCGCCGTTGGTGTAGCCGTCACCGTCGTCGTCGGCTTCTGGGTCGTACGCCGGGTCTGACGGGTCGTCGGCGATACAGGCTGCACTGGCACTGCCGTCGTAGTCGTTCGGTTCGAACACCGTTATCTCGTTGCTGCCGTAGGTGGCGGCCCACACGGTGCCCGGGAACGTCTCGTCGTCACCCTGTGCGTGGACGTCGAGCGGGTTGTTCCCGATGTGTTCGAATATCGGTGCGGACGCGACGACGCCGGTCCCGGATGCGTTCAGTTCGACGCGCTGGACTGCGCCCGTGTTCCACATCGCCAGCAGGAGGTCGCCCTGCATCTGTCCGCCGAAGTTCGAGGCGGTGTAGACGTCCATCCCCTGCGGCGACGGGTCGTACACTTCGAGTGCAGCGCTTTCGGAATCGCCGGTCGGCGACCGATAGTCACACTCGGCCGAATCGTGCAGACCGGCCTCGACCGCCGCGCCGAAGGTGCTGTTCGGGTTCCCGCGGGTCGGGTTCGGGTGGCCGTAGTAGCCATCCTGCTCGACACGGTAGAGGCCTGGTGGCGAGAACTCGTCCTGTTCGTTCTGTTGGTTCGTACAGATGCCGGCCGGGCCCTCGTCGGCGACGATGCCACCCCAGCCGGGGTTCGCGCTGTTGTCGGTCGCGTACAGCGTCCCATCCGGCGTCAGCGCCACGTCGTAGGGGTTCCGGAATCCTGCAGCGAACACGTCGACGGGACTGTCTGCGGTCCACATCGCCATGTTCTGGCCGTCTTGCCCGCCGAAGGGGGTCTCGGTCCCCTGTAGCGTCGGCAGGTCGTACAGGTACGTCGCGTTCGAATTGGCGGCGTCTTTCGCTGCCAGTCCATCGAGCTGGTCGAGGTCGACTTCGATGACCGCAGCAGTGAGCGCGTACTCGGGCGTCAGCGCGAAGTTGTCCGAGGGCGCGCCCT
Organism: Haloarchaeobius caseinilyticus; assembly: GCF_051207395.1. Taxonomy (NCBI): domain Archaea; kingdom Methanobacteriati; phylum Methanobacteriota; class Halobacteria; order Halobacteriales; family Halorubellaceae; genus Haloarchaeobius; species Haloarchaeobius caseinilyticus. Next base: position 593,964 of record NZ_JBPJZC010000003.1, on the reverse strand, counting down.
TGTTCGTGTGGCCGCCCTGCCCGACGTAGAGGACGTTTCGCTCGGCGTCGTACTCCAAATCGTTCGTCGCGTGATTCAGTTCGGAGCGGGGCAGGCCGCGGACGAGCATGACGTGGTCCCAGCCGCCGTCGCTCGCTCTCGTCAAACGCGAGACGGTCCCCGAGTTCGTGTCGAGGCCGCTGTCTGCGTGGCTGCTCCCGGCACCGACGCGCGGGTCGCTCGATGTGGCGTAGACGACTGGGTTCGACGCGTTCCCGACGACGGTGATGCCGGTGACCTGCCGGGTCGTGACGTTCGGGTTGTACGTCCCGTCGTCGTCGTGGTTCGGGATTCGTTGGACTTCGTCGATGACCTCGGTATCGGTCACGGTGTAGTTGTTCGGGCCCTCTCGCGTGATGGTGAACGCCTTGATCGCGCCAGTCATCTCGGCAACGTAGAGCCTGCCGTCCGGGCCGAAGTCGAGCGACGTGGGGTTCGCCAGGTCGATACCGTCCAGTCCGCTCAGTCCGAAGCCGACCGGCACGGTCTCGGAGCCCTCGCCAGTGAGTTCGACCGGCATCGGTGAGTTCGACCCGCTGTGGTCGATTTCGAGCGTCCCGTTGGCGTTCGTCGCGGTCGTCGGTGCGAACGTCACCGGCACGGTGGTCGACTCGCCCGGAGCGAGCGTCACGTTTCCAGTGAACGCGGTCGTGAAGGCGTCGTCGCCAGTCGTGGTCGCACCGTTCAGCGTGATGTTCGTGTCGTTGGCCCCGCCGAGATTCGTGACGGTGACTCGCTTCGTCACCGTCTCGTTCGTGACGACGGTTCCGAAATCGACGCTCGACCGGCCACCGAGTCTATCCGGTTGTGGCTCCACCGTCGCCACTTCGATGGCGGCGACCTGCGGGTTCTCGACGACGTGTGCGAAGTCCACGTCGACCGTCCCGTCGCTCGTGACGTTCGTCGACACCATGCCGCCGGTCTGGTCGCCGAATCGGTCGACGATGTCCACGTTCGAGAACGTCTGATTCTCGAAATTGACGTCGAAGACGCGGTCACCCGGCTGGTTCGTGCCGCTGTAGGAGTCGTAGAGGTAGAGTCGCACTTCGACGCGCTGGCCCGCCTGCACGTCGAATTCGAACTGCATCTCCTCGCCGCTCGCCGGGTCCCAGCGCTGGTACTCCCAGATGGACGCCGGTGCCCACGCCGGCACCGAGTCGTGAATCGCGTCCGGTGGCGCGGGGGCGCTCTTCTGTTCGCCACCGGCGACCAGATACCGGTCGTCGGTCTCCCAATCCGGGCCGTCGCCGCCAGCGATGCGTGGCCCGCCGACGTTCGTCCGATAGATCACGGCCCCTTCGGACGATGGCAGTGTCGTCGGCGGCGACTGTGTCGACGTGGTCGATGCCGTCGTCTCTAGCTGTGTAGTCCCAGACTGTACCGTGGTGGTCGGTGCTGCGACGGCACCGGTGCCGACGACCGTCGACGTTACCAGCAGTAACGCCACCATCACCACCGAAACTCCGTTAGCTGTGTTTCGTCCCATTCTCGTACTCCCCAGTAGGTCGCTCAAATCGACGACCAGTGTCGTTGTAATTATATACTTGATAATATGCCATCTCGACTCTCCCGCCGCCGCCGCTTGCCGGTAAGGAGCGATTACTCACGAAAACGAACGCACGAATCGGAGTACTGTCCGGTCGGCTTCACCCACGCGCGTCTCTCGTTTTACTCAGCCGTAAGTCAAATACGCTTGACTTATACGATATAGAACGGTTCTGGAGACGATATACTTCTCGTCGCTGCGACCGCGAGTACCGTATTGGTGCCAGTGTGGCCGCGTCAGTAGCCGTTCGTGATTCGCGTGTGTGCGCCGATGAGGGCACCAGAGAGGTCGAGATTGTCGAGGTGTGTCTGCTCGTCGATGATGGAGTCGTGAATCTCCGTCTCCTTGATGGTCGCATCGGGGAAGATGACCGACCCTTCGATGGTGCTGTCGACGATGGTCGCGTCGGCCATCACGTGGACGTTGTCGCCGAGCGTCGACCCCTCGATGGTCGCCGACTCGTGGATGTAGTTCTCCCCATCGAGGTACCACGCGACGGCGTCGAGGTAGGACTCCGGCGTCCCGATGTCGAACCACGCGCCCTCGAAGGTGTAGGCGTACGTCGTCTCGCGGTTCTGGAGCCACTGGACGAACCAGCCCGGTTCGTCCGGGTTGTTGTCGCCGGCGAGGTACTCGTCGAGGAGGCCGACCGTGTCGGCGGTGAAGGCGTAGCAGGCGATAGAGACGAGGGTGCTGTTCGGGTCGTCGGGCTTCTCCTGGAAGTCGACGATGCGCTCGCCGTCGAGTTCGACGAGGCCGTAGGACTTCGCGAGTTGTTTCGAGCCCACGTCGTAGGCGGCGAGCGTCGGGGCGTCTTTCGCCTCGAAGAAGTCGATGAAGTCGGAGACGTCGAAGCTGATGAGGTTGTCACCCGCGATGACGAGCAGGTCTTCGTCGACGCCTTCACGGTCGACGAGTTGGGCGAGTGCGCCGACGACGCCGAACTTCTCGTCTTCCGCGGAGGTGTCTTCGACGGAGAGCTTCGGCTTCTCGAAGTCGCTGTCGGCGAGGTGGGCTTCGAACTCGGGCGCGAACTTCTCGTTCGTGCTGACGAACACCTCGTCGACGCGGTCGTCGTCTTCGAGTTCCGCGAATATCTGGTCGATGACGGTCGAGTCGCCGACGGGGAGGAACATCTTGGGCCGATTTTTCGTGATGGGCCACAGTCGAGTCGCATACCCCCCAGCGAGGACGACAGCTTTCATACTCGCGGCTTCAATAGCCGTTACTAAGTCCTTTATCCTTTCTGACGCACAACCAGAGAGTGTGGCAACCCGACTCGTGGGCGTGAATACCAGCGTACGGCGGGAGGACCCGAATTGATTCGGTGTCCCTGCCCACTTTCGTGGGAACAAGACGTTTACCGTCTCGGTTCCCACACTCTGGCATGCGCCAGGCTGACGAAACCACCCGCCAGCGCATCACCGACAGACTGCGACAGGGCGCAGACACGCCCAGCGGACTCGCGTCCGAGTTCGACGTGACGGCCGGCACAGCCCTCCGGCACGTCGAGCACATCTCGCGGTCGTTAGACCACGCCGACGAGCAACTGCTCGTCGCGCCCCCCGAGTGCCGCGAGTGTGGCTTCACAGACTTCGACGACCTCCTCAATCGGCCATCGCGCTGTCCCGACTGCAAGAGCGAGGCCATCGAGGAACCGGCGTTCCGCGTCGACTGAGCGTCGAGACGAGGCCATCTCCTCGCTATACGCCGTCGAACCCGATTCGACCGCCGCCAGAAGAGAGATCTACGTCGGTCGCTTTCCCGACGTGGTCGAATCGGTAGTCGTCGTCCGTGAGGTACACGTCGCCGTCGTCGACCGCGATATCGACGGGTTCGAGCACCGCGCCCTCGCACGGGCCGTGCGTGCAGACGCCATCGTCCTTGCGGAACGTCGCGGCGTGGCGGGTACAGACGAGTTCGTCGTCTCTGACCTCCGCGCCGGAGCCTTTGTCGATGCGCACGTCGGTCCAGTGCTGACAGTAGTTGCGCCACGCGGTGACGGTGCCGTCGTCGAGTTTCGTGAGGACGACCTCTCGCTCGTCGAACCCCTCCATCACGGTGAAGAGGAAGGTGCCGTCGACGGGTACCTCGTCGACGGCCGTGATGTGGCTACCCTCGTCCATAGTCCGCGTTACGCGGCCGTTGGTTTGAACGCCACGATTAGTGCGAGATTCTGTGTTAGTGTGTTTTCGTGCTGTTCTGTGAACTGCTGTCGGTGTGGACACAGACTGTCCTGTCAGTTGTTCCACCGGGCAGTTCACGACTCACGACGGTACATGACCGCAACCGCACAGCACCGCGTCCACAGCCTCCCCATCCGATTCCGTCCCCAGAAATCAGAGATTTCTGGTGTCTCGGAAACCGACGGTTTCCGACGAGTCCGCAGAATCTGTGATTCTGCGAGATGCTCACGAGACGCATTGCGTCTCGTGACCGGTCCTCACCGCCACTCGCTTCGCTCGTTACGGCTGCGGTCCTCATCCCTCGCGCGATGTCGCCTCGTGGCCCTCGCTTCACTCGGGCACACTCGAAAGCGCGCACCATGCCGGTTGGTCGGGTCGAGTCCCAACAGTCCACACGACGGGATGGTGACACACGTTTATGCGATGCGCACGAATTTTTACGTAATATGACAGACCTGCTCGTCTACGGGTCCTACGGCTACACGGGTCGGCTCATCGCCGAGAAGGCGGTTTCGAAGGGGCTGAACCCTATTCTCGCGGGACGCGACCCCGAAGCCGTCCACGACCACGCGGAGGAACTCGACTGTCGTGCTCGCGTGTTCACCGCCGACGACCACCGGACCGTCGCGGACTTCTTAGAAGGCGTCGACGTGGTTCTCAACTGCGCCGGGCCGTTTTCGAAGACGGCCGATCCAGTCGTTCGGGCCTGCATCGACGTCGGTGCGCACTACCTCGACATCACCGGCGAGTGGCAGGTGTTCGAGGCCATCGCCGCGCGCGACGAAGCCGCGAAAGACGCGGGCGTGATGCTCCTGCCCGGCGTCGGCTTCGACGTGGTACCCTCGGACTGCCTCGCGGCGCACCTCCACGACCGACTGCCCGAGGCGACCCAGTTGAGACTCGCACTAGGCTCGCTCGGTGGGATGTCTCGCGGAACCGCGCTCACGATGGTCGAGAGCCTCGGCGAAGGCGGCGTCGTCCGCGAGGACGGTGTCATCACCGAGGTTCCGCTGGCCGAACACGACCGCGAGGTCGAGTTCAGCTACGGCGAGCGAAGCGTGATGTCCATCCCGTGGGGCGACGTGTCCACGGCGTACCACTCGACCGGCATCCCGAACGTCGAGGTGTACAGCGAGACCCACCCGAAGACCATCGCTCGCCTCCGAAAACTCCGCAAAATCTCCCCGATTCTCGCCGCCGGCCCCACCCAGAAACTGCTCAGCCTGCTCGTCAACTGGCGCGTGAAGGGCCCGGACGAGGAGCAACTCCACGAGGGCCGCGGCGAAGTCTGGGGCGAAGCGACCGACGGCATCGACCGCGTCGTCTCGCGACTGCACACGCCCAATGGCTACGCGCTGACGCGCGATACCGCCGTCCTCACCGCGAGGAAGGCCCTCCGCGGGAACGTCAAACCCGGTTTCCAGACGCCGTCGACGGCCTACGGGAAAGACCTCGTCCTCGAAATCCCGGGCGTCGAGCGCGTCGACGTCGGTGGAATTTAAGTACGAATCCGCGGCCACCGTCGGCGTGTCCTGACCCCCTGCCGCACACGGTGGCGCGGTTGTGCGACGTGCTCGTGTGCGATTCTGAAACCGGATTCACGTCGCCTGTTCGCCAAAACGAGGTTGCGAGTCAGTCCTGCGTAACCGATTCTTCGCCGTCTGAGAGTCGCTCGCCGCCGTAGTGACGACGCTCGACGAGGTCGTCGAACCGGTTCCGGAGCAGGTTCGTCACTGGGCCGCCGCCGACTGCCATCCCGTCGACCGTCTCCACAGGCCTGATCTCCCACGTCGTGTTCGTCAGGAACGCCTCGTCTGCGGTTCGCACGTCCTCCGGCGAGTAGCGACCTTGCCACACCGGAACACCCTCCTCCCGCGCGAGGTCGAGCACCACCGTACGAGTGATACCCGGCAAGAGCGGCAGGTCTGCCGTCGGCGTGTGCAGGCCGTGTTCGTTCACGAAGAAGAGGTTGCTCGTCGCGCCTTCGCAGACGTTCCCCTCCTGGTCGCGGAGCAGGGCTTCGTCGACGCCCTCGACGAGTTCGTTCCGCGCGAGGATACCGTTCAGGTAGTTGTGGGTCTTCGCACCTGGCGGAAGCGAGTTCGCCGGGGGCTTTCGCGTCTTCGTCGTCTGGAGCGTCGCCGAGCCGTCCCACACTGGGTCGCTCTCTGCGCCCCCACGCGGCAGTGGCTTCACCACGACGATGACCGTCGGGTTCACGTCCGGCGACGGCGTGAGCTTGCCGGATTGCACGCCGCGCGTCACCGAGAGCCTGACGTAGGCCTCTTCGAGGTCGTTCGCGGAGAGCGTCGCGTCCACCCGCGCACGGAGGTCGCCCGACTCGACACCGGGGTCGAACCCGAGCGCGTCGCACGAGCGGCGCAACCGGTCGACGTGGGCTTCCCACTCGAACACGTCGCCGCCGTAGGCGCGCATCGTCTCGAACGCGGCGTCGCCGTAGCGAAAGCCACGGTCGTCGACGCTGACGCTCGCGTGCGCTGCTGGGACCAGTTCGCCGTCTACGTGGTAGTGCATTCGTCGAGGAAATTCTTGACCAGTCGTTTGCCCACCCGTAGCGACAGGTGTGCGCCGGATTCGGGTTCGCTCACGTCGCCCGTGAGGATGCTCTCGGGGTGGAACTGCACGCCGACGTGCGGTTTTTCGCGGTGTCGAACCGCCATCAGCACGGATCGCTCGTCGGCGGTCGTCGCCGTCTCCACGAGTGAGTCGGCCAGTCCGTCGCGCTCGACCGACAGCGAGTGATAGCGTCCGACGCGGATCTGCTCGGGGAGTTCCGTGAAGATGCCCTCGCCATCGTGGCTGATGACCGAGGGCTTGCCGTGGACGACATCGGGAGCGTGGACCACAGGTGTCCCGTTCGCCAGACAGAGCGCCTGATGGCCGAGACAGACGCCGAGCGACGGGTACGCGAGGTCGCGGAAAACCGGCACGGAGACGCCAGCTTCCTCGGGCGTGCCCGGCCCCGGTGAGACGACGATGGCGTCGGGGTCGAGTTCGCGGATGTCGTCGACGTCGATGGCGTCGTTCCGTCGCACGACGACTTCGTCGGCGAGCTCGCCGACGTACTGGACGAGGTTGTACGCGAACGAGTCGTAGTTGTCGACGACGAGGACTTCGGTCTCAGTCATCGCTCGCCTCCCCGACCGTGAGGCCGGCCCGGTCGCCGAGGGCTTCGTCGACTGCGGTGACGAGTGCCCGCGCTTTGTCGAGCGTCTCTTCGTACTCACGTTCGGGCACCGAGTCGTGGACGATGCCCGCGCCGACGCGGAGGAAATATTCGTCACGATGACGCACGAGCGTCCGGATGACGATATTCAGGGTGGCCCGGTCGTCGAAGCCGAAGATGCCCATGCTGCCAGTGTAGGGGCCTCGTCTGGTGGCTTCGAGTTCGTCGATAATCTCCATCGTCCGGGGCTTCGGCGCGCCCGTGATGGTCCCGCCCGGAAACACCGCAGCGATGGCGTCGGCGAGTGATTCGCCGTCGCGCAACTCGCCGGTCACGTCGGAGACGAGGTGCATCACTTCGGAGTAGCGGTCGACGCGGCGGTACTCCGCGACGTCGACGCTGCCGTACTCGCTGACCTTGCCGAGGTCGTTGCGTTCTAAGTCGACGAGCATCGCGTGTTCGGCGCGCTCTTTCTCGTCGCTCGTGAGGTCGACCGCGAGGTCGCCGTCTTCCTCGGGCGTGTTCCCTCGCGGGCGGGTACCGGCGATGGGTTCCGTTCTGATGTAGCTGCCGTCGCGTTCGAGCAGGAGTTCCGGACTCGCGCTCACGAGGTCGACACCGCGGAACTCCAGCAATCCAGAGTACGGGGCTGGGTTCACGGTCCGGAGCGCGTCGTAGGCGGCGACCGGGTGGACCGCCGCCGGCGCGACGAGTCGCTGTGAGATGTTCGCCTGGAAGGTGTCGCCGTCGTGGACGTACGCTTTCACGCGGCGGACTCGGTCGGCGTAGGCGTCGGGGCCACAGTCGCTCTCGAACGTCGCATCGTGGGTTTCGGTGCGTGGGCGACCGATGCTGGGGTCGCCGTCGGCGATTCGTTCGGCGAGGTCGAGCGCTCGCTCTATCCCGCGGTCGTACGCGGCATCAGGGTCGTCGCCGACCACGGGACACGCCGTAATGCGGAGCGTCGTCGGCCCGTCGTCGTCGGGCGTTTCCCACGCGGCGAGGCGGTCGTACACCGCGAGCTGCAAGTTCGGTACGCTGCGGTCGTCTCTCGCCTCGCTCGGAAGTGCTTCGAGTTCGCGGACGGTGTCGTAGGAGAGCCAGCCGATAGCGCCGCAGGGAAACGGCACGTCACAGTCGCCTCGAGCCAGCGTCTCGCCGTCGAGGACGCCTTGCAGGGCGTCGAGCGTCGGCGATGTGGTTTCGACATCGCTGTCGTTTGCTCGTCGGCAAGCCGACCCGGGTGAGACGGTCAGCGTCTCGATTGGGTCGACTCCGAAGTAGCTCCAGCCGGGTTGGCCACCGGTCGTCTCCAGATACGCGTTCCACTCGCCGTCGTCGGCGCGGGCGCGCCGATACGCGTCGAACGGGTCGGCGACGCGAACCGACACTTCCACTGGAACACGCGCCGCGGGGGAAGCGGCCGAGGCCGCCGCTTCGAAGGAGCGACGGCTAGTCTCGACGCGTGGGTCTGTCATGGCCGGAGGAAAGAGAACTGCACGTAACCGTGTTGCGGTCCTCGCGCTACCGACGGGCGCGAGCCCGTTCGATCCAGCCTTCGACGCGAGCCGCCGCGATGTCCGTCTCCTCTGCGACTTCGTCCGGGTCGGCGTCGGCCAGTTGCGCGACGGTGGTGATGCCCATGTCGGCGAGGCGGTCGGCGTACGCTGGGCCGATGCCTTTGATGTCCTGTACCGGTTTGGAGTCGTCTTCGGGTTCGAGTTCCGGTTCCGGTTCTGGTTCCGGTTCAGCGTCGATTTCCGCCGCTGGTTCCACTTCAGGTTCGACTTCTGCGTCGACCTCGGATTCGACTTCCGCGACTTCCGTCTCGGGTTCTGCCTCGACGACGCCGGTGTCGACGTCCTCGTCGGTGTCGGCCGTTGTAGTGTCCGTATCCGCGGATACCGTTTTCGCAGACGCCGCGACGGCGTCTTCGGCGGTGTCTGCGTCCTCGGTTCTCTGCATTGCCGCGTCCGTGTCAGACTCACTTCGGTCGGGCGTCTCGGTCGTCGGTTCCACCCCTGTCGCACCGGTGTCAGCCGACTGCTCGGGCGGCGAGTCGGACTCGCGCCGCTCCTTCTCCACCGTGACGCCGACGTCACGAGAGGACCGCGGCTGCGAATCGTCGCCTAGCCCCAGCAGCGACTTCAGCTTCTCGAGCAGTGCCATTACACGGGGATATCGGGTCACGATACTTAAACCCGCGACATGCGGGACTATCCGACATACGTTTATCTGTCGTATAGCGGTTCTAACGACCCCGCTACCTGTCGCCTCGTAAGTTGGTCCGCAGGGCGTCGTTCATCGCATCGATTGGGGCTTCGAGTCCCGTCCAGCGTTCGAACGCTTCCGCACCCTGATAGAGGAGCATCCACGCGCCGTCGACCGTCGTCGCGCCGGCAGCGGCGGCGTCTCGCAGCAATCTGGTCTCGAGCGGGCTGTACACCGCGTCGAGAACGACGAGGTCACTGTGAAGACAGTCAGCGGGTACTGGTGTCGCGTCTTCGTCCATGCCGACGCTCGTCGCGTTGACGAGTACGTCGGCCGCCGGGACCAGTTCACCGAGCGCGTCGAGACCGTGCCCTGCTGCGCCGGGAACCGCAGCTGCGAGGTCGGTCGCGCGCTCGACGGTCCGGTTGACGACGTGGACCGTGCTCCCAGCGTCGGCCAGCGCGAACGCAACTGCGCGGCCTGCACCCCCCGCTCCGACGACGACTGCAGTCGCGCCGTTGAGGTCGGCGACACCCTGTTCACGGAGCGACCGCAGCGCGCCGCCAGCGTCGGTGTTGTGGCCGGTCGGGCGCTCGCCTGTGAAGTCGATGGTGTTCACCGCACCGATGCGCGCGGCGAGGTCGTCCGGTTCGACGAGGCCGAGCACGTCCTGCTTGAACGGGATGGTGACGTTCAGCCCGCTGATGCCGAGCGCTTCGGCACCCTCGATTGCGCCGTCGAGGGCCGCCGGGTCGGGTTCGAACGTCACGTACCTGGCGTCGAGTCCGTGTTCGGCGTACGCCGCCTCGTGCATCGGTGGCGAGAGCGAGTGGCCGACCGGGTTTCCCACGAGTCCGAAGACCTGCATACGCTGTGGGCACGTGTCGGTCGGTGAAAAGTCGTCCGTCGCGTCGGGATATTGCGCGAATCCAGTCCGCCGTTCACCGGGTGGGGTGGACGACGAGCACTGGCCGGTCGATGGTTCTGAGGACGCGCTCTGTTACACTCCCGAGCAACTGCCCGGCGAGGCTCGACTCGCCGGTCGAGGCCATGACGACGAGGTCGATGTCGTGGTCGGTGACGTAGTCGACGATACCCGCACTCGGGACTCCCTTCAGCGCCGCCGCTTCGACCACGAGGTCTTCCCCGCCGCGGGCGCGACAGTCGTCGACGAATTCTGTCAGTCCGTCGCGTGCCGTGGCGAGCAACCCATCGACGTATTCCGTATCGACGCCACCGGCACTGAACGGGCCGGCTTCCCTGCGGACATCGACCAATGTGAGGACGTGCAGGGCCGCGTCGTAGCGGGTCGCGAGGTCGACTGCTGGTGGGATTCCAGCAGTTGCGGCGGTGCTCCGGTCGGTCGGCAGGAGAATCGTCTGGAAGTCGTCCACTGGCGTTTCGCCCTCGGGAACCGTCAGGACGTTTCGCCGGGTGCTCCGCAGGACTCGTTGCGTGACGCTGCCGAAGAATCGGTCTCTGACACCGGTGTGGCCAAGTCTCCCCATCACGATGAGGGCTGCATCTATCTCGTCGGCGACGGTGACGATGGCTTTGACAGGATGTCCAGCGACGAGACGTGATTCGACCGGAACGCCGGTGTCGGCACCGAGTTCGACGACCGCGTCGAGGGCTCGCCGTGCGTCCGCTTCGTCGAGTCCCCCGTTGACCGCGGTGATGGCAGTGACGTCGCTGCCGTACGTCGCCGCGATTTTCACACCGGCGCTTGCAGCGCGAGTGGCGCACTCACTCCCGTCGACTGCGATAAGGACTCGGTCGAACATCGCTCCTCTAGAAATTGGTCGACTTGCTACAAAAGGGATATTGCAGTCTGCCGAGGTAACCAGTTCCGCGACTGCTGTGGCCCGTTTTCCGGCGTTCGTCCACGTCGACGCTCGGTGGGTGGCTCGGGGCCCCGAGTTCGCAGCGAATGTCACACGCGGGTCGCGGTTTCGCACTCCCAGCCGTGGACGTTGCTGACACGCCGCTATCCTCGGCAAATCACAAGCGTTACGTTCGCGTTCGCGGTCGGTTTTGGTATGTTGAAGCAACGGCTCCAGCACCCGCTGGCCGCCCTGGTCTTCGCCGCCTTACTCACCGCTCCATGGGTGGGTGTGGAGGTGCTCGGTGGCCCCGATGCACTCGGCCTATCGCCTCTCGGGACAGTCGCAGTGAGTGGTCTCTCGGTCCTCGGCGCGTCCTTCATGCTCGCGTGGGGGGCAGAGACGGCCGAGAAAGACGTACCGCGTGCGTTCGCAATCGCTGTTCTCGCGGTACTTGCAGTTGCCCCGGAGTACGCAGTCGACGCACTGTACGCCTTCGGTGCCGGTAACGGCGGCGCGACCGCCGAGGCCTGTGAGCAGTTCACGAAACAGCAGATAGAGAACGGTGCGACGCCGGTCGCCGCCGCCTGTCACGACGCGAACCTCGCCGTGGCGAACATGACGGGTGCGAACCGCATCCTCATCGGCCTCGGCTGGTCCGGTATCGCGCTGTTCACGGTGTATCGAGCCCTGAGTTCGAACGACCCCGCGGTGAACCGGAAATCGGGCTTCCTCGGGAGCAGCGTCTCGCTCGACCGTGACCTCGGCCTCGAAATCGTCTTCCTCCTCGCGGCGACCATCTTCGCGTTCGCCGTCCCGCTGAACGGCGGTATCGGCGTCGCCGACACAATCGTCCTCCTCGGACTGTACGTCGCCTACATCGCCATCATCGTCCGCGGCGACGTCGAGGACCACGAAGAGCAGGTGGGCGTCCCGGCGTATTTGCAGGCGCTCCCGTTCGGCTACCGCGCCCTGTCCTCCATCACGCTGTTCCTCTACTCTGGACTCATCATCTACACGGCCGTCCACCCGTTCGCACACGGGCTGGAGGTAATCGGTGAGAACGCGGGCATTCCGCCGTTCTTCATGATTCAGTGGATTGCCCCGCTGGCCTCCGAGAGTCCGGAACTCATCGTCGTCGCCTACCTCGTGAACAAGGCGCGCTCGACCGCCGGGTTCAACGCGCTCATTTCCTCGAAGCTGAACCAGTGGACGCTCCTCATCGGGACGCTCGCCATCGTCTACAGCTTCGCACTCGGCGAAATCGGCTCGCTCCCGTTCGACGACAAACAGTCGGCCGAGATCTGGATTACGGCCGCACAGAGCCTGTTCGCCATCGCCATCATCACCAACTTCGAGATTAGTCTGCGCGAAGCTGTCGCGCTCCTCGTGCTGTTCGTCTCGCAGGTCGCCATCGAGTACGGTATCATCGTGTTCGCAGCGAGCGATACGGCAGCTACAAACCTGAGTATGGACTTGCTGCACGGCTACACGGTCGTCTACCTCGTCCTCGCTGTCGCACTGTTCGTGCGCCGCCGGGAGGCACTCGTCGGTATCTTCTACTCGACGGCGGACCGCGTCGGCGGCGAGAGTCCCGCCGCGGACCACTCGGACTGACGCAGGCGAGTCGTCGGTCCGCCGCGAACAGGTCCCGCGACCGACCCGACATTCACTTGTTTTCCTGTCGCTAACGCCCGGCCGTGATTGCCATCGTCGTGAGCTGCGCCGATTCGGCCTCCGAGCACATCGGCGAGCACCTGCTCGATTTGGCCGACTGGGACCGGCACGAAGACGAGTCGCTGGCGGACGCCGACGGTGGCGGGACAGTGTACCGGACAGACGGCTTCGAGTTGCGCGAGTTCGACGGCCTGCACCTCGAACTAGACGACGTAGCCGACGCTTTCGACGACCCCGACTTCCTCGTGTTCGCGTCGCGCCACGCCGGTGACACCGGTGCACTCTTGACCGCGCACTTCACGGGCAACTTCGGGCCGGCCGAGTACGGTGGAGCCGACGACGCGCTCGCCGAGACCTGTCCGAACGCCCACGCCGAACTCGTCGCGGCGTTCGACCGACACGCGCCCGACGAGTACGAGGTCGGGATGGAGTGTACCCACCACGGTCCCAGTTCGGTCGGTGTCCCCTCGATGTTCGTCGAGTTAGGTAGTGACGAAGAACAGTGGTCAGACCCGGCCGGTGCCCGAGCAGTCGCCCGTGCCATCCTCGACCTCCGAGACACCGATGCGCACCGCGAGCGGACCGTCGTCGGCTTCGGTGGTGGCCACTACGTGCCGCGGTTCGAGCGAGTCGTCCGAGAGACCGAGTGGGCCGTCGGGCACATCGCGGCCGACTGGGGCCTCGACGCGATGGGCCACCCGGCCGAACACCACGACGTACTCAGACAGGCCTTCGAGACGAGTGGAACCGAGTACGCACTGGTCGACGGTGAGAAGCCGGTCTTGCGCGACGAACTCGACGCCATGGGCTACCGAGTCGTCAGCGAGACGTGGCTCCGCGAGGTCGACGGGCACGACCTCGACCTCGTTTCGACCGTCGAAGACGCGCTGTGTTCCGTCGACGACGGTCTCCGCTTCGGCACCCAAGCGAGTGCCGACGCCGATCGGTCGGTCGTTTCCCTTCCAGCCGACCTGTTCGACGCTGTGCAGGGAATCGACCGCGAGCGGACACGCGAACTCGTCGCGGCGCACGCGGTCGCCTTCGAGACGGTCCAGAACGGGAGCCGTGTCGCTGGCCGGGCCGCACTCCCCGACGGTCGGTTCGACGCGCTCGTCGACGACGTGCTCGACCTGCTCCGCGAGAAGTACGACGAAGTTCGACGTGAGGACAGCGTCGTGGTCGCGACCGAGCGCGGATTCGACCCGGAACTGGCCGCCGCCGCGGGTGTGCCCGAGGGGCCAGCATTCGGCAAACTCGCGGGCGGGCAGGCAGTCGAGGTCGACGGGACCGCCGTCGCGCCCGAAGACGTGTCGAGCGAACGGACCGACCGCTTCGCATTGTCCGGTGACCAGTAGTTACTTTCATTTTGTCTCGTCTGCGTCGAATCGTCTGACGACCGTCCGACAGTGGGGGGAAAGGTAATTAACCTCCATAAAATAATGAGGTGTTAAGGATGGACTCCATTGTCGAAGACGCTATCGACGAGGCCGAAGGCGGGTCTGCGCAAGACACCGCCGACCGCTCCGGGGGGAGCGGCCAGACGGGCGAACCAAAGCGAACGGGCAAGATGACCGACGACGAGCTGCAGGACGTTCTTCAGGAACTCCAGACCGACATCACCGTCGTCGGCTGTGGCGGTGGTGGCGGCAACACCATCGACCGGATGCACGAGGAAGGCATCCACGGCGCGAAACTCGTCGCCGCGAACACCGACGTGCAACACCTCGTCGAAATCGAGGCGGACACGAAGATACTGATGGGCGAGCAGAAGACCGGCGGGCGCGGTGCCGGGTCGCTCCCACAGGTCGGCGAAGAAGCCGCTCTCGAATCGCAGGAGGAAATCTACGAGTCCATCGAGGGCTCCGACATGGTGTTCGTCACCGCTGGTCTCGGTGGCGGTACCGGCACCGGGTCGGCTCCCGTGGTCGCCAAGGCGGCCCGCGAATCCGGCGCACTCACTATCTCTATCGTCACGACACCCTTCACCGCCGAAGGCGAGGTCCGTCGCACGAACGCGGAAGCCGGTCTCGAACGACTCCGCGACGTGAGCGACACGGTCATCGTCGTCCCGAACGACCGCCTGCTCGACTCGGTCGGCAAACTGCCGGTCCGCCAGGCGTTCAAAGTCTCGGACGAAGTGCTCATGCGCTCGGTCAAGGGCATCACCGAACTCATCACCAAGCCCGGCCTGGTCAACCTCGACTTCGCCGACGTTCGCACCGTGATGGAACGCGGTGGCGTCGCGATGATCGGTCTCGGCGAGTCCGACTCCGGGTCGAAGTCGACGGACTCCGTGAAGGCGGCGCTCCGCTCGCCGCTGCTCGACGTGGACATCTCCGGCGCGTCGTCCGCGCTCGTCAACGTCACCGGCGGCAACGACATGAGCATCGAAGAGGCAGAAGGCGTCGTCGAGGAGATTTACGACCGCATCGACCCCGACGCCCGCATCATCTGGGGGACCTCCATCGACGAGACGCTCGAAGGCAGCATGCGCACGATGATCGTCGTCACGGGCGTCGACTCGCCCCAGATTTACGGCCGCACCGAGGAACAGCAGGCCCAGCCCCAGCAGCAACAGGCTAACGCCCAGCAGGACATCGACTTCGTCGACTGACTCGGTCACCGCGGACTAACTCGTTTTTCGTCTCTTCGAAGCTGTCGAGTCGTGACTCCACCTGCGACGCTATCAATAGATAGAAAAGCACGGATGACGAAGCCGCCCGCATGCAAGTTCCCAAAGACCTGAACTCCTACGTCAGAGTACTCAAAATGGCGAGTACTCCCTCTTGGGAAGAGTTCTCCCAGATCGCCAAGATTGCCGGGGCCGGCATCCTCTTCGTCGGCCTGATGGGCTTCACCATCGCCTTCATCATGCAGTTCATCCCCGCATAACACAATGCCTATCTACGCCGTCAAGACGACCGCGAGCCAGGAGCGAACGGTCGCAGACATGATTATGAACCGGGAAGAGCCGACGATTCACGCTGCGCTCGCTCCCGATTCGCTCACGAGTTACGTTATGGTCGAGGCCGAGGACTTCAACATCATCGAGCGCGTCCTCGAAGAGATTCCCCACGCCCGCTCCGTCATCCCCGGCGAGTCCGACATCTCGGAAGTGGAGCACTTCCTCTCGCCGAAGCCGGACGTCGAGGGCATCGCGGAGGGCGACATCGTCGAACTCATCGCTGGCCCGTTCAAGGGCGAGAAAGCGCAGGTCCAGCGCATCGACGAGGGCAAGGACCAGGTCACCGTGGAACTGTACGAAGCGACGGTCCCGATTCCGGTTACCGTGCGTGGTGACCAGATTCGGGTGCTGGACAGCGAGGAGCGCTGAGCGGAGCGAAGCGGTCCTCGTGAAGCCGAGCGGCGTAGCCGCGAGACAGCGAGAACAGTTTCTTCTTCGGTGGCATCGTCGTTCGCCTCGTCTTCGAGGAGTGGTAGAGCTAGCAATATGTTAGGTGATGAGATGATTAGTGCACCGGCCATCTCGTAGACAATGTCCGGAATGCGGCATCGGTCAAAGGTGCGTCTCACTCTGGCACTCTGTTCGCTACTCGTCCTATCTGGTTGCCTTGGAGGGGTTTTCGGTAATTTCGGCAGTCAAGACGAACCGGTGAACGTCATCGTCGAGAACGGCGCGGATTCGACACAGGTGTTCGAGGTCGTGCTCGTTCCGATTTCTGACAACGTCACGATTCACCATCCAGAGGGACCTACCCGGTCGCGTGTAAATCATACCGTTAGTGAAGGATTTTCGAACGTGAACTCGGGTCCGTACCGGAATTTCGAGGATGTTCTGTTCCCAGAATCTGCTCGGCGACACGGCAATTATACACTCACGCCCGGAGAAACGGTCCGAAGAAACGTCACTGAGTTCTCTTCAGGGTTAGCAATCGTCGTCGTCGTTCACCAAGAGGATGGAGGAATAATCGCCTTTGCGAGCGGAACTTGTACGGATAGCGTGTTTCACGCGCTGAACGTTTCGAGTTACCCGAACCCCGATAATGGAGTCAGCATCGTCCAGACCTGCGGGTGAGTGGTTCGCTGCTGCAAGTGCTACTCGACTAGCTACACGTCGATTTTCACGGCCGCTTCGACCCTACGCCCCACCGAGCCGCTCGACCACGGCTTGCAGGTCGGCGTGTTCTTCGACAAGGTCCTTTATTTCTTCACGCTCTCTGACTTCGGCGGAACTCGCGCCGTAAGAGCGGACGTACTCCGCGCGGGAGTGTTCCGTGAACGCGTGGCGGATGGCGAGGTAGCCGTCGGGGACGACGACGCCACACACCTTGCACTCCTTTCGCTCGTGTTCTGCGCTCTGGTGGACGATGAGGTCTTCGACGAGGTCGTACGTCCCGTTGCACCCCTCGATTCCGCATTCCCACGGCATTGATTGTCGGGAATACGAGAGAGTCCTATTTGATTGTTATCCCCAATCCCGAAAGCGGAACCCCTAAAATATCCGTGGCGGTACATCACTGCGTGAGTGGGAGCGACGGATTCAGGGTGGACATGCACGTCAAAGTCCTCGACGAGGCGGTCGTCGAGCGGGCGAAAGCCCACGATATCGACGCGCTCGTCTACGCGCCGCACTTCGTCAGGCTCCCAGAAATCGAGCGACGGGCAGCGCACTTCTCCGACGACGACCTGCTCGTCCTGCCGGCGCGCGAAGTGTTCACCGGGCCGTGGCGCAACCGGAAACACGTCCTCGCGCTCGGGCTGTCGGACCCGGTTCCGGACTTCATCTCGTTGGAGGGAGCGATGCGCGAGATAGACCGACAGGATGCGGCGGCGCTGGTTCCGCACCCGAAGTTCCTCAACGTGAGCTTCAGCGAGCCCGACGTGAATGAGTGGAACGGGCTGGTCGACGCCGTCGAGACGTACAACCCCAAACTCCTGTTCGGGACGGCCGAGACGGCGCGCGAAATCGCCGAGAACACCGACCAGTCACCGTTCGGGTCGTCGTACGCCCACCTTCGCCGGAGCGTCGGTGAGGTGTGGACGGAGTTCGACGAGTCGTTCGACTCGGGCGCGGCGTTCGTCGACGCGCTCAAAGACGGCCTCACGGGCGAGGTCGAACGGAACACGGGACTGAAACACAAACTCCACTGTCTGGCCGAGTTCGCACACCTCGGCTGGGAGAACTCGTGGCAGAAGATAGACCGACTGTTCTTGCAGGGGACCGAACCGACTCACCCGCGTCACATTGCGTACAAGGGGCGGTTCGACGACGTGGCGGTGTACTGATTCCGGCTGACTACTTCAGGGGCCGACTCAGATGAGCCCGGCCAGCCCGAGCGTCTGCGTCGCATTTCCGAGTTCCAGCGACGCCCACGGCACGTGGTAGACGAGCAGGTAGCAGACGACGAGTTCGAAGCCGGTGATGACGACGGTCATCAGGTCGGCGTGGTCGCTCTTGACCGCGACGCCGATGGGCAGGCCGTACTCCTGCGAGTAGGGGTAGAACAGGGCGATACCCCGCTTGCTCCCCATCACGTCCAACACGTAGTGCGTGAGGACGCCGATCCAGACGTACTGGAGGTTGCCATCGAAGGCCATCGGGAACGCGATGAAGACACCCAGCACGCCGAGGTTGTGCAGCGTCTTCCGGTGTTTGCCGAACTCGGTGTCGACGTCGGGAAAGAGTGCCCCGAGTGTGACCGGGAGCCCGACTTCGACGATTTTGACGAACGTCGCCTCGGTCCCGGCCGGTTCGAGGATGTAGCCGAGGCCGATGCTGAGCAACACCGCGTTCATCACGTGGCCCTTCTTGTTCATTCCTGCCTCGTGAGTTCGTCGAGGACGTTCGTGAGCGCCTGTTCGACGGTCTTCTCGCGAACGGTCTCGCGGTCGCCGTCGAACTCGTAGCGTTCGACCGTCGCGTAGGAGGATTCGCTGCCCCACGGTCCCGCGTAGGCGACGCCGATGTACACCGTCCCGACGGGCGTCTCCTCGCTGCCCCCGGACGGCCCGGCGATGCCGGTCGCCGAGACGCCCCACGTCACGTTAGCCGTGTCGCGCACGCCCTGCGCCATCTGGCGCGCGACCGGCTCCGAGACTGCGCCGTGCGCGTCGAGGTCCTCGCGGTTCACGCCGAGTCGTTGCTCCTTCGCGCCGTAGGCGTACGTCACCAGCCCCTGCTCGAAGTAGTCAGACGAGCCGGGGACCTCGGTGAGTCGTGCACCGATGAGGCCACCGGTGCAGGACTCGGCTGTCCCAATCGTCTCTCCGCGCTCGCGTAACGCGTCGCCCAGTCGTCGTTCCACAGGCTCCATGTCGGTAGTCGAAGAGAGCATCCGATTTAGAGGCAGTGGCTTTCGTGTGGATCTCCTGCTGTTCTCTCTCCGGTCTCGGGTGACAGCTTGGAGAATCGCGTCACTGTCGTCGCTGGAGTTGTGGGTGTCGAGAAGCAGACCTCGAATGCCGACGGAACATGACCGCACCTCCCACGTATCCTCCGCCACAACCTCCCCATCCGATTCCTCACTCGGCTCACTCCGTTCGCCTCATTCGTCATCCCTCGCGCGATTTCGGCTCGCGGCTTCGCTCCGCGAAGCACACTCGCCAGCGCGCGCCACGTGGTTCGGTTCGACCAGCAACGAAAGAACGACACTGGATGCGGTCGCACCCTGTGGTATGGAGTACGACAAGCCGCTGTTCTTCGAAATCATGTCGTACGCGGTCAACGCGGACCGCGACGTGGTCGACATGGTGAGCGGAAACCCGGACTGGGAGCCACCGCAGTCGCTCCGTGACGGCCTGCACGACTACGCCGACCGAGAGACGCTGGAGTTCCAGTACCCGCCGTCGGAGGGCCTTCGGAGTCTGCGCGAGGAGGTCGCCGCCCGGCGGAACGTCGACGAGTCACAGGTCGTCATCACGAACGGTGGGGCCGAGGCGAACTACCTCGGGATGGCTCGGGCGCTGGAGCGCGGCGCGGGCGACGAGGTCATCCTGACCGACCCTGTCTATCCGTACTACCCCGGCAAGACCACGATGCTCGGTGGCACACAGCGATTCGTCTCGGCCGACGACGAGGGTCGCCTCGACCCCACTGATGTGCGTGAGGCTGCGAGCGAGGACACCGCCGCTATCGTCGTGAACACGCCGAACAACCCGACCGGCGCGGTGTACGGCGAGGAGACGATGCGCGAACTCGTCGCTATCGCCGAGGAGTACGACGCCATCCTCGTCAGCGACGAGGTGTACGACCATTACGACCTCTCGGGGCGCTTTACGAGCGCGCTCGCGTTCGACTCCGACCACCGAATCGTCACGAACTCGTTCTCGAAGACGTTCGCTATCACGGGCTTCAGAGTCGGCTACGCCATCTTTCCGGAGGAACACGTCGAGGCCGCCAAGTCGCGGCACATGCTCGTCAACATCTCGGCCTCGCGCCCGGCACAGGTCGCCGTCGATCACGCCTTGCGCGAGACTGACCCGGCGTACTACGAGGCGAATCGGGAACTCTTGCGCGAGCGCGTAGAGACGTTCACCAACGCCCTCGACGAGGCAGGAGCCGAGTACAGCCGCCCGGATGGCGCGTTCTACGTGATGGCCCGCTTCGGCGACACCCCGGGCAGCATCGAGAACACGAAACGACTCATCGACGAGGCCGGTGTCGCCGGGATGCCCGGCGAAGCCTTCGGCGACTCGCGCACGGACTGGTTCCGGTTCGCGCTCGTCTCGCCCCGCGTCGAGGAGGCCGCAGACCGGCTCGCAGACTACTTCGACTGACAGGACACAGCCTCATGGAGTGCCCGGCCGAGCACTCAGACCGGGAAGTACACAAGCCCGCGTGCGATACTCGGGCGTATGAACGACATCACCGTCGAGCCAGTCGACGAGGTCGAGGACGCCGACGCCGGGGACAGCGGGGAAGCCGCTGGCGACACCCACGGCGCGGTCGACGTTGGCGTCGCCGACGAGACGCAGCGACAGACCACGGACGACGTGGCCCTCGACGGCGTGGACGCGCCGGACTACGTCCTCTACGGTGGCAAAGGTGGCGTCGGGAAGACGACGATGGCCGCCGCGACGGCGCTCGCCAGCGCCTCTGACGGGTCGGCCACGCTCGTCGTCTCGACGGATCCCGCGCACTCGCTCTCGGACACCTTCGAGTGTGACATCCCCGCAGAGCCGACGCGCATCCGCGACGACGTGCCGCTCTACGCGGCGGAAATCGACCCCGAGGTCGCCATCGAACAGGGAACCGCAGTGTTCGGCGGTGGCGCTGGCGGGCAGGGAGACGCCGGAGCCGGTGCTGGTGCGGGTGCAGCCGGTCCCGGCGGTGCAGGCCCACAGGGCGGCCCGATGGGTGGCCAGAACGGCCCGATGGGCGGGCTCGGCGACCTTTTAGGTGGTGACGGCGGCCCGATGGAACAGCTCATGGGCGGCGCGATGCCCGGTGCGGACGAAGCCGCCGCGATGCAGCTCTTCTTGCAGTACCTCGACGACCCCCGGTTCGACCGCGTCGTCGTCGACACGGCTCCGACTGGCCACACGCTGCGACTCCTCGAACTCCCCGAGTTGATGGACTCGATGCTCGGTCGGATGCTCAAGATGCGTGAGCGACTCAGCGGAATGATGGACGGCCTCAAGGGGATGTTCGGCGACGCGGCCCAGCAACCGGACGACGGAATGCCGGACGACCTCGAAGCCCTCCAGAAGCGCATCGAGAAGCTCCGGACCATCTTGCGCGACCCGACGAAGACAGACTTCCGCGTCGTCATGGTCCCCGAAGAGATGAGTGTCTTCGAGTCGAAGCGCCTGCTCGCGCAACTCGACGAGTACGGCATTCCGGTCGGCACCGTCGTCGTGAACAAGGTGATGGAAGACCTCGCCGACGTGACCGACAAACTCGACCCCGACGAGTTCGTCAAGCCGAATCTGGACTCCTGTGAGTTCTGCCAGCGACGCTGGGACGTCCAGCAGAAAGCCCTCGGTGAGGCACAGGACATCTTCCGTGGCCACGACATCAAGCGCGTGCCGCTCTTCGCGGAGGAGGTCTGTGGCGAGCGGATGTTGCGTATCGTCGCCGCCTGTCTGGACTGACTAGTCGGGTTTCGGCGTTTCTGAGACGGTTCTCTCTTCGTTCGTCGTCGGCCGCGGTTGGTCAAAGAACTGGTCCACGACTCCCCACTCAAAACGACCGCACAGCACCGCAGCCACAGCCTCCCCATCCGATTCGGTAACAAAAATCACAGATTTCTGGTTCCTCATCCCTCGCGCGTCCTGGCGGTTTCGCGCGTGGCGCGAAACACGCTCGTCTACGCGCCAGAACGCCAGTTCGGACTCTTTCGACGGGAGAGAAAGGTCACCCATCGACGCCCCACGGTTCAAGTACTAGGACGCGGCCAGCGTCGCCGTGCGCTAACCAGTCATCTCGCGCTGTCCAGCGGTTGCACGGTACAGCAGCGCGAGAACGGTCCGTATCGTCTGTTCGCCACACATTGCCACCGTCACCCGCACCAGCGACGGCTCACGTCGCGAATTTCTGAACCAGTCGGAACAGCGTGTCTCGAACGCTGTCGGGCAGGAACCGCGCCATGATGAAGTACTTCGTCCCGGTGCCGACGGGGTAGCGCGCGTCGGGCTCCGTGCTGCTCGCTGCGTTCAGGATGGTGTCTGCGACTTCTTCGGGGCCGACGGACATCGGACCGCCGCCACTGACGAGGTTCGCGTCGTCGTACATCTCGTAGAGGTCGCTGTAGGCGTCTGAACGCGGCAGACCGTCGATTTCGTCGTCTGCGCGCTCGTAGAACGCCGTCTCGACTGGCCCCGGTTCGACGACGACCACGTCCACGTCGAACTCGGCGACTTCGCCTCGGAGCGCGTCGCTCAGCCCTTCGAGTGCGAACTTCGAGGAGGAGTAGACCCCAGAACCGGGGAACGTGATGCGCCCAAGCGCGCTGGAGATGTTGATGATGGTGCCCTGTTCGGCCTCACGCATGTGCGGCAGCGCCGCGCGCGCCAGGCGATGCGGCCCGTACAGGTTCACGTCGAACTGCTTGTGCATCTTCTCGGTCGGGACGTCCTCGACCGGTCCCATCTGCGCGAAGCCAGCGTTGTTCACGACGCAGTCGATGCGGCCCGACTCGTCGACCATGCGGTCGACGACGCGCTCGACCTGCCCACGATCGGTCACGTCGAGTTCGGCCGTCTCACAGCCGATCTCGGCGAGGTCTGTGATGTCGTCGGTGTCGCGAGCCGTCGCGTACACCAGCCAGCCTTCGTCGTTGAACGCCTTCGCAGTCGCGCGGCCGATGCCGGACGAGCAACCAGTGATGAGTACCGTCTCCAGCTTCGGCTCCGGGCGGCCAGCCGACGCCCCACCGTCCGCAGTGTCCGCCGTCTCGTCGGCGGTCGATTCGCTCATGGACCGGCGTTCTCACGCCGGGTACCTAAGTGTCGATGGTTTGTTTCGCTTCGTCGGCGTAGCTGTCGGCCAGCCGCGTCGGTTCAGGGAGCTTGTAGCGCGTCGAGAGCCGCGCCACCCAGTCGGCAGCGGTCTCCGGTCCGACGCGATGGCCCGGACTGACGTACAGCGGGTTGATGTGCCGGTCCGGGCTATCGTACTGGCGCGTCTGGACAGCGTAGCCGACGACTGTGCCCGGCGGCGCGTCCATCCGGCTGTTGGCCTCGATAGCGACGCGCGAGCCTGCAGGCAGGTTCTCAGTCGAACTGACTGGGTTCCCACAGAGCAGGCTCTTCGCGACGCCGACGCTCGGCACGTCGAGAATCACGCCCATGTGTGTCGCCAGTCCGGCCTGTCGGTAGTGGATACGCCCGCTTCCGTCGAAGAACACGAGGTCGGGGTCCGAGTCGAGGGTCTCGAACGCATCGAGGATGGGCCCGCCTTCGCGGAACGAGAGCAAGCCCGGAATGTACGGGACTGAAAGCGGCGTCACGGCGTAGGTTCGCTCCACGACTGTCTCGCCGCGAGTGACGACGATGGCGCTCACTGCGCGGTCGTCCAGAAACGCCTGGTCGACGCCCGCGACGAGCGGGCCAGTCTCGGAGCCGACTGTGTCGGGGTCGAAGTCGAAATCGTCCGCGAACAGGGCGGCGTCGGCCACCTCGCGCTGTTGCGCTTCCCAGACCTCGCGGTCGGCGGCTGGGTCGGGAACGAATTCCTCGCGCATCTCAGAACGGGCCGCGACGACGGCCGCCGCCACCACCGAAGCTGGTCTCGCGCGGGAGGTTGATCTGGTCTTTGACGTGCTGGCCGTACAGGAGGCCGAGGATGAGGCCGACGAGGTGGGCCTGGTGGGCCACGTTCGGCTGGAAGCCAGCCCCGAGGATACCGGTGACGCTCAGCAGCGCGTACAGGCCGGTGATGAGCCAGATCGGCGCTGGGAGGATGAACCAGATGAGGACGGTGAGGTTCGGCCGGATGATGGTCAGTACGCCCATCATGGCGAGTGCCGCACCGCTCGCACCGAGGAGGATGGTCGGGTTTCCGGTCAGGAGAGCGAAGCCGACCTGCCCGAGCCCGGCGAGCGCGCCGCTGCCGAGGAACAGGAGCGTGTAGTCACGTGAGCCGATGTACTCCTCGACCAGTCGGCCGAAGAAGAACAGCACGATGCTGTTGCCAGCGATGTGGTAAAATCCATCTGCGTGTGCGAAGATGGAGGTGAACCACGCCCACACGTACTCTGGGTGGGCGCTCTGGAGCGTGAAAATGTCGTACCAGAGTTCTGGATTCTCCGACCCCGTGTACGGCGAGATGCCTGTTAGCGAGGGCAGAATGTACCACTGGAGCGCCCAGGTAACCCACATCAGTGCGAGGAACAGGTAGGTCATGTTCCCGCGGAAGTAGCTCATGAGGCCGCCACTGCCGAACCCGAGGCTGGACAGTACACCCCCCGAGCTCTCGCCCTTGCTGGTCGCACTTCCCGACCCACCTTCGTTCCACACGCCCTGTGGGTCGTTCCACTGCAACCCGGGGCAGTCGTGGTTTTCCGGCAGGCGATGTTTCCCGCAGAACTTCTCGCCGCACCGGTTGCACGTGTACGGCATACTCACGTGGTCGCCGCACTCGTCGCATTCGGCCATTGCGGCAGGCTAAGAAGGCAGGACGCAAATGCGTTTGGGAACGGGTGCTGTGTGGTAATTTCGGCAGATTGGGCTCGTGGACGATACTCGCGTCTCGTCGAATAACCTGACAGCGGTGCTATCGGTCGTCGAGGGTCGCAGAATGGGGTGAATCGTGCGGGCGCGCTGTGAACGCCCGCCGATGTTCGTAACGGATTTCCGGGAATTGGATCAGTCTGATGCCTTCTGTCGAAGGTACTGACCGACCGCCATGTCGGGTCTGAACGAACACACGTCGCGAGCGTCGGCGGCGGTCCGGGGATGGAACGGGCCGAGCGGTCGCGCGCAGCGTGTTTGGGCCGACATGGCTGCCTGGGAACGTGTGTTCCCTATCGAGTAGGTGGGACGGTGAGACGGTAAAGGTATCAACGAGTACGAACGTCGAATCGAGTCTCGATACGGGGGTGAAAGCGCGCGGCGGCGGCGTCACGGGAGGGTTTTTGCCGGGGCGGACCGGAGTATCGGGTGTGAAAGCGTACGAGCAGAAGCGACTCCTCGCGCGACTCGACCGCGAGGGGGCGACGGTGGGGGCGACCATCCCGGACCGTATCGAGGTGCAGGGTGAAGAGTTGGACCTGCACGAGTTCGTCTTCGAGATAAAACGACGGGACACGATTCCGCCGGGCGAGCGCGACCGGGTCCAGCAAGCGAAGCGAAACCTGCGGCGCGAGCGCTTGCAGCGCAGACAGCGCATCGAGGACGACTGGGAGGCGCTGTCGGTCGAAGAAGGCGAGGAACTCGTCGAGGCCGTCATCGGCATCGACCGGGCGCTCAACGCGCTTGAAAACCTCGGCACGACCAACCTCGAAGGCGAGGCGAAGGCGAAGGAGGCGGCGGACCAGAAGCGGTGGATGAGCTTCCTGAAGAAGGCGCTGGGCCACGGCGACGACGGCCCGCGCTGAGTACACGACGACTGATTTCGATTTACCATGGCACTGCAAGACGACGTGGCGGCGAGACTGGAAGAGATGGCTAACCTGCTGGACGCCCAGGGCGTGTCGTACAAGCCCAACGCGTACCGGCGCGCGGCCGAGAATATCCGCGACTACTCGGGGTCGTTCGACGACCTCGTCGCCGACGGACAGGACGCGGTCGAAGAACTCGATGGCGTCGGCGAAGCGATCGCCGCGAAAGTCGTGGAGTACGCCGAGACAGGCAGTATCGACGAACTCGACGAGCTTCGCGAAGAGTTGCCAGTCGAGATGGGCGCACTCCTGCGCGTCGAAGGCGTCGGCCCGAAGACGGTCGGCACGCTGTACGAAGAACTCGGTATCGAGACGCTGGACGACCTCGAAGCGGCCGCAGAGGCCGGGAAGATTCAAGCGGTCAAGGGCTTCGGCGCGAAGACCGAGCAGAACATCTTGGACAACATCGACTTCGCTCGGTCGGCCGGTGAACGGACGCTGCTCGGCGACGCCCGGCCGGTCGCAGACAGCATCGTCGCATATCTCGAAGACTTCGACGCCGTCGATTCGGTCGAAGTCGCCGGCTCGCTCCGACGCTGGAAGACCACCATCGGCGACGTGGACGTGCTGGTCGGTACCGAGTCTGGCGAACGTGTCGTGGACGCCTTCACCGACTGGGACCGCGCCGACCGCGTCATCGAGGCCGGGACCGAGAAGGCGGCCATCCGCGCGGAAGGCATGCGCATCGACCTGCGCGTCGTCGTCGACGAAGAGTTCGGGTCGGCTCTGCAGTATTTCACCGGGAGCAAGGAACACAACGTCAAACTGCGGAGCTACGCCATCGACCGCGAGATGAAAATCAACGAGTACGGCACCTTCGACGTGAGTGCGGTCGACGACCCCGACGCGGGCCAACGCGTCGGCGAGCGCGTCGCGGGCGACACCGAAGAGTCGATGTACGAGGCACTCGGACTGCCGTGGATTGCACCGGAACTCCGCGAGGACCGCGGCGAGATTACGGCGGCTGCGAACGGCGAGTTGCCGGCCCTCCTGACCGAAGCCGACATTCGCGGCGACCTGCACACGCACACGAACGCCTCCGACGGGAAGAACACCATCTCTGAGATGGTCACTGGCGCGGCCGAGTTCGGCCACGACTACATCTGTATCTCCGACCACGCGACCGGACCCGGCGTCGTCGGTGGTGTCGGTCTCTCCGACGAGGAGTTACTGGAACAGATAGAGGAAGTGCGAGCGGTCGCCACCGATGCACCCATCGACGTGTTCACCGGCGTCGAAGCGAACATCGACGCCGACGGTGATCTCTCGGTGGGCGACGATGTCCTGGCCGAACTCGATATCGTGGTCGCCTCGCCACACGCCGCACTCGATGGCGACGGGACCGAGCGACTGGTCACGGCGATGGAACACCCATCGGTCGACATCTTGGGCCACCCGACGGGACGCCTGCTAAACCAGCGTTCCGGCCTCGACGTGGACTACGACACGCTCGCCGAAGCCGCAGTCGAGACCGGCGTCGCGCTCGAAGTGAACAGCAACCCGCATCGACTCGACCTCTCCGGCGGCCCGGTCAAAGCGGCCATCGACGCCGGGGCGACAATCGCCGTCAACACGGACTCGCACCGGCCCGAGACGTTCGAGTTCGTCCGATACGGTGTCCACACCGCCCGGCGCGGGTGGGCCGAAGTTGCTGACGTGCTGAACGCCCGTGACGCCGACGGTGTCCGGGACTTTTGTCACTGAACGGGTTCTTTCGATGGCCCGGTACCTCCTCGACGCGATGCTCGGAAATCTGGCGGTCTATCTGCGACTCTGTGGCCACGATACGGTGTACGCACTGGATAGGGACATCGAGGCCGACGACCGGTTGCTCGAACTGGCCGCCGCGGAGGGGAGGGTGCTCGTCACTCGTGACGAACAGCTCGCGGCTCGTGCCGCCGCCGCGTCGTCTCGTGCTGCACCGGGGTCGATTCTGCTTCGCACACGCGAGACGGAAGACATGCTGCGCGAACTCGCGTCGGCGGGCGTCGCACTGTCGCCGACCGACGAACCGGCGTGGTGTGGGCGCTGTAATGGCGAACTCCGCCGAGTCGAGCGAGACGGCACCGCGGCAGTTCCGGAGTACGTCCCCAACGAGAGCGAGAACCACCGACTCTGGCGTTGTCGCGCCTGTGGGCAGTACTTCTGGAAGGGCGGGCACTGGGACCGAATGGTTGCGACGCTGGACCGGGCGCGAGAGTGCTGAAAACGAGACCGCTTCGGTGTCGTTGCGTCCTCAGTTGTTCGGCTCCCACGCCGAACAGGCTTCCATGTCGTCCATGAGTTCGTCGTGCTTCCCGCAGTAGGGCTGCATGCCGCGGTTCGTCCGTACGTAGTCGAAGTGCGCGCAGTTGCCGCAGTAGCGGTCCGCGAGGTTCTTCGGCTCCGGTTCGGGCGTTGGCTCGGTGCGCATGACCTCCGCGCCGTCGTCCAGCGGGGAACTGATGTCGTTCGTCGCCGCGCCGCCGTCGCTGGCTGCGCGGTTTCGCGCTGCGGGATGGGCCGGCGTGTCGTTGCGCGGCCGCGAGCGCGTCGGGTTCGGGTGCTGGCGGTTCGTCTGCGTCTCGACGTTCCCGTCCGGCTGTTTACCGAACATACCGACGCTCCCGTACTTCGCAGCGTCTGCGACCGCTCCCTCGGGCAATTCTTCGGCCTCGGCGACCCGTTCTTCGGGGACCTCGACGTAGCGCGTCTCGCCCTCGCGGGTGACCTGCATCGTGACGGTTCCGCCAGGGTCGTTGCGCGTCTTGAACGTCACGACCGCACTGAACAGACAGCCGATGGCCGTGAACACACCGAGGAAGTACACGACGGAGACGAGCAGCGTCAGGCCCACGTCGGCAGTGGTCGAGCCGATCCAGTCGTTCGGGTAGACCCGGCTGAACAGTGCGACGCCGAGTACGCAGACACTCGACGCGATGGCCGCGACGGCGCGGATGCGCCGACTCGCCGGCAGTACCGTGAACACGCCGACGAGCACCGCTGGCACGCCTAATCCACCCATGATTCCCGCGATTCGACGCGACCCGTACAGGTCGATGCCGAACCCGGAGAGGACTTCGGTCGCCCCGACGACGATACCGAAGACCGTCAGCAAACTCCCGACGACGAACAACGCCACACCGAGGTAGAACCGTTGGCGGTTCTCTACCTCCCCCACGTTGTCCTCGTACACGTCCGTGAGGCTAGTCATGTCCCTTCGTTACCTCTCATCACACAAAACAGTACGTCAGACAAATCGGTTCGAAATGGAGACTGGTTCACCGTCGGCGACGGGATTTTCACGACCACTCTGGCGCGCGCTGGCGAGCATGTCGAAGACTGCGAGCCATAGTCGCGCGAGGGATGAGGAACACAGCGGAACGAAGCGGAGCGAAGTGACGCGAGTACCGCAGTCGGTTGGGGTGGGTGTGGCGAGGGACGCGGGGGAGGGTTGCGGTGCGGTCGTGTTCCATCGTGATTCGTAGACTGCTCTTCGTCACCAGCAACTCCAGCGACGACAGGGCCGGAATTCGTGAACGAACCGTCGCCGCCGGTCCCGAGAACAACGAAAACCGCAGTAAAACCCAGCCTACGAACTCAATAACCCACAATCGACGACGGAAATGGAAGCGAAAGCTTGAATCGACGGGGTTGCCAACGCCCGCACATGGCTGACGACGAGGAAGCGGAAGAAGAACCCGCCGTCGAACTCGGGGAGGGAGCAACCGTCGAGGGTGCGCCGCTGGCACAGGTCTCGTCGCGACTGACGTGGCCCATCAAGCAGAGCCGCCTCGCCGCGCTCGAAGGCGACTCGACCATCCGAACGCCCGACGGTCCCCAGACCATCGCCGATGTGCTCGAACACGTCGACATCACGTACTTCGAGAAGCGCCAGGAGTTCGAAGCAGCAGTCCGTGACGTCATCGGACGCGGTCCCGTCGCGACCGAAGACGAGTAAGCACTCGTGTTCTCGACGGTCGTTCGCAGCGTCGGTGACGCCGTTGCATCGGTACGCGAGCGACTGTCTTCTGCGGGTCCGGAATCGCTCGCACCGTCGAACCTGACGTGGACGCAGAAGTCGCTACTTCTCGGTGCGGTACTCTCGGTCCTCTGGATGACGTACACGCGCCCCGGCCTCGAAGAGCGACTGGTCACCGACACGCTCATCTTCTTCGTCGGGCCGATGGCGCTCGCGCTGACGCACGGGAAGAACATCGGGTACAAAATCGACCGGGCGGCGATTCGCAACACGCTGTTACTCGCGGCGTTCGTCCTGCCTTTCTACATCGTCGGGTCGTCGCTGCCGGGTATTCGGTCGTTCTACCCGATGTGGGAGACGAGCGCGGCGCTGTCGGACTTCGTCCCGCACGCCATCAAGCAGTTCTGTCTGGTCGTCGCGGTCGAGACGTACTACCGCGGGCTGCTCTGTGTCGGCGTCGGCGACCGCTTCGGCGTGAAGGCGGCGTTCATCAGCCCAATCGTCTACGCGCTGCACCACGCGGGCAAGCCGCCCATCGAGGTCGCGCTCTCGGGGCCGACGGACGTGCTGTTCGGCGCGGTCGACTACAAGAGCGACTCGCTGTTGCCCTCCATCGTCGCCCACGGGGCGGGACTCGTGTTGCTCGACTGGCTCGTGCTGCACGAGCCGCTCATTCCGCCGGAGACGGTGGTTAGCTGGCTGCGGTGGCTGCCGATTCCGCTGTGACGTGACGGTGGCGATTTCGGCTGTTTCTCACACCATGTGGACGATCGCGCGCTTCCCCCGGTAGAGTTCCGGCAGGTCGCCGATGCCCCAACCGACGCCGGTCGTTTCGACGTAGAAGTAGCGCCGGCCATCGCGTTCCCAGTAGTAGCCGGGTGAGTCGTCGGCGGCGTACACCCCGACGGCCATGTGCCCCGGTGGCTGGACGAGGACGGCGTCGTAGCCGAAGGGTGGGGACTGGAGGACACTCGCGAGCAGGAT
Source organism: Haloarchaeobius caseinilyticus (assembly GCF_051207395.1). Taxonomy (NCBI): domain Archaea; kingdom Methanobacteriati; phylum Methanobacteriota; class Halobacteria; order Halobacteriales; family Halorubellaceae; genus Haloarchaeobius; species Haloarchaeobius caseinilyticus. The sequence goes on along the minus strand of NZ_JBPJZC010000003.1, from coordinate 563,289 downwards.
GCTCGAATCCTCGCAGTCGCCACCGCACTCGACCAGTGTCTCCAGACTGTACTTCGTGTAGTCGTCGAAGCCTTTGCTCAAGTCGTCGGGCACGTACGGGAGGTGCTGGACGAAATCGACGAGGAACTCGACCTGGTCGCGTCTGTCGATGAAGCCGTGGCGGCGCGCGGTCCGGGCCAGAACCGTGGCGATTTCGGGCGCGAAACCGGCGGTCATCTCGTAGTCGACGAACTCGGGGCGAGCGCGGCCGTGGTCACGCCGGACTGCCTGCACGTACGCCGCTTTGAACACGAAGAACTCGGTCTCCCACGGACGCCCTTTCGTCCGTCCAGAGAACGTGAGTCGGAACGCGCCTTCGACGCTCTTGCGGCGGTGATGCGGGCCCGAATCGTCGGCCAGCGCGTCGAGTTCCGGCGTACTGGTGCGCTCGATGCGGCCGTCTGCGTCGAGGACGAACGGGTCCGTCTCGTGGACGTAGGCGACTTCGTCCGGGACGACCGTGGCGAAATCCTTCCCCGCAGGGAGTGCGAAGACGGCGAACTGGAGCGGGAGACCGGTCGGGACCGTCGAACAGTCGACTGGAACGGTCACGTCCTGCGGGTTCGAGTCGCCGAGCGTGTCGTGTTCCCCGAAGGCGAGAACGTCGCCGCCGGGATACTCTCGAACGACGGCGAGCAGCGACGCTCGGTCGAGGTCGAGGCTGGCGAACTCCACGTCCGACGGGACGAGGTGGACGCCGACCCCGCGAGAACTGTAGTCGGTGACGTGTGAGACGGTGAACCCCTCGGGCACGGTGATGCTGTTCGGCGGTGGCGTCGCGGGGTCCCAGTGCGGTTCAGTCACCGCGGGCCGCGTCTCAGCGCCGGCACCGGCGTTCGGTGTCGAATCCGGGAGCGGGCCGGTCGTGTCTCCGTCACCACGGAGGTCGCTCGCGGCCTTTCGAACCTCCTGCAGGCAGCCAGCGAAAGTCGACAGCGCGAGTGTGCCAGCACCTGCCAGTAGTCGGCGACGTGAGAGGCAGTAATGATGGCTGGCGTGGCGGCGACGAGCGGTGGACTGCCGAGTGAGAACCTTCCGACAGGGGACGGAGCGGTCGCTCTCACGCTCCGTCTCCTCTCGCGACGACTGCTCGGCTGGTCGCCGTGCCATACGGTAAGTACGTTACCGACCGGGAAGAACGGTATCAGCGGTTCGCTGGGGATTCGGGCCCCGAAACGGCCGGTCCGTGACTACTTGTGACTACTCGCCTTCGGCACGCGATCCGGCCTCGGGGTCGGGTTCCTGTACCCACACCGTCTTGCGGTTCACGAACTCGCGGATGCCCTCACCGGCGAGTTCGCGGCCGTAACCGGACATCTTCACGCCGCCGAAGGGCAGGCGCGGGTCGGACTTCACGAGTTGGTTCACGTAGGCACAGCCGGCCGCTAGCTGTCGAGCGACCTTGTCGCCGCGCTCTAAATCGCTCGTCCACACGGACGCACCGAGACCGTAGTCGGTGTCGTTCGCGAGTTCGACGGCTTCCTCTTCGCTGTCGACGCGGAACACGGCCGCGACGGGGCCGAACGTCTCCTCGCACGCTGCGGCGGCGTCGCGGGGCACGTCGGTCAGTATCGTCGGCGGGTAGTAGTACCCCTCGCGGTCGAGCGGTTCGCCACCCATCGCGCAGGTCGCGCCAGCGTCGATGGTCGACTGGACTTGCTCGTGCAGGTCCTCCATGAGGTCTTCGCGGGCCTGCGGGCCAACCTCAGTGTCTTCCTCCATCGGGTCGCCCACGGTCCACGACTCCATCTCGGCCATGAACGCTTCGAGGAACTCGTCGTACACGTCGTCGTGGACGATGAATCGCTTGGCGGCGATGCAAGACTGGCCGCTGTTCTGGAGCCGGGCGTGGGCCGCTTTCTCGGCGGTCGGGCCAACGTCGGCGTCGTCGAGCACGACGAACGGGTCGGACCCACCGAGTTCGAGTACGGTCTTCTTCAGTTCCTCGCCGGCTGTCGCGGCGACTTTCTTCCCGGCGAACTCGCTCCCGGTCAGCGCCACAGCTTTGATGCGGTCGTCGCGGATGACTTCTTCGGCGCGGGACCCGCCGATGAGGAGCGTTTGGAAGGCCCCCACGGGGAACCCGGCTTCGAGGAACACGTCCTCGATGACCATCGCACACTCGGGCACGTTCGACGCGTGTTTGAGCAGGCCGACGTTGCCGGCCACGAGGTTGGGCGCGGCGAACCGGAACACCTGCCAGAGCGGGAAGTTCCACGGCATCACGGCCAACACGGGGCCGAGCGGCTGGTACGTGACGTAGGTGTCCGCCTGCTCGGCCGCGCCGATGGTCTTGTCCTGCAGATACTCGGGTGCTTTCTCGGCGTAGTGTTCACACAGCCACGCACACTTCTCGACCTCGGCACGTCCCTGCGATATTGGCTTGCCCATCTCCTCCGTCATCAACCGAGCGTACTCGTCTTCGTTCTCGCGGAGCACGTCGGCGGCGTCGCGGAGCAACTGTCGGCGCTCCGTCATCGGAACGTCGCGCCACGAGTCGAACGTCGCTGTGGCACGCTCCAGTGCACGGTCCACCTCGTCGTCGGTGTGTTCCTCGACTGTGCCCAACTGCTCGCCGGTTGCTGGGTTGACGCGGTCCATGTCCGGGACTACTCGCGGGAGTCGCATGTAGGTGGGGCCATACCACGCAGGCCGACGAAAAGCCAACCAACGTGGCTCCCCGAAGACGGAGAATCAGAGGTCGTACAGGTCGTCGTACTTCTCGCGAACGTGGACGAGGTAGTACTCGGCGGTCAGCGGTTCGCCGGTCGCTTCCTCGATGAGTTCGTCGGTCGTGTACCGGCAGCCGTGTTCGTGGACGTTCTCGGTCAACCACTCGTGCAGCGGGTCGAAGTCGCCGTCGCGGATGTAGTCGTCGAGGTCGCCGAGGTCTTCCTCCATGGCGGCCTCCAACTGTGCGGCGAGCACGCTGCCCACGGTGTAGTTCTGGAATCCGGCGAAGCTGTACGACCAGTGAATGTCCTGCAGGCAGCCCGCAGCATCGGTTTCGGGTTCGATGCCGAGGTAGTCGGCCATCTTCTCGTTCCACATCGCGGGAATCTCGTCGACCGAGAGGTCGCCTTCGACGAAGGCGCGGTCGATTTCACACCGGAGGATGACGTGCATGTGGTAGGTCACTTCGTCGGCTTCGACGCGAATCAGGTTGTCCGGGCGGACCTTGTTGACGGCCTGATACAGTTCGTCGGCGGTCACGTCGTCGTGCTGTGGGAAGCGGTCGGCGAATTTGGGAAGGAACGTCTCCCAGAACGCGCGGGTCCGACCGACGTGGTTCTCCCAGAATCGGCTCTGGGACTCGTGGACACCGGAGGAACGCGGTTCGCCGAGCGGGTTCGCGTAGGCGTCTTCGCGCAGGCCGAGTTGGTACGTCGCGTGGCCGAACTCGTGGATGGTCGCGGTGAGCGCGTCCAGCGGTTCCTCGTCCTTGCACCGGGTCGTCACGCGGGCGTCGAACTGGTTGCCGGACATGAACGGGTGCGGGGCGGTGTCGAGGCGGCCGCGGTCGAAGTCGAAGCCGAGGAAGTCGAGGGCGTCCCGCGACAGGGCCATCTGTGCCTCGTCGTCGTACTCGCCCTCGAACGGCCACGCGACTTCGCTGTCCGACTCCCGAATCGCGTCGATGAGGTCGGGCAGTTCGGCGCGCAACTCGTCGAACACCTGCTCGACGCGCGAGAGCGGGAGGTACGGTTCACCGTCTTCGAACATCACTTCGTAGGGCGATTTCGCGTCGTCGATGTGGCCGGCGCGCTCGCAGTGGATGTCGCGGAGTTTCGAGAGCGTCGGTGCGAATCGCTCGAAGTCGTCGTCGGCCTTCGCGGCCTGCCAGGTCTCCTGTGCGTCGGCTTGCGTCCGGGCGAGTTCGTCGACGAGTTCGCTCGGCACGTCGGTCTCGCGGTCGTACTCACGGCGAATCTCTCGGACGACGGCTGCCTCGTCGTCGTCGAGCGAGTCGGCTTCGGCCGCGTCGAGCAGCGCCGCGGTCTCCTCGTCCACGAGCAACTCGTGTCGCGTGGTCGAAAGCGCCGCGAGTTGTTGCGAGCGCGCGGGTGTCCCACCGCTCGGCATCATCACCTGCTGGTCCCAGTTGAGCAAGCCGGCGGCGTTGCGGAGGTTGGCGAAGCGACCGTAACGGTCACAGAGGTCGTCGTATGCGGCCATGTCTCTCTCGCCGCGCGGAACGGTACTAAAGCCACGGGCTGAGTGAGACTGGGGCAACGAGCGGTGGACGAAATACGTGTTCCACCGTCCGAAGACGGCGAAAGCGGGAGAGAAACTCCGGCTTACAGGTCGTACAGTTCGCCGTACTTCGCTTCGACGTACTCGACGAAGTAGTCCGCCGTGAAGTCCTCGCCGGTGGCCTCACGCACGAGGTCGTCCGTCGTGTAGCGCTTGCCGTGGGCGTGGACGTGCTTGCGGAGCCACTCGCGGAGGTCGTCGAACTCACCAGCGCGGACCTGCGAGTCGAGCGTTTCGAGGTCGTCGCTCGCGGCGTCGTAGAGTTGTGCGGCCATCACGGAACCGAGCGAGTAGGTCGGGAAGTAGCCGAAGCTGCCGTGGCTCCAGTGGATGTCCTGCAGGCAGCCTTCGGCGTCGTTCTCGGGGCGGATACCGAGGTACTCCTCGTACTTGTCGTTCCAGGTCTCCGGGATGTCCTCGACGTCGAGGTCGCCCGAGATGAGTTCCTTCTCGATTTCGAAGCGCACGACGATGTGCATGTGGTAGGTGAGTTCGTCCGCTTCGACGCGGATGAGGTTGTCCTCCTTCACCGTGTTCGCAGCCTCGTAGGCGTCGCGCGTCGTCGCGTCGCTAAGCTGGTCGAATCGCTCCTGCATCGTCGGGAGGAACAGCTCCCAGAAGTCCTCGGAGCGGCCGATGTGGTTCTCCCAGAGGCGGGACTGCGACTCGTGGACCGAGAGGTCACGCGACTCGCCAAGCGGCGTGCCGTAGTGTTCGTCCGGCAGGCCGAGCGTGTACTGCGCGTGGCCGAACTCGTGGATGGTCGACGTGATGGCTCCGAGCGGGTCCGCGGCGTCGAACCGGGTCGTCACGCGGGCGTCGAACTGCGTGCCGGTCGAGAACGGGTGCGGTGCCTCGTCGATGCGACCGCGGTCCCAGTCGTAGCCGAGCGTGTCGAGCACGTCGCGAGAGAGGTCCATCTGGACGTCCGTGTCGAACTCGCCCTCGAACGGGGTGGCGAGGTCGGCGTCGGACTCGCGAATCTGGTCGATGAGCGGGACGAGGTCCTCGCGGAGTTGCGTGAGCATCTCGGCGGCCGTGTCCATGCCGAGGTACGGCTCGTAGTCCTCGAACAGCACCTCGTAGGGGTCCTTCTCGTCGTCGATGTGCGCCGCGTACTGGCGCTTCAGCTCGACCAGCTTTTCGAGGGTCGGCGCGAAGATGGAGAAGTCGTCCTCGTCCTTCGCTTTCTTCCACTTCGGGTGGGCCTCGGAGGTCGTCTGCGAGATCTCCTGCACGAGTTCGGTCGGCACGCGTGTCGCTCGCTCGTAACGTCGTCGAACCTCACGGACGACCGCTTCCTGCTCCTCGTCGAGGTCTGCTGCCTCCAGTTCGTCGAGATACTCGCCCATCTCGTCGTCGGTCAGCAGTTCGTGCCCGAGCGCGGAGAGCGTCGAGAGTTGCTGCGAACGGGCTTGAATGCCGTCGTCGGGCATCATGACCTCCTGGTCCCAGCTCAGCACCTGCTGGGCGTTACCGACGTTCGTGATACGCTTGACCTGCGAGATGAAGGCGTCGTAGGTGTCACCCACTTCGTCCGTGGCGGCTTCAGTTGCCATGCCCCTACCTTTTCGGTTCGAAACTATCAATCCCGCGGTGCGGGCCTCGCTACCGCCCGACACAGTGTTGCAGACCGACGAGCGCGGTCAGAGTCGGTCCCATCGACCGCTTATCGTTCCGTCGTCGTTGCCGAAGACGTAGGCCGCCTGTTCGGACGAACTCGACGTATCGAGTGCGTACTCGACCGTCGAGTCGTCGAACTCGACCGTCACGTCGTGCACGTGTTCGTCGAGTGCGAATCGGAACGTCGCACCGGTTCCAGCCCGGAGTTGCCACGTCTCACTCGCCTGCCAGTCCGTCTCCCGATCCGTGATGGAGACGGTGACCTCGACTTGTGCTTGCCCGAAATTCACCACGTCGAGGGAGTGGTCGCGAGGATAATCCCGGCCGAGTCGCTCGCCGACTGTGACCTGTTGCATCGCGTTTGAGTCGACTCGCGTGAAGGTTCCGTCACTGACCTGGTACAGTCCCTCGGTGACGCCGTCGCCTTCGACTTCGTCGCCGCTGTAGCTATAGCTCTCTCTGACGGCGACGAAGAACGCCGTGTTGGTCGCTGTGATGACCGTCGAAGCGTCGTCCGCTGTCACGCCGTACGCCGAGAACGTCTCGTACTGACAGCCGTCGTTGTAGGCCACGGCGTACTCGTAGGTTTCAGCGAAGCCGCGTGCGGTGCCGGCCGTGGGGTTCGTCGGTGGCTCTGGGTATTCGGTCGGACAGTCGCTATTTGGTTCGGTCGTCGTTCGTGGGTCGCCCGTCGAGTCACGGGTCGACGACCCAGTGCTGTTGCTTCCAGCCGGGTCGCTCGCTGTCCCGAGGCAGCCCGAGAGTACAGGGAGCGCGAGACCGAGGGAGCAACCGAGGTTACGGAGGACACGTCGGCGGGCGGGCATAGCTCTGACTCCGTATTCTTCATCGAGTGTCTAAATAATTGACATAGGTGCAGTAGCGATTGCACCTAGTCTCGTCTCTCACTCACGACCACGATTCGGCGAGTTCGAGGTACGCCTCGTAACACGTCTCCAGCACGTCGAGACTCACGCTCTCGGTCTTCGTGTGGGCTTCGCCCGGTTCAGACGGGCCGCAGATGATGCACTCGGTGCCCGCTTGCGCCAGCCACCCGGCGTCGGTAGCGTGCGGTTTCGTCACGTGCTGGCCGTCGCCGGACTGGACCGCCTGCACCGCCGAGAGTACGGCGTCGGCGAACTCGTCGTCGCCACAGCGCATCGGTGGCAAGTCCTGCTCGACGGTCCACGACACGCCGTCGATTTGCTCGACTCGTTCGAGGGCTGCGCGCTCGCCTGGGACCGTTCGTTCGTCAACCGTAACGGCACAGGACTCGGGCACGACGTTCCACGCCGACCCGCCCTCGATTTCGGTGACGACGACGCTGCCTTCGAGTTCCTCGCCCGCGACTTCGGTCCGTGGCCAGTCGAGGTTGCGAACGATGTCGACCGCGTCACAGGCACGATAGACGGCGTTCTCACCGAGGTGAGGGTCGCTCGCGTGGGCCGCACTTCCCTGCGCCGTAATCGTACTCCCGCGGCGACCTTTGTGCGCGACGGCCACGTCGAGGATGCCCGGTGGCGAGGCGTAGCCGGTCGATCCCTCGGCGACGAGCGCGTGGTCCGGCGCGAAGCCCTCGTCGATGGCGTAGCGCGCGCCGATACCGCCCAGTTCTTCGCCGACGAAGGAGATGAAGACGAGTTCGCAGTCTGGGCTGGTTTCGGCATCTCGGAACGCCAGCAGCATGGCTGCGTCTGCGCCTTTCATGTCGGCACTGCCGCGGCCGTAGAGGCGACCGTCTTCCTCGGAGACGACGTAGCCGCCGTCGTCGGTGACCTGCGAAGCGTCTGGCGGGACCACGTCGTGATGGCCGACGAGGGCGAGCGTTCGCGCGTCCGCGTTCTCGCCGCCCTTGCGAGCGAAGACGTTTCCGCCGCGGCCGTCGGCGGCACCGGCGTCGTCGCGGGTCACGTCGGCGTCGGTGTGTTCGCGCAGCCACTCCGCCATGTAGTCGCCTGCGGCGGCCTCCGCCTCGTGGCTCGGAATCGAGACGAGGTCGCGGGTCAGGTCGGCGAGTTCGGTCATAGCGTGGTCGACGTGAGCCGAGGTGAAAAGTGCGGGCGTCGTTTTCGGGGTCTCTGGACGACTGTGGCTGTCCAACCGGTATGGCGCGCGCTTTCGAGCGTGCTTCGCGCAGCGAAGCCGCGAGCAGAAATCGCGCGAGGGATGACGAACGAGGCGAGTGGAGTGAGCCGAGTGAGGAATCGGATGGGGAGGTAGTGGCTGCGGTGCTGTGCGGTGCGGGAATATACCGTCGTGACTCGAGAACTGCTCTCCAGAACCAACAACCGTGACATCTGGGTCGTGATTCGGGAACTGCTTCTCGACACCAGAGTCACCACCAACACCCGTCCAAACGTCCACGACATCGCAGTATGCCCAGTGCTATCGTGCCTGTTCGCGTCCGTGGCCTTAAGAACGGGCGGGGTCCTACATGCGAGCATGAACGTTGTTCCGGACACGAGCGTGGTCATCGACGGCCGCGTGTCCGAGAAGGTAGCCGACGGCGACTACGAGGGGGCGACTATCTCTGTCCCCGAAGCCGTGGTCGCCGAGTTGGAATCGCAGGCGAACGCCGGGTACGACACCGGCTGGGAAGGGCTGGAAGAACTCCAGCGCCTCGCCGAACTCGCCGACGAGGGGACCATCTCCCTCGAATACGTGGGCAAGCGCCCCGACGACATGGACATCAGCAAGGCCGACGAGGGCGAAATCGACGCCCTCATCCGCGACCTCGCGGCCGACATGGGCGCGACCTTCCTCACCAGCGACGTGGTGCAGGCCGAGGTCGCCAAGGCGAAAGGCCTCGACGTGGAGTTCGTCTCCGCCGAAACGCGCTCCATCGAGCGCTTGCAGGTCGAGAACTACTTCGACGAGGACACGATGAGCGTCCACCTCCGAGCGGGCGCAGTTCCGAAGGCCAAACGCGGGGCTATCGGCGACATGCACTACGTCGAAATCGCAGACGAAATTCTCGACGAAGCGACCATCCGCGAGTACGCCGACGAGGTCGTCGACGCGGCGAAGGAGTCCTCCGAGGGCTTCCTCGAACTCTCGCGTAACGGCATGGACATCGTCCAGTTCCGTCACTACCGCATCGCGGTCGCCCGCCCGCCCTTTTCGGACGGTATCGAGATTACGGCGGTCCGACCCATCGCGCAGACGGACATGGAGGACTACGAGCACTCGCAGGAACTCAAAGACCGCATTCTGGAGCACCAGCGCGGTATCCTCATCTCGGGTGCGCCCGGTGCGGGTAAGTCCACCTTCGCGCAGGCGGTCGCTCGGTTCATCTCCGACAACGACTATTCCGTCAAGACGATGGAGAAACCGCGTGACCTGCAGGTCGGTCCCGAAATCACGCAGTACACCGAACTCGACGGGCAGATGGCCAACACGGCCGACGCGCTGCTGATGGTCCGACCGGACTACACCATCTACGACGAAGTCCGGAAGACGAACGACTTCGAGGTGTTCGCGGACATGCGCCTCGCGGGCGTCGGCATGATCGGCGTCGTCCACGCGACGCGGGCCATCGACGCACTACAGCGCCTCGTCGGCCGGGTCGAACTCGGCATGATTCCCCAGGTCGTCGACACCGTCGTCTACATCGAAGCCGGTGAAATCGCGAAGGTGTACGACGTGAAGACCGAGGTGAAGGTGCCCGCCGGTCTCACCGAAGAAGACCTCGCCCGGCCCGTCATCACCATCAACGAGTTCGAGACGGGTACGCCAGAATACGAGATTTACACCTTCAACCGGCAGGTCGTCACGGTCCCGCTCAAGGAAGACGAGGGCCGCAAAGACTCCGGCGTCGACCGCATCGCCAAACAGGAGATAGAGCGCGAGATTCGCTCCATCGCCCGCGGCCACGTCTCGGTCGACCTGAAGAGCCAGAACACCGCGGTCGTCTACGTCGAGGAGAACGACATCTCGGCGGTCATCGGCAAGGGTGGCGGCCGCATCACCGACATCGAGAACCGCCTCGGCATCGACATCGACGTGCGCACCCACGACGAGAACCCGCACTACAACACGGGTGGCTCCGGCGGTAACAGCGGTGGCGGCACGTCCGGCGGCGGCAAGTCTGGTGGGTCGGCACAGGACACTGGCCAGCTCGTCACGCCCGAAATCACGTCTCGGCACATCGTCATCCCGGTCGACGGCCACACCGGGGAGACGGTCGAAGTCCGCGCCGCTGGCGACTACCTGTTCACGGCGACGGTCGGCCGGGGGGGCGAAGTGCAGGTGTCGCGTGGCTCCGCCATCGCCGACGAACTGGAGCGCGCCATCGACCACAAGAACTCCATCACGGTCCACACGGCCTGAGAATCGGACCGAGAGCCGCTTTCTGCAATCAGTCGGTGCGCGACGTGTCGAGAATTATGCGACGCGCCGGTCGTAGATGAACAGACCGAAGCCGACCAGTAGCGCGAGGTCACCGACAAGACCGAGCCCAGCGAAGGCCGGTACAACCGTCAGCGTGGCGAGACCGTCGTAGAGGAGGAGAACACCGCCAATCAGCAACGCCACACCTGCGGCGAACAGCGTCCGAAGCGCCGTCCCGAACTGGAGTAGCCACGCCGCGAACCCGAGGACGACCAGCCCACCGAACAGCGTCGGTGCGGCGTCGGTCGCTGGCGAGTCGAAGACGGCCGACGCGGCGAGGAGGACGACGCCGACGGCGAGGACTACTGGCAAGGTGTACTCGCGTTCGAAGGGGTGCATGCGGCAATGCTCGACTGCGGGGATGATGGCTGTTTCGGCAGGTTTAGCCCCCATCCTGTTCCCGACAGGCGACGACCGCTGCTAGTCGTCGGGGAAGCAGCGCAGCCCCAACCGATGAGTCGCTCCGAGAAATCCGCCACCGAGACAGCCACCGAGAAGAGTCAGCCCACTGGCGAGGATCGCACGACGTTGCATATCTGTCTTCTTGCAAACAACTACAAGTGCTTTCTGTCGGCGCTCGCCCGCCGTCGGCTACTCGTCGTCTTCTACGTTCGGGTCGTTCAGGTAGTCGTTCGCGCGCCACATGAACGTCGTGAACGCCGCGAGATAGCCCGCACCGGCACCGACCCAGCCGGCAGTCGCCCCGAGCATCCCTTCGAATGCGGCCGCCAAGCCGAGGCCGACGATGATGGCGGCGAACTCGACGAAGACGAGGTCACCGAACTTGGCCGCGCCAGAGCGGTCGTCGATGTAGCCGTCTAAGTCGAAATTGCTCCCGACGATACCGAAGACGAGCAGGCCGACAGGCGTCGAGACGGCGATTCCCAGCGCGGTCCGCTTCGCTTCCGAGATACCTTCGATCGGTGTCGCCTGAATCGTCCCGGCGATGATACTGGCGAGAAAGAGCGCGATGACGACGATGACGACGCGTTTCGGCTTCATGGCGTGGCCTACGACAGCGGGAGGCCAAATGCGGTTCGGTGTGTGTCCGAGAGAGCGACGGGTATTTTCGTTGCTGCGTGTGTCGACTCGACCGGTTCGATGTCGTGGATACACTCGATGGTCGACGTCGCTGCTGTCGGCTTCTTCCTGCTCATCGCAGTCGCGTGGCAGCGTCGCGTCCTCCAGTTCTACCGCGACGGGCGGATTTCCGTCCGCTCTCTCTCGCTGTTCACTGTCCTCACGGTCGTCTTCCTCGCTTCGACCGGAGAGTTGTTTCTGCACAGTTCTGCTGCGGGGTATCCACCCAGTGCCTTCGTGCTCAACGGGTGTCTCTTCCTGATGGCCGTGGTCGACGTTGCAGCGAGAAACGGGCGCTTTTGACTACGCTCTACCGACTTCGAACTCGCCGACGACGAACGTCTGTTCGCCCCGGTCGAGGACGACGGTGACGGTATCACCTGCCGAGATACCTGAAATCGTCGTCGAGTCGCCCTGTGTAAGTTCGTCACTGGGGTCGATGCTGAAGTCGGTCTGTGCCCACGTCGTTCGGCCGTCACCGACGAGTATCTCGACGTTTCCGGCACGAAGGGAGTCGCCGCCGTCGTGTGTGATGGTCAATTCGGACCCGTCGTGATGGTCGAACGCCAGTTCGGTCTCCGGCGGGTCGATGGGGTCGGCCCCGCCGTAGACGTACGCCCCGGCGACGCCGAGGACGCTCGACGCGATCATCACGAACACGGCCGCGATGACCCACATCCGTCGCTGGCCACGGGGCTGTTCCGGCGGTGACGAACCGTCTGCCATACCCGGTTGTCGTCACCGACCGACAAGAAGGATACGGCCAGTCGAGACAGCAACTGCTCAGCGAGCGTGAAAGACGAAAGGAGAGTCGAGATTATTCGGCGGCGCAGGCTTCGCCACCGGACTCGGCTGCCATGACCTCCTCGTCGATTTCGTAGAGGCTCTGGCGAGCGTCGGCGAAGTAGACGTCCTGGTTGACCAGGTCGATATCCTGCAGGCGTTCGAGTGCATAGCGGACGGTGCGTGCCGAGAGCATAGACTCCTCGACGATCTGTTTCTGTGTGAGTGGCCCGTCGTACTCGAGAACTTTGAATACGAGTTTCGCACTCGGTGGTAACTCCTCGAGTTCTTCCCCAGTTGTAGCGGCCATCGTTACGAATCGAAAGCGCCCACGTTCTTAAAGATTCACCCCAACGAGATAGCCCTAAACGACCGAGTTTGGCCGTTCGGGGCGACGACGTTCCGACGGAGACCGACAGTCTGTAAGCGAACGCCTTTTTACGCACGCTCTCGGACCAACGTACATGGCTACCGACACAGCTGACCCCGAGGTCGACGCGGACCGTCAGCACTTCGAGACGGTAACCCGCACGACACTATCGGCGGTGGCGGGTGTCGCGGCGGCGTTCGCCTCGTCGCAGCTCACGGCCGGTGCGGCGACCCCGGAAGCTGCTGCGTTCAATCAGACCGCACAGTTCGTCGTCATCCTCGCCATCATCGTCCAACCGCTCGTACAGCGGGTAATCGGTGTGTACAAGGACGACTTCGGCGCGAAAGACTTCCTCTTCATCGCGTTCATGACCTTCTCCTTCTGGTTCGTCACCTGGGGAATCATGCTCAGCGCGCAGGCCAACTGACAATGGCAGATGACAGTATCGCGGTCGTGGACTTGGAGCGCTGCCAGCCCGACCGCTGTAACTACGAGTGTAAGAACTTCTGTCCCCCGAACCGGACGGGGAAGGAGTGCATCACGCTCCGCGGCGAGGACACCGTCGACGGGAAACCCGACCAGGTCCGCATCTCCGAGGAGATTTGCCTCGGCGAGACGTGCGGTATCTGTGTCGAGAAGTGTCCCTTCGACGCCATCGAGATCATCAATCTCCCGCAGGAACTCTCGGAGGAGCCGGCACACCGCTACGGCGAGAACGCCTTCTCGCTGTACGGCCTGCCCGCCCCCGAAGACGGGCAGGTGACGGGTATCCTCGGACCGAACGGTATCGGGAAGACGACCGCGGTTCGCATCCTCGCGGGCGAGATTCACCCGAACCTCGGCGACTACGGCCGCGAGCCGACGTGGGAAGACGTCCTCGAACGCTACCGCGGCACCGAGCTACAGAACTACCTCCGCGAACTGCGTGACGGCGACGTTACAGTCGCGCGCAAGCCACAGTACGTCGACCAGATTCCGCGCCAGTTCGACGGCGTTACCCGCGAACTGCTCGACTCCGCGGACGAACGCGGGGTCGTCGACTACCTCGCGGAGCGGCTGTCCATCACGCCGGTCATGGACCAGGCCATCGACAACCTCTCCGGCGGGGAACTCCAGCGTGTCGCGCTCGCCGCGACGCTCGCCCGTGACGCCGACTTCTACTTCCTCGACGAGATTACGCCCTACCTGGACATCGGCCAGCGCGTCACCGCGGCGCGACTCATCCGCGAACTCGCGGAAGAGGAGAACCGGTCGATGCTCGTGGTCGAACACGACCTGGCAATCCTCGACCTGCTCGCGGACAACCTCCACATCGCCTACGGTGAACCCGGCGCGTACGGTGTCGTCACGACGCCGAAATCCGTGCGAAACGGCATCAACGAGTACCTGAAGGGCTACCTCGAAAACGAGAACATGCGTATCCGGCCGAAGGCCATCAAGTTCGAGGAGCACGCGCCCCGCACCGTCAGCAAGGGCGAGGTGCTCGCGGAGTACCCGGACATGTCGATGAGTTACGGCGAGGGCGAGTTCAGTCTCGAAGTCGAGGGCGGTGCCATCCACGACAACGAAGTGCTCGGCATCGTCGGCCCGAACGGTATCGGTAAGTCGACGCTCGCGAAGATGCTGAACGGCTCCATCACGCCGGAAGGGGGTGACCTCGACTTCGAACTCGATATCTCCTACAAGCCACAGTACATCGACATCGACCAGCCGATGCGCGTCGACGCGTTCCTCGCGTCGATTACGGACCAGTTCGGCTCGTCGTACTGGGAGACGGAGATCGCGAACCCGCTCCAGCTACACCGTATCATGGAGCAGAACCTGAACGACCTCTCCGGCGGTGAGCGCCAGCGTGTCGCCATCGCGGCCTGTCTCTCCGACGACGCCGACCTCTACCTGCTTGACGAGCCCTCGGCCCACCTCGACGTCGAACAGCGCGTGCAGGCCACGCGCGCAATCCGTCGCTACGCCGAGAGTCAGGACGCGACGGTCATGGTCATCGACCACGACATCTACATGATCGACCTGCTCGCCGACCGCCTGATGGTGTTCGACGGCGAACCGGCCGAACACGGTCACGCCGGCACGCCGCAGGCCATGCGCTCGGGCATGAACGAGTTCCTCGCGAACCTCGACGTGACGTTCCGCCGTGACGAGCGCACGAAGCGCCCACGGGTGAACAAGCCCGACTCGCAACTCGACCGCCAGCAGAAGTCCGACGGCGAGTACTACTACTCCGGGTAAGACCGAACTGACTGGAACCGAAGGCGTCAATTAGACACGCTCCTTCCTCCCGGTCGTGAATCGGTTCCGTCACGCCCTCCGACGCGTCCGTCCCGCGTTCGCCCGTCTACGCGAACCAGATGGGCGTATACGTCTGTTCGCGCTTCTCGCACTCGTCTGCCTGCTTATCGCACTCACCGGCTACCTCACTGCACCACAGCACCCGCAGTTGACGGTGGACGACGATCGTCCCGAACACAACACACTCGTCGGCCTGCAAGGCTACGCCGACGAGGGTCGCGCCGTCGAACTCAGTCCAACAGGAGAAGTCGTCTGGGAGTACCGCGCGGATGACGTGTTCGACGCCGAGGCCGTGAACGAGACGACGGTGCAGGTCTCCACGGCGGAGACTGTCGCCGACGAGAGCTGTCCCGAACCGTACGCGAGCGACGACTACGACGGCTGTGTTCGTAACGCGCTCAAACACGTCGACCGCGACACGAAAGACCTCGTCTGGGAGTACGCGTGGTACGACGTGGAGAAGCACGAACACGAACTCCACGACGCCGACCGGTACCTCGTCGACGGCGAGCCACGCTACGCCATGGTCGACATGGGTAACGACCGCGTGTTCGCGGTCGATTCGGCGGGCGAAATCGTGTGGCAGTGGAACGCCTCGGACACCTACGAGCGGCCCGAGGGGATGGACGTTGAGGGCGACTGGACGCACGTGAACGACGTGGACCGGGTCGAACCGGGCGTGTTTCAGGTCAGTCTGCGCAACTTCGACACCGTGGCCGAACTCCACGTCGCCGACGACGGCTCCGTCTCGGTCGAACCGGTCCTCGGCCCGAACCAGTACGAAGGACAGGCCGGGCCGCTGTACGAACAGCACAACCCGGACCGACTCGACGACGGCTCGCTCCTCGTCGCCGACAGCGAACACGACCGCGTCGTCGAGTTCGACCCGAGCGGCGAGAAGGTGTGGGAAGCCGGCGGCAGCGCGACGTTCGACTGGCCGCGCGACGCCGACCGCCTCCCGAACGGGCACACGCTCGTCGCCGACTCGTACAACGACCGCGTGGTCGAACTGAATCAGAAGGGCGAGGTCGTCTGGGCGGTCCGAACCGGGTCGCTCCCGTACGAAGCCGACCGTGTGACCCCGCGCGACCCCGCGGCCGCCGACGGGAGCGCACCGGGGCCGTCGGCGAGCGAAGCCGCGTTCGAACGCAACGTCGAAGAGACGTGGTCCGTGAGTCGCTGGCTGGCCTTCGGCGTCTCCGTGGCGAAGTACGTCCTCCCGAACGACATCGCTGAACAACTCTACCCGCTCGTCGCGGCGCTCCTGTTCGCCGCCGTCGGCCTGCTCGACGCGGGCGTCAGGCGATGGCGACGCTCGGCGAACTGAGCGGTCGAGCAAGCCGTCGCTGACCGTTTTCGACGAATTTCTCACGACCACTCTGGCGCGCGCGGTGTTGGCCATCGAGCATTGTGAGATGGCCAACTCGAACCCGCGCGAGGGATGAGCACCACAGCGGAACGAAGTGGAGTCGTTCGAAACGGCTTTGCCGTTTCGTGATGACGAGAGAGCGTTGCTCTCTCGAACCACGTGGAGCGCAATCGGTTGGGGAGGTTGTGGCTGCGGTATGTACCGTCGTGATTCGTGGACTGCTTGTCGAACGCAGAAGCCGTCGCAATAGCGTCGTGACTCGTGAACTGTGCGCCTCCACAGGAATCAGCAGCGCGAACACAGACGACAGCAATCGAACGAACCGCTGCTTAGTTCGGCCGTCGTCTGAGTAATTCGGCCGTATCTTCGAACAACGCCGGCACAGAGAGCGCCGTGTCCGGGGCGAAGTAACAGAGGGTCCCACAGTCGGGGTCACCGTCGGGCGTGACCCAGACCGCGGTTCCGCCGTCGGTCGTGACCAGCGCACCGGTCGACGAGCTATCGCCGTCGCTCCCGACCGACCCCACCGAGACGCCACGAACCGAGTCGTACAGCCGCGCGGCGAGTTCGTCCGTAAACCCGCTGCCGTCACGCTGGTAGACGACGTCGACGCTGTCGGGCGAGCAGTGCGCGACGCCGCGCAGGCCCCACTTCGTGCGGGACTGGACCACGTCGACGAACAGGTCGTCGGAGTAGTCGGCGACAGCAGAGAGCGCCTCGATGGCGAGCGAATCGTCCGTCGCGCCGCGGCGGAGGAACTCGCTGGTGAACTGCTCCATGTACCGGGTCGCGAGTTCCTTCGCGGCCGGGAACGAGTCGGTGAGACCGACGGTCAGCGGCGTGGTGAACTCCGAGGAGAACAGGCGATGGACCCGGACGAGGTAGCCACTCGGCTCCATCTGACTCGCACGCGAGCCCGGCGAATCGTAGCGCGGGAGTACGCTGACGGTCAGGTTCCGGGGTTCGTAGAAGTATTCGACGCCGTGACGACCGTCGTACTCTCGCTGCCAGCCGGCTGGCAACGCGCCCTCAGCCACGAGTTAGAGCACCTGTCGCTGGCACGAACCACAGAGGTTCTCCTCTTTCACGTCGACTTCACGAACCGTGGGCGAGAAGTTCATCACGCAACGGTTGTTGTCGCAGTGCTCCAGCCCCATCGTGTGGCCGATTTCGTGGACGATTTCCTTGCGGATCCTGTCCTCGAAGACGGCTTCTGAACTCCGGTGAGAGAACCCACCGTCGCTGGAGGTTTGGAGGCGATACGTCGAGACGACGCTGCCGCTCCCGTCCAGATAGGCGAGTCCGAAGACGTAGTTGCGGCGACGATAGAAGAGGTCCTTCGCAGTGACCGCGATGTTTTTCTGTCCACTGCCGACTCGCTCGGCCAGTTGGATGAACTCTTCCGCTGAATATTGGTTCCGCTTCGGGTCGTAGGCCCCACTCGGTAGCGACTGCGGCTCGTGGACAGTTACGTCACAGCCATAAACCGACCGAAGTCCCTCAGATGCGGCCCGCTTGACGTGAGCGGGCACTTCCCCCACGGGAACGATGTCGACGAGCATAGGAACCGATAAGTCACCTTCGGGCATAAATATCCCGCCATGGCGACCGATTCCACCGCCGCACTCGTCGACCGCCTCGCCGTGTTCGAGCGGGTCGTAGAGGTCGGTATCGGCCATCGAACGGACGTCGCGGCCGAACTGGCCGAGCGCGGGGTGACGGTCACCGCGACGGACGTTCACCCGCGAGACGTTCCGGGCGCGATACACTTCGTGCAGGACGACGTGACCGCTCCGACGCCGTCGGTGTACGCCGATGTCGGCGCAGTGTACGCGCTCAACCAGCCGCCAGAGCTTCACCAGCCGACCGCGGCTGTCGCGCGGCGCGCGGGCGCGCAGTTCCTCTTCACGACGCTCGGCGGCGACCAGCCCGCGATTCCGGTCACGCGCGAGACGATTCCGGGTGATACGGTGTTCGTCGCGAGCGACGGGCCAGGCCGGTAGTCACGGCCTCGTTGCCCAGTTCGTCGGTCCCGCGTCGGGAAATCGGCAACTCACGGTGGTGCCGATGTGCAGTTCGGCACTCGGTGAGCCGTGGTTCCCTCGGCACTCCCGTCGCTCCGTTAATCCCTTTACCCACCGTGCCGATTCCGATACCATGAACGCCGACACGGTCGTCCTCGACATCGACGGGGTACTCGTGGACGTGGCGGACTCCTATCGCCGAGCCATCCTGGAGTCCGTCGAACGCGTCTACGGGCAGACGATTCGCAAGGAGGACATCCAGTCGTTCAAAGACGCAGGTGGGTTCAACAACGACTGGGAACTGACGTACGCCGCGGCGCTGTACGTGCTGGCAACGCGAGAGGGGATGGACCTCTCACTCGACGAGTTCACCGACGAGATTCACCAGCACGGCGGCGGTCTCGACAGCGCGGAACTCGCTGTCGGCGCGGCGGTCGGTGCCAACGCGCTCGAACGAATCCGCGACGAGTGGGACAGAGAACGACTGCGTGACGTGTTCCAGCAACTCTACCTCGGGTCCGACCTCTATCGGAGCATCGAAGGCGGCGAGCCGGACATCGACTGCGAGGGCTTCATCCACGACGAGCCGGTCATCATCGAACCCGAGACGGTCGACGCACTGACCGAGAACTGGAACGTCGGCGTCGTCACCGGGCGACCGGCGGACGAGGCCGACATCGCGCTCGCGCGCGTCGGACTCGACATTCCCGACGAACATCGATTCACGATGGACGACTGGGAAGCGGGCAAGCCCGACCCGCACGCGCTCGTCACACTGGCGGAGCGTTTCGACAGCGACTCCATCGTGTTCGTCGGCGACACGCTCGACGACGTGACCTGTGCGCGCAACGCCGCGGCCGAAGACACCTCACGCGGGTACACCGGTATCGGCGTGATGACGGGCGGCCTCGCCGGCGTCGAGGGCAAAGAGAAGTTCGTCGCCTACGGCGCAGAGGCAATTCTCGAAGACGTGAACCTGCTCCCAGGTCTGTTGCAGGGGTGAGTAACACCCGCCAGATGGACCGTCCGTGTGGACGACCCACCGACAGCCCGCGACGGAAAGATTCTCGGTCCGGGTGTCGGTAGAGGGACGTATGTCAGGTTCGCCGCCCGTCAGCCGCACGTTGCCGCCACTCGCGTTGCTCGCGTTCGCACTGGCGGCCATCTTCTCCCCGACCGACCTCTCTTCGCAGCTACTGTGGTACGGCTCCGGCCTGGTCCTCGCCGTCGTCGGTGCGGTGTGGTTCGCACGGCAGGGCTCCGACGTGCTCTCCGCGACCGTCGCCGACCTCTGGCTGTTCGCGATGCTCGCGTTCGCCGTGGTGTTCCTCAGTCTCGTGATGCTGCCCGAACCGGTGTTGTCGCCGCTCGAAGGCGTGCTGGTCACGGGGCTCGTCGCACTCGTCGCGGGCGGTATCTCCTTTGCGGGACCTGCCAAGCCGATTCGACGGCTCTTGCAGGGACAGCAATAACCCTTCGAACGTTCCCGAATTCGGTAGTCTTTTGCCGATTTCTCTCCCCAGTGGCGTACCATGAGTACTCGCCGTACCCGACTCGCGTGGGCGCTCCCGCTCGGTCTCGGCCCAGCCGTCGTCGCCGGGTCGACGTTCAGCCCACCCGAGACGACTATCTCTCTCACGTACGTCGGCGCGCTGTTACCGCTGACGCTGGTTCTCGGCTACCACGTCGCCACGATGGAGACGCCGAAGACGGGTCGAAGCCCCGGCCGCCTGTGGCTGTTCACCAGCGTGTTGCTCGTGTTGCTCATCGGCGTCGGGGCCGCGTTCACCCGCTTCGACCAGGCACTCCTGTGGGACCTTCGCGGTGACTACCAACTCGGCGCGGTCGCAGCGTCGATGGCCGTCGTCTGGCTCGTCGCCGAAGGAGTCGCGTACTTCGGCGGCTTCGAGCGAATCCGTGGACTCGTCCCCTGAATCGCGCACCGATTCTGTGGCTCGTGATTGCGACTCGAGTTTGCGGCACGAACTGTCGACTCCGAACCCTTATTTCGCGCCCGGTCCCACCTGTTCGGTATGCGAATCGCACTACTCGGCGGAACTGGCGACATCGGGCAGGGGCTCGCGCTTCGGTGGGCCTACGACACGGACCACGAGGTTATCATCGGCTCGCGCGACCCGGAGAAGGCGCGAACAATGGCCGAAGAGTACGAGACAGAACTCGACAGCCGCGGCGTCGACACGAAGGTGCAGGGCTTCGTCAACGAGATGGCAGCCGACCGCGCCGACGTCATCGTGCTCGCGGTCCCGCCGTACCACGTCGCGGACACGGTCGAGAGCGTCGCCGACAAACTCGATGACGACGACATCCTCGTCTCGCCTGCTGTCGGCATGAAGGGCGACGAAGACGGGATGCACTACCACCGGCCGAAGGCTGGCTCTGTCACCGCGCTCGCGGCCAACGCCGCCCCGGACGGCGTCTCGACAGTCGGTGCGTTCCACAACCTCTCAGCTGACCGACTGGCCAACCTCGACGCAGAACTCGACCTCGACACGCTCGTCATCGGCGACGACCCAGACGCGAAGGACATCGTGACTCGTCTCGCCGACGAAATCGAAGGTCTCCGGCCGCTCGACGCTGGCCCATTGGCGAACGCGGCCGAAGTCGAGAGCGTCACGCCGCTCGTCATCAACATCGCGCGCTACAACGACGGGATGCACGACGTCGGCGTCAAGTTCGAGTAAGTCGGAGAACTGTCACGAACGCTCCGCACGAAAAAACGGCGCAGTGGAGGTCGGGAAGCCGCCCCTGTGTCGACGACTTCCGAGCGACCAGCGACGGGTGAGTTCGCCCCCCCTTCGGACGGATTCCCCCTTTCTTCTCGCTGCCACCTCCATCTCGACTTTCGTCTGTTCTGGAAGCGCTTCGCCTCCACGTCCGTACGGTGGGTCTCAGCAGGGACGAGGGTTGCCTTCGAGTTCGAGAGCCCACGGCTGAGTTACTGTGAGACCGTGTGAGCTAGAACAGTGAGGCCGGCGATGCTTCCCTTCTGCTCGTCGTGCGACACTCCGAATACGACCGATTACCATCACCAGTCCCGGCCGCAGTGGCTCACGACGCTGTGACTTGCGGAGAAAATACAGACGTACGTCCTGTTTACGCGCCAGCCTTCTCCAGCGCGTCTTCGAGGTCTTCGCGCTGGGTGACACCGACGAAGCGCTCGACGACGCCGTCGTCGTTCTCGATGATGAGCGTCGGGAGCGAGCGTACCTGATACTCGTTTGCCACGTCCTGTTCCTCGTCGACGTTGATCTTCTCGACTGCGAAGCGACCGTCCCAGTCGTCTTCGAGCTCTTCGAGGATGGGGTCCTGCGTCTTGCACGGGCCACACCAGTCCGCGTAGAAGTCCTTGAGCGTGACTGCCATAACGAATCAGCGTTCCCTCGCGCCGCGCATAAGGGTTTGGTTCGGCGATGGAACGGCGTCACAGACGCACGACCGCGGCTGATTCTGTCGGTGGCTTCACTCGGTCGCTGGGGCGTCGCTGTGTCGAAAGGTTTAGAGTCACGCAGATTGGATGGACCACCATGAGCAAGGGCCAGAACTCCGGTGGACTCATGTCGAGTGCCGGACTCGTCCGCTACTTCGACGCCGAGGACCGAAACGCCATCCGAATCGACCCCAAGACCATCGTCGCGTTCGGGGTCTTCTTCGGCGCGCTCGTCCTCGTCCTGCGCGTCGCGCTGTAAACGCGGTCGACGCACGGAGGACGCGAACTTTTTTGCCACCCAGTCGCTACCGGCAGGTATGACACTCACTGCGGGCGTCGTCGCGGTGCAAGGCGACGTCTCCGAACACGCCGACGCGATTCGCCGGGCGGCCGACGCGCACGACGAGGACGTGGTCGTCCACGAGATTCGTGACGCGGGCATCGTCCCGGACTGTGACCTCCTCTTGCTTCCGGGCGGGGAATCGACGACCATCTCTCGCTTGCTCCGTGACGAAGGCATCGACGAAGAGATTCGTCAGCACGTCGCCGACGGGAAGCCCCTGCTCGCGACCTGTGCGGGCCTCATCGTCTCCTCGACCGACGCGAAAGACGACCGCGTCGCGACACTCGACCTGCTCGACGTGACGGTCGACCGGAACGCCTTCGGCCGGCAGAAGGACAGCTTCGAGGCCCCGCTCGACGTGGACGGCCTCGACGAACCGTTCCCGGCCGTGTTCATCCGCGCCCCGCTCATCGACGAGGTCGGCGACGACGTCGAGGTGCTCGCGGAGTGGGACGGAAAACCGGTCGCCGTCCAGCAAGGGCCAGTCATCGGCACCTCGTTCCACCCTGAGCTTACGCCCGACGTCAGAATCCACCGCCTCGCGTTCTTCAAGGAGTCAGCGGAACCACTCGCTCGATAGCGAAAGAGAGCGCAGGCTTTTCACGGTGGCCCCCTTCGGTCCGGCTATGGATGCAGCAATAGACGCAGTACGCGTCGCCGGGACACAGGACGGTCCCGTCCCGGTCGTCGTCCTCACCGTGGACGACGAACCCGACGAGATTCTCCCTATCTTCATCGGCTTCGACGAAGCTATCGCAATCGTGCGAGGACTGGACGCCGAGGACATCGGCCGCCCCCTCACCCACGACCTGCTGCTCGACGTGATGGAAGAACTCGGCGGCCGCGTCTCCAAAGTCGTCGTGAGCCGTGTCCAAGACGGCACGTACATCGCCGACCTCCACGTCCAGACGCCCCGCGACAACGTCGTCGTCGACGCACGCCCGAGCGATTCACTCGCCCTCGCCGCCCGCACGAACGCCCCCCTGGAAGTCGCCGAAGAAGTGTTCGAAGACGGCCGCCGCCCCCGCGACGACTTCGACATGCTGGACGACATCCGCGACGTCGCCGACTACGCCTGAGCCATGACCGACGACACCGACGAAATTCTCGACGACCTGTTCGCCGTCATCGAAGACCGCAAGGAAACGCTGCCGGAGGACTCCTACACCGCGAGTCTGTTCACCCACGAGAAAGGCGAGAACGCGGTGCTGGAGAAAATCGGCGAGGAAGCGACCGAAGTGATTCTGGCCGCGAAAGACGACGACCACGACGAACTCGCCTACGAGAGCGCAGACCTCGTCTATCACCTGCTCGTACTGCTCTCGATGAAGGACATGGACGTGAGTGAGTTGCGGGACGAGTTGGCGAGTCGGCGGTAGTCTGTTCGGGAAACATTTTCAGGACGTGACGTTTTCTGGACCGGTACCGTTTATCGGGGTATGGGCCGGCGAGTCACGCTGGACGAGGTTCACGTCGCTCAGTACTCGCTGAAGGTCTTCGGTAGCAGCGACAGGTCTTCCGTACTGAACCTCCCCCGGACCGAAGACTTCGGTTCCGAAACCGCGATGATACTCACCGCAGCAGCCAAGGCTGGTCACTACGAAACGTTCGACCCACCTACAGAACTGGTCCAGTGGCTAGACAGACACGAAACGAACCCGTTCCACGACTCGCCTCTGTATCTCCGGCACGAAGGAGCGTTCTATCGCGTCGACGCCACTGGCCCGATGCACGTTTTCACCGTGACACCGGAACCAGAGGCGAACTCAGCCGACGTAATCTCGATGGACGCTCCCGAGATTCACGAAAGAGCGGGCCAGCACTCCCAGTTGCTCTCTCGGCTCAGGCCGGTGGTCGAAGGGATGCGAGATAAATACCGGACTCGGTGGCGGCCAGCAGTCGAAGTCTCGTTTCTCGATGGACTGCTCGTCGAGGGGCTGTCAGGCGTCAGGCGAATCGAACATCACGTCGAGAACGAGGGAGACCCGTTTGTTCTCACCGTGACTCGCGTCGACGAGGAAGAAGCGCGTGGGTACAGGACGGTACAGGAGTCGGAGTTGACGGAAGACCACAAAACTGTGCTGCGGGCTGCGAAACCTGTCTGGGAGTACGACCGCTACCAACTCGACTCGCCACCCGAGGGTTTCGTCGAGGTGCTGGGTGGTGCCGAGTACGTCTACCTCGACGGGCAACTGCACTCGGTGGACGTACAGGAATCACGGCCAGACTGGTTCGACTTCGCGGTCGAGGTGCTCGACCCGGAGATAACCGAGGACGACCCGGCGACACTCCGGTTCTCCGTGACGAACGTCGCCGGTCGAACGTTGGAGGTTTTCGGCGGCATCGTTTTCCCGTTCTTCATCCTGCGCGCCTACAGAGACGGCGACGACGCTGCTGAGTACGTCCACCTCTGGAACGACGAGTACGACGGTCGGTGTCACGTCGACGAAGATGGGAATCTTGGTGCGTTCCCAGACCTCGGGACCGAAGCCGAGGTCGAACCAGGAGAGACCCTCTCACAGACGTACTCCCTCCGCCACCGCGACTTCGAACCGGGGGCCTACACGACGACGGGGTATTTCACCGCGGAACGCTCGCCGAAGGCGACGCTGGACACGTCTCACCCGTTCCCGTTTCGCGTCAGGTTCACCGTCGAAGATACCTCGTACGCTACGGAAACCGACTAGTAACCAATGGCCATTACCAAAACAAACTTCTGTGAACTAGGGTAAGATTCCAAATATCTTTTCAGGCTCGCCGTGCCACGACTTCCCACGCCATGCAACCCAACAGGCGTTCATTCCTGAAGTCGACCGGCGCGACGCTCGGTTCAGTCACCCTGCTCGGCGCGACGGCCTCCACCGCTTCGGCCTCGGTCCACGACCGGTGGGAACCGGCCGATTCGAGCAACTACTCCAACGCGAGTCGCACGTCGAGCGACATGCGCTGGCTGGTGATGCACACCGTCGAAGGCTCCTACGAGGGGTGCATTAGCTGGTTCCAGAATCCCGACGCCAACGTGAGTTCGCACTACGTCGTCGGCAACCAGTCCGGTCAGATAACGAAGATGGTGCAGTTGGAAGACATCGCGTGGACGCAGGGCAACTGGGAGTACAACCAGACCGGCGTCTCCATCGAGTTGGAGGGCCACGCGAACGAGACGAACTTCAACGACACCATCTACCAGCAGGCCGCCGAGGTGGCTCGGCACGTCTGTGACACCTTCGGCATCCCGAAGCAGCACCCGACGTACGACCTCGCGCCGTGTTCGGCGTACTCGGGCGAGGGCGGCATCATCGGGCACAATCAGGTGCCCGACCCGAACGACTGTTCGCAGGTCACCGGCGGGAAGTACGACCCCGGCAACACGTGGGACTGGGACTACTTCATGTCGCTCGTGAACGACGGCTCCGGCGGCGGTGGCGGCGGGGGCGGCTGGTCCGACGGTGACATCGTCCACTGCACCGCGGACCTCAACACGCGCGAGCAACCCGGCACCGGCTCGCCCGTCGTGGCGACGATGCCGACTGGGTCGAACGCAGAAATCGTGAACGGACCCACGGACAAAGACGGCTACACCTGGTGGGGCCTGCACTGGCTGGATGACGACATCTGGGGCTGGTCGGTCGAAGCGTACCTCGACGCCGGGTACGCCTGACCAGACAGTTGTCGGGAGCCGACCGGGGCTCCTGCGGGTTCCGACCGGGGCTCCTGCGGGTTCCGACCGGGGCTCCTGCGGGTTCCGACCGGGACGTTCGAGTGCGATGCGGACTGTTTTCGTGGTAAGTTATGCGAGTCTTGAGCGAACAGCATCGCAGCGAGCACGTCGACGCCGTTACAGATTGGTGATGCACTCTTTTAGCGACGGCTCCCCCAAAGCATAATGAATGTGTTTATTCTCAAAATTTTATGACTAGTGGTGAATGTTCTACTCTTTCCTGCTTTGGTGACATTCAGAATGGTGGATTTGTGGGTCTATTGTGGGATAAATCCTCGGGGGTCATTTACACTTAACCCCGCCACCAACTTATCTGGTTTCTTAGAAGATTAACTAAATTCCATTTCTCCACCAGATTTCTCATGCCGCATGTTTATCCACATTTCGCTGCGATATCGAATTGCATCCCTTCGGACGCAATCTACAATGAGTCAACAATATCGTGACGAAGACCGGGAAGAGTCGACGCAGGAACAGCGACGAGAGGCAAGCTTGCAGGAAGAACAGGCACGAGAGAGAGACGAGAGTCGGCGAGCACAGGACCAACAGCGTGCTGAACGGCGCGGCCAACCGTCGTCCGAGATGCGCCCGCCAGAGAGACAGGGCGGGTACGTCGGCGGTGAGTCGAGCGGGCAGGTCGGCTACGGACCAGGGCCGCAGGGCCAGCAGGGTGCCCAGTGGCGCGGTCAGATGCAGTACGGACCACAGCAGCAGCAGCACGGACCACAGCAGCCACCGCAGGGCCAACAGTTCGGTCGACAGCCGTCGTACGCGCAGGCGAACGGCCCGCAGTGGCGTGGCCAGATGCAGGCCGGTCCGCAGGGGTACGGTAGCCCCCAAGCGACTATCGAGGGTCGCTTCGACTCCGGGGGACGCGCCCAAGGGAACGGCCGCCAGCAGGGACGAACGACGTTCGAGGAGACGATGACGTTCCCGGTGACGCAATCGATGCAGTTCCTCCGGAACCTCGGCCAACTGTCGATGGTCGGGTTCAACGTCATCGAACAGATGCAGCGCCAGAGCAACCAGGTGACGCGGTCCATGCTGCACGGGTACCTCCGGAGCTTCGACGAGGTGACGCACGAAATCCAGCAGATGGCGCCACCACAGATGCACGTCGAGACCCAGATGGGCGGCCAACAGCCGCAGGGCCACCCCGGTTATCCACAGGAGCAGGGCTTCAACGGCGGTGGACGCTGGCAGGCGTCTGGGCGATTCGGCGACCAGCAGGCCCAGTCCGGGACGCAGTACGACCAGCAAGGGAGACTGCGTGAGCAGCAGATGATGGGTCAGTACGACCAGTCGATGTCGCAGCAGGAGCAGTACGGTGTCGGCTGGCAGATGTCCCGCCAAATGGGTGGGCAACCGCCCCAGGACATGGAGGAGTCTGAACAGCGCGGCCCGAGTGAACGCCCCGAGGACGAGCAGACGAAGCAGAGTTCGAAGTCGTCAGACGACAACTAGCGGGTCCGTCATCGGGAGCGATTCGCTGTCGGTGGGGTCGCTCTCGACAGGAGGGTCGCTTCGTTCTTCCCCCTCGCCCGATTCGGTCCGAACAGGGCTCCGTACAGCCGGATGAACGCGCTTTTATGCCCGGCTCGCATAGCACCCTCCATGATTTTCGAGAACCTTCCGACCACACCGCGGTCGGAGGAGCTCATCGACAAGGCGTTCTCGCGGGCTTCTCGCACCGGGCGAGCGAAGTCCGGCCACGACGCCCAGACGTCGATGCTCCAGACGGCCTCCAACATCCTCTCGGACAACTTGGAGAACGTCGTCACCGCGTGGCCCGACTTCGACGACGTCGACCCGTTCTACCGCGAACTGGCCGACGCCGTCGTCAGCGCCAAGGCGAACGAAGCCGCCGGCGCGAACGACCCGGTCCTCGGTGGCGTCGACGAAATCCGCAAAGCACTCTCCGAGGTCACCTGGGCCTCGCGCAAGACCGCAGACATCCGCCGCGAGTACGAGGGTCGCATCCGCAACAACGACATCGAAACCGCGCGGAAGTTCCGCCGGCAGGCGTTCGCCCGTCTCGCCGACGTGGTCGAGGAAATCGAGGACGACCTCCTGCTCATCGGACAGGCGCGTGACGCGCTGAAGGGGCTGCCGGACATCCGGCCGGACGAACCGGCCATCGTCGTCGCCGGCTACCCGAACGTCGGCAAGTCGTCGTTCGTCAACTCGGTCACTCGTGCAAGCAACGAGACTGCCTCGTACCCCTTCACGACGAAGGGCATCGGCGTGGGCCACTTCGAGCGAGACCGCGTCCGCTACCAGATTATCGACACGCCGGGCCTGCTCGACCGGCCGGCCGACGAACGCAACGAAATCGAACAGCAGGCCGCCTCCGCGCTGACCCACCTCGGCGACTGCCTCATGTTCGTCCTCGACCCGAGCGGGAACTGCGGCTACCCGCTCAGTTCGCAGTTGGAACTGCTCGATTCGGTGCAAGAACAGTTCCAGGACGTTCCGGTTCTCGTCGTCGCGAACAAGGCCGACGTTTCCCGTGACGCCGACGCCGACTACTACATGAGCGTCACCGAAGACGAGAACGTCGACGAGGTGCTGACGGCCGCTGTCGACGCCACCGGCTTCGAGCCGAAGCTGCCGTTCGAGGAGTAACGAATACGCTCGTTTTCTGTCGCAGCTCAAAATACCGAGACCGTTCTACCGCAGTACTCCGCTACCGTAGTCGTCGACTGGTAGCGGCTACTGTACTTACTGCACTTCGTACACGATGTTGACCGACACCCGAACCTCGACTGGGCCGGGTTCGAGCGTCGTGCTGGCCGCTGCAGCGCCGTCTTCCGCGCCACGGTAGTACACCGGGTACGGCGTGACCGAGTTGCCCGAAACGGTCGCGCTCTTCAACTGGACGATGCTGAGGTCTGCCGCGGCGACGAACGCGTCGGCGTCAGCCTTGGCGGCGTCGACAGCCTTCGTGATGGCGTCGCCACGGAGTGCTTGCTGCTGCTCGTCGCTCAACTGGAAGGAAACACTGTCGACGCGGGCGGCCCCGTTCTGGACGGCGAGGTCGATTATTTCACCAGCCTGTGCGACGTCCGCCGTCGTCACGTCGTAGGTGTGGATGGCGCGGTAGCCGACCAGTTCGCTCGACCCGTCTTTGTAGTTGTACCGGGGCGAGAGGTGGTACGTGACGGTCTTCACGTCGTCGTCGGGAATCCCAGCGGCGCGGAGCGCGTCACGCATCGACGTGGCGTCCTCCGCGGTGAACGTTCGCGCTTCGTCGGCGGTGCGACCGTCGCGCTCGACCGTGATGCGGATGACCGCTTCGTCCGGTGCGGCTTCGACGGTTCCGACACCACTCACCGAGATAGTCTGCTTCGTGTCGGCGGCGTCGCCGTCTACATTGGATGCGGCATCACCGACCGGCGAAACGCTTCCGAGGCAACCAGCCATCGCGACCAGTGCCACCACGAGCACGGCTGCAAGCTTCAGCTTCATTACGGTAGAGATACGCCAGCTATCGGGATTAACAGTGCAGTACCGACCGCTCAGGGAGTTACGCGAGACTCCAGCGGTTCGCTGAGAGGTGTGGTTTCTGTCCCGTCTGGTCGACGCCGACGGGCCCTGCTCGGTAACTCGACTGGTCACCCGCACCGGGCGAGTCGACTGCCGTCCCGTTCGTCGCTGGTTCGCCACCGGAGGTCTGGTACTCGACGAATCGGACTTCGACGGTCACGTCGTTCCCGTCGATGACCGCGTCGTAGATTCGCTGAGCCATGTCGGGGTACGTCTCGTCTGGTGGTTTGGCCACGGAGACGACGACGCGCTCCGGTCGCGGGTCGAACGCTCGCTGGTAGAGGTTCTCCTCGTGGACGAGCGACACTTCGACGAGGTGTGCCTCTGGGTAGTCGTTGAGGGCCTCGTCGACACCCGCGCGCATATCGTTCTCGATGTCGGCCGTCTTGTAGGACATGTAGGTGACGCCACCGAGGAAGACCGACAGGATGGCGATTGACCCGACGAGGATGGCGACACGCTTGATTGCAGCCGCCCGTGCTTCGTCCAGCCTGAACCAGTGCTCCGGTCGGTAGCCGGAGTACCACAGCGTCGCGGTCGCCGCGAGGTTGATGGAGAGGACGTTCACCATGACGAGGACCGTCGCCCCCAGCACGACCAGCGGTTTCATGTAGGCGATACCGATGCCGATGACGGCCGTCGGCGGAACGAGCGCGACGGCGATCATGACGCCGACGAGCGAGGCCGAGACGCCCGAGCGCAGCGACATCGCGCCGGCGATACCCGCCCCGAGGGCGACCGCGAGAGAGAGCATGTCCGGGCGCAGACGCTCCTGTACCTGCCCGACCAGCAAGATGTCCATCGGCGGAATGAGGTGGAGCGTTCTGAGGATGGCAGTGAACGCGGCCGCAGCGACGATAGCCACGACGAGTCCGAGAATCTGCAGTCGCGCACCGCGGGCGAACAGGTCGGCGTCGTCCAGCACCGTCCCGACGCTGGTCGCCATCGCCGGGCCGATGAGCGGCGCGATGACCATCGAGCCGACGACGACAGCCGCGGAGTCGAGCAGGACCCCGGCCGTCGCGATGACGACGCTCACGACGGTCAACAGGACGTAGGAGGGAATCTCCGGGGCCATGTTCTCTGCCTGCGTCTTCAGTTCCTCGCGGGCGATGCGGTCGGACCCCTCCGACTCCGCCTCGAAACGCTCTTTCAGTCGCTCGAACTTCTTCGAGACGACCGTCTCCGCGTCGAGGACGACCGTGTAGGACTCGCGTTCGACGCCTGCCTCTCTGAGTTTCTGCAGAACGGGTTCGACGGCGCCGACCGGGAGCGGAAACGAGACGACGCCGGTGTACTGGCGGCCACTCGTCTCGTCCGTGAGGACGTAGTCGATGCCTTCCTCGTCCAGCAGGTCGAGGATGGCCTCGCGTTTGCCCGCCGGAATCATCACCTGTACGAGTCGCACGTCTGATTCGACGCGCAAGTGATAGAAATAAGCCCCGGCTCGCGGTGCAGTCGTCGGGTCTCGAATCGGTGCTTTCGGGCCGGTTCAGGGTACGAGGCCACGTCCCGTCCGCAAGAGCCACTTCGTCGCGGGGAAGAGGCGACGCCCGTGTCTGAACCGGTTGAAACCGTGGCCGGTCAGGCCGACGAAGACGATGCCCGTGAGCAAGACGGTGAACCAGAGGGCAGTCGTGGTCGGGAGTGCGAGGACGGCCACGAGGAAGCCGACGACTCCGGCGAGCATCGTCGGCACCAGCGCGTCGACGACGCCAAGCGAGAGGGCTGCGAGTGGTTCACCGAGTGCCATGGGTGGGTCGAGGGTCGCATCCGAAATAGTCCCCACGCTTCCGAAGGGGGCCGTCGCGGGTCGAGGCGCAACCGAGCTAGCCAGCCCGACGCCACAGCTTTCGTCTCTCACGGTGACGTGTGGATAGCGATGACCTACTGTCTGGAACCGGGTGTGTGGGAGCGACGGGAGGAGGACGACGACCCGACGGGCGAGCCGACAGAGACACTGGTGGTTCGGGAGTGTCTGGATGGCGCATGTCACCAGACCGAGCGCGAGACCGATGCGGGCGCACGGCGTCTCGGCCTGACGTTCACCGACCCGTCGACAGACGAATGGGCTGAGACGCGAGCCACGGACGACGGGGAACTCGTGGAGATACGCGGACAGTTCGACGACGGGCGGATACGGGCGACCGGTCGCCGGGTCACCAGTAGCGGAACTGCACAGCGCTATCGCCAGACGCTCACGGTCGAGGACGACGGCTCTGTTGCGGTGGTCGAGGAGGCCGCGGAGGCGAATACTGACGAAGACTGGTCGATATCTGGGAGGGCTCGATACGTCCGAGTCGACGACGCGCCATCCTCACCGGAACCGACTGCGGAACCACTGGAGACCGCGACCGCCGGGACCGGAAGCACGACCACCGGCACCGCGACGCTCGACTCTCGCCGACAGTTCGACTTCTGGGTCGGCGAGTGGGACGTCTCGACGGTCGATGGAAACCCGGCAGGCCGGAACGTCATCGAGTCCGTCCTCGACGGGTACCTGCTCGTCGAACACTGGGAGAGCGCCGGCGGCGGTGCCGGTCTCAGCCTCAACTGCTACGACGCGGCCGCAGACGAGTGGCTCCAGACGTGGGTCGACTCGACCGGTGGCTGTATCGAGACACGTGGGACGTTCCGCGACGGCGCGATGCGCCAGTCTGGGGTTCTGGTCAACGGCGACGGAACGCGACAGGACTACCGCGGGACGTGGACGCCCGAAGCCGATGGGACGGTCACGCAACTCCTCGAAACGTCCGACGACGGCGGCGAAGCGTTCGACGAGTGGTTCCACGGGACTTACGTCCGGTCGACCGAGTAGCCCGTCTGTCCCGACTTTGTCTCGACGAGTGCCGCCACGCAACCCAACCAGACACGCTTTTCCCCCTCCCCCGGCTACGACCGTCCATGTTCGAGACCCGCCCAGACCGTGCAAGCGAAATCGTCCTCGTCGGGCGGTCCAACGTCGGGAAGTCGACGTTGATGCGCCACTACACCGGCAAGTCGTTCGACACGGGTGGCAAACCCGGCGTGACACGCTCGCCGAATCACTACGACTGGGCATCGGAAGACTTCGTCCTGACCGACCTGCCGGGCTTCGGTTTCATGTCCGGTGTCGAAGAAGACCGTCGCGAGGCCATCAAAGACGACATCGTCCACTACCTCGACGACTACGCCGACAACTTCCTCGCTGGCATCCTCGTCGTCGACGGCAAGAGCGTCATCGACATCATCGACCGTCACTCCGGCCCGGAC
This sequence comes from Haloarchaeobius caseinilyticus, assembly GCF_051207395.1. Classification (NCBI taxonomy): domain Archaea; kingdom Methanobacteriati; phylum Methanobacteriota; class Halobacteria; order Halobacteriales; family Halorubellaceae; genus Haloarchaeobius; species Haloarchaeobius caseinilyticus. The sequence goes on along the minus strand of NZ_JBPJZC010000003.1, from coordinate 530,747 downwards.
TCCATTCCCTACGACGTGGAGATGTTCCACTTCCTGCAAGAACTCGGCACCCCGACCATCGTCGCCGTCAACAAGATGGACAAAGTCGACGACCGTGACGACCGCCTGAACGACCTCTGTGACCGCCTCGGCCTCTACCCGCCCTGGAAGCAGTGGCAGGACACCATCGCGCCGATTTCGGCCAAGCGTGACCAGACGGCAGCCCTCGACGAAGCGATTCGGACCGTCCTTCACGAACAGAAGCGCGACGACCTCCTGAAGTTCTTCTGAGTCACGTAGCAAGCGTTCTCCGTGCGGTTCTCTGACACACGATGGCCGACGGTGATAAGTGCCCGGGCACGACAGTCAGCCAACATGAGCGACGCGACCTACGCCGTCAACGTCGAGGCGGCCATCTTCCGTGACGGCGAATACCTCCTCATCGAACGCGCAGCGAGCGAGTCTCACGCTGCGGGCCTGCTCTCACTCGTCGGCGGGACAGTCGAAGAAACCGACCACGAGACCGGCGCGCTAGAGGCGACGGCCCGCCGAGAAATCCGCGAAGAAGTCGGCGTCGCCGTCACGGACCTCTGTTACGTCCAGAGCAACGCCTTCGTCACCGACGAGGGGACGCCCTGTCTCAACGTGGTCTTCCTCGCCCGCCACGACGACGGCGACGGAACCATCGAAGCCCCTGACGAGGTCGCCGACGTCCACTGGCTCACGCCGGGAGCAGTCGAGACGAACCAGGACACACCCGAGTGGACCGCCGCGTTCGTCGCCCTGGCAGAACAGCGCCGACAGTCACTCGACTGGACCTGAACAGACTACTCGACCGTCTCGAAGTCTTTCTCCATTACCCGAACCGGTAGTGCAGCCGTCACGCCGTCGCCGCTCGTCTCGACCGTCTCCTCGTCGACGACCGACCACCCTGCCTGTTCGTAGAACGGAACTGCGTTAAGTGACGCATACAGGTAACAATCGACGTGCCCGTCGGCGCGGGCTATCGATTCGAGGTGGTCGAGTAACGCCCGCCCAACACCTCGCCGGGCGAAGTCTGGGCTGACGTACACCGCCCGTACTTCACCGTCTTCGAGTCGGAGGTGGCCGTACCCCGCGAGTTCGTCGTCGAATTCGGCGACGACGAGATATTCGTCTTCCTCGCCGACGGGATACCGCTCCGGCCGTTTGTTGCCCGCCCACGCACGGACCTGCTGCTCGTCGTAGTGTGTCCGCCCGAGTCGCCTGATGGATGCCGCGTGCATCGTCGCGATTGCCTGTCTGTCGTCGCGTGTCGCAGGCCGGAGGGTGACCATATCGGACAGTCGTCGCTTGACAGTAAGAGTGCAGCGACCGTACAGGTCTGTGTGCAGGACTGGTCGACGTGTAGAACGGGCGGCTCGGGATTGATGCCTCGTCACAAGGGGCTCAGTGGGGGTAACCTTCGTCACCGCCGCCCATCGGTCGCTTGGACCGGTTCCGGTTTCCCTGTTTCGACTCAGCCCGTGGTTCAAGTACCAGTCCGGCGCAGGTCCGGCGTGCGCTGAGAAGTGCCGTCCGGCGAGCCGAGGCGAGTGTGCGACACGCCGCCGGACGATGGAGTCACGTGCCGCCTATTCGCAACCCCATCGGCCCAGTGATGTCTCTCCGTCTCACTCCTGCCAGTCCTCGAACGTGGCGAGTTCCTCGGCCAGTTCCCGAACCTCGCGTGGTGAGCGTTCGCCCTGTTCGGTGACGATGGCGTCGACGAGGTGTCCCGGAGTCTCGTCGAACAGCGGGTTGAACACCGACAGCGGTGTGTCACCCTGATACACGTCGGAGCGGCGGCCAGTCTCCAGGTTCACTGTCTCCGCCGTGCTGACCTTGTCCGTGGCAGCGACGACGTACAGTGGCAGTTCCTCGTGCGCGGCCGCCAGCGCCGTCGTTCGGGTACCGGTCTTGTTCACGACTGTCCCGTCGGGGAGGACGGTATCCGCGCCGACCAGTATCGCGTCTACGTCTTCGGTCGCCAGCACCTGCGCGACGGCCGCGTCGGGGACGAGTGTCACAGGGAGGTCGTCGAGCAGCGATTCGGCGACGGCCACGCCTTCGCCGCCGGGCCGGGATTCGAGGACGAACACTTCAGTCGGGTCGGCGTCCTGCAAGGCGCGAAGGACCGTACTCGACCGAGAGAGCGTCAGCACCGACCGACCGCCGACGAGTGCCGACGCTCTGACTGCGGCGTCGGTGTCGGCGGTCGCGGCGCGTTTGATGCCGTCGATGGCTTGTTGCTCGACGCTCTCGGCAGTTCGGGTTGCGGTGGACAGCGTCCGGTTCACCCGGTTGTGCAGGACGGCCATGCTCGGGCGTGCGCGAACCAGTCGCGCCCCGAGGTCGGCGAGTTCGTCCCACGCTTCCTCGTCCTCGGCGTCTTCCGAGACGAGCAGTCCGGCTCGGTCACGAAGCACTTCCAGTGCGCGGAGCGACAGGTAGGCTGCGCCGTGCTCGCTGTCCGCGGTCACGCTCCGGACCGACGGTGCGACACGTTCGTACGCCGTCCACAGTTCCGGGACGGTGTCCTGTCGAAACAACTCGGTCGCCGGAACCCACTCGAACTCGGTGTGTTCTTCGCTCAACGTCACGTCACCATCGGCGGCGTCGAACAGGTACGGGTGGACCACCCAGTCTCGGTCGAGGTCCTCGTCGGTGAACCGGACGGGCATGCCGGAGCGGACCAGCGTGACACTCGACTCGTCGAGACCGGTCTCCTCACGAATTTCGACCAGCACCTGCTCGTCGGGGTCGTTCTCGGCGAAGCCCGAGACGCCGCCCCATCGGCCGGCATACGTCCCGACAGCGTCGCTCCGTCGCAGTAGCAACAGCTCACCTTCGTTCCGGAGGAACGCCGTTACGACGTGGGTTCCGTCGCTCATACACGGAGCGATGGCCGCCTGCATCCTCAACGTTCCCCTCTGTCTCGGCGGGATTTTTCACCACTGAACGTGGACTGGTAGCCATGGTCAGACTCGCCATCATCAGTGACACGCACGTCCCATCACGAGCGACAGCGATTCCGGAGTGGGTCCGGACGGAGTGTGAGCGAGCGGACCACGTGATTCACGCAGGCGATTTCGACTCACCCGAGGCGTACGAGACGGTTCGCGAGTACGCGCCGGCACTCACCGCCGTCGCTGGGAACGTCGACCCTGACTCGCTCGATCTTCCCGAGGTTGCGACGGTCGAACTTGGGGATGTCACGTTCGTCGTGACGCACGGGTCCGGACCGCTCGATGGATATCGAACACGCGTCGTCGAGACAGTTCTCGACCACGGTGGGACGGACGCGGTCGGCGTCTCGGGCCACACCCACCAGGTACTCGACGAGACGATTCGTGGTGTTCGAGTGTTGAACCCGGGCAGTGCGACTGGTGCAGAACCAGCAAGTAGGACGACGATGTACGTCGTGACCATCGAGGGCGGTGAGGTGGATGTCGAACTGCGAGAGAGCTAGTACAGGTTCGTGAGTAGTGTTCGAGAACGAGAAAGAGGGGGACTGACAGCGTCTCCAGAGAGTGACGAAGCGGTGAGAGCAAACTGCAGCAGTTAGCCAACGAACGGCTCGTTCAGAATTTCATCGTAATCGGCGTGTTGCCAGCACTGTTCCAGTGGGCCGAACACGATACGTTCGCACGATGTCCCATCTTCGCACGTTGCCCCGCATCGTTTTTCTCGAGCGCTTGTCTCCGCTGTGAGTGGCATACACCGAAACCAACTAATGTATAATATATGAGTATGTCGTACGTTCAGATGATTTCATTCGGTTTAACATAGGGTATCGGGGCCGTATGCGGCCGAAAATGGGTTAATAGCGGGTTCTAACTGCGTAAGGGGCAATTACCGGTGTGCGTTGCTCTCAGATGGTTGGAAATCTTGGTAGGGGAAACATGGCAGAACGAGTTATGCAGTAACTACTCCACGAATACTGATTCGACGGCTGCGCTCCGAGGCACGAGTCGGACGGTCAGGATTCGTTTCCAGATCTGTCCCGAAGGGCGGGCACGTCACGTCGACGTACTGTGGAGGGCGGGAGGACGCCGCGTCGAGATAGGCTCCGAGTCCCCGGCACGCGTTTCCAGCATCGGGGGCCTTTTTGCCCGCGCTGTCACAGGAGGGTGCATGGAACTACTACCCGTCCCCGACGTGCCCGAGATTCGGGAGGGGGACGACCTCGCTGCGGTCGTGACCGACCGGTTCGACCTTCAGCCCGACGACGTGGTGGTCGTCGCGTCGACGGTCGTCTCCAAGGCAGAGGGCCGGTTCGCGGACCTCGATGAGTATCCGTCTGGGCCCCGTGCGAGAGAAATCGCGCAGCGGCTCGAGGCCATCACGGGCGAGGAGAAAGACCCGCGTTTTGCACAGGTGGTCCTCGAAGAGTCGACCGAACTGGTGATGGAAGAGCCGTTTTTACTGACAGAGACGCGGTTCGGCCACGTCGGGGTCAACGCCGGTATCGACCGGTCGAACGTCCCCGAACACGACCTGCTGTTACTCCCGAAGCGACCGTCTGAGAGCGCGGCACGCATCCGTGAGGGGCTGGCGGACGAGAATCCCGTCGTCGTGACGGACACGAGCGGGCGACCGTTCCGCCACGGCCAGACTGCGGTCGCCATCGGTTGGGCGGGAATGTCCGCGAGCCGTGACTGGCGCGGCGAACACGACCGGGATGGCCGGGAACTGGGCGTCACGGTCCAGTGTGTCGTCGACGAACTCGCAGCCGCAGCGAACCTCGTCGCCGGCGAGGGGGCGGGCGGCACGCCGGTCGTCGTCGTGCGGGACTGGGAGTTCGGTGACCACGAGGGGCACGACGACGTGTTCCGTGACGTATCGTCGGACCTCGTCCGCCAGGCGCTCCGGGGGTGGGAGTTCGATGGCTGACCTCGGGAGACTCGGCATCGAACTCACGCCAGAACACCCGATGGACGAGTTGGTGGCGACGGCACGAGCCGCCGAAGACGCCGGTTTCGACACGGTGTTCGCGTCGTCACACCACTTCAATCGCGACCCGTTCGTCGTCTGCGACCGTATCGCCCGTGAGACGGCCCTCGACGTGGGACCGGGCGTCGTCAACCCGTACGAGACGCATCCAGTTTCGCTCGCGTCGCGAATGGGGACACTCGACGAGACGACCGACGGTCGCGCCGTCTTCGGCATCGGTGCTGGCGACCGCTCTGCCCTGTCGAACCTCGGCTACGACCACGACCGACCGCTTCGGCGTGTGCTGGAGACGTTCAAAGTCGCAGAGCAGTTGTGGGCCGGCGAGCGCGTCGACCACGACGGGACGTTCCGAGCGCAGGCGGCCGAATTGAACTTCGACGTCGGCGAGATTCCGGTGTACGTGGGCGCGCAGGGACCCCACATGATTCGGATGGCCGCGAAACACGCCGACGGCGTGCTGTTGAACGGTGCACACCCGCGGGACTTCGCGTGGGCGGCCAACCGCGTCGCCGAAGGACTGGACGAGCGGCCCGATTCGCGGGGCGAGTTCGACTTCGCGGCGTTCGCCAGCGTCTCTGTCGCTGAGGACGAAGGCGCGGCGCGGGCCGCCGCACGACCGCCCGTCGCGTTCATCGCGGCGGGTGCGGCCGACCCGGTCCTCGACCGACACGACATCGACCACGGGGCGGCGCGGGCAGTGGGCGACGCCCTCGCCGATGGCGACTTCGACAGCGCGTTCGGCGCCGTCACGGAGCGGATGCTCGACGCGTTCTGTATCGCTGGGACGCCGGGCCAGGTCGGTGAGCAAGTCGCCGCAGTCCTGGAGTACGCGGACAGTTTCGTCGCTGGCACACCGCTCGGGCCGGAACCGACGCGTGCCCCGGCGCTCATCGCCGAGGCTATCGGGAGAGTCGACTGAAAACGAGTCTCGGCTCTATTCCATCTCGTCGGGGCGCGGCGGCGAGCGGGTGAAGCCACCGAGGATTCCACTGCCGAGACCGCCGAGGGCGAGGAGGCCGAAGCCGCCGGCAGAGACCGTGATGAGCAGTCCACCGATGGCCAGCAGCGCCAACGAGAGCGGGTCGCCGTTCTGGGCGACCTGCGTGAACCCTTCGATCACCTGCTCGATGTTGTGGACCGGGTCGGTCGCGCTCTGGAGAACGACCGACGTGAGGCCGAGTGTCATATCTGCACCTTCGAGTGCTGGTACTTGGTTCTGTCCGTTGCGCTCAAGAGCGTCCGGGATGTAGCCCACTGCGTGACACGAGACGCTTCACTGGGGGACTTCGGTGTCGGCGACGAGGCGAGTGACGAGGGCGACGAAGCGACGAGTGGCGATGCTCGGGCCACGTCGACGGAGCAGGCCCAAGCCGGCGACGAGCCGGCTCCCGTCTCACCCGCCGTCTCGACCTACTGCTGGGAACCGACCGGCCGAGACTGTGGCACCTGTGGTGAGTCCGTCGAGCGTCTCTGGCGAGATGGGCCAGAGTTCGTCTGCGAGTCGTGCAAGGAGTGGTGACTTGCTACCACCCTGCAGCCTGCTGTTTTTCGCGTTCTCACCGCCGACGGTAGCCGGCCGATTCGTCGCCAAAGTGTGTGTGGTGCTATTGCACAGCAACGTTACAAGCCTGCGCCCGTAAGAGGGCGATAGGATACGACGTGGGTCGGCCGACTGGAGGGTAGCGCGCACCCCTCGTGACAACGAGGAACAAAAAGCATATGCGCCTGAGTCGCGCACGGCGTGACAAGCGGCCCTCCACCCGGATAGCGACCGAGTCGGTCGGTCCGCCCTTTCACCATGACGGACGCCAACACACCAGATGCTGCCCAGCAGACGAGTCGTCCTCAAACTACGCTCGACGCGTTACCCGTCGACGACGCCGCCCAGACGAGTCGTGACGTCATCGAGAACGTCGAGAACGTCATCGTCGGGCATCACGAAGAGATAGAACACGTCGTCACGACGATACTGGCACGCGGGCACGTTCTCCTCGAAGACGTCCCCGGTGTCGGGAAGACCATGCTGGCACGCTCGATTGCGGCCTCTATCGACTGTTCGTTCAAACGCGTGCAGTTCACGCCCGACCTCCTCCCCTCCGACATCACGGGTGTGAACGTCTTCAACCAGAAGACGCGCGAGTTCGACTTCCAGCAGGGACCGGTGTTCGCGAACATGGTCCTCGGCGACGAGATCAACCGTGCCCCACCGAAGACGCAGTCCGCCCTGCTCGAAGCGATGGAAGAAGAGCAGGTCACTATCGATGGCACGACCCGCAAACTCCCCCAGCCCTTCACGGTCATCGCGACGCAGAACTCGGTCGAGCCGAACCGGACCTACGAACTCCCGCTCGCCGAGGTCGACCGCTTCATGAAGAAACTCCACCTCGGCTACCCGGACCAACGAGAGGAGTCCGAGATGCTCGCCCGCATCGTCGGTGAACATCCCATCGACTCGCTCGAACCCGTCACCGACATCGAGACCATCCGCCGAGCGCGCAAGACGGTCGCCGAGATATCGGTGAAGGAAGCGGTCCGTGACTACGGAACGCGCCTCTCGGCCTACACCCGCGAAAACGCCAAACTCGGCGTCTCCCCGCGTGGGACCATCGCCCTCTTCCGCGCGGCACAGGCTCGTGCCGTCCTCGAAGGTCGTGGGTACGTCATCCCAGAAGACCTGCAAATCGAAGCCCCTCGCGTCATGAGCCACCGCATCCGGCTCGCAGCGAGTGGTCCCCGAGACCAGGGCGTCCAGGTCGTCGAGGACGCACTCGAAACCGTCCCAGTCGAATGATACTCACGAAGCGCGGTATCGGGGCCACTCTCGTCGTGGTGGCTGGCATCGCCATGGCCGTCCAGTTCGGGTCACGCCAACTCGGTGCTATCGTCATCCCGGTGCTGGTGGCGCTACTCGGTGCCGGTATCCAGCTCGTCATCACGGGACGGCCCGAGGTGACGCGACGACTCCCAGACGAGGGATTCATCGGCGAGAAGCGAACCGTCGGCCTCCAGTTCGACCTCTCGTCGCCCGTCGGTGCTCGCGTCCACGACGAGGTCCCTGCAGGGCTCCGTGGCATCGGAACCACCATCGACGGCACCATAGGGTCGAACGAACTGACGTACGAGATAGAGTACCTCCACCGTGGCGAGCACGCACTCGGTCCCCTCACCGTCACGGTGAGAGACGTGCTCGGCCTCGCCGAACGAACCTTCACATACAGCATGCGCGACACCGTCCTCGTCTACCCGCAGGTGTACACCCTCACCGGGTCGACCAGACACGACTTGAACCTCCTCCCGGAGGGTTCGCCCGAACACAACCGTGAGGAGTTCGACGCCCTCCGCGAGTACGCACGCGGTGACTCCCTCCGTGACGTTCACTGGAAGTCCAGCGCGAAACGACCGGAAGACGACCTCGTCGTCAAGGAGTTCATCGCCGAGAACGACCTCGGTGACGTCCGAATCGCGGCCGAGGCGGCCGACGACTGGGACGACGAGATGGCCGAAGCCGCGGCGAGCATCGCCCTCTATCTGCTCGATGCGGGCATCGCAATCGGCCTGACGACGCCAGCGGGCGAGATAGACATCGACGTCGGCGCAGACCACCGCGAAGGTGTCCTCCGGACGCTCGCTACTGTCGGCCCAGGACAGGTGCCAGATTCGTACCGCGACGAGGCCGACATCGTCATCGTCGCCAGCGAGCAGTCCGGCATCACCGTCCGGTTGACCGACAGTGAGGTCCCGTTCGATACGTTCGTCGGCGACGAGGCCTCACCCGTCGAGACGCCGGAACAGGCGGGGGTCACTGCATGAGTACCGAGACCTCTCGACCGCAACGCGCGGCGACGGCACAGGAGTCCGAAGTCGAGGAGGTGAACTGGTTCCGCCTGCTCGCACTGAGCGGACTGGCCGTCCTCACCGCGACGTGGGTGACGGTCCTGTTCAAACTGACGCAGGTCGTCGGCGGCTCGACGACGCTGTTGCTCATCGTCGTCGGCTGTATCGCCCTCGCGGCGGTCCTCTCTCGACTCGTCGACGAGGCGGTCGCGGCACTACTGACCGCGCTGTTACTCGTCGGTAGTTACGGTTTCTACATCCTGTCGACGCCGAACGGACTACAAATCTTGTTACAGGCGTGGGACAAGATAATCGCCGACACCATCGCACTGCTCACCGGACTGACCGTCCTCCGACTCAAGGAAGCACACCTCTGGATTCTGGGCTTCGCACCCGCACCAGCGTTCTTCTCGTGGTACCTCGCGTTCCGTCGACGATACGTGCTGGGTGCAGTGACCGGCGGGCTGGCCTTCCTCGTCCTCATCCTGACGGGTGACGCGGCGACGTACCTCGGCAACGAGGGCTGGCTGCTCCGCGGGATGCTGTTCGGCGGCACGCTCGGCGGCATCGCCATGGTCGGGTTCGGCGAACTGGAGAAACACGACGGCTCGCTCCTGCAAGCAGACGTCCTCGTCGTGCTGTTCACGCTGATGCTCATCGCCTCTGCCATCCAACTTCCGTTCACTGGGCAAGCATTACGTCTGGTCGACGGCAGCCCGAACACGGTCGAGGGGAGCCTGACCGACGCTCCCGGTGAGACCACGATCCAGGGGCGTATCGAACTCTCGCCCGAGGTTCGCTACACCGTCAAGATGGACGAACCACAGTACATGCGGGCAGGCATCTACGACAGATTCACCGGCGGGAAGTGGATACGGACTGGCAGTACACAGCCCTATCCGAACGGGCTCGACGAGCCGCCCGGAAACACGACGCGAATCAGCCAACTCGTCACGGTGAAGACAGACCTCGGTATCATGCCCGCGGCGAACCAGCCAGTCCGCGTCGACGGACAGGTCCAGCAGTTCACGCGAGTGACGGAACACGGCGGCATCACGTCGACCGTTCGCTTCCAGACGAACGACTCCTATCGAGTCATCAGCGAAATCCCGGTCGACGACCCGGAAGTGCTGAACGACGCCGGTACCGACTACCCTGACCAGATTTCGCAGGTGTATCTGGCCGGGAACAAACAGCCGGACTTCACCGACGAGTTCGAGTCAGAGACACAGGCTATCGTCGACGAAGCTGGCGCAGAGACGCCCTACGAACGGGCGGTCGCCATCGAGGAGTGGCTAGAGACGAACAAAGAGTACTCCCTCGACGTCGAGCGTCCGTCGGGGAACATCGCGAACGAGTTCCTCCTGAACCGAGACGAGGGCTACTGCGTCTACTTCGCGACGACGATGACGATGATGCTTCGCGCACAGGACATTCCGGCCCGGTACGTCATCGGCTACGTCCCCGGCCAGAAAGTCGACGAGAACGAGTGGGTCATGCGTGGCCTCAACTCCCACGCGTGGGTCGAAGTGTACTTCCCCGACACCGGCTGGGTCAAGTTCGACCCGACGCCGTCTGGCCCCCGTGAAGACGCCGAAATCGACCGCATCGAAGGTGCGCGAGAAGACGGTGACGCGAACGTCGACACCGGTGACAGCGAGGACATCCCGCTGACGACCACGACCGAGATTCCGACCGACCGGACCTCGTCGAACTTCACCGCCGGAAACCAGACGTTCCGCAACCCGAACCTCGGCAGCCAGTTCCAGACGGCGGACGGGAACTTCACGCCGGTTCCGAGCGCCAGTACCGGCGAGACGACACCCGGTAGCGGTAGCGACGGGTTCGACTTCGGGCCGGAAGAACAGCGGCTGTTCGCGTTCGGCCTCGTGGCGATGGTCGGCCTCGTCGCGTCGGCCCACCGTGCCGGCGTCACCGGCGCAGTCCAGCGCGAGGCGAAGATGCGCTGGCAGGGGACGCGACGCGAACCCGACACGGACGTGGTTCGGGCGGTCGAGCGACTGGAACTCCTGCTCGAACGGAAGTATCGCCTTCGCCGGCCACGGGAGTCACCGCGGACCTACATCGAACGCCTCGGTGTGTCGGGGCTCGACTCGCGGGCTGGCCGAGTCGGTGAACTCTACGAGAAAGCGGTGTACGGCCCCGGCGTCAGCCGCGAAGAGGCCGACGAAGCCGTCGAGTTGGTCGACCGAATCGTGCGATCCCACACGCCGTTACTCCGGCGCTTCTCGCAGTAACGGGCCGGCCGGTGTCACATCGGCTGACCACTCTCTTCGGGGCTTCTGGAAACACAGTGTCACCGAGGCCGGTGAGGCCGTGCTTGTCGACACTGTTTTGTACTTTGTATTCATATTTCCGGGCGTAAAATGTCCGAGGTATGCTCGACGTGTGGATTGCCCGAGGAACTCTGCGTCTGCGAAGACGTCGCCAAGGGTGACACTGAACTCACAATCCGCATTGACGAGCGCAGATACGGGAAAGAAGTAACGGTAATCGAAGGGTTCGGGACGAAAGACGTCGACCTCGACAGTCTGTCGTCTGATCTCAAATCGAAGTTCGCCTGTGGTGGCACGGTCGAAGACGACCACATCGAACTCCAAGGAAATCACTCCGGTCGCATCGAGGACTTCCTCCGCGACCGCGGCTTCAACGTCGCCTGAACTCTCTCGGCCTCGTGTCTTTCGTGACGCTACAGTCCCCGTAGCGACGGCTTCGCCGTCGACAGCATCAGAACGGCGCGGCTGGGCCTTCGTCGCTTTCTGCTTCGTCGTCGGTTCCAGCGACGAGCGAGCCGTCCCACGCGGTCAGTCCGCCAGCCATGCTCTCGACCCTGCCGTCGAACCCCTGGTACGACGCGATGAGGTTCGCAGCCTGCACGCTGGACTTCCCATGCGGGCAGACGGTCACGACGTGTTCGCAGTCGTCGAATCGTTCGACTGCACTCGTCAGCCGGGGGAACGGGAGGTTGGTCGACCCCGGAATGTGGCCCCGGTCGTAACTCTGCGGGTTGCGAATGTCGACGACGCAGACGTCTGCGCCCTCGTCGAGGAGCGCTTCGACGTCGTCCGGACTGATTTCGCCATCCATCGGTGTTCCGGGGTTGGCCGTGGCTGCGGATAAGCGTGCTGGAGCAGGCAGCGCCGTGTCCAGCCGCACGCGAGGGTTTATCCCCGAGGCAGCGGCCAGCGTCGGCGATGTACTAACGAACTGCCTCCGTCGCACTGGGCGGGTGTACGGTCGCCCGACGGAGTGAGTAGCACGACCGTCTGTTCGCCACGAGACCGCGGGAGAAATGCTGCAGAGAGTGACGACGTTGACACGCCGCCTACAACAGGCCGTCTTCTTTCGCCAGTAGCAGCCCTTCGATGGTCGCGTCGTTCGTCGGCTGTTCGCGGGCCTTGGCGATCGCGTCCTCGATTGGGACCGGCTTCACGGTCAGGAACTCGTTACTGTCGAGGTCTCGCTCGCAGGGCGTCAGCCCCTCCGCGAAGACGATTCCGCGGCGGTGCCGGAGCACACCGGTCGAGCACCAGTACTCCTGCAAGAGCGAGACCCCCGCCGGTTCGAAGCCGGTCTCCTCGCGGAGTTCGCGCTCGCCCGCCATCGTGAAGGATTCGCCGTCTTCGACGATGCCGGCAGGGAGTTCGAGATGCGTCTCACGGATCGTCGGTCGGTACTGTTCGACGAACAGTATCTCGTCGCCGGTCGTCGCCACGACGACGACGGCGGCCGGCAACTCGGCCCAATAGTAGTCTTTCTCGCTCCCGTCGGGTTGTTCCACGCGGTCGTAGCCGCCTGTGTACCAGCCGGTTTCGTACTCGGTGACCGACTCGATGACCGGCCACTCGCCGTCTTCAGGCATCGTCTCCACGTGTGATTGCCAGGCGGTAAGTCGTACCGTTTCGTCGGACGTACACCGTGTCCTCCTCGACCGCCTCGGGACTGTGTGCTTCGAGTTCACCAAATTCGTCGAACGGCGAGTGCGCGAACGACTCCTTCAGACCGAACGGGCCCTCGTAGTAGCTGCCGGAGCGGCCGTCGGAGAGCGCAGCCGTCGTGTAGGGATGTCGCCGGTCAGAGAGGGCAGAGCCGTTCACGGTCGGATGGTCCGTTTCGACGGCGGTCGCGGTGACGTGGTACGGCTCACCGCTCTGGAGCATGGCGGGGAGCGCGCCGAGCGCTAGCACGGCCACGACGAGACCGACCAGAATCAGCGGATAGCGCTGTCGCATGGCGATTCCTTCGGACGGTGTGTAAAAGGGGGTTTCGTCGCCAGTGTGACTCAGAGTCGGTCGCGGTAGAGGCGACCGAGTGCCTGTCTGCGCAGCGTCCCCACGGCGGCGTCTTCTTCCTGCTGGAACGTCGCGGCGACGGCCTCGCCAGCGAACGGTGCCGCGTGCCAGACGACGTTGTCGACGTTCTCGTTCCCGGCTTCGAACACCTCGCCGTCGAAGTCGTCTCGCCACGCTTCGTACTCCTCGCGCGTCCCGACGTGGACGGCGAGTTCGGCGGCGAACAGTACGTCGCGGGCAGTGGCGACGACGTCACTGTCGACGCGCTCTGCGTACTCCTCGCGGTCGAATCCCATCGTCTTCGCGACCTCCTTGACGACGAGTTGTGCGGTCGGGCCGACCGACTCGTAGGCGTCGCGGGCTTCGTCTTCCGTCTCGGGCGTCAGACTGCCGACGGTGTGCATGGTCAGGAGTCGTGTCGCCTCGGGTTACTCGGTTTCGGTGTCGGTCTCGTCGTCGGCAGTCGACTCCTCGGCTGCGTCGTCGCCCGCATCGTACATCTGGCGCGTGAGTTCGCGTGCTTCGTCGAGGACGTCCGACTGCGAGGCGGTCAGGTCGCCGCGACCGGCCGCGCCAGCGCCACCGACCTGGTCGGCCACCGCGTCCTCGAACGAGCCGTGGTCGTGCTCGTGCTCGTGGTCGTGTGTCGTGTCGTCGAACACGCCCTCGAACTCGGCTTCGTCGACGTGTTCCGAGACGACCGGCGCGAGCGATTCGGGGTTCGACTGCTCCCAGTCGGGGGCGTGGTCGTCGAGCCACTGCTCGTGGTCGTCGGAATGGAGCATCGCGGTGAACGCGAGGTGGTTCGCCAGGTGTTCGGCGTCGGCGTGGGGAACCTCGCACACTGGACAGGCGTATCCCATATGCGAGGACAGGGGAGCGACGCCTAAAACGGAAACGGTGCCGGTCGCGCTACAGGTTTCTGACCATCACGAGCGCGTCCTCGTGGTCGTCGTAGTAGCGAGGCACTCGCCGAAGCACTTCGAAGCCGAAGTCCTCGTACAGCGACTTCGCGGTCTCGTTGCTCTCTCTGACTTCGAGTTTCACCGACGTGGCGTTCTGCGTCGAGAGCGTCGCGATGGCCCGCGCGAGAAGTCGGCGGCCGATGCCGCGGCCGCGACGGTCCGGGTGGACGGCGATGTCCTTGACGTGCCCGAGGTTGTTGCCGTGGTTGGGAACGCAGTCGGCGACGACGTAGCCCGTCACTTTCTGTCCCTCCGTCGAGACGAGAAAGCCGGGTTCGCTCAGGAATCGCTCGAACGCTTCGTACGGCCACGGCTGCGGGAAGGAGGACTTCTCTATGCGATAGATCGCCAGCAGGTCGGCCCGTTCGGCTGGCCGGATGTGTTCGTGGTCCGTCGGGTCGGGGACCGAGGTCGTCACACTGTGGACGTTCGGTCGCCGTACGTATCAATGACCCGGGTAGCCACATCGAACGTCCAGTAGAGGACGCAAACGGCCAACACGAGGACGGTCACCTCGGTCGGTGTGGTGAGCAGTCCGAGGGAGACGATGAGCGTCGTCGCACAGGCCGGCGGGTGGACAGTCCGCGTCGCGTTCATCCCTGCGGTCGTCCCAGCGACCGCGAGCGACCCGGCGAGTGCGAGTCGCGCGGTGGCTGGAGAACCGGGTGCGACGGCCGCCGTCGCGACCAACCCACCTGCCAACAGGTGGTGCGCGAGGAAGCCGGCCGCGGCACCGACCGCGTGGCCCCCGACGACGCGACGCGGTCCGGGGTCGGCGTCGCTCGCGAGGACGAACGCCGTCGGCCCGAGGCTCGGGAAGACGAACGGCAGACCGGTCACCCACGCGAGCAGGCCACAGACGGCGAAGAGGCCGCCAGCGACGAGGCTGTCGAGTCGGGACATCTGGACCGGAGTCGTCGCTCGTGGGTGTTGAACGCGTCGAAAGAACGTAGAAATTCGAGGTGTGGGTTGCCGCGCTCAGTCGTCGGCAGGGGCAGCGCCGCCGGTGGCGTGCTCCTTCGTCCACGCGAGCTTGCCGCCGAGGGCGAGCATGTCGCGCTCACGCTCGGAGGCGTCGAGCGTCGCGGTGAACTCCCAGTCGTCGTTGACCTTCACGGTGAACTCTTCCTGGCCGGATTCGACGCCTTCGCGGACGTCGTCGACGACTTCGAGGTCGTCGCCCTGGTCCAGCTTCGCGTACGTGTCCTCGTCGATGAGGTACGGCACGATACCGAAGTTGAACAGGTTGGCGCGGTGGATGCGTGCGAACGACTGCGCGAAGACGCCCTCGATGCCGAGGTACATCGGACACATCGCGGCGTGCTCACGCGAGGAGCCCTGCCCGTAGTTCTCGCCAGCGACGAGGAAGCCGCCGTCGGCGTCGAGTGCGCGCTCTGCGAACGTGTCGTCGACACGCGAGAGCGTGAACTCGGAGAGCTTCGGGACGTTCGACCGGTACATCAGGATGTCCTGCGTCGCCGGGATGATGTGGTCGGTCGTGATGTTGTCGTCCATCTTCAGGAGCGCCTCACCGTCGAGCTTCGCGTCGAGTTCGTCCTTCAGCGGGACGTCGCCGATGTTCGGGCCTTTGACGAGTTCGTCGTCGACGGCCTCCTCGGGCGTGATGAGGTCCGTCTTCGAACCGTTGTACTTCTCGGGAAGTTCGAAGCCGGGGTCCTCGAGGTCGCCGAGTTCGTCGGCGAGGTCGCGCGGGTCGATGATTTCGCCCTTGATTGCGGCTGCCGCGGCGACTTCGGGGCTGCAGAGGTAGACGGAGTCGTCCTCGATACCGGAGCGACCCTCGAAGTTGCGGTTGAAGGTACGCAGCGAGACGGAGTCCGAAGCCGGCACGTGACCGATGCCGATACAGGCACCACACGTCGCCTCGGAGAAGTTGACGCCAGCGGCCATCATCTCCGCGACCCAGCCCTCACGGGCGAGTATCTCGGAGGCCTGCTTGCTGCCGGGCGCGACGATCATCTCGGTCTTCTTGTTGACCTCGCGGCCTTCGACCATCTTCGCGGCGGGGAGGATGTCCTCGTAGCCACCGTTCGTACAGGAGCCGACCATGACCTGCTCGACCTGCTCGCCCGCGACCTCGCGGACGGGCACGACGTTGTCCGGCATGGACGGGCACGCGATGAGCGGCTCGATGTCGGAGAGGTCGACGACGATGGTGTCTGCGTACTCGGCGTCATCGTCGGGCGTGACCTCTACGTAGTCGTCTTCGCGGTCCTGCTTCGCGAGGTACTCCTTCGTCTTCTCGTCGGTCGGGAAGATAGAGGAGGTCGCGCCGAGTTCCGTACCCATGTTCGTGATGGTGGTACGCTCCGGCACGGAGAGGGTCTCGACACCGGGGCCGGTGTATTCGAGAACCTTGCCGACACCGCCCTTCACGGAGAGGCGGCGAAGCATCTCGAGGATGACGTCCTTCGCGGAGGACCACTCGGGCAGTTCGCCTTCGAGGCGAACGTTGTGGACTTCCGGCATCTCGATGTAGTACGGCGCGCCACCCATGGCGACGGTGACGTCGATGCCACCCGCACCGATGGCGAGTTCACCGAGGCCACCGGGCGTCGGCGTGTGGGAGTCCGACCCGAGCATCGTCTTGCCGGGTGCGGCGAAGTTCTCCTTGTGGACGTTGTGACAGATGCCGTTGCCGGGGCGAGAGAAATACGCGCCATACGTGCCCGCGGCGGAACGGAGGAAGCGGTGGTCGTCCGTGTTCTTAAAGTCGAACTGGTAGGTCTGGTGGTCACAGTACTGGGCGGCGATTTCGGTCTGGACCTCGTCCAGCCCCATCGCCTCGAACTGCAGCCACACCATCGTACCCGTCGTGTCCTGGGTAAGGACCTGGTCGATCTCGATCCCGATCTCCTCGCCTGTCTCGAGTTCACCTTCGACGAGGTGATCTTCGAGAATCTTCTCGGTAAGAGTCTGTCCCATAGCGTCCGAAAATCCACCACCCGCGACCATAAATCCAGCGTGTCGTGGATGGACGACCGTGCAGAATTCGCGGTCTGTGCTGTCGATTCGCGCAATCCTTGCCGGGTCGCCGTTCGAACTCGTCTCGGGTAGCGATTTGTTACAGGGAAGTTCGGCTTGCACGACGAGTAGTGAGACAGCCGGGTGGCGCGCGCAGTCGGCTGGGGAGGGTGTGGTGCGGTGCTGTGGCTGTGTGGAGGCGGTCATGTTCCATCGGCGCGAGTGAACTGCCCTGCCGAACGAGACACAGCACCGACGAGAACTGACCGAGAAATCCCGACAATGACAGCCGAACGAACACCACCGAGTCGAATCGACGATACGCACACCGGCCTGAACTCGCAAGCTACTTTCTACCCCACAGAAACAGACACCACATGTACCGAGCAGGCGCGTTCGTCGCAGAACACGTGACACCGACGACCGACGAGCAGGTCCAGCCGAACGGCGTCGACCTCACCCTCGACACCGTCTTCGAACAGCGTGAACCCGGCCGCATCGGCCGCGACGGGAAAGAGGTCGGCGACCGGAGCGAAGTCGATTCTGAGCAGTACGAGGACGACTCGCCGCCGACGTACTACCTCGAACAGGGGGGCTACGTCGTTCGCTACGCAGAGCGAATCCACATCCCCGAGGGTCACGTCGGCTTCCTCTACCCGCGCTCGTCGCTGCTCCGAAACTCCTGCATGCTCAACACCGCCGTCTGGGACGCGGGCTACGACGGTCGCGGCGAGGGTCTGCTACAGGTCCACCACGACATCGAACTCGAAGAAGGTGCACGAATCGCGCAACTCGTCCTCGCGGAAGCCGACCACGTCGACGAGTACGACGGGAGCTACCAGAACGAGAATCTGTAGAAAAGGTCGACCCGACTGCTTACGCAGAACTGTTCGTCGTCATTCCGGCGCAGGGACCGGGGTTGTTTTCGTTCCCGACTGCCGCCCCGGGCAGCGTAATCTCGTGCTTCGTCCCGTAGTCCGAGAACGACATCTCGACGCTCATCGTCGCTTCGCGGCCGTTGACGATGTACTGCGCGTCCATGTCCGACTTGAGGAGTCGCTTCGAGTCCGTGTCGACGTACTGCGTGTAGGTGACGTTCTGGAACTCGACGTTCTCGACGTCGCCCACGAGTTGGTCGATAGCGCTCTTGTCCGGGGTGACCTCGACGACGTAGACGTCTTCGCCGTTCAGCGTCCCGTTGTAGACGCTCGCTGAAGAGTCGTTGAGCAGATCCTGCTGGGCGCTCATGTTCGCGCCACCGACCCACGGACTCCGGTCGACCGGTTGTTGCTCCCACGAGTCGTTGACGTGGGCACACTGCTGGTCGTCGAAGATGAACACTCGCGTGACCTTCGTCGTCTTCGTGGAGTTCGTCTTGACCGAGGTCTGCATCGGGTTGGCCGACATCTTCTGTGCCGAGACGTTGACCGTCCCGACGGCTTCGGTCGTCATGCTGTTGTCGCCGAAGGCGACCGTCGTGACCATCGAGTAGTTGTAGGCGTTCACGGCCTCCATCTGGGCTACTGCATCGGCTTTTATCTGCTCGCTATCGGGGACCTCCTCTTCGCCGTCGTTGCCGAGGAAGAATCCACAGCCGGCGAGTGAGACGAGGAGCGCGAGGGCGAGCGCGGTGAGTGCGTGTTTCCTGCGATTCATTAGATATCGGTCGCTTGCCACTCGATAGTGGCCAGATGGCTACAACCTTTTTGGTCCGCTGTCGTCGCAGGCTTGAGTTTTTCCTGTCCGTGACGGAACGTGGTTTCGGCGTGGTGTGTCGTGATCGTTGGTCCGTACTGTTGGGTTTATAACTGCTGTTAGTGTCGAGTAACAGTTTCTGATTTCTTACGCTGTCGTCGCGATTGCCGGTGTCGAGAAGCAGTTTACGAATCACGACGGTAGAAGACCGCAGCCACACCCTCCCCATCCGATTGCGCGCTTCCCTTCGTTTCGCTCACGCTCCACTCCGGTCCAGTGCTCATCCCTCGTGAGAGCACGCTCTCACTGGCCTGCAGAATCGCGCCGCGATTCTGAGACAGCGCGCGCCAGAGTGTTCGTCCCGACGAGCAGCGTCACAGCTCGAAGTACCGGTCTGCGTGGCGAGCACAGCCGGGGTTGAAGTCGCCGCCGCAGTCGGAACACGTCGAGTCGCAGTCGAGATACTCGGACACGGTCAGCAGGTGCCCACACCGACCACAGAGAACGCTCACTGTGCCGCATTCGTCTCGCGGAACCACACTCGCCTCGTGGTCGGCGACGGCTGCGTGACACTGGAAACAGGGGAAAAAGCGGTCACAGCAGTCGAACCGGAGCGCGACGACGTCCAGTTCGGTGTCGTAGTGGGCACAGCGAGTCTCCGGGTCGACTTCGACGCCGAAGACGGGCACACCGTGTATTTCTCGCACGTCTCACTCTCGGCGCGCCAGCGTGAGGAGTCTTACTCCTCGTCGTCGCCGGCGTCGTCGATTCCATATTCGCCCGGCAGCACACCGAGCAGTCGGTCACGAACCGCGAACGCCGTGCTGCCGGCTCCGACGACACCGAGCGCGCCGAGGCCGCCCGAGGTGACCCCCAGCACCGTGTTCTCCTCGGTCGTCCCCGGGAGTTCGGTCCACGACTCCCCGTCACGGCTGTACTCGATCGGGCCGAAGTCGTAGCTCGCGGTCGAGTCCAGCCCACTGGGTGCTTCGACGAAGTAGCTCAGGTCGCCGCCGTCGGTCGGTGCGTCGAACGTCACGGTCGTCCGGCCGTTCGTCGTCTCGGTCGTGACGGGGTCGCCACCGACGACGGTCCACTCGGCCGGAATCTCGTCGCGGACGGACACCTCGATGTCCGTGGCGACCGTGAGGTCGATGCGATTCGTCTGCCCGGCAGTAAACGTCGAGCCGTCGTCTGCGCGCTCGGCCACGACGCTCGTGCCGCCGTCGGCGTCGAACGGTATGCACTCGTGCCGGAGCGCATACACGCCGGAGTTCACGTCGGCGGCGAAGGTGACGCCGTCGCGCTCTCTCGCACCCCACGTGAACGGGGCCGCTTCGTTCAGACCTTGCATCTTCGACGACTCGGGGACATCCTCGTGTGGGAGGTAGAAGCCCTGCTCACGCAGGAGCCAGTCTGCAGTGTCGATTTCGAGGTACCGGACCCCACCGTGGTAGTGCGCGAGGTGGACCCAGCCGTCTTCACTCACGTCGAAGTTGTGCGGGCTGAGCGTGAAGTTCTGGAACGAGGTCTCGGCGAGGAGTTCCCACGAATCCATCGCGGCGAGATTCGGGGAGCCGTCGTACCCCTCGTCGAGCCCGTCGGCGTCGACCAGATACAACTTGCCCGAGGAACCGCCGTCGACGCTCGGCGTCTCCTGGCCGGCGACGACAACGCGCTTGCCCCCGAGCAGTTTCGGGGCCGGTTCCGAGTAGTGACACCGACCCATCTCGAACCGGCCGATCTCCTCGATGTTCGCCGGGTCCGAGAGGTCGAGGACGCACAGACCAACGTCCCAGTACGACAGGTAGCCCGTCGGTTTCCCCGTGCGGGGGTCGTCCTGAATCGTGATGTCGTGGATGTACTGCGTTCCGCCGGTGCCGACGCCGCCGTCACCGTCGGTCGTCCAGCGGTTCACCAGCGCGAACTGCCCCGTGGTCCGGTCGAAGTGGAGGACGTACAGGCCCGCCGTCCCGTCAGCTTCGAGGTCCTTGCACGCGAACACGTAGTCCTCGCCGCCGATGCGGTGGTAGTACGCGTTGTGGCTCCCGGTCGTCCACCCGGTGTACGCGCCGACGACCTCCGGATTCCCCTTGTCCTGCACGTCTACTGCGACGACGCTGCCGGCGGTGGGGTCGGTCGACTCGCCCTCGTCGCCGGGTGTCGGGTCGGTCTCGTTGAACAGCGCTGTGTAGGGCTGTTTGGAGAGGAAGACGTACGCGCCGTCGTCGGAGACTTTCACGTCCATCACGGCCGCAGCGGGGTCGTCGTTGCGGACGAACGAGAGCACCGAGAGTTCGGCGTTCCGAAGTTCAGAGAACGACTCTGCGTCGGTGAAATCCGAGATGTCGAGAATCGCCATCCCGCGGTCGTTCGTCGGGTCGTCCGACGAGAAGAAGCCGACGTAGGCGAAGTCGCCGTGGACCGCGATTTCGGTGACTGCGCCGTAGTGTGGGTCGTCCGCACTCCCGGAATTACTCGACGTGCCGACCCCGCCGAGGCTGTGGTAGTCCAGTTTCTCGACGCTCTCGCTGGCGGTGTGCTGGCTCGGGTCGGTGTGGTCGTGGCCGTCGCCGGTCGTCGCGCCGTCGCTGCCGCTGGAGCCGATGCCGTCGTGGGCGCTGGCGACGCCAGTCGCCGCGAGGCCGAGGGTACTCGCGGCCGCTGTCTTGATGACGGTTCGTCTATCGAATTCGGTGTCGGTGTCGTCTGTCATGGGTTGGGGTATGGAAAACGGGGTGCTGGTGTGGGAATCATGGTGACGTGGAGTGCGTGATTCGCGGCCGCTCAGGTCGATTCGCCGAGGACCGTGTTCGTCTCGGTGCCCCCGAATTCGACCCAGTCGTCGTCGGTCTCGTCGCTTCGGGCCGACGCCGGGCCGAAGGTGTACTGGCCGGTGTTTTCGGTTCCGGCCGGCGCTTCGACGAGGTAACGGAACGTCCGGGACTCGTCGGCCGGGTCGACGCCGTCAGCGAAGTAGACGTGTTGCACGTCGCCAGCCTGTTCGACACTGGCCACGTCGGGCGATTGCTCGGCGAGGACGGTCCACTCGGCCGGCACCGTGTCCCGAATCTCGGCCGCGTGACTCGTCGCGCCGACGGTCACCTCGACTTCGTTCGTCTGGCCGGCGGTGAACGCCGAGCCGTCGTCGCCGCGACTCCCCGCGACGGAGAGCCACGTCGGCGTGTCCGACGAGACGAGGTCGACCTCGTGGAACCAGGCGAAGTCGCCCGATTCCGCGCGCTGGACGGCGGCCGCCGCGTCGACAAGTCCAGCTCCGGCGTTCCACGGCGTGTAGCCGGCGTGGGCATCCCGCGCGGTCGCCTCGACCGTGTTGATGACCTGAATCGGATGCGGGTCGTAGCCGTTTGCTCTGGCCGCGTCGACGACCAGCACGCAGATACCGGCCGCGCCGGGACAGGCCATGCTCGTCCCGGTCATCGGCGTGTAGAACGCCTCCGAATCGGGTTCGAGCGCGTCGAGCGGGTCGGTCGGGCCGCAGGTCGCCACGATGGAGTTGCCGGGCGTGGCGACGCCGGGACGGTAGAGGCCAACCGGTCGGTAGCGGTTCGGTTCGCCTCGCAGCTCCTCGATGCCTTCGTAGTCGATCTCGTAGTCGACGACGACAGACACCATCGGTTCGACCTCGACGAAGTACGTCTCGCCGCCGTCGATGTCCGTGGTCAGGGTCCGATGCTGGTGAACCGGCTCTTCGCCCATCTGGGCCACGATCGTCCCGCCTCGGCTCCCTCTCCGGACGGAGACGCGGACCTGCTGCCCGTCGGGTTCGATGTCGAGCGTGAGTTCGAGTGTGTCTGCGTTGTTCGGTGCCTGCCACTCCCAGAAGTCGCTCCCCGTGCTGGTCGTGGTGCCCGCGGTTCCACTCTGCGCTGCGGGGCCGACTTCACCCGTCCACGTTCCCGTATCGACGAGGAACTGCCCGGAGTCGACCGCGGCGTGATACCGCCACAGTCGCCAGAGTGCGGTTCGGCGGTCGTAGTTCGTCTCGCGGTCCTCGTCGGGGGTTCGCCCACGCGAGGAGAAGTCCGTGATGGCCGTCGTGTCGTCGGTCGCCGCGACCGTGAGCACGTGTGGGGCCTTCCCGAACCGCGAGA
This sequence comes from Haloarchaeobius caseinilyticus, assembly GCF_051207395.1. Lineage (NCBI taxonomy): Archaea > Methanobacteriati > Methanobacteriota > Halobacteria > Halobacteriales > Halorubellaceae > Haloarchaeobius > Haloarchaeobius caseinilyticus. Next base: position 507,887 of record NZ_JBPJZC010000003.1, on the reverse strand, counting down.
GGGTGTCCGCGTCGGGGCCGGAGTTGCCGGCCGCGAACACGGGGACGATTCCATCGCAGAACGCCTCCCACGAGGCGACGTTGACCGGGTCGTTCGGGTTGTATCGAACGTCCCGGGCGACACCGTATGAGTTCGACACCACGGCGGGGTCGAAGTCCACGTCGTCGTCGCGGGCCCGCGTGAGCAGGTGGTCCCACGCGCCGACGACGTACGGGAGGTACACCGCCGCGTTCGTGGAGTACACCGACAGGCGCGCGCCGGGTGCCATGCCCTTGTACTGGCCGTCGCTCGCGCTGCCGTCGCCGCCGACGATGCCGGTGCAGTGCGTGCCGTGGCCGAGGTCGTCGGTGTCCGCACTCGCGCCGAGGTCGAGCCACTGGGCGTCCCGGGATTCGAGCGGTTCGTCGACCCACTGCCAGTTGGATTCGAGTCGCCCCTCGAAGTCGGGGTGCGGGCCGCTGAAGCCGGAGTCGATGACGACCGCGTCGACGCCGGAGCCGTCGTAGCCGAGGTCTGCCTGCACGGCATCGACGCCAGTGATGCCGCGGGAGTCGTCCGTGAACCACTCCAACTCCTCGGCCTTCTTCACGCGGCGCACTTCGTTCCAGTCTGCCACCGTGGTCAACTGGTCCGGAGTGAGCGCGGTGTAGGTCATCGGCAGTTCCGAATACTCGTGTTTCCCGACCGGCAGGTCGAGGTCGTCGAGGCGCGACATCGCCTCGCGCGAGTCGAAGACGACGATGCCTTCGAGCGGGGCCTCGCCCGAGAGGTCGAACGCGTCGTCGAGGACGCTCGCGTCGACCTGTTCGTCGGCAGCGCCAGCCACACCGCTCCCGAGCGGGAGCGCCGCGGCTGCACCGAGTCCGCCGAGGGCTTTCAGGACGCTTCGTCTGGCGATGGAATCGTGAGTCATGGCTGTGGTGTGACCGCTACGGCTGCGAAATCGTCACGTCCGAGAAGCTACCGAAGTTCCCGTTCTCCGCACGCTGGACCGAGGCTACGGCGTCGACGAAGCCGGCACCGGCACTGGCCGGGTTGTAGTCCGAGTTCGCCTCGTACGCCTCGGCTTCGATGGTGTTCAGCAGGTCCATCGGTGCGGGCGTCCCGTGGCCGTTCTGGCGAGACGCGTCGATGACGAGCGCGGCGATGCCGGCCGTGGCTGGACAGGACATCGAGGTGCCGCTGATGGCCGCGTAGTACAGTGAGTCGTCGGGGGCAGTCGCCTGCAGCGCGTCGGCCGGGGACATCGTGCTGTTGACGAGGTTACCCGGCGCGGCAACGCCGTTGCGGTACAGGCCGACTGGGCCACTCGCGCTGCCGGAGTCGTAGTAGCTCTGGAGGTTCGACAGCGCGGTCTGGCGGTCGAAGTTCGCGCCAGTCGAGGCGGCCCGGCCGCGCGAAGAGAAGTCCGTGACAGCCTTCCCGTCGGTCGTCGCCGCGACACTCAGGACGTGTGGGGCCTTCGCGTAGTCGTTCAGCGTGTCGTAGCCCGGCCCAGAGTTCCCGGCGGAGAACACTGGGAGGAGACCGCTGTCGAAGGCGTTCCACGTCGCGGTCTGGAGCGTCCCATCGGGGTTGTAGTCGTCGGCACTCGCGGCCCCGTACGAGTTCGAGATGAGGTCCACGTCGTCGACGTGGTTCGCGAGGATGTGGTCGTACGCGGCGGCGGCCTTGAGGATGCTCACGGCCGCGCCCGAGGAGTAGACCGTCAGGCTCGCGCCGGGTGCCATCCCGCTGTCCTCGCCGTTCTGCGTGCCGTCGCCCGCGATGGTCCCGGAACAGTGCGTTCCGTGGCCGATGTCATCGGTGTCGAGCAGCGTGCCGCCGTCGGCCCAGAGCGTCGGGTCGCCGAGCGGGTTGCCGAGCCACTGGTAGTTGTGTTCGGCGGAGTCGATGAGGTCGGGATGGTCGCCGTCGAGGCCGGAGTCGACCACCGCGACGTGGGTCGACGAGCCGTCGTACCCGAGGTCTCCGCGGACCGTGTCGACGCCGGTCACGTCACGCACGTCGGCGTTGTGGTAGTCGAGCTCGCGGTTCGCTTCGACGTAGCGGACCGAGTCCCAGCCGGCGACCGTTTCGAGTTGAGAGCCAGTCAACAGCGAGTAGCCAACCGGGAGCACGTCGAAGCCGAGGAAGCCCTCGGCGAGGTCGAGTGACCCTAGCTGGGACACGTCGTCGTTGCTGTCGAAGACGACGAGGGCTTCCTGCAGGTCGCCGCTCGCGAGGTCGAGTGCGTCGTCGAGCAGGGTGCTATCTGCCGTCGCTGTACTCGCGCCGAGACCGAGGCCGCCGAGCGCGAGTGCGCTGGCTCCGGTCGTCTTGAGGAACGAACGGCGGTCGAAGGTCGAGTCGTGCGTTGTGTCGTCGGTGGAGTCGTCGTGCATTGGAAATCGTTGGGGTGTGTCGGTGGGATGCCTGTGAATCGTGCGGCGGGGACGGGTGCCCGCCACGAGGGGGGTGCGTGTGAACGGCGAGGCCGCGTTGGACCGGCGGCGCGGAGCTACCGTAGCCGCCGGGCCTCACCGTCGTCGTCGGCCGCGGTCGACACGATGGTGTCACCGCGGGACGTGCTGCGGGTCGGTCGAACCGCTCAGGTCGACTGCGCGACCACGAGGTTGGTCTCGCCGGTGCCCGAGACGGCGACCCAGCCGCGGGCTTCGCTCGGTTTGACCTCCTGCGGACCGAACTGGTAGGCGTCGGACTCGGTCACGGCGTCCGGGGCCTCGACGAAGTAGGTGTAACTGGTCTCGGTGTCGGCGGCGGCCGTCTCGGTGAAGTAGACGTACTTGACGCCGTCCGTCTCCTCGACCCGGTCGACGTCGTCGGAGTAGTCGGTGAGGATGGTCCAGTTCGCCGGGACCGCGTCACGGACCTCACTGTCTTCGGACGGGTTCGCCGTCACCGTCACCTGGTTCGTCTGGCCGCCGGTGAAGGCGGAACCGTCGTCGCTTCTGGTACCCGAGACGAAGAAGCCCGCCTCGGTGCTCACGTCGAGCGAGACGTGCGCCTGCACGTCGTAACCGTTCACGACGCCGGGGACGTTGACGAGCTTGGCGACGACGAAGTACGTCTGCTCGTCGCTGTCGCGCGGGATGGCAACCGTCGCGCTGGCGTCGCCCTGCAGGCCCTGCGCCCGGGCGACGATGTTGGGTTCGCCGTACTGCGCCGGGTTCTCGGCGTCGTAGACGAACAGGTCGACGTGCGGATTCGCCGCGGCCATGCCCTTGTTGCCGCCCGAGTAGTAGTCGAAGCTGACCGAGACGTCGAGCGTGCCCGGACCGGCCTGCACGTAGCCAGCGACGGCGCGCTGGTCGTCTGGCAGGTTCATGCCGAGCGTCTCCTCGCTCGTGCCCGAGAGTTCGCGCGTCACGGCGTCGACGGCGGCGTCGGCGTTCACCCGACCGAAGCCCTCGTACGGGTCGCGGCCGCCGAACTCGTAGGTCGCCGGGTGAGCGCGGTGGTACGGAGCCGCGGTGAAGGCCGTCTCGCTCGCGGTGGCGAGAATCGTCTGCTTGAGTCGGTACACGTCGTCGAGGTCCGTCTCGTCTGGGTGTGGGAGCGCGATGCTCGCCGGGGCGTCTTCCTCCATCGCCTGCGAGACGAGGCCCGCGACGCCCGTGGTGAACGGGGTCGCCATCGAGGTCCCGGCCTTGCCCGTGTAGTCACGGATGGGTGCCTGTTCGGATTCGGCCGTGTCCGCGTTGCCGGTCTTCGCGGCGTTCACCGTGTCGTCGACGTAGCCACCGGGTGCGGACACGTCGGGCTTCATGTAGACCGACCCGTCGTCCTCGTCGATGCCGCCGATACCGCCGGAGGAGTACGCGCTGAGGCCGTCGAGTGGGCTGGTCGCCGTCACCGAGATACATTCGTCCGCGATGGCTGGCGAACCGTTCCCGTTGAGTGGGGTCGCGGCGTTTCCGGCCGCGGCGCAGGTGAGGATGCCAGCCTCCGCGATGTCCTTGATGCCCGCCGGAATGGAGTCGAGGATGCCGCCGAGCGACCCGAGCGGGAGGCCGCCGGTGTAGCCCCACGACATGTTCACGGCGCGCATGTTGAACATGTCCGCGAAGTCCTCGGCGTGTTCGGCGAGGTGGCCTGCCGGGCCGGAGAGACCCTGCATCCCGACGAGGTTCTGGTTCGGCGCGACGCCAGTGTGGAAGCCGACCGGGTCACCGACTCGGTCGCCGTCGGTGCCATCCGGGTCGACGAACGCGCCGACGCTGATGGATTCGAGGTTGCCCGTTGACGCCAGTTCGCCGCCAGCAGCGCGGGCGATGATAGTGTACGTGCCCGTCGTTTCCGCAGGGGCTTCGACGACGACGTTGTCCGTCAGGCCGGAGTCGCTGGTCACCGTCGCCGAATCGAGTTCTTGCCCGTCGGGGCCTTCGACGAGGAGTTCGATGGCGGTCCCGTACGCGGAGCCGAAGACGCCCGTGCCGGCGTCTGCCTGTATCTCGTACTGGCGAGTGTCGCCGAGCGTGAGCACGTCGCCCGGTTCCTCGGTCGTCACCGAGTCCGGGTCGATGGCACTCGCACGGCCGGAGCCGGCCATAATCGAGGCACAGTGGCTTCCGTGTCCGTTCGGGTCGCGTGGCTTCTTGTGCAGGCCGTAGCGACTACCGGCGTCGAACCAGCCGACGGTCTTCGGCGCGTCGGGGCCAGTGCCGACGCCGTCGAAGACGACGCTCGGGTCGGCCGCTTCGAACTCCCCTTCGTAGGTGTAGTAGCTCGCCGATATCTGGTAGTCGGCGGTGACGTTCAGGTACGTCTCGACGACGAAGCGGTACGTCTGCCCGGCGTCGACGTAGTTGTCGATGGCTTCTGGCTGGCCGCCCGTGGCGGACGCGGCGACGCGCTCCCAGCCGCTACTCGTCTGCTGTTCGAGGTAGAATTCGAGGTCCTCGCCATTGCCTTCGACGTTGTCCGGGGTCCAGGTCAACTCGGCATCGATGCCTTCCGATCCGGTCGCGGTCGTGAACTCGTGAGTCGCCGTCGTCGGGTCGGCCAGCGTGCCCGGACCGATAGTGCCGGAGAACGATTCGCCCTCGCCATCGAGGGCGACGCGTTCGCGCTCGGTCTTCGGGATGACGAGGTCGCCGTCCCGCACGGTCACGCGGACGCCGTTCCACGGCCCGAGGTCCGGGTGTCTCGCGTCGATACCCGAGTCGGTCAGTGCGACAGTTCGGTCAGGGCGGCCGCGGTAGCCGCGGTCCCAGACACGACTCGCTTCGCGTGCCCGCCAGTTGAAGAACGCGGGGTCGAGGCTCCCGTTCGCCCCAGCTGCGGCCGTGTTCGCGCCGAGGCCGAGCAGGCCCGCGCCGGCGACCGCGCCTGTTGTCTTCAGCAAGTTACGTCGAGAGAGACCACCACGGTGTTCGTTATTCTCTGTCATTCCCTATCTAGTCGAATCGGATACGCACTGTTGAAGGGGGGTCCAAATGCCTGAGGTATCCACCGCGTTCACCCGTCGTGTCTCTTGTTCAATCAATAGTCGAAGCGGTGCAGTACCGCGGTTTTCTACCTCTAAATACCGGTCTGGTAGTGAAAGTGAAAAGACGATGCCTCGACACTGCCGGTTCCAATCCTTATTGCGAAATGAGTGGTAGACGGGCTAAAACGTCTCATTTCTGGGACTGTGGCCCTTGTTGGAACACGGTACCACGGCACAGTGTGTGATACCTAAAGCATTAGGAACGGGCCACCGCTGTAGTCGTCGCGGCGTCGAACAGCGCGTCGAGCAACTTGCGCTCGGCCACACGGAGATGCTGGTGGAAGGTCGGCGGCGACACGTCGAGCAGGTCGGCGAGTTCGTCGCCGGAGTTCTCGCGCGGCCAGTCGAAGAAGCCGGCGCGGTACGAGGTCAGCAAGACTTCGCGCTGTCGCGCCGTCAGGTCGCCGTCGACGGCGTTTTTAAAGCTTACAGTGCTGGTGGTCTCGCGGTCGATTTCGCGCTGTGACAGCAACTCCACGTCGATGACCTCGTTCGTCCGTGTGAGTACCTCGGAGACGGCGGCGTCTCGTGGTACTTCGACCACGATACGGGCGTCACCGTCGCCCACGGTCACGGTTCGGACCGTCCCGCCGAGGTCGGCCATCGTCTCGGCCAGTGACACGTCCTCGACTGGCACCTGCACGAGACATTCGTCCTCACGCTCGGCCAGAATCTCGATGTGCGACGGCGCCCGCTCGGCGAGGTCGTGGATGTTCGCCACGGCGTCGCCACGGACGGTGTACCGCTCGAACAACTGCCCGCCCTCGCGACTGACTGTCCCCGTGAGTTCGAGTCGCGCGTCGGTCTCGTCGGCGACCTCCACGATGAACGCCTCGGGGTCGACGATGCCGAACTGGAGTTCGGTCACGGTGTTCGTCACGAGTGCCTTTCGCGTCTCGGCGGCGCTGATGGCGTGGCCGACCGTCTCGCCGAGTTCCGCGAGTACCTCACGCTCCAGTGGTTCGAACGCGAACGGCCGCGGTGCGTAGACGCAGAGACAGCCGTACACCGTGTCGCCGTAGACGATGGGTATGGCCGCGGCGGACTCGTAGCCACGGTCGAGGGCGGCCTCACGCCACGTCGTCGTCATCGGGTCCGCGGCGATGTCCTGTGCGAATCGGACCTGTCTGTCGCGGACCGCGGTCACGGCGGTCACGGTCTCGCTCTCGCGGTCACCGGCGGCGGGGCGTTCTTGCAGATAGTCGACCCCGTCGCCAGCCCACGCGGTCGGTTCGACTCGGTCACTATCGGCGTCGTACTCGCCCACCCACGCGAAGTCGTAGGGGTCCGCCGCCGCGAGCCTGTCACACACCGTCTGCTCGATTTCTTCGCGCGATTCGGTCCGCAACAGGGCACTCGTCACGTCGCGGATGACCCCGTTGACCCGGTTCAGCGTGTCGAGACGGTCGGCCTGCTCGGCGAGTTCGCGCTCGCGGCGCTGCCGGTCGCGGATGTCGCGCCCGATGGCACAGATGCACTGGCGGTCGCCGTCGTCGACGAGCGCGCCGGTGAACTCGTGGGGTATCTCGTCGCCGTCGCTCGTCTGGAGCGGAGCGGTCTCGACCGCTCGGCCCTGCATCACGACCCGGCCGATCGCGTTCTCGATGGTCTCGACTGCCTCGTCGGGGAAGAAGTCGGTCGGACGCATCTCGGCGACTTCGCTGTCGGCGTATCCCGTCGCTTCGACGAGTTCTCGGTTCCAGCGGAGGAGTTTTCCGTCGAGGTCGAACAGGACGACGAGGTCGCCTATCTCGTCGAGTGCTTCACGAACGAGGGTCGTCTCTCCCTCGTCGGAGTCGGTTCGCTGTCGGCAGACGCTGTCGACGGTCGCTGCGAGGTGGGCCGCCTGGTCGGTCGAACGGTCGCCCGCCGGGAACGTCGCAACCGCCCCGGCATCGAGTGCCGTCGTGGCGTCCGACTCGCGGTCGTACAGGAAGACGACGGGCGCTTTTGCACCGAGTCTGGCGACGAGAGCGGCGACTGTGTGTCTGTCGAGTGCCCCGCAGACGACGCAGTCGACCTCGGCGTCGAGAACTGTGGTCGCCGTCGATAGGTCGTCGACGACCGTCGTGTCGAGGTCGCGCGTCGCCAGACACGACGCGACAGCGTCCCCATCGTACGCTCCGGCGACGACGAGAACGTCGGTGTGACTGGACATCGGAGAGTCATCAGATTTTGCATGTATGGCGTAATGTCTTCGTACCCCAAGTGCGTAGGAAACGAACCGTCTCAGCCGTCGTCGCAGCGGCTGACGGTCGAGCGAACCGGGAGAAGTAGATGCGTGTTGGCGTCGTTATCGGTTCCCTACGTCGCTATCGAACCCGCCATCGTTACTCGTTCTGGAGGTCTTCGGTGAGCGTCTCGCGTACCAGCGTCTCCATACCGCGACGGAGTCGTTCTGAGGCGGCCTGCCCGGAAACGCCCACGTCTTCACCCAGTCCGCGCAGCGTCGTCTGCCGCGGGATTTCGAAGTAGCCGACTTCGACGGCACGGGTGAGAATCTCCTTTTGCGCGGCGGTGAGGTCTGCGTCTGCGCCGTTCCGTTCGATACTGCCGCTGTGGATGGACTCGACGGTCGGTGTCAGGCCGACAGTGGCACAGGTGTCACGGAACGCGGCGAAGGCGTCGCGGTCCGGGAACAGCATCTTGACCGTCCAACCGCTGCCCGCCGTGGTCGCGTCGAGCAGGACGCCGTCGTTCTCGACGACGCTCGTGTACGCGTCCACGTCGGGAATCGAATCCGGGCAGTTGATGCGGTAGAGGCGGCGATTTCGCTCCGTCGCGAGCACTGTACTGGAGACTACTGTCTCGTCCTGTTCGAGTGCAGCCTCGAACGCCTCGAACTCTCCGCCGATGGCCCAAAATACGGCACGCAGTGGAATCGATTCGGTCGTATCGAACTGTTCGAGTGAGACTTGCATCTCAGGGACCGCCGAGAGCGAAGACCGTAGAAGGTGGGAGTCAAGATGTATCCGAACAAACATATGGTGCTATTATATTCCTCGTGTTGTTGACATAGTGTGGTGGGTGAGTCGCCTGTTTCACAAGTTACGACACCACTCGCGTGACGACGTTCGCTATTACCGGTTCAACGTGTTATACACATATGAATGATGCATGGATATACAGGCAATTCGCTTAAACAGGCTGCTCACACTTTCGATTGGTCTGTTCCGGTTCCGAATTAAACGGAGAGAGAGCGATTGTACACGATAGTCACGAATTCCTCTCTTTTCTTTCATATGGGGGTAATCGACCGACCTTGTCTGTGCAAGCATCTCTGGACGTATATCGACGTGTTCCCCAGACGCGACGGCGATACAGTGTGTCGGGAAATCTGTAATTAATCGTTGCTGAATAGAGTCGCTTTCGAGATTAGACTCCTCGTTTTTGTGAGTGGAACACTATTTCTGTGTCAATGGTGTCCGTCTCGTCCGCCACGACGTTCGTCAGAACCGTCGCCGGTGAGGTCAAATCGAAGAACGTCACCTTCCTCGCGGGGAGCATCGCGTACAGCGCGTTCGTCTCGATGGTCCCGCTGCTCCTGTTCGTGATGCTGGGCATCGCGTTCTTCGCGCCGAATCTGCAAGCAGACGTCCTCGAACTCGCGACCACCAACGTCTCTCCGGTCCTCGAAGACTTCCTCAGACAGATGTTCGAGAGCCAGTCGGGCGATGCGGCCGGGTCGTCCGTCCTCGGCTTCCTCCTCCTCGTCTGGGGGGCGCTCAAGATATTCCGCGGCCTCGACACTGCGTTCTCAGAGATTTACGAGACTGACACGCAGAACTCGCTGCCCTCGCAGGTGCGCGACGGACTCATCGTCCTCGTCTCACTCGTCCTCTCGGTCGCTGCGATAATCGTCGGGACGAGTGTGTTCGGGACGTTCGCCGGACGCATTCCGTATCTCGGTGTGGCCGTCCCACTCGTCCTCAGCGCTGGGTTGGTCCTCGCCTTCCTCCCCATGTACTACGTCTTCCCGAACACGGACGTGTCGGTGCGCGAAGTCCTCCCCGGCGTCTTCGTCGCCGCGTTCGGCTGGGCACTGCTACAGGGCTTGTTCCAACTCTACGTCGTCCTCGCGATGGGTGGCAGCCCGACCGACCTCGTCACCGGTATCATGCTGTTGCTCACGTGGCTGTACTTCTGTGGCGTCGTGTTGCTCGTCGGCGTCGTGGTCAACGCCGTCTACGGCGGTTACGCTGGCAGGACCCCCGGTTCGGCACGGGCGACGACGACGGCCGACTGAGTCGGCTCGGATGCCATCGGTCGACTGAACGGGCAGCGCCCGACCGCGGGCCCCGACCGTAGTGGAACCCGACATATCTACCCCCTCGATTAGCGTCGGTTGCGGATGAACGATTATGTATGTCAGTCGGATTTCATCGTGTCACCGACGCCTATCGTCGGCACGGCCCCGTCGACCTCGCGCGGGTGGGTATCACTGCTGCGCGCTACCGCGTCGAAGACGAGTTTTGGTCGACCCGCGGCGCGCGGTCCGTCACTATCGGTGACGTGAGCGCCAGTTTCACCACGAGTACCGTCGGCGAGAGCCGCATGGTCCGAAATCTCCCGTCGATGGAGTCCGAGATGCTCGGTGACCTCCTCTCCGAACTCCGGGCCGAGGACGTGTACTACGACGTAGGCGGGCACATGGGCCTGTTCGCCTGTCTCGCCGCAGAACGCACGACTGACGGCACCGTCGCCACGTTCGAGCCATTCCCGCCCATGCGGAAGCTCCTCCGCGAGAACGTCCGTCGCAACGACGCCGACGTGACGGTGTTCGACGTGGCGCTCTCGAACGAAACCGGACAGGCAACGCTCGACAACCCGTTCAAGCAACAGGCGGACTGGAGCGGCACGGCCTCGCTCGACCCGAACAGTGAAGACGGTATCACGGTCGAGACCGTCGTCGGCGACGACCTCGTCGCCCAGACCGAGGTGGCGGCACCGACCGTCGTCAAGATAGACGTGGAGGGAGCCGAACCGCTCGTCATCGAGGGACTCCGGGAGACACTCGCCCGCGAGGAGTGTCGACTCGTCTACTGTGAGGTCCACGAACCGACCGAGACTCGTCGGTCGACCGTCGACTACGGCACCGACCCCGACGAGGTACTGACGATGCTCGACGACCTCGGCTTCGACGTGGAGATTCTCACCGACCGCGGGAACGACCGCCACGTGAAGGCGGTTCGGCGGTAGTCGATTCGGCAGCAACCGAATGGCGCTCCCGCACCCACGAGGGTGCGTCCCGCCACCCCGTGACACCCCCGACATGTGAGGTGACCCGTATTACCTCCCTGAATCGGTAGCTAGCGTATGCAAACTCATCTGCTGGACGGCGACGACGTGGAGAACTACTCCCCGATGACGACACTCGTGAGCGCCATCGAAGACGCGTTCGCGGCCTACCAGACCGGCGACGCGCAGATGCCGCCGAAGTCCTACATCGAACTGCCCGAGTACAACGGCGACTTCCGCTCGATGCCGGCTTACATGGACGCGGGTGACTGGGACGCTGCGGGCATCAAGTGGGTCAACGTCCACCCGGACAACCCCGAAGACCACGACCTGCCGACCGTGATGGGGACGATGATCTACTCCGACCCCGAGACCGGCTTCCCGCTGGCCATCATGGACGGGACCGAACTCACGATGCGCCGGACCGGTGCGGCCGCCGCCGTCGCCACCGACTACCTCGCCGTCGAGGACGCCTCCTCGATGGGTATCATCGGTGCTGGTGTCCAGTCCTACACGCAGCTCGAAGCCATCGCCCAAGTGCGCGACATCGAGGAAGTAGTCGTGAGTGACCTCGACGACGAGCGCGTCGCCGCCTTCGTCTCGCACTTCGAAGACGAGTTCGACATCCGCAGCGGTTCCATCGCAGAAGCCGCGTCCTGCGACGTGCTCTCGACGGTGACGCCCGTTCGTGAACCCGTCGTCTCCGCCGACGACCTCGGCGAACACACGCACGTCAACGCCATGGGTGCAGACGCGGAGGGCAAACAGGAACTCGCGACCGAGGTCTTGCAGAACGCGAAAGTCGTCATCGACGACTACGACCAGACCACCCACTCCGGCGAAATCAACGTCCCGTTCCACGACGGCGACCTGACTGACGACGACATCGACGCACAAATCGGCGAAATCGTCACGGGCGAGGCGAACGGCCGGACCTCGGACGACGGCGTGACCGTCTTCGACTCCACTGGTCTCGCCATTCAGGACGTGGCCGCCGCACACGTCGTCTACGAAGCCGCGAGCGCCGAAGAAGAAGAGACGCAGACACCGTCGCTACTCTCGGTCGGGAACTGAGAAGCACCGCGGTCCACGCCAGCAAACGCCAGCAAATCGCTCTCACTCGATTCTGTCGTACACCGTATTTCCACACTTTCTGCACTGTCGCGGCTCGCGCCAGTACGTCTTCCCACACTGGGCACAGCGCCAGTTCTTGAACCGGTCGAGGAGTCCCATTCTGTCGCACGTACGAACCGAGCGGGCAAGAGGCAGTGGGTGCCAGAACTGTTCCGCTCTTTTTCACTTTATTCAAGGTGAACGTCTTAATCTCCGGTGACGTGACTACTGTGAGGTACTTGATTCGCGGACTCCACAGCCGCAATCGGTTCCAAAATCCATATGAAACAACAGATTTCGTTCAGCGAGAAAGACGAGGGGAAGCGGGTCGTGAACGCCGAGGGCGAGACCGTCGGCCGTATCGTCGACGTCCGTCACGGGACAGCCTACGTCGACCCCGACCCGAGCGTCTTCGACACCATCAAGTCGAAACTCGGCTGGGGTGACGTCGACGAGGACACCTATCCGCTCCAGAAGGCGGACGTAGCCACGGTGACCGACGACGAAGTACGACTGGTACAGTTCTGAGGTGTGATGATGGCACTGAGCGTCCACGACGTGGTGCAGGCCGCGATACCGCTCCAGTTCAGCGGTGACTTCCTGTCGTACGCGATCGTATTCTTCATCTTGGCCATCGTCGCGTACGCAGTCGGTGCGAGAGGCATCGCCGGGCTATCGATGAGCATCGCGAAGATACTCATCATCGTCTTCCTGGTGTTGGCCATCATCGCGCTGGTGTTGTGACCGACGGCCGGTGTGGCCCACCGGTCGCGACCTCCTTCTTCGACTACTACCGCGCTTCAAGGCGTCACGACGAGCTTCCCGAGTGAGTCACGTCGCTGCATCGTCGCGAACGCCTCGCCCGTCTCCGCGAGCGAGAACGTCTCGTCGACCTCGGGTTGGAGGTCTCCGTCGGCGACGAGGTCGACCAAGCGGGCCAGTTCCGGCTGCGTCCCCATCGTACTCCCGACGACTTCCTTGTGGCCGAGGAAGAGGTCGGGAACGTCGATTTCGGAGCGCCCGCCAGCCGTGCGGCCACAAATGACCATCCGGCCACCACGGCGGAGCACGTCCAGTCCGAGTTTCGTGTACTCGCCGCCGAGGTGGTTCATCACCGCGTCGGCCGTGCCGATGCCGTCGACTTCGGTCCGCAGGGTTTCGGGGTCGGTCCCCTCGATAGCGTGGTCGAGGCCGAGCGATTCGAGGTGGTCGAGTTTGGCCGCCGAAGACGACGTGCCGATGCTCGTCGCGCCGAGAATCGACGCCAACTGGACGCACGCGACGCCGACGCCACCGGTCGCACCTGGAACGAAGACGAGGTCACCCGGGCCGACGTCAGCCTTCCGGAGCATGTGGAACGCGGTCAGATAGGCCGTCGGGAGACACGCGGCCGTGGTCGCGGACACCGAGTCGGGAATCGGCAGCAGGCGGTCGGCTTGCACCAGTGCGGTGTCGGCCAGCCCGCCGTGATACAGCGAGAAGTTCTCGCACAGGTTCTCCGGGCCCTCTCGGCAGACGCGACAGGTCCCACACGTCTCGTTCGGACAGAGGAGCACGCGCTGGCCGGGTTCGACACCCGAGACGCCGTCGCCGACCGACTCGACGACACCCGCCACGTCGAGACCGCTGACGAACGGAATGTCGTCCGCGGCGACCATCGCCGAGTCTCCTTCGAGAATCCAGAGGTCGTGACGGTTGATGGAACAGGCTTCGACCGAGACGACGGCCTCGCCGTGGCCGGGGTCGGGGTCCGGTTGCTCGATAGTCTCGACGCCGTCGGGGCCGACGAGTTCGGTGAAGGCTGCGGCACGCATGCGTCGTGGTTCGGGTGGAAAACGGTTAGAACTGACGCGGTATCGCCACCTCCGGCGACGTGTGTTGGGAGGTGTGCGGCCGCGTGTTCTCTCGCGACACTGCAATATTTTCTCCGTACAACACGTACCCTCTCGGATGTCTTCGACTCCGTCACCCGACCAGTACGACGAGGATGGCGTCCTCAAGAAAGAACACTACAAGCGCGAACTCTCCCGCCTGCAAGAAGAACTCGTCACCCTCCAGCACTGGGTGCAGTCCGAAGGCCTGCGCGTCGTCGTCGTGTTCGAGGGCCGCGACGCCGCCGGCAAAGGCGGCGTCATCAAACGCATCACGCGGCGACTGAACCCGCGTGTCGCCCGCGTCGTCGCCCTCGGGAAACCGACCGAGCGCGAGCAGGGCCAGTGGTACTTCCAGCGCTACGTCGAACACCTGCCGAGCGCGGGCGAAATCGTCTTGTTCGACCGCAGTTGGTACAACCGCGCCGGCGTCGAGCGTGTGATGGGCTTCTGCAGCGACGACGAGTACGAACGATTCCTCGACGAGTGCCCCCGGTTCGAGCGCATGCTCGTCCGCGATGGTATCGTCCTCATCAAGTACTGGTTCTCCATCAGCGACGACGAACAGGAACGACGCTTCCAGAAGCGAAATCAGGACCCGAAACGTCGCTGGAAACTCAGCCCGATGGACCTCGAAGCGAGAACGCGGTGGGAGGAGTTCTCGAAAGCGAAAGACGTGATGTTCGAACACACGGACATCCCCGAAGCACCCTGGTTCGTCGTCCACGCCGACGTGAAACGACACGCCCGCCTCAACTGCATCAGCCATCTGCTGGCGCAGTTCGAGTACGAGGACCTGACGCCGGAGCCTATCGAGCTACCGCCGCGTGAGGAGCGTGGCGAGTACGAGCGACCGCCTATCGACTCGCAGGAATGGGTTGAAGCGAGGTTCGGTGAGAATCCGGGTGGGTACTTTGAGTGATGAATTATCGATCAAAACATCTCTTAAGGAAGTTCAATCGGAATCTAAATGACCCTTTGTCGCTTTCTTCTTCGGAACCAAGTTGCGGGCCTCCAGTACTTTTTCTTCAATTTTCTCAACTGAGTCCTCATCAATGACGCAATAGTCTTCGGAGGTACGCAGTTGGTCTTGGAATTCTGTTCTGAAGGCGCTTTGTACTTTCAGGTATTCTCTAATGAAGTGGTAGTTTGAGTCAAAAATTTGGTATAAGCTTAGAAGGCTTTCTATAGAGAGAAAAATCACAGGCACATCAATATTCTCCGAATTTTGTGTGAGACTGAACCACTCATTTACTGTTTCGGCGACATGCTGGAATTGTCCTTCTCTGAAGATATCAGAGATGAATATATGACCGTCGATCGTGCCCCCATCCTTAAGCACCTCTGAGATATAATCGTCGTTGTTCTCAGATAAAATATAGTATGCAACTTTGTTTTTCTCGCTAGCATCAAGGTTGTAGCCATTAGTGTCGTAAGTCAACTTGGGGTCGTAGCTAGCAACTAAATAATCATTATCTCCGTCTGGAACAATCAGACACCCATCTGTCTCTTTTTTACCTTCTCTTCCCCACCGCTCTGTGAAGAGAAACATCGACTTGAGTAAATAGAACACGTCTCGTTCAAAGTCATTGTAATTGTACTCCAATTTTAATTCAGTACGCTCGTCAGAGGACGCTTCTTCTATAGTCCCGTCTTCGACCTTTTGCTGAAGTTCCTGTAGCCTCTCTTGTGCTTTATTCGCTTGTTGCCTAACCCGGTTTCTCAGATTGGATTGACTCTGTCTGACCGCGTTTACAAATTGAGCCTCTGGATTTTCACCCTCAATGAAATTGTATAGGTTGATTGTCCCGAAGTTCTCTCTCCCCCGTATTTCGGATGTCCCATATGTGATTAGAACACTTTCGAGAAGGTACTGTCCTATTCTGCGGGGAATATCCCCGTTCCCCAAGCAGTATACAAAATATTCGTACCAATGTCCGTCCATCGCTGTCCCAGCAGTTTCAACAAGCTGGAATGAGGATTTGAAATAGCTATTCTGGTCTATTTCTTCTGTTTTAAAGTCTAGCTGTAGTAATCGGGAACCGTCGCCCCCTCGAACATCAGTAGAAAAGTCATTAAATACTGATGCGATTTCCTCATGAATCCTTTGTTCATTGATCTCTATGGACAAACTGGGTTGCCCTCTCATTAGATAAGTTCCACATTCTGGACAATTGTCAACGTCTGTGAATATTTGAACGGTTCGATTACATTTATAGCAAACTCGTTCGTCTTGACCTGTTGCATCTACGAACTTGTCTATGAATTCTTGGGAGCCTACATCCAGAGAATCATAATATTTTCTGTATATATCTTCGTTACAGGTGAGTATCTGGTTTATAATGTATTCTTTATGATGCTGAACGTCGTACGGATATAAGCTATCAAACGAAATTCCAACTTTACTTTCCAAAATCTGCCTCACGTTCTTCTTTTCGTTCTCAGGGAGACTACTATCGTCAATATCGAAATAAAAGCCGTCATCGACCCGTTCAATGGCTATTTTTACTTTAACTCCCGACTTCTCATGCTCGTATTTAATATAATCTAAGTTTGCTAGGTTATCTTTCTCGATTATCTCGCCACGGATTGATGAATTATTAATATCCTCATGAACTCCCTTGGGATTTGATATGGCAAGAGCGGATCCATCTGGTAAATTCGTAGAGTTAAACTTTGCTTCAATGAGTGTCAGTGTCGACAACTCGGAATCGAATGCTGATGACAGATTTTCAAGTATAGGTTCATCTGTAGGCTCTGGCTTGACCTCATTCACCTCCTCTGAATCAGTGAACTCTTCTGAGAATCTATCTAGCAATTTTACTGGACCACGCACCTCAACGTACTCTTCTGTCTCAAAAGAACGAATATAGACCGGTTTGGCTTCTGTCTGTACTTCACTCTGAATTACATCTGATTTTTGTAAGGATCTGCGATGCTCTTCAGGAGCCCATACTAACGAAAAACCGTCTTCCAGTCTCCGAACAATATATCCATCTTCTTGCTCTAAGCGGTCAAGTTCCCCACTTAGACTATTTTCTAGAACAAATCTTGCCCCGGTACTTTTTCTTCTCCACTCATGCTCAGCATAAAGGTAGAATAGTATGGACTCTGCCTCTTCCATAGAGTGGTTCTCAACCTCCTTTATTAAATCCGAAACTGAATTGTGATGGAACCTGACTAAATCTTTCTTGTCACTTGAGAATCTCCTAATTAAGTTTTCTAAGGTTCGGTCACCTTCTGGAACCCGGTCATACTTCCTACCGAGCAGTTGGCCCCACAAATCGCTGTTATTTTCTAAACTAGTTTTGTGTTCCTCTGTCATGTTGGTTGCTCCAGATGATGAATCCAAGTACCAGCTATGAGAAACTGTATATACAAAATAGTTTTTGCATATCGAATGAATCAGGGAACAAGCTAGTTCGTGAAAGAACGGACCCGACGGGATTTGAACCCGCGACATCTTGGTCCGGAACCAAGCACTCTGTCCACTGAGCTACGGGCCCTCAATCACGTGTAGTGAACCAGCCGTCATAACCGTTGTGAAGCAGACAATGACGAGACGTGACGCTGACCCCCTTACTCGTCGTCTCGGCCACCGTCAGCCACCGACGGCGACGGCCCGGGAGACTCCTCGATGACCGTCTCTTTCCACGTCCCTCTCGTGAACCACAGGCCAGCGGCGATTGCGCCGACGACGTTGCCCATGGCCATCCCGTACCAGAAACCGGTCGGGCCGAGGCCGAGGCCAGCAATCCCGAGGACTGGTACGGGGTCGAACGCGAGGTAGGAGACGGTCGCGACGCGGCCGATCCAGAGTGTGACGAGCGAGAACGCCAGCGCGGTTCGGGTGTTCCCGGCACCGCGGTACGCGCCGAGGATGACCTGGAGGACGCCGATGAAGGCGAACTCGACGGTCCGAATCTGGATGTACTCGGAGCTGAAGCTGATGGTGGCCGCGGCGTTCTCGATGTCGTTGTTGACGAACGCGTCGACGAGGACGTTCGGGAACAGATAGACGAGGACGGCGACGACGAGTAAGGTCCCGGCGCTGACCTTCGCGGCGAGCCAGACCGCGCGTTCTGCCCGGTCTGAGTTGCCCGCACCGAGGTTCTGGCCGACCATCGTGTTGGTCGCTCTGCCGAGGCCCATCGCGGGGAGGAAGATGAGCGAGGCGATGCGGTTGCCGAGGCCGTAGGCGGCGACGACCGGCGGGGCGAACTGGACGATCATCGCGGTCAGGGTGACCATGGCGAACGCGCTGGCGGACTGTTCGAGCGCGCTCGGGACGCCGATGTTGACGATGTCTTTGATGACGCCGAAGTCGGGTTTGAGGTGGTGCAGTCCCACGTCGGGCCCGGCGTCGGTCATGAACAGGATGTAGAGCCCGAGGACGGTCCCGAGGGCACGGGAGGCGACCGTCGCCAGTGCTGCACCAGTGATGCCCATCTCGGGGATGTAGCCCGGCACGCCGAAGATGAACAGCGGGTCGATGACGACGTTGAGGGCGACGCTGGCGAGCATGACCCGCATCGGGGTCTTCGTGTCGCCGTAGCCGCGCATGAGCGCCGAGAAGACGAAGAAACCGAACATGAAGATGATGCCGAGGAAGAACACCTCCATGTAGTCGGCGGCGAGGGGAATGACGGCCTCTTGCGTCTCGCCCTGACTCGGTAAGAGGGCGAGCATGTCTTCGGTGAGGAAGTAGCCAAGCAAGCCGAGGCCGACGGCGAGGACGGAGACGAACGAGAGCGTCTGCCCGGCGACTTTCCCGGCCGAGCCATCACTCTTCGCGCCGGTGTACTGGGCGACGAGGATGCTGCCCGCGGCGGTGAACCCGCCCGCTAGAGAGATGAGGAGGAAGATGAGCGGAAAGCCGAGGCTGATGGCGGCCAGTGCGTCGGTGTCGTACTGACCGAGCCAGAACGTGTCCGCGATGTTGTACGTGACCTGGAGGAGTTGCAGGGCGACGATAGGCCACGCGAGTCGGAACATCGGACGCGCCAGCCCACCCTCGGTGATACTATCTGTAGGGGTGTTGCTCACTGTATTTCGAAACGAAATAGTCTCGCATCAATCTGGCGAATCGATTCGGTCAGTTCGACCGGTGAGCGACACGGACGAGCTCGTCGAACCGTGGTTCAGGCGGCGCTGTCGCTCAGGGGGAATGACGGTCGTGAAAGGAAGAGATGGGAGAGAGTTGCCGGACGAGACTACGGCGTCTCGTTCGTCTCCAGCGTGAGGTCGGCCTTCGGGTAGGCCACACAAGTCAGCACGTACCCCTCTTCGAGTTCGGGGTCGTCGAGCATCTCCTGATTGTCGTGGTTGACGAAGTCGCGGGAGTCACCGCCCTGCACGTGACCCGCACAAGAGACACACTGTCCCTGTCGGCACGCGTACGGCAGGTCCCAGCCCTCGTCCTCACCGGCTTCGAGCAGCGTCTCGTTGTTGGCGACCTCGATGGTCGCGCCTTCTTTCGTGTACTCGACGTCGAAGTACTCGACCTCGTCGTCCGGGATATCGGCCGGGCTGAACGAGTCTTCGTCTTCCTCGCCCTCTTCCAGTTCGCCACCTGCGTCACCGGCCGCGACGGCACCAGCACCGCCGCCGCTACCGATGGCGCGGTTCATCGGCTCGGGGAAATCAGTCTCGGGGACGGATTTCGCACGCTTTTCGAGGACGTCCTGTGAGATGTCCTCGGTCGGGGTCCAGGCGGTCCCTCGCAAGAAGTGCATGATGACGGCGAGGACCGTCAGGGAAAGCCCGAGAGCCAGTCCCAGTTCGTTAACCATGTGTGAGCAGATTTGGAGGGCGGGTTTAATTCTGTTGTGATTGCTCGTCGGCCGCCGGGGGTCGACTTTGCGGAGAGAAACCGAAGAAGACGGTCGAACCGACGCGACTGCTCACTCGGTGCTGGGCCGACTCGCACTGTACTGCTTACGGTAACACTCGAGCAGTTCTTCGAGGAGGAGTGCGTCGCGGGAACTCGTGGTGTAGTGGTGGTCGATGAAGTCCTCTGCATCCTGCACTTTGCCACGAAGGACGAACCGGCGGACGGTAGCGACGGACTCGAAGAACGGGAGTCCGGACTGCGGCCCTTCCGCAGGTTCGATGAGTTGTTCGTTCGGGAAGACGTCGGCTTTGATGTCCTGAAAGTCGACGGTCGACGGTTCGTAGCCGTCAGAGAGCTGTTCGAGGATGTACTCGGAGGCGAATCGGTAGAACTCGGACTTGCTCTCGAAGACTCCCTCCTCGACGAGCGACTCTATCTCCTCGACGGTCGATTCCGAGAATCGGACCGTACTCTTTACCATACCATCTGATGTCTCCGAGGCGGTACATAAATTATCGGGCTCAGAGGACAGTGTCGACCGGTTGACCCCCACCGTCTCGACTATCTCGACTATCGACCCACTGCGGGTGGGTGGCCTTGTTCCGCCCCTGCGAAGTCGGTCCGGGGGGAGAGTATTAGTGTCGGCCCTTTGTTAGAGAGGGACATGCAAGGCGTGGTGGGTCGGTGGTCGTTCGAATCGGTCGTCGGAGACAGCGCCAGCCGGGGGACAGTCTCTCGACGACCCGGAATCGGCCGATGACGGCCGGCGACGGTGGGACCGCCGATAGCTCCGGACCCAGCGACAGTGCCGGCTCCGGCGACAGCGTCGGCTTACTACAGGCGGTCGCCATCGAGGTCGGTCTCATCGTCGGTGCCGGACTGTTCTCGCTGACGGGCGTCGCGACGACGCTGGCCGGCACCGCGGTCCCGCTCTCGTACGTGTTCACGTTCACCGTCGTCGCGATGAGCCTGGTGCCGACGGCGGCACTCGCGGCGGCCCGGCCGGTCACGGGTGGGAACTACTGGTACCCGAGTCGGCTCTGGTCGCCGCGGATCGCCTTCCTCACGGCGTGGGGTCTCTCCATCAGTATGTTCGGCGGCGGCCTGCCGGTGTACGCGCTCAGCTTCGGTCGCTACGTCGATTCGCTCGTCCCGGTCGACCCGGTCTTCGTCGGCGTCGTCGTCCTGACTGCCTTCTACCTCGTCAACCTCGCGGGCATCGACGTGGCCGCGAGCGTCCAGTTGCTCCTGTTCGTCACGCTGGTGGTGAGCCTCGTCGTGTTCGTCGTAGTCGGCGCACCAGCAGTCGACACCGCAAATTTCCAGCCATTCCTCTCGAACGGCGTCACCGGCCTACTGACCGGCGCGGGCGTCCTCTACTTCGTCTGTCTCGGCGCGAACTTCATTGTCGACCTCGGCGAGGACGTACAAGCCGCGACGGTCACCATCCCGAAGTCGCTCGCGGTGAGCATCCCGCTCGTGTTCGTCCTCTACGTCGGGACGGCGCTCGTCGCGGTCGGGTCAGTCGGCGCGACCGGCCCATCTTCGATGGCCGGCGCGACGCTTTCGGTCCCGGCCGAGGCCGCGCTCCCGCCAGCACTGGCGACGTTCTTCGTCGTGGGCGGCGCGCTGTTCGCCATCGCGACCAGCATCAACGCCGTGTTCATCATCGCACCGAAGTACATGGTCGTCCTCGCCGACGACGGCTTCTTCCCCGCGGCCCTGGCCGAGACGAACGACCGGTTCGGCACGCCGCACTGGGGGCTCACGCTCGTGTTCGCGCTCTCGCTCGCCTCACTGCTCAGTCCGCTCCCGGTCGCGGACCTCGGCTCACTGCTCGGCTTCGGCGGCATCGTCCTCATCGTCCCGATGATGGTCGCCGCGGTCCGCTTCGTTCGGCGCTCCCCCGAGCGATACGCTGCGACGCCGATTCCGGTTCCAGCCACTCTGACGGTCGGACTCGCGGTGACGGCCGTCTGCGCGAACGCGGTCCTACTCGTGTTGCTCGCCAGTCAGAGTCCACTACTGTTTGCGGCGTGGGCGGGTCTGACAGTCGGCGGCGGTGGCGTATACTACCTCGCCCGACGACAGTACCTCGACAGCCGCGGAATCGCCCTCCTCGACGGCTTCGACGAGGAGTTTTAACCCCTCGACTCGTCGCCCCGGACATGTCGAACGATAGCACGAGTCGCGGGGCGCTCACCGACTACCGAACCGGCGTGGTCGGCGCGGGCGTGATGGGCCGCGACATCGCCGCCCTGCTGGCGAACGGCGGTGCCGAAGTCGTCCTCGTGGACGTGGACGAGGACGCACTCGCGGCGGCAGAGCGGTACCACGACGGCGAGGTTGGGGTGGCGCTCGCCGACGCGGGGCTGGCAGACGCTGGACAGGCCGAAGGAGACGACGCTGCAAACGTCACCAATCGTGTCCACTACGCGACCGACCTCGACGCCCTCGCCGACTGCGAGTTCGTCGTCGAAGCTATCAGCGAGAACCTCGACGCGAAACACGGCCTGCTCGACGGCCTCGAAACCGTCCTCGCACCAGACGCCGTCGTCGGAACCAACACCTCGTCGCTGACCGCGAGCGACGTGGCGGCCGCGGCCGACCACCCCGAGCGAATCGTCCTCTTTCACTTCGCCAACCCCGCCATTCCCAGAGACATCGTCGAGATTAACGGCGAGCGCGCCAGCGACGACGCCCTCGACCTCGCCGAGACGGTCGCACACGGGATAGGCAAAGAACCGTTCAGACTCGGCACGGAACGCCGCGCAAACGGCCTCAGTCGACTCTCTGCGTCAATCAAGTGCGCCGGAACGTGGGAACTGCTGGACGCGGATGCGGCGGCCATCGAAGTCGGCTCGCGAAACATGGGCTTCCCGCGCGGCCCGCTCGCGTTCGTCGACCTCATCGGCATCGACATCCACCTCGCCACGGTCGACAACCTCGCCGCAGAGTACGACGGGCGATTCGCCCCGCCGGAGTCGGTCCGAGAGCGCATGGAAGCCATGGTCGCCGATGGCCGCGCCGGCGCGAAAGACGGCGAGGGCTTCTTCGTCTGGGACGACGGCGAGGCGGTCTTGCCAGATGTCGAGGAGCCACACGATATCCAGCCAATCGTCGCTGCACTGGTGAACGAAGCCCACCGAATGGTCGAAGACGGCGTCGCCGACGAGGAGACACTGAACGAGATTCTGAAACGCGGCAGTGGCGGCGCAATCGGCCCGTTCGACATCGAGTCGATGGTCGGCGGAGACGTGCTGCGCGACGTGCTCGAACGCCGGTACGAAGCGACGGGAGCCGGCGTGTACGAGCCAGCCGACTCGCTCTGAAAAATTTCCTTCTTCCTCAGTCGGTCAGCACCGGCGGCACCGCGCCCGGATTGACCCGCACGTCGAGCAGCGTCGGTCGGTCACGGTCGAGCGCGTCGGCGAGTTCCGGACCGATGTCGGCCGGGTCCTCGACGACGCTTCCCGCACAGCCGAACCCGCGAGCGACGGCGGCGTAGTCGGTACCGGCTTCGAAGTCGGTCGAGATGTCGACGCCCCAGTTCAGCATCTGGCTGGCCTTCGAGGAGGCGAGCGACTGGTTGTTCCAGACGATTACCACGACCGGCAGGTCCTCGCGGACCGCGGTTTCGAGGTCCGAGATGTGATAGCCGATGCCGCCGTCGCCAGACACCGCGACGACCGGTCGGTCCGGGTCGGCCGCCTTCGCACCGATGGCCTGCGGGAGCGCGCAGTTGATGCCGTCGCTGCCCCGCGCCTGGATGTAGCCGATGCCCGGTTCGCGGACCTCGTAGAAGGCCCCGGTGAAGAAGCCGGGGAAGGAGGTCGCCGAGACGAGCAGGCCGTCGTCGGGGAGCGCGCCCTGTATCTCGGCGACGATTCGGGCCGGGTCGATGGGCGTCTGGTCGCTCTCCAGTCGCCCGGCGAAGTCCGCTCGCCACGACTCGCGGTCGGCGGCGACCTGCTCGATGCGATCAGCGCGGTCACCGAAGTCGACCGGGACGACTACCTCGCGTAGCGCCTCGACGGTCGCCCGAAGGTCGGCCTGCACGGCCACGTCGGTCTGGTAGTTTCGCCCGAGCCAGTGCGGGTCGAGGTCGACGTGGGCCAGCGTGGCGTCCTCGGGAATGAGCGACCAACCGACGGTCGACAGTTCGCCGAATCGACAGCCCAGTCCCAGAATCGCGTCGGCCTCGGTCACGAGATCGTTCGCCACCTCGCAGTAGCCCCAGCGGCCGACGACGCCGCCCGCATACGGTTCGTCCTCGGCGACGACGCCTTTCCCGTTCATCGAGGTGACGACCGGCGTGTTCGTCTCGGCAGCGAGCGCGCTCACTGCGTCGGCAGCACCGGCCCGGAGCGCGCCTTCGCCCGCGACGACGACCGGCCGCTCGGCGTCTGTCAGCACGTCGGCGAGTGCGGCCACGTCGTCGTCTGCCGGTGCGGGTCGGCCAGTGGCGAACTCCAGTGAGAGCGAGTTGCCACCGCTCGTGCCAGTGTCCGTTCCCGTTCCCGTGTCCGTTTCGCCGACGAGCACGTCCTCGGGCAGGTTCACGTGTGTCGGACTCGGGACGCCGCTGACGGCTTCACGGGCCGCGTTCCGAACCGCCTCGACCACCCTGCCCGGTGTCTCCGGGTCGTAACTCGCCGAGACGTACGCGTCGAGAATCGCTTCGTTGTCCGCGTCCTGAATCGCCTCGCGGCCCCGGAACGCCCGGTCGTTGTCGCCGGTAAGCGCGAGGACCGGACTTGATGCACCCTCGGCCTCGGTCAGACCGACGCCAGTGTACGCCGCGCCGGGGCCACCGACGCCGTCGCAGACGCCGAGCGTGCCTGTCACGCGAGCGTAGGCGTCGGCCATCATCGCCGCGCTGGCCTCGCTACGCGGGTGGATGTGTCTGATTTCGGAGTCGGCGAGCGCCGCGTAGTACGGCTCCATCTGTTCACAGGGAAACCCGAAGACGACGGAGACACCGCTGGCTTCGAGCGTTCCGACGAGGTCCTCCGCCGCGGTCATCGTCGCTCACCGGTTTCGGTAGCTGCTGACATACAACACGACGCGCAGGGGCCGGTGAAAAGTGTATCTCCGCTGATGGTCGTCGTCGAGTGAAATCGCTCCTCGCTACTCCTCCTACTCCTCGCGTGCGACCTCGTGGCGACCGAACCCGTAGCGAAGTCGGTTCGCCAGTCGACGCGAGAACCGGCCGGACGCGGGCGCACGAGAGCCGAAGCGCTCGGAGAGCGACTGGTAGATGAGGGGGACCGGCACTTCCTGCTCCAGTGCTTCCTGCACGGTCCACGTGCCGGTCGACCCGCCCGAAACGTGGTCTGCCACGTCGCCGAGGTCGTTGCCCTCCTCGCGGAACGCTTCTTCACAGAGTTCGAGCAGCCACGACCGGATGACTGCGCCGTTGTTCCACGTGCGAGAGACGGCTTCGAGGTCGAGGTCGTAGCGACCGTTCGCCAGCAGTTCGAAGCCTTCGCCGTAGGCCTGCATTAGCACGTACTCGACGCCGTTGTGGACCATCTTCACGTAGTGACCGGAGCCGGCGGGACCCATACGGTCGTGGCCGGCGGGGCCAGTCGCCACTGCGTCGAAGACGGGCACCAGTTCGTCGTAGGCCCACTGCGGGCCGCCTACCATCAGCGAAAAGCCGAGTTCGGCACCGGCCGGACCACCGGAGGTACCACAGTCGAGGTACGCCGCGTCGGTCGAGTCGGCCCGGCGCACCGAGTCCTCGAAGTGCGAGTTGCCGCCGTCGACCACCACATCGTCCTCGTCGAGCAGCGGTTCGAGGTCGTCCAGCGCGGCGTCGACCGGTTCGCCGGCCGGAACCATCAGCCAGATGCGCTTGTCGTCGCCGAGTTCGTTCGCCAGTCCGCGCACGGAGTCGGCGGGGGTCGCGCCCGCTTCGGCAGCGGCGGCGACTGCCTCCTCGTCGAGGTCGAACGCGACCACGTCGTGGCCCGCGTCGAGCACTCTGTCTACTACGATACGGCCCATTCGGCCGAGTCCGATGACGCCCAGTTGCATGGCTCAGGGTGTTCGGGCAGGCACCGTAGGGGTTGTGATTAGTGGCGACGTTCGTTGCTGGAACTCAGTAGCCTGCTGTCGTGCCCTGCGCCGACGCAGACTGTCCCTTGTACACGTCACGGACGCTGTAGACGTAGCCGACGATTAGTAGTCCGACGAACAGGCCGAAACCACCACTGACGAGGTCTCCGACGGCGAGTTGGAGGAGGCTGGTGAGCAGTCCGAGGGTGTAGAGTACCATCGCGCCAGTCCAGGCCCACGACTTGACCGTCCAGAGTCCCCAGACGATGGCGAAATCGATGAAGACGAACGTACCGACGAACATAATCGCGATTATCCCGATCGGACCAACCCCCAGTGTCGTGACTATTGCGAGTAAAAAGAGCAAGTTGAGCAAGACTTTGATGACACACAGTGCTTTGATGCCTGGTGGTGCTGACCGGTTCGTGGCCATAGGTAGAAGTTGTTGACTTTCAGTAATAATGCTGGAGCCTACTGTTTCACAATCGACACAATACGTCGCCGTGGAAGTGCTCCAGTCTGCTGTCACACGAGTTGCAACTCAGTCCTGTTTTCGGTTCAGTACCTACTTATCGGGGTCGCTGGGACTGAGAGTGGCCCCTGATACTCGCGGCGGACGCTGTAGAGGTACACCGTGACGGGGACACCGGTGATGAGTCCAACTAGGCCACCGACTGGATTCCCCGCGAACAACGAGACGATACTGGCCCCGACTCCGAGGGCGAAGAGGAACATGGCGACCGACCACGCCCACCGCTTCATCGTCCACAGTCCCCAGAGGACGACGAAGTCGGCGACAGTGAAGACGAGCAGAAACATACCAGCCGCGGGCCCTGCACCACCCACCCCACCCGCAATGAGCAGAATTATCGCGACGAAAACGAGGAACGTGTCGAGGAGACCTCGGACGAAGCACAGCAGTTGGATGCCCGTGGGGGCCGAACGACGACGATACCGATACATGTCGAATCACAGACTGCTGAGTGAGATGAACATTACCCTGATTTTCTGGTCGCGCCAGCCTCGCCAGACTGTTCGAAGCGGTCGCGAACGCTGTGCATGTACGCGAGAGCGACCCCCGCGAAGACCATCGAACCAGCCGCCTCGGCCGGTCTCCGAATCATCGTGAATAGTGAGACCAATAGCGCGATGGTGCCGACCACAGTTACCGTCCACCACGCCCACGTCCGAAGTGTGTAGAGTCCCCGAGCGACGAGGACCGCGAACACGGCGTACCCGTACAGGAACACGCTGTTGAGCGTCGCCAGTCCTCCGTCGCCGACTTGAAACAGTGCTTCGAGCAGCACGGCGACGGCACCGAGGACTACCACACCGCAGAGGACCACGATACCGACAGGGGGAGACGGAGCGTCTGACATAGTGGCTCGCTACGTCGACGAGTTGGCCCTGTACAGGTCACGATAGCTGTACACGTACTGGAGGATGAGCCCATTTATCAAAATGCTGAGTATGCCGCCGAGTGGGTCACCAGTAAAGACCCGAACGAGGTGTCTGGCGAGGACGAGACAGAAGTACGCCACCGTGATAGACCAGGCGACGGGGACGATGCGCCAGAGTCCCCAGATGACCGGGACGCTAGCGACGTGGACCACCAGCCAGAAGGCGCCTAACAGCGAGTCTGGGCCACCGACTCGCCAGGCCCCGAAAATACCGGCTACGGCGAGAAGCCCCCAGACGATGCAGATAATCGCGATACCGAGTGGCGGGGTACGGGTATTTGACACATCCAGCATTCGATACCCTACTTGTAAAAATTTTCTGCACGCCGCTCGGGAAGAGCAGTGCACGACGGCTGCGGCGTCGCGACTGGCGCACCCGCGCCGACAGCATCGCCTCCCACGCGTCACGAGTTCTTTCCCGTTGGCAAAGCGGTTTCACGCCGGCTGTCGAACGCCACCCATGAGCATCGAGGCTATCTTCGACGCGATGCCGTACGCCGAACACCTCGGCATCGAGATCTCTGAGGCTGCAGACGGCTACGCTGCGGGGTCGCTCGAACTCGAATCCCACCACTCGTCGGTTCCCGGAACGGTCGTCGCCCACGGCGGCGTGGTCCACTCGTTCGCGGACCACCTCGCTGGGGCCGCCGTCATCTCTCTCGCGCATCGCCCGACGCCGACCATCGACATCCGCATCGACCACCTCTCGCCAGCCACGGAGGACCTCGTCGGCGAAGCCGAAGTCGTCAGAAACGGCAACAGCGTCGCGACGGTCGACGCGACGGTCGAGACGGAGTCAGGACGACAGGTCGCGACGGCCCGCGGCGTGTACAAGACCTCTGGCGGCGACGACGGGTCGGCCTGGATGGGCAACCAGGAGTCGTTTCCGACCGAGGAGTGAGCAGCCCGTAGACGCGTACTTTCAGTTCTCCCGACACCCGGTACGGACGGCCGGATTGGGCGGGGTTTTTCCCGGTGGACGACGAAGCGACAGCCATGCTCGGTTCCCCAAAGATTCGGAAGTTGGTCGCCGGAGCGACTGCCGCGTACGGTCTGGTCAGTCTCGTGCTCCCGCGTCAGACGACGAAACTGACGCAGCGGCTCGTACTCGGCCGTAGCTACGAGAACGTGAAAGAACTCGAACCGAAGGACTGGTACGTCGAGTCGACGCGTGCCTCCGGACTCGGGATGCTCGTCGGTGGCCTGTTCGGTTTCATCCTCGCCGACCGTGCCGAGGACAAAGCGGCCGCTGCTGCCGCGAAAGAGGCTGAAGAAGGCGACTTCGACGAAGCGGACGACGACGAAATCGAACCGGTCGAGGTCGACCTCGACGACGCCGCCGACTTCGAGGACGACGCAGACGACGACAGCGTCGACGTGGATGTCGTCTAATCGGTGACTACCCGCGGCGGTCAGTGACCGAAGTTACGTCACGCCGCCGCTCTCGCGTTCGTACCGCTCGAACACTTCGTTTTCTGCGATGTCGCGCAAGTCCTCGACGACCGTCCAGACCGTCTCGAAGCCGACGTAGTACGGCGACGGCGCGACCCGAACCACGTTCGGTGGCCGGTAGTCGACGACGACGCCGCGGTCTTTGAGCACCTGACTGATGCGGTAGGCTTCCGGATGTTCGATGGCGACGTGGCCGCCGCGGCGGTCGGGGTCGCGTGGTGTGCCGACCTCGTAGCCACAGTCGGTCAGTCGCTCGTCCGCGAGATGGATGAGGTAGTCGGTCAGCGCGAGTGACTTCTCGCGCAAGGCCTCGATACCCGCGTCGTGGGTCACGTCGAGTGCGCCGTCCAGCGGCGCGGCCGACAGCACCGGAATCGTCCCGATTTGCCAGCGACCCGCGTCTTCGGCGGGCGTGAACTCGTGGGCCATCTCGAACTGGGTCGCCTTGTCGTGGCCCCACCAGCCAGCGAGTGCCGGGTCGGCGTCGAAGTGTCGCTCGTTCACGTACAGTCCCGCGACTGCGCCCGGTCCAGCGTTCAGGTACTTGTACGAACACCAGACCGCGAAGTCGACCTCGTTCTCGTCGAACTCGTGCGGGACGACGCCGACGGAGTGCGCCGCGTCGAAGCCGGCCAACGCGCCGTGGTCGTGCGCCAGTTCGGCGATGCCTTCCACGTCGAGCAACTGTCCGGACCGGTAGAGGACAGTCGGCATGAACACGATGTCCACGTCGTGTGATTCGAGGGCGGCCGCGACTTCGTCGGTCGTGACGGTTCGCCCGTCACCGCTCTCGACTGCGACGAGGTGCTCGTCGGGGTCCAGTCCGCGCTGGCGCAACTGGGCCGCGATGGCGTAGTGGTCCGTCGGGAAGTCGAGGTCGTTGACCAACACGGTCTCGCCGTCACAGGCGTCCAGCATCGACCCGATTAGCGTGTGGATGTTCACCGTCGTGGAGTTGCCGACGACGACTTCCGACTCCTTCGCGCCGACCAGCGGTGCGAGTCGGTCGCCCAGTCGCTCACCGTAGTGGAACCAGTCTGGCTCGGCGTCGGTCCACCCGCGAATCGCCTGCTCTTTCCACTGCGCTACCGCACGGTCCAGCGCCGCCTCGGCGTCTGTCGAGGCGAGTCCGAGTGAGTTTCCGTCCATGTAGCGCTCGCCGTCGGGGACGTAGAACCGTTCGCGTAGTTCCGACAGCGGGTCTGCTGCATCGAGGTCCCGTGCACCCTCGCGGTCCGTCGGCAGGTCGTCGAGTGGTCCGCTCATACTCCCGCGTTCGGGGGCCGCAACGAACCGTTTTCGGTCGTCTGCGGGGCGATTCGGTGTGGGAAGTGGATGTCGAGAGGAATACTCGGTGGCGACGACGGCTTCACAGCCGGTCTGGCGCACGCTGGCGAGCGTGCCTGAGCGACAGCGAAGGTCGCGAGGTGTAGCCGCGCGGGGTCGTCGTGAGCGTGCGAACGACTGCAAGTGAGAGCGTGCTCTCACGAGGGATGAGCCGGCTCGCCGGAGGCGAGCGGCGAATCGGATGGGGAGGTCGTGGACGGAGGGTGACGTGGGGGGTGACGGTGCGGTCATGTTCCGTCGGCGCTAGTGAATTGTGACTCGATTCTTCCATCAATGACGACGACAGGAACACACAGCAGCCATCCGTTCCCACTCGAACCCACAGCAGACCACATCGACTCAAGTGCCAGCCACCGAAACGACGAGTAACAGTGTCCGAACTCGACCCGGAACTCGCTGCTGCCATCGAGCCACTCCGCGACCTCCCGGCGTGGTCCGACTGCACCGTCGAGGACGCTCGAACACTCGAAGACGAGACGTTCGGTGGTGCTGCAGTTCCAGACGACGACGAGCTGACGACCGAATGCCGGACGATTCCCGCCGCCGGCCACGACATCTGGGTGCGGCTCTATCGCCCGTCGTCGCTCGACACGCCCGCACCCGTCCTTCTGTTCGCCCACGGCGGTGGCTTCGTCCTCGGGACGCTCGACTCCGCGGACGACCTCGCGCGCAGACTCGCCACGGCGACCGACCACGTGGTCGTCTCGGTCGACTACCGTCTCGCGCCGGAACACCCGTATCCTGCTGGACTGAACGACGTGACGACGGTCGCGGCGTGGCTGCTGGCGGAGGCGG
The DNA here is from genome assembly GCF_051207395.1 of Haloarchaeobius caseinilyticus. Taxonomy (NCBI): domain Archaea; kingdom Methanobacteriati; phylum Methanobacteriota; class Halobacteria; order Halobacteriales; family Halorubellaceae; genus Haloarchaeobius; species Haloarchaeobius caseinilyticus. The sequence goes on along the minus strand of NZ_JBPJZC010000003.1, from coordinate 477,224 downwards.
CCGATCTCGGTATCGACCCGGACCGACTCGGTGTCGCTGGCTCCAGCGCGGGAGCGAACCTCGCCGCCGGGGTCGCGCGTCGCTTCCGAGACCGGCCCACATCGCTGACCTGTCAGGTGCTCTTCTACCCGATGCTCGACCCCGGTCTCGACCGGGCATCGCACCGCGAGCAGGCGACTGGTCCGCTGCTCACGCGCGACGACCTCGCGTGGTTCTGGGACCTGTATCTGGACGACGACCAGTCGCCGAATCTGGAGACCGTCACCGACCCACTGATTGCCCCACTCGCAGCCGACGACTTCACCGAACTCCCGCCGGCCGTCGTCGTCACGGCTGGGAACGACCCGCTCCGTGACGAGGGGCGAGCGTATGCGGACCACCTCGACGAGGCGGGCGTCCCCGTCGCCGACCTGCACTACCCCGGCGCGTGTCACGGTTTCCTCTCACTTGCCGACGAGGTGACGCTGGCAGCCGACGCCTGGGAGGACCTGTCGGCAGCCTACTGTGCGTACCGAAACGAGTAACCCGAACACAGCCGAGGGGTGACACGATGACGACACTCGGGCAGCCACTCGTCGACCTCTTGTTCGTCGGCATCGGCGCAGCCTGTCTCTGGGTCGGCGCGGTCGTCCTCGTCGAATCGGCAGTTCGCCTCTCCTGGCGACTCGGTATCCCGCCCCTCGTCGTCGGTCTGACCGTGGTCGCGTTCGGGACTTCTGCGCCGGAGTTCGTCGTGACCGTCAACGCCGCACTGTCGGGAGAGACGACCGTCTCGGTCGCCAACGTCGTCGGCTCGAACGTGTTCAACCTCGGGTTCGTCCTCGGTGGCGTCGCACTCATCAGGGCACTGCCGGTGTCGTACGACCTCGTCCAGCGCGACGGCGCAGTGTTGCTCGTTGCGACCGTCGCGACCACGGCGTTCCTCGCCGACGGACTGCTCGACCGAGTCGAGGGTTCGATACTGTTCCTCGGTCTGTTCGCCTACCTCTCGCTGCTCTTCGCGTCCTCGACCGACGAACCGGTGCCGGGGACGATGCCGGGTGCCCCCGAACCAGACGAGGCGCTCGAAGCGACGAGCGAGTTCGACCTACTCGACCCGCCGAAACTCGTCGGGAGCCTCGCCGTGGTCGTCGCGGGCGGGCACCTCCTCGTCGAGGGCGCGACCGGCATCGCCAGTGCCGCGGGCATCTCCGCCTGGGTCATCGGTGCGACCGTGGTCGCCGCCGGGACCTCGGCACCGGAACTCGCCACGTCGCTGGTGGCGGCGCGGCGGGGGAACGCTGGCATCTCGGCAGGGAACCTCATCGGCAGTTCCGTGTTCAACCTGCTGGGCGTGCTGGGACTGGCTGGCACGCTCCGACCACTCCCGGTCGACCCCTCGGCGCTCCCGAGCAGTCTGGCACTGCTCGCGCTCTGTGTGGTCGTCGTGGTGTTGCTCGGGTCGGAGGAGGAACTGGCCCGCTGGGAGGGCGCACTGCTCGTTCTCGTCGGCCTGACGAACTGGGCTGTGGGAATCGCCCTGTAGTGTCACTGTCGCGGCCACTGGCTGTCGCCGTCGCGGCCACTGGCCGTCGTTGGCTGTCGCTAGCCGCTTTCCGTGCCGATAAACCGCTGGCGACCCTGCTCTCTGTATGAATCAGTCACAGCGGCCAGTCTCTCTCACGGGCGGTGACGAACTCGACCGACTCGTCGCGTCGGAACCGCTCGTCCTCGTCGAACTGTACACGAAGGGCTGTGGCAAGTGCCAGTCGATGGAACCGGTACTCGGAAACGTCGCACGCGTCACCGACGCTACCGTCGCACTCGTCAATCCTGGTGACGACCTGACACTGCTGGACCGATTCGACGTGCGAAGCGTCCCGACGCTCGTCCTCTTCCGAGACGGTGAGCCGGTGGCGACGCTCGCCGACGGGTTCGTTCCGACCGACGAAGTCGTCGCGTTCGTCGAGCGTAACAGCGACAGCTGAGTCCATCGAGCGGCGACGAGTCGACGGAAAACGAAATGAGAGAGCCCATCCGATTCCGGGCACCCCTGCAACGGAATCGAACAAGAAAACGGAGCGACTGGACGCATAAAGCCTTGGTGGCCGACTTGTCCCTATTCGAGAACGTTCACCGTCGCTCGACCAGCGCGTCCTCGCGCGGGCGAACCCGGACTGCTTCGACACGCTCCGCCAGTGTCACCGCATCGGTCAACTTCGCCGCCTGTTCGGCGTAGATCGTGAACAGGGGGTCGTCGGGCGTCACCTCGTCGTCCACCCGGCGGTGGAGGTACAGCCCGGCACCCGTATCCCGCGGTGCCCCGGCCCGACGGGCGATGTCGCTCACGAGTCTGTTGTTCACGTGCGTGACGACGCCCTGCCTGTCGGCGGTGACGACCGCCGTCTCGCCCCCGGGTTTGAGGTCGGCGGGCGACACGTCCGGAACTCCGTTCTGGGCGGCGACGATTTCACGGAACTTCGCCAGCGCGCGACCGGAGTCGAGGACTTCCGCCGCGTTCGCCGGCAGGTCACAGCACTCCAGCAGGATGTCCGCGAGGCGGACCGACTTGAGGCGTAACTCGTCGGGGCCGTCTCCGTCCAAGACACGCAACACGTCGCGGGCTTCGAGGATTGGGCCGATACCCCGGCCGATGGGTTGTTCCCCGGTCGTGATGGTACACTCGATGGTCAGGCCGATGTGTTCACCGACGCGCCGAAAGTCGTCGGCGAGTTCGCGCGCCTCGACGAGACTCTGCACTTTCGCGCCCTCGCCGTAGGGCAGGTCGATTACCACGTTCGTCGAGCCGGCGCTCTTCTTCTTCGAGAGGACGGAGGCGATGAGTTGCCCGTGTGGGTCGAGCGACAACGGCGTCTCGGCGCGAATAATCTTGTCGTCGACGGGCGAGAGGTTGACGCTCCCGCCCCAGACGAAACAGCCGTTCGTCTCCTCGACGATTTCTCGTACTTCGTCCATCGAGAACGCCACGTCGCAGAACACGGCCATCGTGTCGGCGGTCCCGGCGGGGGAGGTCACCGCCCGTGAGGACGTCTTCGGAATCTTCACGCCCGAGGCGGCGACGATGGCAACGACGATGGGTGTCACGCGGTTGCCCGCGACGCCGCCGATGGAGTGCTTGTCCGCGACGATGGGGTCGTCCCACTCGACGACTTTGCCCGCCTCGGTCATGGACTCGGTCAGGTGCGTCGTCTCCGCGAGCGACAGACCGTTCGCGTACACTGCCGAGACGTACGCACCCAACTCCACGTCGCTCAATCGGTCCGCGTCGATATCCTGCACGATGCTGGCGATTTCGGACGCGTCGAGCTCTACGTCGTCCAGTTTCTTGTGGATGTACGCCACGGAGTCTGGCTTCGGCGCAGCGTCGACTTCCACGTCGCCGGTGACGTGACGGAGTCGTTCGGTGACCCCGACACAGCCACACGAGACCAGTTCGTCGGTCACCTCGACGATGCCGGTGGCAGTTCGGTCCTCGGCCCGTATCTGGACGCGGTCGAGCGGATTGACGCCGAGTTCCTCGGCGTCCGTGACGTTGAGTAGGACGGTGGGGTGGCGCGTCCCGATGTCCACTGGCGTGGCAGTCAGTCGCATAGCTGAAGGGAGGTGGCGGGTGACCAAGGCGTTCCGGGTCGGCGGGCTGCGCCCGTTGGCCCCGCAGATTCGTCAGTCGTACCGGCCGGTCTCCGCGCCGCAGTTGTCACAGGAGAACACGACACCGCCAACCGTCTGCTCGGCGATGGCCGGTGTACGCTCCCCACATGCGGGGCACTCGCGTCGGAGGTCAGTCGGCCCCTGCTCGCGTGGTGCGCCGAGGGCGAGCACGCCGAGTCGGTCGTCGCCACGGTTCCAGCCGCGCTGCCACTCGCCCGGGGCGAACCGAATCAGTTCGCCGGTCTCGACCGACACCTCGCCGTCTTCGGTGTCGAACGTCGCCGTCCCCGTCAGGACGTAGAACACCTCCTCTTGCTCGTGATGGCGGTGGTAGCAGTAGCCGATGCTCTCACCGGGAGCGCGTTCGTGATAGTTGAGCGCGAGGTTGGTCGTCCCGAGGGCGTCGGAGAGACCGTGGAAGACGCGCGGGTCGGTCGACTCGCCGACCAGTTCGTCGAGTGCAGTTTTGTTCATCCCTCAGAGGTTCGCCCGCGGCGGCGAAAGCGTTCTGGTCGTTGCTGCCGCGGACGACGCGCGTAAGGACACGGCGAACGACCCAGCGGCGACAGGCCCAGACACGGCGCAGCAAGCCAGACTGTACGACCGTGAAGGAACGTCGATGTCTGCACCTGACAGCGATGTCACCTGGTACTGTCGGCGTCCGCGAGCGCTTATTGCCCTCCCGTTCCTCGCATCGAACGACGCGGCGGAACACCGATTCCGCCGAACTCGCTACACCCCCGAGAGACATCCATGTCAGAGAAATCGACCTACCTCACCGAAGTCGACGCCGACGAATCGTACGACGAACTCCCCGACGACGAGACCATTGACGAGACGGTTGAAAACCTCGAAGCGCGCGGCTTCGACGTGGTCGTCGTCGACAGCGCCGACGAGGCGCTCGAAACCGTGACAGCCCAGATTCCCGCCGACGCGTCGGTCATGAACGGACACTCCACGACGCTCGAAGAGATCGGCTTCGTCGACTACCTGAACGAGGGTGACCACGACTGGGAGAACCTCGCAGGACAGGTCTGGAACATCGACGACGACGCGGAGCGAGACGCCTTCCGCCGGACGGCCCAGACCGCGGACTACTTCCTCGGGAGTGTCAACGCCATCGCGAAGTCGGGCGAACTCGTCGCCGCCGACGCGTCCGGGAGTCGCATCGGCGCGTATCCATTCGCCGCCGGCAACCTCGTGCTGGTCTCCGGCGTCAACAAGATTGCCGAAGACCTCTCGGCCGCGATGGCCCGCGTCGAGGAGTTCGTCCTCCCGCTCGAAGACGCCCGTGCGCAGGAAGCCTACGGCGTGGGGTCCGTCGTCGCCAAACAACTCATCTACCGCCACGAGACCGAAGAAGGCCGAACGACGCTCGTCCTCGTGAAGGACGACCTGGGCTACTGAGTCGAAGGTAACAACGACCGGATAGAAACTCGTCCCGGTCGCCGCAGCGGGCTCGGTTACCCCACCGCGCCAGCTATCTCGTCTGGCACCCTATCTTCAAGTTAGTGAAACCTATCGTCCAGCAACCGCCTTCTCGTCTGGGTGGTCGATGAGACACGGCCCGTCGCGTACCGACGACGCGATTCAGTTCGAGCCTGCAGACGACGCCCGCGACCCGATGGTCCGACTGTTCACCGAGTACGGGCGCGAGGACGGCTGGCTGTTCGTCCTCGGCGTCGTCACGAGCGTCATCGCCCGGTTCGTCGGGCTCGTCCCACCGCTGGTGCTCGGTGTGGCCATCGACGCGGTGTTCGACCTGAACGCGGACGTTCCGTATCGACTGCCGCTCGTCCCGCAGGCGTGGATACCGACCGACACCGTCGCGCAGTTGTGGCTCTCGCTCGGACTCATCGTGAGTGCGTTCGTCCTGAACGTCGTCTTCGGTTGGACACAGGGTGTCAGTCTCTCGCTGTTCTCGAACCGCGTCCAGCACCGCGTTCGGACCGACACGTACCGGGCGATGCAGGGCCTCGACATGGCCTTCTTCGACGACAAACAGACGGGACAGGTCCTCTCTGTGCTGAACAACGACGTGCGGAACCTGAAGCAGTTCCTGAACGGGACGGTGTCGAGCGCGTTGCAACTCGTCGCCAGCGTGGTCGGTATCGCCGCGATGCTGCTCTACCTCAACTGGCAACTCGCGCTGGTCACGCTCGTCGGCGTGCCACTGCTGGCCGGGTTCACCGTCTGGTTTATGCGGACGATTCGACCGCTGTACCGCGCACTCCGTTCGAGCATCGGCGACCTGAACACGCGACTGGAGAACAACCTGAGCGGAATGGAGGTCATCAAGACGGCCAACACCGCCGACTACGAGGACGGCCGCGTCACGGACGCCTCGCGGGACATCTACGACCGGACGTGGGCCGTCGTCAAGCTGGAGTACCTCTATCAGCCCGGGATGGACCTGCTCGCCGGCCTCTCCTTCGCCGCGACGTTCGCCGTCGGCGGCTATTGGCTCGTCACCGGGCAGACCAACCTCCTCGTCGGGGAGTTCATCACGTTCCTGTTCATGACGCAGCGGTTCGTCGACCCGCTGGCTGGGACCGGCCGGTTGGTCGACGCCTACGAGAACGCCCGTGCCTCCGGCGAGCGAATCTTCGGCCTGAAGGACCTGCCCGTCGCGGTGGGCGAGCGTGAGAACTCAGTCGTCGTAGACCCGGAATCTGTCCGTGGCCGCGTCGAGTACGACCACGTCGACTTCACCTACGACACCGGTGAACAGGTCCTCCACGACGTGACCTTCACCGCGGAACCGGGCGAGACGGTCGCCTTCGTCGGCCCGACCGGTGCAGGCAAATCGACCGCCGCGAAGCTCTTGCTCCGGTTGTACGACGTGGACTCCGGCGAGGTTCGCGTCGACGGTCACGACGTGCGTGACCTCTCGCTCGACAGCCTGCGCGAGTCGGTCGGCTACGTGAGTCAGGACGTGTTCCTGTTCGACGGAACCGTCAAGGAGAACGTCGCATACGGGAGTTTCGACGCCACCGACGAGGAAATCGTCGCGGCCGCGACCGCCGCCGAAGCACACGAGTTCATCGAGAGTCTCCCAGACGGCTACGACACCAGAATCGGGGAGCGCGGTGTGAAGTTGTCTGGCGGGCAGCGCCAGCGCGTCTCGCTTGCGAGGGCGATGTTGCAGGACCCTGCGATTCTGGTTCTCGACGAGGCCACCTCCGCGGTCGACACCGAGACCGAACTCGCGATTCAGCGCGCACTGGACCGACTCACCGAGGACCGGACCACCTTCGTCATCGCCCACCGACTCTCGACGGTGCGCCACGCCGACCTGATTCTGGTCGTCGACGGCGGTCGCGTGGTCGAACGCGGTGACCACGACGAACTGGTCGCAGAGGGAGGACTGTACGCGACACTCTGGGGCGTGCAGGCGGGCGACTTCGACGGCGCAGTGTCGGAAGAAGCGAGGCAGTTGTTGTCGGACGGCGACGGCGACGAATCGCTACGCTGAATCGTCGTTCTCGTCGCTTCCGTCGCCCCCGCCGGTTGCGAGCATCTGCAGGGCGTTGCTGATTTTCGAAAGAACCTGTTCCATCCCCTCGATACCGTGGCGCTCGGCGAGATACGTCGGGTCGTTGTACGTCACGTTGACAGCGCCGTCGGCACACCAGACGACCAGCTTCTGCGGGAGGTCGATGGCGACGCTTCGGGACTCCTGCATCAGTTGCGTGCCGATGGCGGGATTGCCGAAGATGAACAACGTCGTCGGCGGCAGGTCCTCGTCGACGGACTCGGCGTTGGCGGCGTGGTCGACCGTCGTCATGAGCGTCAGTGGACTCTGGTCGATGCGGTTCTCGATGGCGTCGACGGTGGCCTCGAAACTATCGTCACTCTCGACGGTGACCAGGCCACTCTCTGCGAGCGTGTCGAGTTCGGCTGCTCGGTCGTCGAGTGGTTCGTCGTCGCCGGAACCAGAGCCAACCCGACCGGCGGCCGCGACGCCGCTGGTCGCACCGAGGCCCGCCACGAGACTCGCAACTTTCATGAACTGTCGCCGGTCGGTCTGGTCGTCTGCCATGTACGCGTCTTCGGCCGCCAATTGTATCAATCAACTTAAATTCACGGTTTCGAATGATATCGGTCGTCGCCAAAGCCGCGCCGTCGCAGTCGCGTCGGACCGCTCACAGCCAACCGCGCAGCACAGCGCCGAACCCGGCTGCCCCGACGCCGAAGGAGACGATACCACCGATGCCGGTGAGCGCGAGGCCGCCATTGATGACGGCCGCGACGAGCAACGGTTTCAACCAGCCGTCGTCACGCCCGACCAGTCGCTCCGCGATGGCGAGGAAGGCGATTGCCGCCCCGATGGCCCAGACGAGTGCCGCCACGAGCAGCAGCGGAATCGCGAGGAAGACGCCGATAATCGTGATGACGAGCAGTATCGTCACGACGAAGAGTCCGAGGAGCAACACGATACCGTAGATGAACGAGCCGATTGGTTCACCGGCGACGCGGCCCATCATCTTCTCCGTGAACTCGGGTGCCAGTGCGACCAGTATCGCACCGACGAGCAGCGTGGTCAGGAAGGCACCGACGGCACCGCCGAGCAACCCGAAGGTCGGGTCGAGGTTGACAGAGACGTTCGGTCCATCCGTCTGGAGGAACAACCGGGTGAGGTCGTAACTGTACATGAGTACTACTGGTCCTCTGTGGAGAAAACGGCTCGTCTCAGTCCATCTCACCGAGGTTCTGCAGCGTCTTCCAGTCCGTTTCCGTACTCGACGAGTGCGACGACTGCAGCACCGACTGCCCCGCTGACGAGCAGCCACGTCGTCTGGGCAGCAACCTGTGACTCGGTCGTGACGGCGACCAGATGCGAAACGGCCGCGAACCCGAGACACCCGAGGGCGAAGACACCAGCGCGGTTCATGTCCGAACGTTGAGACAGCACGCTGATAAAGATTGGTCCCACCCCCGGCCTCCTCGACTCGCACACAGGACGCTGACGAGTCGTGACAGCCCGCCAGAGCCGGAATCTTGAAACGATAGTCTGCTGAGGCGTTTGCATGGACCGGAAGCTGCGGCTGTCGCTGGTGGTGCGCATGGCCGTCGCCGTGGTCACACTCGGCGTGTTTTCGGTCGTCTACGCCGTGTTCACGGGCGTCGTCATCACGGCGATACTGTCGGGCGTCGTCGCGTGGATCGCGATCCACGCTGTCGACGCCGCGATGTCGATTCCCCGACTCTCGGCCGCCCTCCCACTGCCGGACTGGTCGTCGGTCCTCTTCGCCGTCGGCTCACTTGCACTCTTCTGGTGGACTCTCCGATACCTGAAAGATGGACTCGGCCGTAGCCGCAATCCAGAGTACGACCCCGACGCCTTCGGTGGCTACGCCGACGATGTCTACGACTTCGCGAATCCCGAGTACGAGGCACCGCCCGTCTGGAAGCGGGTGGGTGTCCTGTTCTGCTTCCTCGGGAGTCTGTACGAACTGGTCGTCGAGTCCATCGTCGCCGTCGAACTGGTCCTCACCAGTCTCTTCACCACCCCGCAGTTAGTCGTCGGTCTGCTCGCCCTCGGCTTCCTGCTCGGCATCCGATTCTTCGTCCGCGGCGTCAAGGGAACGATACGGTCGCTGCAAAAGCGGACCATCTCGGACGCGGTTCCCGCCGACGAGGTCGACCCGAACCTCGATGGCACGATCGGCAGACTCGCTCGACAGGCGAACGTGCCAGCACCGACGGTGCAGGTCACACCACGCCAGCGACCCGAGGCGTTCACCATCGGCTCCGGCCCCGATGCACTGCTCGTCGTCTCGCAGGGCTTGCTCGACGTGCTCCCCGACGACGAACTCGAAGCCGTTCTCGCCCACGAGGTCAGCCACCTCGCGAACGGCGACAGTCGGGTAATGGCTGCCGCGCTCGCACCCATCGTCTACGCCGAAGAACTGTTCGAATCGGATAGCGCCGACTTCACAGACCTGTTCTTCATCGTGCCCCGAACGATTATCTACCGCATCGGACAGTTCGGCGTCGCGGTGCTCTCGCAAGGCCGCGAGTGGGCCGCCGACGCTGGCGCGGCGGAACTCACCGGCTCGCCGTCGTCGCTGGCGAGCGCGCTGGTCCGACTGGACGACAGGCACAGCGTTCCCACGCAGGACGTTCGCCGGGCGACGGACGCCTTCGCGGTCCTCGACGTGGTGCCGCCGACCGGTCCCGCTGGCCACGACTGGCCGTTTCGGACGCATCCACCGACGAGGGCGCGGGTGGCGCGGTTGCAGCGGTTGGCTGACGAGATGGAGTCGGCGTGAGGAAATGCGGCGAGAACCGACCGTTCTTTAAGTCGTTCTGGTCACAACGGCTCACAGTGAAGCATTCTACGGGCGTCACACTCGACGAGCGACTGCTGTTCCTCAGGTGTCGAAAAAGGGATCTGCGACCGCCCGCTCTCAGCGCAGGAACCCGAGTACCCGATAGTCGTGGTCCGGTTTGTACCGCCGGAACAGCAGACTGTTCGCGAGCACGGACACCGACGAGAGGGCCATCGCTCCTGCTGCGAGGGCCGGTTGCAACAACCCGAGTGACGCCAGCGGAATCATCGCGGTGTTGTAGCCGAGCGCCCAGAACAGGTTCTGCTTGATTTTCGAGAGCGTCCCCTCGGAGACCCGGATAGCCTTCACCACGTCCCGCGGGTCGTCGCGCATCAGGGTCACGTCGGCGGCTTCGATGGCCACGTCGGTCCCGGAGCCGATGGCCGTGCCGACGTAGGCGGTGGCGAGTGCGGGCGCGTCGTTCACGCCGTCGCCGACCATCATCGCCTTCGTCCCATCCGATTCGATGTCCTCGACTGCGGCGGCCTTGTCGTCGGGCAGGACGCTCGCCCGGACGTTCTCGGGGTCGATACCGACCTGTTCGGCGACGGCGCGGGCCGTGCGCTCGTTGTCGCCGGTGATCATGTGGACTGAGACGCCGCGGTCGCGCAGGGCCGTGACGGCCTCCTTCGAGGACTCTTTCACGGTGTCAGCGTCGGCGACGACGCCGACGACGCGTTCGTCTACTGCAACCAACATCGCCGTCTTCCCGTCGGATTCGAGCCTGTCCATCGCGTCGCTGGCTGGCTCGGGGTCGATACCGGCGTCTTCGAGCAGTTTCCGGTTGCCGACCCGGACCTCACGGCCGTCGACCGTGGCGACGATACCCTGTCCGGGGACGTTCTCGAACTCCTCGGCGTCGGCGAGGGCGATATCGCGCTCTTCGGCCCCTTCGACGATGGCCTGCGCGAGCGGGTGCTCGCTGTTGCGCTCGGCGGAGGCGGCCATGCGCAGGACGAACGCCTCGTCCACGGTTTCGGGCGCTGCTTCGGTCGCACCGGCGCCGTCTGCCCGCTTCTCGTCGACGACGACCACGTCGGTCAGGCGCATCTCACCCGTGGTGAGCGTGCCCGTCTTGTCGAAGACGACCGTGTCGACGTCCTTGACGCGCTCCAGCACGTCGCCGCCTTTGAACAGCACGCCGTTCTGTGCGCCGATGGTCGTCCCGACCATCGTGGCCGCGGGCGTGGCCAGACCGAGGGCGCACGGACAGGCGATGAGCACCGCCGAGGCGAACACGACGATGGCGAACTCCTGTGCGCCGATGCTGGCCGGGCCGCCCAGGATGACGCCCCACAGCGGGAGCGAGTCGACGAAGCCGGCCAGTGCCTCGGGCGCGAAGTACCACACAGTGCCCCAGAACAGCGCGTTCAGGATGACCGCGGGGACGAAGTACGCCGAGATGCGGTCGGCGAGACGCTGAATCTCGGGCTGGCGGGACTGGGCCTCCTTGACCGTCTGGACGATTTGCTGGATGGCGGTGTCCTCGCCGACTTTCGTCGCTTCCACGACCAGCACGCCGTTCTCGTTGATGGTCGAGCCGACGACTTCGTCACCGGGTTCTTTCGACACCGGGACGGACTCGCCGGTGACCATCGACTCGTCGACGGCGGACTCGCCCTCTCTCACTACCCCGTCGGTCGGAATCTTCTCGCCTGGGCGGACCTTCATGCGGTCGCCGACTTCAACTTCGTCGAGCGGGACCTCTCGCTCGTTTCCGTCCTCGTCGACGAGCGTCGCGGTGTCGGCCTCCATCTCCAGCAGCGAGCGCAGGGCCGCGCTGGCCTGCCCTTTCGAGCGGGCTTCGAGGTAGTTCCCGAGCGTGATGAACACGAGGATGAGCGCGGCCGTGTCGAAGTACAGCCCCGCGCCTTCGACGCCGAAGACGAGGACGGCGAGGCTGTAGACGTACGCCGTCGACGACCCGAGCGCGATGAGTACGTCCATGTTCGCCCTGCGGTTCTTCACGAGCGACGTGTACGAGTTGACGTAGAACGGCTTGCCGAGCAGGTACTGGACCGGCGTCGCCAGCGCGAAGGCGACCCAGCCGAGACGGAGTTCGGTGCCCGGAACCGTCTCGGGCAGGAGGCCGGGCGCGAAGAAGTGCTCCAGTAGCATGAGCAACAGCGGCGTGGCGAAGGCTGCGCCGATGAGAGTCAGGCGCTTTTGTTTGCGAATCTCGTCCTGGCGGGCGGTCTCTCTGGCGTCGTCTTCGTCTTCGCCCTCCTCCTCGTGGACCGGCGTGTAGCCAGCGTCTTCGATGGCCGCGTCGATGTCGTCGCGGGAGACCTCTCCCGGAAGGTACTCGACGGTGGCCTCGTCGGTGGCGAAGTTCACGTCCGCGCGGACGACGCCGGGTAGACGCTCCAGCGCCTCGGCGACGCTGTCGGCGCAGTTCGCGCAGGACATGTCGGTGATCCCGACGGTGCGTGATTGCGAGACGGGGTCGTACCCCGCGTCTTCGATGGCGTCGAAGACGGCCGCGAGTGAGGTCTGAGCAGAATCGTAGGTGACCGTTGCCTCGTCGGTCGCGTAGTTCGCGTTCGCGTCGGTGACCCCATCGAGCGACCGGAGGGCGTCCTGTATCGTGCCCGCACAGTTGGCACAGGACATCCCCCCGACGTCGAAGGTGACGGTGCGTTCTGGCATCTTATCTGTACCTATGGGGTACTCGTTCAACCGGGTTGTGCTTCAGAAATATGGGGACAGACGCGGGCTGAATTTTGGAACCGAAAGCAGTATTCGTGATTCGCGCTCGACTCAGGTTCCGGCTTCCAGTCGGTCGTACCGGTCGCGAAAGCGTGACTCGCAGGACGAACAGCAGAAGTTGTACACGTCGTCGCCGACGCGGGCCGAGACGCCCTCGCTCGTCACCGTGTTTCCACACTCGGCACAGTCGAGGGCGAACTCGGTGCCGCCGAGGCTGGGCGACCACGACACGTCGGAGAGCAGCGTCACGTCGAGGTCACGAACGAGCGTCGTGTCGGTCACGGACACCAGCCAGCGGTCCACCGCCCGGTCGGGCACCCGGGCGTGAAACGTCACGTCGCCCTCGGCGCTCGTGAAGACGTGTTCGACCGCGTCGGCTTCCCGCAAGTCGTTCCGCACCGCGTCGGCGGTTCCCGGTTCGAGTGCGAGTTCGCACAGCACCGGCGTCCCTTCGCGGAGTTGTGAGCGGTCTACGTCGACCGTAAACCCGCGGACGACGCCGACTTCCTGCAGACGTTTCACCCGGTCGGAGACGGCCGGGCCGGAGAGGCCGACTTCGTCGCCGATGGCGGCGAACGAGCGACGGCCGTCCTCGGTCAGTAATCGGAGAATCTCCATATCAGTCTCGTCGAGGTCGCGCATAGGTGGGTCTCGACCCCGAAGACCAAAAGTCTCGTTGGCTTCGTAGTTTGGAACCGAAAGCTGGGTTGCCTGTGGTGTCGTGACCGACCCCGGAGAGACGGGCCAGTGCCGAGGGCCTACTGCCGCGACTTCGCCACCGCGAGAGAGGTGAAAAAGCCGTAGTAGGCCACGAAATCGGCGGCCAGACAGACTGGTACGCCTACGAGGGCCCTTGCAAGACTTCGAACAAGAGCGACACGAGCGTCTCCCACGCGAGCGCGAACGCGAGGTCGACGGCCATCCCCGCGTCGTGTTCGCGGGTGTGGGGGTGTGGTTCCGAATCGCGGCAGCGCGGCCGGCCCGCTCGTGGTCGGAGACGGGACACCGACGAGGGGAACACACAACCGGTCGACATGGCTGCGGAACTGCGATATCCGTCACGTGCGTACTGGTTCCATGAAGGTATTCGAGACGCACCTGCCGGGCGTTGGCAAACGCTACACCATCTCGTTCCCGACCGGCGGCGAGTTCATCGTCGTGTTGCACACCGACGGGCGCAGACAGACCTTCTGGCGAGAGGAGGACGCAGCCGACAGCCAAGAACTGTTCGAGACAACCGAGTCACAGGCACGCAAGCTCGCCGAGATATTCGACGGAACGTACTTCGACGGGGACGACCACCTCGAAGAGGCACTGGAGAACGCGCGGATCCGCTGGGTGAGCGTGGGCGAGGATTCACCGGTCGCGGGGCAGACGATTCGAGACACCGGGGTTCGGAGCCTGACAGGGGTGTCTATCATCGCCATCCAGCGCGGCGAAGCCACTCTCTCGAACCCGGCCTCGGACACCGACATCCGGGCCGGGGACGTACTCGTCACCGTCGGGTCGGACGAGTCTCACGACGAGTTCGCCCGTCTGCTCGCCGGGAGCTAGGTTCATCTGTCAAAGAGACCGATATGGTACCGTGGTCGAGCCGAACCTCCTCTTCACTGCCGGCCTCGTCTTCTGTCTCCTCGCCGTCGGAGCGGCGGCCGCACTACGGCTCCGCCAGTCCGTAATCCCCGCGTACATCCTGCTCGGGATACTCATCGGACCGTCCGCGCCCAGAATCGGCGGCGTCTCGCTGACGCTGCTCGACGGGCCGTCCCTCGTTCGACTGCTCGCGGAACTGGGCGTGGTCTTGCTCCTGTTCTTCGTCGGGCTGGAGTTGAGCCTCGACCAGCTCACCTCGAACCGACTACAGTTCCTGCGTGCCGGGGCCGTCGACGTCGGTATCAGCCTTCCACTCGGTGTCCTCCTCGGGCTCGCGTTCGGGTTCTCGCTACTGGAGACCGGCTTTCTGGCCCTCGTCGTGTTCAACTCCTCGACGGTCGTCATCGCGAAGTCGCTCATCGACCTCGGGTGGGTGGTCGACCCGGAGAGCCAGGCCATACTCGGCGTCATCGTCATCGAGGACGTTCTCACGGCGCTCGGATTCGCCGTCCTGTCCGTGTTCCTCCTCGGCGGGGCGGATGTCGGGGCCATCGCGCTCTCCGTCTCCCGGTCTGTCGCGTTCCTCGTCCTCTTGCTCGTGGCGGCCTACGTGGGAGCGACCCTGCTGGAACGCGCCTTCGGGACGAAGTCGACGGAGGTGTTCCTCTTGGGAGTCCTTGGGCTCGGCGCCGTCGTCGCGGGTGCGGCCCTGATGGTCGGGGTCAGCGAGGCCGTCGCAGCCTTCGTCGTCGGGACGGCCTTCGGCCGGACCCCGCACGTCGAGCGCGTGGAACGACTCGTCGCGCCCATCCGGGACCTCTTCGCCGCAATGTTCTTCTTCGTCATCGGGCTCCAGACGAACCCGGCCGCGTTGTTCGAGACGGGTGGGTTCGTCGCCATCGCCGTCGTCATCACGGTCCTCGGGCAACTCGTCAGTGGCTACCTCGCCGGGCGTGCCTACGGCCTGGACCGGTCCCGCTCTGTCAGGGTCGGCTGTGCCCTGACACCCCGTGGTGAGTTCTCGCTGGTCATCGCCGCGTTCCTCGCGACCGCGGGGACGACAGTCGTCCTCACCGAGACGATTCCGGCGTTCACCGTCGGCTACGTCCTCGTGACGAGTATCCTCGGGACGGTTCTCATGCGCCACAGCGAACTGGTCGACAGGTTGGTGCCCGTGTTCACCGGCAGGAGCGACAGCTAGCCCGGCCAGTACGTCGAGCAGCGCGGTTCGTTCGATGGCGAAAACGGAAGAACAGGGGAACTACTGCCGCGACTTCGCCACCGCCAGCGAGGTGAAAAAGCCGTAGTAGGCCACGACACCGGCGGCCAGACAGAGCTGGTACGCCCACGACGGCCCTTGGAGGACTTCGAACAGAAGTGACACGAGCGTCACCCACGCGAGCGCGAACGCGAGGTCGACGGCCATACCGTTGCGGTTCTCGCCGACGTGCGCACGGACTCGGTCGGCCAGACTGCTCGCGGTGGTCGCGTCGCTACTCATCGTCGGCCTCCCGTCGCTGGTCCACGACGAGGACGGGCCGGTCGGTCTCGCGCAGGACGTGTTCGGTGACGCTGCCGAGTATCGCCCGGGTGACGCCGGAGCGACCGTGACTGCCCATCACGACCATCCCCACGTCGAGGTCGTCTGCGGCGTGTGAGATGACCGTCGCGGGCCGCCCGGCGCGGAAGTGTTCTTCCGCGACGAGGCCGAGCTCGCGGGCCTGCTCGGCGACCCTGCCGGTGGCCGTCCGCGCCTTGTCTTCCAAGTCTTCCATCTCGCCGAACTTGCCGTTCTGGACGCGCTCGACCTGTTCCGGGCCGAGCGTGATACCCATCGAGGTGGTGTCTACGACGAAGAGGACGTGGACTTCCGCGTCGTAGAGTTCGGCCAGTTCGAGCGCCTTCTCGACGGCGGCATTCGCCGTCTCGCTACCGTCCGTGGGGATGAGGATTCGTTCGGTCATGGTTAGTCGTCTGCGGGGCTGTTACCGCCCGAGTTGCTGTTGACTACCTGTTCTGCGGACTCCATGCGCTGCATTGGTTCGGGGCTGTGACACTGGCGGACCAGCATCTTGATGTCCTCCGGCGGGTCGTCGGTCGCCAGCGAGACGCCGACGATGACGAGGAAGACGATGGGGACCGCGACGAGAGCCGACGAGGTCGCGGGGATGATGTTCGCGAGCGCCGGCGAGAGCGTCTCGCCGTCGATGAAGCCCACGTACTTCGGCAGGACTTCGTTGATGATGCCGAACAGCGAGAAGCCGAGGCCGGTGAGCATCCCGGCGATGGCCCCCTTCCGGTTGGTGTTCTCCCACCAGAGACCGAGGAAGAACACCGGGAACAGCACGGAGCCGGCGATGGCGAACGCCATACTGACGAGTTCACCGATGAGTGCCGGCGGATTGAGTGCGACGGCGGTCACGAGCACACCGAGGGTGACGATGGTCGCACGGCCGACGAGGAGCTGCTGGCGCTGGGTCGCGTCCTCGTTGATGATGTTCGTGTAGATGTCGTGCGCGGCGGCGGACGACGCGGCGATGAACAGTCCGGCCGTCGTCGCCAGCGCGGCGGCGACCGCACCTGCAGCGACGAGGCCGACGAGCCACTGCGGCAGTTCCGCGAGTTGGGCCGTCAGGACGACCAGCACGTCGGACTGGGTCCCGGTGAACAGCGCGTCACTCGGACTGACACCGGACTCCTGGGCGAGGATGCCACCGAAGGCCGCGTAGGCGGCGGTGCCCCAGTACAGGAGACAGATGAAGAACAGCCCCCAGACGCAGGACCAGCGGGCGGTTCGTTCGTTCTCGACGGTGTAGAACCGGACGAGGACGTGCGGGAGGCCACAGGTCCCGACGATGAGGGTGAACGCGGTCGCCACCCACACGAAGTACGAAGCGTTGGCGAACGGTGCGGAGAACTCGGCCGAGAGCTGGTTCGCGACGTAGGTCGCTTCGTTCCCGAACTCGATGTAGGGCAGGACGGTCGAGTAGCCCTGCGCCCAGCCGACGGCGTACAGGCCGACGAGGAACGCGGCGATGAGGATGACGTACTGGACGGCCATGTTCTTCGTCGCACCGAGCATCCCGGAGAGTGCGACGTAGACGATGGTGATGCCCATCAAGAGGATGACGCCGTTCGTGTAACTCGTCCCGAACAGGTAGATGGACATCAGGCCCATCCCGCGGCCTTGTCCGACTGCGTAGACGAAGCCGATGAGGATGGTCGTGAACGCGGCGATGGCGCGCGCGCCGTCGGAGTAGAACCGGTCACCGACGAAGTCAGGTGCCGTGTACTTCCCGAAGCGGCGGAACTGTGCGGCCATGAAGATGAGCAGGATGAAGAACCCGGCCGTCCAGCCGACGAGGTAGGCCAGGCCGTAGTACCCGCTCAGACCGATGAGGCCAGCCACCCCGAGGTACGAGGCAGCGGACATCCAGTTCGCGCCGATGGCCATCCCGTTCTCCAAGTTCCCGATGGAACGTCCGGCGACCCAGAGGCCGTCGGTGTCGGCCACGCGGAACACGTAGCCGATGCTCAGGAACAGGAGCAACATCCCGGCGGTGATGAGCGCGGGAACGGTCTTGAACCCGGCGTCGAGGCCGGTCTCGCCCATCTGGAGGAACACGTCCTCCATCACAGTTCTTCACCCCCATCGGCTGCGACGGCCTGTTCGGTCTGCTCTTCGACCTCGTCCTGATGCTCGATACCGTACTTGTCGTCGAGTGCGTCGCGCTGTCTCGCGTAGACGACCGAGAGGAGTAGTGCTCCCGCCGGCGCGCCGATGGCGGTCAGGAAGAAGTGCAACTGGAAGCCGATGACGGTCGTCTCGGTCATGAAGCCCGGTGCGATGGCGGTCGCGGTCACCGGGCCGAAGACGAACAGCACCCACGCGATGAACGTCCCCCAGACCACCTTCAGGTGGTCGCGCATGAACGGAGTCGCCGGCTTGAGGATGTGTATCTTCTCGTCCAGATAGTCGGTGTTGCGTTCGCGCGCCGCCGCACCGCCGTCGGTGCGGAGCGAACTGTCGTCGGCCGTGTCGGTGGTGTCGTGCGTGTCGTTATCTGTCATGGTTCGTGTCGAGTGTGTCGACTCGGTCGCGTCGCTGTCGTCTGAAAAATCGGTTGGCTGGCGGTGCTCAGTCGTCGCGGACCTTCGCGGCGATCTCCTCGACGATGTCCGGGTTCCGAAGCGTCGAGGTGTTCCCCAACTCGTCGCCGTTCGCCACGTCTTCGAGCAGGCGGCGCATAATCTTGCCAGAGCGCGTCTTCGGCAGTTCGGGCGTGAAGACGACGGCTTCGGGCCGAGCGATTGGCCCGATTGCGTCTTCGACGCCCTGGATAATCTGCTGGCGGAGGTCGTCGTCGCCCTCGTAGCCGTCTTCGGTGATGACGTAGGCGTAGACCGCCTCTCCCTTCACGTCGTGCTTCCCGCCGACGACGGCGGCTTCTGCGACGCCGGAGACGCCAACGATTGCCGATTCGATTTCCATCGTACCGAGGCGGTGACCGGAGACATTGATGACGTCGTCGACGCGGCCCAGTACCGTGATGTAGCCGTCGTCGTCTATCTTTGCACCGTCTTCGGGGAAGTACACCCAGTCGTCCGGGTCGTCGCTGTCTACGTCCGAGTATTCGCGCCAGTACTCGTCGATGAATCGCTCGTCGTTCTGGTAGAGCGTCCGGAGCATGCCGGGCCACGGCTTCTGGACCGTCAGGTAGCCTGCCCGTCCGGGTTCGACCTCGTCACCGGCACCGTCGACGATTCGTACGTCTACGCCCGGGAGCGGCGGGCCAGCCGAACCGGGCTTCATGTCGCCGACGCCGGGGAGCGTGGTGACCATCATACCGCCTGTCTCGGTTTGCCACCAGGTGTCGACGACCGGGCACTCCTCGCGCCCGATGTGCTTGTAGTACCACTTCCACGCCCGCGGGTTGATGGGTTCGCCGACGGTGCCGAGCAGACGCAGGCTGGAGAGGTCGTGCTTCTCGGGGTACTGCGAACCCCACTTCATGAACGCGCGAATCGCGGTCGGGGCGGTGTAGAGCTGGGTGGCTTCGTACTCCTCGATTATCTCCCAGAGCCGGTCCTGTTCGGGGTAATCTGGCGTCCCCTCGTACATCATCGTCGTCGTCCCGAGCGCGAGCGGGCCGTAGACGATGTAGCTGTGGCCGGTGATCCAGCCGATGTCTGCCGAGCAGAAGTACGTGTCTTCGGGCCGGATGTCCAGCACGGACTGTGAGGTCCACGCCGCCCACGAGAGGTAGCCCCCCGTGGTGTGCTTGACGCCCTTCGGCTGGCCGGTCGTCCCCGAGGTGTACATCAGGAACAGCATGTCCTCGGCGTCGCGTTCGACCGGGTCAACTTCCGCGCCCGCGTGGTCGGCCACGAGGTCGCCGTAGTCGTGATGGTTGTCGGCCATCGGATGGTCGTACACGTCGCCGAGACGGTCGACGACGACTACGTCGGAAACGTCGTGTTCGACGCCCGCGAGGCCGTCGTCGACCTTCTCCTTGTGGTCGAGGTAGTCGCCGCGGCGGTAGTACCCGTCACAGGTGACGAGGTACTCGGAGTCGGCCGCGTTCATCCGTGTCGCGAGCGCGTCGGCGGAGAACCCGGCGAAGACGACCGAGTGGGGCGCGCCGATGCGGGCACACGCGAGCATGGCGATGGGCAGCTCGGGTACCATCGGCATGTACATCGTCACGACGTCGTCCTCTTCGACCCCGAGGTCGCGGAGTGCCGCCGCGAATTCGTTCACCTCACGGTGGAGTTCCTCGTAGGTGTAGCTCCGGTCGGCCTCGTCGACCGGTTCACCGACCCACTCGATGGCGGTCTCGTCGCCGCGCTCGGCGAGGTGTCGGTCGAGGCAGTTCGCGGAGGCGTTGAGCGAGCCGCCAGTGAACCACTCGAAAAAGGGCGGGTTCGAGTCGTCTAAGACGGTGTCGTACTCGTCGTCCCAGTCGAGCAGGTCGGCTGCCCCCTCCCAGCACTCCGGCCAGTTCTCCTCGAACTCGTCGTAGATGCCGTCGTCCGAGACGTTCGCCTGCTCGACGAATTCCGCCGGTGGTTCGAACCGCTCCTGTTCTGCGAGTCGTGCTTCCAGTTCGACGTCCGGACTGTCCTCTGACATGGTTCGAGTTCACAAGGTGCAGGGCTCCGTATAAGTACGCCAGCTAATTATCCTACTAATCAGAAAAATGGTGATAGAATCGTTCTCTGTGCCGATTCACCGACTCTCCGACGACGGACGCAGTCGACCCCACTGCCGTCGTTCGTCAGCGACGCTAGACAATTAGTGTCTTCTATCGTGTACAAGGTGTGCTAGTCCCTCCTTATTGGTCGACCGGCCGCTCGGTGTCGTCGAACACGGCAGTCAGGACCTTCTGCTGGGCCTTCCGCAGGTGGTTGTGGAGCGTCGGCGACGAGATGCCCATCGACCCGGCGAGGTCTTCGGCGGTACTGCCCCGCGGCCACTCGAAGTAGCCCGCGAGGAACGCCGCCCGCAACACCGACCGTTGCTTCTCTGTCAGGTCGTCGTGAACGACTCGCTGGACTCGCGCCGACGTGTCCACCGGCTCTTCGACCTCTCGCTTCGACAGCAGTTCCGCGTCCGGGAACGTCTCGGTCACCGTCTCGACGATGGCGCGCACGTCTGTCCCGGCGGAGAAGACACTCTCGACGCGTGCGGCACCACCGTCGACCACGAGCGACCGGACGGCTCCACCGCACTCGACCAGTGTCGGCCCCAGCGCACCGTCGCCGACGACGAACTCGAACAGCGACCGGTCGCCGTAGTCCCGGACGAGTCTGGCGGCCTGGACGGCGTCGGCGGCGTCAGCTTGTGCCAGTACGTCCTCGGCACTCGCGCCCTCGACCGAGACGAAGTGGAGCAACGAGCCTGCTTCGACGGGGACAACGCCGTCGACCTCGATTCGGCTGTCGAGTGCGGTCGCACAGTCGACGAGGAACGACGCTCGGTCCGGGCAGCGGAACGTGAGTTCGACGCCGGTGTCCGCGAGCAGCAATCGCTTTCGCTCGACGGCCGTGAGCGTGCGTCCGATTCGTCGCCCCACGTCCGTGAGCAGGCGTCGGGTGAGGTCGTCGACCGTGCTGGTCGCAACACAGAGCAAGCCGTGGACCGTCTCGCCTGCACGGAGCGCGACCACGCACAGAGGCTCCGTCGTTGCACCTGTGTCGGTCGCTGCCCCTCGATGGACCACGGCGTCGGTCGTTCCCGCAGACAGGGCAGACAGCGCGTCGGTCTCGGCGATGGCGGCAGCAATCGACGCCGACGAGCGTGTCGTCGTTCCCGCCTGCGCTCGCGGTTGGCCGCTCTCGTCGCAGACCCACACCGCGGTAAAGCAGTCGGTGAGCGCGTCACAGGCGGCTTGCTCTACTTCTGCCTGCGTCGAGACGGTGGCGAGGGCCTCGCTTACAGATTCGACACAGTCGACGAGGGCTTCGAACCGACGACTGGGCGTGTCGGCGGTGGCAGTCGTGGGCGCGGTTGGCGCGGTGGAGTCGCTGGCGTCGGCGGCAGCAGTCGCGTGTCCCCGGCCCTGAACGGGTACTGGTTGGCTGTGAGTCGGCTGTCGAGTGTCCGTCCGAACCGGCGTCTCGCTTCCGAACGCGTCGAAGATGTCTGTAACCGTCGGATTCGACAGGAACGGGTCGAGACTTTCGAGGCTCTTCCAGCCACCGACGGACCGGACGACGGTCGGGTCGACGCGGGCTTCGTTGAGTAGTCGATGCGCGAAATGTCGCCGTAAATCGCGTGAGGACACCGACTGCAGCCGTGTCGACTCGGTCCGGCTGGCGACCGTCGAGACGAGCATCTGGAGTCGTCGCGCACCGACGGCGAACAGTTCTTCGTCGGGAGTGCGCCCCTCCGCGTTGGTGAACTTCTGCAAATCGTGTGCGACCTCGCTGGGGACGTAGGCCAGCCGAGTCGGGGGCTTCGGACCCTCACCTTCTCTGACCGTGAGCAGATAGTGCGTCTCACCCTGCCGGGCACGTCGTTCGAGGTCACCCGGCCGGAGTCGCGCCATCTCGGCCGGGCGAAGGCCGACCAGTCCGGCCAGCGAGACGACGAGGTCTTCGCGGTACGTCGTCGCCGCGTGGCGGAGTGCGTAGAACTCGGCCGTGGTCAGTTCGTCACCCATCGCGTGTTTCGCGTTTCTCGGAGAAGACGAATAAATATTCGGCAGTAGTTCGCAAGGACTCGCGTAAAAACGTCGGCAGTGGCGGTGATTCCGCTGTCTCGCATTTCGGACACACGACGAAGCCCGAAACCGCGACGACTTACTCTTCGACGAGTGACTCCAGTTCGCCGACGACCTCCGGATTGCGGAGCGAACTCGTATCGCCCGGCTGTTCGCCGTTGGCGATCGCTTCGAGGTAGCGACGGAGAATCTTGCCCGACCGGGTCTTCGGGAGCGCGGCAGTGAAGGTTATCTCGTCGGGCGTCGCGACCGAGCCGATGTCGGCCTCGATAGCCGCCCGAATTCGTTCGCGTAACTCGTCGGTGCCGGCGACGTTCGCCGCCGGGCTGACGTAGGCATGGACCGTGTTGCTCTCGCGCTCGTCCACGCCGCCGACGACGGCGGCTTCGGCGACGCCCTCGACGGCGACGATGGCCGACTCTATCTCCGACGTTCCCAGTCGGCGCTCGCCCACGTTGACCACGTCGTCGAGTCGGCCGAGAACCGTCACGTAGCCGTCGGCGCTCACCACGGCCCCGTCACCGGTCCGGTACTGCCAGTCTGCCCCCGTCGGAAGCGAGACTGGCTGGCCGGGCCACGGCTGCGTGACGACCAGTTGGCCGGACTCGCCGTCGGGGACTGGGTCACCAAACTCGTCGACGACCGCGACCTCGATACCGGGCAGGGGCTTGCCGACGGTTCCCGGGCGCATCTCGTCGACGGCCGGGAGTGTCGAAATCATCATCCCGCCGGTCTCGGTCTGCCACCACGTGTCGACGATGGGGCACTCGCCGCCGCCGACGTGTTCGTGATACCACTCCCACGCGGTGGCGTCGATGCTCTCGCCGACGGTGCCGAGCAGGCGCAGGCTGGAGAGGTCGTGTCTGTCGGGGAACTCGCCGCCCCACTTCATGAACGCCCGAATCGACGTGGGTGCGGTGTAGAACACGTCGACTGCGTGGTCTTCGATGACTTCCCAGTAGCGGTCCTTCTCCGGCGGGTCTGGCGTCCCTTCGTAGAGGACCGTCGTCGCGCCGAGCGCGAGTGGTCCGTACACGACGTAGGAGTGACCGGTAATCCAGCCCACGTCGGCCGTACACCAGTGGGTGTCGCCCGCTTCGAGGTCGAGGACGGCGTGGCTGGTCCACGCGACGTGCGAGAGGTAGCCGCCAGTCGTGTGTCGAACCGGCGTCGGCTCGCCGGTCGTCCCGGACGTGTAGATGTAGAACAGCAGGTCGTCCGCCTCGCGCGGGACTGGCTCGACCGTGCACCCCTCGAACTCCTTGAGACAGTCGGCGAAGGTTCGATGGTCGCCCGTCGTCCCCGAACCGAGTCGTTCGAGGACGATCTGTTCGACCGATTGTGGAACCGAGAGCCGCGCGTTGTCGGCGGTGCTCTGGAGGTCGACGGCGTCCCCGCCGCGGTAGTAGCCGTCGCAGGTGACGAGCAGTTCGGAGTCGGTGTCTGCCATGCGGGTCGCCAGTGCGTCGGCGGAGAAACCGGCGAAGACGACCGAGTGCGGTGCGCCGATGCGGGCACACGCCAGCATCGCCACGACCAGTTCCGGGACGACCGGCATGTACAGCGTGACAACGTCGTCTTCTTCGACGCCCAGGTCGCGCAGGGCGGCGGCGAAGGCGTTCACGTCGTGGTGGAGGTCGGCGAACGTGTACGTCCGCGTCTCGCCGAGTTTCCCCTCCCAAACGAGGGCCTCGTCGTCAGCCCGACCGGCGGCGACGTGTCTATCGAGACAGTTCACCGACGCGTTGAGTCGCCCACCGGGGAACCAGCGAGCGCCGTCTCTCGCGTCGAAGACGGTATCGCACGGTCGTTCCCAGGTCAGCAGGTCTGCTGCCCGCTGCCAGCACTCGGGCCACTCGCGCTCGAACGCGCGGTCGATACCCGAGTCGACGACGTTCGCCTGTTCGACGAACGTCGTCGTCGGGGACCGTGCTGCACTCCGTTGGGACTCACTCCCGTCCGCCATTCGTCTCGGACTTAGGGAGGTCCGCGCAATAATCGTTCGGCTCTCCAGTGGTCCTTACCAGAGGACTCCGCCGCGGACGATGAGGACTGCGACGACCAGCAGCGCCACTGCCACGATGCTCGCACCGTAGAGGAAGGGTTTCGCCTCTCTCGCGGGCGTCCGAACTTTCCGCTGGTCGAAGCCGTCGGCGAGTTTGCTCGCGGCGACCTCACACAGACCGGTGAGGACGAGCCACAGTCCGAGCATCGTCAGGACGAGGTGGCCGCGCGGACTCCCGAACAGTGAGATTCCGTCACCGCCGCCGACGGTGTACAACGTCCCGGCGAGGTGGCCACCGGTCACGAACATGACGAGCGCCGAAGCGCGCGTCACCCACCGGAACTTGCCGACGACCGTCTGCATCGGGTCGGCGTTGACGGTCCCGTCGAGTGCGGTCGGAAGCACCGCGAGGGTGAGAAACAGCACACTCCCCGCCCAGAACGACGCGAAGACGCTGTGAGCGGTCCGCATCACGAGGTCGAGTATCTGCATCGCAGTTGCCATACGCGGCCGGTGTGACGGGACCGGAGTAAACGTACCTATTCCGCGTCGGCGGTGCAGTCACGACAGAGCAACTCGATAGTCGCCGTCTTCGACCCGATGACCGTCTCTAAGTCGTTGACCGGCCGGGTCTCGCCACAGCCCTCGCAGTCGGCCATCGGCTGGGACACGTCACCGAGTAAGGAGTCCACGTCGAAGTCGTCCGCCTGTCGGCTCTGGGACTCAGCTGCTGTGTCCGACTGGGCGGGCGTTTCCGACTCTGCCCTCGCCGCCTGCTCGGCGTCGGTGGCAGCGTCGAAGCCGGTGTCGGTGTCGAAATCGGTTTCGAGTTCACTGTCGAGGACGCGAGAGAGGGCGTCAGTGAAGAATTCGGCCGCGAAATCGTCGGGGAGTCCGGCGTTCCCGTACAGTGTCGTGACGAGGTCGTCGTGCAGTTCGTCCGGTGAGAGTCCTTCGTGGCGGGCGACCGCGGCGAGCGCGTCGGCTTCCCGGTCGTCCCGGCCACGGAACGTGGTGGGGTCACGAACGTATCTGTCGACGACTGCACGGAGACGACGGCGAACGACGGGGTCGGCCCCCCAGCGTGTCGGGAAGGCGTCGTCGATGCGGCGGTCGCGATCGTCTTCCGGCGCGGCGGTCCACTCGCCGACACCGTCGTCTCCGCCACTCGCGGTCGACCCGTCGACCGGACTGGCCCGACTGACCGACACCGGGTCACCGATGGCCGCCGCGTCGCTGACTCTCCCTGTGTCGGTCGATGTCGACCGGACCGAGTCCGCCGCCCCCGGGTTTCGTGGTGGCTCCAGTCGGTCGGCTGCGAGGTCACAGAGCAGGGTCAGACTCTCCTGTGCGGAGGTCGGCTCGTAGCCACGACACTCGACGAACAGACGGTCGATCTCTGCGGCCACCGTGTCCGGGACCGTCAGTTCGACCTGTTCGGTAGGATTCTCGTCGTCGTGACCATCCATCATCACATTGCTGGACAGCCACCCGTATAAATTTCACTGAAAAGTTCTGGTAAACATCGGTGCTTACCGTTGAGCGTCCAAGATACGTCGGCCGTGATAGCGGGAGAATCGCGCCGCCGCGACGGGGTGCCCGGGCTGTGTGGGGAATACCGTTATACCGACGCGGTGTGAAGAACGGCCGGACTCGGCGCAATCACTGCCTATGTGGAGCAGAAATCGACTCAAACTGTTCGCCCTCGCACTGGGTATCCTCCTCGT
This sequence comes from Haloarchaeobius caseinilyticus, assembly GCF_051207395.1. NCBI lineage: Archaea > Methanobacteriati > Methanobacteriota > Halobacteria > Halobacteriales > Halorubellaceae > Haloarchaeobius > Haloarchaeobius caseinilyticus. The sequence goes on along the minus strand of NZ_JBPJZC010000003.1, from coordinate 450,979 downwards.
GGGGACGACCCTCGTCTCACCGACGGTCACGACGCCGGTCGCCGACCCGCCCGGCGAGCAACTCGTCCCGCTCGGCGAGAGCGAGACAGCCGTCTGGCCCTACGTCAGTCCGGCACAGACATTCCAACGGCGGGCGAGTTCGGTCAACGTCGTGGTACAGGGCGACGCCGATCGGGTTCGCGAGCAACTCCAGTCCGGCGAGGACCCGTGGAACACGACGAACGCAGCGTTCACCGAGGACGAAGAGAGCGACCGCGTGTTGGCCAACCAGACGAACGTCACGTGGTCGGACGCGCTCGGCGCGAAGCGCTACCTCTACTACCGAAACGCCAGCGGCGGCCAGTGGGCTGCACAGTCGTATCAGTTGCAGCGGGGCGACTACTTCGGCGGACAGTACCACGTCCGCGTGTACGGCATCGAGGGTGAAGACGCGAACTGGACCGTGATGCAGGCGCACGCCGAACACTGGGACTGGTTCACGCTCACGCACACCGTCGACAGCCTCGAAGAAGCCCGTGGCGATATCGAAGCCGACTACATGACCGAGAACCGGAGCGAACGCGTCCGGCGGGTGTTCTACGGCAACGGCGACCGCTACGACCACGACGGCTGGTCGACGGTCGTCTACCTCTTGCTCCTCCCGGCGGTCGGCGCGGTCACCGCACGAGCGAACGCCCGGCAGGCGTTCGACCGACTCTGGACGCGGCGTACTCGACACCGAATCGCGCTGTTCCTCGGCGTCCCAGCAGTCCTCCTCGGCGTTCGATTCGCCGGCATCACGCTGGAGAACCTGCTGTCGGTGCCGCCGGACGCCATCGTCGCCGTCTGCTATCCGATACTCGTCTTCGGCGTGCCAGGCGTCGCCTACTACGTCGGGAGCAGACTCGACCCGGTCGACGGGTTCCTCTTCGCCAGCCTCGGCCTCGGGACGGGCATCGTCGTCGACTACGGACTCATCGGCATCTCGGTGTTGCCCATCGAACTCGTCCTCCACCGCGTGGGCTGTGTCGTCGCCATCGGCCTCGTCGCGGCCGGTGCGACCCGCCTCGACGAGTTCGACTTCGACGCACGACTGCTCGTCGGTGTGGCGCTCTGGGCGGTGTTCGTCGTCTCGGCGCACGTGGTCTGACTTTTTGTGTACGGGGTGAGAGGAAGGACGCATGAAGGGTCTCCCTACAGGGGTGGCTTCGTGACACCCAACGGCAATCACGTTCGCCGCATCGCGACGACGGAACTCCGCCGCGCGGTCAGGGTCATCGTCGGCAACCGGATACAACTCGCGTCCATGGGTCTCGTCGCGCTCATGTTCGGGGGGCTATCGCTCGCCGCAGGCTACGGCTTCTCGTTGCTCGGGGAGGAACTCCTCGCCGGTGGGTTGACCGACATCCCCATCGGTGGCGGTGTCGTCGGGGCCGCTCGTGGTGTCATCGGCCTCGCGTTCGTCGGTATCTTCGTCATGAGCGTCGTCCGAACCGTCGCCAAACGGGCGACCGTCGACGAACCGGCCTCGCTGTTGCTCGCGAGTCGTGTCCGGGACATCGTCCCCGCGTTCGTCCTCGCCGAAGTCGCCGGCTTCGTCATCTGGCTCGTGGTCCCCATCACGGCCGTCGTCGTCGGTTTCGCCTACGGCGCGCAGGCACCGCTCGTCGCGCTCGTCACGCCGGTTGTCTTCCTCGGTGTGGCCCTCCCCGCCGTCTACCTCGGGTTCTTCGTCGGCTTGCTGGTCCACTACCTCATCACGCGCTACCCACCGCTGGCCAGACATCGAACGGCACTGATCGCACTCGCTGGCGTCGCGTACTTCGGCCTCATCTTCACGGGTGCGTTCAACGACCTGACAGGGGCGCTGTTCGAACCGATGCAGTCCTCGCCGCTGTCGTGGTACGCCGACCTGCTCTTACTCGGCGCGCCGAACGTCTCGGTGTCGGTCGCCCGTATCGGTGCGGCCGTCGCAACGACGCTCGTTGTCGTTCCGCTCGTCCACGTCGCGTCGGTCCGCGTCGCCGACAACAACTGGTTCTCAGACCCAGCGCGCGACGACGACGAGGACACTGGGCCACGGTACGAGTCCGACCGCGACGGGAGCCTCGCGACTCGCCTCCTTCGCCCGCTCGACCGGCCGACCCGGGAAGTCGTCCGCATCGCGTGGATTCGCACCCGTCGTGCCCCCATCAAACTCCTCTACCTGCTCTACCCCCTGTTCGCGTTCATCGCGCCGTTGCAGGAAATCATCCAGACCGGCGACGTGCCGGCACACGTCCCGTTCCTGCTCGCGGCCTACGTCGCGTGGGGCACGGCGATGGCGTTCACGCTCAACCCGCTCGGCGACGACGGCCCGGCGCTGCCCTCGATGCTCACCTCACCGATGACCGGCCGACAGTTCATCACCGGCCACGTCCTCGCCGGGGCCATCGTCGGCGTGCCAATCGCGGTCGTCCTCGTCGGCGTCTCGACGGCTATCAGTCCGCTCGTCGACGACCCGCCGATGGCCGCCGCCGCGCTCGCCGTGGGCGTCCTCGGCAGTATCTTCGGGCCGCTACTGGCTGCCGGTTTCGGCATCGCGTTCCCCCGCTTCGGGAGCGTGAAAGTCGCCGGCAACAGAAAAGCGGTCGTCCCCAGCAAGAGCGCGATGCTCGTGTTCTCGCTCGCACTCGCGGCCGTCGGTGCGGCGGCAGCGTTGACCTTCGAACCCGCCATCCGTGAACTGGCGGCGCTCGTCGTCTCCCTGGGCGTCACCTTCTTCACGCCGTGGGAACTGTCGGTCGCAGCGTCGACGTTCCGCCCCATCGGCATCGCCGTCCTCGCGCTGGGACTCGCGTCACCGGTCGCGTCGTACGTCTACGCCGTACGGACGTTCGAGAACTACACCCTCACCTGAGCGCTCCGGCCCGCCGGCGCGCTTCCTTCTCAGCGGAACTGCTCCGGCGTCAGTTCTGGTAACCGTTTTCGAATCGCCGTGTAGAACAGCGAGACGGCCAGTCCCGCGAGGACGAGTCGCTGCACCCAGCCGTCGAACACCAGCAGGCCGGGCACCGCGAGGAGTGCCCCGACGACGAAGTCCTCTGGCGCGCCGTCGTACCGGATGTATCGCCGCGGAGCGACCCACCGCTTCCACGGGTGGACGTACACACCGTGCGGCGAGGTCGCCTCCCACGGCCGGAGTTCGAGGCCACCGCCGAGCACGTCGCTCGCTGAGTGTATCGCGGCCGCAGCGAGGAACACGGCGAGACCGACCGTCGCCGCTGACGGCCAGAGGACCGCCGCAATCGTGGCCGGAACCGTCGCTACCGAGTACCAGACCGGGAAGTGCAACGTCTTACGGTGGACCGCCGCGAGGTCGAAGTCGGGGAAGGTCCCGCCCGCCAGCCCCGCGAACGCCGCGACGATGCCGAACTCGGGCGCGACCGCGTTCACCGCGACGGCCAGAAGGAGTCCCACGAACGCGTGGGTGGTCGCCATCATTTGCAAAAGCGTACGTTTCACCGAGGCAAAACCCTGTCCCCGGCAGCTTTTTGGTCAGAGCAGGTCCAGTTCGCTGAGGTCCGCTTCGAGGGCGTCGCGGTCCGACTCGTCCATCTTCCGGAGCGGGTCACGGAGCGGTCCAGCCTCGAACCCGCGCAGCGAGAGCGCGGTCTTCACGCCAGCCATGTACGGGCCGCGCTTGAGCGCGTCGCGCACGTCGTACACCTCGCTCTGGAGTTCCCGAGCACGGGCTTCGTCGCCCGCGTCGTAGGCTTCGAACAGGTCGACGACGAGTTCGGGGAAGACGTTCGCGACGGCCGAGACGAGACCCGCACAGCCGACTTCCAGCCCGGGGAACAGCAGCGAGTCCGAGCCAGCCATGAACGTGAGTTCGGGGTGGGCGTCGATGGCCTGTCCGAGCCACGGCACGTCCTTGCTGGAGTCCTTGATACCGGCGAGGTTCGGAATCTCGGCGAGGTCGTCTACGGTGTCGAGCGACAGGCTGTTACCCGTCTTCGACGGGATGTGGTAGACGTACACCGGCAGGTCGACCGCGTTACAGACGCGGCGGTAGTGCCGGAGTGCGGCCTCGTGGTCGACCGGGAAGTAGTACGGTGTGACGACGACGAGGCCGTCAGCACCCGCGCGCTCGGCCGCTTCGGCGCGGTCGACGGTCCGTTTCGTACTCGGCGAACCGACGCCCGCGATGACGGGCACCTCGCCGCCGACCTCGTCGACGACCGCTTCGACGATGTCGTCTCGTTCGTGGCCGTCCAGCAGTGGGAACTCACCGTTCGTCCCGAGCGGGAAGACGCCGTGCGCGCCGCGGTCGACCACGTACCGGGCGTGGGCCGCTGTCTGCTCGTAGTCGACCGACTCGTCCTCGTTGAACGCGGTTACCGTCGGCGGTACGACACCGTGGACGTCGAGCGGGTCGTCGGTGCCAGACTGGGGTGCGTTGTTGCTCATACGTGTTACTTACGCGGATTCGAGTTAATTCTTGTCCTGGCTCACCACGGGGCGAAGTCAGGGTCGACGACGCGCTCTTTACGGTCGATGGTATCGATTTTCGCCACGTCTTCGTCGTCGAGCGAGACCGCGAGCGACTCCCAGTTGTCGCGGATGTGGGCCTCACCGGTCGCTTTCGGGATGGCGGTGACGCCCTTCTCGCGGAGCCACGCGAGGCTGACCTGCGCTTCCGACGCGTCGTGTTTCTCTGCAACGTCCTGAATCTCCGGAACGTCGAACACCTCGCCGCGGGCCAGGGGTGAGTAGGCGACGAGGTTCACGTCGTTCGCCTCGGCGTACTCGCGGAGTTCGTCCTGCGGGAGCAGCGGGTGACACTCGACCTGATTGGCGAACACGGGCGCATCGAGTGTCTCGCGCGCTTCGTCGAGATGCTCCGGCTCGAAGTTCGAGACGCCGACGTGGCGAATCTTCTCCTCGTCGTACAGCTGGTCGAACGCGGCCAGTGTCTCCTCGGCGTCGTAGGTTCGCGACGGCCAGTGGACGTACAGTAAGTCGACGTAGTCCACGCCGAGTTTGTCCAGACTCTCTTCCGTCGTCTCCAGCACGTCGTCGTGTTCGAGGTTGTCGATCCAGACCTTCGTCGCGAGAAAGACGTCATCGCGGTCCACGTCGGCTTTCGCGATGCCGTCGCCGACCGACTCCTCGTTCCCGTACGCCTGCGCCGTGTCGATGTGACGATAGCCCATTTCGAGGGCTGTGGCTACACTGTCGGCACACTGCGCTTCGTCCGTGTTCTGCCACGTCCCGAGGCCGAGCATCGGCATGTCGTCTGCGAGCGGGGCGCTCTCGACACTGCGCTGTTGCTGGTCAGTCATCGTGTTTGGGTGCAAGGCTGGCCCAGAAAAGTGGGTTGGGAAAGCGGTAGACTGTGTACAGCTGACCGGTTCCGTGAACGAGTGTTGATGGACGGAGCACAGTCCTCACGCGCCGCTGTACTCGACGACGCTACTACCAAGAACGCGCAGAACAGTACGGCGGACTGATAGCCGGGTCCGTATTCGAAATCCACCACCGCCACCGACTTCCACCAGGCGCGCGACCGCAGCGTACGCCCCGTGTGTCAGTCTGTGTGGGTCGCTCCCGCCGCGTATCGTCTCAGCTGATGAATTTGTTGTCTCGCCAGTTCACACCGTTACTGGCGGCCTTGCTCTCCTGTCGCCCCTCGACGACTTCGATGGTCGCGGGCCGGTCCTCGCCGTCGACGATGCGCGTCGCGTCGAGGTCGCCGTCCTTGGCGGTGATGGCAGTGAGCGTGCCTTTCTCCGCCTGGCGCGCGATGTTACAGAGTACCTGGAACATCTCGTACTGGAGCAACGAGTTCTGCAGGACCGTCTCGCGGTCACCTTTGAAGGCCGCGAATTCGACGAGTTCCGAGGGAATCTCTTCCTCTTCTTCCTCGCCCCAGCGCGGACCCCGACGGTCGTCGGGTTCCTCTTCGTACACCCGGTTCTCCGTCACGCTGGCCTTCAGCTGTGCGGTCGGGGTGTACTTGCTCACGTTGTTGTTGGCCGCAACGGCCTTCAAAATCAAGGTGTTGTTCCGTCGAGTTACGTCGACGGCGGTGATGCCGTCGGGAAGTTCTGGGTCGTCGTCCAGGTACTCTCGAACTGTTTCGAGGGGTAGTTCAAGTGTCGAGTGCAACCGGTAGACGTGGCCGGATTTTTCTGCTGACATGTGTGAAGGGGGGTGTCACGGCGCAGTCGTGTCGCCAGCCGCTTACCCAACAATAGGGGCGTAGAGTTTAAATGACCTGCTGTTTATTTCACTGGGAAAGTTGAAAAACGACTAGGTGGTCCTAGCTATTCAAGGTGTGGGTTATCCTTGCAAGGTCTCTCCTAGCTCGCCACGTTCGTCGAGTTCTGCGAGCACGTCACTCCCGCCGACGAACTCACCGTCGACGTAGGTCTGGGGAATCGTCTCCCAGCCACTGTACTCCTTGAGTGCGGCGCGGAACTCCTCCAGCGACTGGAGCACGTCGACGGTCTCGTACTCCTCGCGGTGTGTCCGGATGAGGCCGAGTGCGCGGTCGGAGTAGCCACACTGGGGCATCATCTCGGTGCCCTTCATGAACAGGACGACTTCGTTGTTCTCGATGGTGTCTTTCACGAGTTCGTCGACTTCTTCCTGCGGGAGGCTCTGGTTCGGGTCGAACGTCATAGGGCGAGGTAGGGAACCGTCGCTGAAAGGCATTACGTCGCTATTCTCGGTTGAGGCCGAATTTGTCGGTGCCAGTAGTCCTGTCGGCGTCGCTGATGGAGCGTTCGAGAAGCAGTTCACGAATCACGACGGTACATGACCACACCGCGTCCTCTCCCTCCCACAGCCACAACCTCCCCATCCGATTCGCGTCACTCACTTCGTTCGTTCCGCTCATCCCTCGCGCGATATCTCCATCGCGGGCCTCGCTCTCGCTCGGCCACGCTCGGAAGCGCGCGCCAGAGTGATCGGGCAGAAACAGTCGCCACGGAAATTCCGAAAAGTCGTCGCCGTCTCGCGCGCGCTTACTCGTCGCTACCGACTGTGATGACCTGCAGGAGCGAGTAGACGGGGATGTCGGCGACCTCGTCGAGGCCCTGCTTGTCCACGAGGACGCAGGCTGCGACCGGGTTGCCGCCCTGTTCGCGGATGGCTTCGATGGTCTCGGTCATCGTCGTCCCGCTCGTGATGGTGTCGTCGACGACGTAGCAGTCGCGGTCGCGAATCTGCGCGAAGTTGCGCGAGAACGAGCCACCGAGGTCGTCGAGGTCCCCCTCTTCCCACTGGTGCTTGCGCGGCGCGTACGAGGCGAGGTCGGTGTCGAGTTCGCGCGCGATGTGGGTCGCGATGGGCGCACCGGCTTTCTCGATGCCGACGGTCAGGTCGACGTCTTCGCCTTCCTTGTTCAGGAGGTCGGCCATCGCCGAGGTGACGGCTTCGAGACGGAAACTGTCGCGCCCGATGGCAGACCAGTCGACGTGGATGTCCTGATGGCCGCCTTCGGGGACTTCGGCTGCGGGGTCGGCGTCACCGGGGGCGGCACCGGACCGTTCGACGAGCCAGGAAGCAGTCTCACGGGAGACGTTGAGTTCGTCGGCGATTTCTCCCTTGGAGAGACCGCGCTCGGCTAACTCGGCTGCACTCTCGATGAGATCGTCAACGTTCTTCATATGCGGCTGAATTCGACGGCCGTTTTTATAGTGCTATCGTCGTCCGCAAAGGCCGCGTCGAGGTCGTCCAGCCCGTAGATTCCGGTCACGAGGTCGTCGTAGAACCACTCGGGGAGGGCTTCGAGGCGGTCCACGGCCGCCTGGAAGTGCCGGACGTTGGAGTTCACGCTGCCGACGAGCGCCTTGTTGTGCAGCACGAGTTCGCGGTGGATGCGGCCGCCGTCGACTTCGAACTCCCAGTCGCCGGGGACGCCGAGGAGCGCGCCGACGCCGTTTGGTGCGAGCGCTTCGACGGTGTCGAAGGCGTGTTTCGCGTAGCCGGTCGCCTCGTAGACGAAGTCCATCGATTCGTACTCGCCGGGAATCGCGGAGACGGGTGTCTCGCGCGAGTCGATGTAGGTGCCACCCAGTTCTTCGATGAGGTCGATGGTCGGGTCGGGGCGGCTCCGCCGGCCGAGACAGTAGGTGCGCTCGAAGCGGTCGCTGGCTTCGAGCATGGCGAGGGTGAGCAGGCCGAGGCTCCCGTTGCCGAGGACGAGCGCGGACTCGGGGTCCCACTCGAACGCCGAACGCGCGGCGAACGCGTGTTCGAACGCCTTCTCGGAGATGCTGATGGGTTCGACGAGGAAGCCGAGTTGCGCACGCTCGCGCGGAAGGTCCACGAGACTCTCCTCGGGACTGGTGAAGTACTCGCTCATGAATCCGTGCGCGCCGACGATGCCACGCTCGACGTACTCCCCGTCGGGGGCCATGTCCGCCTCGCCGCGCTCGAAGTAGTCGTTGGTGCCGTTCGGCGGACGACGGACGGTCGGCACGACTACGTCACCCTCCTCGAACCGCGTCCCGTTCGGGTCCTCGACGACGCCGACGGCTTCGTGCCCCAGGACGAGGTGGTTGGACCCGTCCGGGAATCGGCCGTGGCCGCCGTTGATGACTTCGTGGTCGGTCCCGTCGATACCGACCCGGAGCGTCCGGACGAGGACCTCACCCTCGCCCGGTTCGGGCCGGGGTTTCTCGATGACCGTCGGTTTTGTCTCTCCCTCGCGGACGACGACTGCGTTCATACCTATGGCAACGCACCCCACCGACAAAAAGATTTATTCTATCACGAGTAAACAATCAGTATGCGGTGGGTGACTCGTGGATTGCTACCAGTCCTCGGTCACAGTCCCATGTGTATGCGGTCCACGAGTGTCGCAACGTTGCGTGCCATCATCCACCGTTTTACCCACGGCACGAGTAGGTGTCACACAACATGGAACGATACGACCTCCTCTACCGGCTGTACGACGATTTCGACACGGCGACCTTACGCGACTATCAGGAGTTCGTCGACGTGTTCCCGCCCGTCGACTCGCGCGTCGCACTGGAACACTGGCAGACCGCGAGCGACGAACTGGAGAGTCGAAAGAGCGAGGTCCGCGAGGCGTTCGCCGCGGGCGAGACGTTCGCCGAAGTCGCGGCGCGGGCGACGCGCGACCAGGCCTTCACCGCACTCGACCTCTTCTCGAAGTACGGCGCAGCTGTGAACGTGTTCGTGCTGGACGTCGACGAGACGCTTCGCTCCGCGGGCAACACCGACAACGAGATTCCACGCGAGACGCTGCACCTCCTCACCGAGTTCTACGAGGACGGCGTCCCCATCGTCATCTGCACGGGCCAGACGCTGGAGAACGTGAAGGGGTTCATGATTCAGGGCCTCGGCAGCGAAGTCGTCCACTCGGGCGACCTGAGCATCGTCTACGAGGCGGGCAACGGCGTGTTCACGCCGGGCCACGGCGCGGAGACGAAGCAACTCCTCTACGAAGACTTAGACGAGAGCGTCCGCGACGTGTTCACCGACGTGCGCGCCCGCGTGCTCACCGACGCGCCCGAGTCCATCCGCCACGGCTGTCACTTGCAGGGGAACGAATTCAATGTCACCCTGAAGCCGAACTTCGAGACCGGGAGCAAACGCGCTCGGAACGTCATCGACGAGGGCCTCATCTACCAGTTAGACCTCGTCGGCGAATCGGTCGCGCGCGCCACCGACGAAGACGCCACCGACGCAGTCCAGTGGTCGCGCAAGTTCTACGCGAACGCCGACCCCGAGATTCGGAGCGTCCTCGAACAGGACGGCGGCTTCCCCGACGTGAAACTCGACGAGATTCCCGACGCGGTCATCGAGATGTTCGAGCGCATCGACGTGGCCTACTACGAGGCCGACGCCGCCGAAGTGACCAGCCTCGAACTCGACAAGGTCGCTGGCGTCGAGGCCGCCTTCGACGTGCTCGACGTGGAGGACCCGTTCGCCCTCGTGATGGGCGACTCGAAGTCCGACCTGCGCGTCATGAAGTGGGTCGCAGAGAACGGCTCCGGCATCGGTGCAGCCCCGGAACACTCCTCCAGCGACGTGCTCGACCACGTGCTATCGACCGACGAACTCGTCTTCGACCGCGGGAAATCCGCCGAGATGCTCCGGACCGTCTACGCCCTGAACCGACTGGCGAACCTGCGCTGGAACGGCGACTAAGCGATTTTTGCCCGGCGACGAGATTTTCACAACCGGTCTGGCGCGCGCGGATTCGCGTGTCGAAGACCGCGAATCAAAAACGCGCGAGGGATGACGAGCGAGGCGAGCGGAGTGAGCCGAGTGAGGAATCGGATGGGGAGGGTGTGGCTGCGGTCATGTTCCATCGGCAGTCGTGGACTGTTCGGCAAGCAAGAGTCCTAACGAATAGCACCAATCCCGCCATCCGATGATTACAGAACCGGAATTCTCGAAACCGAGAACAAACAGTAATGATACCGATAGCGAACGAAGGGCGAAGACATAAATCGCCGTCGCGCACTGTTTCGACGCAATGGCAGGCGTCGTCGACGAGATACGGGTCGACCTGATTCGACTGCACGAGACGTGGATGGAACTGGTCTTTCCCCGCCAGCGAACGTCGGGAAGTTCGGTCCTCGGGAAGTGGAAACCGTCGACCACTGGCGAAACGGTCGCGTACCGGGGCTGGGGCGCACTGGGCGCGCTGTTGGTCGCGCTGGCGTATCCCTTCGCCCTGTTCGGCGTCGTCGCGCGCTGGGGCGTGTACAACGTCGACGACTTCTCCGAGTATCTGGGGCTCATCGGTTCAGTCCTGCTCGTGGCCGTGCTGTGGGGCGCACTCTCCGCACTCGCCCGGTTCCAGTTCTCCACAGAAGGATTCATCGCGGTCGCGGCGGCGGCGACCGTCGCCACGCTGTCGGCCGCCCTCGCGGTGGTGTTCTCCCGTGTCGGCGGCCGAATCACGTCCATCGTCGTCGCCTACCCGCTGGCGATGACGGCCGTCTTCCTCCCGCCGGTCGTCGCGGCGTTCTACTCGCCGACGCTCGGTGAGGTGGTGTTCACCGAGAGCGAGTCCATCGCCGCGTGGTTCCTCGACAACGTCGTGGCTGTCGGCGGCATCAACGAGTACCTGCGGACGCAGTACGACCTGACCGGCGTGGCCTACATCGGGATGTGGCTCGCGGTGTCGATTCCGCTCGGCTGGCTGCTCGGCGTGCTAGTGACGCTCGCCGAGATCGTTCGGCCGTCGAACTGAGAACTGTCGGAACAGGGTCGAGAACAGGTCGTGGGCAGGTCGAGAAACAGCCGATTTTTCAGGCCGGAGCCGCCGTGCTTTCGTCGGAGAGCCAGACGCCGCAGGCTGCGCCGAAGGCGACCAACCCGAACCCGAACACTCCCGCTGCGTAGTGGAACTCGACACCGAGGCCTTGTGCGAGCATGAGCGTGCCGAACGTCGTGCCGCCGGCGAGGACGCCAGATGGGTGGCTCTCGTCGAGGCCGTCACCCCACACGAGTTCAGGGTACTCCCAGAGAATCGCCGCCGTCATAGTGAAGATAACGAACACGCCAGTGAGGAGAACCGCGGACTGTGAGTCCAAAGCGGCGAGACCAGTCGCGACGACTCCGACGACGACCGCAAGTGCATAGCGGAGGAGTTGCGTCATACTCGCGCGTTCTCGTCGTGGTGTCCTAAGTGTATGCATCGTGACCAAAAAGCGACGAGATAGGTACGTCCCGACCAGTGTGAGCGGCACGTTTCGACCGTACTGCCGATTCCGTGGCTGTTATTCACATGCAAGACATACGTTTCGTATGGAGTTCGACCTCACCAGAACCGCAGTCGTCTTCGTCGCCATCGTGGCGCTGGGCGTCGTCGGTCTCATCGCGTCGCCCGTGCCGATGGAGACTAGCACCATCCTCATGATGGTCACGCCCTCGATGCTCGTCTTCGGAGCCATCTGTCTCGCGTTGGGCGTCAAACACGGCGAGTGGCGCGCGGCCCACGCCACCGCGCCGTCGACCCCGAGTACGGCCGACGACTAGAACGGAAAGTCATTTCTGCCGACCAATCGAGTTTCGAGCAATGAGCGACCCGCTAGAGCAACTGCTGGGCGGCATCGACCCGACGACGGTCGGCCGGGGATTCGCCGTCGTCGACGCGCTGGTCGGTCTCGTGTTCGTCGCGAGTCCACTCTACCTGCTGACGGACGCCGACCCGTCGGCCGCGGGCATCGTACAGGTCGTCCACGGCATCGCCGTCGTCTTCGGACTCTCGCTCCTCGCGCTCTCGTGGGTCGGTCGGCACGGGGCACGACCGTTGGCCACGATGGGGCCGGCGCTTTTCGGCGTCCTCTTACTCGTCCTCGGCCCGGTGCTCGACTACGTGCCCGGGCAACTCTCGTGGGCAGGGCTGGCGCTGGCCGGTGTGTTCGCCGTCACAGTGCCAGCGCTCTGGGTCGCGTATCGAGACCGGCCGGCCGAGTGACGGCCGTCAACCGGGCGAGTGAAGAAAGTGAAAGGTGGTGCGCTCAGTTCAGTGGTCGTCTTCGCGCCACTTGTGTTCGCACTCGGTGCAGATGAAGAAGCGCGTCTCGGACTCGTCGGCCGAGCGAATCTGTTGCATGTACCAGTACGCTTCCTCGTTGCTACACTGGGGACAGCGAGCGTCGGTGCGCGCGAGGCCCTTGTCCTCGGCGTCGCTCACGTCGACGACTTCGCTGACCTCCTGTGCCTCGGTCGTCACCATCGACGCTTCGGCGACGGAGTCGCGGGCTTTCTCGTGGCCGCAGCTCCCGCAGACCCAATAGTCTCCCTCCGTTTTCATCATCGAACCGCATTCGTCACAGAACTCCATTGCTAGCAGGTCATACGCCGGTCGGGAAACTTAAGATACCCGCTTCACCCCTCCCCTACTCGATTTACCCTTCTCCTTCTGACTGCCCCGGCTCGCCGACGGCTTCTATCGGGAGCATACTCTGGAGTTCGAGGTAGAGGTCGTCGGGCGAGTCGAACGAATCGCTCTGGGTCTCGGAGACGACCTCCCCGAGGTTCGTCTCGCCATCGGCGAGGGCGACTGTGATGTCGGACAGTTCGACGGCCGCGTCGTCTCGCATGACGGGATACGAGAGGTCGTCGAGGACGCGTTCGAGGTCGTTGAGCTTTACCTGTTGTGCCATACGCCACCATACGACGTGAAGACGCTTGACTGGTGTGGCCTGAACTCGCCAGGCAGAACTACCAAATAGCGGTCCTGCGTACCGCCGCCTGATGACTCTCTCGGACGAGGCCCGCGAGCGGCTGGCAGACATCGTCGAACTCCAGCCGACAAAGAACGCGGAACTGCAGGAGCGGTGGGGGTTAGAGAGCGGTAGCGAGGTCCATCAGTACCTCGAGAACGAGTTGAAGGACTACTACTACCGCGACGACAACAGCCTCATCCGGGCGACGGCCGAGGCGAACGACATGGTCGACGTGGAACCCGGTGTGCAGGCCGACGAGGACGCAGGCGGCGTCCCGAGCGCGGTCAGCGTTCCGGAGCTACAGGCGCACATCATCGCGGTTCTGGCCGGTCCCGACGAGGACGGCCAGAGCGTCGTGAGCGTCCTCAACGACCTTCGCGAGGAGTACGGCGACGACCCCGAAGTCGACGACGTTCGTTCGTCGCTCCAGTCGCTCCGGCGCAAGGGCGTGGTCGAAGTCGTCTACACGACCGTGCCGACGTTCCGTCTCGCCGTCGCCCGCGACGAAGTGGAAGTGAGCGTCTCGTCGGCGTGATTCCCGCACTGACGACCGACCGGTTATGACCGTCGTCCTCTGCGGCATCGGCGCGGACACCACCAACGTTTCCTTTCACGATTCTCGCGTCCCGCGCATCGGCGACGACGGCCGGTTCGAGTACGTCCCGATTCCGGAGAAGACGCACGAGACGGCCGAACCGCGGACCTACGGCGACCTGAAGTGTCGCAACAGCGACGCGACGATGGCCGAGACCATCGCCAGCCTGACGCCCGACCCCGATGGCGATGGCGCGCGACTCACCGACCCAACCGAGATTGCAGACTATCCGCCCCACCACGACCCGAACTTCGACGCCCTGACCTACGGCGAACACCGGCCGGGCTACGTCTCCCGACTGGCGGACCTCGTACCCGACGAGGACGCGGTCGGGTTCTACACCGGACTGGAAGACGCCGATGGCCGGTTGCATCGCTATCTCGTCGGCTGGTTCCCGGTCGCGCGAAAGACCGTCGTCGAACCCGACGACGACCCCGAGACGAAGCGCGAGAAACTGGCTCGTCATCCCGACAACGCCCATACGCTGCGGGCGGTCGGTGGTGTGCCATACCGCAACGACCGCCGGGTCGTCCTGCTGGATGGTCCCGAAGTCGGGGACGATGCCAGCGAGGGCGCAAGTGACTGCGGCCTGTTCGAGCGTGCTGGCCCACAACTGAGCGTCTTCTCGGCGTTCGGCGGCGAACGACGCGGCTACTACCTCGCCGACGACTTCGCCCGGGACTTCTCCGTCGTGAAACCGGCACACGACCCCGACAGTGACGAACGAGGCGACAAAGCAGGCCTGACGCGGAAACCGGCCGTCGTCTGTGACTTGGATGTGGAATCGTTTCGAGCTGTCCTCTCGGACTGATACCCCTCGATTTATCATCAGTTCGTATAAATCACGGGCCATGTCCGAAGGCTATCGTGACCCGTGGCCGCCGCTCTACGCACTTTTGCTAGCGAATATCCTCTACGCGAGTGTCGAGAGCGCCCGCTACAGTTTCGACTTCCCGGCGACGCTGTTCCTCTGGTTCGGCATCTACGCCGGGATGCTCGGCGGTGGAATCATGTTCGCCGTAGCGATGTGGCCCCGTGTCGTCGACTTCTTCGAGGGAGGCCTCCTATCGACCGAGACAACCTAATTTTGCGACAGAGAGTAGACAACGCACTCACTCGTCTGCTTCCAATCCGGGTCGCCGACGCGCCCGCCGCCCCGCCAACAACGCCTTCACCCGTTTTCCCGGCCCACCTTCGATGGGCCAGCCCTTCGTCCGCCAGATGGGCGGTTCGGGTTCGAACTCGCCACACCGACCGGAACACTCGCCCGCGGTCGGGCAGTGCCCTTTCGTCGCACACCACGGCATGAGCGGGCCATCGGCACGAAGCTCGAAGTGCCGACAGTCCGGGCGCATCGTGTCGACGTACGACCGCCAGCCGCGTTCGTACGCCCGCTCTGCGATTTCGGCGCGCTTCTGCGCTTTCCACTCCGGGTCGGCGTACTCGAAACTCGCTGCTGAGGCGTCGAACTCGCCGCCGTCGGGTCGGTCGAGGATTCGCGTTCCGGGGTCGGAAACGGCGAGACTGCCAGCGTGCCAGGCCACGTTGGCGGTGGTGGTCGCTGTGCCGGTCATCTCAGCGGTTCCAGCAACAACGGTCAAAATCCCGGCTTCGACGGGCATCCCCTCGAACAGCACCGGCTCGGCACGCTCGCCGGTCTCGCGCGTGGCGACCCACGCCTCGTCGGCCAGCGAGAGTGCCACGTCGTACTCCACCTGCGCGAGCAGTTCCCGGGCCGCACTCGCGTCCAGGTCCGGTTTGTTCTCGATGGCGACGATTCGCTCGACCCAGTCCGGGTACGCCCACTTTCGCCGAATCTCGATTCTGTTCCCCTGCTTTCGATCGTCGACGATACCGCGGTCGCTCGCGGTGTGGATGGCCTCGCGGACGTAGCGCCACGGGTAGCCGGGGTCCGGCAGGCAGTCGCGGTAGTAGGTCCAGCCTTCGGGCGCGTTCCGGACGACGTGGAGCAGGTCCGAGTCGAGCGCCGCGCGCCCGAAGTTCGCCCGCTGGCGCAGACCCTCGGGGTCGCATTCGAGGACGATGGTGTCCCAGCGTCGCCGCCGGGTGCCGAGTTGGCGCGCGACGAGGATTTCCGAATCCGTCTCGCCCTCGGGCGGCCAGTTCGCCTCGGCCCAGCGACAGACGCGCAACTCGAACGCGAACTCGGAGTCGTCGCCGGGAAGCATAGCCGAGTCTGGGTTCGGGTGGGTCGAAGGCGTTTCGGTGTTCGGTATCGTCTTGGTTCGCTCCGGTCGTCGTCGGGACTGTCAGTGTCGACGAGCAGTTCACGACTGCCGATGGAAGATGGACCGCACCGCCACTGCACAGCACCTCGACCTCCCCATCCTCCTCACTCGACTCCGTCTCGTTCGTCCCTCGCGCGGACTCGCGGCCGAGACCGCGAGTCTTCGCGCGCCAGAGTGTATGGTGGGTCCCGTCACGAGGACGGCGAAAGTCCTCATCGTCGAGGCAGTCGCTCAGAGATGTAGAACGAAGGGGGATAAAGAATCGAGACGGCCCGCGGGGCCGGTGGCGGGCTAGATGCCGCCGTTCTTCTCTAAGTCGTCGAGAAACTCGTGTGCGTCTTCGAGTATCTCACGTGGACCGTCCTGGGTGACGGTGTTTATCGCCTGGTCGTAGTCGCGCCACTGCAGGTCGCGGTGTTCTTTCGACAGTTCTGCCGACGCCTCGTAGGACTTCGCAATGAACAGGTGGACCGTCTTGTGGATGGTCTTCCCGTTCGCCTCGAAGACGTAGTCGTAATCTTCTCTGAATCCGTCGATGAGACGGAAATCGTGGATGCCTGCTTCCTCTTTTACTTCTCGAATGGCCGTCTGTTGGAGTTCTTCGTCCCCTTCGACGCCGCCCTTTGGAAACTCCCAGTCGCCCGGGCGACTCTTCAGCAGTAGATACTCACGCCGGCCCCGCGTGTCCCGGTAGAGGATGGCACCTGCGCTCGTAGCTTCGACTGCCATTACCCATTGGTAAACAAGCACCCGTTAAGAGAATATCGGAGCGACCGCGCCAGCGATTCGTCCGGCGCGTCTCGCGGCCATCCACGAACACATCTCAATGCCTTTTTGACGCTGAACGCCCACACACAATACAACCGACAATGAGTTTCGTCACACGTCTCACACTACAGAGCGGCGATAGAGCCGTCCTCGAGTCCGTCGTCGAGGACATCAGCGAGACAGTCTCCCGGAAGGGAGCAGAGATGAAGGGGCCGCACTCGTCGCCACCGGAGCGACTGCACGTCCCGCTGCACAGCCGACCCGCGGCCGACGACGACGCCGAGGCAGAGCCGAGGACGTTCGGCAACTGGAACTACACCGTCTACAGCCGCCAGATAGAGATCGTCGGTCACGACGAACTCGCACGCTCCGTCGCCGGGCGCGACTTCCCGCAGTCGATTCACGTCGAAGTCGAAGTCGAGCAGATTCGCTCGATGGGGTCGTAAGTCGACTGCGCGACCGTCTTCGACTCGCGCTGTCGGCTACTCGTCTCGTTTTTCTCGCTCTCCCTCGCTCTCTTTCTCTGCTCAGTCGTCGCGTGACGGTTTGCGTGAGTTTTCTGTCGGGTCTCGGACGGCCTGGCGGTCCGATGTCTCGTCTCCTTCGCCCGGTGTGCCGTCCTCGGGGTCGTCGTCCGGGTCGCCGTACTCCCAGCGGAGGTTGACCGACGCGTCTCGTTCTTCACCGCCGAGGGGGCCGGGGCGCGCGACGTGACGAGTGTGGACGGTCGTCTCGGTCGGTGGCGGGAGCTGGACCGTCCCGCGCTCGGTTTCGACGACGATGCGAGTCGCCGTCCCTCGCAACTCGTCCAGTTCGTCGAGGTCTGCCACGAGTCGTTCCCAGTCCTGCGGCGGTGGGTCAGAAGTCCACGAAATCTCGTCGGCTGTCTCGGTCCGCCCGGCGAGCACCGCGTTGATGGTCGCTCCGAGCAGGATGATGACGCCGGTGACGTACAACCACGTGACGAGCAACAGGACGGTCCCGATGACGCCGTACGTCTGCGACGCAGCGATATCGACGTAGTACTTGAACGTCGTCTCGACGGCGGTGAGACCGACCGCAGCGAAGACGGTTCCCGGGAGGACTTCGCGCACGGTCACTGGCGCGTCGGGGAAGACGTAGTACATCGGGAACAGCGCGAGCGAGACGCCGCCGAACAGTGCGAGGTAATCGACGACCGGGTCGTAGGGGGTCGCCGAGTCGACGGCGAAACTGGTTCCCGCGGCTGCGGCGACCACGACGGCGAGGACGACTGCGACGAGGACGATTATCCCGTCCACGACGTGGCCCACGACGCCGCCGCTCTCTTCGACGTGGTAGATGTCGGAGAAGGCGGTATCGAGGCCGCGGAATATCTTGAGCATCCCCCACAGCAGTGTCACGGACCCGACCACGGTGATGCTGGTGTCGTCGGTCGCGGCCGTGACCGCCTTGGTGAGGACTTCGGCGTTCGTCGGCGAGACGTACCCGCCGACAGTGCTGACGACGGCCTGCCCGAGTGCGGGCTCGCCCGCGAGACGGAACGCCGAGGCGACGACGAGCAAGAACGGGATGAGCGAGACGAACGCGTGGTAGGCGATGCTCCCCGCCATGAACGTCACGTTCTCGGCGCGGACCTCCCGGTAGATGCCACGGCAGACGTCGCGGACGCGACCGCCGAGGGCTGTCATCGGTCGAACTCCGTGTCCGAAACGGGAAAAGTGGCGGCCTACACAGCTAGAACGGGAAAATTCGCGGTTTCGTGATGTTCATCCTCTCGATACCGTTCCGGTCGGCGTCACCCGCGACGACGCCACGACAGGACGACGCGGCCACCGCGCTCGCTCCCACCGAGGAGTTTCGGGCGACTGATTCGCTCGCTCTCGGCCTCCGCCGTGTCCGGTGCGGGCAGCGTCACCTCGCAGTCGCCGACGCGGACCGTCACCGGCCCGCCGTCTTGCAAGGCTTCGTCGAGCCGAGCCAGGTCGTCGTCGAGTGCGTCGTGGTCGGCCTCGGTCGTGGCCGCGACGTTCCACGACAGGGCGGCCACGTCTTCCGAGCGTCCGGCAAGCACCGCGTTCAACGCCGCGCCCACGAGCACCACCAGTCCCGAGAAGTACAGCCACGTGACGAGCAGCAGGATAGCCCCGACGACACCGTAGGCGTCTGCTTTGCCGGCGACAGCGACGTAGAACTGAAACACAGACTCCAACGTCGCCCACCCGGCCGCTGCGAACACGGCCCCAGGGACGACCTCGCGGAGCGTCACGTCCTCGTCCGGGAAGACGTAGTACATCGGCAGAAAGACGAGCGTGAGTCCGGCGACGAGCATCACGAAGCCGAGCGATTGTCCGACGAGCGACCCGTCGACCGAGACGAGCGTCCCCATTCCGGCCGCGACTGCGGCGGCGAGGCCGACCGCGACGAACACGACCAACCCGTCCGAAAGTTGGTCGGCCAGCGTGTTCTCCGCCTCTGATTCGTAGATGTCCGAGAAGGCGGTGTCGAGGCTTCGGAAGATTTTGAGCGTCCCCCACACCAGCGCGACGATACCGACGATGGAGACGCCCGCGCTCGCCGTCGCGCGCTGGACCGTCTCGGTCAGTAACTCGCCCGCGTTCGGCGAGAGGTACGACCCGATGCTGAACACCACGTCGAGTGCGAGTCGCTCCCCGCCGATGGCGGTGAGCGCGGCGAGCAACACCAGCATGAACGGGAGCAGCGAGATGAACGCGTGATAGGCGATGCTCCCCGCCATGAAGGTGAGGTTCTCGGCTTTGACCTCGCGCTGGACGGCGCGTACGACCTCGATTACGCGACTCGGTTTCACCCAGTCACCTACGCCTGCTGGTAGGATAAAGCTCGCTTCGTCGCTCCCCGGAGGAACTATTTCCGTCTTGCCCGAAACTCACGACAGATGTCGCACGACGACTCCCGCCGCAGAACCGGTTCACTCCGGGCCGTCCTCCTCACGATGCTGCTGTACTCGGTGACGGCGACGCTGGCCGTGGCGGTCGGCACCGACCCACTGACCGAACTCGCCGTGGTGAACCTCATCTTCGGTGGCCTGCTGCTAGTGTTTTTACGAAACCACGCGGGTGGTGACGGACTCGGCCCCGAGTACTACGTCGGTGCGTTCATCGTCCCACTCGTCGCCGGGGCTGCGTACTACATGCGCCACCAGTCCGCCGAAACCTGATTCTGCGACGACATCACCGAACACGCACCGCACGCCGGTGTCTGTCCCGTTAAGTACGTCCGGTGCGTCGCCCCGCGTATGGTAGACTCCGACTGGTTAGTGTCGCTGCGGCGTGAGTTCCATCGTCGCCCAGAGCCCGCCTGGCGCGAGTTCTGGACGACGAGTCGCGTCGTGGAGGAACTTCGACGACTGGACGTAGACGAGCTGTACGTCGGCCCGGAGACACTCGCGGCCGACGACCGAATGGCGGTTCCCGACGACGCCGAACTCGACACGTGGTTCGAGCAGGCGCGCGAAGAGGGTGCAGACGAGGAGATTCTCGACCAGCTCCGGGGAGGCAACACCGGCGCTATCGCCGTCATCGACAAGGGCGCAGGGCCGACAGTCGGCCTGCGCGTCGACATCGACGGCCTGCCGATTCGCGAGTCCGACGAGGACAGCCACCACCCGACGGCGAACGGGTTTCGGTCCGAACACGAGGGCTACATGCACTCCTGTGGCCACGACGGGCACGCGACGCTCGGTCTCGGCGTCGTCAAAGCAGTACAGGAGAGCGACTTTGCTGGCACCTTGAAGGTCTTCTTCCAGCCCGCAGAGGAGGTCGTCGGCGGCGGCAAGGCGATGGCCAACTCCGGCCACCTCGACGACGTGGACTACCTCTTCGCGGTCCACCTCGGCCTCGACCACCCGACCGGCGAAATCGTCGCCGGTATCGACGACTTCCTCGCGGTGAAGCACCTCGACGTGACCTTCACCGGCGCGCCCGCCCACGCGGGGGCGAAGCCCGAGGAAGGCAAGAACGCGGTCCAGGCGCTCGCCACGGCGGTCCAGAACCTCTACGGCATCGCTCGGCACTCCGACGGCGCGACGCGGGTCAACGCGGGCAAGCTCCACGCCGGGACCGCCGCGAACATCGTGCCCGAACACGCCTTCATGGAGTGTGAGGTCCGCGGCGAGGTGACCCACCTCAAAGACTACATGGACGAGCGCGCGACGAGCGTCCTCGAATCGGCCGCCGCGATGCACGACTGCGAGGTCGAGGTCGAAGTCGGCGGCGAAGCACCCAGCGCGACCAGCGACCAGGAACTCGTGGACCTCGTCGGCGACATCGCGAACGAGAACGTCGACGTGGACAGCCTCGTCGAGCGCGACGCCCTCGGCGGCAGCGAAGACGCGACCTACCTGATGGAAGCCGTCCAGCAGAAGGGTGGCCTCGCCTCGTACATCTGCGTCGGCACCGACCACCCCGGTGGCCATCACACGAGCACGTTCGACGTGGACGAGCACAGTCTTCCACTCGGCGTCGACGTACTCGCGTCAGCCATCGAGCGGGTCGCTGCAGAGCGTCCCTGACCACGCGATTTCGCTTTACGCATCCGACGCCTCTGTTTAGGTATGAGGGAACGAACCGACCCTGCAGCGACGCGTCGGGACTTCCTCAGGTTACTGGGGGGGACATCGGCGCTCGCACTCGCATCGACGACGACCGCACAGGAGGGGACGACACACACCGTCGACATGACCGACTCGTTGGTGTTCGACCCGGACGACCTCATCATCGCACCGGGTGATACGGTCCGCTGGATAACCGTCGGCAACGTCGGCCACACCGTGACTGCCTACGAGGACGCGATTCCGGACGCTGCGGCGTACTTCGCTAGCGGCGACTTCAGCAGCGAGTCGAACGCTCGGAACAACTACCCGCGCGGAAGCGTCGAGAAAGGGGAAACGTACACGCACACGTTCACCGAGCTCGGGTCGTACGAGTACTTCTGCATCCCACACGAGAACGTCGGGATGGTCGCGAAACTCGAAGTCCGTGAGGGCGGTGCACCGGCGGAAGAACCGGCCACGTCGCTCCTCCCGGACAGCGCGCTGGCCATCGGTGCGGCGATGGTGTCGGCGATGCTCGCGGTACTCGGACTGGTGTACGTCTTCATCCACTTCGGCGGGAACTACGAAGGAGAGGACGACGAAGGTCGTCGCGGCGCGGTCTAGTACTTCGCTTCCGCGCCGGTCGTCTCGTAGACGTTCTCCATCAGGGAGTCACGTCGGGACTGCCACATGCCGAACTCGCTCGGCCGCGAGGGGTACTCCTCGTAGTGTGCGAGCAGTTCGTCGGCGCGCTGTTTCGTCTTGTAGAACTGGTAGATTTGGCGCCAGTAGCCGTAGCTCTTCATGGCCAACTGGAGTTTGAACATCGTGCTCATCTGCGTGCTGCCCTCGTACAGCGCCTCGGCGAGTTTCTCGCCCGGGAGCGCGGCCATGAGGCCCATCAGGTCGTCGACGTCGACCGCGGTCGAGAGGATGTTGTACACGTCGAGGGCGGCGAAGCGACCGCCGAAGTGGTCCATGACGCGCTCGTTGTAGTTCCACAGCGCGGCCTCGCTCACGTCGCCGGATTCGAGCGCCTCGATGGCTTGCTCGCCCGCGTACTTCCCGCCGTATGCTGCGCCCGCGATGCCGCCGCCGGTCGTCGGGTTGACGTGCCCCGCCGCGTCGCCGATGGCCATGTAGCCGGGCGCGACAGCCGAGTCGTAGGGTCGCCGAGTCGGCAGTGCCGCGCCGAGTTTGTCCTCGACGCGCGCGCCCTCGAACTCGGGCCGGTTGCGCAGGTCGTACTTCAGGTCCTCGACGAGCTTCATCGGCTCCTCGGTCATCTGGAAGCCGAGACCGGCGTTTATCTCGGTCTCGGTGCGCGGGAAGTACCAGAGGTAGCCCGCGGCGCGCTCGGTCGGCTTGAAGACGAGGGCGTCGTCCCACTCGACCGGTTCCTGCACGTGGACGATTTCACGGTAGGCCGAACAGAACTGCGAGTAACTGACGTTCGTGTCGAACGTGGAGTCCGTGAACTGGACTTTGTCCTGCAGCAGCGAGAGCGCGCCCGCGCCGTCGATGGTCAGCTCGGCCTCGTACTCGACGACCTCGCCCTTGCGCTTCGCGCGCAGGCCCGTGACGGTCCCGTCCTCGGCCTGCACCACGTCCTGCACGACGGTGTCGTAGTGGAAGGTCGCACCCGCCTGTTTGGCTCCCTTGATGATGAGGCGGCCGTACTCCCAGCGGTCGATGACCGCGAGTTCGCCAGGCACGGGGATTTCGAGGACGGTGTCCTCTTGCGGAATCTCGAAGCGGCCGTGGTCCACGCCCGTGTTGGTGAACGCCGACTGAATCTGGGACTTCGGGATGGCCTCGGGGAAGGCGTCCGCACCCTTCAGCGCGTCACCGCAAGCGATGTGGCCCGCTTCTTGCTCGTCCTTTCGCTCGACGACCACCACGTCGTATCCCGCTCCAGCGATGGTCGCAGCCGCGTAACAGCCCGACGTTCCGGCCCCGACGATGGCCACGTCGAACGAATGCGTCGTCATGGATTGCCGTGTTCGCCGCAGCGAAAAAACGTTTGCCACCTGATTCTGTCGTCGCGCTGAACCCACAAAAGGGATAAAGAGTTTTGGTCCGGACTGGTGAATTCGCCAGCATGACCGACTACACCGTCGAATTCGTGGGGACGGGCGAGGAGATTACGGTCTCCGACAAACAGACCATCCTCAAGCGGTGCATCGAAGAGGGAATCGCACAGGAGTACTCCTGCCGGGTGGGCATGTGTCTGGCCTGCTCCGCCAAAATCGTCGAGGGTGAGGTCACCCAGCCCGCCGCGCGCGCCTTCACCGACGAGGAGAAGGAGGAGTACGCCCTGACCTGCATGGCGCGCCCGCAGTCCGACCTCGTCCTCGAACGCGGCGTCTACCCGCCGAGCATCGAAGAGGACGCTGCCGGCGTCTCGGAGTCGGCCGCGGCAGACGACTGATTCGGTTCTTCGTTCTCACTCAGTACACGTCGTTCACGTTCGGCAGACTGTCGGGTCTGTGTTCCGAGAACCACTCCGCCGCGAAATCGACGAGTTTTGGCTGGTCGCACAGTCGCGCCGTGGCCGCACCGACGGGACCGATGCTGACCACGTCCGGGTTCTCCGCCTCGAACGCCCTGCCGGCGTCCGGGAAGTCGTCCGAGAACACTTCGAGGTCGGCGTAGCGTAGCCACGTTCGCTCGCCGTCTTCGAGAATCGGTGCCCCGTTGGCCTTCAGTTGCGGGGGATGCTCGTCACGGTACTCCGCGAGGTGAAGCGACGTGTTTCGGTCGTAGCCGACGCCGAGGAGCAGCACCTTCCCGCCGAGGTCGTACACGCGGGCCAGCGGGGACTCCTCGCCGAGCGGTTCGTCGTAGCTGTGGTCGGCGGTGACGGATTCGGCGTCGGCACCCCACGCGGCGAACGAGACCGTCGGGTGGCGACTGCGAATCACACCGGGGTACGTCCGGAAGGTCTCCGGAATCACGCCCATGCCGCGCGTCGGGGTCACGGCGGGCCGATAGGCGGGCATCGTCTCCCGGATGCGCTCTTTCCAGTCGTCGGGGACTGGCGGGTTCTCCCAGTAATCGGGGTCAGAGTAGCCGCCGGAGTGGGTCGGACAGACGACCGTCCCGGCGTCGGTGACGGCCGCACAGAGTGCGTCGACGACGGCCGGAGGACCGCCACAGACCCACCCGAGTGCGGAGAGCGAACTGTGCACGATGATGGTGTCGCCCGGTTCGACGCCGAGTTCGTGCAGGTCGCTCACGAGCCGGTCGACAGTTATCGGGTCGCTGCTGCGGTCGACCGCGTCTTGTTCGCTCATCGTGTCGCCGCGCAGTTGTTCGGTCCGAGTTCGACTTCGAAGGCGTCCGCATCGGAGAGCGACTCGCGCCCCAGATTCGCGTCGATGATACGCTCGTAGTTCGCCGGTTGCGGCGGCATATCGGCCAGGACGAACTCGACGAAGTCGTCCTCACGAAGTGACAGTGCGTCGAGTCGGTCGCGCACCTCGCCGATGGTCGCCGTGTAGGTGCCGTCGTCGGCACGGGGCGAGTTCGGGCCGTAGTGCGCCGGCGCGAGTCGGACACTGTCGGGGTAGGTCAGCACCTTCTCTTGCAGCGTGTGGTAGAGCTGTCGGGCCGCGTCGGGCGCGCCCTCGTCGCCGTCTTCGAGGTCGGGCCGGGCGACGCTGTCGAGGAACAGCCCGTCGCCCGCGAACAGCACGCCGTCGTACTCGAAGGCGGTCATCTCGCTGGTGTGGCCCGGCGTGTGAATCGCTTTGAGCTGGGCATTGCCGACTGACAATGCTTCGCCGTCTGCGACCGGTCGCACGTCGAACGCCAGTCCGCGTTCTCTGGCGAGTTCGGGCAGGACGGGTTCGGCATCACTCTCGGCGGCCACCGCCCGGACGCCGGAAACGTGGTCGGCGTGGACATGCGTGTCGACGGCGTAGCGGATGTCGGCCCCCCGTTCGTTCGCGTCTTCGATGTACCGGTGGGTGAACGCGCGGAGCGGGTCGACGACGACGGCCTCGTCGCCCACGACGACGAGGTAGCTCAGACAACCGCTCGCGGGGCGGTCGTACTGGATGACGGTGCCTGGGACGTCGTCGAGTTCACGCGCGACCAGCAGTTCCGCCCACGCATCCATCCCACCGGCGAGGTTGTAGGCGTCGACACCGGCGTCGACCAGCAGGCCAGCCGCGTGTCGACTCGCTTCTCCCTCACCACACACCGCGATTATCGGTTCGGCCACGTCTGCGACGAGATCCGCCGCGGTTCCCTTGACCTCTGCCTGCACGAACTTCACGTGCGGAATCTGGCGCGCGGTGACCGACGGCCCGTCGACGTGCCACGACTCGAACTCGTCCCGGTCGCGCACGTCGAGAATGGTGACGGCTTCACCCGCCAGCAGCCGCTCGTGGAGCACGGCCGGCGAGACCGACGGCACCGACCCGTCGGATTCGGAGTGTACGCTCATGCCACACCGGTACGAGCGTCGAGAAAATAAACACCCCGTCATAGTGACCCACGGTAACGTTCAAGCCGCCGGCAGAAGTTGGTCCGGTATGGACGCGACCGCGTTACGTGAGGCCGTCGAATCGGCGAAAGCGAACGAACTCGACCGCCTCGGCTCCTCGAAGCTCCTCATCGCGCTGACGGACGCCGAACTCGACGAGCCGTCGATACTCCGCGCGGCCGCGATGAGCGAGTACCTCGCCCGCGAGACGTTCGCGGCGTGGGCCGCCAGTGAGGACCAACCGGACGCCCGCGACGTGTTCGAGGAGGTCGCCGAACAGGAGGCCGAGCACTACGACCGCGTCGTCGAGTGTCTGGGGACACGGGCAGAGCCAGACAGCGTCGGCCCACTCCACACCTACCTGCGAAACCGAGACGACACCATCGAGCGAGTCGCTGCGGGACTGCTCGGACGCGGGCTGGTCAGTTCGAAGACACACCTCCAGATAATCTCGTTCTACGTCAACGAGGCCGACGAGAACCGGGCGAACTTGTTCCGCGACCTCCGGAGCGAGACCGAGGAGGAAATCGACATGGGACTCGCGCTGCTCGACGACCTCTGTACCGACGACGAGGACTGGGAGCGCGCACAGGCCGTCGCCGAGTACGTCGTCCAGCTCGCGTACGACGACTACGCCGATTCCCTCACCGAACTCGGCGTCGACCCGAAGCCCATCTGTTGAGACCGTTGGCTGCCCGTCGTCGCCGCGATTGGTCGTCTGGACTTCAGCCAATGGGAGTTAGAGAGTCGAGAACGTGACGAACAGCGAGCTCGGCGGTGCGAGAATCGAAGTGAAGACGAATTCGGCGGTGGCCGCCGAGTAGGACGGCGGTACCATCGCCCTGTCGACCTGAAAAAGCCGGCGCGTTCCCACACCGTCCTCAGCGAGCGCGTCGTCTGAGCGCGGCGAGGAGGACACCTTCTGGGTACAGTGTCGCTGGTGCGACGCCCAGCAATCGCGCGCTCCCACCCGGGTGGGAGTACCTGTCGAACCCGGCGACGCTCACCCCGCGGACTCGAACGTCGAGCGTCGCGCCGCTGGCGGCGAGTCCGTCGAGCAGTCGCCGAATCGGCCACTGGCGGTTCGCTCGCTGGAGTCGTCTGGCGACCCGGAGCGTCGGCGCGTCCACGACGACTGTCCGACCGTACCCCGTCACGGTGACGACCTCGTCACCGAGTCGAAGGCGAAGGTCGGCATCGATGCGTAGGTCCTCACCGAGTCGACTCTCGGTGTCAGTCGCCCCGGTGTCAGTCACCCCTGTCTCTGTGCTCACTGCTCCGAGGTCGTGATGGTCAACGAGCCATCGAGTATCCACTCGGCGTGTTTCGCGTCGGACCCGGCTTTGCTCGGCACCTGCACGTGCATCTCCTCGAACTGGTAGGTTATGGCTGCACCTCGCCCGGTGAGGCGGTCGTAGAGGGCGATTCCGAGTTCGGGCCACGTGGTCGTCTCGTCGAGCGTCTCTCGTTTGGGCATCTCTGCTTCTGCCATTGCAACCGACTCTAGGCGGTCCAGGCGCATAGAGTCGCGTTGCAGAAGAGAGACAGTTCGGGTAGTTGTTTTCGAAAAATCGGGTGGTGATGGCCGGTTCCACCCGGCTTCAGTCGTTCCGGGCGAACGTCAGGTAGCCGGTGTGGCCGACACCGCGGGTGCTCGGTCGCGAGCCACGCTCGTCGAAGTCCATCTCGCGCTGGATGGTCTCGTACGTGGTCACGTTCGAGAGGCCGACTTCGCGGGCGGCCATGGCGGCCGCGCGCGTTTGCTCGACGAACGGTGAGTAGACCGCGATGTACCCACTGCGGACGAGCAGGTCGTCAGCGTGTTCGACGACGGTCGCCGCGTCGCCAGTGTCGAGTGTGATCACGTCGAACTGCCCGAGGTCGTCGAGGTGCTCGGTCAGGTCGCCGGTACGAACGTCGACCTGGTCGTCGACGCCAGCGAGTCGCATGTTCTCGCGAGCCACGTCAGCGAACTCCGCCTTTCGCTCGAACGTCGTCACGTCGGCACCAGCACGGGCCATGTACGCCGAGAGGACACCGGTACCAGTCCCAGCGTCGAGGACGCGGTCACCGTCGCCGATGCCGGTCTCGCCGATGACGAGGCCGATGTCTCGGGGCATCATCGGCGCGCCGGTGCGCTCGAAGTGCGTGAACAGGTCCGGGCCACGCATCGGCCGGACGTGGAACGCTTCGCCCAGATGGCTCTCTAAGGTCTGGCCTGGTTCGACGTCATCGGGGACCTGCACGACGCCGAGGTCAGTCTGCAGTTCGTCACCCGGCGGGACGAGGTATTCACGGTCGCCGTGGACCAGCAGGACGCTCACTGGAGGTCGTTGACGGCCGCTGCGAGGTCGCCGTCGTGGGCTTCCAGTGCTGCTCGGGCGTCGTCTGCGCTCGCGCCGGTCTGGTCGACGACGAGTTGCACGTCGGACTCGGGGATGTCGGAACCGCCCGACTCGACATCAGCGTCGCCGCCTTCGATGGCGCTCGCGCCGCCTGCGCCGCGTTCGCGCTCTTCGGGCGAGCCGACGATCTGGTAGGTTTCCTGCCCGCGGGCGTCCATCTTGGTCACCTGCGCGTCGTCGAAGACGAGGTCGAACTCTTCGGTTCGGATGATGACCTCCTCCGCGTCGACTTCCTCGACGTCGATACCCATCTGCTTCATCATCTGCTTCATCTTGCGGGGGTTCATGCCGCCGCCTCCTCCAAACATACCTGAACGCTCTCGGTGTACCGGCAAAAGGATGACGAACCGTACCACCTGTCGGTCGACCAAGGGTACCGGTCTGGGGCACGGAGTGGTTCATCCTGCTCGGGCGCGTACGGGTGGTATGGACGTGGTCATCGGAGCAGGTCCACTGGGGGGAGCCGTGGTGCGCGAACTGCGCGCCCGGGGGCGGCTCGTCCGGGCCGTGAACAGGGAAGGGATTGGAGAACTGCCAGCGGAGGTGCCAGTCGAGATGGCAGACCTTCGGGACATCGACGTGGCGACACGGGTGTTGCGTGACGCACATACCGTCTACCTCTGCCCGACAGTGGCAGCGACCGACGGGCCGGCAGCACTCGTGACGCTGGTCGAGGGTGTCATCGAGGGGTCGGCAGCTGCGGGCGCGGTCGTCGCCTACGCCGACACGCTGGCCGCCTACGGCCCGAGCACGAACCCGTACCGTGAAGACATGCAGCCGGCAGCGGTCGGCGGCTGGAGCGGCGCACGTGCCGACGCGGCAGAGACGCTACTCGCGGCGCACGCGGCCGGGCGAATCGGTGGCGTCGTCGTCCGGACGAGCGACCTGTTCGGACCGGGCGTGCGTGACTCGCCGTTCGGCGAGCGCGTGTTCGGGCGACTGCTCTCGGGCAGGTGCGCGCTGGTCCTCGGCGACCCCGACGTGGCTCACGCCGTGACGTACGTCGAAGACGCGGCACGGGCACTCGTCACGGTCGCCGAGCTGCCGGCCGCCCTCGGTCAGGTGTGGCACGCACCGTCTCCGTCGGCGGTCACGCCACGGGAGTTCGTCGAACTGGCCGCTGCGGCGGCCGAAGTCGACCCGCGACTCCGTGAGTCGTCGAAACTGAAGACGTTGCTACTCGCACCGTTCTCGCGGCGCTATCGACAGCTCCGAGAGTTCTGGTACACGTACGACGATTCGTACCTCGTCGACGACCGAAAGTACACCTCGACGTTTGGCGAGGTCGCCACACCGCTCGAAGACGCCATCGAACTGACGGTCGCGTGGTTCCGCGACGGTGGCCAGCCGGCGACGCTCGCGCGGCCGCGGCCAGTCGGGTAGTCGTTGGGAGGTCGTCGTCGCGGGCAGGTCGAATCAAAAAAATCGAAACTACTGGTCTCTACTCGTCTGCGCCGTCTCGGACGTTGACGGCCATGCCCGAGTCGAAGTCCTGCATCGCTTCCGCGGCGAGTTCCGCCCGCCCGACTGCGAGCAGGTGTCCCTCGTAGTGGACGACGAGCACCTCGTCGCCGGGGCGAATCTGCGAGTCAGCCTCGCGCACGAACTTCGCGAAGACGTTCTTCCCGTCGCGGACGAACGGTTCGCTGTCGTCACCGACGACGACTCGACCGGTCGGCGCGTCGAGTGCCTCGTGCAGTCGGTGGCCACCTTCGATACCCAGCGTGAATCGGCCGTCGGTCCCGTAGCTGACGACTCGGCCCGCATCGGCGATAATCTGTTCTGGTCGGCCCGACGAGGTCCGTTTCACCGTCAGCGCCTCAGCAGGTGGGAACAGTGCCGTCCCGCTCCCACGGCCGAACTGGTAGTCGGCCAGCGTCCGCAGGTCGGGAGCGTCGTCGAAACTGTCGGCAGTCATGGCCTCGCGTTAGGTGCGCCGTCGTGAAAGCGTGTCGGAGCAGCCGTGAGTCATACACGGTTTTAAACGACATTCGGTATCATGCCCCTAGACACTCGGTACCATTATTCTCACGAGTTCCGTAGGCGAAAGTTATAATCTGCTGGCCTCCCATTCACCAGTATACAATGAACACCACGAAAGTAACCCTCGGCGCGGTGCTGCTCCTGGTCAGTTCGGCCATCCTGCTGTACCTCGGGACACCCGGCGCGAACCTGCCCATCATGCTCGGTGGCGCAGCGTCGCTCGCGATGGCTGCTGGCGCACTGCTCGTCGGCACGTCCGAAGGCGGCCGCCCGGTCTAAATTTCGATTCTTCTTCGTTTCGATTCGATACGCCTGAGCGACTGTGTTCGTCGGAAACCGTTCTGGAAACCGTACTTTTTCACCCGGTTATTTTCAGTGTAAGACGGGTCAAACCCCGATTAACCGTGCAATAGTGACGATTATGCGGGATATATCCTTTGACACCCCTCGTCTGGGTCGACCTGCATGGGTGATGAAGGTTCCCCCGCGATGAAACGACGCGATGTCCTGAAAACGACCGCTGCACTCGGTGCGAGCGGCTTTGCCCTCCACGGATTTTCGACTGCGACCGCCTCCGACGGCACGCCAGACGAGACCCTCTCACCCTCGGCGTGGCCGCAGTTCGGCCGGAGCGGGCGCAACAACCCCCGAACTGACGTGGAACTGACCAGCTACCCCGAACATCCACGCTTCGGTCACAAGTGGTCCGCCGACCCCGGTGACGCGAACGGGTTCCCGGGGCAGGCGGTCGCCGCCGACGGTGTCGTGTACACGGTCAACGCCGTTGGCACGGTCACCGCCCGGAATCTCGACGACGGCACCAAGCTGTGGTCGACCGATAAACTCGGTCGCTGTTACTCGACGCCGGCGGTCGTCGACGGCACGGTCTACGTCCTCACCACGACGCAGACGGTCGCACTCGACGCGGCCAGCGGGTCGACGAAGTGGTCGGTCGACCGCGGTGGCTACGCCTCGCCGACCGTCGACGGTGACACGGTGTACATCGCCGGGCAGTCGTCCGGTTGGGGCGGACAGGACGAGGTGTACGAACCGAAAGAACTCGCCGCACTCTCGACCGCTGACGGGAGTACGAACTGGGTCGTATCGAGCGACGCGATGGTCGACACGACGCCAGCCGTCGCCTACGGGCGCGTCTACATCGGTACGGAAGCTGGCATCTGGGCCGTCACCGCGAGTGACGGTGAGACCGTCTGGACGACGGATTTCGGCGACGGCCACTCCACGACGGTCACCATCGAGGACCAGGGCGTGTACGGCCAGTCCGCCGGTACCGTGTTCGCTCTCGACGTCGAATCCGGTACCAAGCTCTGGACGCGCTCGCTCGGTCCGACGCCCGCCCCGCGTGCTGGCTCCAGCGCCAACAGCCCACGCTGGTTCGCCGACGCGGTGTACACGGCGGCCGTCATCGACGACATCGTGTTCGTCACGGTCGACGATGCCGACGAGGAGTACGACTCTAGGACCCTGTACGGCCTCGAATCCGACACCGGCGACACTATCTGGACACACTCCGGAGCACGCCTCGTCGACGACCGCGGCGACGTACTCACGGCCCCGGTCGTCACGAACGACACGGTGTACTTCTTCAGTCGGGCGAGCGCGGACGATCCCGAGAACGAACTCACGGAGGACGTCGACCCCGTCCTCCTCCAGGGGGTCGAGCCGAGCAATGGATTCGTCCACGATACCTACACCATGCTCGACTACGTCGACTCCGCTGGCGACTACAACGCGTTCGCGCCGGTGTCCGTGGTCGACGGCACGCTCCTCGCTACGTCGTACATCGAGAACGGCACCGAGGGCAAGCTCGACGTGTACGAAGCCATCTCCGACTCCGAGACGGAGGCGACCTATCCGAAGGAGGTGACGCTCGAACCTGAAGGTGCGCCCAACGAGTGTGAGGAGACGGTTCTCACCGTCGACTTCCCACAGAACGAGGAGGGGTACGACCGGTATACGACCCTCCTCTGGTACATCGACGACGAGTACCGCGGGACGACGAAAGGACAGTATCACGGGACCGACGTGAGCGTCGACCTCGACGCTGGTCGACACACGGCTCAAGTCCGCGCGTACGACCGCTGGGGACGGACTGACGCAGCAGAAACAGAATTCGTCGTCAGCAAGGACTGCGAGAGTCCGACGAGTGTCGACATCGCGGTCGAGACCGAGAACCCGACCGTCGGCGAGCCAGTAACGTTCGAAGCCGACGTGACCGGTGACGCATCGACGCTCGAATACGAGTGGAAGATCGCCTGTGGTGACGACGTCGACCACACCGGCAAGACGATTCAGCACACCTTCGAGAAGCCGCTCGAATGGGGTGTCCGCCTCATCACGACCGACACCGAGACTGACGAAGAGTTCGTCGACTACACGACAGTGATGGTCGAAGACGCAGAGTAAGCAGGCTCTCGCTCTATCTTGTCGCGGCATCCGCACTCCTTTTTTCTGTTCCTCCCATCGCTCCACTCCTCGTGAGTGCCGTTCGTGCTCGCTCCCGGTACTGTTTCAGCGCTCGCTCCCGACATCGTGTCGGGAAAACGCTCGTTTCAGTCTGGGATAGTCCGGTTTACCAACAATATATCATTTACCACCCGGTGTCTGGGTCGACTCGCATGGGTGACGAAAGTCCCTCCGCGATGAAACGACGCGACGTCCTGAAAACAACCGCTGCACTCGGTGCGAGCGGGTTCGCCCTCCACGGACTCTCCACTGCCACTGCCTCCGGTGGCGCTCCCGACGAGACGATTCCAACCACGTCGTGGCCACAGTTCGGCCGTGACGTGTCCAACACTGGCGCGGCCGACGTGACGGTGACCGCAGACGACACGCCGTACCTCCACCGGCGATGGTCGACGGCCGAAAGCGGCGCCGGCGGCGTGCCCGGACAGGCCGTCGTCGCCGACGGTACCGTCTACACAGTGACTGCGAGTGGTGACCTCACCGCGAAAGACCTCGAGAGTGGTACGCAACGGTGGTCGACCGCCGTCGCGGGAGACATCAGTTCGACCTTTATCGGGGCAGACGTCCTTTCGACGCCTGCACTCGATGGCGGTGTCCTGTACGTGGTTTCTCGGAAACAGACGGCCGCAGTCGAGGCCGCGACCGGGTCCATCCTCTGGACGGTCGACCGCGGCGGCGTCGGCTCGCCAACGGTCGTCGGCGACACCGTGTACGTGCCCGGGCGGTCTCCTGGAATCCGCGACGACGAGGACCGGTACACGTTCGAACCGAAAGAACTCGCCGCGCTCTCTATCGCCGACGGCTCGACGAAGTGGTCCGTCACGGCCGAGACGCAGATTCGAACGACGCCAGCAGTCACCGACGGGCACGTTTTCGTCGGCATGGAAAACGGCGTACTGGCGGTCGACGCCGAGTCTGGCGAAACCGCGTGGACGACGACGTTCACCACGGCTGACGAGCATCCCTCGACGACCACGGTCACCGTCGCCGATGGAACGGTCTACGGCCAGACGAGCGATACGGCGTTCGCACTCGATGCGGCGTCCGGTTCCAAAGTCTGGACGCGCGCGCTCGGTCCCGAACCGACTGGCCGTAGTGTGCTCGCGCCGAGTTTCCTCTCTGCCGCCGTCGACGGTGACACGGTCTACATGACCGCCGACGACGGCACGGGTACGCACGAAGACCGGACGCTGTACGCGCTCGACGCCGAATCCGGCTCGACGAAGTGGACACAGGACGGGTCGTGGTGGGAGAAAGGAACCGGCCACATCCTCACCGCCCCGACGCTCGCCGGCGGGAGCATCTACGTGTTCGCACAGACTGGTGTCGAGGATCCGGACGCCGAGGACCGGTTGCAGGTCGGTGACGCCGCCCCGGTCCGACTCCTCGAAATCGACGCTGCCGACGGCAGCATCACGACTGCCTACACGATGTTCGAGTATCTGAGCGACGCCGGAAACTTCCCAGCGAGGACCCCGGTCAGTGTGGTCGACGATACAATCGTCGCCACCTCGCACGTCGGCAACGGCCTGTCCGCCGACGGCATCGACGTGTTCGAAGCCATCGACGAGACGCCGCGCGAACCGCCGAAGACGGTGACCGTCGAGGCCACCGGCCGGCTCACCAAGTGTACGGAGACAGTTCTCGAAGTGGACTTCCCCGCCAACGAAGACCGGTACGACCGCTACACGACGATGCGCTGGCACGTCGACGGCGAGTACCTCGGAAGTTCGAAAGGGTTCATCCACGGGACGAGCGCCAGTATCCAACTCGACGCTGGCGACCACACCGCGACGGTCATCGCCGCCGACCAGTGGGGCCGGAGCGAGATGGCCACGACCGAGTTCACCGTCTCCGAACAGTGCGACCCCGAGACGGAGTCGGTCGGTATCGCAGTCGACACCGAAGACCCGAGCGTCGGCGAGCAGGTCAAATTCCACGCTGTCGTGGAAGGTGACGACGACCTCCAGTACAAGTGGAAGGTCGCCTGTGGCGACGAAGTCGACGACACCGGCATGAATGGCGAGTACACGTTCGAGTCGGCCGGTGAGTGGGGCATCCGCCTCACCGCGACCGACACCGACACGGACGACGAGTACACGGCGTACACGACGGTGGTGGTCGACGAAGCCGAGTAACCACCGAACGGTTCACGGTGCTGGCGGTTGCGCACACTTCGTTCACACTTTTTCGTCGGCGGCGGTTCACAGCGTCAGACAGCGGTTAGCCGAGCAGTCGTGAAAATTCGGTCGAGTCTGATTCGTCGCCCCGATTCGTTATTGGTTCCCGTACTATTCCGTCGTGTTAGACCGGATACAACCGGCAAAAACGTGTGTTTGAGGCTGAAACAGTCCCGTTTATCAACTGTATAGTAGTTACCGTCGTCTGACTGGTATGTAGTACATGCCTGACAACGGTCCCCTCCAGACGAACCGGCGAGGATTTTTGACGATGGCCGCAGCCCTCGGCGGCAGTGCGCTCGCGACCAGTGGGATGGCGACTGCCGTCGACGGTGGCAATCAGGCGGCGACGCCAGCCGCGGCCGAGGGACTACTCGAACCGGCGTGGCGCGTCGAGACCACGGCCGAAGGCTCGATGACGAACCCAGTCATCAGCGACGGGGTCGCCTACCACACCGAACGCAACGCCGACGGTGGGCTCGCGGCGTACGGCCTCGACGACGGGAGCGAACTGTGGCGGATTCCCTCCGGCATCAACGACGAGCACGAGACGTTCGTCGCGAAACCCGCACTGGTCGACGGTACACTCTACGTCGGCAGCACACACTACACCTACGCGGTCGACGCCGAATCAGGTGCGGTCCTGTGGCGACATGACGTGGGCGGTGTCGACCAGCCGACCGTGGCGAACGGGCGCGTGTTCGTTCGGACCGGCCCGTACCCTGACCACGGTCGTCCCCCCAAATCGCCCCAGCCCCGGCCGACGAAACTCGTCGCACTCGACGACGAAGACGGGTCGGTCGTCTGGCAAACGCGACTGGTCGGTGAGGACTCGATGGGCGTCCCGAAATCGAACGGGGTCGTCACCGACGCGGGACTCCTCCTCACGTACGATGGCTCGGAATCAGATTCCCGTGCGGGGCTACAGATTTTCGACGAAGCGACCGGCGGGACAGTCTGGCTCGACTACGTCGACGACAACCTCCTCGCACCGGTCGTGGCGGACGGGACGGCGTACCTGGCCTCCGACGACGGGCCAACTGTCATCGCCCACGAAATCGCCTCCGCGTCGGAACGCTGGCGTCGGGACATCCCGGGGAAGTTCAACCGGGTGATGACCCTCCAGGGAGACGGCTTGTACGTCCTCGACTCGTACGAGAAACTGTATCGACTCGACCCCGAAACCGGGGACCTTGACTGGGCGGCCGACTCGGTGAACAACGGCCCGGACGAAGTCGGCGAACTCGCCACGGTTCCACGACTGGCGAACGGCTACCTCGTCGCCGGCGACCGTGAGGAGAACTTGCTGGTACTGGACGCTGCGACGGGTGAAATCGAATCCACGTACGCACTGGGCGACACGCTCATGGGCGTCCTGACGGGGCCGCCGACCGTCTCGGACGAGTACGTCCTCACGACCGTCGAGAACATCCCGTACAACGACTACCGGGACAAGCAACCGCTCGTCGCGCTCCAGTGGACCGAGTCCAACGAAGGAGGCGGTGACGACGGCGACGACGGCGACGACGAACCGGCCAAGCCGAGCGACGTGACGCTCATGGCGGGCCAGACGACCGTGAAGACGGCAGACGAAGTCACGTTCACCGTCGAAGCGACGGGTGATGTATCACTCTCCCCCGGCGTCGATGTCGAGTGGGAGTTAGATGGGGGTATGACCGACGGGGGGCGGCCGTGCGGTACCTCGGTCGCGGTGGCATTCGTCGAGGAAGGGACTTACACGGTCGAAGCGACCGTCGTCGACCGCGGCGAGTCGTACACGGCGACCCAGGCTGTCGAGGTGGAACCGGACTGTTGACTGGCTGAACGACCCTGTCTCACTCGCAGCTATCCTTTTCTTTCACTGGTCGAGATGTGAAGGCTTATTTCGGTACTCGCCACTATTCTGTGTCAATGGTCGAAGCCATCGCCGTCGCCAGTGGGAAGGGTGGGACTGGCAAGACGACGGCGACGCTCGCGCTCGGCATGGCCCTCGCCGAAGACTACGACGTGACCGTCGTCGATACCGACACTGGTCTCGCAAATTTGTTGTTTCACACCGGCCTCGAAGACGCCGACGTGACGCTGCACGACCTCCTGTTCGACGACGCCGACGTGTCCGTCGCCGACGCGACGTACGACCGTTTCGGTATGCAGGTCGTCCCCTGTGGCACCTCGCTGGCCGACTTCCGTGAGGCCGACCCGACCCGCCTCCGGGACGTGGTCGCCGACCTCGCCGCCGACACCGACGTGCTATTGCTCGACTCGCCGGCAGCAATCGGGAGTGTCAGTGCTGTGCTCCCGGTCGTCCTCGCCGACCGGATGGTCGTCGTCCTCCAGCCGACAGTCCCTGCACTCTCTGATGGGCTCAAAGTGCAGGAGTACGCCAGAGCCTACGGCACGGGCGGTGCAGGTGTCCTGTTCAATCGGGTCCACGACCCCGACGCAGTCAGTCGCATCACAGCCCAGACCGAGCGCTACTTCGACGGGCCAGTACTGGCCAGCGTCCCCGATGCCGACGAGGCACGCGCCGCCAGAGACGCCGGCAAGCCGTTGCTGGCACACGCGCCGGACTGCCCGGCGGCAGCCGCGTTCCGCGACGCTGCAGGTCGAATCGAGTTACGTGACGAGGAACCGGGCGACGTGGCCGACCGGTTCCGAAGCGCCGTCATCCCACAACAGCCGTGAAGCTCCCACGCGGCGACCTCGTGCAGTCGCGTGTCGTCGCGTCACCAGCGGCCGCACTGGCCGACGCGCTCAACCGCCGACTCGACGGGTATCTCGTCCTCGAACCGCAAGACACGCTCCTGTTCGAGGGCGACGAAGACGGGGCTGGCGTCGTCACGCTCGACGCCGGCGTTCCGGTCCTCGCGTACCACCTCGGCACCGACCGTGGCGGAGTCGCCGCGCTGACCACGCTGGCCGGCCCTGGCCCGTTCAGTGCCGACCTGTACGCGGTCGAACCGGGCACACTGGCCGACGCACACGAGAACGAGGAGTTGCGCGTCACTCCCGGGGCACCGGCCGAACGACTGGCCGACGACGCGACGCTCGCCAGTCGGACCCGCGATGCGGCACCGAAACACCGCCTCGACGCCGCCGGAGAGGACGATGTGGACCCACTCGAGGCGTTCCTCGCCGACACAGACCAAATCGCCGCGATTCAAGAGCAGGCCGAAGCCGAGGCGGCCCGTCGGGCCGAAGAGTGGGGACTCACGGACGTACTCGACGAAGAAAACGAGTAAGGCGAAGCGAAACGGTTCACTCAGGGCCGAAGGTCGGAAAGGTCACCGACGGTCGGCGCGTTCACGACGGTCACGCTCGTGCCGTCGCGTTCGATGCGGAAGGCGTCGGCGAAGCCACCCTCGCGGATGACCCAGACGCCCGACCGGACCTCCTCTGCGCCGTGGCCTTGCAAGACGGTCTGATACGTCGATAGGAACTCACTCGCGTCGTTCTCGCTGGCCCACTTCGTCGTCCAGACGTAACCGTACTCACCACCTTTCTGGTACGGTAACACCGCGTCGCCGACCCAGCCGGTCGACGCCGGACTGCGGTAGTCGTACGTGTCGAAGTCGCCCGACTTCTCGCCGAAGCTGCTGGTGTCGATGGCGCTGATGTTGTACTGTCTGCCCTGATACCAGAACATCGTGAAGATGGACGCCTCACCGACCGTGTCCGACCCTTCGTCGAACGTCTCCCAGCCGTTTTTCGCACGGTCTTCGACGGTCACAGACGCCGGGGCGACGCTCGGGTCGACGTGGATAATCTCGCTCGACGAGGTCGGCGGGTTCTTCCAGAGGTCGTTCACCGCGTCCCAGCCACCGGCTTCGACCTGCTTGTGGATGAACCACGGGCCGTCGGAGTACGGCTGGAAGATGGTGACGAGGATGCCGAGATTCACGTCGCTGTTCCCACCACCGGACTGGGTGGCTGGCGTCGTGACACAGGCCCATTCGGCACTCGCACAGCGGTTCGAGTACAGTGCCTCGATGTAGTTCGCCTCGCCCTCGATGAGCCCGTTGTACGCGAGTTGCAGGTCTTGCGTCTTCGCGTTCCTCTGGAGCTTCTTCAGGTCGAAGTGCTGGTCCTGTAGGGCGTGGGTGAGTTCGTGGATGAACGTCGTGTTGCTGACGACGAGCTGGTCTGGCGTGTCCGAGACGATGACGATTGTGTCGGAGCCGGTCCGGTAGTAGCCGAGGACGGCGGACCCACTGACCGTGTTGAACTCGGCTTCGATGGGCTTGCCCTCTTCAGAGATGAACAGGGACTCCCACACCTGGTCGTTCCACCGGTTCTTGCTCTCCCCTTGTCCCTCCTGGTTCGCCGAGCGGTTCTGGTGGTCGGTCCGACTGATGACTTCGACGGTCACCGGTCGTTTGAACTCCAGTTGACGGAGTTCCTCGACGCGGGCCATCGACCGTGCGAGCCACACCTCGCGCTCGCTGTCGTTCAGGCCATCGGACTGGTCGACGGTTATCGACTCGTCGTACCAGTAGCCGTTTTCCCACCCAATTCTATCCTTTGCGGGGTCCGAAAAGTCACCCCGCTCGCGCGCAGGGGCGTCTCCGCCGCCGCCGAGGCAGCCAGCCAGGACGACGAACAGGACGACCACGAGCGAGAGCCGTGCTATCGCCTTCACGAAGGGAGTACGACGTCTGCAACCAAAACAGTATCTGGCCGACAGAATTACGGTCGGAAATGTGGAACTAAAATTTATCCTATGTATCTGTGCGGGGTGGACCTTTGACATTACGGGTCGGACCAATTCTATGGGGGACAAGCCTTTACCGCTCGATACAGTATTAAAATTGCTTCAGCGATACGTGTGCCAGCAGCGGTGCACAATTCCACTA
This sequence comes from Haloarchaeobius caseinilyticus, assembly GCF_051207395.1. Classification (NCBI taxonomy): domain Archaea; kingdom Methanobacteriati; phylum Methanobacteriota; class Halobacteria; order Halobacteriales; family Halorubellaceae; genus Haloarchaeobius; species Haloarchaeobius caseinilyticus. The sequence goes on along the minus strand of NZ_JBPJZC010000003.1, from coordinate 411,228 downwards.
CATGGGAGAATCTAACGCCACGGACCCACGGGCCACCTTGACCACAGGTCCGCCTGACGAAACGGACCGCAGTTCCTTCGGAGCGGCAGCACTCGACGCGCTGCCGACGCAGATTGCGGTCCTCGACACCGACGGGACTATCGTCTACACCAACGAGGCGTGGCGAGACTTCGCTATCGACAACGGGTTCGAAAACGACCCCTCGATGCTCGGCGAGAACTACCTGGCTGTCTGTCGGGACAGCCAGGTTCCGGACGGCGAGGCCACGGCGGCGGGCATCCGCGCCGTCCTCGGCCAGGAACAGCAGTCGTTCGACTACGAGTACCCCTGCCACGGCGAGATAGAACGCAGGTGGTTCCTGATGCGGGCGCTTCGCTTCGAACACGACGGCGAGACGTTCGTCCTCGTGTTCCACCTCAACATCACGGACCGGAAGAAACACGAACAGGAAGTAGAACGACGGAACAGACAACTGGAACAGCTCAATCGCATCGGCCGACTCATTCGGGAGATAATCGGCTCGCTGCTCGACGTCTCTCGACGCGAGGACATCGAAGATATCGTCTGTCGAGAACTCGCCGACGCCCGGTTCTACAGCCTTGCGTGGGTCGTCGACCGCGGCATGGACGGACGCATCCAGCCCCGTGCCGGGGCCGGCGCAGACGAGTTCCTCGACGCGATGGAAGAACTGAACCGGACCGCCCTCCAGCGCAGTACAGTCGGCGACGCGCTGGACGGCCACGGCCCGGTCGTCGAACGCGACGGGAGCGACCCGTTGCTCACGTTCGGGCACGAGCAGGGACTGGAGTCCTACCTCGCGCTCCCGCTCACCTACCGCGACGCACGCTACGGCGCGCTCGTCGTCCACTCGGACAGACAGGAGGCGTTCACCGAACTGGAGCGCGACGCGTTCGCCGTGCTGGGCGACATGCTCGGCTACGCGCTCAACGCGGTCGAGTCGCGCGAACTCCTCCACGGCGAGTACGCGACCGAACTCCGGGTCCAGATCGAAGACGCCGACGCCCCGCTCGGCACGCTCTCGCGGTCGATTCCCGGAGCGCTCGAACTCACGGGCAGCACGACGGCCAACGACGGCCTGAAGCTGTTCGTCGAGGGGACCGACGTCGACGCAGAGACGGTCGTGGACAAACTCGGCTCACACGACGACGTCGACGCGGTGAACGTCCTCGGCGAGAACGGCGAGCATTGCCGCTTCGAGGTCAGCATCGAACACGGCTCGCCGATGTTCGCGGTCGCGGAACGTGGCGCTGCGGTCCGTGGCGGTACCATCGAGGGCGGCACGTACACGCTGACCATCGAGATGGCCTCGACGGCCGATATCGCGGAACTCATCGGCCATCTCCAGTCCGAGTTCGACAGCGCAGAACTCCGTGCGAAACAGCGCGTGGAGCGTCACGCGTCGACCGTCAGCGAGTACTGGGACCGCCTCGAAGAGCGACTCACCGACCGCCAACTCGCCATCCTCGAAGCCTCGTTCTACGCGGGCTACTTCGAGTGGCCGCGAGAGGCCGACGGCGGCGACGTCGCCGAGTCGTTCGACATCTCACCCCCGACGTTCCACGAGCACATGCGCGCCGGGCTGAGCAAAGTGATGGAAGAGCTGTTCGAACGGCGGTAACTCGACTTTTTTGCGGGTGGTCGTCGACGCGTGAGCGATGGCTGCCGAGCGAGGCGACGAAGCCGCCTACTCTCGAACCATCGAGGAAGTCGGCAGAAACGAAAATAAGAGCAGAAACAACGACGAACGAAACGCGACCTACAGATACCCGAGTTCTTTCAACTGTTCTTCGACCTCTTCGTCGAAGTCATCGTCCTGTTCGGTGCCTTCTGCCTCTTGCTTGTACGCCTCGATACTGTTCCCGAACGCCTCGGTCGCCCACTCGGGAATCTCGGCGTCGTCGTCGACTTCCTCCTGCCAGCAAGGGATGTCGTGGTCGATACGGTACTCGTAGCTCTCCCCCAGCGAGTTCCACTCGTACTTCGTCTCGCCGATGTAGGCGACGCGCATCATGCGGTTCCAGTACGCGAGTTCGTCGTCGGAGAAGTCGCGGTCCCACGTGGCGTTCTCGCCGCCGAGCAGGCCGATAGTTTCGCTCAGCATGCGGTCGTCGACGAGGTCTTCTGAATAGGGCTCCTCGTTCGCCAGTTTGACGATGAGGTCGCCGAGCAGGCAGTGCGAGAAGTAGTCGTCGACCCGGCTCGGCCAGCCCTCGGGCGGATTGATGATTTCACACGGCGTGTGGACGATGCCTTCGGACATGCTGCTCGTGTGGTGGAACTTCCCGTCGTCGGAGGCGTAGCCGAGGTTGTGGCCGTGGTCGGAGATGACGACGAACGAGATTTCCTCGTCGGAGGCGGCCTGCATCCGGGCGATGGTGTCTGAGACCTTCCGGTCGAGGTAGTCGATGGAGGCGTTGTACACGTCGCGGTAGTAGCGCGTGTACCGGTCGGTCGCCGCGCCGTCGGCGTTCAGCTCCCACTTGTTCAGCTCCTTCGAACTCCACGAGTTCGGCACCTCGTGCATGCTGGTGTCGTGCTGGACGAGGTTACGAAGCGGCGTGTGGGCGTCCATGTAGTTCGCGAAGAGGAAGAACGGCTCGTCGCCCTCGGCGGTTTCGAGTGCTCGCGCAGAGATGTTCTTCGCCCCGTCGTCGACGAACTCGGGGATGGGGAGCTTCTTCACGTGGTGACCGGTGAACGCCCAGACGCCGTTGGCAAAACTCTTCGCGGGTTCGTCGTGGGACAGACACTCCGAGAGGAAGCCGAGATACCGCTTCGCCGCGTTCGGCTCGTCGGTGTTCTTCATGTACTCGTCGACGGTGATGGCCTCGGTGAACAGCGACTCGGCGGTGTGTGAGCCGATGGAGAAGTCGCCGAACTCGTCGAACCAGGCGTCCAGCCCGAACGCCGGGTTCATGTAGGAGTTCGCGCTCAGGCCGACGGCGCGGTGGTCCGGAAGTCGGCCGAGGAAGGTGTCGCTCCGGTCGAACTGCCCGAAGTCGAAGCCGGCGTCGAAGGACTCGGCGTGGACACCGTGCTGGGAGGGGAGTTGGCCGGTGAAGATGCTCGTGTGACTCGGCAGGCTCCACGAACTCGCGGCGCGCGCCTGCTCGAACGACGTGTCGGACATCTGCCGAAGTCGCGGCGCGAACTCGTCGAACGAGTCCTTTCGCACCGTGTCGAGGACGATGAGGGCGACGTTGCGGGTCATCGGCTAGCACCCCAGGTAGACGCTCGAATCTGCATGTAGGCCTAGTCACGCCCGCTGGCCATTCCTATCGAGGCCCTAAGTGTCACAGAATCGGTGGGACGGCGGCCTGACGGGCTATCCGAACCGGCCCGGTGTCACGACGACGCGGTCAGCGAGTCGTACACTGAGACGAGCTCTTCGGCGTCGCGGTCCCAGTTGAACCGTTTCGTGACGGCCGCCTGTCCGTTCTCGCCGAGTCGTGTTCGCAGGTCGGCGTCCTCGGCGAGCCGAGTCATCGCTTCGGCCATCGCGTCCGGGTTACCCGCTTCCGCGACGAGTCCGGACTCTGTCCCGCCCACGACGCGCTGCAGCGGCGGCACGTCGGAGACGAGGACTGGCTTGCCGAGTGCCATGTACTGGAACAGTTTGTGCGGGAGCGTCGTGTTCGTGTGCGGCGTGTCCGCGTGCGGGACCAGGCACACGTCGCTCGCGGCCATGTAGTTCGGCACGTCTTCGAAGTCGACCCACCCGGTGAACGTCGTCGCGTCCATCACGCCGTGGCGCTCGCAGTGCGCGTCGAATCGCTCGCCGTAGCGGTCGTTGCCCGGCGCGCCGACCATCAGCAGGCGGGCGTTCGGGGCCTCTTCCATGACTTTGGCGAAGCCTTCGACCACGGCTTCCAGTCCCCGGTGTGGCGCGTACTTGCCCACGTAGGAGACGACGAACTCGCCTTCGTAGCCTGCCACTGGCTCCGCGTCGGCGTCGAACCAGTCGCGGTCTAAGTCGACCGTGTTGCCGACGACGGAAACTCGGTCGTCGGCTGCCGCGCAGTCGTCGAGGTAGTGGCGTCGGCCCTCCTCACAGACGGCGAGGACGTGGTCGGCTCGGCGAACCGCTCGGCGCTCGATGCGCTTCCAGCGCCGAATCGGGAGCGCGGCGTACTTCGACAAGAGGCCGACGTTCGAGAGCACGTCTTCGCGGGCGTGCATCCGCCGCCACTGGCGAATCGCCTCGGGATAGTTCTCGTGCAGATCGGCGACGACTTGCGCGCCGATTTCGTCGCCGACCGAAATTCCGGTCGGAACGAGGGGCAGGTCGTGGACGTGAATCGCGTCGATAGCCTTCTGTGCGTGAATCGACCGAAGCGCGTCGGCCCAGAATCGGTGGCGCGTCGTGACGAGGAAGCCGAGTGAGAGTCGTTGGCGCTGGAGCGAAGCCAAGTCTGATTCCGAGACGCGACACACCTCGATACCGTCGAGGGTCTCACGCGCCGGTCGGTCGTCGCCGCCGCGACAGAGCAGCGTCACCTCGTGGCCGGCCGCGAGCAGCGCCCGTGCCTCCTTCTCGACGCGAACGTCCCGCGGGAACGGCTTCCGCAGGACCATGCACACGTGCATTTCCGATACGGTCGAACGGTCGGCGGTTAGTTCTGTCGTCGAACCAAGATGGGTTCGTGGTCTCGAAGATGGAACGTCGTGGGCCGAGTCTGCCGTGCGACTCGGCGACGAGAGCCGTCACAGCCGCTCTGGCGCGCGCTTCCGAGTGTGGCTGAACGAGAGCGAGGCGACGGAGTCGCCTCGGCGCGAACGGGGAACGGAGTGACCCGTGAGGAAGTGAAGCTCGCGAGGAGAAATCGCGCGAGGGATGAGCGAGTGGTGCGAGGCGACGAAGTCGCCTCGTTGCGAACGGGGAGTAGAACGACCCGTGAGCGGAACGAGCGAATCGGTTGGGGAGGTAGTGGCGGCGGTCATGTACACCAGCGTTCGTGAACTGCTCGTAGACGCGAAAATAAACCGTGATGAGAGCTAACACGGCAAAAATGGGAACGCCAAGAGTCGACACGAGGACTCGATTTGGCTCAAGAACAAAGACGGTAGACGTTGCACGAATCCGTAATGAGTGCAGCGGCAACGACGACGACACCTCCCACACCCACAGGCGTGAATCGTGGTTGACCTCGACCGGGCGAGCATCGCCCTGTTCGGTTCGCGCGTCACGTCACAACTGCTCGGCTTCGCCAGCGTCGTCTACTTCGCGAACGTCATCGGCGCGGACGGCCTCGGCGTCTACTTCACGTTCGTCACGGTCGTCAGCGTGACGAGCGTCTTCGCCAAATTCGGCCTGCCCGGTGCGGTCGTCAAGCGGATGAACCAGTCCGACGACGCCCACGAGCGCGGCGTCTACCTCTCCAGTGCGTTCATCCTCTTGCTCCCGCCATTCCTCGTCACGGGCGCGCTGATGCTCGTCTTCGGGCCGCAGTTGACGAACTACGTGAGTCTCACCGCGGCCGCGCCGCTGGCCGTCGCCGCGGTCGCACTCGGTGTGAGCGCGAACCTGCTCATCGCGGCACTTCGTGGTGAGGCGCGCGTCTCGACCTCGGCCGGGGTCGAACTGCTCGATCAAGTCGTCCGCCTGAGCGTGAGCGTCGGCCTGCTGTTCGCGGACTACGGCGTCGTCGCGCTCGTCTTCGGGCACATGGCCGGGAACTTCGCGCGGGCGACTGTCTCGTACGCGCTGCTCGACGCGAGATTCGCGTTGCCCACCCGCGAGTCCGCGACCAGCCTCTTCGACTTCTCGAAGTACACCGTCGGGATGAACCTGAGTTCGCTCGCCTACAACTGGACCGACACGCTCGTGCTGGCCTACTTCGCGTCCAAGGCGGTCGTCGGGGTGTACGAGACGGTGTGGATGGTCAGCGCCGTCACCCTGCTCGCGGCGCGCGTGCTCGGCGTCGCGCTCGCGCCGACGATGACGCGCTGGCACGAAGACGGCCAGACCGAGCTCATCGAGACGGCCTTCTCCACCGCGGTGACGTTCGCGCTCGTGCTCGTCTTCCCGGCTATCGTCGGTGCGACGGTCCTCGGCGACGACTTGCTCGCGACGCTGTACGGCTACGAGACCGGCGCGACCGTCCTCGTGATTCTCCTCTGCGGGCAGGTCGCCGCCGCGGTGAAGAACATCACGCAGAACACGCTGTTCGGCATCGACCGCCCGGACCACGTGTTCTGGACGAACGTGCTCTCGCTGGCGGCGAACGTCGGCCTGAACCTCATCTTGGTACCCGAGTACGGGATGTTCGGGGCCGCGGCCGCGACCCTGGCGACTGCCGGCGTCGCCGCCGTCGCGCAACTGGCCTACCTCCGGCGGTACATCTCGGTCGGCATCGACCGAACCGCGCTCGCGTGGCAAGCCGCCGCCTCGCTCGCCATGGGCGGGGTCGTCGCCGCGCTCTCGGGCGTGTTCCCGCTGGAGACGATTGTAGGTCTGCTCGCGCTCGTCGGCGTCGGTGCGGCCGTCTACGGCCTCGTCGTGCTGGCGAACGCGGAGATGCGCGGGCGGTTGCTCGGCGCGGAACTGTGGTGACGGCCCGACCCGGTTAGCCTCCCTGTTTTTCAGCCCCCCACTCCTTCTCGGAGACGATACTATCCAATGTCGCGTAACGTCGTCGTCGTCTGTCTCGACACCGTCCGGAAGGATTTCTTCGACCGGTACGCGACCCGCCTCCGGGCGAAGGCGGACGTATCCTTCGAACAGTGTCGGGCCGCGAGTTGCTGGAGCGTCCCGAGTCACGCGAGCATGGTCACCGGTCAGCTTCCGTCCGAACACGGTGCGACGGCGGCCAGTCCGCGCCTCGACGCGCTGGCCCACGAAGACACCCTTCGCGCGGATTTGCCCGACTACCACTTCCTGGGTATCAGTTCGAACATCTACGCCGGGTCGGCGTACGGCTTCGACCACCTGTTCGACGAGTTCGTCGACGTGACCCGCGACCACCGCTACACGGACGCGCTCGACGTGCCGACGTTCACGAAGGAAGCGACCGAGCCGGGCCTCTCTCGATACCGCGACGTACTCCGAGCCTGCCTCGACCACGACCGCCCGAAAGAGAGCCTGCTGAACGCGGTCGCCGCGCAGGTCGACCAGCTGTGGGACACCGGCCCGTTCGACGTGCCCGCGCCGTTCGACGACGGCGCGGCGTCGGCAAAGCGAGTCCTCGTCGACCGACTCCGGGAGCGAGACGAACCAGTCTTCGCCTTCGTCAACCTGATGGAGGGTCACGAACCCCACCGCGACAGTCTCAGGTACCAGCGCAGTCTGTACGACGTACCCACCGGCTGGCGCTCAGACGACCTGCAGACGTGGGACGCGGTCGCCCCCGACAGCGAGACCGAGCGAGAAATCGACCGCTATCGCGACGTGTACGGCGCGTCCATCGAGTACCTCGACCGGCAGGTGAGCGACATCGTGGAGAAAGTACAGGCCGTGACCGACTGCGAGACGACCGTCGTCGTCACCGCAGACCACGGCGAAAACCTCGCGTTCGAGGCCGACGACGGCCACCTCGGACACATTTCGAGTCTCACCGAAGGTGTCCTGCACGTGCCACTGCTCGTCTTGAACGCGCCCGATGGCTACGAGCGCGTCGAGACCGGCTACGTCTCACACCTCGAACTTCGGCGACTGGTCACCGGCCTCGCCGCGGGCGAGACACCCGACGTGACCGCAGAGCAGATTCCTGCCGAAGTGCTGGCCATCACGCCCGGGAACGACCCCCTCGAAGAAACCGACCCAGAATACTGGACCCGCCGAATCCGCGTTGCCTACGACGGCGACACGAAGTACGAGTGGGACAGTCTCGGCGGCGAGTACCGTGTCTCGCTCGACGCGGCGAACCCGAACTGGCAGTCGCGCGAGGACGCGGCCGAGACGAGTGACGCCGACGCGGAGAGAATCCCGACGTGGGCACGCGAACAATTCTCGACACCACTCGACGACGTAGACCTCGACGAAGACGCGGCCGGCGACGACGACGTCGACGACGCAGTCGCCGAGCGACTCCGCGACCTCGGTTATCGGTAGAGAGTCGGTAAGAACGGCCGCTTTCTCTCGGCGTTTGAACATGATTGGTTCCTCACTTATCGTGCTAGTCATGGTATCGGGAGTAACGAATGCGTGACAAGGTTCTACAGCGGTGGGTCAAACAACCTCCTGCGACACCGAACGTGCAGTACCTCCGAGACGCCGAGCGACTCAAGTCGTGGGAACAACTGGGTGACCGAGAACGGGTGCTGGACATCGCCTCCGAGTCGAACGTCACGGCTGGACTCGCCGCCGAGGAAGTCGCCCGCATCGACTTCTCGCCCGACGCCATCGACCACGCGCGGGACATCCTCGGCGACCAGGTGGACCGGTACGAGGTGGCTGACCCCGAAGTACCCGAACTGCCCTTCCCCGACGACTACTTCGACGGCGCGGTCTCCATCGGCCCGTACGACTGGAAGTTCCTCGACATCGACGCGCTGACCGACGAGGTTCGGCGGGTACTCGCTCCTGACGGACTCTTCTCGTTCTCCGTCCCGACGCCGCGCTCGCCCTACGCGACCCGCGGGCGCAACCGCTTCCGGTACTACGACCCCGACGAGGCACTGGACATCGTCGCGCCGGACTGGCGCGTCGCGAAGTACGACCTCGTCTGGCAGTACCCGTACAAAGCGCACCTGCTCATCAACTCGATGCCGAACACGATGCAAGAACCCATCGTGGACCTCGCGTGGCGACTCACCGACGAACTGACCGAGCGCGACCGGTGGGACGACGCGTCGTACATCGTCATCGGCGCGACGCCGCTCGGCTACAAGTCCTACCTCGACCGCGGCCTCGACTGTCTGTTCCGGTCGACCGACGAGAACGGCCTTTGGGACGACGACGAGTCGAAGTTCATTCGCGGCCTCGACTACGAGTTCGACGGGAAGACGCCACCGGGCGGGACGGTTCGCTCCGCCAGCGAACTCGACTGGTCCCGCGACGACAGCGTCCAGTGGCGGTACGCCCCCTTCGCCGTGATGGGCGCGATGGCGTGGCGAACGTCCGAACGCGGCGACGACCGCTTCGACGAGAAAATCGAGGACGCACTCGCCTACTTCGAGGCAAAATTCGGCGACGACCCTGGCCGCATCGGGATGCCGAGTTACGGCATCGGCCCGCTCGTGATGGGCTTCACGCTCGCCGACCAGGTGTTCGAGGCCGACTACCGCTCGACTGCTCGCCAACTGTTCGAGTACTCCCGCGAGGAATTCGACTTCGACCACGCCGAGGATAGCCTGCTCGCCTTTGGCTGGTCGTACCTCTACGAACACACCGAAGACGACGACGTGCTCGCGGCCATCGACGACGCGCTCTGGGAGATAAACGAACGCCTCGACCCCGCGACGGGCACGTTCAACTTCGACAACGGGACGACGCGTCGCCACCAGAACCAGATGTACACCATCTGGGGGCTCTCCCGGGCTATCGAGGTCACCGGCAAGACGGGCTACCTCGACAGCCTCGAAATCGTCCTCGAACACACCGTCAACGTCCGGATGCGAGACGACGGCGCGTTCATCTGGGAGGACGTGAGCAAGGGACAGAAGGCCTGGGGCGACTACAAAACGGACAACTGGGGTCACCGACCCTTCCACTGGCGCTACCTCTACGAGTGTCATCAGACGTTCTTCGTCAACGCCGTCGCGCACTACTACGCCGCGGGCGGCCAGAACGACTACGACAGCGAGGTCGCCCGCGCGATGGCGTGGATATACGGCGACAACGACCTCGGCGAGGACCTCGTCGAGTTGAGCGGTCTCGGCGTCCCGATGCGGTTCGTCACGACCGGCGGCCGGATGGACGTCGGCGACCAGATGTACAAGGGGTCGTACGAGGTTGGCTCCTACGTGATGGCGCTGACGAACTTGCTAGCGGGGCCACTTTGATGCGTATCGACCAGTCAGACAGCACCACCACCGACACGTCTCTCCCGGTCGACGACGCCAGTGACACTGCGGCCGTCGAACCCGACGCAGACGTCTGCGTCCTCGGTCTCGGCCACGTCGGCCTCCCGACTGCGCTGCTCGCCGCACAGGAGCACACAGTCGTCGGCGTCGACATCGACCAGTCGCGCGTCGACGCCATCGAACGTGGCGACCTCCCGATGGACGAACCCGACATCGACCAGTTGTACGAGCGTGTCGCTGCCGACTTCAGCGCCCAGACCACGGTCGCGGACGCGGACGTGTACGTCATCGTGACGCCGACGCCGGTCGACGCCGAGCGTGCGGTCGCCGACGTGAGCTACGTCGAGGCTGCCGCCGAGATGATCGCGCCGACGCTGTCGCCGGGCGACCTCGTCGTCCTCGAATCGACTGTGCCGCCGGGGACGACCGAGCGACTCGTCGCCCCCACGCTCGAAACCAGCGGCCTCTCTCGAAGCGAGTTCCGCCTCGCGTTCTCTCCGGAGCGCGCGAGCCCGGGCGAGACGCTCACCGAGATGGTCGAGAACAGTCGCGTCGTCGGTGGCATCGACGAGGAATCGGTCGACGCGGCCTGCGCCTTCTACGATTCGTTCGTGACGGGAGCGGTTCGCCGAACGGTCCCACGCGTCGCGGAGTTCGTCAAACTGGTCGAGAACACCTTCCGCGACGTGAACATCGCGCTGGCCAACGAGTTCGCACTCGTCGCCGAAGAACTCGGGCTCGACGTGCACGAAGCTATCGACCTCGCGAACGAGCACCCGCGCGTCGGCATCCACCATCCCGGTCCCGGCGTCGGCGGCCACTGTATCCCTGTCGACCCGAACTTCCTCTCACAGCACACGACGCGCGACCGACTCGTCTCGCTCGCCCGCGACGTGAACGACTCGATGCCGGCACACGTCGTGCAGGGCGTCGAGGACCTGCTGGACGGCGACACCGACGCGACGGTGACGCTCCTCGGCGCGGCCTACAAGGGCGGCGTCGGCGACACGCGACGGACACCGACGCGAACGCTCGTCGACCTGTTGGCGGGCCTCGGTGTCGACGTTCGACTGCACGACCCGCACGTCGACTCGTTCCCAGTCGACCCCGAACCGCTCGCCGAGGCCGTCGCCGGGAGTGACTGCCTCGTCCTCGTCACCGACCACAGCGAGTACACGGCGCTGGACCCGTCCGAACTCGGCGAGGTGATGGCCACGAAGAACCTGTACGACACGCGCGGACTACTGGACACACCATCGTGGGAAGCGGCGGGCTTCGAGGTCGCGGTGCTCGGCGACGGCCGGACGCAGGAATAAGCCGCTGTTCGGGTTCAGTTCTGTTTTTGGTTGGTCACGCGGTTTGCTCGACCAGCTCCTCGTACAACTCGACCAACTTCCGACCGTCGTGTTCCCAGTTGTACCGGTCTGCGACCGCCTGTTGCCCGTTCTCGGCCAATCTGGCGACTTCGTCCGGATTCGTCCCGAGGTCGGCCAGCGCCGACCCCATCGCCTCGGCGTCGCCTGTGGGGACGACCACGCCAGCATCGGCGTCGTCGACGACACGTTGTAGCGGCGGCACGTCGGTCACGAGGACGGGTTTCCCCATCGCCATGTACTGAAACAGCTTGTGCGGGACCGTCGTGTTCGTGTGCGGCGTATCGGCGTGCGGGACCAGACACACGTCACAGGTCGCGATGTAGTCGGGGAACTCCTCGAAGTCGACCCAGCCGGTGAAGGTGACGCGGTCGGACACTCCGGCCGCGTCGGCGGCCGCTCGAAGCGATTTCTCGTACGGCTCCGACCCGGCACCGACGAGCAGCAGTCGTGCCGCTGGCACCGCTTCGGCCAGTCGCTCCATCGCCGCGACGGCGGTGTCGAGGCCGCGGTGGACGCCGAAGGTCCCGACGTAGCCGACGACGAACTCGTCCTCGTAGCCCGGTTTTGGTTCTGCAGCCGCGGGGTCGAACATGTCGCGGTCGACCGTGTTCGAGACGACGGCCGTCCGATGCGGGAGCGCGGCACAGTCGCGTTGGTAGTGTCGTTCTGCCTCCTCGGTGACGGTCACGACGCGGTCTGCGTCTTTCACGCAACTGCGTTCGATGCGTTTGTACCGCCACGTCGGCTTGCAGAGCCAGCGAAGCGCGAACAGTGGGTCACGGGCGAGCGACGACGGCGAGTGCGGTTTTCGCCACTGGCGGATGGCTTCCGGGTAGTTCTCGTGGAGGTCGGCGACGACCGGGACACCGGTTCGTCGCCCGACTAGTACCCCTTCGCGGACCAGCGGTAGGTCGTGGATGTGGATGGCGTCAGCGTCCATCTCCCGAACGAGGGTCGTCAGTGCGCGTACCCACCGCGGGTGGACGTTGACGAGCATGTTGCCCACGGCACTGGCGTAGCGCCCGGCGAGTTCGAGCCTCGTCTCCGTGTGGAGTCTGACGACTTGCATCCCGTCGACGTGTTCGCGTTCGGGTTCGTCGGGTCGGCCGCGACAGAGCAGCGTCACGTCGTGGCCGGCGGCGACGAGTGACTTCGCTTCCTTCTTGATTCGCACGTCGGGCGGGTAGGTGTGCCCGAGGACCATGCAGACGTGCATCGGTCACGCCACCTCCTCGGAGACGGCCACAGTCATGCGAGTTCGGGCGCTGGTTCCAGTTCGGCCAGCGTTCGGTCGACGATTCGTTCACCTGCTCGGCCGTCGCCGTACAGTTCCGGGTGGCCGCGCATCGACTCGAACACGCCATCGTCGGTCAAGACCGTCGCCAGTCTGTCGCCGACCGTCTCCGGCGTGACGAGTTCGTTCACCCCGGCATCGACCGTCTCTGGTCGTTCGGTGTTCTCCCTGACAGTCAGACACGGCACTTCGAGGATGGCGGCTTCCTCTTGCACACCACCGGAGTCCGTGACGACGACACGCGCGCTCGACAGGAGTTGTAGGAAGTCGAGATAGCCCAGCGGGTCGACGACCCGCAGCGACCCAGACGGCCCGTCCTCCCAGTCGTCGATGGCGTCTCGCGTCCGCGGATGTGCGGGTAAGACGACTGGACAGTCGGCCGTATCGAGCGCCGCGAGAATCGCGTGCAACCGGTCGGTGTCGTCGGTGTTCCCCGGCCGGTGAATCGTCGCGACGGCGTACGATCCGGTGCTGAGGCCGAATTCGTCGAGTATCGTCGAGGCGCGGGTGGCGATGCGTGCGTTCTCCAGACAGGCGTCGACGACCGTGTTGCCGCTGACGAAGACGTTCGTGTCGATGCCCTCTTCTTGGAGGTTCTCCGCTGCCACCTCGGTCGGCGCGAACAGCAGGTCGGACACGCCGTCTGCGAGGACCCGGTTCACCTCTTCGGGCATCGACCAATCGCCGCTCCTGATGCCCGCTTCGACGTGGGCGAACGTCGTCTCGCGCTTACTCGCCGCCAGCGCCGTCGAGAGCACGGCGTTCGTGTCGCCCTGTGCGTACACCACGTCCGGCTCGTACTCGGTGAGCACGTCGTCGATGGCGACCAGCCCGTCGGCGGTCTGTTGGGCGTGTGAACTGCTGCCGATGCCGAGGTTCTCGTCGGGCGCAGCGAGGCCGAGTGTCTCGAAGAACACTCCACTCAACTCCTCGTCGTAGTGCTGGTTCGTGTGAACGAGTGTGCTTCGGACGTCTTCTCGCGCTTCGGCGGCGCGAATCACCGGTGCCATTTTGATTATCTCGGGCCGGGTCCCGACGACGAAGAGAAGATGTCGTCTCTCGGAGTCGCCCGAAATAGAACCGTTCATTGCTACCGCTTTTCAGAGAAGTGGTTTTTATCTTTCCCCAACATGGTTCTGTAAACGGCAGTTCTTACCGGCTCTCGGCCGAGTCCCGGCGTCGATATTCGTTCACGAAGGTGTGAGATACCGTGCGACATAGATTTTTCGTCAGTGGCTACTACGTCGCTCACGTGGTCAGCTGGAACGTGCCGAAAGAGGCATTGGGTGCCCGTCAGTACACGCGGAACATCGGCGAGGTGCCGATGTGGAATATCACGTCGAATTCGAACAGCCCCAGCCGACCGCGACGTCCGCTATCTCACCGAGTGGTCCACCTGTCCCCCGATTTGGTGGTCGCACTCCTGTCCGAGCTGACTGGCGCTGTCTGTATTAGCTCCCACACTGAAGAAAATATCAGCACAAGAGAAACACTTGGCACAGCGGTGTGTTCATGGCGTGAACACTCGAAAGGAGTGGGATAGACGGTCCGAGAACCCAGAATATACGGGGAACACGTCACCACGTGCTCGTCTTGAACACCGTTCATAGTGTGAACTATATACGTCACAGTGACACACGTAATTCACAGAAGTTTTTTGTAATCTGGCGTATGAGATATGCGGGAGTCGCGGGTAGTCGCGTCTCGGATACATATGGATTTGGAACAATTTACACGGGAGAATGCCCCGCAAGAGGGTGGAGACGTATTTCAGCTGGAAAGTTCAAAGATGCTCGACATCAACCTGAACGGGACGGTCATGGCGAAGACCGGCTCGATGGTCGCCTACGAGGGCGACATCTCCTTCGAGAGCAAGTCCGCGGGTGGGCTGAAGGGTATGCTCAAGTCGAAGGCGACCGGTGAAGGCTCGAACCTGATGCAGGCGACCGGCAGCGGTCACCTGTACGTCGCCGACGACGGCAAGGAAGTCCAGATTCTCGAACTCGACGCTGGCGAGGAGATCAGCGTCAACGGCAACGACGTGCTGGCGTTCGAAGAGAGCGTCTCGTGGGACATCAAGACCATCGGTAGCATCGCCGGTGTCTCCAGCGGTGGGATGTTCAACGTGTTCCTCAAGGGGCCTGGCACGGTCGCCATCACGACGCACGGCAAGCCGCTCGTGCTGCCGACGCCGGTGACGACGGACCCCGACGCGACGGTGGCCTGGAGTGCGAACGTCTCGCCGAGCGGGAAGACCGACCGCAACCTCAAGACGTTCATCGGCAAGACCTCTGGCGAGACCTTCCAGCTCCACTTCGGTGGCGAAGGTGGCTTCGTCATCGTCCAGCCGTACGAGGAAGTCGGCCCGCAGCAGTAATCCGGCCGGGTGCTGTCGAGGGGAACGTACCGAACTTTCGTTTTTTTGTGCTACTGGTGGAAGAGCGACCGCGTTGGGGGCCGCATCACCGACGCTCGGGCACGACTTCGATTGTCTCCTGTGGCCGGGTCGTCACGTCGACCGACAGGTCGAGCGTCGTCGGGTCGAGGTCGTCGTCGCGCAGGCCGAAGCGCAGGCGTTGCCCAATCGTGGCGAGCACCAGTTGCCCTTCGACCATCGCGAACCCTTCGCCGATGCACTTGCGCGGACCGCCACCGAACGGGAAGTACGCGAACCGTGGGCGCTCTCGCTGCTCACCCAACCATCGCTCCGGTCGGAACTCCTCGGGGTCGTCCCACCAACGCGGGTCGCGGTGGATGGCCCACTGCACGGGGACGACCACGTCGCCCGGTTCGAAGTCGTACCCGGCGACGCTGACCTCGCGCGTGGCCTCTCTGGGCAACACCGGAATCGGTGGATACAGCCGCATCGCCTCCGTGAACACTGCCTCGGTGAATTCGAGGTCGTCGAGGTCGGCCATCGTCGGTCGGTCGCCGCCGAGCACCGAATCCAGTTCGGTGTGGAACTTCTCCTCGACTTCGGGGTGCGTCGCCAGCGAGAACCACGTGAACGTGAGCGCCGTCGCGGTCGTCTCGTGGCCCGCGAACAGGAGCGTCATCATCTCGTCGCGGATGTCGCCCGGGGGCATCGGTTCGCCCTCGTCGTCGGTCGCAGTGAGCAACAGCGAGAGCATGTTGTCGTCGGGGTTCGCGTCGTCGGTCGACAGCCGCGCCTGCTCGTCGTCGACGAGTCGCTGGACGAACTCTTCGAACGTGTCGATACCCGCGTTGTACCGCCGCCAGAGCGGAATCGGGACCCACTTCGGCACCGTCCGCGCGAGCACCTGATTCGACGGTTCGCCCGGCTTCTCCAAATCCCGAATCGCCTGTCTGATGCCGCGCTCTTCGAACGCCACGTCGGTCCCGAACAGCGACCGCAACAGCGTGTCGAGCGTGAGCATGAGCATCTCCTCTTCGAGGTCGTACGCCTCGCCGGGTTCCCAGCGCGCGAGTCGTTCCTCGGTCTGGTCGACGACGGCAGGCGCGTAGGAAGCTATCTGGTCGCGGAAGAACGCCGGTTGCATTCGCGTGCGCTGGCGTCGCCACCGCTCGCCCTCGCTCAGGATGAGACCGTCGCCGAGGAGCGCGCCGAGTCGGTCGCGCATCAACTCGGCTTTCCCGAAGGCGTCGCCGTTCGTGATGAGCAGGTCGCGGACTGCCTCGGGGTCGGTGACCATCGTCATCTCGCCGAACCCGGCGACCGAGATGGTGACGAAGTCGCCGTACTCGTCGCGCAGTCGCTCGAACAGGGCGGCCTGCTCGCGCGCGAGTTGCACGGTGTTTCCGAGAAGCGGGATGCCGTCGGCACGTGGCGGCCGTGACCGGTTCATGGGCGTAGCTATCGGTCGGAGTAATTAGGTGTGGTGTCTGTGAGTCGTCATTTGGTCGTGCGGAATCGGCGTTTCTGTCGATTTGTCGCTGGTGGTGCTGGTTTCGAGTAGCAATGCACGAATCACGACGCTGTCGTCGTCGGGGTTGCTGGTGGCGAGAAGCAGTTCACGACTGCCGACGGTACATGACCGCAACCACACAGCACCACGTCCACAACCTCCCCATCCGATTCGTCAGTCGTCACTTCGTTCCGACTGACTCATTCCTCGCGCGACTATGGCTCGTGGCCTCGCGCTGGTCGCGCGAGGCACGCTCACCAGCGCGCGCCAGAGTGTCAGTGTCGGCGTCGTCGCCGACCGGTACTCGACGACTGACCCACACAGAAATATACACAAACGTGTGCAGAACGATTTCTGACACCACGATATTCCAGCACCTATTTGTATTTTCCAGCCGACTCCGCGGTCGTATGACTGTCACTATCGTCGGCTCGCAACTCGGCGACGAAGGCAAAGGTGGTGCCGTCGACTTGTTCGGCGAAGCCGCCGACGTCGTCGTCCGCTATCAGGGCGGCGACAACGCTGGCCACACCGTCGTCTTCGGCGACGAGACGTACAAGCTCTCCCTGCTCCCGTCGGGCGTCGTCCGCGGGACGACCGGCGTCATCGGCAACGGCTGTGTCGTCAACCCCGAGACGCTGTTCGACGAACTCGACGCGCTCCGTGAGCGCGGTCTCGACCCCGACCTCTGCGTGGCCGAGCGCGCCCACGTCATCATGCCGTACCACAAAGTGCTGGACGGCATCGAGGAAGCGGACCGCGACGACAACGAAGTCGGGACGACCGGCCGCGGTATCGGCCCGACCTACGAGGACAAGGCTGGCCGCCGCGGGGTCCGAATCGGTGACCTGCTCGACCCCGAAGTCCTCCGAACGCGACTGGAGTACGTCGTCCCGCAGAAGCGCGCCCTCGCCGAGGAAGTCTTCGGCGTCGACGCAGGCGACGCGTTCGACGTGGAGGCCATCTTCGAGACGTACCGAGCCTTCGGCGAGCGACTCGCCGAGGAAGGACTGACCGTCGACGCCGGCGCGTACCTGCAAGACCGAATCGACGACGGCGACGAACTGATGTTCGAGGGTGCACAGGGCACGCTCATCGACATCGACCACGGAAACTACCCGTTCGTCACGTCCTCGAACCCGAGCGCGGGCGCGGCCTGTACCGGCTCCGGCCTCGGCCCGACCGTCGTCGGCGACGGCGATGTCGTCGGCATCGTGAAGGGCTACCTGACCCGCGTCGGCAACGGCCCGCTTCCGACGGAACTGGCCGGTGTCGACGGCCAGACGCCCGACTACGACAGCGATGCAGTCGACTCCGACGACCCGGAGGAAGAACTGGCCACCTACATCCGCGACGAGGGTGGCGAGTACGGCACCGTCACGGGCCGCCCGCGCCGCGTCGGCTGGCTGGACCTGCCGATGCTCCGCCACGCCGCGCGCGTCAGTAGTTTCACCGGCATCGTCGTCGGTCACGTCGACGTACTCGCTGGGCTGGAAGAGGTCAAAATCGGCACCAGCTACCGACTCGACGGCGAGCAAGTCGACACCGTCCCGCCGACGACCGAGGCGTGGGCGCGCTGCGAGGTCGAGTACGAGACCTTCGACGGCTGGCCAGAGGTCGACTGGGATTCGGTCGTCGCCGACGGCTACGAGGCCCTGCCCGAGAACGCACGAACGTATCTGGAGTACGTCGCCGACGAACTCGCGGTCGACCTCTACGCGGTCGGCGTCGGCCCGGGTCGTGAGGAGACCGTCGTGCTGGAGAACCCGCTGGAGTAAGCTGCGACGACTCTCGGTAGCACGACTCGCCCCGCGGGAACCCTTTTCACTCGGTCGACAGAACGAACGCGCATGGTCGACGCCCGCGACTATCACGAACGCTCGAAGCACTCCCCACAGAGCGTCCGCGAGACGGATTTCTCGCTGGACATGTCGAACCGCCCGAACCCGTCGAAGGTGTACGCCGACGTGCCCCGTGTCTCACTCGGGGCGGTCGGCAAGCCAGCAGCGACACCGGCACTTTCGGTTATTGCGACGACGACACCGACGCCCGCAGGGACAGCGGCCGACGAGAACAGCGACATCGACCTCGCGACCCTGTGCCACTACGCGGCTGGCGTGACGAAGACCATCGAAGTCCGCGGCGAGCAAGCCAGTTTCCGGGCCGCCTCCTGTACCGGAAAACTGTACCACATCGACCTCTACGCGGTGACCGGTGACCTCGACGACGCCGACGCCGGTGTGTACCACTACGACCCCGAGTCCGACGAGTTCCACGTCCTCCGCGAAGGCGACTACCGCGGCGTCCTCGCCGCCGCCAGCGGTGGCCAGTCCGGCGTCGCCGACGCGCCCGCGACGCTGGTCGCCACGTCGATGTGGTGGCGAAACGCGTGGAAGTACCGCGAACGAACCTATCGACACGCCTTCTGGGACTCGGGGACCGTCCTCGCGAATCTCCTCGCTGTCGCACACGGCAGCGGCCATCGCGCAGAAGTCGTCACTGGCTTCGCCGACGACCCGGTCGTCGACCTGCTCGGCCTCGACCCCGAAGACGAGGCACCGCTGGAACTCGTCACAATCGGGGCCGGTGATTCCGTACCCGCCGCGCCCGCAGTCGACCACATCGACCCCGCCGTCGAACTCGACTCCGAGCCGGTCGACTACCCGATTCTCCACGACGCGTGGGAGCAGAGCACCCTCTCTGACGGCGACGCCCCGAGCGAGTGGCGCGACCGGTTCACAGACGCCGAACCGGTGGACTTCGGAACACACGAACCGGGCGACGGCGAGACGATTCAGCTGACCCCGGTCGACGCCGATACCGCCTCGGCGCGCCCCATCGGCAACACTATCGAACGACGCGGCTCGCTCCGCGAGTACAGCCACGAATCCATCAGCGACCGCAAACTGGCGACGATTCTGGACCGGGCGCTCGGCGGCGTCCCGATGGACTGCCTCGGCGGCGACGCGCCCGACTCGGTGCTCGATTACTACGTCGTCGCCCACGCCGTCGACGGGATTCCGCCGGGGGCGTACCAGTACCATCCCGAAGCGTCGACGCTCGAATCGGTCGGCTACGTCGACCGCAACACTGCGGGCCACCTCGCGCTCGGGCAAGGCGTCGTCGGCGACGCCGCGGTGAACGTCTACGCGATGGCGGACGTGGACGCCATCGTCGAGCAGGTCGGGAACCGCGGGTATCGCGTCGCGCAGTTGGAAGGCGGTATCGCGCTCGGGCGGCTGTACCTCGCTACCTACGCCCACCGCGCGCTGGGCGGGCGCGGCTTCACGTTCTACGACGACCTCGTGACCGAGCACCTGTCGCCGCGGGCGGCGAACCAGACACCGATGTCGCTGTTCGCGTTCGGCAAACCGGAGAAGTAGGGGAGGGAAAGCAGGCGGCCCGACCGGGTGTGTGAGTGAGTCGGGTTCGGGCCGGCCTGTTCTTGGAGCCGTAACTCCGCCTCAGTCGTCAGCAGGCGCGGCCGACTTCGTCGACAGCGACACCGGTTCCGCGTCGATATCGAGTTCGTCGAGGGCGACCTGTGCGGCCTTCTTCCCGGAGACGAGCATGGCACCGAAGGTCGGACCCATCCGCGGCAGGCCGTAGGCCGTGGCGACGGCCATCCCCGAGGCGACGAGGCCATCGTGGACCAGTCCGGTGTACTCCACGACTTCGTCTTCGCTGCGGCCGACCCACATCGAGTCGTGGCCCGGCGAGTCGTGGCCGGGTGCGCCGTAGGTGTCGTCGCTCGTTTGGTCCATGACCTGTCCACGCTCGCGGGCCGCTTTGATGCCGGGCGCGTCGAGGACGCCGGAAGACTCGTCTTCCGAGCCGCCACTCGCTGCGCTCGCGGCAACGCCGCGCTCGTCGAGTTTGTTGATGGCCATCGCGTCGTGGCCGGTCGAGTCGATGACGAGGTCGGCCTCGACGGCGACCGGGTCGACGCAGGTAATCTCACGCGGGAGGGCGTGGACCGGCGTGTAGTTCATCACGATGCCGGCGACGCGGTGGTCCTCGCGGACGACGATGTCCGTGAACTCGGTCATGTTCTGCATCTTCGCGCCGGCGTCGCAGGCTGCCTTGATGAGCGCGGAGCAGGCGTGTGGGCCGTTCGCCACGTACAGGCCCTCGGCGTCGCGTGCCTCGTGGTTGGACACGTCGAGGTCGTCGAGGATGCCCTGCGCCGGGTCGCGCACGGTAATCTTGTTCATCAGGAAGCCACCGAGCCAGAAGCCGCCGCCGAGGTAGTTGTTCTTCTCGACGACCATGACTTTCACGTCGCGCTCGGCGAGTTCTTTCGCGGCCATCAGGCCCGACGGGCCGCCGCCGACGATGATGACCTCGGCGTCTGTGAAGTCGAGGAACTCCTCGCTCCACTCCTGGCCGATTGCGCGCGTTACGTCTGCTTCGCCAACGTCGCTGAACGAGTCGAAGTCTCGCATACCACCTAGTGTTACCACCAAGTGATTAATACCGTTTTCGGTCAGGCTGCCGAAAGAACGAAGCGAAGGAACGGCGAGGAGAGAACATGGTCAGCGACCGACTCGTCCGGTGGCGACTCGTGCTCGTCGTCGTCGCGGTAACTGTGTGTCTCGTTGCTGTCGGCTCCGTCGCCCAGCGAGTCGCGGCTATCGGTCCGTCCGGTGAGTCGTTCGCACTCGTCCTCGTCGCCGTCTTCGTCGGGACGCTCGTGCTGTTGCTCCCGCTCGTCGTCCTCGGCCTGTACATGAAACCCAGCAAGTGGCACTTCGGGTGGCTCTGAGAAGTCGTGAGGATGCTGCGAGCAGACTTACCCGACAGTCCGAATCATCTCCAACAGGTCGTCCCGGTACGTCCCGGGTTCCGCAACGACCGACGGAGCGAGTTCGTCCAGTCCGTCCACTGGGTACGCCCCGCCCGCCAGTGCGAACGACCCGCCATCGGTCCAGACGGCCAGCCAACCGTCTACCGTGACCACGCTCCCAGTCGCGTGCTCCGAAAGCGGATACTCGGCCGTGTATCGACGCAGTCGCGCACGGTCACCACCCGAAAGCCGCATCCGCTGACTCCGGCCGTCGTCGATGTCGCGAAAGCCGCGCTCGCGGAGGTCGTCGGCGAACGCGCGACGGGCCGACGAGACCACCGTCGGGTACACCGACGCCGTGCCGATGCCGGGCGCGAGCGGCGGCGTGAACGACAGGTCCGTGGTGAAGAAGAAACGCCACGGGAGGTCGAGGTCACCGTCGGTCGCCTCGCAAACCGCGTCTCGGAGTGGCCCGTCTTCGTACAGGCTGGTGTGCCCGACGACTTCGGCCGCGGGCATCCGAAACACCGTCTCACTCGTCTCCTCGACCAGCCGCCAGCCGGCTTCGAGCCGCGTCGCGGGGAGTGCTGCCGGCATCGAACTACACGCCCTTGGTGCCGTCGACGGTGTGGAGGGTGAACGAATCCAGTGCGACGACTGCCCAACTGCCGGCGAGCGAGCCACGCTCGAAGACGTGTTCCGGGACCAGTGGCATCGGGACCGGGGTGAAGCCGTTCTCGCGCATCGCCCGGATGCTCCCGAAGAGACCCACTTCTGAGCCGTCACGGCGGTAGACGTGGAACTGCTTGTCCTCGCCGCGCTCGTACGAGAACGGGAAGGCGTCGGCTCGCGGGCACGACAGCGCGTCCACGTCCGCGAAGACGGCGATTCGCTCGCCATCGCCAGTCAGGACGACTTCTTTGCGGTCACTCCCGGTCCGCCCGTCGAGTTCTGCCTCCTCGGGGTCGACTTCGCGCCAGACGTACTCTCCGGCCTGCGCGAGCGCGTACCGGCCGTTTTCGAGTGGTACCCGGTCCGGACCGTTGAAGAACGTCCGGCAGCGCGTCTCGGTCTCCTGTGCGACGCAGTACGGCGCGTCGAGGACGTGCAAGGCACTGCCGACGGCTGCCTCAGACGGGACGACGAACAACACCGACTGCTCCCGTGCGAGCGCGTTCGCCAGCCGCGGGACGAGCGTCTCGGCGTCGACCGACCCCGCCGCGACCGATTCCACCACTATCGACGTGTCTTCGCGCAGGAGTGCATCGGTGTCGTTCGGTCGTTCTCCGACCGTTCGCCCGCCACCGCCAGGAACCTCGTACCCGGCGCGCCGAAGCACCGCTGCACCGTGGTTTTCGTCAGTCGTGTATCGGACCATGGGAACAGTTAGCACCCGTGGCAGTATGAACGTTCGCCGCTATTCGTTCGGTATCGATTATCGATTGATTCTGTCTTGTCTGTCTCCGTCGTTTCGTGTGTTCGTGTTGCCAAGCAGTTCACTGTTGCCGACGGAAAATAACCGCAGCCACTACCTCCCCAACCGATTGCGGTACTCGCGTCACTTCGCTCCGCTCCGTGACGCTGTGTTCCTCATCCCTCGCGCGACTACAGCCCGTGGACTTCACTTCGTTCAGTCACACGGGCCAGCGCGCGCCAGGGCGAATGAGACGGAATCGACGAACTAGGATAGAGTCTTTCCTCAGTCGAACTTCCCGTTTCGAATCGCCGACTCGGCCTCGTCAAGCGCCGCCTCGCGGTCGAACGACTCGACGATGTCGCGCAGTTCCGCGTCGCTCGCGTCGGCGAGGTCGCGGGCGTGGTCGGTGATGTTCGGGACCGCGCGAAGCACGTTGTCGACGATGGGCACCGTCGCGGTTCGGGGCGAGCGAGAGCCGGGGTTGAGATCGATGACGAGTTCGGTTTTGCCCATCGCGGACAGCGCCTCGGCGCGGTCGCCGTCTTCGAGCGGGACGAGGACCACGTCGGCGTCGTAGATGCCGTCGGCGTCGACCTTCGCGCGCTCGTGGTCGATACCGGGGATGCGCGCGTCGGCGGTCAAGCCCTTTACGTCGGTCGCGCCGTGTTCGCGCATGTGCTCGGCGATGCGTTCGATACGCTCCTCGGTGCGGTTGAACAGGTTCACCTCGATGTCCGCGCCGGTCGCCTCGGCCAGTTCGACCGTCTCACCCGGACAGAGCGCGGCGACGTTCCCGTTGACCGAGATGACAGCGTGGTCTGCGAGCAGGAAGTACGCGGCGGCAGCGCGCTCGGCGGCGTCGGCGCTCTCGATGGTTCGTTCGCCGAGCAGGTAGTCGAAGGCTTCGCCGCGGCCCTGTGCGATGAGGCCCTGTCTACTCGTGATGCCCTTGTCGACCCCTTCCTCGATGCGGTGTCGGGTCAGCAACGAGAGGTAGCGCGGGTGGCTCTCGGGGACCTCGACGTGTTCGCTCATGGTTCCCGGTAGAACCGCACCCGAAAAAATACGTCCGTTTTCCGCTGTCCTCGACCCCCGCCTAGCGACTCACTCCGTGAACGACACCCAGCCCTCAGGCGCGTGTTCTTTCACGAGCGTCATCTCTTTGCGGGCTTCGGGCCGCGTCTCGTGCGGTTCGATGCTCTCGGCGAGGGTTTCGCCACCCTCGTCGACCAGCCGCCAAATCCAGCCGCCCTCCTGCATGTGGAGTTCGAACGCGGCGTCGTCGATTTCGAGGACGCTCGCGGCTCCCACGAGGTCGCGCATGTCCGCGACGGAATCACGGGCAGTCTCACGCGAGTCGAACAGTTCGGCACAGACGGCGGTCGGCTGCTGGTTCGCGTCGAGCAGCCGCCAGCGCCAGTCGTCGCCGTCGCGGAACAGTTCGAACGAGGCGTCGCCGAAGTCGACGCGTCCGGCCTGTGGCGCGAGGCGGCGGAGGCGTTCGACCTCGTCTGCCAGCGACTCCCTACTCGGGTGGTGCGTCGTCCCCTGTGCGAGTACGTCGCGGTCCTCGTCGGAGAGGGTCCAGCGCCAGCCGGACTCCTCACGCGTGAGCCAGATGACCGCTGAGGCGATGGAAAAGACGGGCGCGTCGGCCGCGTTCTGCTGAATCGTGGAGACGACGGACTCTATCGCTCCCTGCGTCTCGGCCGGACTCGCACTCTCGGCGACGAGGGTGCGCTCGCGGTCGAGCAGGCGGAAGCGCCAGTCGTCGTCTTCGCCGACTATCTGCATCGCAAACTTCCCGATGGCGTACGCGTCGGCGGTCGCGGCCACGTCGCGCAGTCGTTCGATGGTCTGTTCGAGGTCGTCACGAGTCGTGTGCGACGCCTCGCCGTCGGCGACGACCGTCCCGTCGACCGTGACGAAACGCCACTGCCAGTCGGCCGCGTCGGTGTACGCCTGCCAGATGGCGTCGGCCATGGTCCGCACGTCGGCCCCGAGGTTGTCACGCAACTTCGAGAGCGCCTGTCGCGCATCGCCGCGCGTGTCGTGCATGCCCGGCCCTTCCGCGACCATGTGACCGGCCTCGTCGATGAGCCGCCAGCCCCACTGGCCGTCTTCGTTACGGAACAGTTCGAACGCGGCAGTATCGATTTCTAACATCTCTGCGTCGGGTGCCTTGTCCTTGAGCGTCATCATCGCGCCCGTCGCGGCCGAGCGCGAATCGTGTTCGGCACCAGAGTCCGCGAGGACGGCACCGTCTTCGTCGATGAGCCGCCAGCGCCACTCGCCGTCGTCGGCCTCGTACACCTGGAACGCGGCCTCCTCGAACTCGATGAGGTCCGCGTCGGCGGCCTGCTCACGCATTCGCTCGATGGCTTCGGTCGCGGCCGCGTCCGACTGGTGGTCGAACGTCGAGTCCGCGAGGACGGTCCGGTCTTCGGTGACCAGCCGCCAGTGCCACGCCGGGTCCGCTTCGGGACCGCTCGCCTCGCCACCGGGGTACACCTCGTACGACGCGCCGTCGATTTCCACGAGGTCGGCCGCGCGTGCCTCGCTCGCGATTGCCCGCGACGAGCGCTCCGCCGCGGCCCGGTCGCCGTGTGCTGCGTTGCTTCGCGCGACGACACTTTCGGTCGCGTCGACCAGTCGCCAGCGCCAGCCTGCGGGCGTCTCGTGCAGTTCGTACGTCGGCGTCCCCGCGACGGTCACGGAGGCGTCGCCGACCGACGGGAGGACGTCTTCGACCGCGGCTTCGGCCGACCGCCGGCTGTCGAAGGCGTCCGTACTCGTGGCGAGCAACTCGTCGTCGCCGTCGACGAAGCGCCAGTCCCACGTGCCGTCGTCGCCCTCGCGGATTTCGACACCGACCGACTCGACCGCGAGCGCGCGAGCGTCGCCGAACTCGCCCGCCACCGCCATGGCGGCCGATTCCGCGTCGTCGTGTTCCGGGAAGTCGTCGACCCCGCGTGCGAGCGGGTTCCGGTCCGCATCGAGCAACTTCCACGTCCAGCGGTTGTGGCGCTCGGTGTAGCTGAACGCCGCGCCGTCGATGTCGAGGATTTCAGCACCCGGACCGTCTTCCTTGACGAAGCTGACCGACTCCTCGGTCGCGTCTCGTTCCGGATATCGCTGGGTTCCCTCTGCGACGACACTCCCGTCGTCACGCATGAGGACCCAGCGCCACTCGCCCTCGTCGCTCTCGTACAGGCGGAACGCCGCCGTCGTGATTTCGAGCAAGCCGGCTTCGTCGATTTGCCCTTTCACCACGTCGATGGCGTTCTCGGCGTCGGGTCGCGTTCCCGCCGTCGCCTCGCTGCTGGCGAGTGCGTCTTGCTGGATGATGCGCCACGTCCAGTCGCCCACTTTGTTGCGGAACACCGCGAACAGCGCGCCCCGCATCGCCTCGCCCACCATGACCGGGGGTTGCTCGCCGTAGCCTTCTTCCTCGACGAACATCCCCTTCCGGCCGGTCAGGACGGGCACCAGTGCCGTCACACCGGCCAGAATCGCGTTGCCGGTCACGTACGTCGCGATGACCATCGGACTCTGGTCGACGACACCGTCCGGCCCCCAGTTCCTGGGGTAGACGGTCGTGAAGAGGACGACGCCGACCAGAGCGATGGCCAATCCTACGACCGATGCCTGTATCGCTCGCCTGCGTACTGGTAACAGCAACACGATACCGAACAGGCCGAGCGAGAGGCCGACCGCAGCGATAGACCAGGCCACCTCCTGCAGCACGAATTGGTCGCCCGCCATCATCCCCGGGACGAGCAGATAGAAGAGAACACCGCCGATTCCCACGAGATAGCCGGCGATGAATATCCAGTAGCCGTACACTTCTCGCGTCGATTCAGGTTCACCCACGTAGCGTTCGTACAACCCAAACAGTGTGTTGCGAACGTCAGTATGCGTCGATATGCCCACAGCCCCATCTATCTCCGATTTATAATAAATCCTTCAACGGCAACTGTGCCTAATTTTACGAAAATAAAACGTACAATTACGCAAGACAGTATAGGTGTTGTGGCCATTTCGTCTTGCGGTTTCCGCTAATAAATTATTTTATAATAGTTGTTTGTCTAGTCTCTCGAACAGGTGTTACTCCGCCACAGACTCGGAAAACAGACTGGTAGCAGGGTTCAGGGCCGCGCTGGCAAGGACTGGATGCTTCCCGTCCCCGTGGCGACGACGACTCGATCTCCCACCCCTTCGATTGCGAAGGACTGGGCACCGCGAAGGTGCGCACGCAGGTCGCCCGACGCCGCGTCGACGGCGTACAGCCTGTACCCCTGGTCGCCGAACGCTTCGACGACGACCGTGTCGGCCGTGGCTGCCGCGGGCCACGCGTTCTGGTACGGTGGGTCGATCGTCCACTTCGCGTGCCCGTCGGCGTTCGCGTAGGCAGTCACGGCGTCCGCAGCCATGCCAGAGCTCGAGTACAGTGTCTCGCCGGACGGACTCGTCACGAAGTCACCGCCGTAGGCGTCGGCCTGCCACCGAATCGTCCCGCCCGCGCCGACTGCACTGAGGCTCGGCCTGTCGATGTACAACACGTCGTCGACCGCGAGCGAGTGGTAGCCGCCAGCCTCGTGCGACCACCGCTCGCTTCCGTCAGGCGCGAACCCGGCGATTCGATTGCCCGCCTCGCTCCGCTGGAGGAGGTATCGCCCACCCGACGCGACCGCGAGCGTAGTGTTCCCTGATGGCAGCTCGCGGTCGCCCTGCTTCTTGCCGTCGTGACCGAACGCGAGTAACCGGTCGTCGGCGACGAAGTAGACACCCTCGTCGTCCACACCAACCATCGAGTCGGCCGCAGTAACCGTCTTTTCCCACCGTACTTCTCCGGAATCGGCATCGACTGCGAGCACACTCGTCGGGCGGGGGTCCGGCTGGTCTTCTGAGTGTTCGGGCACGAAGAACTCGGTCGACTGGACGAAGACGGTTCCCTGGAAGACACCGACGACACCGAGCAGTTGGTCTCGTTCGAGCGTCCACCGCCGTTCACCCGTGTCACGCGCCATCGCGTGCAACGTCGTCCACTCGTGTCGGTCCGCGTTTCCGTTGACGCTGTACACCGACTCTTCGGTCAGCGTGACGCCCCACTGGTCGTCTCCCTCGTTGTGGCGCACGTACGAGTACTCGACGGCTTCGCCCTCGTGTTCGGTCTGCCACAGCACCGTTCCGTCAGCGGGGTCGACTGCCGCGGTCGCGGATGAATTGTCGCCACTACCATCGTCGCTCAGCGTGACGTACAGTGTTCCTTCGAACGGGTCGACGCCGAGCGCGTTGTCGTAGTTCCAGCCCTGTATCCACTGGTACTCCCAGCCCGGGACCGTCTCATCGTCGGTATCCGCCGTCGACTCGTCTGTCGAGCGGGAGGTGGTCGTTCCTTCGGACGTCGGTGGAGAAGTCGTTCCCTCGGATGTCGACGGGGTAGTCGTTCCTGTCCCTGACCCGGAATCGTCTCCAGAGAGACAGCCAGCGACACCTGAGAGGAAGACACCGCTCGCCGCGAGGACTGCTCGACGGTCATACATACATCGAATCTCTGACCAGTCCGGTATAAGCTTTCAGCTGACTGAAAATCTCACTTCAGCATCGCACCGGCCGGGTGCGTCCCACAGACCGACGCGTCGTACCCGGCATCCGAGAGGCCGGTGCCGAGTGCGAACACCGTCTCGCCGAGCATCGCCATCGACGCCTGCCCGCCCGCGTCGATGACGTCTTCGACCACGCGAGTCACCTCCGGCGTCAACAGGTCCGCTTCGCGGGCGAACCGGCGCGACGCGTAGATGAAACTCGTGAGCGTCGGCTCTTTCACGACTCGCGAGAGTGCCCGTTTGCCCGCCTCTTCGAGCAGGTCAGTGTCCCCCGCGAGAACCTCCGCCGTCGAGAGCTGCCCGAGGTTGAGGTACTCGATGCGCGCGCGGGCGGGAATCGCGTCGAGCAGATTGTGTCCCGGCGCGCCCGGTTCGAGGCGAATCGGGACGCCACCGCGGGCCTGGGCGACCACGTCGCCGAGGCCGGTGCCAGCCTGTACCTCCGCACCGTGCGCGATGGTCACGAGTTCGTTCTCGGAGAGCTTTCGGTCGAACAGTCGATTCGTCGCCAGCGCGGTGCCGAGTGCCATCGCGCCGGAGACACCGAAGCCTGCCCCGAGCGGGAGCGGCGTCTCCGCCTCGACGACCGCACCGGCGTCCAGCGTCCGCAGGACGTTCTCCACGGAGTCGACCGTGAGTTCCTCGCCGTTCAGCAGCATCCGCGGCTCCTCGCTCGGCGTGACGGTCACCTCGACCCCGTCGGTGAGTGTGAGACCGGCCCCCCGAGAGCCCGCCTTCGTCGGGTCGTCGTCCGGGTGCGGGCTGAAAAATCCCGTGATGTGGCCCGGCACGAACGCACGCGCGCTGTCGCTCATACTCAGAGCGTCGGCGACCGCGTCGTTAAATCGTTATCATCTATTCCGCGAGTCGGACGTGCGGGTTCGGGTGCTGGTCCGCGTCTTCCGCCAGGACGCCCTCGGCGCGTAACCTCTCGATGCGCGCCTGTGCCTCGTCGGGGTCGACGCCGCCGATGACGGCCATCGCATCGAGCAGGAAATCCTGCGGCACGCCACGGCCAGCCCCGCCCATCGACGTCCGGGCGTCGTCGTCGCCCCGCCCCGCTGTCAACACCTCGACGTAGAGTCGGACGTCCGTCTCGCCACCGAGTCGTTCGTGCCACTGCTTCGGGAAGACGCTCACCCGGCCGTCGCCGACGCGATAGTACCCGTCGCCGACCCACGACTCGTCACTGTTCAGTCGCTCTTCGACGAGCTCTTCGAACTCGTTCGGGTCGAACGGCACGTCCGGGCCACCGGCCATCTCGTCACGGACCGCTGTGACGTACGCGTGCAGCGTCTCGCGCGTGATACCCGGTCGTTCGGTGTCGTGGCGTCGTTCGACCATCGTCACGAGTTCGCGAGCGAGCAGACTTCGGCCACGTTCTGCTGCCTCCTCGATTACAGGTTGCTGGAGTGTGACCATCGGTCCAACCTCGGTCCTGCTGACAGTTGAACGACCTGCCAACGTGTTTGGCTGTCGCTGGGGTCGTCGAGTCGGCGTCGAAAAAATCGTGTCGCGGTTGGTCGTCTCGCGGGCTCCCACGCCCAGAAACAGCGCACTCCATCGCTCACGGCTCCTGCGGTCGCCGTTCGTGAATCCGAGGTCGCTGCGCGACCTCGCGCCCTACGGCGACAGACGCTGTCTGTCTCGCGGGAACAGCACAGCCTCCCGAATGTTGTCGAGTCCGAGCATCGTCATGATGAGACGCTCGCCACCGAGGCCCCAGCCAGCGTGCGGCGGCATGCCGTACTTGAACATCTTCGTGTAGTACTCGAACTCGTCGGGGTCGAGACCCTGCTGTTCGAAGCCGGCGACGAGTTCCTCGTAGCGGTGTTCGCGCTGGCCGCCAGAGACGAGTTCCATGCGCGGGTGCATGAGGTCGAAGCCGGTCGAGGTCTCGGGGTCCTCGTCGAGGTCCTTGATGTAGAACGGCTTGATTTCGCTGGGCCAGTTCGTGATGAAGTAGTGCTGGCCGACGTCCTCGCCGAGCGCGCGCTCGGCTTCGGTCGAGAGGTCGTCGCCGTAGACGAGCATCTCGTCGAGTTCGCCGGTCGCGTTGACACGCTCGATGGCCTCCTCGTAGGTGAGACGCGGGAAGTCGCCGTCCGGCACGTCGAACTCGTCTTCGAGGCCGAGCAGTTCGAGTTCCTTCGCGCAGTTCTCGGAGACTGCCTCGTAGGCTGCCTTGACGAGCCCTTCGACCACGTCCATCGCCTCGGTGTGGTCGTGGAACGCGCCCTCGAAGTCGATGGAGGTCGCCTCGTTCAGGTGGCGGGGCGTGTTGTGTTCCTCGGCGCGGAAGATGGGGCCGATTTCGAAGACCTTCTCCAGGCCGGAGCCAGCCATCAGCTGCTTGAACAGCTGCGGCGACTGGTTCATGAACGCCTCTTCACCGAAGTAGGAGATGGGGAAGAGTTCGGTGCCGCCTTCGGTACCCGTGGCGACGATCTTCGGCGTGTTGATCTCCGTACAGCCGACGGTGCGGAAGTGCTCGCGGACCGCGCGAAGGACCTCCGAACGAATCTCGAAGATGGCCTTCACGTCGGGCTTACGCAGGTCGAGCGTGCGGTTGTTCAGACGGGTCGGGAGTTCGGCGTCGACCTTGCCGGACGGGTCGAGGGGAA
This sequence comes from Haloarchaeobius caseinilyticus, assembly GCF_051207395.1. Classification (NCBI taxonomy): domain Archaea; kingdom Methanobacteriati; phylum Methanobacteriota; class Halobacteria; order Halobacteriales; family Halorubellaceae; genus Haloarchaeobius; species Haloarchaeobius caseinilyticus. The sequence continues at coordinate 380,251 of NZ_JBPJZC010000003.1, read as the reverse complement.
GCTGCGGGTCGGCCGGGGCGATGACCTCGAACGATTCGGGAACGAGTTCGAAGCCGGTCGGCGCGCGGGGTTCTTCTTTGACAGCGCCGGAGACTTTGACGACAGACTCGCGCGAGGCGTCGAGACCTGCCTCGACGAGGTCTTCGTCCATCTCGTCTTTCTCCAGTTTGACCTGCAGCTTGCCTGTCTTGTCCCGCACGATGAGGAACGCGATGCCACCGAGGTCGCGGACTTCGTGGACCCAGCCAGCGACGGTCGCTTCCGTCCCTGCTTCCACGTCCGCTGTGTACGTTCTGTTCTCCATGTCGATTGCTTTCCGAGGCTCGGTCTTAAATGACTTCGTTTCGTGCGAGCACACCCACCGAAGGTATTTACGCCTCCTTCTGCCGTGCTGTCTCGGTCAGTAGTCGTCGAGGTGTTCGTCGAGTAACTGGCCGACGCCGCGGCGAATCCGCTCGGATACGGCCTGGCCGCTGATGCCGAGGGTTTCGCCCACGTCCTGTAAGTTCGCCCGGCGAGGAATGTCGAAGTAGCCGAGATTCAGCGCGATTGTCAGTGCCTCGTGCTGGCCATCCGTGAGCGTCTCCGTGGGCAGCGGTTCGTCCCTCGGCCCGTCGCGTACCCAGTGAATACGAAACCGTGTCTCCGTGTTCTGCAAGCAGTTTCGGGTCACGACGAGTGCTTTGCGCTCCGGGAACCGGAGTCGAAACGTCCACCAGCCGCGGGCGTACGACCCGTCGAGCAACTGTCCGCGCAGTCGCACCCAGACGGGGTGGAGCCGAACCTGCGCTTCCGCCGTCGTGACGTACTGGAACAGGGCCGCATCGTCCGAGACACCGAGTCGCTGCACGTCGGTGACGGTGGGGTCGTCGTCCATCGTTTCCGCGAACGTCGTGCTATCGACTTCGGACACCCAGACGGCGACGTTCCGGTGTCCGTCGTCTCTCGCGGCGATGTGGTCGATACGGATTCGTGCGGCCGGCAGGGCTGCGACCGTGTCACCAAGCACGAGTTGGTCCGGAGAAAGCGAGAACTCGGTGACGATAGTCATGATTGCAATATCGTCGTGGAAACACTAATGTCCTGCCGTTATCTTCGGAATCGAAGACAGTTCTATAAACGGTCCGTTGCCCGCCTATGCGGCGTCGTTTGCCGCCTCGACCGTCTCTGCGACGGCGCCGACACCTTCGTCGTGGACGAGGTCGCCGACGACGATGACGTCCGACAGTTCGGCCATCTCGTAGGCGCTGTCGTAGTCGTGGATACCGCCGCCGTAGAACATCGTCGCCTCCTCCAGTGCGTCGTGGGCGGCCGTCACCATCTCGGGGTCACCCATCGTGCCGGAGTATTCGAGGTAGATGATCTCCTGCCCGAACATCTGCTCTGCGACTTCGGCGTACGCAGCCACGTCGTCCGGGTTCAGGTCACAGTCCGCTTCCGTGTACTCGGCGACGCTCGCGTCGTCGTTGAGCACGATGTACGCCTCGGTCGTGGTCCGCGCCCAGTCGAGGTCCGCCAGTCGGAGCCACTCCTTGTGGGCACCCGTCACCCAGAACACGTCGCCCGCGTTGAACACCGTGGGGACGAGGTAGCCGTCGAGTTGGTCGGTGTCGACCACCACGTTCGGCATACTCGGTTCCTGATACAGCGGGACGCCGTGGCCCGCGCACTCGTCGATGAACTCTGCGACTTTGTCCTCGGTCATGCCGAGCGTCCCACCGATTTCGATGGCGTCGGTCCCCGTCGCACACACGTCCTCGAACGTGACCCCGTCTGGTAGTTCCTTGTCTGGGTCGAGTTTGAGGATGTGATTCCAGTCCTCCCACGGTCGCTTCATACGGATGCGAACCTCTCCGTCGGCTAAAGTCCCTTCGATACGTCTAATAGCGGATTCAGGTCGCCTGCTCGACTGCCGTGCGTAGAAAAATCGCGAGACGAATCGCAGGTTCAGGCTTTCGCCTGCCAGCCGCGAACCCGGTCCGCACTGACACCTTCGACTTTACCGGCCACATCGTCGGCGTCGGCGCTCTTCAGGTCGTCGAGGCTCTCGATGCCGGCCGCTTTGAGCTTCTCGGCGGTCTTCGTGCCGATGCCCTCGACGGCTTCGAGGTCGGTGCCCGAATCGCTCTCTCTGGCCTGATACTCGCGGTAGTTGCAGATGGGACAGCCGAGTTCCCACGGGTCGCGGTCGGAGTCCTCGTACTCGACGTGGACGTGGAACGCGCCGTGTTCGTCGCAGACTTCGTCCTCGATGACGACGACGTTTCCACGCCGGGGCAGCGGGACGGAGTACTCACAGTCGGGGTAGCGCGAACAGCCGACGAGTCGGGAGCCGTTCCGGAGCGTCTTGATTCGCAACTCGCCGTCGTCGTGCTCTTCACCACACTCGGGACACTCGCCGACCTTCGGGCCTTCACCGGCCGCGTCGGCCTTGCACATCGGACAGCCGTGAACGAACGTCTGGCGACCGGCGAGCATCTTCACTTGGTGCATGTCGTGCTCCTCGCAACTGTCGTCCATGATGAGGGGCTTGCCCGTGTTCGGTAGCGGGAGCGTGAACTCACAGTCCGGGTAACCGTCGCAGCCGATGAAGTACGACCCGCGCCGAGACCGGCGGACGAGCAGGTCGTCGCCGGATTCGGGACACGGTCCGACCGTCTTGTCCGCCTTGAGGCTCTTCTGGAGCTGGTCGCCGATCTCCTCGCGCGAGTCGCGCAACTGGGCGAACACCTCTTCGAGCATCTCGCGGGACTCGTCGGTCACGTCTTCGAGCGAGGCCTCACCCGCTGCGATGCGGTCCATGTCCTGCTCCAGTTGGGCCGTCATCTGCTCGGAGACGATGCGGTCCGCGTAGTTCTCGGCGGCTTCGACGACCGCCGCCGCGAGCCGGGTCGGCTGTGGCGGGTCGCTCTCGACGTAACCACGGTCGTACAGCTTTTCGAGGGTCTCGTGGCGCGTCGCTTTCGTCCCGATGCCCATCTTCTCCATCGTCTCGATGAGCCGCGACTGGCCGTACCGCCGCGGTGGCTGGGTCTGTTTGGCCTCGAACCGCACGTCGGTGACGGCGAGTTCTTCGCCCTCGGTGACGTCCGGGACGTGGTTCTCGGACGTGTTGTAGTACGGATAGACCGCGTGGTAGCCCGCTTCGACGAGTCGTTTGCCGTTCGCCTTCAGCAGGTGGTCGCCGACTTCCGAGACGACTTTGAGGTGTTCCCAGACCGCGGGTTCGGCGACCGTCGCGTAGAAGCGCCGGACCACGAGTTCGTACACCTCCCACTCGTCCTCGTCCACGTCGCCGCCGGGCACGGGAATCTCACCGGTCGGGTGGATGGGCGGGTGGTCGGTCGTCTCCTTCTCGCCACGGGTCGGTTCGATGTCCTCGATTTCGAGGAGTTCCTCGGCGGATTCACCGAGTTCCGAGTGCCCGACGAACTCGTCGAGCAGTTCCTCGGGCTCTAAGTCGTCCGGGTAGACCGTGTTGTCCGTTCTTGGGTAGGTAATGAACCCGGCTGTGTACAAGTCCTCGGCGATGCTCATTGCTCGCTTGGCAGAGTAGCCGAGCGAACTCGCCGCTCGGATGAATTGCGTGGTGTTGAACGGGGCCGGGGGCGTGTCGGTCCGGGTGCGCCGGTCCACGTCCGTGACCGTCGCACTCGTCGCGTCCTGCAGGTCGGCGAAGACGGCCTCAGCCGTCTCCTCGTCCCAGACGCGTTCGGCCTCGTTCCCGTCCTCGTCGAGGAAGTAGTACTGGGACTCGAACTCCTCGGCCTCGTCGCCCTGGCCTTTCTGGAGGTCGGCGAACATCTCCCAGTAGTCCTCGGGGTCGAACGCCTCGATTTCGCGCTCGCGGTCGACGATGAGCTTCAGCGTCGGCGACTGCACGCGCCCGACCGAGATGAAGTCCTCGCCGAGTTGTCTCGCAGCGAGCGAGAGGTAGCGTGTCAGCGCCGCCCCCCACACGAGGTCGATTATCTGGCGGGCCTCACCCGCCGCGGCAAGGTCGAAGTCGAGGTCGTCCGGGTTGTCGAACGCCTCGGTCACCTCACGCTGCGTGATGGAGGAGAAACGAACCCGGTCGATGGGCACGTCGTCGTTCACCTCACGGACGAGTTCGTAGGCTTCCTTCCCGATGAGTTCACCCTCGCGGTCGTAGTCAGTCGCGATGGTGACACGGTTCGCCTTCCGAGAGAGCAGGCGCAGCGTGGCGACGATGTTCTCTTTCGTCGGCGTCTTCTGGATGCTCGCGTCGATGAGTTCGTGCGGTTCCACGTCGCGCCAGTCGTTGTACTCCGGCGGGAAGTCCACGCCGACGACGTGGCCAGATAGACCCACGCAGCGTTTACCGCCCCACTTGTACACGTTCACGCCGTTCTTGCGCTCCGTGTCCATGGACTCGCCACTCAGAATCTCCGCGATTCGTCGTGCGGCGTTGTCCTTCTCTGTGATTATCAGTTCCATACCCCACCTCCGGCTCGGCAGTCGGTCATTGGCGAGGAGTACGCCAGTTCGCGTTCTAAAGGTTTCGGGGGTCGAAAACCGCACGACGTGAGTGGGGCAAGGCGCGCCTGCGTACGCCCTCGCGCGGGCGCGACAGGTGTCCGTAACGCGGTTCTACCCGACGAAGGTTCAGTTCGACTCGATGACGACCGCACCTTTAATATCGATTCGAGCCCCGCCGTCGGCGCTCTCACAGACGGAGACGGTCCAGTCGTGCGCGTCGGCGATTGACTCGACGATTGCCAGCCCGAAGCCGGACCCGGCGTCGCTCGTCGAGAAGCCGTGGTCGAACACGTCGGTCTGCTCGGCGTCCGGGATGCCGACGCCGTCGTCTGCGACGTAGAAACCGTCGTCCCCGCAGAACCCGACACGAACTTCGGTCGCACCCCTCCCGTGTTCGATGACGTTCCGGAACAGGTTCTCGAACAGTTGCTGGGTTCGACTCTCGTCACACCGAATCGCGCCCCTCGCTTCGACCGAGAGGGTCGCCTCGGGTGTCTCCACCGCGTTCCACGCCCTGACCGCGAGTGACTCCACGTCGCAGATGTCGAGCCCCTGTACGGCGACGCCGTGCTGGGCCAGCGTGAGTAAGTCCTGTACGAGTTCGTCCATCCGGTCCAGCGCGTCCTCGACGTTCTCGACTCGTGTGACGTCGTCCATCTCGATAGCGAGCTGTGCGTTCGTCTTCGCCACCGCGAGCGGGTTTCGCAGGTCGTGACTGACGACGCCAGCGAACGCTTCGAGGCGTTCGTTCTGTCGCTCCAGTCGCTCGCGCTGTCGCTGCAGTTCCTGCTCGCGCTCACGCTGCGGCGTGATGTCGGTGTAGATGGCGTAGCCGTACCGCCGACCGCTGGACGGCGTGATGGGCACGTCTCGGAGCAAGAACTGTCGCTCGCCGTCGACCGTGAGTCGTCGGACCTCCGCGTCGAGTGGCTCGCCGCGCTGGACGCGTTCGTTCAGTTCACTGGCCTCGTCGGTCAACTCTGCGGGGACGATGAATTCGTCCAGTCGCTCGTCGACGACCGTCTCGGCGTCGTAGCCGAATATCTCTTCGAACGCGGGGTTCACGTCTGTCACGTACGGCTCCGGCCCATCACGGAGTTCGTAGGCGATGGTCGGTTCGGGGATGTTCTCGAACAGCGCCGCGAACCGGTCGCGCTCTTCCTGTCGTTCGCGCTCGTGCGCCACGGCATCGACCGCGCGCTCGATTCGCTCGGCGAGGAGTGGGAACCGGTCTGTCCCAGTGTCCTTTCGGAGGTAGTCGTCGACACCTGCCGACAACCCCTCGCTCGCGATGGATTCTGAGCCCCTGCCGGTGAACAAGATGAACGGCAGGTCCGGTTTCTGCTCTCGGACTGCCTCGAACAGTTCCAGACCGTCCATCGTGGACATCCGGTAGTCACTCACGACGCAGTCTACGTCGTCGAGTCGGTCGAGGGCGGCCTTCGGGTCGGGTTCGGGACACATCTCGACCCGGTCGCTTGCGGCTTCGACGGCCCGCTTCGTGAGGTCCAGAAAAGACGGGTCGTCGTCGACGTGGAGGACGCGAACGTCGCCGGTACTGCCGCTCTGCATAGCCAGTACGAAGAGCGTCGGTGTGAATAACTTGTTGGCCAAACGAAACGTGTTGGTGCGTGTGGACGTAGCACTGACGGCTCAGTGGAGTGAGGACTCAGGGAACGAGAGGTACAGGATTGCAGCAGTAGTCAGAGACCGACCCAGGAGCCGATTCTGGCCAGTCCTCGCTCGGCGCGCCAGACGAGACGTTCCGCAGTCGCGGGGACGTGTTCCGGTACTGTGACCGACGCAGAGCCCATCTCCTGGATGCGATATGTTCGGACGAAGTGAGTGTGGTCGCCGTCAATTGATTCGATGACTCGGAGGACGTGCGGCGTCGGGCCGAGAGCGACGACGACATCGACGCGGGCAGTTACATTCTCTGGTACCGAGATGCCAAACGTACCGAGCGCTGCGGCACTGGTGTACGTCACCGTCATTGCGGAATCGTTTCGCTCGACTGCAGACGGTTTGAGTCGCCCTAACGGCGTCGCGCTGTGGACGACGTCACCCGCCGAAATCCAGGTGTACGTCTGCGCGTGTGGTTGTTGTCGATACCAGTCGCCCGGGGTTTCTTCGTACCAGCTACTTTCACCGATCGTGTACGTCGATTGTGCCGGGTCATCGGGCGTCGTGTTCGTCTGGAATCCGCCGGCCCACAGTTGCCTCGACGCTCGCTCGCTCCCTGGTTCGAGAGTCAGCCGTTTGACGATCCCGTGTCGGTAGTAGCCTGACGTCTCGTTCGTCTCCGTAATCCACACCTCTGTGACGTGCGGTCGCTTCTTGAGGTCCGCGAGGCTATCCGCGACGACTTCGGCCGGTGGGTCGTCCGCCGACACGGTGGGTCCGTCGTCTGTCACTGGTGCTGGACCGATTACCGTCGCCGTCACCATGAGGACGAGGAGACAGAGCCAACTGGCTGCAAGGACTGTCGTGTACCCTCGAAGCGCAGAACGAAACCATCCTGGTGCAGCCTCACTGTCTCGGCTGGGCAGCCTGTCCCTCGGCTGTGCTGTTCGTGCGGCGATTCGGTCACGGATGGGACGCCAGTCGACGAATCGGTGAGCGACGAATGCACTACTTACGAGACTACTCCCGAGGAGCAGTACGACAACCCAGCCACCGGAGGCGAGGGCGTCCCACCCGAGACTAAGCCTGAACAGGATGGTCTCCGGTTCCGGAGGATACGTCTCGAGTGGTCGGTCGATGTCGGTCGCCCCGTAGTTCGAGAAGGAAAACGCCAGTCGTCCCGTCTGGACGTCCCCGGTAAAGTAGTCGTTCCACGACCCGTGGACCCGCGCCCAGTCGATTCGCCCATCGGGTTTCGAGACCTGTATGCGCATCGATGCCGAGAGATTGCGCGCGTTCACCCCTGAAAAGCCCGTCAGTCCAGTCACCACACCTGTCTTCGAGATACGGTAGACGACCGCACTCTCGTTTTCTGCCACCACGGTCACGCTTCCGGCGGGGACGGACGGCTCCTGGCCGAATGCGTTCATCCCGGGGTCGTAGCCGTAACCGGATTCTCGCGCCCATGGGTCATCCGTTCCATCACTGTAGGACATTTTCAGGTGGCCCACGGTCGATTCGCTGAACGACCGGGTCCAGTCCGCTGGCTTCGTCCTGTCAGCAGACCAAATACGTCCGTTTCGCTTCTGATATCGGCGGGCTCCGTTGTCCACCACAACTTGCTTGACCATTCGAAGGGTTGAAATTTCGCTCGCGGTGGCCTCGTATCGCTGTTCGTACCGGTACTCGCGTGTCTGCAGGTCGTGGACTGCGTCGTTCAGGACCTCGTGCGGTTCCTCGCTGAAGTCGACGCCGTTCGCGTCGGCGATCGGGGCAGCGTAGAAACTGGCGACGTAGACGACGGCGAGGAAGCCAGCGAGTCCGACGACCGAGAAAATTCCCAGTCGTCGTATCGCCTTCCCAACACGAGCGCGCATACTGCACGCTCTCTGAAAGTTCGTGTAAGTGTTTCGGCCCGAGAAAGAAGCAGTAGAAAAGCGCAGACAGCAGGTACCCAGCTTACTCGTCCAGTCGCGCCCGCAGTTTCTCGTTCACGGTCCCGGGGTCGGCACTGCCCTGCGTCTTCTGCATGACCTGGCCGACGAGGAAGTTGAGTGCGCCGCCTTCGCCCGCGTAGTAGTCCTCGACAGCGTCGGGGTTCTCGTCGATGGCTTCTTCGACCGCCGTCGCCACGGCGTCGTCGCTGGTCTTGCCCAGCCCTTCGCGCTCCACGACATCGTCCGGGGCGTCGCCGTCGTCGAGCATTCCTCTGAGAACGATTTCCTCGGCGTTCTTCGTCGTAATCTCGTCCGTGGCGACGAGTTCGACGAGTCGCATGAACTCGTCGAGGCGGTCGGCCACGTCCGTGATGGCCATGTCGCGGTAGTTGAGTTCGCCCAGCAGGTTGTCGGCGACCCACGTCGCGGCGAGGTCCGGGTCGAACTGTTCGGCGACGTCCTCGTAGAAGTCCGCGACCTGTTTCGTGCTGGTGAGCTTCGAGGCGGCCTCGCGGTCGAGTCCGTACTCCTCCTGGAAGCGCTCACGCCGCGCGTCGGGCAGCTCCGGGATGTCGATGCGCTCTTTCCAGTCCGAGACCTGCAGCGGCGGGAGGTCGGCCTCCTCGAAGTAGCGGTAGTCCTTCTCCTCTTCCTTCGAGCGCATCGAGACCGTCGACCCGTGCGTCTCGTTGAAGTGACGCGTCTCCTGTGCGACGGCCTTGCCGCGCTGGACGAGGTTCTTCTGCCGGTTGCGCTCGTAGGCGAGGGCCTTCTCCGCGCCCTTGTGACTGGAGATGTTCTTGACCTCGGTGCGGTTCGCGTTCTGCAAGGTCTCCTCGGAGATGCTCCCGTCCTCGGCGATTTCGTCTGCCGGGACGATGGAGAGGTTCGCGTCGACGCGCAGGCTGCCGTCGCGCTGGCTGTCGAAGACGCCGAGGTATTCGAGGACCTCCGTGAGTTTGGCGAGGAACGCCCGCGCCTCCTTCGGGCTGCGGAAGTCCGGCTTCGTGACGATCTCCATCAGCGGCGTCCCGGCGCGGTTGTAGTTCACCAGCGTGTACTCCGCAGAATCGATGTCGCCGCCGACGTGCTGGAGACTGCCCGGGTCCTCTTCGAGGTGGGCGCGGCGAATGCGGATGTCCTTGCGCTCGCCTTCGACCGAAATCTCCAGCGTGCCGTCCTTGCAGACGGGTTCGTCGTACTGGGTGATCTGGAAGTTCTTCGGCAGGTCGGGGTAGTAGTAGTTCTTCCGGTGGAAGCGCGTCTCCTCGGGGATGTCGGCGTCGATGGCCTTCCCGATTTTGACGGCGGCTTCGACCGCGCCCTCGTTCAGGACGGGCAGCGCGCCGGGGAGGCCGAGACAGACGGGACAGACGTTCGTGTTCGGTTCCTCCGTCGGTTCCGTCGGACACCCACAGAAGATCTTCGTCGCCGTCTCCAACTGGACGTGTACCTCGAGGCCGATGACGGCCGCGAGTTCGCCCCGTTCGGCAGCCTGCGCAGTCATTGGGCGTGGATTCGGTGTGTGGTGGTTAAAGCGTGACGGGTTCTGATTTTGGTGTGCGTATTCGGAGTTGGTGGTCTCGTATCAGCGTTCGAAGCTGCGGCTGGTAGTTTCGAAGAGCAGTCCACTAGCGCCGATGGAACATGACCGCCGCCACACCCTCCCCATCCGATTCGCTCCACTCACTTAGCTCACGGATCGCTTTGCTCCCCGTTCGCAACGAGGCGACACAGTCGCCTCGCACCGTTCGTGTCGCTCATCCCTCGCGCGATGTCGTCGCCACCACTCGCTCACATCCGTTCACTCGGGTAGCGACAGCGCGCGCCAGAGTGAACGCGAGGGAACCGGTGTCACGCGGTTGGTCGGTTACTCCCTGCCGACACCGTCGCCGAGGACACCGATGCAGCCGAGGGCGAAGCCGAGAATCATCGCGACGACCGCGAACCTCGCGATCAGCCCTGACGACGCGAGCACGACGAACCCGCCGAAGACGACCAGCAACAGGCCGAGTTGATAGAGTTGCGACACCATAGAAAACTCGTCCTTCGGCCCGGCTATAGGCCTTCCTCACTGTCCTCACGGTTCGACTCGAAGTTCGACCCTGTACGCGCCTTTTTCTACGACTCCGACGAATCACCGAGCAGGAATGAACCGTCGCCGTTTCCTCCGCCGGGCGTCAGGACTGGGGAGTTGTGTCGCGCTGGCCGGGTGTCTGGAGTTCGGCGAGGACCCGCCGTCGACGAAGGGGCCGGACGACCTGCTCGTCACCAGTCTCTACGCCCGCCCGAGTGACGACGACGTGAACCTCGCGGTCGAGATATACCTCGACCGCACGGCCCCGACCGAACTGGCGGTCGAAGGCGAGATTTCGGTCGACGAGAGTACGGTCCGAGAGGCGCGGACGATACTGCTCTCGGGGGAGCGAAAGCGTGTGACGCTCCAACTGCTGTTCACCGACGTGGTGAAACACCCGAGTATCCCCGAGAACGTCCTCGCCCGTGCCCGCGTCGGCTACGAGGAGGACATGTCGGAGTGGTACGAAACGGGCGTCTGAGCCACGTCCGTCGCCGGTTCGTGCCACGAGGGACGACCTCGTCGCCGACGTATCACATTCTTGTTGGATGTCTGACGCAGGTTTATGGTTCCTGACGCACGCGATGTGTGTATGGCGAAGAACAGGGTGGAAGACCTCGAGGCCACCGTCAACGAACTGGAATCTACCGTTCGCGGACTCACCGAAGAACTCGTCGAAACCAAAGAGCGCGTCCGGATTCTCGAAGCCGAACTCGAAGCCGACCCGCGCAGTGTCGCGCCCGACACGTCGAAACAACAACAGGAGATGCTGACCCCGGAACCGGGTGCCAGCGAAGCCGACCAGTCCGACGTGGAGGCGGCCGCCGCCGACGCGAACCCGTCCGAGGAGACGGCCGACGACGACGAGAGCGAGGAGTCCGGACTCGGTGACGACATCATCGTCGCCTGAATCGACTGACAGACTTTCGTGCCGCGCTGGCCGCCATGGCTGGGATTCCCGTGGTTTCCGGCAGGCACTCGTTTCATATCACCGACGAGTGACGTGTCTGACGTATCCTTAAGGTACTCCAGCACAGGAACACAGACGATACCGAGGCGGTCGCCGGTCTGAGACGGTCGGCCACCGGATACAAGCGACACCGCTATGAATCCGGAGACTGTAGCCGCCGGAAACCGAGCGACCTCCGGACTCGGACCCACACAGACCACCGGAGCACCCCCACTATGCACATAAAAGAGCTCGTTCTGGACAACTTCAAGAGCTTCGGCAGGAAGACGCGGATTCCCTTCTACGAGGACTTCACCGTCGTCACCGGCCCCAACGGCTCCGGCAAGTCGAACATCATCGACGCCGTGCTGTTCGCCCTCGGCCTGGCCCGCACTCGCGGCATCCGGGCTGAGAAGCTGACCGACCTCATCTACAACCCCGGACACGACGACGGCGAGCGCGACGGCGCCACCCGCGAGGCCATCGTCGAGGTCATCCTCGACAACACCGACCGGACGCTGGAGCGTACACAAATCGTCAACGCCGCCGGGTCGGACGACGTCGGCGACGTGGACGAAGTCCGCATCAAGCGCCGCGTCAAGCAGACCGAGGACAACTACTACTCGTACTACTACCTCAACGGCCGGTCGGTCAACCTCTCCGACATTCAGGACCTGCTCGCACAGGCGGGCGTGACCCCGGAAGGGTACAACGTCGTCATGCAGGGCGACGTGACCGAGATAATCAACATGACGCCCTTTTCGCGTCGTGAAATCATCGACGAAATCGCGGGCGTCGCCGAGTTCGACGCGAAGAAAGACGCCGCGCTGGAAGAGTTGGAGGTCGTCGAAGAGCGAATCAACGAAGCCGAGTTACGGATTTCAGAGAAGCGTGGGCGACTCGGCCAACTCGAAGACGAGCGCCAGCAAGCCCTCAGGTATCGCCGTCTCCGCCGCGAGAAGGAGACCTACGAAGGCTACCTGAAGGCGGCCGAATTGGAGGAGAAACGCGAAGACCTCGCCAGTACCGAAGACCGCCGCGAGTCGAAGCAAGCAGAACTCGACGACCTCCACCGTGACCTCGACCAGAAGCAGGGAACCGTGGTCCGGTTGCAGGAAGACCTCGAAGACCTGAACGCCGAAATCGAGCGCAAGGGTGAGGACGAACAACTCGAGATAAAGCGCGACATCGAGAGCCTGAAAGGCGACGTGGCGCGCTTCGAGGACAAGATCGAGGCGAGCGAAGAAGCGATTCAAGAAGCCGAGAACAAACGCCGCGACGCCTTTGTCCAAATCGACCGCAAGCAAGAGGAGGTCGACGACCTCGCCAGCGAGATTCGCGAGACGAAGGTGCAGAAGTCCTCACTGAAAGCCGACGTGGCGACGAAGCAGGGCGAACTCGCCGAACTCCAGGCCGAAATCGACGAAATCGACACCGAGTACGACGAGTTGAAGGCCGACCTGCAGTCGAAGAAGGCCGAACTGGAAGAAGCCAAAGACGAGAAGAACGAACTCCAGCGCGAGAAGGACCGCCTGCTCGACGAGGCGCGTCGCCGGTCGAACGAGACCAGCGAAATCGCCGACGACATCGAGGAAGCAAAGGCCAGCAAACCGGACCTCGAAGCCGACATTTCCGACCTCGAAGACGAACTGGAGAAAGCGCGACGGAACGTCCTCAACATCGAGGGCGTGCTGGACGACCTCAAAGCCGAGAAACAGGAACTGCAGGGTGACCTCCAACAGGTCGAGGACAAACTCCGCAAAGCACAGTCGGAGTACGCCGAACTCGAAGCGCAGGCCGGACAGTCGGGCGACAGTTCGTTCGGCCGTGCGGTGACGACGACGCTGAATTCGGGCATCAATGGCGTTCACGGCGCAGTGGCCCAGTTGGGCAGCGTCGACCCCAAGTTCGCCACCGCGTGTGAGACCGCCGCGGGCGGGCGCATGGCGAACGTCGTCGTCCGCGACGACGTAATCGGCCAGCAGTGTATCGAGCACCTCAAGTCCCGCAATGCGGGCCGAGCGACGTTCCTGCCGATGAACAAGATGCGCGACCGGTCGCTCCCGAGCGCGCCGGACGCGCCGGGCGTCGTCGACTTCGCGTACAACCTAATCGACTTCGAGTCCCAGTACGCGGGCATCTTCAGCCACGTCGTCGGTGACACGCTCGTCGTCGACACCCTCGACACCGCGCGGGACATGCAGGGCAAGTACCGACTGGTCACGCTCGACGGCGACCTCGTCGAGAAGTCCGGTGCGATGACCGGCGGGTCGTCGAAAGGCTCGCGGTACTCCTTCGACGCCTCCGGCGAAGGCCAGTTGAAGCGGGTCGCCGAGCGCATTTCCGACCTCGAAGACGAGCGACAGTCGCTGCAGAATGACGTCCAGAGCGTCGACTCGCGCCTCGACGACGCCCGCGACCGAAAGACTGAGGCGACCGATGCGGTCCGGTCCATCGAATCGGACATCGAGAGCAAGCAGGCGGAACTCGACTCCATCGACGAGCGGGTCGCCGACCTCGAAGCCCGCCGCGAAGAACTCGACGCCGAGCGCGAATCGGTCGACGACGAGATGCAAGAAATCGAGTCGGACCTCGGCGAGTACAAGGCCCAGATTTCGGACTTAGAAGCCGAGGTGGCCGACATCGAAGGAGACCTCGCCGACTCGGACATCCCCGAACTCACGGCGAAGATGGACGAGAAGAAGGAGGAAATCGACCGCATCGAGGACCGGATGGACGACCTCGACGCGAGCCTGAACGAACTCCAGTTGGAGAAGCAGTACGCCGAGGAGTCCATCGAAGACCTCCACGACGACATCGAGACGGCCCAGAACAAGAAAGCCGACCACGAGGAGCGTATCACCGGCTTCGAGGAATCTATCGAAGAGAAAGAGGAAGAACTCGAAGGCAAGCGCCGGAAGGTCCTCGAACTGGAGAACGAACTCTCCGAACTCAAGGAAGAACGCACGTCGCTCAAAGCCGACCTCAAAGAGGCCGAGGCGGCGCGTGATTCGGTCCAGAAACAGGTCGACGCCGTCGAGAGCAAACTCAGTTCGATGGCCGAGGCCGTCGAACAACTCCAGTGGGAAATCGAGAGTCTCGAAGCCGAGGTCGGCGACTACGACCCCGACGAGATTCCCGACCACGACGAGGTCGTCCGCATGACGGCCGCCTTCGAAGAAGACATGACCGCGATGGAACCGGTCAACATGAAGGCCATCGACGACTACGACGCGGTCAAGTCGGACCTCGACGAACTCGTCTCCGGTCGCGATACGCTCGCCGAGGAGGCAGACGGCATCCGCGAGCGTATCGAGTCCTACGAATCTCAGAAGAAGGAGACCTTCATGGAGTCGTTCGAGGCCATCGACGAGAATTTCCAGGAGATTTTCAGCCGGCTCTCCGCGGGCTCGGGCCACCTCCACCTCGAAGACGAGGCGGATCCCTTCGACGGCGGTCTGACGATGAAGGCCCAGCCGGGCGACAAGCCCATCCAGCGTCTCGACGCGATGTCCGGCGGCGAGAAGTCGCTGACCGCGCTCGCGTTCATCTTCGCCATCCAGCGCCACAACCCGGCTCCGTTCTACGCGCTGGACGAAGTCGATGCATTCCTCGACGCGGTCAACGCAGAACGCGTCGGCCAGATGGTCGACGAACTCGCGGGCCGCGCGCAGTTCGTCGTCGTCTCGCACCGAACCGCGATGCTCGACCGGTCCGAGCGAGCAATCGGTGTGACGATGCAGCAGAACAACGTCTCGGCGGTGACCGGCATCGACCTCTCTGACGGTAGCGGGGAGGTCGAAGAGGAGGTACCAGCCGATGACTGAGGAGGGATCTGACGGAAATCCTGAGGACCTCCTGAACATTTCCGGCCACGAAGACCGCACGCCGCCGGGCGAACTGGACGACCCGTTCGGTATCGACGAGGACAGTGAAGCGGGCGCAGACGCTGACGACGAACTGACCGACCCGGACGAGTTCTACGCGGGCGACGCCGACGACTTGGACGAGGTGCTGGACGACGGCGAAGACGACGAAGAGACCGAGGTCACAACCGACGAGACCGACGCCATCGACGACGTGCTCCCGGACGACGACGCAGTCGACGAAGCCGACGACGGCGAAGTCGAACCGGTCGAGTTGCTGGTCCAGTTGGCCAAACGTGGCGACATCGACCCGTGGGACATCGACATCGTGCGCGTCACCGACGAATTCTTGGACGCACTCGAAGAGGTCGACTTGCGGACTTCCGGCCGCGCACTGTTCTACGCGAGCGTCTTGCTCCGAATGAAGGGTGACGAGTTGATTCACGGGAGCGACGACAACGAGGAAGACACGCTCGAACCGTGGGAGCAGCCGTTCGACGACGAACCGCCGGAGAACCCGGACCCGAACTTCGACCCGGTCGAAGGACTCGAAGAAGAGATGGAGCGCCGTCTCGACCGCAAGCAGGCGCGCGGGACGCCGGAAACGTTGGACGAACTCGTCCGGGACCTGCGCGACGCAGAGCGCGGGACGTGGTGGAAGCAACGGCGCGAGTACGACACCAGCCAGTCGCCGCAGGGCTTCCAGCGCGGGACGCAGACGCTCGACTACCACGCGGGCGACGACTTCCGTGCTGGCGACGAACCGACCGAAGACGAGGTGACGGGCACGACCCACGAGGAGGACATCGAGGAGATAATCGACGACGTGCGTGCTGCGCTGAGCGACCACTACGACGCGGGTCGCGCGGAGGTACTGTACGCCGAAATCGACGTCGTCGGCGGGACGCGGGTTCAGACGTTCCTCGCGCTGCTCTTTCTGGCACACCGTGGACAGGTCAAGCTCCAGCAAGACGAACTGTTCGGCGACCTCTGGGTCCAGGACCCGTCGGCGGCACGCGTGTCAGAAGAGGCTATCGCTGACTGAATATTTTTGATATGTCTGCGTCTGGTACGGAAGCGTGATATCACTCACGGCCCTATCATGCAGGCATGGGGGTCATCGCGGAATTCACGGTCGACGGTGACGACTTCGCACTGAAAACACCGGAGTACACCGACTTCGAGGTCGAATTCGAGTCGGCGGTTCCGGTCGGAACCGAAGTGCTTCCGAGTGCGTGGGTCTGGGGGTCCCACGAAAAATTCGAGGACACGCTCGACACGTGTCAGTATATTCAGAGCTATCGGGCTGTCGAAACTGTCGGCGAGAAACGGCTGTATCGATTCGAGTGGGACGAGGCCGTTCACGACGTCCTCTCCTGTTTCGTCGAGACGGACGGGACGGTCCTCCGGATACGCGGTGGGGCACAGTGGCGCTTCACGGTGCGGTTCCCCGGCGACGCCAACGTGAGCCACTTCCACTCGATGTGTCGCACACGGGGAATCAGCCTCGAATTGCACCGGCTGTCGCACGTCACAGAGGCCGAAGCGACGAACGACAACGAGTATGGGTTGACTGGTGAACAGCGTGAGGCACTCGTTTACGCCGTCCAGACTGGTTACTTCTCCATCCCACGGCGCTCGACGCTCGACGACATCGCGAAGCGGTTCGACATCTCGAATCAGGCCGCCTCGGAGCGAATCCGGCGAGCGACCGAGAGCGTGCTCCAGCAGGCACTCGGCGACGAACTCGACGTTCTCGTCGAACAGCAGGCGCGCTGACTCGCTCTGGCACCTTCGTGTGGCCGCGGTTTCGACGTCGTCGTCGCCCCGAGAGACGACGCGAAACGCAAGGCGGCGTACACGTTGTTTAATACCGGTTTAGATAGCAAGCAGTGTGACCAAGGGGTCATACCGAGTATATACTGTTGACCGTCGTCCCGCCGAATCGGAGGGGGAAGGGGGCGGCGGTCTGGGGGTGCGACGCCTCCTCTGACGCCACCTCGTCGGAGAATCGTTCGCACCGCTCGAACGCCACGGCAGGCCGACTGGCCCCACATCGCATCCACCGTCAGTCGAAGCCCATCATCACATCCGTCAGGCGTCACCGCAATTCGCTTGCACCGTCGGCCTGCCGCCGGCGTTCACCGTTTTCACACGATACAGAGCAACTGCGACGTGGCAGTCTCATCGACGACGCGTCGACACGGCCGGTACGAATATTCATGGTGATGGTCGTGAAACGTCTGGTAGATGGGATTGTTGCGTGGGTCTGACGACGGCGACCGCGCCGAGGCGCTGTGTTCGCTCGCGAAGTCCGACCCGGCGAGTGCCGCCGACTCAGCCGACGAACTCTATTCGTTCTTCACCAGTAGCGACACCGACGTACTCGCGGCGGCCGCGGACACCTGTTATCACCTCGCCTCGTCACACCCCGACGTCGTCACGCCGGCTATCGACCAGCTACTGTCGGCACTGGAAGACGGCGACGCAAGCGTCCGGCGGCGGGCCGCCGACGCGCTGTGTGAACTGGCAGACTCCGAGCCGTCGGCGTTCAGCGCGTGGGTCGAGTCGATGACGCAGTACCTGTCGGCCGCGGACCCCTACGTCCGAGCGACCATGACGGGACTGTACGCGCGACTCGCCGCGTCCGGCCCCAGCCGCGTGCTGGCCGTCGTCGACGACATCGCCGCAGTGGTAGACGACGATGGCGACTGGGACGTGCGCGTCTACGCGACCGGGGCACTCGCCGACGTGGCCGCACGCTACCCGGAGTCGGTCCTGTCCGTGGTCGACGACGTGGTCGCGAACGCCCGAGAACCGATGCCGGCGCTCCAGATCGCTGCGGTCGAACTGCTGGCCGCCGTCGGTGTCGACTCACCCGGTGCGGTCCGCGACGACGTGGACGACCTGTTCGCGTCGCTCTTACGAGACGGCGCGAGCGGGCCGCGCCGCGCGACCGCACTGGCGGCCGGTCACCTCGCCTGTGCCCAGCCACAACTCTTGCCCGGGGCGCTGGACGCACTGACGACGACACTGGCCGACGACGACCAGGAGGTGGCTCGGGCCGCGGCCCGTGCCTACGTCGCGGTCGCTCGGGCACAGCCGGGCGCAGTGGCCGTCTCGCAGGAGGTTCGCCAGCGGCTCTGGTGGCTGGCCGATGACCTCGACCTGCGGCTCGAAGACCTGTTTTCGGACATCGGCTAACCGACGACGAACAGTCGTTCAGTCGAGTACGGGATGTTCTCTCTCGAACGTCGTCAGTCGAGTCGTTCTCGTGCCCTGTCGAGACGCGTCTCGGTGTAGTCGTCGCGGCGGGCACGCCGCCGTGCAGTCTCTTCGACGCCACGGACCGTGTTGACTGCGACGGTCTCGACGAACTGCCCGGACAGCACGCACCTCTTGGTGTCGTGGCCGGAGGAACAGAAGTAGGGGTTCGAGAGGCCGGTCGCGTCGTCGTCTTTCAGTTCGCGCCCTTTCGATAGCGAGAGCTCCATCAACCCGAGATTCACCGTCCGCGACTGGCGACCTCGCGACGGGAACCAGCGGTCGTCGTCGGCTTCGACGATGTAGCCGTCGCCACAGAGCGGGCAGACCGAGCCAACCGCGTGTTCCAGTGTGTCGAGAAACTCCGCGGCGGCGTCCTCGTCGCATCCGAGCTGGGTGGCTGCGTGTGCGGCCAACGTCGCCTCGTCCATTACCCCGAGTGGAGTGGTGCGACAGTAAAAAGCATATGGTGCTGTCGACAGTCGATTCCGGTCAGTTTGGTAGTGGTGCTTGGCGTCGATGCCGTGAGTGTCCGTTCGGACGAGCAGTTCACTAACGCCGGCGGAACACGACCGCACCGCCCCTCCCGCACCTCGCCACAACCTCCCCATCCGATTCCGCTCCTCGCTCACCTTCGGTTCGCTGTGGTGCTCATCCCTCGCGCGGTATCGTGCTGCGGGTCTCACTTCGTTCGACCACCCAGCACAGCGCGCGCCATGCCAGTTGTGTAAAAACCGTATGTCCCCAGAAAAATCGGCCCGCGAACCGCTGTTTGCTACTCAGTCGAGGTACTCACCAGCGAGCAGGTCGACGCGCTCGCGGGTTTCGTCCGGGATGGCCTCGCTGGGCGTGTTGATAGTGCCTTCGAGGGCGGACCAGGCCCTGCTCTCGAATTCCTCGGGCATCGAGCGCACGGCTTCCTCGACGACCGCGTTGATGGACTCCTGGTTGGCTGCGGCGTTTTCCAGGACTTCGTCGAGCGTGACCTCGTTGTCGGTCTTCCAGACGTCGTAGTCCGTGATGCCGGTGACCGTCGCGTAGCTCATCTCCGCTTCGCGGGCGAGTTTCGCCTCCGGAATGGCCGTCATGCCGACGACGTCCCAGCCCTGCTCGCGGTAGAATTCGGATTCGGAGCGAGTCGAGTACTGCGGGCCTTCGATGCAGACGTAGGTACCGCCTTCCTCGACGTCTGCGTCGATGTCGGCGCGCTCGGCCGCCGCGGCGAGGTGCTCGGCCATCGGCGGGTCGTAGGGGTCGGCAAAGCCCATGTGGACGACCATGCCGTCACCGAAGAAGGTGTGCTCGCGCTGACTCGTCCGGTCGAAGATCTGGGTCGGGACGACGAGCGTCTGCGGCGGCAGGTCCTCGCGCAGGCTGCCGACTGCGTTCGTCGCGATGATGCGGTCGACGCCGACGGACTTCAGCGCGTAGATGTTCGCCTTGTACGGCGCGTTCGTCGGGGTGTGCTGGTGGTCCGGCCCGTGTCGCGGGAGGAAGGCGACCTCCTTGCCCGCGAGTTCGCCGAGCGTAATCTCGTCCGAGGGCTCGCCGAAGGGTGTCTCGACACGTTGCTTCTCCACGTTTTCGAGTGGCAGGGCCTCGTAGATGCCGCTGCCGCCGATGACGCCGATGGTCATACTGCCACGGTCACGCGGCGCGGATAAAACGGCTACGAGTCGTCCGCCGAGGACGCCTCGTGGTCGCGGTCGAACCCGTATCGCAGGTCGACCAGCCAGCGCCACAGGGCGAAGGCGGCGTTTCGATACGCCAGCAGGTAGGCGAAGGTCGCCGCACCCAGAAGGGTCAACACGGGACCGAGCAGTAACCGCGGGTTGCCCTGCACCGAGGACATCGGCGGAGACAGCACCTCTTGCAGGACGAAAAAGAAGGCTGCGAACTCGACCGAGAAGATGGCCGCCGTCTTCGCGTCCTCGCCGTCACCCGCCATCAGGAACGCGGTGAGGGTCACGAGGAGGATGCCAACGAAGCCGGGAGCCGACACGAGCGACTGCTCGCTGAGCAGCCAGCGAACCGGGTAGGTCGCCAGCCAGCCCGGGATGAGGAGCGGAATCGACCGCCCGGCCCGAGCGAGGAGTCGGTCGGAGCGCTTGTCGTAGTCGCCGACGCTCACGTGTTCGGTTGCTTCGGTTGCTTCGGTTGCGTCGGTCGGCGTCTGCTCGTTGTCTGTCTCGACTGCTCCATCTGTTCTCTCGTCGTTGTCCGAGTCCGCGACCGGTCGCTCTTTCTCGGCCGTCTCCTCACTCATCGACGGCCACCTCCAGCGCCGTGAGACCGGAGTCTCGCAGCGCGAACAGGTGGCCGTCGGCGTAGGCGATGTCGTGTACCTCGTCCTCGCCCGCTCCGCCGGGAAGCGGGTGGCGAGACCGAACCTCGCCGGTCTCGGGGTCGAACACGCTGACCCCGGCGTCGTGGTGACAGAACAGGCTATTTTGGGTGCGGACCACCCCACCGATGTCACCGTCGATAGCGTGGGTCCACACTTCTTCCCCTGTGTCGACTCGCAGCGTGATGAGGGCGGTGTCGTACCAGAACACGTGGACGAGGTCGCCGTCGGTCACGAGCCTGGCGAGTTTCGAGTCGGGTTCGACCCGCCAGCGGGTCTGCCCGTCTTCGATGTCGAGCGCCTGGACGACGCCGTATTCGAGACCATCGTTTTTGACTCGCCCGACCACCAGCAGGGTATCCTCAGTCAGTGCGAAGTCTGGTATCTCCGCCTCGATCTCCTCGGTTCGCCACCGTTCTGACCCGTCCCGCGCGTCGATCGCGACGACGGGTCCCGAGTGGAGAGCGCCCGCCTCCGTGGCGTACACCACGTTCCCGTCGGACGCGAGCGGGGACAGGCGGGCCATCCGCAAGGAAGGATCTTCCGTCACCCAGTGCCGGAGACCGCTCGTCACGTCGTATGCAGTGAGTCCTGCCCGGTCGGGGAGGAACACGACCGACCCGACAGGGAGGTACGTGTCGTCGAAGGCCTGTCCGACGCGGAGTCTCGGCAGGTCTGGCAGTCGCCACTCGAACGCCCCGGACGTGTCGAGTGTCTGGAGCGCTTGGTCGGTCGGACAGAAGACCCGGCCGTCGGCGACCGCCGGTGTCCCCTCGAAGCCGTCCGAGTAGCCCTCGGCGCTGGCGACCGTGGTCGGGCCGTGTCGCCACGAGACCGTCCCGGTCGCGGCGTCAAAGGCGAGCAATTCGTGAGAATCTGCCGAACTGTACGAGTCGCCGACGACTACCGTCCCGTCGGCGACGGCGAATTCGGAAGCGAAGTTCCCGTCCAAGTCGGTTCGCCACGCTGTTCCGGTGATGCCGCCGTCCTCGATGGGGACGAATCCCCGTCGTCGGGGCGTCCGGCCGGGCATCGGCCACGCCGCGGTCGACGCCTCGAACGAGGTGTCGAGCTCGTCGCGGAACAGCGACGGGCGGACGTACTGGCCACCGGCGACGGCGGCCGACCCGACGAGGAGGAGTTCACGTCTGGAGAGCCAGTGCGCGGGACCGTTCATGATTCAGACAGCATTTCGTAGTGATAAATATCTCTCGGTGCGGACTATCACGGCTCGTCGGCCCGGTGGTCGTACCTGATGGACCCGACGAACCGACCGAACTGCCGGGCGAAGTGCTCGTCGCCACCGCGATAGGCGACGACGTACGCGACGAGTATCGCGGCGAGAAGGTTGGCGAGAACTGGGGCGAAGACTATCGGCGGTCCGGCGAGGGTGTTCCCGAACTGCCCAGCGGTGTAGGCCAGTGCCGAGAATAGGAGTGATGTCACCCCCGCGAACAGGAAGAAGCGACTCGTGTCGTACGACTCGTCGGCGATGAGCACAGCGAGGATGAAGACTACACTGTTCAGTTCCGACTGCGCGAATGAGAAGTACGTCCCGACGACGAGGACGATTGGGAACAGGACGACGCTGAGTGGGAGCATGATGACGAATCCCCAGCCGATGCGGCCGAGAAGGCCCATCTCAGGCCACCTCCAGTGCCACGACGTGCGTGTCGGTGACGACGTACAGGCGGTCGTGGGCGACGGCCAGTGGTCCCCCGCTGGCAACCGCCCCGGCACGGAGGTCGATTCGGTTCCGAAGCGACCCGTCATCGCTGTCGAGGACGAGCAGCGACTCGCCGTCGTTGACGACCAGTCGCTCGTCGGTACAGACAGGGCTGTGCGTGTACCTCCCGAGGGCCGCCTGTCGCTCCCACCGGACGTCGCCGGTGGTCGCGTCGAGTGCTCGAATCGTCCCATCGTCGCCGGCCGGGTCGGGGAGGTAGACGGTCTCTCCGTCGGTGATCACGCTCGAACCAGTTCGGCTCTCACGCCGCCAGCGGACCTCGCCCGCGGCGGGGTCGAACGCGACGAGCGCGCCACCGCCATGCCCGTGTTCCAGGAGGAACGCGAGGCCGCCGCCGTACGCGCCGGTCGTCGTCGGGCCGGGCGAGAGCACGTCGAGCGTCGTCTGGGTCGGTGTTCGGTCGTTCACGTCGACCACGCCTGCGGCTCCACTCGCCAGCAGGCAGACGACTCGGCCGTCCCCAGCGACGATAGGGTTCCAGTTCGACTCCTTGGAGACGTGCCACTGTTCGACGCCGGTCTTCGGGTCGTACGCCCCGACCCCCGCGTCTTCGCCGACGCCGAGGAGCGTGTCGCCGAGCGGGAGTCGCCTGTAGAGTCGGCCGGAACGATTCCACCGGCGGTCGCCCGTCTGCACGTCGGCCCCAGCGGGACCGGTGTCGGTGGCGAAGACGACCGTTCCATCGACGAGCGACAGCGCGCCGACACGGTCCATCGCGTACCCGCTCCAATCAGCCCGGTTCGTCCAGCGTCGCTCGCCTGTGTGAGCGTCGAGGGCGACGAGCCTGTTCACCTCGTTCGTGACGAGGGTGTCGGCACCGACGACCAGTCCTCGGACCGTACTGCCGCCTGCCGGGATGGCGGTTTCCCACACGGTCTCGAACTCGTCACCGAGTGCGGTCTCGACGTAGCCGTCTCGGCGTGCCGACCCGCCGTCGATAGGCCACGGCGCGCCAGGCGCGTCGAGGTCCGGCGTGCCAGTGAACAGGTCCGGTGTGACGGTCTGTCCGGCCAGTCCGGCACCGGCCGCCACGAGGA
The DNA here is from genome assembly GCF_051207395.1 of Haloarchaeobius caseinilyticus. Lineage (NCBI taxonomy): Archaea > Methanobacteriati > Methanobacteriota > Halobacteria > Halobacteriales > Halorubellaceae > Haloarchaeobius > Haloarchaeobius caseinilyticus. Next base: position 356,907 of record NZ_JBPJZC010000003.1, on the reverse strand, counting down.
GGAGGTCACGTCTCGAGAGCCACTGCGCGGGACCACTCATGATTCAGACAGTATTCTGTGGTGATAAATATCTCTCGGTGCTCGCCGTCCGCAATCATCGTCACAAATGCCGAGTTCGGGACTCGTCGACTCAGAGGTCGACTACGAGTCCGTCGTCGTCGTCCCGTCGATACGTCGTCTCGAACGGGTCAGACCGCTCACGCATCGTCTCTCTGAGCCACGCCGCCTGCTCCTCATCGGCGCGGGAGACGCCCTTGTCGATGTGGGTGGGGACGAGGCGAACCGAGCCCAGTTCGTCGCCGTCGAGGGCGACTTCGAAGAGGAAACTTTCGTCGTTCTGCACCCGGTTGACTACGCCGAAGTCGTCGACGAAGTTGCCGGTGTCGTGGAGGACGAGTCCGTCCCCGTACTGCTCTACGGCCTGCACGACGTGTGCGCTGTGGCCGTGGACGATGTCGACGCCCTGGTCGACGAGCCAGTGACCGAAATCGACGTGGCGGTTGGTGGGTCGCTCGGTCCAGTTCTCACCCCAGTGGACCGAGACGACGAGAACGTCCGGGTCGGTCGACTTCGCCCGTTCGAGCATGTCACTGACGACCCATCGCGTCCGTTCGTTCTTGCGGTCGGCCACTGCGTAGGCGATACCTGGGCTGTCGGCGGTCGCAGCGTACTCCTTCGCGTGTTCGGAGACGGAAACTGCGGCGAAGTCCAGGCCGTTCACCGAGAACGTGGCCGGTTCTCGCGCCGCGTCGACAGTTTCGCCAGCACCCGCGACCGTGATGTCGGCGACCGAGAGATGGTCGATGGTGTCGACCAGCGCGTCTGCCCCGTAGTCCATCACGTGGTTGTTCGCCAGCGAGGCGAACTGCACGTTCCCGGCGCCGAGTGCCGGGACTGCCCACTCGGGGTCACCTCTGAAGTAGTACGACCGGTCGGGGAATCGCTCGCCCTTCTTCGAGAGACAACACTCCAGATTGCAACAGACCGCGTCGAGTTCCTGTAGCCGCTGGTGGAGGTCACCCCAGATGCTGGCCGGGTCGACGCCGTCCTTTCCGTACACGTCGTCGAGGTCGCGGCCGACCATGGTGTCACCCCCGAATCCGACGACCGTTCGGTCGGTGGCTTCGAGCGTGCTCGGCGACTGCTCGGTCGCCGTCGGCCGTGTCGTCGATGTCCGCGTCGGTCTCGGCGTCTGTGTCGACGATTTGTCATCTTCACCGCCGCCCGGAATGGATGGGCTCCCGAGGCAGCCGCTGACGGCCATGGCCGCGAGAAGCGCTCGTCGGCTACGTCCTTTCGTCTCGATATCGTGTCGTTCGACGCTTCGGCTCTTGGGCATTTTGTTTGTTCAACTAACGTTTCCGGGTTAGGAGGCCCCTACCGGGCGAAAGCGGCCGTTCAAAGTTCTATTGGTGATTGTCATAGGTTCGGTTTCTTCAGAGACTCCCTCGTCAACTGCAGCGCGAATTTCGAAACTGTTCAGTCGTCGTTTCGCGGCGGGGTCCGCCGCCGCCGGCAGCCGTGACAGATGCTATCGTCCCCTAGGAGTCTTGATAAGAGTAGAGACCGTTTCGATTCGTAATGGTAGAACCGAAGGTCAAAAACGACATCACCGAGGGTGAACTCCTTCGGCCGATGGTTCGGTTGGCGTGGCCGATGGTGGCCATCCAGCTATTGCAGGTCGCGTACAACCTCGCCGACACGGCGTGGCTCGGGGCGTACTCCTCGAACGCGGTCGGCGCGCTGAGCCTCGCCTTTCCGCTCATCTTCTTCCTCATCTCGGTGGGCGGCGGGTTCACGGCGGCCGGTGCCATCCTCGTCGCACAGTACACAGGAGCCAAGAGTGACGGCTCCGCCGGCCTCGTCGCTGGCCAGACGGTCACCTTCATCGGCGCGCTGTCGATACTGCTCGGTCTCGTCGGCTTCTTCGTAACCGACGCGATGCTCGGCCTCTTGCCCGCCGACCCGGAGACGAAGGCGCTCATCATTCCGATGGCCGCGGACTACATGCGCATCTTCTTCCTCGGGATGCCGTTCCTGTTCGGCTTCTTCGTGTTCGTCTCGCTGCTCCGCGGCTACGGCAACACGAAGACCCCGATGCGCATCATGCTCGTCTCCGTCGTCGTGAACGTCGTCCTCGACCCGCTGGTCATCTTCGGCGTCGGGCCGTTCCCCGAACTCGGCATCGAAGGGGCAGCCATCGCGACGGTGCTGGCCCGCGGCGTTGCCACGGTGCTCGGCTTCTACATCCTGTTCGCCACCGACGTTGGCCCGGAGATTCGCCGCGAACACCTCGCGCCGGACCTGCCGACCATCCGTGACATCGTGCGCGTCGGCGTCCCGAGCGCGGCCGAGCAGTCGATGTCTTCGCTCGCGTTCATCTCGCTGACCGCGATGGTGGCGACGTTCCCGCCCGCAGTCGTCGCGGCATATGGTCTCGGCAACCGCGTCATCTCGCTCGTGTTCCTCCCCGCGATGGGGCTGGGACAGGCGACGAACACCATCGTCGGCCAGAACCTCGGCGCGGAGCGACCGGACCGGGCCGAGCGTGCGGTGTGGATTGCGGCGAAGTTGGCGGCTGGTGTCCTCGCCGTCGTCGCGCTGCTCATCTACGCGTTCCCGACGGTCATCCTTCGGCCGCTGATGAGTGCCGACACGGCGCAGGCCGCGGAGACGCTGGTGTACGGGAGTGAGTACCTCCGCGTCGTCGCCATCGCGTTCGTCGCGATGGGACTGTTCCCCGTGTTCCTCGGCGCGTTCCGCGGTGCGGGCGACACCACGACCGCACTGGTGTTCTCCGTCGTCGCGCTGTGGCTCGTTCGCGTCCCACTGACGTACTACCTCGTGTTCGACCTCGGCTGGGGCACGACCGGTATCTGGACTGCAGTCGCGATTGGTGACGTGATTGGGGCTATCGCCGCAATCCTCTGGTTCACGCGTGGGACGTGGAAGAAGTCCCTGGTGGACCGCGAAGTGGACGACGTCGACGTGGCGACCGACGGTGGCGTCGACGAAGAATAGGCCAGCCCCGCGCCACCTGCTGTTTCTGCTACTCCTGCTGCCCGCGAACGTCCTCGTACGCGGCTCTCGTCGCGTCGAACAACTCGCGGCCGAACGCCGTACTGATTCTCGGCTCTGCTGTGGCGAAAAACTCGTCCAGATGGTCGTACTCCGCGAAGGCGTCTGATGCACCCGGTTCGTACCGATTCTCGCGCTCGTACACGACTGCCTGCAGGCACATGTCGACGAGGTCCATGTCCTTCACGAATCGCGCCTCCGGCGAGTCTCGCGCCTCGTACTCGTGCCACAGGTCGCGCACGTCGGCGAAGCCGGCGAGCAAGTCGTCGATAGCGGCGGCTTCTGCGTCGGCTTTCTCAGTAGCATCGTACGTCTCGGCAGATTCGTCGGCTCGCGTCGCCCAGTCGCCCGTCTCGGCTTCGGCCACGTCGTGGACGACGGCCATGCGGAGTGCGCGGTCCGAATCGACCCCGGCCTCGTCGGCGAACAGGAGCGTCAGGTAGGCGACGCCCCACGAGTGCGCGGCGACCGACTCCGGGTCGGCGATACCGCGGAGTTGCCAGCCGGTTCTGGATTCGTCTTTGAGTGCGAACGCGCGAAGCAGCGCAGAAAGGTCGGTCGCTTCAGTCGATTCGGTCTCGTCCATGCGATAGTCGGCAGCTCAGACCAGTTGCCACTCGCGGCCGACGCGCTCGGCGATACCGCGGCGGTCCATCTCGGTGAGGACCTCGGTCAGCCGGTTCGGCTGGGCGATCTCCATCTCGATGCGCTGGAGGTCGTGGTCTTCGGCGAGGTAGTGGCGGATGTCTGCCTTCGTGAAGCGCTCTTCGTCGACGCGCTCCATGAGCCCGGAGATGATGTCGATCATGTCCTCGATGAAGTTCCACGGGTAGACCATCCAGGCCCACTCTTCGAGGCGCTCGCCGATGTAGTCCGGTTCGAACTCGCTGGTCTGCAGGAGTTGGAGGGTTGCGGTCCGGACCTCGCCGGGGTTTCGCTCCTCGACGTACTCTTCGGCGCGCTTGATGGAGCCACCGGTGTCTGCGATGTCGTCGATGATGAGGACGTCCTTGCCCTCGACGCTGCCTTCCGGCATCGGGTAGCGGACCTGCGGCTCGTCTGCTTTCTGGGCGGTGCCGACGTAGTGTTCCATCTTCAGGCTCGTGAGGTCGTTCAGCCCGAGGAAGTCACAGATACATCGTCCGGCGAACCAGCCACCGCGCGCCAGTGCGACGATGACGTCGGGTTCGAACTCGTCTGCCTTCACGTCGTTACTGACGTCTCGGCAGAGCCCGTAGATGTACTCCCAGTTGGTGATGGTGCAGTTGAAATCGTCCGGGAGGTCGCTCATACTCTCGACTCCCGTCCGTCGCCACTTAACCGTTTACAGGTCGATTGCGGCGGTTCTCACACGAGAGGCGGTCTCATTCGATTCGCGTGAACATCCCCCGCGACGCCGGCGCGGTGTACTCGAAGCCGAAGCGTTCGTAGAATCCCTCCACGTCGGCCATGAGGTTGACGTACGCCCCCGATGGCGCGTGCTCGTCGAGGTAGTCCATCAGTGCGGCTGTAATCTCGGTGCCGAGGCCTTGCCCCTGACAGTCAGGATGGACCGCGATATCGACCAGTTGGAAGACGGTGCCGCCGTCGCCGACGATGCGGCCCATGCCGACGACCAGTTCCTCGGGGTCGTCGGTGTCGTCCGTCTCGACCACTGTCACGCCGAAGATGCTGTTCGGCAGTCCCTGTCGGGCCGCGTCGAGTGCTCGTGGAGCCATGTCGGCTGCCTCTCGTAGTGCAAGATATCTCTCAGGTGTCGGTAGTTCCTCACGGAGTTCGAAGGGCATACTCGGTAGGCGGCCGCGGGGGTCGTAACCGTACCGCCCGCTGGGTCGCCGACGGGCGTGTCACCCGAACTCGCTTCGAAGCGACCCCCGGTCTATCTTCCCGGTCGCAGTTCGCGGGAACTCGTCGACGAAGATGACGCGTTCGGGCACTTCGTGACTCTCCAGTTTGCGCTCACAGACTCGTTTGATGTCTGCTGCCGAGACGGCACCTTCGCTGCGACGCTTCACGATGGTGGTCACCGTCGTCCCGCGAACGTCGTGCGTCGAGTCGATGATGGCGACCTTCTGGACCGGTTCGATTTCGTAGATGACCTCCTCGATTTCGTGCGGGTAGATGTCGCCACAGCCAGTGGTGAACATGTCCTCGATGCGGTCGACGACGTAGAGGAACCCGTCGTCGTCCTGCCAGCCGATGTCGCCCGATTTGAGCCAGCGCTGGCCGTCGCGCTCGACGAAGGCGTTCTCGGTGAGCTGGTCTCGGTTGTACTGCGGCGTGACGGTGTCGCCGCGCCAAAATAGCTCGCCGCGCTCGCCCTGTGCGACGGGCTCGCGGCTTCGCAAGTCTTCGATACGGACGTCGACCGCGTTCGCTATCGGTGGGCCGACGCTGCCCGGTCTGCGGCCGTCGGCTGTCGGGCTGTTCATCGTCGCCAGCGGCGTCGTCTCGGTCATCCCGTAGCCTTCGAGGAGTGTGCAGTCGAGCAGTCGCTCCACGTCGTCGATTCGCCGTTTCGGCATCGGTGACCCGCCGACACCGACGTACTGGAGACTCGTGAGGTCGTACTCGTCGATTCCCTCGTAGTCGAGCAACTCGACGACCATCGTCGGAATCAGGAAGGTGTAGGTGACCTCGTTGGCCTCGATGGCAGCGAGAACGGCTTCGATGTCCCACGATTCGAGCAGGTGGTTCTCGGCTTCGAGCGCCAGAAACGGCGTCGTGGTGATGTTCAGGCCGGTCACGTGGAAGCACTGACAGACCGTGAGGGCAACGTCGTCGCGGGACCACTGATTCGCCTCGATGTAGCCGGCCGCGTTCGCCGCGAGGTTTCCGTGGGTGTGGTAGACGCCCTTCGGCGCGCCGGTCGTCCCGGAGGTGTACAGCAGTTCGGCGAATTGGCCGGCCCGGCGAGGAACTGGGTCGTGTGTCGGTGCGCCCGCGTCGCGCAGGTCCGAGTAGGTGTGGCGCGCGCCGTCGACCCCGGCGAGGTCGGCATCGTGGTGCTCGCTCGTGACGACGGCGACGGCCTCGCTGTCGGTCAGGACGTACTGAATCTGTTCGTGGGTGAAGCGCCGGTTGACCGGGACCGCCACAGCCCCGCGCTTGAGGACGCCGAGGTACGTACAGACGAATGCGACGCTGTTGGGCATGCTGATGGCGACGTGGTCGCCCGCGTCGACGCCGTGACTGGCGAGCGCGTCTGCGACCCGGTCTGACTCGTCGGCCAACTCCTCGAAGGTGCGCGTCCCGCGCCGGTCACCGACCGCGGTGGCAGTCGGCGTGTTCCGTGCTGCACGGTCGACGGCGGTGGCGAAGTTCACGAACGATGGTTTGATTCTATCGTGGAAGTCACTTTTTCGCAATATTTGATACGTTAACCGAGCAACACGAACTCGGAGAACCGGCCGGACCGGGCAGTACCCCAGACGACCGATTTTCGTTCGGCATTACCGGACAAGTGCCGGAACCCGTGTCTGCGCCGCGGTCAGTCCTGTGAGAAAATCAGATTCGCCTGTATCTCGTCGGCGGATTCCTGCACCGATTTCACGAACGTCGTCTCCTCGATTGGGCCATCGAGACCGCTCCGTGCGGTGTAGATAGCGATGGCACCGTGGACGGTCTCACCGGTGACGATGGGTGCGGCGACGCCGACCATCCCGGGAATCAGTTCCTCGTTGTCGACAGCGTATCCAGCCTCGCCGATTCGGTCGAGTTCCGTTCGGAGGGCTGGTTCGTCGGTGATGGTCTCTCGCGTCCACGCGGGCAAGCCGTGGTCTGTGACGATTCGTTCGACAGTCTCGTCGTCTTCGTTCGCGAGTATCGCCTTCCCCGGCGCGTTCGTGTGGAGCGGCGGTCGTCGCGGGTACGTCGTGGCGTTCTGTGTGAATCGCTCTCGCTGCGACTGCGGCGCGAGCAGAATCGCGGATCGCCCGTGTTCTGCCGTCACCAACTGGACGTACGTGCCCTCGCCGACGGCGTCCGACAGAGCGAGCGTCTCGTCGCGGCCCTGCACGAACAGTTCGTTGGCGTTCCGGGCGCGTTGGCCGACGTGGAGATACCGCGTACTAAGTCGATAGCTGCCGCCGTCGTTCACGACCGAGCCGACGCGCTCCAGCGTCCGCAGGTGGTCGTGTGCCGTGCTCTTCGGGATGCCGACTGCGTCGGCGACCTCGGTCACGCCGACCGTTCCTCGTTCGACGAGGACGTCGACGATGTCGTGCGAGCGCTTGACCGCCGAGACGGGGTACTCGGTCATACGCCGACTTCGGCGGACTACCGCTTAGTTCGTCCGGTGATACCGAACAGAACACAACCTCTCGAAAATCACTTCTCGAAGAATAACCAAAATAATTACCTGACAGAATTATTGTTTATGTACTGAATTGGGTGAGAATTGGGTGAGTGATATCTGCAGTATTTTTCGTATATTTTGTAGCAATAATAGCAGTACGGTACGGGTCCGAATGGAATTATCCAATACGTGAAAAGAACCGATTCCGAGTGTACTCTGAAAGCTTACAAAAATATTATCTAAGGGTGGTCCAACGGTAATTGTGTAGAAGGTGTCACAGAATATCATGCACGATTCCAACGACACGTCGGCGACGCGCCGCGGAGTCATGAAAGGCATCGGTGGCCTCGCCGCGTTGTCCATGTCCGGTGCGACCTTCCCCGAAGCAGAGGCAGCCATCACCGACTCGCTCCCGAGCGACCCGCACACGGCGGACACGTATCGGGCCATCGTCGATGCCATCCTCCCGCGCACGCCACAGCTCGAAGCCGAACTCGGCCCGGAACACGTGCCTGGCGGCCTCGACGTGGAACTCGAGAAGTTCCTCATCTGGGACTTCAACCACTTCCAGGAGATTCGCGCAGAGATGGTGACCCAACCGGGCCTGCTCGGTGGCGTCCCCGAGGACAAGATGCCGGTCAGCATGTTCGAGACGGTACTCGACGACACCGGTGCCGGGTCGGCACTCGACGCCGTGTTGGACCTCGCAGACCTCACGCTCCTCGAACTCACCGACCTGCTCAGTAGTCTCGGGTTGACGACCGACGAACTCGAAGCACACCTCACTTTCGGGGACTTCGCCCGCATGGACGTCTCGTTCGCCACCGATATCGAGACCGAGACCGGGCCCGCCGAGTTCGACCTCGTCGTCGAAACCGCGAACGACACGGTCCACCAGGTGCTCCAGAACTACCCCTACGCCCCGGCGTTCACCATCGTCTTCGACATCATCGCGGCCGAGTTCATCGCGCTCGGGAAGAACGAAGACGCCATCGAGCGCGACCGAACCGAGTTCCCCGGCGGCGGCACCTTCACGCAACTCTCGCGTGAGGACCGCCTGCGCTGTCTCTGGACTATCGTCGATGGAAGTGTCGTCGACGACCTCGATGAACTGCTGTCGCCGCTCGTGCCCGACGTGGGTATCCTGAAGTACGTCGTCATGGCCGTCAACGGCCTGCACGGCTTCGGCTACTACACCGAGTGGTCCGGCCTCGGCGAGACGAAGACGAACACGCCGAACGAGCGCGAGATGCAGAAAGACGCCGGGGAAGTCCAGAGCCGCCAGCAGTCCGGCTATCCCGGCCCCGCGCCAGGCTACGCGGCGAACTGGCGACACGCGGTCGACGGCGGCTTCGACGACCCCGACGCGGACGAATTGAACCTCCCCGACGACCTGACCGGCGATGACGTGGTCGACGGCATCGGGGGTGGGACCGAATGAACGACCCGGACGTCGTCGTCGTCGGTGCCGGTGCGGACGGCCCTGCCGCGGCGTGGAAACTCGCCCACGACCACGGTCTCGACGTGTTGCTGCTCGAAGGCGGCCCGTGGCACGGCAACGAGCAGTGGCCAGAACCGCACGCTGACGCGGGCGGGACGGTCAGTACCGACCCGAACGACCTCGACGGAAAACTGCTCGACGAGCAGTTCACCCACCGCGAGGCCGACGCGAACGACCCGACGTACGGCTATCTGCGCGTCGGCCCGGCCGACCACTCTCGCGCGCCGTGGTTCCGGAACCTGCACCAGAACGCGTTCATCTGGCAGATTTCGGCGGTCGGTGGCACGTCGCTGCACTACTTCGCCAACCACCCGCGAGCGTATCCGACGGCCATCGACGACCAGGGCCACTGGCCCATCGACTACGAGGAACTCGTCCCGTACTACCAGCTCAACGAGGAGCTGACGAGTACGCAACAGGCCCCGATGACCGCCAAGGAAGAGGTGTTCATCGAGGGCGCGACGAACGCGGGCTACCCGCTCCTCGAGTCGAAGAACGTCACCGAGACGGGCTGGCGGCCGCAGGCGAACGCGGTCGAGGTGCCCGGTCGTGAGACCTCGACCGGCGAAGAACTCGACGCCGACTATTCGGGCTCGTTCAGCTACGACGACGGCTTCCGCGGCGACACGCTCGTCGGCGACCACTTCCAGGGCTCGTCGACGCCGGTCGACGCACCGGTCCGCGACAAGGCCCGGAAATCGAGTAACGTCGGCTACGTGCCCCGCGCACTCGACACCAACGAGAACGACTCGATGGGCAACGTGGCGCTCCGGCCGAACGCCTACGTCACGAACATCGAGACGGACGATAGCTGGGGCTCCAGCGAGGCGACCGGTGTCACCTTCCGCGACTCGTGGTCCGGCCAGAGCCAGACCGTGAACGCGGACGTAACCGTGCTCGCTGGCGGCTGTATCGAGACGCCGCGGCTCTGGCTCAACTCCGGCCTGCCGGACGACGGCTGGGTCGGCAAGGGCCTCACCACGCACTGGTTCGACTGGGTCGTCGGCGTGTACGACGACGACGCCGTCGCCGAAATCAACCCGGAAGAGGAGCACATGGACCCGTACGTCGGGCAGAACTCCGCTGTGCGCTTCGACAAGCCCGGCATCGGCGGCATGGAGGACATCGGGATGTCGCCGGGCCTCGTCTCCTACGCCGACTATCTGTTCAGCCAGGCTGGCTACAGCTTCGACACGCCGGTCGACCCGGACGAACCGTGGGACACCCGCGGCTACGTCGTCGGCGAAGAACTCAAGCGTCGGATGTCGAACTACAAGCAGTCGAAGGCGCTGCTCATCCTGACCGACGACCTGCCCCGGCAGGACAACGGCGTCTCGCTGGACAACACCTTCAGCGACGAACACGGCCCGGTCCCGAAGGTGAAGTACGAACCGCACCCGGACGACGACGCGAAGCGCGACGAGTTGTGTCGCATCGCGGCACGTATCCACCGCGAGGCCGGTGCCTCGCACGTCCACCGGTGTGACTGGCCGCCGCTCCTCTTGCACATGCAGTCGTCGATGCGCATGGGCAAGGTGCTCGACGAGAACGCCGAAGCGTACAACGTCGACCGGCTGTTCGTCGCGGACCACTCCGCGCTGGCGAACGGCCTCGGCGGCCCGAACCCGACGAACAGCGGCCAGGCGCTCGCGCTCCGCACGGCGGACAAGATAGCTGACTTGTACTTCTAAAAGATAGGGCACAGCACTCCCACGGCGGCATACGTTTCTCCGGCAGTTCGTGCGGCGACGGTCGCCGCACAGCCACTACGTTCGAACTGCTCACCATCGCGTCACTTTCAAGTGAGACGAACCGCAATCGCTGGCAATGTCTCTGCAAACTGAGTTCCCGAGTTCGTGGGCTGACCCGCGCTACGTCGCGGCGGTGGTCGGTGTCCTCGCAGTCGGTGCTGTCGGCGTGTTCACCGGGACGAACCCCGGCGGCCAGTCCGGCGCGACGTTCGCGTTCCTGTTCGGTGTGGTGCTGTTCGCGGCCGCGAGCGCGCCCGTCGTGGCAGAACGATTCCTCTGAGTCGGTAGTCCCGAACCAGCGGCCACGGTCGACGCGCCAGATTCTTTGCACGACCTGTCTTCGTGCACATCATGGAGACCTACCGGGTGTTGCAGGTGGACGCGTTCACGACGGAGCCACTCGCCGGGAATCCGGCTGGTGTGGTGCCGGACGCCGAGGGACTGACCGACGAACAGATGCAGAAGGTAGCCGCAGAACTCGCGGTGTCGGAGACGGCGTTCGTCTTCGAAAGTGACGACGACGAGACGGATTTCCACGTCCGGTACTTCACGCCGACGCAGGAAATCGGCCTGTGCGGGCACGCGACGGTCGGGACGTTCGGCCACCTCTACGAAGACGGCGTGGTCGAGGCCGACACGTACAGCGTCGAGACTGCGGTCGGCGCCATCGACGTGACCGTCGAGAACGACGGAACGGTCTGGCTCACGCAGGACTCAGCACAGATTCGTGAGGTCGAACTGGACTACGAGCGAGTCGCGTCGGCGCTCGGTGTCGACCCGGCCTCACTCATGGACGTGGGGGCGGACCTTCCGCTCGCGGTCGCCTCGACCGGGGTTCGCTACCTGCTCGTGCCGGTGAACTTCCTGCAGCACCTCGGTGGCGCGAGTCCAGACCTCGCCGCGATTTCGGAACTGAGCGAGGAACTGGACGTGACCGGGGTCTACCCGTTCACCTTCGACGCGGTCGGGCCGGAGTCGACCCTGCACGCCCGGATGTTTGCCCCCGCGGCTGGCGTTCCGGAGGACCCGGTGTGCGGTACCGGCGCAGGTGCCGTGACGGCGTATCTGGACCACTACGGTGCGTTCGCCGACGAGTTCCCCGAAGAAGTGGTCATCGAGCAGGGCCACTACGTCGACAGAGACGGCGAGGTCCGGGTCCGACTCGACCCGGTTCGCATCGGTGGCCGGAGCGTCACCGTGCTGGACGGGTCGCTGGTCGTCCCGGAACTGGAAGAAGACGAAATTCTGGAAATCTGAGTCTCAGCGGAGCGGGTCGTCCTCGTCACCCTCGTCGGTGGCCGACTCGGTGGTCCGGTCGCTGGACCGCGACTGGTCACTGCCAGTAGCCCGGTCGCTCGCAGACGACTGCTCACCCTGCCGTGACGTTCGCTCTTCGCGGAACGACCGCGAAGTAGTGCCGTCGTTACCGCTCGTGTTTCTGCTGTCCGTGTTGCTGTCGCTTGCTGCCGAATTGCCGGACGAGGAGCGACTCCCGCGACCGCTCGAACTGCCGCGGCCTGACTGGCCGGATTGTGCATCGTCGCTCCCTGCGCCAGTGGTGCTTCCGCGCGACGAGCCACGACCACCGGCCGTGTCCGTGCTCTCGCTACCCGACGACGCACTGCTCCCGCTGGCGCGGCGCGACTGTCGGGACTCGCGCTGACTGGTCGAACTGGCGGCGCTGCCACCCCCGGAAATCGACCCGCCGATTCCGTCGTCGCTCATGTTCTTGCGCATCTGCGAGCGGAGGTCGGCCTCCATGCTCGACAGCTGGTCGTTGACCACGTCGAGGACTTCGCTCTTCAGTTGCTGGTCGGTCTCTGCAGCCCCACCGACGGCCATCGCGCGGTCGACGGTGCGGACCATGGCGATGGACTTCCCGACTTGCCAGACGAACAGTCCGACGAGCGTCAGGACGACGAAGACCATCAGGTTGGCCGTCTCCCTCGCTCGGCTGAAGTCGTCGATGACGTACTGTGACGCCTCGGCGAGTCCGAGATAGACTCCCAACGCGATGAACAGCGCGCCGACGGCGAACGAGAGGAACGCCAGCGCCCGGTAGTACGAGACGAGTTTAAGCGTCTGCTTGGCATCCATGGCCGGAGAGTCACGGTCGCTGATTATAACGCCACCGGCTACGTTGCTTGTCACCAACCGTGTCGCGGTGGCATCCGTTGGGGGATGTCCCCCGGTGACATTCCTCACTGGAGTGATGCAACCGCCGGTCGTGGTCGTCGTGCAGCAGTGTCGAAACACTGAGGGAAAGGTTACTCGGTACCGAGTACTTGATTTCTAAAAACCGGTGTTTTCTGCCTTTCCAACTGCATATTAACTCGATTTCGAGTGTCCCCCATTATGGTTTGTCGGAATCTTCTTGTGCTGTCACGGAATCCGTCAGCATAGGAATGGCAGTACTCTGGCTGGACGAAATCCGCTCTGACGATCTCGAATCCGTCGGTGGCAAAGGTGCCTCTCTCGGTGAGCTGACGGCCGCGGGACTTCCGGTCCCGCCGGGGTTCGTCGTGACAGCGGACACGTACCGAAAATTCATCGAAGAAGCGGGAATAGACGAAGAACTGTTCGAGGCAGTCGACGTGGACGTGGACGACTCTGCCGCGCTCGCCGAGGCCGAGTCGCGCGCGAGCGAACTCATCCTCGACGCCCCGTTCCCCGAATACCTCAAGGAGGAGATTCTCGGCGCGTACGCGAACGTCGACGACGGGGAAGCGTTCGTGGCTGTGCGTTCGTCCGCGACCGCGGAAGACCTCCCGGACGCGTCGTTCGCGGGCCAACAGGAGACGTTCCTCAACATCACCGAGGAGGAACTGCTGCAGAAGGTCCGCGAGTGCTGGGCGTCGCTGTTCACCCAGCGCGCCATCTACTACCGCAAGCAGCAGGGATTCGACCACGAAAGTGTGAACATCGCCGTCGTCGTCCAGTTGATGGTCGACGCCGAGAAGTCCGGCGTCATGTTCACCAGTCACCCCTCGACTGGCGAACCCAAGATGATCATCGAGTCCGCGTGGGGACTCGGTGAGGCAGTCGTCTCCGGTTCCGTCTCCCCCGACAACTACGTCCTCGACCGCAAGAAGGACGAAATCGTCGAGGTGACAATCGCGGACAAGAAGATGATGATGGTCAAAGACCCCGACACGGGCAAGACCACCGAAATCGAAGTCCCGGACGACAAACGCAACGCTCGCGTCCTCTCCGACGAAGAAATCGGGAAGCTGCGAGAACTCGGCGAGACCGTCGAAGAGCACTACGACACGCCACAGGACGTGGAGTGGGCCATCGTGGACGGCGAAGTCTTCATGCTTCAGTCCCGACCCATCACGACCATCGCCGAGGGCGCCATCGGCGAGGCCGACGAGACTCGCGTCGACGAAGAGGTCACGGACGAAGCCACTGCCAGTACGGATGGAAGCGGTACGGCCGCGGCGCAGGGTGCGTCCGGCTCGGACGTCCTCGTGCAAGGTCTCGGCTCCAGCCCCGGCATCGCCTCCGGCGCGGCCCGCATCGTCAAAAAGCTCGACGAACTCGACAAAGTCGGCGAGGGTGACATCATCGTCACCGAGATGACCACGCCGGACATGGTGCCCGCGATGAAGCGCGCCGGCGGCATCATCACCGACGAGGGTGGCATGACCAGTCACGCCGCCATCGTCTCGCGCGAACTCGGCGTCCCCGCCGTCGTCGGGACCGCCAACGCCACGTCCATGCTCTCGGACGGCCAGATGATTACGATGGACGGCGACAAAGGCACCATCCGCGAAGGTGCCGTCGAGACGGGCCAGCAAGAGCGCGAACCCGTCGAAGAGGTCCGCCCGCAGTCGCCCGTCAAGCCGATGACCGCGACCGAGGTCAAGGTCAACGTCTCCATCCCGGAAGCCGCAGAACGCGCCGCCGCGACCGGCGCCGACGGCGTCGGCCTGCTCCGCATGGAGCACATGATTCTCTCGACGAACAAGACGCCCCAGAAGTACATCGACGACCACGGCGAGAAGGCGTACGTCGAAGAGATAATCGACGGCATCCAGGGCGTCGCCGAGGAGTTCTACCCGCGACCGGTCCGCGTCCGCACGCTCGACGCGCCGACCGACGAGTTCCGCCAGCTCCAGGGCGGCGAGGACGAACCCGAGGAGCACAACCCGATGCTCGGCTACCGCGGCATCCGCCGCAGCCTCGACAAGCCGGAACTGTTCAAGCACGAACTCGAAGCGTTCCGTCGCCTGTTCTCGATGGGCTACGACAACGTCGAAATCATGTTCCCGCTCGTCAACGACGCCGAGGACGTGATTCAGGCCCGGAACCTCATGGAGGAGGCTGGCGTCGACCCAGACAAGCGCAAGTGGGGCGTAATGATCGAAACGCCCGCCTCCGCGCTCTGCGTCGAGGACATGGCCGAGTGCGGCATCGACTTCGCCTCGTTCGGGACGAACGACCTCACCCAGTACACGCTCGCCGTCGACCGGAACAACGGGAACGTCGCCGACCGATTCGACGAACTCCACCCGGCCGTGCTCGAACTCATCGGCCAGACCATCCGCAAGTGCCGCGAGCACGACGTGGCCACGTCCATCTGTGGACAGGCCGGCTCGAAGCCCGAGATGGTCCAGTTCCTCGTCAACGAGGGCGTCTCGTCCATCTCCGCGAACATCGACGCCGTCCGCGACGTCCAGCACGAGGTCAAGCGCGTCGAGCAGAAGCTGCTGCTCGAATCGATTCGCTGAACGCGGGACCGACCTGCGACGATTTTCCGATTTTTCACCCGGCGACGTGAGCCGCCGTAGTCGGTCTGGCACGCGAGGGATGAGCACCGCAGCGGAACGAAGTGGAGTCGTTCGAAACGGCAAAGCCGTTTCGTGATGTGGCCAGAAACCGTGTTTCTGGCTGCCTGCCGGACGCAGTCCCGCAATGTCGTCAGAGGCAGAGCCGCTGACTGCTAACCGGAATCGTCGATTCCGGTGATGACGAGAGAGCAAAGCTCTCTCGAACCACGAGGAGCGAAGTCGGATGGGGAGGGTGTGGCTGCGGTCATGTTCCATCGGAGATAGTGACCTGCTCGTCGGAATGAGATTTTCCACGATAACAGACGAAACCACAGTCGCCGATACTGACTCAAAACCACGAAAAAGTTTACTTAATTCGTAAACTTTTCGCGGGCCAACGTCCCGGTAGTATAGTCACTTCAGCGTATCGTGCTCACTCCTTTTTTACGAAGCTGGCACTTCTCTGTACGTGAAATCGACAGCCAGCGCAAGCGTCGCAGTCGCGCTCATCGTCGCCCTCGCGGGGTGCATGGGTAGCCTCGGCGCGATCGCCGGAGCGGAGTCGGCCGCCTACCCGCCGGGGGTAGACGAAACAGGCGTCACGGACGTCAGCGAACTGCTGTACGCCCACGAGGAGGCGCTGTACACGAACGGGTTCGAACTCACCGCGAATGTGGCGACAGAGACGACCAACGACACGATGGAGTCGACGACGACCGTCTCGGTCAGCCCCGATGGGACGTTCCTGCTCACCCAGAACGACATGGCCGGTGACGACACCTTCGAACGCGTCGTCTACGGCGACCAGCAGACGGCGTACGAGCGCCAGACCTACGGCGACGACGTGACCTACAGCGGGTACAACGTCGAAGCGACGTACGGTGAACTCACTCGCCTCGACCTCGTCGCTGGCCTGCTCGATTCGGTCCCGTTCGAAGTGACCGAGTCGAACGGCGTGACCGTCCTCGAAGCGACGGACGCGACCATCCGCAACGACGACGGTGACAAGGCGACTGTCACCGCGACGGTCACTATCCGCGAAAACGGCCTCATCGAATCGCTGACGGCGGACGTGCAGTCCGGCAGCGGTGACGAGGCTATCACGAACACCATCGACATGACCGTCGAGACGGGCAACGTCGCCGTCTCGAAGCCTGGCTGGGTCACTGCGAAGGCATCAGAGATGACGATGGTCGACCTCTCGTTCGCGCTGGAGAACGGCGCGCTGGTCGTCACCCACGAGGGCGGTGACGTGATTCCGTCCGGTAGTGAACTGTACGCGCAGTTCGTCGACGACGATGGCGAACAGGACATGGTCGTCGCAGTACTTGACCAAGACCTGAAGCCGGGACAGAAAGTGACGGTGTACAACGGTGAGGACGTGCTGACGACCGCCTATATCGGCCAGCACGACAAGCCGGACGACACGACGGCCATCACCGGTAACGTGCAGGTGTCCGTCTACAACGGCCCCGAGACCGTCGAAATCGGGTTCGTGACGAGCGACGAAGAGTGAACAGAGCTTGTCAGTAGCGGATTCAGCACCGGCATCTCGGTGTCGGCACCTTCGAACCGTATTTTTTCGAGTTGATCACTGTCCCGACAGCCGAGGCTATCGGGAATGACGAGGAGAAACCAACCGATGCTGGGGGACGCCACCAGGAACACGACAACGACGAGCACTCCCGCTGTCGTCGCGGCCTGAGCCAGCCTTCGACAAACGCAATCCCTAAATTCCACAGGACGCACCGTATGGATATGCGCGGCCAGCCACAGGATTTCGACCGGGTACTCTCTTCGATGTGTACACCGCCCCACCCGGTCGCTCGCGACGCCGCCGAACGCTTTCTCGCGACGAATCCCGGCGACCCTGGGACGTACCAGACCGCTGCCGACCTCGAAGACCGTGCCGTCGACCTACTCGGCGAAGTCGTCGGCCTGTCGGACCCGACTGGCTACATCGCCAGCGGCGGGACCGAGGCGAACATTCAGGCCGTTCGGATGGCGCGAAATCGTGCGGTCTCGTCCGACCCGAACGTCGTGGTCCCCGAGAGCGCGCACTTCTCGTTCCAGAAGGCCGCGGACGTACTCGCACTCGAACTCAGAATCGCGCCGCTGACCGACGACTACACCGTCGACCTCGGCGCGGTCCGGCGCTTCTGCGACGACGACACCGCGGCCGTCGTCGGCGTCGCCGGCTCGACCGAGTACGGGCGCGTCGACCCCATCCCCGAACTCGGCGACATCGCCGACGAGAACGACGCCCTGCTCCACGTCGACGCGGCGTGGGGCGGCTTCGTCCTGCCCTTCACCGACCACGAGTGGAACTTCGACCACGCCAGCGTGGACACCATGACCATCGACCCGCACAAGATGGGCATGGCGGCCATCCCCGCGGGCGGCCTGCTCGCGCGCGAGCCCGAACTGTTCGACGCGCTCGCCGTCGACACGCCGTACCTCGAATCCGCGAAGCAGGCGACGCTGACCGGCACGCGCTCCGGCGCGGGCGTCGCCAGCGCGGCGGCCGTGATGGAAGAGTGCTGGCCCGAGGGCTACCGCGAGAACTACGAACAGGCGCGGGACAACGCGGCGTGGTTCGCCGACGCGCTCCGCGAACGCGACTTCGACGTGGTTGAACCCGACCTCCCCATCGTGTCGGCCGACGTGCCGACCGACCTGTTCGAGGAGTTGCGTGACGAGGGCTGGCGCGTGTCCAGAACCGCCGACGACGAGATGCGCGTCGTGATGATGCCCCACGTCACCCGCGAGGTACTCGACGCGTTCGTCGCCGACCTCGACCGGCTTCGCCCCACCGCGAACATGAACACTTAGGTCGGGGGACTGCAGAGACGAAAGCAGACTTGTGGTGACCGAACTCGTCTCGGTGGTGGACCTCTTCGCAAACCTCCCACTCGGATTGTTCCCGAGCGAAGAGGCAATCAATCAGTTCTTCGAACAGTTGACCGGTTGGCTCGGCCTCGTCATCATCTGGGTGTACTCGTTCCTCATCGCGTTCATCCTTCCACTGCCCAGCGAAGTCGTCCTGATTCCCGAACTCCGTCTGGGCCTGCCCGATTCCATCGAACTCGGCCTCATCATGGTCTTCAGCGGGCTGGGCAAAGCCTGCGGAAGCCTGGTCGCGTTCCACCTCGGGCAAGAGGCGAAGGAGGCCGGCCCTGTCGTCCGGTTCCTCAAAAACTCGCGCGTCAACGTCGTCGAGTGGTCCGAGAAGAAGACGATGGTGCTGGCGAGGAAGTACGGCTACGTCGGGCTGGCGATGGCCCTCTCCGTGCCCTTCTTCCCCGACACCATCTCCATCTACGCGTTCTCGGTGCTCGAAGAGGACTACCTGAAGTTCGCGCTGGCGACGTTCACCGGGAGCGTCGGTCGACTGGTCATCTGGGCCGCCGGTGCAGAGGCGGTGTTCCACGTACTCTGACCCTGGGACACGCGTTCCGACGTTCTCTCCCGGCGAGAATCTGTCTACTGGGTTATCTCCTCAGCGAGCGAATGGTCTCACATGAACCTACGCATCAACAGCAGACTCGTCAGCGGTGGCGTCGTCGTCCTCTTCGGTGTGTTGCTCCTCCTGAGCACTACCGGGACGTACGAGACCGAACAGCTCTGGCAGTTCGTGCCCAGCGTGTTCGTCCTGCTCGGCGTCTGGGCCATCGCCCAGAGCCGTGGTGCGAACCTCGTCGGGCCGGCCGTGCTGATACTCGTCGCCGGTGCTGTCCAACTCGCCGCGCTCGACCTCGTCACCGAGGACCTCGCCGCGACCTACTGGCCCGTGCTGGTCATCCTCGTCGGCCTGACCATCGTCTTCGGTCGCCAGCTTCGCACCCGGGCGGTCACGACCGACGCCGAGACGCTCGACGTGTTCGCCATGTTCGGCGGCGTGACCAAGCGCGCAATCGGCAAGTCGTTCGCGCAGGCCGACGTGACCACCCTGTTCGGTGGCTCCGAAATCGACCTTCGAGGGACGGAACCGGTCGGCACCGCACAGATAGACGTGTTCGCGCTGTTCGGCGGCGTCGAGATTCACGTCCCCGAAGAGTGGACCGTCCGGATGGAGGTCCTGCCAGTCTTTGGTGCGGCCGAGGACGAGCGCCCGCGGGTCATCCGTGAGGACGAACACGGGCGGCGGGTCGGCGGCGACGAGGTCGACCTCGTCGTGACCGGGTTGGTCGGGTTCGGTGGCGTCGAGGTGAACTGACTGTAGAGGTACTCGGCGGCACTCGTTTTTCGAACGAGACGATTCAGAGACGCAGGAAAACACTCCTTAGTCCCGAACAACCGCTCGGAGACCGAAAAACGCGAGCACGAGACCCATCGATGTTACCCAGACACCGAAGAGGAAATTTTGAGTGGTTAGTATCACCCACACTCCCAACGATGCGATTACGAGAGCACCAAGAATCACTACCTTCCGTATCGCATCTGTGTTCTCTTTGAGACGGGCGATTCCGATGATAACGCAGAGAACACACAGACAGAGTGCACCGCCTCCGAGAACGGAATTGTCATCCGTGGCCAGAAGGATGGCGGTGACGAGGATACTGCCGACGACTCCGAAACTGATAGCCAGGATACCGACTAGTCTCTTGTATATTTTCAGCCAACTCATACGATTAATCTGGCCGAACCGACAAATAAACGGCTCCCCTATCTGTCGAGCCCGAATCGCCGTTTCGTCCTCTCTGACCAGCTACTGTCGGTGCCAGGTCTGAGTTCTGGTCGACACGCGAACCCCCGCCACCCAAACCCATTAACCCCACCCCGACCCATCCTACGCTATGCCCTACGACATCGAGCGGTATCTCCACATCCGGAGCGCGTCGAGTGCGTCGTTCTCGGCCGACGGCGAGCGACTCTCGTTTCTGATGGACACGACGGGCGTCTCGCAGGTGTGGACCATCGACGAACCCGGTGGGTGGCCGGACCAGCGGACCTTCTACGACGAGCGCGTGACGTTCGCCTCGTGGTCGCCCGAACACGACGAACTCGTCTTCGGGATGGACAAGGGTGGGAACGAGCGCCAGCAGTTCTATCGCCTCGACGGCGACGGCGGCGAAGAGGTGAACCTCACCGAACACCCGGACGCGAAGCACCGCTGGGGTGGCTGGAGTCACGACGGCGAGCGATTCGCGTTCACATCGAACCGTCGGAACGAGGCCGTCTTCGACGTGTACACGCAGGGACGCGGCGAGACGGGCAACGAGGCCGAGCTAATCTACGAGGGCGACGGGTGGCTCACGGCCGGCGGCTGGAGCCCCGACGACAGCAAACTCGTGGTCTCACAGGCGTACTCGAACTTCGACACCGACCTCTACGTCCTCGACCTCGCCTCGGGTGAGATGGAGCACGTGACGCCCCACGAGGGCGATGCACGCTACTACAGCGCGGAGTGGTCGCCCGATGGCGACGCGCTGTACGTCACGACCGACGTGGAGTCGGACACGCTCTACCTCGCGCGACTGGACCTCGACAGTTACGAACTGGAGACGGTGGTCGACGGTGGCGACTACAACGTCGACGGTATCGCGCTCGACCAGGAATCGAACCGCTTCGTCTACTCGCGCAACGTCGACGGCTACACCGAGATTTCCGTCGGCGAGTTCACCGGGCCGACCGAGTTCGATGCGCTCCCGTCACCCGACCTCCCCGGCGGTATCGCGGGCGGCGTCTCGTGGGGACCCAATGCCGACCAGTTCGCTATCACGGCGACCGGCGCGGCGGTGAACACGAACGTCTACGTCGTCGAGACCGAGACCGGCGAGACCGAGCGCTGGACCTACGCGGCGACCGCGGGTATCCCGGAGTCGACGTTCCGCGACCCCGAACTCGTCCACGTCGAGAGTTTCGACGGACTGGACGTACCGGGCTTCCTGACGCTCCCCGAGGACTACGACGACGGGCAAGTCCCAATCATCGTCTCCATCCACGGCGGCCCGGAGGCACAGCGACGGCCGTCGTTCAACCCCATCAAGCAGTACTTCCTGAACCGCGGCTACGGCTATTTCGAGCCGAACGTCCGCGGGTCGTCAGGGTACGGGAAGGCCTACGGCCACCTCGACGACGTGCGAAAGCGGATGGATTCGGTGAAGGACATCGAGGCCTGCGTCGAGTGGCTGCACGACCATCCGGCGGTCGACAACGAGCGATTGGTGGCGATGGGTGGCTCCTACGGCGGGTTCATGGTGCTCTCGTGTCTCACCGAGTATCCGGACCTGTGGGCTGCGGGCGTCGACGTGGTCGGCATCGCCAACTTCGTGACGTTCCTGGAGAACACTGGGGAGTGGCGGCGTAAGCTCCGCGAGGCCGAGTACGGCTCGCTCGCGGACGACCGCGACTTCCTCGAATCTATCTCGCCCATCAACCACATCGACGCGATTCGCGCCCCGCTGTTCGTCATCCACGGCGAGAACGACCCGCGCGTGCCGGTCGGTGAGGCCCACCAAATCGTCGAGCAGGCCCGCGAGCAGGGCGTGCCGGTCCGCGAGCTTATTTTCGACGACGAGGGCCACGGGCTGTCGAAACTGGAGAACCGAAAGGAAGCGTACTCTGCGGTCGCAGAGTTCCTCGACGAACACGTCTGACGCGGAACCGAGACGACGGCAGGTTCGCACAGCACACCATTCGGCACCCTCTTGTGACAGACCGCCGACGGTCGGCCCATGGAACTGCGAGAGTTCGCCGTCGGCCTCGTCGTCGGTCTCGCGCTCGTCGCGCTCTTGGCCGTCGGCGTCGGCTGGGAGGAACTCCTCGCGAAGGTCCTCGCGGCAGACCGGTCGATGGTGCTCCTCGCACTGGCCGCATCCGTGGCGACGGTCAGCTCGTACGCAGCCGCGACCTACGTCCTCGTCCGGCAGATTCCGGGCGCACCCGGCCCAGGTCGCTTCGGTCTGCTGTACTTCGCCGGGGTGTTCACGAAGCAGGCAGTGCCGCTCGGTAATGCGGGTGGCCCCGCGCTACTCGCCTACATCTTCTCGCGGTACTCCGACGCGCCGGTCGAGCGGACCTTGTTGGCGACGACTGTCGCCGCCGTGTTCAGTTTCGCGGCGAGCGTCGTCGTCGCCGGCGGCGGGTTCGCCGCGGTCGCCCTCTCCCGGCCGCTCCCGGGCTGGTTCCTCCAGTTGGCCGCCGTGCTCACGTTGGCCGTCGCGCTCGCGTTCGCCGGACTGGTCGCACTCGCACTGCGCCCTGGTGCGCTGGAAGATGCGGTCCGCAGCATTGCTGCCGCAGGCTACCGATTGCTCGGGCCACACTCGGCGCGACTCGAACGGAACCTGAATCCGGTGGTCGTCGACGCCCGTATCGACCGATTCGTCGAGACGGGCGAGAACGTCGCGCACGCACCGCGCGCCGTCGCCATGTCGTTCGGTTTCTCCGTGCTCGGCTGGCTGTTCGCGGGGGCGACGCTCTCGCTCTCGCTCGTCGCTGTCGGACTCCAACCCGACTTCGCCGCGGCCGCGGTCGCGGTCCCCCTCTCCGGTGTGGCGAACGCCGTTCCACTGCCCGGCGGCCTCGGCGGTGTCGAGGTGACACTGGCGGGACTCGTCTCGCTCCTCGGCAGTGGTGAGACAGCCACGGTCGGCGCGGCCGTCGTCATCTTCCGAGTCGCCTCGTTCTGGTTCCGCCTCGCAGTAGGTGGCATCGCGGCGCTCGCGGTACTCGGGAGTTTCGGCGTGGGAGACGCGGCGCTGGCCGACGTCGAAGAGAGCACAGAAGAGCAGTGAGTACCGCAGTCAGGTCAAGACGAGGCCGACCAGTCCAGCGAGCGAGGCGAGAATCAGCAGGCCACCGAGGATGTAGCCAGCCGTCGCATCGAACGAGCGCCGGGTCGTGAGGCTGATGTACCAGAGGACGGCGGCTTCGAGGCCGGCGGCGTCGTCTCTGTCTACTTCGCGAAGCGCCTCGTGCAGCTTCCCGAGTGAGATGAGCCCGATGCCGAACAGGAGTCCCATGAGGGGCACGGCTCCTTTCGCGAGCCACGTCGGCACCGCGGTCGAATTCGTGAGGAAGAGCAAGCCGATCGTCCCGTATATGCCGACCGTGTGAACACCAGCTACCGTGAACACGTATTTCGTGTCGTAGTCGGAGTCGCTGGTGAGCGACGACGACGTCGACGACGTTTCGATGTTACCCATTACGCTTCGTCCACGTCTGTATCCGTGAATACCTTGGGGTGCAGGTCGATGCTTCTGGGTCACCGCCGGCGGGCGTTCTGCGGCCGGGCGACAGGAGGCCGACCACTCAGGTGATGACCAGCCCGACGGTCCAGAACAGCGAGAACAGGACGGCTGCGCCGCCGGCGACGTACAGATACGGTCCCGCAGCGCGGAATCGGAACGTCACGAGTTCGACGAGCGCGAGTGCGATGGTGACCACCAGCGAATCCACGTCGTCCTGGTCGTGTTCGTCGAACGCGTGGCGCATGTGCCCGAGGGCGAGGAGTGAGACGCCGAAGAGTCCGAGCGCCACCGGTTGCGTCGCGGACTGGATTGCCTGTGGCACCGTGTCGGTCCCGCCGACGATGCTGGCCGCGACGGCCGCGGCGAAACTGCCGAGACACACGGCGAGCATCGCGAAAATGTGGCCCGCATCGTGGTTGACTTCGCTACCGAGGCCGGAGTCGGTCTCGATGTTACCCATACGACCCCACGAGAGGCGAGCGGTGAGAATCTTGGGGTTCGTCCCCACGAGACGTGACGAGGGGCGAATTCGGTTCCTCAGCCGATGACGCCGGTCTTGCGGGCGACTTCGCGGGCCGCGCGCTCGTTCATCCCGTCGCCCAGAATCGTGTACCGGTCACGAATCGTGTGACAGGTCGTGAGTGCCTCGATGACGGTGTCGTCGTCGATGCCCAGTTCGGCGGCCGTCGTCGGCGCGTCGATGCTCTGCAGGGCGTCACGGATGTCCGTCCAAATGCCGCGGTCGCCCTCGTGCAGGTACGCGGTCATGATGGACCCGACGCCGACCTGATGGCCGTGAAGCGCCTGATTCGGCGCGAGACGGTCGAGTTGGTGGCTGAACAGGTGTTCCGCGCCGGATGCGGGGCGCGAGGAGCCTGCGATGGACATCGCGACGCCGGAGGAGACGAGCGCCTTCGTGACGACCCACGCGGACTCTTCGAGGCCGGGTTTGACGAGCGGCGCGTTGTCGACCAGAATCTCCGCCGTCATTTCGGAGAGCGCAGCCGCGTACTCCGAATACTCCACGTCTTTCAGTCGGTTGGCGAGTCGCCAGTCCATCACGGCCGTGTAGTTCGAGATGATGTCGGCACAGCCCGCCGTTGTCAGTTCCCACGGGGCCTCGGCGAGCAGTTCCGTGTCGGCGACGACCGCCAGCGGCGGGTCGGCGGCGACGGAGTGTCTGGTGTCACCTTCGGGGACCGACCCGCGCCCGGAGACGATGCCGTCGTGGCTGGCCGCGGTCGGGACCGAGACGAAGCCGCGACCGATGTGGTCTGCGGCCATCTTCGCGATGTCGATGGCTTTGCCGCCGCCGACGCCGAGCAGGAAGCCGGCGTCCATCTCCTTCGCGATTTCGATGACTTCCTCGACCGCCTCGAAACTCGCCGACTCGACGACGACCGTCTCCGCGTCGACGCCGTTCTCCGCGAACTGCTCGACGATGGCCTCGCCAGCGATTTTCCGCGGTGTCGGACTCGTCACGATGAGCGGTCGCCCGTGGAGGTGGAGTTCGTCGACGGCCTCGACCGTCTTGTCGAGGACGCCGTGACCGACCACCACGTTCCGTGGCAGGCGAATCCAGGTCGATTTTGTGAACATACCACGCCAATGGCTACCGGTCGGGAAAGGAGTTACGCGATTGGAACGAGGGGGATTTGCCCCCGACGGTGGCCCACTCAGGCCGGGTAGCCGATGAAGAAGCGTCGCTCGACGAGCAGGCCATCTTCCTCGAACGTGAGTATCAGCCAGTGCTCGTCGTCGCTGTACTCGTAGTCGACGTAGTCCTCGGGACCGTACTCGACGAACGCGTCGGCTTCGTCGTCGTCACGCACACAGAAGGTCGGTTTCTCCCCCTTCATGTGCATGCTTGTCACTGTGGCAGGATAGCCACTGTCGGCGGTCCGGTGAGGTATCACTGACGGACGACGTATCCGGCTGGTGGCCTACAGCGTGTCCAACACGCCCAGAAGTCGCTCTTCGTTCTCCCGGCCGGGGTCGTGCTCACTGCCGTCGCGCTCGGAGTCGAGGTGGTCGTCGACGGCCGCCTGCATCGCTTCGTCGAGCGCTGTCGACTCCCAGCCGAGGTCCTGCAGCTTGTTCGTGTCCAGCACGTGCGGGTAGTCTCGGTAGAGGACGTAGTCGTCGCCGGAGAGGTCGCCGATGGAGAGTTCGCGCTCGGAGGCGTGGACGACTTCCACGTCCGTGTCCAGACTGTCGGCAACCAGTTCGACCATCTCCTCCAGCGTCACGAGTCGCTCGTCGCCCACGTTGTACGCCTCACCCGCCTCGCCTTCTTCGGCGACGATTCGCAGCGCGCTCGCCACGTCCTCGACGTAGGCGCGGTGCCAGACGTTCGTGCCGTCACCGGGGACGACGATGCGGTCGTACTCGTTCACTCGCGAAATCCAGAAGTCCAGACGTTCGGAGTAGTCGTGCGGGCCGTAGACGATGCAGGGGCGGACGGCCATCGCGCGAACGTCGTTCTCCGCGGCGGCGGCGAAGACGGCGCGGTCGCCCTCGGCCTTGCGGTTGCCGTAGGTCTCGTCCGAGTCGTCTTTCGCCTGCTCGTCGGTGCAGTCGCGTAGTGGGGTGACGCCCTCGCGCTTGGGAATCTCCTCACGGCCGTAGGAGTCGCCCGAGGAGATGTAGACGTAGGCGTCGACGTCCGAGAAGACGCGACAGGCCATACGGACCTCGCGCGGTTTGTAGGCGACGCAGTCGACGACGATGTCGTGGTCGGCCTCACGCGCCGCCACGGCGAGGTCGGCGTCGTCGGTTCGGTCGCCTTCGACGTGGGTCACGCGGTCGTCGTCCGCGAAGGGGTTCTCGTGGTTGCCGCGATTGAAGATGGTGACCTCGTAGTCGTGGTCGAGCAGTTCAGAGACGGTGTGGCGGCCGATAAATCGGGTGCCGCCGATGACGAGCGCAGTGTCCATGCACGAGGCGATGGGAGCGGTGAGAAAAACGGTGGTGATTGTGGCTGGCGGCCGAGCGACGTTCTGGATGGAAGACTCTCTCTGGGCCCAAACCCACACCAGAAAATACGACCGTCGAACGACGACGAGTCGACTATTGCTGCTTGGAACGCTCCGCGACCTCGACGATCTCGATGTCCCAACTGGGGTCACCGTTTTGTCCGTCGATTGCCCAACCGCCTTCGAGCAGCACGCCGTTCTCCTCGGCACGTCGAACGAGGTCGATCAATTCCTCGTGAAACTGGTCTCTTGGGTCGATTGTCTCACGCTTACTCATGGTTCCTTCTCGTAATTCCGGATATAGACGGGTAGCTCAGCATGGTATTTAGCTTTGTTGTGATTTTTCGAGTTACAGTACTCCTCGGCCGACGAACCTTCCAGTGAGACGGTCAAATCAGACGATAGCTTGGCGGTGACCGCCACACGTTAGTGGGCCGTGTTCGACGACTGCCACGATTTGAGTACCGGTAAATACGTCGTCACCAAGACGTTCTGGCTTCCCTTTCCCCAGAGTCCAGATGGCTGTCCATCGCCAGAAGAGATGACGAGGACGGCACGCTCACCGACGAAGAGGAACGATTTGATGGCCGACCCAGACCAGATGCCTGCGGAGGGGACGACCGAAATCTCCTCGATAGCGTCTTCGGACGGGTCGTCGAACGGGTCCTCGACCCCACCGATGGTGACGTCCACGCCTCGACGGACTGCCGCGCAAATCGCCCGGCCAATCGAACGGGGAACGTCGCCATCGACCGCGACGAAGACGACGCTCTCCGTCGCGTCGTCGATGAGCTCGACCGCCCGGCCCGCGACCGAATCTTTGCCCTTGCTGACCCAGACGCCATCGACCCGCTGATTGCCATCGAGTGGTGGGAAGGTGTCGAGGATTTCGAAGAGGTCGGTGACGGCCCGTTCGTACTCCCGCTGGAACCGTCGTCGCGTCGTCTCCTTCGACGTCGGAAAGAACTCCTGTGGATTGTTCCGGCGAACCTCGACCAGCCCGTAGTCCTGGAGTTCTTCCACTGCGTCGTACACCTTCGTCCGTGGGACCGACGACGAGTCGCTGACGTCCCGAGCCGTCCCACCACTGATACGATAGAGGGTCAAGAAGGTTCGCGCAGCGTACTTCGTGAGACCGAGCTTGTTGAGCAGTGAAACTGCCTCGTTCACCGCCTCGATTGGCGGACTTTCTCGGTTTTTGTTGACATCAGTCATCTGTTGAAAGGCTGATGGCTTGTGGGTCTGGTTAGTTCGACATCGAACGGGACGAGAACATCTGGCACCTTGCACTACGTTGCGCCGTCAGTAGGTAATAGTGTTTTGTGACTATTTGAGTAACAGCGGTCGAATCCGCTCGCTCGTATATTCTGTCGTAACTTTCGTCGTTACAAAGATGAAGACCTAAAACTGCGCGTCCCGAATCGGACAGTATGGAGACTGTGGCGTCCGAACGGTTGGTCCATCCAACCGCCGGGCGCACCTGCTCGGCCGTCCGCAGAGTTGGTTCACGATGAGCCACGAGGAAACGAACGGGGGACGAGCAGTCGAACTGTTACAGCAGGTCGGACTCAAGGAGTACGAATCGAAGGCGTTCGTCACGTTGACCGGGTTACCCGAAGGGACCGCCCGTATGATAAGCGACCAAAGCGGTATTCCACGGCCTCGCGTGTACGACGCGATACGAGTGCTGGAGTCGAAGGGGCTGGTCGAGACACAGCACACGACGCCACAGAAGTTCCGCGCGGTCCCAATCGACGAAGCGATATCGATTCTCCGGCGACAGTACGAGGCACGCTTCGCGGACCTGGACGACGCCCTCAAACAGGTGGAATTCGAGCAGGGGCCGATGGAGCGTTCGTCCGAGGAGGTGTGGAGCCTGACCGGGACCGGAGCAGTGACCAGCCGGATGCTACGAACGTTCGAAGACGCCGAATCAGAGATCGTCCTCCTGTTCGGTGACGATGGGCTGCTCACTGCGGACTTGTTCGAGAGCCTCCGTGACGCGGTCGACCGGGATGCGGACGTGACGATTGGGGTTCTCGACGACGGCAGTCGCGGGCGAATCGAAGAGTCTGTCCCGGGCGCGAGGGTGTTCGCGTCCGGACTGGACTGGCTCAGGGCCGACGACGACGAGGAGTCACAGGTCGGGTGGTCCTCGTGGACGGAAGCGTGATGTTGGTGAGTTCGCTGGGGCCACACAGGAGTCCGGGCGAGGAATCGGCGATATGGGCAGAAGGCGTCGGAAACGGGCTGGTCGTCATCGCCCGTCGGTTGTTGCGCGCCGGTCTTGGGGACGGGGACGTAAGCAGTCGATGACCGGGCAGCGACGCTGGCCGGTCAGTCGTCGCTCGTGGCGAACCCGGCGACGCCGCCGTCGCCTTCGAGCGCGGCGCTCTCGGGTAGCGTCTCGCGCACGTCTTCTGCGTCCTCTTCGACCAGCACGCGCTTGTACGCGTCGGGCATGACCTTCACGAACGAGTCGAGCGTGGCCTCCCAGTCGTCGAGCAGTTCCTTCGCGCGCTCGGAGCCGGTGTAGGCGACGTGGTTACGGACGAGGCGGCGCAGCATGCGCACGTCGCGCTCGTCGAGGTCGTGGTCGACGTGGACCATTCCGGTGTTCACCTTGTCCGTGAACTCGTCGTCTTCGTCCAGCACGTAGGCGATGCCGCCGGACATGCCCGCGGCGAAGTTCTTCCCGGTATCGCCCAGCACGGCGACGACGCCGCCGGTCATGTACTCACAGCCGTGGTCGCCGACGCCTTCGACGACCGCGGTCGCGCCGGAGTTACGCACACCGAAGCGTTCGCCAGCGACGCCGTTGACGTAGCACTCGCCGTCCGTCGCGCCGTAGAGTGCGACGTTGCCGATGGCGACGTTCTCGCTCGGGTCGTAAGCGGCGTCGCGCGGCGTTTCGACCGCGAGACGGCCGCCGGAGAGGCCCTTGCCGACGTGGTCGTTCGCGCTGCCGACGAGGTGGAGCGCCACGCCAGAGGCGAGGAACGCGCCGAATGACTGCCCGGCGGTGCCACGCAGGGTCACGTTCACGGTGTCGTCCGGCAGGCCGTCTTCGCCGTGTTCGCTGGAGACGGCGTTGGACAGGCGCGCGCCGACCGTGCGGTCCGTGTTCGACACTTCGCCCGCGAGCCCGACCGGCTGGCCGGTTGCGATGGCGTCGCCCGCTTCGTCGAGCAGGTCGTGGTCGAGGTGGTCGTCGAGTTCGTGGTCCTGTTCACGGACCTTCGTGCGCGGGCCCGAGCCTACGTCGGCGAGCACCGACGAGAGGTCGAGGCCGCGGGCCTTCGGGTGGTCGGTCTCGCGCTGGGTCAGGCAGTCGACCCGGCCGATGGCCTCTTCGACCGTCTCGAAGCCGAGTTCTGCGAGAATCTCGCGCAGTTCCTGCGCGATGAACGTCATGTAGTTGATGACGTGTTCTGGCTCGCCGGGGAAGCGCTGGCGCAGGTCTTCGCGCTGGGTCGCGACGCCGACCGGACAGGTGTTCTTGTGGCACTGCCGAGCCATCACGCAGCCGGAGGTGACGAGCGCCGCAGTCCCGAAGATGTACTCCTCTGCGCCGAGCATGGCGGCGACGGCCACGTCACGGCCGGTCTTCATGCCACCGTCGGCGCTCACGCGGATGCGGTCGCGCAGGCCGGTCTGGCGGAGCATCTGCGTGGCTTCGGCGAGGCCGAGTTCCCACGGGAGGCCAGCGTGCTTGATGGACGTTCTGGGCGAGGCACCAGTCCCGCCGGAGTGCCCGGAGATGTGGACCACGTCGGCGTTCGCCTTGGCGACACCGGCCGCGATGGTGCCGATACCGGCTTCGGACACGAGCTTCACGTTGATGTCTGCATCCGGACTCGCCGCCTTCAGGTCGAAGATGAGCTGCTTGAGGTCCTCGATGGAGTAGATGTCGTGTAGCGGCGGCGGCGAGATGAGGCCGACGCCGGGCGTCGCCTTGCGGACGTGGGCGATCATCTCGTTCACCTTCTCGCCGGGCAGGTGGCCACCTTCGCCGGGCTTCGACCCCTGCGCCATCTTGATTTGCAGTTCGTCGGCGTTGGCGAGGTAGGTAGACGTGACGCCGAAGCGCCCGGAGGCGACCTGCTTCACGTTGCACTCCTTTTCGGTGTTAAACCGTTCCGGGGGTTCACCGCCCTCCCCAGAGTTCGACTTCCCGCCGATGCGGTTCATGGCGATAGAGTTGTTCTCGTGGGCTTCGGGCGACAGGCTCCCGAGCGACATCGCCGCCGTCGAGAACCGCTGGACGATTTCGTGGACCGGTTCCACGTCCTCGACCGGGATGGACTCGCGGTCGGACTCGAATTCGAGCAGGCCGCGAAGCGTCTGGAGTTGTTCGGACTGGTCGTTCACCTGCTCGGCGAACTCGCCGTAGCGTTCGTAGTCACCCGAGCGCACCGACTGCTGGAGTGCTCCGACCGACGCGGGGTTCCACTGGTGGTGGATGCCACCCGAGCGCGGTTCGTACTCACCGGAGCGGTCGAGTTGCGGGTCTTCGCCGTAGGCCACTTCGTGCCGTTCGCGCAGGTCCGACTCGATGGCGTCGACGCCGATGCCCTCGGTCCGGTTCTCTGTGCCTTCGAAGTATTCGGCGACGAAGTCCGAATCGAGGCCGACGGCTTCGAAAATCTGGGCACCCTGATAGCTTTCGACCGTCGAAATGCCCATCTTCGCCATCGTCTTCAGCAGGCCCTGCTCGACGGCTTGGACGTACGCCGCGATGGCCTCGTCGAGTTCCGCGCCGTCGGCTCCGGCCGTGAGGTCGGCGATGGACTGGAACGCGAGGTAGGGGTTCACCGCGTCCGCGCCGTAGCCCACGAGCGTCGCCACGTGGTGGACGGTGCGCGGGTCCGCCGACTCCACGACGATTCCGGCGTGATTGCGCAGTCCGTTGCGCACGAGGTGGTGGTGGACGCCGCCCATCGCCAGCAATGCGGGGACGTGCAGGCGGTCCGCGCCGGCGTCACGGTCCGAGAGGACGACCACGTCCGCGCCGTCGCGGATGGCTGCCTCGGCTTCGTTGCGGATACGTTCGACTGCGGATTCGAGGTCCCCGTCGAGCGAGAACGTCGTGTCGACCGTCGCCGCGGACAGGCCGTTCGTCTCGATTCCTTCGATGGCCGAAAGCTGGCCGTCGGTGACGACGGGTGACTCGGCGACCAGTTGCCGGGCGTGCTCGGGCGACTCGGCCAGCATGTTGCGCTGGTGGCCCATCCGGGTCTCCAGCGAGGTCACGAGTTCTTCGCGGATGTAGTCGAGCGGCGGGTTCGTCACCTGCGCGAACAGTTGCTTGAAGTACGAGAACAGCGGCCGGTTGTAGTCCGAGAGCACCGACAGCGGCGTGTCGTCGCCCATCGACCCGACCGGGTCCTTGCCCTTCTTCGCCATCGGTTCGATGACCTGGTCGAGTTCGTCGTGGGTGTAGCCGAACGCGGCTTGCATCGCACGCAGGTCGCCCGAGAATTCACCGGGCGTCAGGTCCTCGTCGGCCTCCTCGTCGAGTCGGACCTGTTCGTCGGCGAGCCACTGGCCGTAGCGCTCGTCCGTCAGGTCGTCGAAGACTTCGGCGTCGGGAACGACGCGCCCCTCGTTCGGGTCTGCGAGGAACAGTTGACCGGGCTGGAGACGGCCGCGCTCCTTGATTTCTGATTCGTCGATGTCGAGTGCGCCAGCCTCGCTCGCCATCACGAGGCGGTCGTCGGTCGTCACGTCGTACCGGCACGGGCGCAGGCCGTTGCGGTCGAGGGCTGCCCCGACGCGTTCGCCGTCGGTCGCGGCCACGAGCGCAGGACCGTCCCACGGCTCGACGAGCGAGGCGTGGAAGTCGTAGAAGTCCTTGCGGTCGGAAGCCATCTCGTCGTCGTCGCGCCACGCTTCGGGGACGAGCATCCGCAGGGCGTGGGGCAGGTCACGCGTCTGCGTGAGCAGTTCGAGCGCGTTGTCGACGCTCGCCGTGTCGGACTGCTCTGGGTCCTGAATGATGGGCTTGACTGCGTCGAGGTCCAACTCCTCGGTTTCGAGGTCGGTTTCGCGCGCCCGCATCCAGTTCACGTTGCCCTGAATCGTGTTGAACTCGCCGTTGTGGACGATGCCGCGGTACGGGTGTGCGAGGTGCCACGCGCCGAGCGTGTTCGTCGAGAAGCGCTCGTGGACCATCACGAACGTCGAGGTGACGCGCTCGTCGCGGAGGTCCGCGTAGTAGCTCGGGACCTGTTCGCCGGTCAAGAGACCCTTGTACACGACGGTCTTGCGGTCGAGCGAGCAGACGTAGAAGCGACCGGAGCCGTCGAGGTCGGCAGCCTCGACGCGGTTCTCCAGTTCGCGACGCGCTTCGTACAGTGCGCGGTCGAAGGCGTCGGTGTCGCCCGCGGCGTCGCTCCCGTCGGCCGGCGCGACGAAGCACTGCCAGACGTCCGGCTCCGAGTCGAGTGCGGTCTGGCCGAGGCCGTCGTTGTCGGTCGGCACGTCGCGCCAGTGCAGCACTTCGACGCCTCGGTCGGCGAAGTGCGCCTCGACGACCGACTGGAGTTCCGCCCGGGCATCGGTGTCTTGTGGGAAGAACAGTGACCCGACCGCGTACGGGTCGGGAAGGTCGACCGCTACCTCGTCGTCGAAGAAGGCATCCGGTCGCTGCAGCATGATTCCCGCGCCGTCGCCCGTGTTCGGTTCTGCGCCAGTCGTTCCGCGATGTTCGAGGTTCTGGAGCAACTGGAGTCCATCTGCAACCACGTCGTGGTCGGTCGTGCCGTCGAGGTTCATCACCACGCCAACGCCGCAGTTGGACCGCTCGTCCGCAGGGTCGGCCAACCCGTCGCTGGCTGGGGCTGCCCGGTGTGGCTGATTCATGTATACACGGCACACAGACTCGTATAAGAGCGTACTCCTCAATGACTAAGGGTATTAATAACACATACTAATGTGTTTAATGAGTATGGATGCATTTCGTTCGAGAATCGAGTATGTTCGACAACGAGCAGTACCGAGTGGTGATAGCTCCCTCAGCCTTCGACGACGGAGACGCCGGTGACCTCGATTCTGACGCCACCAGTCTCGCTCTCTGTCACAGACAGGTCGAAGCTGTGTGCCTCGGCGATTTGGGTGACGATAGCCAGTCCGAGCCCGGTCCCGGCAGCACTCGTCGTGTAGCCCGGTTCGAAGACGGCGTCCCGTTCGTCGACCGGGATACCGACGCCATCGTCGGCGACGTAGAACCCCGCCGCCGGCGCGTCTGTTCGTACTTCTCCGAGCGAACCGACCCGAATCTCGGACACGTCGCCCCCGTGAACGATGGCGTTCCTGAACAGGTTCTCGAACAGTTGCTGGAGCCGACTCTGGTCGGCTTCGACGCACAGGTCGGTCTGGACTGAGAGTGACGCATCTTCGGTCGCGACGGCACCCCACGCCATTCGGGCGGTGTCGGCGATGAGTACCTGACTGAACTCGTCGACCGTGCGCCCGTCCCGGGCAAGTGTTAGTACCTCACCGACGATGTCACGGATGCGCCGGTGGCCGTAGCGAACGTCCTCCGCGTACGATTCGTCGCCCGTCTCGACGAACATCTCGAACGAACCAGTGGCGACGTTCAGTGGGTTCTGGAGGTCGTGTGCCACGACGCCGGCGAACTCGTCCAATCGTTCGTTCTGCCGTTCGAGTTGCTTCCGGTTCGCTCGCAGTCGCTCTTTCTGTTCGACCTGATTGAGTGCGGCCGTCGTGTTCTCGGCGAGGATCTCTGCGAACCGGATGTCCGTGTCGTCGAACGACCCGGCGATCTTCCCGATGCCGATGACGCCGTACTCCCCAAGCGGGACGTACATCGCCTGTGTGAACGCCTCGCGCTCGAACGGGTCACCCTCCTCGATGTCGTCGACGACCGTCTCTCCGCTGGTGAACGCCACACCGTGGGGCGTTCCATCGACCGCGTAGGGCGGCCGCGTCTCGATGTCGTCGACTGCCGCACCGAACGTCACGTGGCACAGTTCGTTCGCGTCGGCGTCGTACTCGCGCACGCCCACGCCGGGGAACCCGAGTATCTCGTTCGCGGCGCGGCCACACTCGGCGTACACCTCGGTCAGGCTGTCGGCTGCCATCAGGGTTCGTGTCGCCCGATGCAGCGCCTCGACGGTCTCTTCGTATCGCTGGCGTGTCCCGACGTCGCGCAGCGACCAGACGGTCCCGGCCCGCTCGCCGTCGACGACGTACGGTGACAGGTTCACCTCGTATCGCTGTGCCGGGCCGTTGCCGTGGCAGATGCCGGTCCTGAACGACGCGCCGTCGGTGTCGCCCTCGTTCAGTACTGACCGTGCCGATTCGAAGAGAGACGCAGTCCCCTCGACGAACAGCCCAGACTCGACGAGCGAATCGAGTGAGTCGCCGACCAGTTCGTCGACGCTGGTCCCGAAGACGACCGAACTGCTGTCGTTTCCACCGACCAGTGTCAGTTCATCGTCGAACACGAGGACTGCGCCCGGGAGTGAGTCGAGAATCGATTCGGCTTCGCTGGCTACCATACTGATTGCCTCCGGATTCCTCTCAAACCTTGCGACTGAGTGTAATGTGTGTGTCGGTCGTTTGCCGGCTCCCCACATCGTCGGTCCTGCACGACTCACCCGTCGCCGAGTGCGACCTGTTCGAACGAAATACACGTACCGCCATCGGTCGCGCTGTCGACCACGACCGTCCACCCGTGTGCGTGGGCGATTCGTCGGACGATAGACAGTCCGAACCCCGTCCCGTCTGGACTGGTCGAGTAGCCAGTCTCGAAGACAGCGTCGCGCTCGTCGGGTGCGATACCGACGCCATCGTCGGCGACGAAGAAGCCTGCATCCCGGGTCCCGACCGTGATCGTGGTCGCGTCCTCACCGTGGAGTGCGGCGTTCACGAACAAATTCTCGAAGACGTGTCTGAGCCGTTCGGGGTCGGCGGCGAGCGTCGTGTCGTCGCGGACTGTCAGCGAGAGGTCGCCCACCTCGACGCTCTCCCACGCTTCGCGGGCGGCCGTACGCAGTTCGACCGTCGAGAGGTCGTCGACCGTCCGCCCGTCGCGAGCTAGCGTCAACACTTCGTCGACGATGCGGTCCATCCGGTCGAGCGCGCTCCGAGCGTCGGCGGCGAAGTCTGGGTTACCGGTCTCCGTTACGAGGTCGACGAATCCTCGTGCCGCCGACATGGGGCTCTGGAGGTCGTGTGCGACCACGCTAGCGAACTCGTCTAGGCGTTCGCGTTC
Source organism: Haloarchaeobius caseinilyticus (assembly GCF_051207395.1). NCBI lineage: Archaea > Methanobacteriati > Methanobacteriota > Halobacteria > Halobacteriales > Halorubellaceae > Haloarchaeobius > Haloarchaeobius caseinilyticus. Next base: position 321,097 of record NZ_JBPJZC010000003.1, on the reverse strand, counting down.
TTCCTCCAGTTGGCGACGCTCTTCGACGCGCTCCAGTGCAGTGTGCGTGTTCGCTGCCAGCACTTCTGCGAGCGAAATATCGCGCTCGGTAAACTCGCTATCGACCACGCCCGCACTCAACACACCGTACTCGCCCAGTGGAACGTACATCGTCTGAGAGAACACCTCGCGGCCGAACGAATCGTCCGCCGCGATGTCCGTTACGAGTGTCTCACCGGCCCGGAACGCCCGTCCGTGGGGTGAGTCGTCGACCGGATACGCCGGTCGCTCCGACACGTCGCCGACCCGGCCGCCGAAGCCGACGTGGCGCAACAGGTCGCCGTCGGGGTCGTACTCTCTGATGCCGGTCCCCGGAAACCCGAGTACGTCGGTCGCCGACTCGCTGGCGACGGTGAACACTGCTGCGCGGTCGTCGGCGCGCATCAGCCGCCGTGTCGCGGCGTGTAGTTCCCCAAGCCGACCGTGATTCTCAGCCGTTCCCAGTCGTGTCTCGTCTGTCGTGCCCATCGTCTCTCCGACCGTGTCGCTCGGTCGGGCGCAACTGACACCTGTGACTACTTTGCTCTTACCAAAGCGTGAAAGAAAGTTGTCTGTCGTCTGGTAGAACCTATCGCCGCTCAGTACGACTTGGCGAAGTAGGCGATTTCGGTCGCCTCGTCGCCACACATCGTACACTCGTTGGCGTCCGGCGTCTCCTCCTCGTCCATCGGGAGCATCACGATTTCTGCGTGGACCTTCTCTTTGACTGCCGCTTCACAGGCTTCGTCGCCACACCACGGCGTCTTTACGTAGCCACCGTGCTGGCCGATGGTCCCGAGAATCTGGTTGACCTCGTCGACCTCGCGGATGTTCTCTTCGAGGTTCTCCTCGGCCGTCTCGTACAGTTTGTCGAATACGGCGTCGAGGTGGTCCTGCGTCGCGTCGACGATGTCCGCGCGGTCTTCGACGACTTCCTCGCCGTCGGGGCGGTGGACCACGGTGACTTCCTCGTCTTCGACCTCGTAGCCGCCGATTTCGAAGCGGACCGGGACGCCCTTCAGCTCCCACTCGTTGAACTTGAAGCCGGGATTGCGCTCGTCGCGGTCGTCGAGGTGGACGCGGATGTCCTTCTCCTCCTGCAGTTCCGCGGCGATTTCCGAGGAGTACTGGAGCACTTCGTCCTTGTTGTCCTCGTTGTAGATGGGGACGATGACGACCTGTTCCGGCGCGACGGCGGGCGGGAGCACGAGGCCCTGGTCGTCGGAGTGCGTCATGATGAGTGCGCCGAGTGCGCGCCACGAGAGTCCCCACGAAGTCGTCCACGCCGTCTCTTCCTCTTCGTCCTCGTCGGTGAAGGTCACGTCGTACGCCTGGGCGAACGACTGGCCGAGGTGGTGCGAGGTGCCGCCCTGCACGGACTTGCCGTCGGGCATCAGCGCCTCGACGGTCGTCGTCGTGTTCGCGCCGGGGAACTTGTCGTGGTCCGGCTTGCGGCCGCGCATGACCGGGATGGCGAAGACCTCCTCGTAGAGACGCTCGTACTGGCCGAGGCGCATCATGACCTCGTCCCAGGCGTCGTCCTCGGTCGCGTGTGCGGTGTGGCCCTCCTGCCAGAGGAACTCCTTGGTGCGGAAGAACGGCTTCGTCTCCGTCGCCTCCCACCGGATGACCGAACACCACTGGTTCAGCTGCATCGGCAGGTCGCGGTGGCTGCGAACCCACTGGCTCATGAACGGCGTGATGATGGACTCACTGGTCGGGCGAACCGCGAGTCGCTCTTCGAGTTCCTCGTGGCCGCCGTGGGTCACCCACGCGACCTCGGGGTCGAAGCCTTCGACGATGTCCTTCTCCTGTTCGAGGTAGCTCTCGGGGATGAGGACCGGGAAGTAGCTGTTCTCGACACCGGTCTCTTTGAACCACCCATCCAGATGGTTCTGGAGGCGCTCCCAGAGTTCGTAGCCGCGGGGGCGCGTGACGATGAACCCACCCATCGGCGCGTAGTCCGCCAGCTTCGCCTTCTGGACGAGTTCGGCGTACCACTCGCCTGTCTGGTGTTCCTTGCTCTTGGTCATCCCGAGTTCCTGCTCTCCACTCATTGTAGAGGAAAACTCGTGTGTGTATCTTAAACCCCGTGAAGGTGTCCGGCGAGAGCATATCGACGACACGACCACATGTCGTCTGCTTCCAGTCGGGAACCGCCTTACCTGACAGTGAGTTTATACGCTCTCCCGACCTCCCTACGACAGATGATTTCCGACCAACCAATCACGGAGGAGTGGCGATGACGAAGGTACTCACAGGGGACTGGCGTGTCCTCGGTATCCACCGTGGTGGTCGGTCGCTCCTCCTGAAACCGCTCGACGGACAGGAGATTCCCGACGAGTTCCGACTCGGCGCGGCGACCCGGGTGGGCCGGGCGAACTACGGCGGCGACGTACAGAGGACTATCGACGAACTGGTGCCCGGCAACCGCATCACTGCGGGCGTCTATCCTGGTGAGCCGGGACGATTCACCACGGTCGACCTCGTCGACGACCAGCGTCTCGTCGTCGCCGATTCGGTGACCGCCACGCCGCGATTCGTCCAAGACCTCTGGGCCGAGGCCGACTCGTCCTACGACGGCGACGGGCCGCTCGCGCTCACTCGGTCGCTCGACGTCCCGGACACCGTCGCCGAAGTGTACGTCGCCGCGAGTACCGCGGTCAGCGACGACGACCTCTGGTGGGCGTTCGTCGGCGGCGAAGTCGACGAATCGCTCTTCGAGGGGTTCGACCACGCCGAGGGTCGGCCGGCGGAATTCCTCGCGGCGAACCCCGACGGAACGCCGTACTTCTGGGTCGTGAAGTTCGGCGACCGAGACACGGACGCGGCGCTCTCGCTGGCGCGTGGGACCGGTATCGTCGAACCGAATCAGGACATCGAGGACGCCGTGCAGGCGGCACTGGCAGAACACGGCTTCGCGGACGCAGTTCGGCTCAACTGACGGTCGACTATCGCTTTTCTCTCACTGCGGGTAGTGGTTCGCCAGACTCTATCTCGTAGTCGAGCAACTCGTCGCCGTCGGCGTCGAAGTCGAAGCGGCCCAGTACTGTCTCACCCGCGAGCAGGTGCGGGAGCCAGATTCGGTCGTCGTCCCACATCTCGTCGTACGGAATCGAGTCGACGTGGAACCACTCTGGGTCCGCTTCTGGCGTCTCGGTCGGCGTCCCCTCGAACGAATCCGTGAGGTAGCAGTGACAGCGAAACAGCGTGTCGTCGCCGAAGTAGAACAGCAGGTCGCCCAGTCGCGTCGGGTCGTGGACCTCGATTCTGAGTTCTTCGCGGACCTCGCGGACGATGGCCTCGCGCGGCGTCTCGCCGGGTTCGACCTTCCCGCCGGGGCCGTTGTACAACCCCGCACCGAGGCCGCGTTTCTTCTCGATGAGCAACACCTCGTCGTCTTCGCGGACGAAACACAGCGTGGCTTCGTCGACCGCTTCGCCCGTGTCGGTGTCCGTTTCCGTATCCTCGCCCATACCTGTACTCGGTCGGGCGCGACAGTTAGCCGTGACGTTGCCGGTCCAGAAACCAGACGAGGCCTGCCACCGGGATGGCGACCAGTGACGGCCAGAGACTCGAACTGAGGTACACGTCCAGCGAGGGCAACTGTGCCCACGTGAGTGGGTAGAGGTACGGCGGGGCGACGCCGCTCGCTCTGACGACCATGTAGTCCATCAGGACGTGGAGGCCGACTGCGCCGAACAGCGAGCCGAGGACGACTCGTCGTTCTCTGGGCGGAACCAGCAGCGACCCTGCGAGGACGAAACACGTCGCCGCGCCGACCGTCTGGAGCGCGTACCACGAGCCCTCGACGCCAGCAACTGCGACTCGGGTCGACCCGGTGAGCATGTACGCTTTCGCCGCGTCTGGAACGACTGCGCCGACCATCGCCATCGGGACGTGTCGTGACGCGAGCCAGTCCACTCGCCACGAGAGGACGGTCGCAGCGACGTAGGCGGCCAAGACGTGCGTCAGGAGGTCACTCATCGTCGCCACCTCGGGGGACGAACCGGAGTTTTCGGGGCTGGAACTGCCAGCGCGAGACCGTGAGTGTGAGCGTCAGGACGACCGCGAGCGCGGAGATGACGAGCATGTACGTGACGCCTCGTTGGTTGGACACCACGATTCGGTCGGGGTCGATTCGGTCGTCGGGTCGCGCCGTGCCATATACCTGTACCGTGTCGCCGACCGCAACGGCCGCCGGTCGCTCGGTGACGCGGACGAGGCCGTAGTCCCCGTAGAGGCCGGTGAAGCCGCTCTCGTTCGCAGCGACGACGTCGACCCAGAGGTGGACCTGCTCACCGTGGGAGGACTCGAACGACGATTCGAGTTCGCCGTCGGTCGGGTAGGCTGACTGCGCCCGCTCGTTCCCCGCGTAGTCGACCATCGCGCACCCGACAACACCGAGACAGCAGAGAATCAGACAGAGTCGGACGAGGGGCCGCTCGAACATGTGCTGCCCTGTCGCGGCGGGCGACTAACCGTTTGCGGTCGGCTCAGGGGTCGAGTGTCGAATCGGTTCAGTCGTCGAGTCGGTCTCGCAGTACGTCGGCGAGTATCGTCCGGTGACAGCGTTTCTTGGCCGTGTTCTCGTAGCAGACGAGGACGAGATTTTCACCGCGGCGGAGGCGCGAGACGACCGAATCGACGGCGTCGCGTGTCTCTGGAATCTCACTGAGGGCCTGCCGATATCGGACTTCGAAGTCGGTCTGCTCCCACGCCATGTTGTGCGCTTCTTCGCCGCAGATACCACTTCGTTTCAGGTCTTCCTCGGCAGTCTTCGTCTCGTCCAGCAGGTCGGCCGGCGGACCGAGCGCAGGGACGTTCTCGTCGACCGCAGCCGAGAACCAGCGCGTCGGTCTGCGGACCACGCCGACGAGCGTCTCGTTCTCGGTAGGGACGAACAGGTCGTGCTGGAGGGCCGCGACGTAGGTGTCGCGGACGGTGCCGGAGTCGCCGTCGTCAGCGCCGGGCCCGGTGTTGGAGTCGGTCATGGTTCGTCGTCCACTGGGTCGACCGCGAACGGTGACTCGCGTGCGGTCCAGCCCCATCCCGGAATCACTTCCTGAAAGCCGGCCGCGAGTGCGGCGTCTAAGTCGTCCGCGCCTGCAGCGTCGCCCTCGTCACCGTGAGTCAGCAGGTCGGCATAGTGGAACGTGGCTTCGCCGAGCATCTGCAACGGCTGTTTGCCTGCGATAGTCCCCGCAAGTTCTCGTCCCAGCATCTCGTCGACGACGAAGCCGGGGTAGTCGCCCTCTACGTCTAAGTCGCGCAACAGGGCGACCATCGCCGCGACGTTGACCGCCCGGTCGCCGTCGGCGAACAGGGTGTCCACTGCATCGTGATACTGTTCGACAGACACGGAATCGACCGGGACCGCGAACCGTTCCGACAGGTCGGCGCGAACCTCGTTGATGAGTGGCACGACGGTCGACGCTCGGTTTCGGACCCAGTCTCGCTCTTTCGTGACTCGCTCTGCTGTCAGTTTCATACGGACGGTTTCGATGGCAAATGGCCTGAATATTGCGAAGGCTTTTATAACTCGGAAGGTATAGCGTCGGGTAAGCGGGTTCTCCCCGGGACATCCCACACGGACTAGCGTCTGTGAGGGTCCCCACCGCAGGTACCAGAAATGTACCAGGACGATACTTCAGACTTACAGCACACTACGTGCGACCGCTCGTCTCCCTCACAGCGAGGCGGCCACGGCACTCTCGCGTCCGACCAGGACGTGACAGCCGGATCCCGAGGAGACGTCCGACGACGCGGGGGCATCTGCCTCCCGCGACCGGACGACACGCTACCGCATTTTCCCGAGATATGAGTTCCGTAGACCAACAACTCGAAGAACTACGAGCAGAGATTATCAGCGAGATTCCCAGCGACATCTCGGTCTCCGCGGTCAAGTACGAAGGCCCGGAGCTCGTCGTGTACACACGCGACCCGAAGAAGTTCGCCCAGCAGGGCGACCTCATCAGGAAACTCGCCTCTAAACTGCGAAAACGCATCACCGTCCGGCCGGACCCCGACGTACTCTCACCCCCGGAGTCCGCCCGCGAAGACATCATGAACGTCATCCCGGAAGAGGCGGGTGTCACCGACCTCGACTTCCACGCCGACACCGGCGAAGTCGTCATCGAGGCGCAAAAGCCCGGGATGGTCATCGGCCGTCACGGGTCGACGCTTCGTGAAATCACCCAGAAGGTCGGCTGGACGCCCGAAGTCGTCCGCACGCCGCCTATCGAGTCCTCCACCGTCTCGAACGTCCGGAACTTCCTCAAGCAAGAGCGCGAGGACCGGCGCGACATCCTCGAACGGGTCGGGCGACAGATTCACCGCGAGGAGATGTCGAAGGACGAGTGGGTCCGCATCACGACGCTCGGCTGCTGTCGTGAAGTCGGTCGCGCCTCCTTCATCCTCTCGACGCCCGAGACGCGCATCCTCATCGACTGTGGGGACAAGCCCGGTGCCGAAGACGAGGTGCCGTACCTCCACGTGCCCGAAGCGACGCCGCTCAACTCCATCGATGCGGTCGTCCTCACACACGCCCACCTCGACCACTCCGCACTGGTCCCCCTCCTGTACAAGTACGGCTACGACGGTCCCATCTACACGACCGAGCCGAGCCGTGACCTGATGGGCCTGCTCACGCTCGACTACCTCGACGTGGCAGCCAAAGAAGGCCGCACCCCGCCGTACGAGTCCGAGATGGTTCGCGAGGCCATCAAGCACACCATTCCGCTCGAATACGGCGACGTGACCGACATCGCGCCCGACGTGAAGCTCACGTTCCACAACGCGGGCCACATCCTCGGCTCCGCCGTGAGCCACTTCCACATCGGCGATGGCCTCTACAACGTGGCCTTCTCCGGTGACATCCACTACAAGGACACGCGCCTGTTCAACGGCGCGGTGAACGACTTCCCGCGCGTCGAGACGCTCGTGATGGAGTCGACCTACGGTGGTCGCAACGACTATCAGACCGACCAGCAGGACTCCGAGAACACACTCATCGAGGTCATCAACGAGACCCACGAGAAGGGTGGGAAAGTCCTCATCCCGGCGTTCGCAGTCGGTCGGTCGCAGGAGATCATGCTCGTCCTCGAACAGGCGATGCGCAACGGCGACATCCCGAGCATGCCCGTCCACTTGGACGGGATGATTTGGGAGGCGACGGCCATCCACACCACGTACCCCGAGTACCTGCGTGACGACCTCCGGGACCGCATCTTCCACGAGGACGAGAACCCGTTCCTCGCCGAGGAGTTCAACCACATCGACGGCGGCGAAGAGGAGCGACAGGACGTGGCCGACGGCGGCCCTGCCATCGTCCTCTCGACCTCCGGTATGGTCACTGGCGGCCCCATCATGTCGTGGCTCCGCCACGTCGGTCCCGACGAGAACTCACGGCTCGTCTTCGTCGGCTACCAGGCGCAGGGGACGCTCGGCCGACGCATCCAGAACGGCTGGGACGAGATTCCGGTCTCGGAGCGCGGCAACGGCGGCGGTGGCGGCAGTCGCGGCAACACGATGAAGATGAAGATGGACGTCGAGACCGTCGACGGCTTCTCCGGTCACGCCGACCGGCAGGGACTGATGGACTTCGTCCGGACGATGAACCCGCGGCCCGAGAAGGTGCTCTGTGTCCACGGCGACGAGTCGTCGGTACAGGACCTCTCCTCGGCACTCTACCACGAGTTCAACATGCGGACGTTCGCGCCGAAGAACCTGGAGACGTTCCGGTTCCGCTGAACGTTCCGGACTGACGCCCCCACAAGATACTTTCCGTTCCTGTCGGTACGTCGGTACATGCCCTCGCCCTCCAGGCGACACCTCCTCAGCAGCACCAGCGCCGCGCTCGCCGGTTCTTCCCTCCTCGGACTGACCGGCTGTCTCGGCACGAGCACCGATGGCACCGACGAGTCGCGACCCAACGAGTCGGCTACGGACACGAACGAATCGACCAGCGACGATGCCGTGGTCCTCCAAGCCGAGACCGACCTCGTCACGAGTCAGGAACCCATCCACGTCCTCTCGACTGGACTCCGTGACTTGCTCGTCGCTGCCGCGCGCTCCGGTGAGACGCACCGCGCGACGTTCGACCGCGGCGTCAGGTCGCCTCCGAACCCGGTGCTCCCCGCCCACCCGACGGTCCGCTTACGGGGTGTCGACGAGTCTGTCGCCGACACCTACGACCTCGCCGTCGAAGCCGGCGCACACTACGAACTGCAACTCTCGGCGGAACGAGTCGACGACGTTCCGGCCGATGCGGACGTGACCGGTCCCGAGAACCTCTCCGGCGACCAGCGTGCACTCGTGCACGATGCGGTCCGGGGCGACCACCCGACGGTCACGCCGGAGACCGAACTCGGGTCGTGGGTCCGCCACGAGTTCCTCGACAGCTACGTCCGTTTCGACGGGAACGTATACGGCGGTTACGAGGTGCAACAGACCGATTCCGCGTTCTTCAGTGACACGGTCTGGTACGTCCTCTCACTCTCGCCCGCCTCCGACGCGGAGAACCCGACAGTTCTCGACTGTTCGTCCATCGACACCGAGGTACGCGACCGACTGTCCAGTGTCGTCGGCGACGCCGGGAGCTTCCCCAAGACGATTTCGTCGCCGTCCGACTCAATGCGGGCGTTCGCACAGGACGACCCACTGGTCACGACCCACACGAACGTCTTTCGCGTCACGACGAGGCCCGAGGATTCATAGGGCAGACCGCGGCCAGTCTCGGCGTGCTGTGACGACCACTGCACGGGTAGTCGCGGTCGTGTGACGCTCCACCCGTGCAGCCCGGTGAGAGCGTCGCCTGTTCGCCCGATGCTGAGCCGATAGCCACTGCACTGTCACGCCACGACCGCAATGCCTATCGGACCACCTCGACACCTCCGTACATGTTCAACGCTCCCGTCTTCTGGGCGCTCCTCGCCATGGTCGCCTGGGGCCTCTGGGCGGTCGTCGCCGACGTGGCCACCCGGACCGTCTCGCCGACCGTCGCGATGATCGTCTCCTACCTCGTCGGTACCACGCTGGCCGTCGGCTACGTCCTCAGCCGACCGGAGAGTGTCAGCTACACCAGAGACGGTCTCCTCGTCGCCGCAGTCGCCGGCGTCTTCTCCGGTATCGGCGCGGTCGCGTTCTACGCCGGCCTCGAAAGCGGAGACGACACAGGACTGGTCACCACCATCTCCGCACTCTACTTCGTCGTCGCCGCAGCCATCGCTATCGTCGCGTTCGACCAGTCGTTCGAACTCCGCGACGTGGCCGGACTCGGCTGTGCCGTCCTCGCCGTCGTCTTGCTGTCGAGTTGAGCCACGAGCCACGAACCGCGGTTCTCTGTGAATTCAGCGGTCAGGCGGTGTCGGGTGCCGCTGGGAGCGTGAGCGTCACGGTTGTCCCGTTGGCGACCGTCACGTCGACGGTGCCGCCGGCGTTCGTCGTAATCCAGTTGACAAGCCACAGCCCCAGCCCGCTGCCGTGGTGGAGCGGCGTCTCCACGCCGGTTTCGAGGATGGTCCGGTCGTGCGCCGAGAGACCGGGGCCGTCGTCCTCCACGACCAGGTCGACCAGCAGTTCGTCTTGGCGGACCGTCGCGGAGACGACGGCTGCCTCGTCGGCACTGCCGTGTTTCAGTGCGTTCACGCACAGCTCGCGGAGCGCGAGTTCCAGTTCGTCACCGAGTGCGACCCGAACGTCGTCTGGGACGTCGATGACGACGTGGCCGTCCGACTGTCGGCTCTGTGCGTACGAGAGCGCCCGCTCGACGACCGGAGCGAGTTCGACCACGACGGCCGACCCTTCCCAACGTGCGGCCTGTCTGAGCGCGTGTGCTTTCTCGCTCAGCGCGGCGAGGTCGGCAGCCGTCGCTTTGATGTTCTCGAGGTAGAGTTCAGCCTCATCGCCTCCGTGTTCGGCCGCTGTGTCGGCCGCCTCCACGTCGTCGAGCGCCTCGACGTAGCCCGAGATGGCCGTGATGTCGTTGCGGAGGTTGTGCCGAAGCACGCGATTGAGGACCTGCACGACCTCTTCGCGCCGCTGCGTTTGTGTCACGTCACGGGCCGCACCGTGGATGCCCTCGACTTCGCCGTCGACGACCAGTGGTGCGATGTTCAGTTCGAGGACGAGTCGCTGGTGCTGTCGCCCGGCGACGGTAAGCTGCACGTCGTGGACCGCCTCGCCGTCGAGGACGCGCCTGAACATGTCGAAGGCCTCGTCGAGGTCGCGTGCGACGACGAGTTCTGCGAAGTGCATCTCGTCGAAGGCGTCGGTTGGCAGCCCGAGCGTGTCCACGACCGACTGCGAGACGTACTCGAACTTCCCGTCGGTGTCCATCAGGAACAGCAGGTCGAAACTCGTCTCGGTGATGCGCCGAATCAGTTCGTCACGGTCGGGCGCGTCGGTCGAATCTGCGGCCGCAGCGTGGTCGCGTTCTATCGTCTCTCGGACCGCTGTAGCGACGTGTTCGGGGTCGACCGCCGTCGTCGACGACGGGACGTAGGCGTCGACGCCAGCAGCGACGGCGTCGCTCGCCAGTTGTTGGTCACCATCGACGGCGACGAACACGACCGATGTGGCCGGACTGACCGACGCGAGGTGTGAGAGCGCGTCGACCGTCGGCGGGTCGTGGACACAGACGAGACAGTCCGCCGGACGGTCGTCCTGCTCGGCGGACTCAGTCGTCACAGTCGCGTCCAGTCGTGTGGCGAGTTCGTCGCGGAGCCACGTGGCCGGTTCGACGACTCGAACTGTCGCGTCGGTCCCAGCCCGTAGCGTCATCTCGTGTCGTGATTCGCGCCGGGGGTGAAGTACCTGATGGCAGTCCAGAAAACTCGTAAATCGGCCACCGCTACGCCCACTTCTCAGTTCCTGAAGTAGACGTAGAAGTGGTGGTCCTGACAGTCGCCGTGGACCATCCCGTCGTAGACGGTGTCTGCCTCGAGCGGTTCGATGCGTGCCTCCGTCACTGTCGATCCGCTCGGGATGAGGGCTGCGCCTCGTCTCCCACACCCTGTGAACGGGCAATCGACGTGCTGGAGGACGGGCCCTTGCGTCCGTTGTTGCTTCCCCTCAGTCTCGTACCGTACCCCCGACGTATCTCTGGAATTCACGTGTCTCACCTCACCCGATAGACTCACTAACGTCGGTCACGAGCCACGTTCCCCCCGGGTGGCAGGCGCATCGGTCGACGAGCGTGTCGGGCAGAGTGTATGTCGGCCTTCGTCAACCGCAGATATAACTGAGACCCTGATAATCCCATCCCCTCAGTCACTCGACAGTCTCTGCCGGGTCGACGAACTCACCCGACGCAGGATAGATGCCGACCTGGTCGCAGTAGTCGGCCAGTGGACACGCTTCCGGGTCGTCCAAACACGCCGGTTTTCGGGCGGTGCAGTACTCACGGCCGAACTGGATCATCGCCGTGTGGCCGAAGCCACACTTGTCGGCGGGGACGTCCCGTTCGAGATATTCGCGTACCTCCTCGTGGTCGGCGTCCGGCGGTGCGAGTCCCATCCTACGAGCGATGCGGTGGACGTGCGTGTCGACGGGGAAGACGCCGCCGCGGCCGCCAGCGAACAGCAGGACGCAGTCGGCGGTCTTCGGGCCGACGCCGGTCACAGAGAGCAACGTCTCGCGGACTTCGGCCGGGTCGCCGTCGCGGACGTAGTCGTCGAAAGCGGCGGTCGAGCCGAACTCGTCGAGGACCCACTCGGCGGTCCGGCGGATGACTTCGGACTTCTGGTTGTACAGCCCCGCCGAGGCGATGGTCTCGGCGATGTCGTCCTGTCTCGTCTCGGCCAGCGTTTCGGCGAGCGAGTCGGCCGGGCCGAAGCGAGCCATCAGGTCGTCGTGGGCTGGTTGACTCGCCTTGTCGCTCGTGTTCTGACTGAGGATGGTCCGGACGAGACACTCGAAGCCGGCCTGTCCACCGTAGGCTTTCTGCCAGTACTGTTCACCGAGGCGGTCGACCACCGCTTCGGCGCGGGTGTCGGCCTCGCCGGGTTCGAACTGTGCCTCGGTACCACCACCGCCCGGCCCACCAGAGATGTTCTCTGCGGGTTCGTCGTCGGCCATGTACGGGGGTTACGGGTCGAGCGAGAAAACGGGTCGGGTCGCCGTCGTACCAGCCAGGTCACCAGTCGTCGAACGTGGGGGCCGACTGCTCGACTTCGAGGACGATGCGAGCCTCGGCACCGTCGGCGAGCGCGTCGACGAGATCGCGGTCGAAGCCCTCGGCGGCGAACGGAGCGGCGAGCAGGATAGTCCGGTCGTCGATGTAGTCGGAGGTTCGGCCGACCAGACTACGGTTGTCGGTAAGTTCGAGGTCGGGGTGGCCGAGACCGGGCAGCGAGTCGCTGTAGCCGCCGGCTTCGATGGTGAACGTGATGCGTGCGCCCTGCTGCTGACAGGCTTCGCGGAACTCCGGGTCGAAGTCGGCGGGCGAGCGGTCGGCACCGATGGCGAGGATACAGTCGCCGGCCTCGGTCAAGAAGTCGTCCGTCGTGACCTCGAAGGTGCTGGTGTGTTCGGCAGAGACGTTCTCGTGACCGTGGGCATGGATGACCTCTTTCATGCGGCGGCGTATCCGACGCGGGGGCTTAACCCTCGCGGAGCACGGTCACTCCTCTCGGACGACAGTCACGGTGACGGCCCCACAGTCGCACTCGTAGGCGCGGCGGACGCCGCCAGTGGTCCGCATCGTCAGCATCGTGCTGTCGGTGTCGAGTGTCGCATCGCACCCCTCACAGGTGCTGGTCAGACGTTCGAGCATAGTTCGTACCACGACCCGTCCCACTATCAGTGTCCGCCAACTGGACAGTGAAAGTGAAAGTAGAAGGGCGACACGTCGCTGAAGCAGTCGACGTATATTGGGAACAGGTCACAAGACATTTCGTGGTTCGGGACACTCTCGGTGTCGTATGGTGAGCCAGTGGCAAGGTGGGGTCGTCGCGGGCGGGGGTGCGGATGGACCGCCGTCGGTCGAATCCTGGGAGCCTGTAACGGTCCCGGGTCGAGCCGAACAGTTCGCCGACGCGGACGCAGTCGCGTACCGGCTTCGCTTCGGCGACCCGCGGTCGAGTCCCGGCCAGCGCGCGCTGTTCGACTTCCGCGGGGTGTACGGCGACGCTCGATTCTGGCTCAACGACGAATTGCTCGGCGAGCACGAGACGTACTTCGACCAGGCACTGTTCGAGTTCGAACCAGCGAGCGAGAACGAACTCGTGGTGGAGTGTCGCCGGCCGTCCGACGGGTTCGGTGGCGTGTACGAGACCGACCACGTGCCGGCCGAACTCGCGGTGCCTGGCATCTGGTGGGGTGCCCATCTCCGGCTTCGCCCGGCGTCGTACCTCGTCGACCTGACGGTGAATCCGCGTGTGACCGACGACGGTGCGGTCATCGACGTAGCAGTGAGTATCGACGCCGGTGAGACACTCGACGAGTCGGTGACGTTGTCGCTCCGGCCGCAAGGGTTCCGAGGCGGCGGCGCGATGGAACGGGCCCGTGTCGAGGCCGCTGCTGGTGAGCGTATCACCGTGACGCAGACACTCGACCTGCGCGACCCTGCACTCTGGTGGCCACGTGGGTTCGGCGACCAGCACCGATACACCGTCCGGGCGAAGTTCCGAGACCACGAGCGGACGGTGACGACCGGCGTCTGTCCGGTCCAGTACGCGGGTGGCCTGTGGGCGAACGGCGAGCGGGTCCGGACTCGCGGGGTGAACCTCCTGCCGAGCGAGGAGCCACTGGCCGACCTGAAACGCGCAATCGAGGCGGACTGTAACCTCGTCCGCGTTCACGCACACGTCCTCCCGCAGTCGTTCTACGACGCCGCGGACGAGGCAGGCGTACTCGTCTGGCAGGACCTGCCACTCACCGGTTCGGAGACCGTCGACACCGGGCGGGGTGCGAGGCTGGCACGGACGCTGACCGGACAGTACGACCACCATCCGTCGATGGCGCTGTACGGTGTCCACGACGACCCGCTCGACCCCTTCCCGGACCAACTCGGGACAGGTCGACTCGACCGACTACGGTTCAAGCGGCGCGTGTCGGGGACCGAGGTCGACCGGTCGGGAGCCGACGACATCGCTGCGGCGTTTCCGGTCGACGCGAACGTCTTCCCGGTGTGTGGCGCACCGGGGACCGACCCAGATGCGGCCCACCTCTATCCCGGCTGGTCCTACGGCGACGCCGACGCCATCGACTGGCTCCTTGAGACCTTCCCCGAATTCGGTCGCGTCGTCACCGAGTTCGGTGCTGGGTCGCTCGCCGACCCCGCCGCGAAGCCAGACGGTCTCGACCTGCGACGACACGAGGCAGCGGTGGACAGCACAGACCCTGCAGTCTCGCAGGCGAGACAGGCACGGACGATAAAGCGAGTCGCCGAAGCCCTGCGGTTGCACGGTAGCGACGTGGCTGCTGCCTTCTGTCTCCGTGACCTCGCTCCCGGCGGTGGCATGGGGCTGCTGGAGCAAGACGGGACAGCGAAGCCTGCCTATCGCGCGCTCGCCGACTCGTTCCAGCCAGTCGCGGCGCTGGCCGAGGGGCCGGTGTCCGGAACGGTCGACGTGACGGTCGTCAACGACACGCCGCAGCAAGTCGACGGCACGTTCTCGTGGCAGGTCGACGGCGCTGGTACCGCTGGCGAGTCTATTCCAGTCGTCGTCGCACCCGGCGACGGCGAACCCGTCGGAACCGTCTCGATACCCGACACGGCCGACGAACTCTCACTCGTCGTGGAGTCGGCGTATGGACTGAGCGAGAACATATATCATTTATAAACGCCAGTAGTGTCCGTGGTACCACTTTACACACCACAGGGCCCTGCTGTCTACCGATTTCGGATATTCAGCCAATCGGCATATTTTTATAACTGGGTGTGTTATTAGCTGATACCAGAACGCCGCCGGTGTTCCGGTAGCATCGTTAGCCGACCAGAATGACACGGAATCTTGTCCCCGAGATGTCGCAGGCAGTTAGCGATTGCTACCGTCCGGCGCGGGACGGAATCGAGGTACGAACACAATGGCTGATTCGATAGACACATCCAAGAACGTAGAACTCACAGAAGACGACCTTGAGAACAAATCCAAGGGTCAACTTATCAAACTCGCAGGGCAGCTGCGAGACCGACGTAACGAGCTCAACCAGATGGCTTCTGAGCGCGCGTCCAGTCGTGACGATCTGAACGCGAAGACGCGCGAAAAGGTAGACGAGGCACAAGAGCACCGCGAGCAGCGCGACGAGCTCAACGAGGCCGTTCAGGAGCACAAGAAGAAGCGTAACGAGCTCAACGCCGAGGCCAACGAGCACTTCGACGAGGTCGAGGAGATGAAGTCCGACCTCGAACTCGACGACGGCACGGACCTCGAAGACCTCGAGTCCGAAATCGAAGACCTGGAGTTCAAGCAGCAGACCGAAGTTCTCTCCGCGGAGGAAGAGCGCGAACTCATCGAGAAGATCGAGGGCAAGCGTGAGGAGTACGCCTCGCGCAAGGAGAAGATGGGGCAGAACGACGACCTCGACGGACTCGTCGACGAGGCCGAGGAGATTCGTTCCGAGGCGTCCAAGCACCACCAGAAGGTCACGGAACTCGCAGACCAGGCGCAGGAACACCACAACCAGATGATCGAGGCCTACCGCGAGGCCGACGACATCCGTGACGAAGCCGACGAGATGCACGAGAAGTTCGTCGAGGCCCAGGAAGCGGCCGACCGTCACCACGAGGACTTCGTCCGCGTCCAGAAGCGCCTGCGCGAGATGGACAAGCAGGAGGAGAAGGCAAAGCAGTCCGAGCGCGACCAGAAGCGCGAGGAAGTCGAGGCCGAGGCCGAGGAGATCTACCAGAAGTTCAAGGAAGGCGAGACCCTCGACACCGAGGACCTGATGAAGCTGCAGAAGGCAGGCCGCCTCTAACTGCGTAATCGGGGACTCTCTATCTGCTGTCGGACAGTGTAGGGCCGTCCGAGAGGGGGTGAGGGGATTCGTCTCTCGCTCGCGGCAGATTTTTGTACACAGTCGTGTTCGATTCCGATAGTGGCTACGCTGGTTGTCTGTGTCGACCGGACCGACGACATCGGTCGGAAGACGGGGCTGAAGACACCGGTCGTCGGCTGGGAAGCGGTTCGCTCGCTCGTGACCGACGTGGGGTTGGCAGACCCGGAAGACTCGAGTGTCAACTGTTTACTGGAGACGCTTCGTGTCGCCCGTGACTTGCGCGACGCCGACGAAGAGACGGTCGTCGCGGTCGTCTCGGGGTCGACCGAGACGGTCGTCGGCGCGGACCGGTCCGTCGCCGCCCAGTTGGACGAACTCATCGACCGGTACGACCTCGATTCCGCCGTCGTCGTCATCGATAGTGCACAGGACGAACGACTCGTCCCCGTCGTCGAGTCGCGACTCCGTGTCGATTCGGTCGACCGAGTGGTCGTCCGGCAGGCACGCGACATCGAATCGACGTACTACATACTCAAACAGTTCCTCGCGGACGAAGAGTTGCGCCAGACCGTCCTCGTCCCGCTCGGGGTCGCCCTCGTGGCGTTCCCCGCGCTGGCGCTGTGGCAGGGACCAGCAGTCGGCGCGGCGACCATCACCGCCATCGTCGGCCTGTTCTTGCTGTACAAGGGTTTCGCCATCGACGACGTGTTGAAAGAGGGGGCGGCCCAGACCCAGACGGCGCTCTATTCGGGCAACGTCTCCGTCGTCACGTACGTCGTGGCGGCCGGGTTGACGATGGTCGGCTTCTTCGTCGGCGCGCTCGGTGTCCAGGGAATGGGCGACCAGCAAGGAGTCGTCCTCCCGGCGATGCGATTCGTCTTCGACGCCATCCCGTGGCTGGCGATGGCGGGTGCGACCGCGGGTATCGGTCGGTTGCTCGACGAGGCAATCGGCGAGGACACCGTGTCGAGTGCGACGTTGAACCTGCCCTTTACGCTCGTGTCGGTGTCGATGGTCGTCCGTGGCATCTCGGCGTACTTCCTCGAACGGGCGGACGTCATCGGCCAACTGGTCGTCCCGCAGATTACCGTCGGGGAGCGCGCAGTGCTCGGGCCGGTGATGGTGACGGCTGGTGAACGACTCGCCGTGTTCGTCGGCGTCGCGGTCCTGTTGGCGCTCGTCGGCGTCCGAGTCGCGTCTATCTTCTCGGGAACGACCATCGAGGAAGCGGAGTTAGAGCAAGGGTCGTAGTTCGCGCGGCCGAGCAGGTCCGTCACACGTTTAGTCCCCCAGTGCTCTCTTCGAGGCATGACCGCAGAGGGTTCGTGGGTGAGCCTGTTCTCCGGCGGAAAGGACTCCTCGTGGGCGCTGTATCGCGCACTGGAGGAGGGCCTGCCGGTCTCGCACATGCTCACGGTCCACCCCGAGGGCGAATCGTACATGTACCACGTTCCGGCGACTGAGCTGACCTCGCTCGCCGCCGAGAGCGTCGGCCTGCCGCACGTGAACGTCACGCCCGAGGACTTCGACGCGATGGCGGCCGAGGATTCCAGCGTGCAGGGCGACGCCGAACTGGAGCCGCTGGAGGCGGCCCTGTCTGACCTACAGGGCGACCTCGACGGTGGTCTCGCCGGCGTGACCGCGGGCGCCATCGAGAGCGAGTATCAGACCTCGCGCATTCAGGGAATGGCCGACCGACTCGGCTGTGACGTGTTCGCCCCGCTGTGGCAACAGGACCCGGACGACCTCGCGACGGCGATGCTCGACGCCGGGTTCGAAATCACCATCATTCAGGTCGCTGCCGGCGGCCTCGACGAGTCCTGGCTCGGTCGGACGCTCGACGCCGACGCAGTTGCGGAGTTGCAGGACCTGCACGACGAATACGGGGTCCACATCCTCGGCGAAGGCGGCGAGTTCGAGACGTTCGTCACGGACGGGCCACACATGGACCGTCCCATCGAACTCGACTACGAGACGGTGTGGGAGGGAACCCGCGGCCACGTGCAGATAACTGACGCGCGACTTGGCTAATCGCGGCGGGTCTCTCGCCCCGTTTCGACACCATAAGTGTCGGTAAATTGACTCTGTCGCCGACTTCCGCGACCCGTACACTTTATCGCTCCGAACACCCACACTGGAACATGACCGAATCCGAGGGTTCGCCACTGCACGTTTGTGTCGTGGCAGAAACGGATACGTTCACGGCAACCCTCGCAGACGCGTTCGACGGAGTCGACGCCACCGTCGACGCGTGTAGCGACATCGACGAGTGTTTCGAGACTGCGAGGTCGAGTCTCGACTGTATCGTCTGTAGCGACGGCGTCGACGACTGTCTGGCTGCCCTGCGTGCGGTTCGTGACACGACTCCCGACCTCCCGTTCGTCCTCGTTGCACGCGACGGCGACGAAGCACTCGCCAGTGCCGCGATTCGCGCCGGCGTGTCAGATTACGTGGTCGTCGACGACCAGCCGACATCGGTGGTGGCGAGTCGTGTCCTCGACGCGGTCACGACGTATCGAGACCGCCGCGACAGACACAGACGGACCAGCGAACTCGACGCGGGCGAACGAGCGTTACGAGACGCCTACGAAATCATCACGAACGTCGACAACTCACTGGAAGAGCGGGTCGACGACCTGCTGACCGTGGTCCGCGAAGCCGTGGGAACCGACTACGCCACGCTGTCGCGGGTCCACGACGAGACGTACGTGTTCGAGGCCGTCGACGCCCCGAGCGACGCAGACCTCATGGCGGGCGATTCGATACCGCTGGCATCCACGAACTGCGAGCGCGTCGTCGAGACCCAACAGGCGCTCGTCCTCGACGACGTGGCGGCCGACGCACCCGAACTCGCCGACCGGGCTGGCAACGCCGACTGGGGTATCTCCTGTTACCTCGGCGCGCCGGTCACGGTCGGTGGCGAACCGTACGGGACCTTCTGTTTCTACGACAAGGAGCCACGAGAGGAGGCGTTCACCGACTGGCAAGAGACGTTCGTCGACATCTTCAGTAACTGGGTCAGCTACGAACTCGAACGCCAGCGCTACGTCGACCGACTGACCGCACTCGACGAACTCAACGGCGCGGTTCGGGCGGTCAGCAACGCGGTGATGAACCAGACGTCTCGTGCAGCCATCGAGTCGACCACCTGTCGCTCCCTCGCCGAGAGCGACTCCTACGAGTTCGCGTGGATCGGTGCGGTCGACGACGAGACCGGTCTCGTCGAACCGCTCGCAGAATCAGGGACGAACGGGTACCTCGACGACATCAGTATCTCCGTCGACACCGAGTCCTCGGCCGGTAGAGGCCCGACGGCGCGAGCCCTCGACACGGGGGAGGTGCAAGTCGTCAGGAACGTCACGACCGACGAATCCTACGCCCCGTGGCGCGAGGCGGCGCACGACCGCGGCTTCAACGCGTCGGCTGCGGTCCCCATCGGCTACGAAGGCCACCACTACGGCGTGTTGAACGTCTACACGAAGCGAACGACCGCGTTCGACGAGAAAGAACAGCGCGTCATCAGCCAACTCGGCGAACTCGTCGGACTGGCAATCACGGCGCTCGAACGAGAGGCGAAGATGCTGACGCGCGAGCGCCAGTACCGGACCCTCGCGGAGAACATCCCGGATGGGTCGGTCACGCTGTTCGACACCGACCTCCGGTACGTGACGGTTGCGGGGTCGCTCTACGACGGCGAATCGTTCGATGCAGCGGCCGTGCGCGGGGCGCGAATGACCGACGTAGAGAGTGTCCTCCCCGGGCAGGGTCGACGGGTCACGAGTGCTTGCCGGGCCGCACTCGGTGGCCAATCGAGTGACCTCGAAATCGAGGACGACGAGACGACGTATCGGGTAAAAGTCGTCCCGCTCATGGACGAATCGGGTGAGGTCACCGGCGGCATGACGCTGACACAGGACGTGACCGAGCGAGTCGGACACGAGGCACAACTCGAACACGAGCGTGAGCGCCTCGAATTCATGAACCGCATCATCCGGCACAACCTGCTCAACGGGATGAACGTCGTCCTGGCACGGACGGAGCTACTGGACGGCCACGTCGACGAAGAGATGGCGGCTCACCGGGAGACCGTCGAGACGCGAGTCGACGAGATGGTCGACCTCATCGAGACGATGGGAGGGTTCATGACGGCTATCGGCCGCGGCGGCGACGGCCACCAGCGGGGGTCGGTCGTGCTGGCGCCGGTCCTCGAACAGGAACTCGAACGGGCACGGCGAACGACGGACGGCGCGGAGTTCGAGTCGCCGAATCTCCCGGCCGTCGAGGTGTTGGCGGACGACCTACTGTCGACCGTGTTCGAGAACCTGTTGACCAACGCCGTCCAGCACAACGACAAGTCGTCCGCGGCCGTCAGCGTCGACGTCGACGTTCGGGCGGACACCGTGGTCGTGAGCGTCGTCGACAACGGTCCCGGCCTGGACGACGAACTCCGACATGCGGTGTCCGACACTGACCGGACCGGATTTTCGAGTCCGGGGACAGGTTTTGGCCTCTACCTCGTCCGCGAGGTTGTCGACAGTTACGGTGGCTCAGTCAGCGTCGCAGCGAACGAGGGGTCAGGGGTCACGGTGGATGTGACCCTCAAGCGGGCCTGAGGCGAAAACGCCGTCGGCACCCGAACTGAATTTCCGAGACCTAGACACTCTTTATCGGGACGTGTGAATCATCGACCGACGATTCTCGTAGTTCTCGCCACTAGTGGTAAACTTTTACTACGCTACGAGTAAATGGCTGAGTATGGGAATTGATTACACGAAGCTCCACGACCCGAACGCGGAGTACACGATGCGCGAACTCTCCTCGGAGACGATGGGGGTAACCGCGAAGCGCGGCGGCGGCCGCGACGTGGAGATCACCGACATCCAGACCACGATGGTCGACGGGAACTTCCCGTGGACACTCGTGCGAATCTACACCGACGCCGGCATCGTCGGCACCGGTGAGGCGTACTGGGGCGCTGGTGTCCCGGAACTCATCGAGCGCATGAAGCCGATGGTCGTCGGCGAGAACCCGCTCGACATCGACCGCCTGTACGAACACCTCGTCCAGAAGATGTCCGGTGAGGGCAGCGTCGAAGGCGTCACCATCACCGCCATCTCCGGCATCGAAATCGCACTGCACGACCTCGCCGGGAAGATTCTCGAACTGCCGGCCTACCAGCTCCTCGGCGGCAAGTACCGCGACCACATGCGCGTCTACTGTGACTGCCACACCGAGGAGGAAGCAGACCCCGAGGCCTGTGCCGACGAGGCAGAGCGCGTCGTCGAGAAACTGGGCTACGACGCCCTGAAGTTCGACCTCGACGTGCCCTCCGGCTTCGAGAAGGACCGCGCGAACCGTCACCTCCGCCCCGGCGAGATTCGTCACAAGGCAGAGATCGTCGAGAAGGTCACCGAGCGCGTCAAAGACCGCGCCGACGTGGCGTTCGACTGCCACTGGACGTTCTCCGGTGGCTCCGCCAAGCGCCTCGCTGACGCCATCGAGGAGTACGACGTGTGGTGGCTCGAAGACCCCGTCCCGCCGGAGAACCTCAAGGTACAGGAGGAGGTCACGAAGTCGACGACGACGCCCATCACGGTCGGCGAGAACCGCTACCGTGCGACCGAACACCGTCGACTGCTGGAGAACCAGTCCGTCGACATCGTCGCCCCCGACATGCCAAAGGTCGGTGGCATGCGCGAGACCCGGAAAATCGCGGACATCGCGAACCAGTACTACGTCCCGGTCGCGATGCACAACGTCTCCTCACCCGTCGCGACGGTCGCCAGCGCCCACGTCGGCGCTGCGGTCCCCAACTCGCTCGCCGTCGAATACCACTCCTACGAACTCGGCTGGTGGGAGGACCTCGTCGAAGAGACCGTCATCGAGGACGGCTACATCGAGATTCCCGAAGAGCCGGGCCTCGGCGTCACGCTCGACGAAGACGTCGTCGCCGAGAACATGGTCGAGGGTGAGACTCTCTTCGACGAGGCGTAAGCCGAAGTCACAATGTTCGACGAGAGTGAAACGACTCGTCGGGCCAGCGAATCACTGATTCGCGGGCTTCTCGAAAATTGCTGTTGCTAGTGTCCATCGGCCACTAAATCGGCCGTTTCACCTTTGTATTCGAGGGTCCTTTTATGCTCCCGAGTGCTTCAGAACGGGTTTGTCGCAGCGCTAGTACTCGCCGGCACGGTGAGTCTGGTGCTCACGGGGGTCGGTATCCGTCGATGGGGGTCACCGCGAGTGCGCTGGTTCACCGTCATGATGGCGTGTATCACGGTCTGGTCCATCGCGAACGCGATTCGGTTCAGCCAGACGACGCTCGATGCGTATCTGTTCTGGTTCAAGGTGAGCAAAGTGGGTATGCTCCCGGTACCGGTCCTCGCGCTGTTGTTCGTCTTCGCGTACATCGGCTATGATCACTGGGCCGGGTGGCCGCGGGCGGGCCTGTTGCTCGCGCATCCAGTCGCACTGTTCGTCGTGTACTGGGTGGATAGCTCGCTCATCTGGGCCAGCGTCGAGCCGGTGTCGGGGCCACCGGTGTTCCGAACCGAGATTACGTACACGGCACTGTTTCACGCCTCGTACGCCTACTTCTACGTCCTCATCGCGGTGGGTGTCATCCTACTGCTCCGGGAGTTTCACCGACAGCACCCGCTCCACCAGTATCAGACCGGTGTGGTCCTCGTCGGGCTGCTCGTCCCCGTCGTGGGGAACCTGCTGTGGTTCGTCGAGTTGAGCCCGGTCGAACACTTGGACCCGTCGCCGTTCTTGCTCACGGTGACCGGCGTCGCGTTCGGGATGAGCCTGTTCTGGTACGACCTCCTCGACGTGGTGCCAGTCGGTCGCCACGACCTCGTCTCGGTAATGCGCGACGGGTTCGTCGCCGTCGACTACCGCGGACGAGTGGTCGACGTGAACGGGGCCGCGTTGAGTGTGCTCGGTGTCGACTCGACTGACCTCGTCGGCGAACCGGCGAGTGCAGTCCTCCCGTTCGACTCCGGAGCCGTGGAAGATGGCGCGGTCGGCCGGAAATCGGCGAACGAATTCGTCACCGAAGTCGACGGTGAGCGACGGGTGTTCGAACTGCGCCGGTCCGACGTGACGTCACGGCGCTCTCGGGTCGCACAGCTGTTCATCTTCCGTGACGTGACGGACCGGTACGAGGTCGAACGTCGCCACAGTCGACTCCTCGAAGAGTCGTCGGACCTCGTGACCGTCTTCGACGAGAACGGGACCATCGATTACGTCAGTCCCGCGGTCAAACACGTCCTCGGGTACGACCGGGAGGAGTTACAGGGGACGAACGTACTGTCAGTCACGCACCCGGACGACCGAGAGCGACTCCGGTCGCAGTTCGAGACGTACCTGTCGCCGAGTGGGACCGAACTGACGGTCGAACATCGGTTGCGACACGCCGACGGATCGTGGTGTCTCGTCGAGTCGAAGGCGCGAAACCTCCACCACGACCCGTTCGTCGGCGGTATCGTGGTGAACTCCCGAGACATGACGGCTCGGCGCGAGCGCGAACGACGACTCGAACGCCAGAACGACCGACTCGAACAGTTCAGCGGGGTGGTGAGCCACGACCTTCGGAACCCACTCGGCGTCGCGCAGGGCTATCTCGAACTGGGGCGTGAGACAGGTGACGACGAACTCTTCGACGAAGCCGACAGTGCCCTGGACCGGATGGAACGACTCATCGACGACCTCCTGACGCTCTCGCGGGAGGGTCGAAGCATCGATGCCACCGCGACCGTCGAGTTCGCCACTGTCGTCCGACAGGCGTGGGTCAACGTCGACTCCGGGTCGGTGTCGCTCGTCGTCGAGAACGGCGACCTCCTACTCGCGGACGAGTCCCGTCTCTGTGAACTGCTGGAGAACCTGTTCCGCAATGCGGTCGAACACGGCGACGAAGAGGGCATCGTTCGGGTCAGGCGGACCGAGTCCGGGTTCATCGTCGAAGACGACGGGCCAGGGATTCCCGAGAGCGAGCGTGACGACGTGTTCGACTTCGGCTACACGACGGCCGCCGGCGGGACCGGCTTCGGACTCAACATCGTCCAGCGAATCGCCGAGGCGCACGACTGGTCCGTGCACGTCGGCGAGAGCGAGTGGGGCGGCCTCCGCCTCTCGTTCGACGGAGCCACGTCGTCCCTCTCTGGGGAATCGCCGGCGAGTCAGAACGACGACTGACACCGGCGACAGCCGCCGGGGGCCAGTTACATGAAGCCGAGGTCGCGCAGTCGACGCATCCGTGACTCCGTCTCGATCGCCCGGCCGGCGCGTTCCGGTGACCCATCGCCGGCGACGACCCACGCAGGACGGTCACCGGCCCGGCCGGACCCGCTGGCCGTGCCGATGCTCCGGTAGCCCTCGAAGTACTTCTGCGAGACTGGGAGGTCGGTCACCGTGATGTCGGGTGGCAGGTCCTGCTGGTCACGTGGGACGTGTCCCAGCGGATAGCCCTCGACGACATCGGGCACCAGCTTGCCCCACGTCACGTCCCACACGTCTCGTTCGGTGAGCGCGAGCAACGGGTGAACCCGGTCGTGCGGCACCGGCGCGTCGTGGCGCGGGCTGAAGAACGTCTCGTCCGAGCGAGCGGGCAGTTCGTCCCAGCGAACGCCCGTGAACACCCCGTCGAAGCCGTGGTCGCGCAACAGATCGGACAGTACGAGCGTCTGGAGCAGGTGCGCCCCCTCCGGCGAGTCCGGCGAGACGACGAACTCGTCGCGGTCGTAGCCCAGCACGGTCCGCAGTTCCCGCCGTGCGCGTCGTGGCAGGGCGTCGACCGGGACGAGTTCCCCCGGTTCGAACACCGAGAGTTCCTCGTTGCGCGCGACGAGTAAATCGAGGTTCCACCGCTTCGACCACCGCTCGACGAACGCCGCTTCGGCCGTGAAGTGGTCGAAGTGGTCGATGAAGACGACCGGCGGCGTCGGAACCCCGCGCTCTGTTGCAACCTGTCGCACGAGCCAGAGCAACAGCGTCGAGTCCTTTCCACCGGTCCACAACACGACGGGGGCGTCGTAGGCGTCCAGTGCGGTCTCGACGACCGCACGCGCCTGTGCGAGTCGGTCGTCGAGCGTCGGGTAGTCGGCCGCAGTGTGGCCACTCCCGAGGCTGTAGTCGATACGGGGGTGCATACCCCTAGAAAGGCTGTCAGAAGGTGTATCGCTGTCGGCGAGTAGGGTGCCCGCTACCGATTACATGTAGCCGAGGTCACGCAGGCGCTCCATCAGGTCTTCTTTGTCCTGGGCGCGGCCTGCGCGCTCGGTCGTGTTCTCCAGGTCCTGCAGCCACGCGGGCTTGGCCTCGGCCTTGTCGGTCGAGACTTCGGACCCGAGCGAGCGGAAGCCCTCGAAGTACTTCGGCGAGACGGGGATGTCCTCGTGGGTCAGGCCGTTCGGCAGGTCGTCGTAGTCCTGCGGGACGTAGCCGTCGTCCGGGTACTCGTCGACCGTGTCCGGCACTACGAAGTACCAGAACGCCTCCCACACGTCGGCCTCCATGAACTGGAGGATGGGTTGAATGCGGTCGTGGGGCGGGTAGATATCGGGGTCGTGACGCGGGCTGAAGAACGTCTCGTCCGCGCGTGCCTCCTGTTCGTCCCAGCGAATACCGGAGATGATGCCGTCGATCTCCTCGGATTCGAGGGTGTCGTTCAGTGCGACGGTCTTGAGCAGGTGGTTCCCGACGTAGGTGTCGAGCAGGAACGGGAACGTCTCCTCCTCGTATTCGAGGATGTTGCGAATGTGGTGCTGGTTGTGTTCCGAGAGCGCGTCGACCGGGATGTCGTCGCCCGGTTCGAGGTCGTTCTCGTCGACGTACTCGCCGACGTCGGTGTTACGCGCCCACTTCACTTCGAGGTCCCACTCGTCGGCCCAGTGCCGGACGAAGTCCATGAGCTCGTCGAAGTGCTGGTAGTGGTCGATGAACACCGTCGTGGGAAGGTCGAGGTCGTACTTCTCTGCGACCTCCTTCACGAAGTAGAGCGTGAGTGTGGAGTCCTTGCCGCCGGTCCACATCACGGCCGGGTTCTCGTACTCTTCGAGGCCCTTTTTCGTCACGTCGAGCGCCTTCTCGAGTTTGTGCTGGATGGACGGGTAGTCCTCGGGGGACTCGCCTTCACCGTCAGTGTAGTCGACGTCGAGGTAGTCGGGGAACTCGGACATCTGTAATTAGATGTAATTACGGCCCTGCCAAAGTGCTTTTTGGGGCCGGAAATCTCTTCGGGGTTTCCCGTATATGCAAAATTCGGCATTTATGGAGTCTGTGGAGGAGTTTTTCGTTTTCGAGAGTCGTGTTGTCATGGCGCATTCTGATAAATCTGTCGGCCGTTAAGAGTTCGATTTCGGTGTTCGACGTGACCCTTCACTACCGGCATGGCGCGCGCTGACGAGTGTGTCTCGCGAAGCGAGACCACGAGGTGTAGCCGCGCGAGGGATGAGCCAGAGCGAGCGGAGCGAGGTCTGGCGAATCGGATGGGGAGGGTGTGGCTGCGGTCATGTTCCATCGGCGCGAGTGAACTGTTCCTCGGAACCGGAATCATCGACGACAGGCCCCCTTCGAGTCAGCGACGACGTGCAGAGACCCCAACCACGAAGGCCACCGACAATCCCCCTGATAGCCGGAAGGTACTTGCCTCCGAATCCGTATCCTCAGTGCATGCATGCGAGGCGGAAACTCGTCGCCGTGGTGGCGGTGACGGTTCTCCTGACGAGTGGGTGTTTAGGCTTCGTCACGGGTGACGAGGCCCTAGAGTACGGTGCGAATCAGGCTGTCGTCGCCGACAGCGCCCTCGGGCCTGACGGCACCGGCTACACCGAGACCGCGGTCGAGAACCGGACGACCATCGTCGACGGCGAAGAGGCCGGTATCGGCAACCGGACCATCAAGGTCCACAATCAGGTCGCGCAGTACGAGAAGAACGACGACTTCATCGACGAGAAAGTCGGCATCTTCGCCGTCGTCTCGACGCACCAGACCGACGTGGTCGGCCAGCCGATGAACCCCGTCAAGGACATGAACAACTCGGCCGTCCTGAACCAAGTTCTCGGCCAGTACGAGACCTCCTACGGCGAGGTCACGGACATCCAGCGCGACGGTGAAACCGACGTCACGATGCTGGAAAAGGCGACGACCGTCGGCGTCTACACCGGTCAGACGATGCAAGACGGCGAACCGACCGAGGTCAAAATCTACGTGACCATGGTGAAACACGGCGAGGACTTCGTCATCGCCATCGGCGGCCACCCGACGAAACTGCCCAACGAAGAGGCCGACGTGCTGACGATGATGGAGAACGTGCAGCACAGCACTGACGACGAAGAATAACCGCGACGAGTCCGATTTTTCAGTTCCAATCGTCGACAGCACGAGCGGTTCGAAGAACCCGAGTGCTGTCGTTCACTGGGAACGAGCGAAGCGAACGGGCGAAGCCCGTGAGCCAAGTGAGTGACCAGCCTTTTTGGCCGAGCTTTTTGCCCGAGCGGGTCGCGAACGAAGTGAGCGACCCCGAAGGGGAAAAAGGGCGTTAGTAGAACTCGCGAACCAGGTCCATCGTCCCCTCGGCCGCTTCCTCGGAGATGTCGGACATGTTCTCGTTCACGCCGTGAATCTCGTGGTACGGGACGCTCTCTTCGTCCTGGTAGAGGACGCCCATGTACTCCTTGTCGCCTTCGAGAATCTTCTGCTTGGCCGCTTCACGGTCGCTCGGGTCGTGGCCCTCTTCCTTGAGGTCGACGAGCGAGTCGCGGAAGTAGTCGTACGTGTCGACGTCGTTGAACGTCACACACGGACTGAAGGTGTTGACGAAGCCGAAGCCGTCGTGCTCGATGGCTTGCTGGATGATCTCGGCGTGGCGCAGGGCGTCGGAGCTGAACGACTGGGCGATGAACGTCGCACCGGCGGCGAGTGCGAGCGCGAGTGGGTTGACCGGCGGCTGCTGCGGGCCTTCCGGCGTCGTGCTCGTCTCGAAGTCGGAGCGCGAGGTCGGCGAGGCCTGCCCCTTGGTCAGCCCGTAGATGCGGTTGTCCATGACGACGTAGGTCATGTCGGGGTTCCGGCGAACGGCGTGGACGAAGTGCCCAGCACCGATGGAGTAGCCGTCACCGTCGCCACCCGCGACCATCACTTCGAGGTTCGGGTTGGCGAGTTTGACGCCCGTGCCGACGGGCAGGGCGCGGCCGTGGACGCCGTGCAGCGCGTAGCTGTGCATGTACGTCCCGATTTTGCCGGAACAGCCGATACCGGCGACGACGAACGTGTTGTCGGGGTCGTTGCCCGTGTTCGCCAGGGCCTTCATCATGCCGTTCATCGTGCCGAAGTCACCACACCCGGGACACCAGGTGGGCTGCTTGTCGGACTTGAAGTCGGTGAATCGAACGTCGGAGCTCATGCTTGTGCCTCCTCGATAGCCGCAGCGATGTCGTCTGCGAGTTCGTCCGCCTTGAAGCGGATGCCGTTGTACTTGTTGATGCGGTCGACGCGTTCGAGCACGTCGTGCTCGATGAGGTCGGCGAACTGGCCGGTGGCGTTACACTCGACCACGATGACCTCGTCCGCGGCCTCGACCTCGTCCGAGAGGTCCGGGCGCGGGAAGATGTACGGAACCGAGAGGACCCGCACGTCGACGTCTCGCTCGTCGAGGTAGTCGAGCGCCTCGATGAGTGCGCCTTCGTTCGACCCCCACGAGATGACGAGGTTCTCTGCATCGGGGTTGCCGAACTCGCGGTAGTCGAAGTTCTCCCGTTCGCGTGCGGTCTCGACCTTGCGGTAGCGCTTGTCGACCTGCTCGATACGGACGTCGGTGTCCTCGGTCCGGCGACCGAGCGCGTCGTGTTCGAGACCGGTGCTCATGTGTGCGCCCTGTTCCGTGCCGGGGAAGGCACGCGGCGAGATGCCGTCCTCGGTGGCGGCGTGGGGCTGGAAGCGACCTTCGTCGTCGAGCCACTCCTCGATGGAGTCGTCGTCGACGACGTTGCCGCGTTCGATTTCGACTTCGTCCATGTCGAAGGTGTCCGGCGTGAACGTCTGCTCGGTGACTGCGAGCGAGAGGTCGGCCAGCAGGTAGACGGGCGTCTGGTACTTCTCGGCGTAGTTGAACGCCTCGACCGTCTTCCAGAAACACTCGGAGATGGTCGTCGGGGCGACGACGAAGCGCGGAATCTCGCCGTGGCCGCCGTACAGCGCCATGTTGATGTCGGCCTGTTCTTGCTTCGTCGGCATCCCGGTCGAGGGACCGGAGCGCATCACGTCGACGATGACCAGCGGCGTCTCGCTAGTGGCGATGAGACCGAAGGTCTCTGCCATCAGGTCGATACCGGGACCGGAGGTCGCGGTCATCGAACGGGCACCGGCGCGCGCCGCGCCGAGGGCCATGTTGATGGCGGAGAGTTCGTCCTCTGCCTGGACGACGTGACCGCCGAACTTGTCGATGCGACCGGTCAGGTACTCCATCACGTTCGTCGCGGGAGTGATGGGGTAGCCGGCGTAGAAACGACAGCCAGCGGCGATGGCGCCCATCCCGATTGCCTCGTCACCGTTGAGGAGGACGTAGTCTTCGTCGGTCGTGTCGAGGTCGTAGTCCGTCCCGAGGTCGTAGTGCTCGGCGACGTACTCCTGTCCGAGGCGCGCGGCCTCTTTGTTGTTCTCGACGATCTTCTCGCCCTTCGAGCCGAAGCGCTTCTCCAGCGCCTCGTCGAGGTTCTCGATGGGGAAGTTCGAGATTTCACACGCGGCACCGAGCGCGACGATGTTGCGCATGATTGCGCCGCCCGCGTCTTCCGCGAGCGATTTCAGGGGCACGTCGACGGCGTGCATCTCGTCGGGCACGTCGGCCTCCCACGAGCGCTCGCCGTCGTAGATGACGACGGAGTCGTCGTGGAGTTCGTCGAGGTTCTCGTCGATGGTCCGCTGCGTCAGCGCGACGAGGAGGTCGAGTCGGTCAACGACGCTCTGGACCGGGTCGACGGCGGTTCGAATCTTGTATGCTGTGTAGCCACCTCGGATGCGGGACGCGAAGTCCTTCGAGGTGAATACGTGTCTTCCTGCACGCGACAGGGCCTGAGCGAAGATTTTGCCGGTGGAGTCGATGCCGTCACCGGCCTCTCCGCCGACAGCCCAGTTTAAGTCCTCGGCCATGTTGGCGACGGATACCCAGCGTGGGAGTAAAAGGGTTCTGAAACACGGGGGAATCGGCCGGAAGGGAAGGCATTTACGCGATTACGGAATAGCCGAAACTATGGACGAGACGACAGTCAGCGTCGCGGCTGTTCGGTCGGTCGGTTCGGACACCATCGCACTCGACCTCGAAACGCCAGACGGGTTCGACGCCCTCCCCGGGCAGTTCGTGCTACTCCGCGCCGAGGTCGACGGTGAGGAGATGAACCGGTACTACACGCTCTCCTCGCCGACCGTCGACGAGACGTTCGAGATTACCGTCGGCGTCGACCCTGATGGGGACCTGTCGCCGTGGCTGGCCGACCTCGACACCGGTGCCGAGGTCCGCATCGAAGGCCCCTATGGGGAAGTCTGCTACGACGACGAGGGCGACGTGGTCGTCGTCGCGGGCGGTCCGGGTGTCGGCCCGGCCATCGCCATCGCCGAGCGCGCGGTCGAACACGGTCACGCGGCGACTGTCGTGTATCAGGACGACGACCCAGCACACGAGGACCGACTCGACGCGCTCGCCGACGCAGGCAGCGAGGTCTTCATCTTCGCCGACGACGCAGACGACGAACTCGCCGAGGCAGTCGGTGCCGCAGCCGAGGACGGCGACGTGTACGTCTTCGGGTTCAAAGAGTTCTGCCAACTGGCCGTCGACGCGCTGGAAGCGGCTGGCCTCGACGCCGACGAGGCGAACGTCGAGAGCTTCGGGTAGGTCGGCTGACCAGTGCCGACAGGCAGTCGACTGAACGGGAAGTTGGCAACCCATTTGTCGGCAATCTGTTCCGGTTTGATAGGTCGTCGAATCGGTCGCTCCTCCCCCCTGAGTGGTCGCCAATCCTGAACTCCCAATTCTTCCTAATTTCGGCGTTTCAGCTTCCCTAACGGTCTTTTAGGAGAAGGTAGAATAGGTGGGTATGCGACGCCGACAACTGCTCACCGCAATCGGTGGTACCGCATACCTCGCAGCAGTCGGCTCCGTTGGGGGAGCCGTGGGGGCTGACGATGGTGGATACGATGACACGCGCTCGTTCGGAGGCGGGCCGGGCTTCGAACTCGAAGCCGAACCGAAGGGCGGCACCTTCCCGGAAGATGCCGAGCCCTTCGCACGAGCCACGCTCGGCACGCGCGAGAGCGTCGACTTCGCGGACAACACTGCGCCGCGCGTGGTCCGCATCTGGAACGACAGTGACGAAGAACGGCGGATCGGGTTCCGCGTTCGTGACCGCAGTCGGGTCCGTCTCTGGCAGATCCGCTCGTTCCCAGCCAACGGCTGGCTCGAACTCACCGTGAACACGCCCGCGAAGTACGTCGTCGCCATCGACGTCTCGGGCGCGGAGGCAGCCGAAATCGGACTCGGCGCGTTCGACTGTAACGCGTCGACCACGTCGATTCGTGTCGACGTCGGCGGTATCGTGAGTTCGACCAGTGAGTCGACGCTCATCGGGTGTCCGTCGTCCGAACTCGTCGACGCGACGGTGACGTCTGAGACCGGTCGCTGTGGCACGCTCGAAGCCGCGACGGTCTCGCGCGAAAACGAGGAGGTACTGGTCGACGGGACGGTCCTGACGCCGAATCCGTGCTACACCGCCCGCATCGAATCGGTCGACCTGCGCGACGACCGGCTGACCGTGACCGTCGGCGCGACGCCCGCGTCCGAGGCGGCCTGCGTCGAGTGTGTCGGGCACGTCCCGTACCAGTCGCGGATGCGCTTCGAGAACGCCTACCCGAAGCGCGTCGTCGTCGACCACGAGGTCAACGGCCGCAAGACGCGCATGTTCGACGACGAACTCGACTAATCACTCGGTCACGGATTCGTCGTAACAGACGAATTCCACACGATTTTCTTCGGGGTCAGAGAAGTAGAGCGACCGCCACGACACCCACTCGTGCGTGGCGAAATCGAGGTCGATGCCCAGTGATTCGAGTCGCTCGCGCTCCGTTTCGAAGTCGCTCACGTCGATGGTGAACGCGAAGTGGTCGACCGTCGTGCGGGCCGGGTCGGGCGCGACGTAGTCGTCGCTTCCAGCGCGGTCGAACAGGGCGACGATTTGCGTGTGGCCGCCGTGGCCCTCGCGCAGTCGGAAGAAGGTGCTCGTGTCGAATCGTTCGAGGACGGAGAGGCCGACCACGTCCCGGTAGAACGCCGTCATCTCGTCGAGGTCGTCGACGCGCAGTGCCAATTCGCCGATCTCTTTCACAGTGGCTTCGCTCGTGGTCATCGCTGGAAGAACGCGCGGTGTCCGCCTCACCGTTTCGGTCGGGTCGACAGCTGCGCCGCGGTCAGGTTTGTTGGCATGGCACGGACCCGACAGCCGACGCGAACGCCGCGGCGTGGTCGGCGACGAACGTGCGCAGGTCGCGCGGTTCACGACCGAGTACGTGCGCTACGTCGTCCGTGACTCGACTCGCGAATCCCAGACGGGCGGTCGTGTAGATACCGACCATCGCGAGGACGAATCCGGGCGACGCGTCTCGGCCACGCCACCGCCGAGCGAACGCGAGTGCAGAGGGGGACGGATAGGTAATCTCCCGGCCGAGTACGTCCGAGAACACGTCGGCGGCTTCGTGGTACGTGAGTGAGACCGGTCCAGTCACGTCGTACGCGCAGTCGACGTGAACACGGTTTTCGAGTGCTGCTGCGGCGACCGCCGCGACATCGCGCGCGTCGACGAAACTCGTCGCGCCGTCGCCGGCCGGGACGAACAGTTCGTCGTGGCCGCAGATATCCTCTCGCTGTGTCGTCAGGAAGTTCTGCATAAAGAACGACGCTCTCACGAATGTGTACGTCATCCGTGACCCGGCGACCGCCTTCTCGATGCGTCGGTGGGGCAAGAGTGGGTTCTTCTCCGCACCGAGGACGGAGAGGACGACACAGTGTTCGACACCCGACCGGGCCGCGGCCGCGACGAACGGGATGACATGTCGGCCGACGCGGGTCGCGGTCGGTGGTCGCAGGAGGAACAGTCGGTCGACGTTCTCCAGTGCGAACCCCCACGTCTCCGGTCGTTCGAAGTCGAAGGTGACGGTCTCGGCGGCTGCTGGCAGGTCGGCAGTCGGTGGATTCCGGACTGCTGCGCTGACGGGAACGTCGTCGTCGACGAGTGCACGCACCAACGGTGCCCCGACAGTCCCTGTCGCGCCGGTCACGAGGACGAGTCCATCCATAGTCGAGAGACGCATCCCGGCTACCTGAGGGTTCTCCCGGACTGTCAGGGATATGATGACCTCGCTCGCCAGCGGGTCGCGCCGTACCGTCGACGCCGTGCTCCGCCCTCGCACGTCGCGTAACGAAGTGTATAGCCAGTACATTCATCAGCGCCCTCCGCCGATTTCGAGTGAAGGATGTCGCCCGCTCGTTACAACGCCAGAGAGGTCGCCAGACGGGTCGGTCGTCTCACGCGCGAGTACGACGACGTGACCGTCGTCACGGAGCGCGAGGAGCCGAGCGGGGAGTTCGACGACCTCCGGGCGCACGCCGAGGACGGCTACATCGGCGGCGCGTACTGTTGGACGGTTCGAACCGCGGACCAGGTCGCAGGACCCGGAGCAGGAGACGGATGCGTCCGAGACGACACCGAGGAGGCGCGCGAAGCGCGAGAGCGCGTCTTGCTCGGGATGGGCCGCGAGCGCGATAGCTGGTGTCCACCCGGCGGCGGCCTGCGGGGCTACGACTCCGACGAACCGGGCAGCGGCGAGACGTTCGAGCAGACCGCGACCCGGGTCGTTCACGAGGAGACCGGCATCGACTGCGAGCCGACCGACTGTGTGTTCGTCCACTGGGCCATCGTCGAAGACCCCTGTTCCGCCGACGAGGTCCACCTCGCGTACGTCGTCTTCGACGGCGCGTACTGCGGCGGGAGCGTCGCCATCGAGTCCGACCAGCTAAACGGCGCGGCGTGGTTCGCCGACTTGCCGCCGAACCTCCACTACTTCGCCCAGCGTCGCGCCGACGCGTGGCCTGTTGAAAACAGGTAGTTTCTTGTTCACTTGCTGATTCGATACGGAGTCCATGCCGCCCCAACACAATGCCGACGAGGTCCAGCGCCGCATCGACCGCCTCCGAGACGAGTACGACGAGGTGATGGTCACCCCTGACCGTGACGAGCCGCTCGAAGATTTCGCGTCGCTTCGTGACTACGCCGAGGACGGCTACATCGGCGGAGCGTACTGTATCGCGGTACGTCGCCCCGAACAGGAACACGACCTGACGGAGTCGATGCCCGACGACGCACACGGCGTTCACGACCACTGCCTGCTGGCGAAAGGTCGTGGATCTGACCAGTGGGGGCCGCCCGGCGGCGGCCTCGAAGGGTTCGACCCAGCGGAACCGGGCACCGGTGAGACGTACGAAGAAGCGGCGGTTCGAGAGGTCGAAGAGGAGACGAACGTCCAGTGTGAGATTCGTGACGACAGTCGCGTGAATGTCTATCACCTGGTCGTCGAGGACTCGAAGAGTGCGGCCGAAGTCCACCTCGCGTACGTCGTCTTCGAGGCATCCTACGTGGGCGGGCACATCGAAATTCAGCCGGGTGAACTGAACGGCGCGGCGTGGTTCGCTGAGTTACCAGCCGCACGGCACCCCTCGCTTCAGCGGTGCGCCGCGTGGTGGCAGGACGTATGACGACGGACCCCGGTTTCGCGCGGGACTGGGGTGACCACTACCGACACGACGAGACGTTCGAGGTCTCCGGCGACCGGTTCGACGAGATTCGAGCGACCGCCGAGGACGGCGCACTCGGGGGTGCGCGAGCCGTGGTCCGACACGACGGCCACCTGCTGCTCTGTCGCGTGAAGACCGACACCGACGGCTGGGACTCGGTCGGCGGGAGTGCCGAACCGGTGGACGAATCGCTCGAAGCGACCGCTCGCCGGGAGGTGCGCGAAGAGGTCGGCCTCGACGTGCGACCCACCGCGTTGCTCGGCGTCAACCACTTCACGTTCGTCTCGGAGAACGAGCGCGTCGCCGGCCGTTGGCCGACGTTCGCTGCGACGGTGTCGGATGGGGAACCCGGCGAACCGCCGTCGCTGAACGTGCAGACAGAAGAACTCCACGAGGCCCGGTGGTTCGAGACTATTCCGGCGAACGTGAACCGACACGCAGCGCCGATGATTCGTGCAGTTTTGGAGAAATAGCGACGGGTTCTGTTTCAGTGCTGGACGAACTCCAGCAGGACACCGTGGGTGTCTGCTGGATGCATGAACGCCACGTCGTGACCCCACGCGCCGGTCCGTGGTTCCTCGTCGATGAGCCGAACATCGTGCTCACGGGCAGTTTCGAGCGCGGCGTCGATGTCGTCGGTGGCGACGGCGAGATGGTGCAGGCCGTTCCCGTTCTTCGCCAGATAGCGGGCGATGGTCCCCTCTTCCGAAAGCGGTTCGAGCAGTTCGAAGTAGCCGTTGCCACAGTCGAGGAAGACGACGCGCATCCCGTCGAACTCCTCCTCGTGAACGAGTTCGAAGCCGAACAGGTCGGTGTACAGTGCGGCCATCTCACCCGCGTCCTCGGTCGCGATGCCGGCGTGGTCGAAGTGCATACGTCTGCGGACGAGCGCCCGAGCAAAGAAGGTACAGACTCGCCGCGGACAGGGTGAAACAGTTCTCTCAGCTTGACGAACTGTTAAGCGAACTATGACTAATGGTCAAGTATGAAACGACGAGCCATCCTCGCCAGTGTCGCCGGACTCGGCGCGATGGCGGGCTGTCTCGGTGACACGGGCGGCGGCGACTCGACGACGGGGACGACCCGGACACCGACAGGAACGACGCAGCAGTCACCCGACACCGCGACGGCGACCGACCGGCCGACCGAGTCGCCCGACTCGGAAACTGAGACGACCACCCAGCCCGAAGACGAATCGGGGACGACCGAGGACGATGGCGAACCCGAAGACGATTTCGAGTGGGACCCCGCGTCCGACGACCCGTTCAAGACGTTCGACTTCGGCGACCGGAGTGCGGTCGCCTTCCCGGACAACAACCGCCCACTGACGGTCCGAATCTGGAACATGGCCGACGAGGAGCGCAAGATTTCGTTCGACGTCGACGACACCGGTTCTGCCGCGGTCCAGGGATACAAGATACCGTTCCCACCGAACGAGTGGATGGAGTTGTCGATACTGGTACCATCGACGTACACGCTCGCGGTGTCGACGGACGACGAGTCAGAAGACCGTGTGCAGTACGACCACGGCGACTTCGACTGCAACGAGACGGTCTCTTTCGTCGGCATCGATGCCGAGAACCGAGTCCGGCAGAAGACGCAGACGACGCTGGTCGAGTGTCCAGACCCGACGGTGACCACGACCGACCTGACCGACGGTGACGGAGCGTGTGCATCGGAAACGCGGTCGAGTGCCAGCGTTACATTCGGCGACGAGACCGTGACGGTCGACGGCGAGTTCCAGACGGGAGACCCGTGTTACGACCTCGAACTCGCGGACGCGAACTACGACGCCAAGACCGACGAACTCGTCCTCACGGTCGCGGCGTCTGATACCGGGGACGAATGCATCGAGTGCGTCGGTCTCGTTCCGTACGAAGCCGCCGTCGGCTTCAAGTACGACTTCCCGACTCACGTCGCGGTGCAGCACCAGCAACAGGGTGAGACGACGACTGTCGCGCGGGCGACCCGGAACGCAGCCGACTGAGTGCCCGAGAGACGCACTGAATCCTCACTGCCGCGAGACGGGGAGTTATCCCGTTCCCCGTCGACCCTCCTGCCATGCAACCGGCCGACCTCCGCGAGGACGTGCCAGCCCTCGACAGCACCGTCTACCTGAACACCGGCGCGAGCGGTCCGAGTCCACGCCGCGTCACCGACGCCGTGGAGTCGTGGTACGAGTTTCAGGAGTTCGACGCGCCCGGTGGCGAGGGGATGTACGTCCCCGCGTTCGACCTGTTCGACGACGTACGCGAAGTCGTCGCGGACCACGTCGGGGCGCGCGACGAGGAAATCGCACTCACGACGAGCACGACCGACGGCATCGGCCGATTCGCGCTCTCGATGGACTGGAACGAGGACGACGTAATCGTCAGAACCGACGACGAGCACGCCGCCGGTATCCTCCCGTGGCGTCGCCTCCGCGAGGAAGTCGGCGTCGAGGTTCGCGTCGTCGAGACCGACGCCGGACGAATCGACCGCGACGAGTGGAAAGACGCCGTCTCGGATGCGACGCTCGCCACCTTCTCCTCTATCTGCTGGACGACCGGCTATCGCACCGACGTGGCCGAACTCACCGACATCGCGCAGGACGCCGGTGCACGCGTGTTGGTCGACGCGGTCCAGTCGACCGGTCAGCACGCCTTCGACGTACACGAGTGGGGTGCGGACGCAGTGGCCGGGTCAGCCCACAAGTGGTTGCTCGGGCCGTGGGGCGCGGGCTACTTGTTCGTCGAATCGGACTTCGCCGAGACGCTCAAACCTGTGCAACTCGGCTACCGGAACCTGAAAGACCCCTACGCGGAGCCATACGAGTTCGAAGCCGGCGCGAAGCGATTCGAGTTCGGGACGGTCGCGCCCGCGCCCTACGCGGGTTTGCGCGAAGCCATCGAGATGATGGAGGACGTCGGACTCGACACCGTGGAGGACCACATCGCCGACCTGACGGACTTCCTCAAGGACGAATTGGGCGACGACCGACTCGTCTCACCGCGCGAGTATCACTCCGGACTGGTCGCCTTCTCCGACGACGACCCCGAGGCGACGGTCGAGCAGGCGGCCGAACAGGGCGTGAAGATTCGCTCGATTCCGACGAAGAACGTCGTCCGGGCGTCGCTGCACGTGTTCAACACGCGCGACGATGTGGACGCGTTGCTGGACGCCATCTGACGGGAAACGGAACGAATCAGAAAGAGAGCCGACTCAGACCGTGCCGCCGGGGTGGTACTCCCCGAACACGTCGCGCATCACGTCACAGACCTCGCCGACCGTCGCGTACGCCTTCACGGCGTCCACGATGTACGGCATCACGTTGTCGTCGCCCTCACAGGCCTCGCGTAGCGCGTCGAGTTTCGCCTCCACGTCTTCGTCGTCGCGCGCCTCGTACACGTCCTCCAGTCGACGAATCTGGCGCTGTTCGTCCTCTTCGGTGACCTCCTGAATGTCCATCTCCGGTTCTTCGTCGATTTCGAACTCGTTGACGCCGACGATGACGCGGTCGCCCGACTCGATCTCCTGCTGGCGGTCGAACGCGGTGTCCTGAATCTGGCGCTGGACCCACTGGCTCTCGACGGCTTTGCGCATGCCGCCCTTCTCGTCGACGGTGTCGATGAGGTCGAACGCTTCTTCCTCCAACTCGTCGGTGAGGGCTTCGACGTAGTAGCTCCCGGCGAGCGGGTCGATTGTGTCGGCCGCGCCGGACTCGTGCGCCAGAATTTGCTGGGTGCGGAGCGCGGTCCGAACCGACTGCTCGGTCGGGAGTGCGAGCGCTTCGTCCTTCCCGTTCGTGTGCAGGCTCTGCGTGCCGCCGAGGACGGCCGCGAGTGCCTGATACGCGACGCGGACGACGTTGTTCTCGATTTGTTGGGCCGTCAGCGTCGACCCGGCGGTCTGAGTGTGGAACTTGAGCTGCTTCGATTTCGGGCTCTCGGCGTCGAAGCGTTCTTCCATTATTTTGGCCCACATCCGACGGGCGGCGCGGAACTTGGCGACCTCCTCCAGAATGTTGTTGTGGGCGTTGAAGAAGAACGAGAGCTGTGGCGCGAAGTCGTCGACTTCCAGCCCGGCGTCGAGCGCGGCCTCGACGTACTCGATGCCGTCGCCGAGGGTGAACGCGAGTTCTTGGGCGGCAGTCGACCCGGCCTCGCGGATGTGGTAGCCCGAAATCGAGATGGTGTTGAACTTCGGGGTCTCGTCGGCACAGAACTCGAAGATGTCCGTGATGACGCGCATCGACGGTTCCGGCGGATAGATGTACGTGTTCCGCGCGATGTACTCCTTGAGCAGGTCGTTCTGGATGGTGCCTCGAAGCTCTTCACGCGGCACGCCCTGTTCGTCCCCGACAGCGATGTACATCGCCAGTAGGACCGACGCTGGCGCGTTGATGGTCATCGACGTAGAGACTGTGTCGAGCGGGATGCCGTCAAAGACGGTCTCCATGTCGTCCAGCGTGTCGATGGCGACGCCGGACTTGCCGACCTCGCCCGCCGACATCGCGTTGTCAGAGGCGTAGCCCATCTGCGTGGGTAGGTCGAACGCCATCGAGAGGCCGGTCTGGCCCTGGTCGAGCAGGTAGTGAAAGCGCTCGTTCGTCTCCTCGGGCGTCCCGAAGCCGGCGTACTGGCGCATCGTCCACAACCGGCCGCGGTAGCCGGTCGAGTAGACGCCGCGGGTGTACGGGTCCTGCCCCGGGAAGCCGAGGTCGTCCTGATAGTCGAGGTCGGCCACGTCGTTTGGCGTGTACAGCCGGTCGACCTGCTGGCCCCCTGTGTCGGTCTCGAACTCGTCTTTGCGCTCGCCGAATCGGTCGAGCACCGGGTCGACCGACGCGTCTTGCCACGCCTCTTTCGAGTCGCGGATGGCGTCGAGGTCGTCCTCGTCGAACATACGAAAACCGACGGCCACCCCGGCCTTAACCGTTTTCGAACCCCCGGCCACTCAGACAGCGTCGTCGGGAGTGTGCTCAGCCGCCATCCGACCCGCTTCGTCGGCGTAGCGGTCTCGCTCCGCTGGGTCGTCGACCGGCCCGAGGTTCGAAAGCGGAACGTCGAGGCCCGCCCGCGTCACACGATGGTCGCCGGTGAAACTGGTCAGTGCACGCTCACGCCGGTGGTAGAATCGACCGTCTTCGGTCGCGTACACGAGGATGACGATGTTCTGTTCGTCGTCGGAGTACGTCCGCTCGACCAGCCACATCCGCTTCGTCTCTCCGGTCTCGTGTTGTTTCACCATACCGTGGTTTCGCGGTCGAAACCCAAACCGGTATCGGACACTTTTTGCGAGTCCACGACCCAGTTCCGAACATGGACGCGCCGATTCCGGACGACGACGAGGGCGAGGACCTCGGACCGGCAGGCGCACCGATTCCGGACGACGACGACGAAGTCTCGCGCAAGCAGGCGTTCATCTACATCCTCCCGTTCTTGCTGCTCGGCCTCGCCGACGTCGTCCTCCTCCTCGGCTGGGGACTCGACCCGCTCTGGGGCTTCATGATTCTCCCGCCGATACTGATGATCAGCTTCCTCGGTTGGATCGCGTTCAAGTACGGCTTCGTGAGCGACCATCAGGACTACCAGTACGCCGACGACGAAGAAGAGCCGAGCGTCGACTGACCTACGCACTCGGGCAGTCCACGGTCACGGTCCCAGTCGTCTTCTCAGCTTCCCGTATCGTACTTGTAGGTCGCCTTTTCCGTGTCGATACCGAAGTCGTCGGGCGAGATTTCGTCGGGAACGTCTCGCTGCCTCGCCGCACCCTTGAACCGCTCACGAAGCCGAGACGGCATCGTGAACGAATCGACGTCGAGTCGCATCGACTTGGCGTCCG
This sequence comes from Haloarchaeobius caseinilyticus, assembly GCF_051207395.1. Classification (NCBI taxonomy): domain Archaea; kingdom Methanobacteriati; phylum Methanobacteriota; class Halobacteria; order Halobacteriales; family Halorubellaceae; genus Haloarchaeobius; species Haloarchaeobius caseinilyticus. Next base: position 280,479 of record NZ_JBPJZC010000003.1, on the reverse strand, counting down.
GCGCAGTCTCTTCGCGTTTCTCGACGATTCGCTCTTTGAGTACCTGCGGGAGGTCGTCTTCCGGTAGTCGCTCGAAGCCGAACTGCACGAGGTAGCCGCCTTCGTCGGTGAGCGAGTACACTACGTCGAATCCCTCGTCGTGTGCGTACTCGACGAGTCGCTCGATGACGTGTGCGCCGACACCCTGCCCGCGCCAGTCGTCCAGCACGCCGATGCTCGTCAGTTCACAAACGTCGTCCTCTTCGCCCTCGCGGCGGCCGCTCTGTTTCCGGTCGCCGTCGCTACTGGTGTAGGCGCGGATGCGGCCGAATCCGGCCTTGTCACCGGATTCTTCGTCGACGGCGATGACGTAATCGCGGGAGCGGAACGCCGAGTCGTCGAGACCCATCGCCTCTATCTGGTCCAAGAGCCAGACCTCGTCTCTGTTTTTGGCATCCCGAACGTACATGCTAATTGGTAGCTCTTCGAAGGCAATAGCCGTTGTCCCCACGGCGACGGGGAATCTCTCTGGACAGGGCCCAGTCGTCGGTTACTCGCCCTGCCGAACTGCGTCGACGATGGCCGGCCAGGCGTCGGTCGCTAACTCCGTGTCGCCGAGCGCGGACCCACCGAATCCGGGGACACGCTCGCGATAGTCCCGGTACGGCGCGCCGACGCCGTGGCCAGCGTCGGGATGGTCGAGATGAATCGTCTCCCGGTCGGCCTGTCGCCGCCACAGGCCGATTCGCTCGCAGAAGGCAGTCGCGGGCCAGACCGTGTCGTGGCCACCGGAGACGACGGTCACGTCCGGAACATCTGCCCACGGGAGCGCGGCAGCGTCCATCTCGTCTAAGCTGGCTTCCGAGAGTGTCCGTTCGAAGAAACTCGACTCTTCGTCGTCGACCGATTCCTCACTCGGAAGTGGGAGACAGGAGACCGACTCGCCGTCGCGGTGCCACCGTGCCGTCGCCGGTTCTGTCCCCGCGACCGGGAACGCGTACGCCGTCGGCGCGTAGGCGACGACCGTATCGACTGCGCTACGACTCGCACCGAGCAGTGCTGCCGCCTCGGTTCCGCGGCCGACACCGACGAGCGACAGCGGTGTTGACACGTCGTCTCGCTCGGTCAGGCTGTCGAACGCGCCTTCGATGGCGTCGAGCGAGATGGACTCATTGTCTTCGTCCCCACCTTCGACTCGCGCGGTGTCGTAGTCGGGCACGAACACAGCGACGCCCGAACTGGCTAGTCGCTCGGGCAGTCGGTCCGCCATCTCCGTCTCCGGGTCTGCGAGGAACACGACGGCCGGCGAGGCGTCGTCACCCGGTGGGTGGAATAGCGTTCCACCAGCGACCGGTTCGTCGTCGGCCGCAACAGTCTCGGTCTGCAGGTCGGGCGAGACCAGCGTCCGAATAGTCTCCCCGTGGAGCAGTTCGCCGTCGACCTTCGCGGAGACGGCGATAGAGACCTGGCCAGACTCGTCGAAGATGGCGTACGGGAACAGGTACTCGTCCTCGGGGCGGAGTTCAGCGAGCGGCATCGGGCCGCCGAGGTCGCCGCCGCGACGGAGCGTCGCTTTCGTCGTGTCCAGTTCGCCATCGGTCGTCGTGGAGTAGACGGCGGTCGCTTCGAGTTCGCGGTCGGCGTCGTCGGTCACCGTGAATCGGACAGACACGTCCTCCATGACGGGACCGTCCGTCAGGCGGACTGGAAGCGGGTCGCCGACTGTCGTCTCGGTCGGGAGCGAGAGTTCGGGCATGGGCGGGGATTGCCCGCGGGCGGGGGTAAGGGCGACGGTCGAAGTCGACGTGGGCGAACCCGCCCGAAAAATGAGGGCAATTTTTGTGGTCTCCGCGAGTTCGCTCGCACATGGAATCACTGGAGGACGTGTCCGAGGTGGCCTTCGAACCGTCACAGGAGTTCATCGAGTCCACGAACGTCTGGGAGTTCATGCAGGCGTTCGACATCGCGGACTACGACGACCTCATCGAGCGAACGACGACCGAAGTCGACGGCGTCGACGAGAGCGGTGTCGACTGGTTCTGGGACGAACTCGTTTCCTACCTCGACATCGAGTTCTACGAGGACTACGACACGGTCCGAGACGACAGCGAGGGCCCGCAGTTCACGGACTGGTACCCCGGTGGTGAACTCAACATCGCCCACAACACACTGGACCGGTGGGCCGAACTCGACGAACCGAAGCGCAACTCGGTAGCCTGCATCTGGGAGGGCGAACCCGGTGACGTGCGCGAGGTCACGTACCACGACATGTACCGGCAGGCGAACATGGTGGCGAACTACCTCGAATCGGTCGGTATCGAGACGGGCGACACCGTCGGCCTGTACATGCCGATGGTCCCCGAAGTCGTCTCCATCCTCTACGGCTGTTTCAAAGTCGGTGCTATCGCGGTGCCTATCTTCTCCGGCTTCGGTGTCGACGCGACGGCGACGCGCATCTCGGATTCCGAGTGCTCCGTGCTGTTCACCGGTGACGGCTTCTACCGCCGCGGCGGCGAAGTCACGCTGAAGGGCGCAGCAGACGAGGCCATCGAAGAGGCTGGCCACGTCGAACACACCGTCACGTTCCAGCGACTCGGCCACGAACCCGGCGAGGACATGTCTTGGGACGACGGCCGGGACCGGACGTGGGCCGACGCCGTCGAGACGCAGGACGACTACTACGACACGAAGTCGCTCGATTCGAGTCAGGAGTCCATGCTGCTGTACTCCTCCGGGACGACCGGCAAGCCGAAAGGCATCGTCCACACCCACGCCGGTGTCCAGCTGCAATGTGCGAAAGAACTCTACTTCGGCTTCGACCTCAAGCCAGCCGACCGGTTCTTCTGGGTCTCCGACATCGGCTGGATGATGGGGCCGTGGACGCTCATCGGCAACCACACGTTCGGCAACACGATGTTCATGTACGAGGGTGCGCCGGACCACCCCGAACCCGACCGGTTCTGGGAGATGGTCGACCGCCACAAGCTGACCCAGTTTGGCATCTCGCCGACGGCCATCCGCGCGCTGCGAAAGCACGGCGACGAGTGGCTGGAGGGTCACGACCTTTCGAGCCTCAGAATCCTCGGGTCCACTGGCGAACCGTGGGACCCCGAGTCGTGGCAGTGGTTCCTCGACAACGTCGGCGGCGGCGAGGCGCCCATCATCAACATCTCCGGCGGGACCGAGATTTGCGGCTGCTTCCTCATGCCCATGCCCATCGACTCGCTCAAGCCCTGCACGCTCGGTGGCCCGGGCCTCGGCATGGACATCGACATCGTCGACTCCTCGGGAGAATCCATCAAGGACACCCACGAGCGCGGCTTCCTCGTCGCCCGCGACTCCTGTCCGAGCATGACGAAGTCGCTCTGGTCGGGCGACGAACGCTACCTCGAAGAGTACTGGTCGTCGTTCGAGGACCCGCCGATGTGGGACCACGGCGACTGGGCGCAGATGGACGAAGACGGCTTCTGGTTCCTCCACGGCCGCGCCGACGACGCGCTCAACGTGGCCGGTCGGAAGGTCGGTCCTGCCGAGGTCGAAGGTGCACTCATCGACCACCCGTCGGTCAATCAGGCCGCGGCGGTCGGCGCACCGGACGACACGACCGGCACGGCCGTCGTCGCCTACGTCATCCTCGAAGACGGCACCGAGGAGACCGACGACCTCAAGGACGAACTGCGCGAGCAGGTCGGCGACGAGTTGGGCAAACCGTTCCGCCCGCGCGAGATTCTGTTCGTCGACGCGTTCCCGAAGACGCAGTCCGGGAAGATCATCCGACGTGCCATTCAGGCGACGTACACTGGCGAAGACCTCGGCGACATGTCGAGTATCGAGAACCCCGGCGCGCTCGACGACCTCGACGACGCCCGGTAACACGACCCTCCTAAGGCGTCCCGAATTCCGTTGGCACTCGCTTCTGCCCAGTCACGTGACACTCGTGCTTAACCGATGGCGACGCGTACTCTGTGTGTGACTGGACTGTCCCCGGTACGACTGCCGGTGGTCGCGCGAGCGAAGCGCTGGTCACTCACACTCACTGGACTCGCGGCGATCGCCCTCTCACTGTCGTACTACGCTGCCAACCACGACGCCCCGCTGTACGACGGGCTCGTGACACTCGTTCCGCTGAGCGTCGCCTGCTGGGTCGCACTGGTCGGGTACCGGGTCGGCCACGCCGCCATCGACCCGAACCGCGTCTGGCGACTCACCGACCGGACGGTTCTCGGCGCGGCCGTCACCGGGGTCGGACTCGTCTCGTTCGTCCTCCTGTTCGTCTCGTCGGTCCTCGGTCCAGACGCGGTCGTGACGTTCCTCGAGTACACCCTCGACCTCGGCGGGACAGTCCTCGTTCGAGACGTGTTGCTCCACGTCCTCATCGCCATCGTCGTCGGGGCCGGTGGTGGGCTCCTCGTCGGACTGTACGAAGACCGGATGAGCGAACGTGCTCGCGAACTGAAGCGCGTGAACGAACGCCTCGACGAGTTCGCCGCCGTCGTCAGCCACGACCTGCGAAACCCGCTCACTGTGGCCGAACTCAACCTGCATCTGGCCCGCGAGACCGGTGAACAGGAACGCTTCGAGGCGGTCGAACGGGCACACACCCGCATGGAAGAACTCATCGACGACGTGCTCACGCTCGCCCGAGATGGCGACGAAGACCTCACGCCGTCGCTGGTCGACGTGAGTGAGGCTGCGCGCGACGCGTGGGAGACGACCGACACCCGCGACGGCACGCTCGACGTGAAACCCGTGGGGACCTTGCGGGCGGACCCGGCGCGACTCAAGACGTTGTTCGAGAACCTCTTTCGAAACGCGCTCGACCACGGTGGCCCGGAGACGACGGTCGAAGTCGGGCCACTCGCGACGGGCGGGTTTTACGTCGCCGACGACGGGCCCGGGATTCCAGCCGACGAACGTGCGCAGGTGTTCGAGGCAGGCTACACCACTAGCAAAGACGGTACCGGATTCGGTCTCGCCATCGTCAAGCGAATTGCCGAGGCACACGGTTGGCAGGTCGTCGTCGCCGACCCGGCGCAGTCACGAGTACCTGTCAGTGAGTCCGGATTCCTCTCTTCACCGATATCGACTGAACCGGTGACCCACGCTGCTGACCTGTCCGGCGCACGGTTCGAGTTCCGAACTGGGTGAATGCTACCATAGCGCATCGAACACTCAGCAGCCATCGCGTACCTCATCGGACTCACCGGAGTCGTCGCCGTCGCACTATACTTCCTGAACGGCGTACAGAACGGAACGATGCCGTGGAACAACCTCGACCTGAACATCGTGAACTTCACCTTCCTGTTCCTCGGGCTGACCCTGCACGGGACGCCCGCGGTGTACATCGAGGTGATGAAAGCAGCCGCCGAGAACGTCTGGGGCATCATCCTCCAGTTTCCGTTCTACGCGGGCATCATGGGCATCCTGGGCATCCTGGGCATCATGGCGTACGCGCCTGGAGGGTCGACCTCACTGGCGACGCAGATCGCCGAGGGGATGGTCGCCGTCTCCCCGGACGGGGCGCTCCCGGCAATCGCATTCCTCACGGCCGGTATCGTCAACATGTTCGTCCCCAGTGGCGGGGGCGAGTGGGCAGTCGTCGGCGAGCCGCTCGTGCAGGCCGCCAAAGCGTCGGATACGTCCGTTGCGCGCGTGCCCATGGCCGCCTCGTGGGGTGACGCCTGGACCAACATGATTCAGCCGTTCTGGGCGCTGCCGCTGCTCGCCATCTCGGGCCTGTCGGTCCGCGACATCATGGGCTACTGTGTGCTGGTACTGGTCGGTGCGGGTACCATCGTCATCGTTGGCATCACACTGTTGCCGATGTAGAGAGCGGTACGCAAGAATCAGAGCACGACCGAATCGAGTTCGAACACTCGTTTTTCGGGACAGTCGTCGTCGCCACGAGTGACTGCCACGTCACCCTGCGTCTCGTCGTCGGGGAACAGTATCTCGCTCCCGGCGAGCAGGGGTGCGAGAACGCCCGCACCGAGCGTCCGTGGGTCGTCGAGTGACGTACGAACTGCGACCTGCTCGTCGCCTGCCAACGAGAGCGACTCGTGTGCTGTCTCCGCCCACTGGAGCAACTCCGTGTGGGAGTAGCCACGAGTACCTGCGAGCAGTATTTCGGTGTCGGGAAGACACGGTTCGGGCGGCATCGTCGGGTTCTCGCTCCACACTTCACCTTCCCAGTAGTGATGTGCCGGGTCGGTCGAGTCGTCGCCATAACCGACGTACTGTGCGCCTGCTGGGAGGGCGTACGACGCCAGTTCGTCGTGTGGGGCGACGAGGACTCGTGCGTCGTCGAGTGCAACCGTCCCAGTCGCTTCATCGGCCCAGTCGAATCGCGTCCGTGCGCCGAGCAACGACGCGCCGAGGAACGCCAACACCGGCTGTGCACGTCGCTCTGAGACGACTGCCACGGTCGACCCCTCTCGGACACCCTGATGGTGCAAGAAGTTCGCAGCCTTCCACGCCGTCGTCAACAGCCGGCGGTAGTCGTATCGCTGGACAGCGGTCCCGGCGACGAACAGGGCGGGGGCGTCGCTCCGTCTGTCCCGGGCGAGCACGTCGGCGAGCGTCTCCATGGCCCGCGGTTCGCCCTGCCGGGAGAAAATGTCCGCGGTTCGCGTCTCAGCCGTCGATGCGGACGCGAATCGGCTCGTCCGCCACGTCCTCGTTCTGCTGGTCGTCGTGGGCGACCAATCGTGCCGCGAAGAGGCCAGCGGCGACCACGCCGAGGGCTGCCCCCGCGACCAGCCCCCGGGCGATGTTCCGGTTCGCGTCGTAGTGGACGAACCGCGTCTCGCCGTCGGCGATTTCGAGCGCACCGACCGGCGTCGCGACGACACCACCGCCGAATCCGCCGCCGACACCGCCGTCTCGGTCGTCTTCGCCGACGCCGCCACCGAAGCCATAGGCGACGCGCGCGATTGGGACGACCGTCCGGTCATCGCGTTCGACCGGGTCACCGTAGACGGTTCTGACGTGTGCGCTGTCGCGGAGCTGTTCGACGGTCGACTGGAACGATTCAGAGAACCTCATATCTGTGATACGTCACCGGACGAGATAACGATTCTCGAACCCTGAATTTCGTCCCACGAAGGCCCACTCAGCTGATTGGCCAGTACTTCTTTATGTGTCTTTCACAACGTGTCCGATTAGGATTCGATGACACGACGGATAACGGTGGGTATCGGTCGAGAACTGTACAACGCGCTGTTCAACCCGTCACAGTTCGTCAGAGCGAGGACGAGTTCGTACACGCAGACGAACGTGGGGACGTTCGTCGAGGTCAATCGCCTCGTCGTCGTGTACGTGCTGAACTTGCTGATGTACGCTATCCCGCTCACTCTCGCTGGGGTCGGCGTCCAAAAGAGCCAGCCAGCGCCGGCGTGGTTCGAGGCGTCGGTGTTCGCAGCACTCGCCGACGCCGACGCACTGTGGCAGTTCTTGACTGCGCTACTGGAGAACTGTTCGTTCATCACCGTCGCGCTGGTCATCACGCTGTTGAACTACCACGTCGCGATGGCGCTGTCGCTGAACTCGAAGGGCATCTTGCAGACGTTGCACACCGTCGTCTACACGACGAGTGCGTACCTCGCGGCTATCTTCACGCTGGTCATGTACCTCTCGACCAGTCCGGCCATCGAAGTCGCCGACGAGATAGTCATCAACGTCCAGAAGTCTTTCTTCTACTTCTTCATCGACGCGACCGGCTCCGGGCTGGCCCTGCCGAGCGGTCGGCCGGAACCAGTCGTCATGGCGAACCTGACGCAGGAGGGGAAACTCGCCATCGCTGGGCTGGTCATCTCGCTGTTGTACTACCTCTACTCGCTGTACCTCGGAGCACGGCTCAACCACGAGACCACGCGCAGTGGCGCGTTGCTGGTCATCGCCGCGGTCGGCGCGGCACCGGCCATCTACGTGGTCGGCATCATCTTCGCGAACATCAACGGAATGATTTAAAATGTCAGGAAACACGCAGTCGGCGGACGAATCGACGCGGGAACACGGACTCGGCTCGGAGATACTCAGAACGACGACGCCATCGACGAAACTGGTCACCATCTACATGGGTGTCCTGGCAGTAGTCGGCCTCGGCCTCGGCGTCTACTTCCTCACGAATCCGGGTGCCCTCGGCGAACAGGGCTACGGCGAAATCGCCGGCTGGGTCGTGCTGTTGCTGACCGTGGCTGGACTCGTGCGACTCACGGTCGCGTATCTGGTCCTTCAGCGGACTGAGTACCACGTCACGACCGACTCGGTCCGCCGAGAGTACGAACTGTTCTACAGTGAACAGTCCCGCGAACTGCCGCTGTCGAAGATTCGTGGCGTCGAACTCCGCCGTGGCCGCCTGCAAGCGATGCTCGGCTTCGGGACGGTCTCCTTCCTCGCCGCCGGGACCAACCGCAGCATCGGCTACATCGACTTCGACAACACCGACCAGCCGCACGAACTTCGCGCGACCGTCCTCGAACTCCTCGACGACGAGCCAGACCGGACGCCGGTCTCGAAATCGACGACTGCTGGTACGAACAGCGAACAGGAGTCTGACGCGCCCCGCGGAGAAGCAGCAGAAGCGGACGCGAACCCGAACTGATTCAGAACGAGTTCTTCAGTTTCTTCCAGAAGCCCTGCTTGACCTCGACCTCTTCGCCACCAGCCTCGGCGAACGCCTCTAGTGCCTCGCGCTGTTCTTCGTTCAGGTCGTCCGGCGTCACGACCTGTACTTGTACGTAGAGGTCGCCGTAGCCGCTCCGGCGCAGTCGCGGCATGCCTTTGCCGCGGAGACGCAGCGTCTCACCGCTCTGGGTGCCCGCGTCGATGTCCAGTTCGACCGTCCCACCGAGCGTCTCTAACTCGATGGTGTCGCCGAACACCGCCTGCGGGAACGAGATGGGCAGTCGATAGATGAGGTTGTCACCGTCGCGCTCGAACTTCTCGTGGTCGCGGACGCGGACTTCGATGAGCAGGTCACCTTTCGGTGCGCCCGGGTCACCCGGCGCGCCTTCACCGCCGAGGCGAACTTGCTGGCCGTCCTGGACACCGGCCGGAATCTCGACGGTGAGCGTCGTCTCCTCCTGCACGATACCCTCGCCGCGACAGTCGTCACAGGTCTCGTCGTACAGTTCACCCTCGCCCCCACACTGGCGACAGGTCTGGGTCTGCTGGACCCGACCGAGCGGCGTCTGCTGGACGCGGGTCACCCGGCCCTGCCCGTTACATTCTGAACACGTCTCCGAGTCGGCATCGGGCGGATGACCGTGGCCTTCACAGGTCTCACAGTGTTCCGGACGCGTAATCGTCACCTGCTTCTCGACGCCCTCGTACACGTCGTCGAGGTCGAGGCCGACGCGTGTTCGCAGGTCCCGGCCCGGCTGGGGGCCACGGTCTCGCTGACCGCGACCCTGTCCGCCACCGCCGAAGAACTGCTCGAAGATGTCGTTGATGCCACCCATCCCGCCGCCGCCCATCCCGCCGCCACCGAAGCCTCCGGCACCGCCCATGCCGCCGGCCCCCTGGTCGAAGCCGCCGCGCTTTTCAGCTTCGGTGAAACGGTCGTGGCCGAGGCGCTCGTACGCCTGCCGTTTTTCCTCGTCCGTGAGGACCTCTTTGGCCTTCTTCACCTGTTTGAACTTCTCCTCGGCGTCTTCCGCGTCGGAGACGTCTGGGTGATACTCCGCTGCCTTCTTGCGGTAGGCCTGTTTGATGTCGTCCTCGGACGCGTCCCTGCTCACGCCGAGTACGTCGTAGAAGTCCTCGGTCATTCGTTACTGCCCGATAGTTCGTTGGGACACTTGAAAAGAACGGGTTCGTCGTCAGCGTCGGCGACCGACGCGGACCGCAGCGAGCTTACTCTTCTTCCTCGTCCACGCCGCTGGACCTACGGCCCAGCGAGCAAACGACGGGTCGTTTCACTCCTCGTCGTCGACATCCTCGAAGTCGGCGTCGACGAAGTCGCCGTCCTCGTCGTCGCCACCGGGCGCAGCACCGCCGCCCATGCCGCCAGCACCGCCCATGCCACCGTCGGATGCGGCGGCCTGCTGGTCGTACATCTGCTTGCCGATCTCCTGCAGTTCCTTCGAGAGGGCCTTGGTGGCCTCCTCGATGTCCGCTTTGGAGCTGTCGGAGTCTTCGACGACGGCCTCGACGTTCTCCATCTCGGCTTCGATGGTGTCACGGAGGTCGTCGTCGACGGCTTCTTCGTTCTCTTCGAGGAGCGTCTCGGCGCGCTGGAGCGTCGCCTCGGCGTTGTTCTTCGCCTCGATGCGCTCACGGCGCTCGCGGTCTTCCTCGGCGTGCTCCTCTGCCTCTGCCTGCATCTGGTCGATTTCGGCGTCCGAGAGGCCAGCACCGCCTTCGATGGTGATGTCCTCGCGGTTGCCCGAGCCCTTGTCCTCGGCGGAGACGTTCACGATGCCGTTCTCGTCGATGGAGAACGTGACTTCGATCTGGGGCGTCCCTGCCGGGGCCGGCGGGAGGCCGGTGAGGTGGAACTCGCCGAGCAGTTCGTTGTCCTGTGCCATCTCGCGTTCACCCTGGAAGACGCGGACCTGCACGGAGGTCTGGTTGTCCGCGGCCGTGGTGAAGATCTTCGACTCCTCGGTCGGGATGGTCGTGTTCTTCTCGATGAGGCGCTCGAAGAGGCCACCCTTGACCTCGATACCGAGCGAGAGCGGCGTCACGTCGAGGAGGACGATGTCGTCGACTTCGCCGCCGAGCACGCCACCCTGAATCGCCGCACCGAGTGCGACGGCTTCGTCCGGATTGACGTTCTTCTTCGGCTCGGAGCCGAGGATTTCGGTGACCTTCTCGTGGACCTGCGGCATGCGGGTGGAGCCACCGACGAGCAGCACCTCGTCGATGTCGTCCGTGTCGTAGCCCGCGTCGTCGAGGGAGGTCTGGGTCGGCTCGACGGTGCGGTCGATGAGGTCCTGCGAGAGACTCTCGAACTTCGCGCGGGTCAGGCTCTTCTCCAAGTGGATGGGACCGTCGTCCGTCGCGGTGATGAACGGGAGGTTGATTTCGGTCTCCTTGCGCGAGGAGAGCTCGATTTTGGCCTCCTCTGCGGCGTCCTTGAGACGCTGGAGGGCCTGGCGGTCCTCGCGGAGGTCGATGCCGTGGTCCTCCTCGAACTCGTCGGCGAGCCAGTCGATGATTGCGCCGTCCCAGTCGTCCCCACCGAGGTCGTTGTCTCCGTTCGTGGCGACGACCTCGTACACGCCCCCGCCGAGGTCGAGGATGGAAACGTCGAACGTCCCACCACCGAGGTCGTACACGAGGATAGTCTGGTCAGAGTCGTCTTCGAGGCCGTACGCCATGGCGGCAGCGGTCGGCTCGTTGATGATGCGCTCGACGTCGAAGCCAGCGATTTCGCCGGCGTCCTTCGTCGCCTGACGCTGGCTGTCGCTGAAGTACGCGGGCACCGTGATGACGGCCTTCTCGACGTCCTCACCGAGGTACTCCTCGGCGTCTCGCTTGATCTTCTGGAGGATCATCGCCGAGATTTGCTCGGGTGTGTAGTCTTCCCCGTCGATGTCGACCGTGTAGTCGCCGTCGCCGATGTGGCGCTTGATCGACGCGATGGTTCGCTCGGGGTTCTGGATGGCCTGGTTCTTCGCCGGTTTCCCGACGAGACGCTCACCGTCTTCGGTGAACGCCACGACCGAGGGCGTCGTGCGGTTCCCCTCGCTGTTTACGATGATTTCGGGGTCCCCACCTTCCATGACGGCGAAGGCAGAGTTCGTCGTCCCGAGGTCGATACCGAGAATCTTGTTGCTCGCCATGTTAGGGGCTACTACCTCCTTGGTCGGTTTAAAACTTGCTTTACTCTACCAACCAACGAATTAAAGCCACTAACAGGCCGAACGCACCGTCGAGAGAGTAATTTTCGCGTTAGAACGGTTTGGGTTTACTCTTCTTCGTCGAGTGCGTCACTCACTTCGCCGTCGCTCGCTTCGGCCTCGCCGTCTTCCCCCGCGCCGTCGTCGCCTTCTGCTCCAGCGTCCGCCTGGTCCGCCGCTGTCCCGGGCTGCGCTTCGGACTCGGCTGCGTCTGCCTCGGCATCCTCGTCGGCCGCCGAAGACGCTTCCGTGGCATCGTCTGCACCTTCGTCACTCTCGTCGACTTCGCCACCGAGGGCGACCGCGTCCGACGAGGGGTCGTAGTCAGCCCCGTTGCTGACGGTCACTTGCGCGGTCTGGATGACCTTCCCGGCCATCTCGTAGCCGGGCCGATACACGTCGACGATGGCTCCATCGGGTTGTTCGCTGTCGACTCGGACCATCACTTCGTGTCGTTGCGGGTCGACGTCCGACCCCGGTTCGGGTGACACCTCCTCGACGTTCTCGTCGTCGAGGATACGGTCGAAGTCGCGCAGCGTCGCCTCCACGCCGTCGCGGATGTCCGCACCCTCGCCCTGGTCGAGCGCCCGGACCAGATTGTCCCGGACCGGGACGATGCGCTCGACGAGGTCTTCGGTCGCCCGTTCTTTGACCTGCGCTTGCTTCTTCTTCGAGCGTTCTTTGTAGTTCTTGAAGTCGGCCTGTTTCTGGACCAGTCGCTGTTTCAGACTCTCGCGTTCGGCCCGAAGGGTGTCGACCTGGTCGCTGAGGTCGTCGACCTGCTCGTCCAGTTCCTCGTTCTCGCCCTTCAGTTCGAACGCTCGTTCGATGAGCGACTGTACTTCACTGGCGAGCTGTTCGTCGTGCGCCGCCACTCGGTCGACGAGGTCGTCACCCACGGGCGACATCGGTGTGGACGAATCGTCCGACTCCGTCGAGTCCGCTGCGTCTGACTCGTTCCCGGCCGTCGTGTCGTCCGGTTCCACGGCGTCGTCAGCGTCGTGTTCCGACTCGGTGACGGGCTCGTCCGCATCCGGTGACTCGTCGGCTGGAGATGCCTCGGCAGCCTCCGGCTCTGCCATGGAGGCTGTCGTGTCCGTATCCTCGTCTCCGTTCATGTGCGGAACAAAACCCGCCGGTCACCAAAAGGGTTCAGGTACGCGGCGGGACCAGTCGCATGGCTTCGATGTCGAATCTACTCTCCCGGAAACCTCGGCCCGCACTGCTTATGGCACACGACCGGATACCACCAGCCAGTGACGGTCACCCTCGCATACGAGAACGGGACGATTCGCGTCGACAGCGATGGGACTCGCGTCGACGGCGACGACACGACGCTCACCAGTCTCTCGTGTTCCTTCGTAGAAGCCGACCCGCGCAGTGGGACCGTTCGGGCACCGGGCCATCGATACACCGCCCTCTGTGCCCACCTCGACGAAGCCGGCATCGCCTACGAGGATACGGTCCTGGACCTGCCGACGCTCGATGGACTCGACTCGACGTACAAACTCCGTGAGTACCAGCAAGCGGCGCTCGACGCGTGGGAATCGGGAGCCGACGACACCCCCTCGGAGGCTGCCGATACGACCTCGGAGGCTGCCGACACACCGCGACTGCCTCGCCGTGGCTGTCTCGAACTCCCGACTGGGAGCGGCAAGACCGTCATCGCCATCGCGGCTATCGAACAGTGTGCGACGCCGACGCTCGTCGTCGTCCCGACGCTCGACCTCGTCGACCAGTGGTGCGAAGAACTCGCAGCCGAGTTCGACCGCCCCATCGGGCAACTCGGTGGCGGCGAACAGCGCGTCGAAGCCATCACGGTCTCCACCTACGACTCTGCGTACCTCCGCGCCGAGGACCTCGGTGACCGATTCGGACTGGTGGTCTTCGACGAGGTGCACCACCTCGGTGGCGAAGGATTTCGAGACGCCGCGCGCCTTCTCGCAGCACCGGCAAGGCTCGGTCTCACCGCGACCTTCGAACGACCGGATGGCGCACACGAGACTATCGAAGAACTCGTCGGTCCGCTGTGCTACCGACTCGCCGTCGACGACCTCGCGGGCGACCACCTCGCCAACTACGACGTGAAGCGACGAACGGTCCCGCTCACTCCCGACGAACGCGAACGGTACGAGCGAAAGCAGGGCGTGTTCACCGACTATCTCGCCAGCAGCAACATCCAGTTGCGCTCCGGCAGCGACTATCAGGAACTCGTGAAACGCTCCGGGACCGACCCACGAGCGAGAGCAGCGCTACTCGCCAAACAAGAAGCGAAACGCATCATGATGGGAAGCGAGGCGAAAATCCACGCCCTCGAAGACGTCCTCGAACGCCATCGTGACGACCGCGTCATCTGCTTCACGGCACACAACGCGCTCGCCTACGACATCTCCGAGCGATTTCTGATACCGGCGATTACCCACCACACCGGGACGGCAGAACGACGTGAGATTCTGGAGCGGTTTCGCGACGGGCGGTACTCCCGGGTCGTGACCTCGAACGTCCTCGACGAGGGTGTCGACGTTCCCGACGCCAACGTCGCGGTCATCCTCTCCGGGACGGGCAGTGAACGCGAGTTCACGCAGCGCCTCGGCAGAATCCTACGACCGAAGGCTGACGGTGGGCGCGCGCTACTGTACGAAATCGTGAGTGAGGAGACCGCCGAGACACGAGTCGCGAACCGGCGGCGCGGGTAAGGCGCGGCTACGCCTCCCGCCAGTCGAACGAGAGGTCGCCGTCTTCGGGGAATGTGAACTCGTAGTCTGCTGTCTCGCCGCCGGCCAAGTCGACCAGTTGCGTCTCCTCTCGCTCCTCGTCTGGCCCTTTCCACGAGACGACGAGCGTCGAACTGGCCCGGTCGGCACCGGTGTTCTCGACCGTAACGACGACGACGAACTCGTCTTCGCCCGGTGGAATCTCGAACGTGAGGGAGAACGCCCCGGTTCCCATGGACTTGTCCTCCGTCGGCTGTCCGTACCCACCGGTCCCGGGTGGTTCTCGCTTCGCGCCGGGCTGGTCGAGCGGCGGGTAGCCTGCACAGCCGGCGAACAGCGCGAGTCCGGCGGCGAGCGAGCGACCGAAGGCACGACGACGCATGCTTCGCGGCTTCGATATGCCGGTACGAAACTTTTGTGACTCGCTCCCGGCCGAGTGATACCCTTTTTCCGCTGGGCCGCGGAGACGGCGTATGCTCACGAAGGACCTCCTTCGGGTGTCCCGGGCCGGCGGCGGCTACCAGCCGCAGTTCGCCGACGAGACCGACGAACGTCTCGCAGCCCGGGTCCTCGGCGTCTTTCAGGGTCACGTCGGGGAGACGTGGGGCGACCTGCAGGACGGGCTGACCGCCCTCGAAGGCGACGCGGGTGACTTCAAACTCGTCCGCGGCTTCGCCAAACTGGTCGAGCGCGAGGCGACTATCGAGACTCGTGCGCCGCTGCCCCCAGAGCGCGCCCGCCGCGCCGCATTCACCGCAGCCGAATCCGTCGGCGTCGTCACTCAAGCGGACCGAGACGCAGCGCTCGCGGCCGCGGGCGACAGCCTCGGCGTGGAAGCTGAAGAGGTAGCGGCGTCGCTGTACGCCGACCTCGACGACCGCCAGGTCGTCACCGACGTGGACTGTCCGTGGTCGCCGACCGACCTCGTCACTCGCTACAACCTGTCGCTGGCCCAGACGGCTCTGTTCGACGCGACCGAGGTTCGTGTCCGGAGCAAGGACCCGAAGGCACTCGTCTCGGCGGTCAAACGACTGCGGCTCATGTACGAGATTCGCAAGACAGCGGACGGTCGTGAGGTCGTCGTCACCGGCCCGGACGGACTGTTCCGGAACTCACGGCGGTACGGCACACGATTCGCCCGACTCCTGCGAACCGTCGCCAAGACGGCCGACTGGCGACTCGTGGCGACCATCGACGACAGAGGGACCGAGCGAGAGTTGGTACTCTCCGACACTGACCCGGTCCGCATCGCCGGTACAGAGCCAGTGGCCGACGTGGGCTTCGACAGCGACGTCGAGGCCAACTTCGCGACCCGGTTCCAGTCGCTGGACCTCGACTGGTCACTCGTCCGTGAGCCAGAACCGCTCGCGACCGGGAACCGTGTGATGATTCCGGACTTCGCGTTCGACTGGGCTCCGGGAGGTGCTGAGGGCGACGAGCGCGAAGACAGCGCGGCCGCTGACGATGCCTTCCGAATTTACTTCGAGGTGATGGGTTTCTGGACGCCCGAGTACGTCGAGAAGAAACTCGCCCAACTGCGCGACCTCGAAGCCGTCGAGATGCTCGTCGCGGTCGACGAATCGCTCGGCGTCGGCGAGGACATCGAAGCACTCGACCACCGGGCGATTCCCTACTCCGGTGGCCGCATCCGGGTCAAGGACGTGCGAGACGTGCTCCGTGACTACGAGGCCGACCTCGTGGCGGCGAGTGCCGCGGCGCTGCCGGACGAGGTCACCCCGGACGACGACGTGGTGACACTGGAGACGCTGGCGGGCCGATACGGCGTCAGTCAGTCAGCTATCGAGGGCAAGCAGTTCCCGGAACACGAACTGCTCGGACGAACGCTGATTCGGCCAGCAGTACTGGAGTCCGTCGGGGCAGACCTCGCTGCAGGGATGTCACTCGACGAGGCAGAAACCGTCCTCGACGAGTACGGTCTCAGTGACGCGAGTACGACGCTCTCGGTTCTGGGCTACCGGGTCGAGTGGGAGGGGCTCGCCGGCGGGACCCTTCGCGCAGTCGAGGAGTCGTAGCTGAGCGCGGTCGCTAGACGGTCTGGCTGCGATGTGGCAGACGAAAAGTGGCTGACAGACGGCACCGTGTTCGGTACGGAACCGAGGTCCACAGGCTCGCGTACGCCGTGCCGTACGACCGCAGCACGTACGCGAGTAGTCGAATCAGAGCACGACGGTGCTGGCCGCGTGCTGGTATTTGAAGCCCTGTGTGGCCGATGTCGAGTCTTCAGTAGGGCGGTGACTCGGCTTTGATGATCTCTGAGAGGTCGTTCATCTCGCTGTCGAGGAGGACGACGAGGTCGTCGAGCGTGACGATGCCGACGAGTTTCCCGTTCTCGGTGACGGGCATCCGGCGGACGCTCCCTTCGCGCATCTTCTCACACAGTTCGGCGACACCCGCGTTCGCGTCGATGGTGACTGGGTCGTTCGTCATGACTTCGCTCGCGGTGACTGCCGCCGGGTCTTTGTCCCCACCGACGACTTTCAGGGCGATGTCACGGTCGGTGACGATGCCGACGGGTTCCTCGTTCCGGTGGATGACGACCGAACCGACGGCCTTCTCGGACATCTTCTTCGCGATGTCCCGAATCGACGTGTCGGGGTCGGCTGTTACCACTGTGTCGAGCTTCCGGGCGATATCCATGGTTGGCATGTTGTCTCCCCTTCCGACGCCTTCGGCGTCGTGCAGCTAGAGAGGGCAGAGACGAAGAAGTATGTTGGCACACCTCATGAAAAGAATGTCTCAGCCAGTGCTGTCACCGGCCAGAAGCCCACACTATTGACGTTCTCCAGACTCGTTCTGACTACCGAATGTCTCGCTGGCGTCGGTTCGACCCTGCATCGCTTGCTGTCCTCGGACTCCTCGGTATCCCGTCCGTATTCGACCACGGCCCGGACTGGTTGCGCTTTTTCCTCTTGTTCCCGTTGCTCTCGCTCGTACCGATGCTTCGTACCCTGCGCCGAGGTGGGGGCGAAACAGACGAAAACGACCCACTGGGCTATAGTCGTAAAACGACAGTCCGGTTTCTGTTCTCACAACTCATTTTCGGCATCACGCCGTGGGGCTTTCTGACCAGTATCGGCCAGCTGGTCGGCCAACTGGTCCCGCTCGCTCGCCACCGCGGGTCGCTCCCGTCGCCGGAGACGTACGACCAGCGGACCACGTATCGACTGCCGTTCGACGGCGACTGGCTCGTCGTCAACGGCGGCGTGACTCGTTCGGAATCACACTCGTGGTCACTGTACGCGCAGCGATACGCGCACGATTTCCTCCAATCAGTCGATGGGTCGACCCACATCGGTGAGGGTGGAGACTGCGAGGCGTACCATTGCTTCGGCGAGCCGATTCTGGCCCCTGCCTCGGGAACGGTCGTCACGGCCGCAGACGGGCTTCGGGACCACCCACGACCCGGTACTGGCTGGACCGAGTGGCGAACGTGGAACATCCTCGGCAATCACGTCGTCGTGGACCACGGCGACGACGAGTACAGCTTCCTCTGTCACTTGCAGCAGGGTAGCGTCTCGGTATCAGCCGGTGAGACCGTCGAGATGGGCCAGCGAGTCGGCCGGTGTGGTAACTCGGGGAACTCTTCGGAGCCGCATCTCCACTTCCACGTACAGGACCACCCGAACTTCTTCCTCGGTGCTGGCGTACCGGTCGCCTTCGGCGAGTTCGAGCGAGAACGAGACGGAACGAACGAGTCAGTCGAACCGGACTATCTTACGGGCGGTGACACGGTTCGCGTCCGGACTGCACAGATGCACACGCAGTCGAGAGAGAAGCCGCAGTGAACTCGGACTCGCGTCTCAGAGACTTCGCTGGCGACCCTTCGGGACGACCGACCGAAGCTCTCCGTAGAGGAACAGGCCGACGCCCATCGGTTCGCGCTCGCCCGCGAGTTCGTGGGCGGCGATGACGTAGCCCCAGTCGCCGTCGTAGTCGAGTTCCTGGTCCTCGCCGGCGGCGAACCGACGCGCTTCCTCGGGTCCGAGGTCGATGACGTTCTTCGTGGCGTCGACGCCGAAGCGCTGGACGGCGTCGGTCGTCGGCTTCCAGTGCTCCTGTCTGGTTCGAAGGAACACCATCCCGAGACCTTCGACGGTGACGCCGTCTGGCACGTCGCCAGCGAACGCCCAGATTTTGCCCTTGCCCTTCTCGTAGAAGGTGTGGTTTTCGAACGTCTCCGGCGGCACGTCGAAGCGTTCGTCCCACCAGTCGACGACTTCCTCGCGGGTCGCGCGGCCCTCGACTTCGCGGTCTTCCGCGGTGGCCGGCAGTCGGGCGAAGCGGTTCCCGTCGTTCGTCTGCGTGGTCTCGTCGCTCATCCTTCCACCTCCAGTTTCGCGGTGAAGAAGCCGCCAGTGTCGTTGTGGTGCGGGTAGACTCGCTTCGCGTTCGCGACCTGTGGGTCGAATTCCTCGTCTTCCCACTCGGTGATGCCGTCGACGTGTTCGAGGGGCAGGTCGTAGTCGACGACGCGAACGTCCTCAACGTCGAGCACGTGGTCGAGGACTCGCTCGTTCTCCTCCGGCGCGAAGGTACACGTCGAGTAGACGATGGTGCCGCCTTCGCGAGTCATCTGGATGGCTCGTCGGAGGACACCCTTCTGGATGCCCGCGACCGATTCGACGTGGCCGAGGTTCCAGTTGTCGAGGGCGTCCGGATTCTTCCGGATGGTGCCCTCACAGGAACAGGGTGCGTCGACCAGCACGCGGTCGAACTCTTTGCCGTCGAACGGTTTCAGCGAGTAGCTTCGGGCGTCTTGATTCGTCACGACGGCGTTGGTGACACCGAGTCGTTCGCAGTTGAACCGGAGCGCCGACAGCCGACCGAGGTTGTTGTCGTTGGCGACGAGCGTCCCCTCGTCGTCCATCTCGGCGGCGAGCTGTGTCGTCTTCGAGCCCGGTGCGGCACAACTGTCGAACACGCGCTCCCCGGGCTGTGGGTCGAGCACCATCGGGGGGATGGCGGACACTTCCTCTTGCCCCGTCGTCCAGCCGTGAAAGCCCGGCCACGTCGCGCCCGGCTTGTCGGTGTCGAGCGTCATGACGTGGGGGTGCCAGTCTGGCTGTTCGTACTCGATACCTGCCTCGTCGAAGGCCTGGGTCACGCGCTCGACGCTGGCTTTCAGCGTGTTCACGCGGACCGCCATCGGCAACGGCCGTTCGCACGCGGCGAGGAATGCCTCGAAGTCGTCTACGATGTCTCGATACCGTTCGAACGGCTCCATGCGGCGGGATTCGAGAGACGGGGGTTTGTCGCTTTCGAAGCCGCGGGTCCCGGGCCGCTGGCACTGGACTGTGGCGGTTTCGGGGGTGCCTTTAGGTTCGCCCGGGTCCGAGTGTGTCATATGGGACACGTGAAGCGACGAGCGGAGATGGACCTCCAGGGTGCGATGCTGGTCGAAGGACTGCCGGGTATCGGTCTCGTCGGGAAGATCGCGACGGACCACATCGTCGACACGTTCGACATGGACCTGTACGCGACGGTCCACTGCGAGGGACTCGCGCGCATCGGTGTCTATCACGAGGGCGACCCCGAAGTTTTCTCGCCGGTTCGCATCTACGCCGACGAAGACCGCGGCCTCGTTGCGCTCCAGAGCGACGTGCCGGTGAACTCGAGTGCTGTCAGTCACTTCTCCGAGTGCCTGACGAAGTGGATAGCGAGCGAGGGCGTGACGCCCATCTACCTCAGCGGAATGGCGGCGGAGAAAGACGGCGTCCCGAAACTCCATGGCATCTCGACGGGAGACGGCGCAGCCTTGCTCGAAGACGCAGAAATCGACCGGCCGCCTGAGAACGGCGTCGTCAGCGGCCCGACCGGTGCGTTGCTCAACAGCGCCGTCGAGCACGGGCTGGATTCGGTCGGACTGGTCGTCGAATCGGACCCACAGTTCCCCGACCCTGAAGCCGCCCGCGTCCTCATCCAGCAGGGCATCGGCGTCCTCGCCGACGTGGCGGTCGACGTGGACGAACTCGTCGAGCGAGCGGAAGATATCCGTGAGCAGAAGGAACAACTCGCCCAACGGATGCGCGAAGCCGAGGAGGAAGAGAGTTCGCAGGCGCAGCCGCTCCGGATGTACCAGTAAGGCGTCGTCACAGTTCGGGGCAATTCGATTTATTGCCGAAGAGTCCAATCCGAAGACGAGATGCACGAGGCACCCCAGCGTGTCCTGCTCGTCGGGACGGACTGCCTCCTCGAAGCGACCGCCGAGCGACTCGACTAGCCCGCGACGGGAAGGTCGTGAGTGCCCCGACGAGCACGAGATGACAGCCGCCGTGACGTGGCACGGTGACATGGACCACATCAAGAGTTATCCGGTCTCCCTGCGCGTATCAGGGTATGACGGAGTTCTCAGACCGCATCGAGCAGGTCAGCATCAGCGGCATCCGAGAAGTCTTCGAGGCGGCGGGCGAGGACGCGATCAACCTCGGGCTGGGCCAGCCCGACTTCCCGACGCCGCGGCACGCCCGCGAGGCGGCTATCGCGGCCATCGAGGACGGGAGCGCGGACGCCTACACGTCGAACAAAGGGACACTCGAACTACGAGAGGCGCTGTCGGCGAAGTACGACCGCGACTTCGGCCTCGACATCGACCCCGAGGACTTCATCGCCACGGCGGGTGGCTCCGAAGCGCTTCACATCGCACTGGAGGCCCACGTCGACCCCGGGCAGGAAGTCATCCACCCGGACCCCGGCTTCGTTGCCTACGACGCCCTCACCCGCATCGCTGGCGGGGAACCGAAGCCGGTCCCGCTCCGTGACGACCTCACGCTGGACCCGGCGACCGTCGAGGAGCACATCACCGACGACACCGCGGTCTTCATCGTGAACTCGCCCGGCAATCCGACCGGTGCGGTCCAGAGCGAGGCAGACATGCGCGAGTTCGCGCGCATCGCCGACGAACACGACGTGCTCTGTATCTCCGACGAGGTGTACGAGTACATCGTCTTCGAGGGTGAACACCGCTCGCCGCTCGAATTCACCGAGTCCGACAACGTCGTCGTCGTCTCCGCGTGTTCCAAGTCCTACTCCATGACCGGCTGGCGTCTCGGCTGGGTCACGGGCGCGACCCGCCGCGTTGAACGCATGCTTCGGGCACACCAGTACGTCCAGGCGTGTGCCTCGGCCCCGGCACAGTTCGCCGCCGAAGCGGCCATCTCGGGCGACCAGACGGTCGTCGACGAGATGGCGCAGGTGTTCGAAGAGCGCCGCGACCTCGTGGTCGACGGACTGGAGGACATGGGCCTCGACGTGCCCACGCCGACTGGCGCGTTCTACGTCATGCCCAAGGTTCCCGAGGGCTGGGTCGACGAAGTCCTCGAACGAGGCGTCGTCGTCGTCCCCGGCGAGGCCTTCGGTGAACACGGTGAAGGCTACGCACGTCTCTCCTACGCGACCAGTACGGAGGAACTCGAAGAGGCCCTCGAAATCATGCGTGAGGCGACGCGAGCCGTCCGCTAAGGCTGTTTTCAGCACCCAAACCTACGTACTTAGGGAGAGAATCTTTTATAATTCTGTGGCCTATCGTTGTCTGAATGGCAACAGAGCTGTCCGCGGATTCTGAGTCCGAACTCGGCACAGCGGCCCCCCTGGTCCTCGTGGTGGACGACGACGAGGACCTCGCCGATACGTGCCGCTACTGGCTGGAGGACGACGACTACCGAGTCCGTACGGCGTACAGTGGTGAGGATGCGCTGGAGGTTATCGATTCTGAGGTCGATTTAGTACTGCTCGACCGGCGGATGCCCCGCCTCTCCGGCGACGAGACACTCGACCAACTTCGCGAGAAGGGGTTCGACTGCCCCGTCGCGATGATGACTGCAGTCGCACCGGACACGGACATCGTCGACATGCGCTTCGACGAGTACCTCGTGAAGCCGGTCAGCAAGACCGACATCCTCGACGCGGTGGACGAACTGCTCGCTCGCTCCGAGTTCTCCCAAGAGGTGCGCGAGTACTTCGCCTTAGAGTCGACCGAACAGGCGCTGTCGACCCGTGACCGCGAGGAACTCCGCGACGCGGGAGCCCTCGTCGACCTGCGAAAGGAACTGAACGCGGCGTACGGCGACCACGAAGCGGAGATTGAGCAGCGCGAACTCCAGCTCGAACGACTCACGCACGTCAACAGCGTCATCCGGACCATCGACCGCGTGCTGGTCGAGGCGTCGACCCGTGAAACCATCGAGCGCGAGGTGTGTGACTCGCTCGTCGGGACCGACTCCTACCGCGCGGCGTGGGTCGCCGAGTACAACTCGCACTCTCGCGGCGTCAACCCGCGATTGGCCGTCGGCACAGCGTCCGAGGACATCGTCGTCGACCCCGACGGACAGGTCGACGAGCGTGTCTCTGACGCGGTTTCGAACCAGCAGGTGCAGGTGCTCACGCAAATCGACCCTGGCCACGCAGAGGCAGTGTTCGGCGATGCCGCCGAGGCGGACCAGACCTCGGCCGTCGTCGTGCCGCTCTCGTACCGTGAGAAGGCCTACGGCGCACTGCTCGTCTACACCGTCGCCGGCCACACGTTCAGCGACCACGAACTCGAAGTGTTCGTCGACCTCGGCCAGAAAATCGGTAACGGCATCAACTCCGTCGAGCAACGCAAACTCCTGCTCGCAGACACCATCGCCGAACTGGAGTTCCGCCACACGGACACCGACGACCCGCTCGTCTACATGTCCCAGCAGACCGGGGGCACCATCGCCCTTCGCGGTGTCGCCTCGACCGACGAGTCCGGACTGACCTGCTTCATCGAACTCACCGGAAGCCCGGCCGAAGAACTGCTCGAACTGGCCGCAGGGATGGATACGGTCGGCAAGGCTCGCCTCGTCACCGAGGGCGAAGAGTCGTTGTTCGAGCTGACACTGTCCGAGGCAGCCATCGAGACACTCTCGGGCGTCGGCGCGACGGTCAACACCTTCCGCGTCGAGAACGGCGAAGGCCGCCTCGTCGCAGAGGTCGCCCCTGACGCCGACCTGAAGGCGATCGTCAGTGCGCTCCAGACGCGTTACCAGAACGTCGACGTGCTCTCGAAGCGTGAGGTCGAACGCTCGGTCCAGTCCACCGAGTCGTTCCGGCAGGGACTCGGCGACAAGCTGACCGACCGGCAGCGGACCGCACTGGAAACCGCGTTCTCTGCGGGCTACTACGAGTGGCCGCGTGACAGCACGGCCGAGGAAGTCGCGGAAGCGATGGGCATCTCGGCACCGACGCTGCACGAACACTTGCGCGCTGGCGAGCGGAAACTCCTCGAAGCGTTCATCGAGGAGACGGAGTAGCCACGGACTGCGCGCGGACACCCCACGGACAGCTCACCCCACCGATTTTTGACGACTTCGTGCGAAGACGTGACATATGTCGCTCGCCAGCCACGGCTCGGGCCTGGTCGCCGCCACTCGCGCACTTGCCTCGCAGGTCCATCCCGTGTTCATGCTTCCGGCGGTCGCGGCATCTCTGTTCGGGAGCGTCCTCGCGGCCACGTTCGACCCCGTGGCTGGCGTCTTACACGTGATTGCAGTGTTCTTCGGGCTGTACACCGCGCACCTCAAAGACGGCTACGTCGACTTCTACATCCGTGGGGAGGACGACGAACATCCACTGACAGCTCGCGGCTGTCGGCTCGCCCTGGCCGGCGCGACGGTCGGGTTTCTGACCTGTCTCCTCGGCCTCTGGCTGGCGGTCGGACCAGTGGCCGCGGCCATCTCGCTTCCGGGGTGGCTCGTCGGCTATCTGCACGCGCCACAACTCGACACGAACCCGGTCACGGCGACGATGGGCTACCCACTCGGTATCGTGCTCGCGCTGTGTGGCGGCTACTACGTCCAGACGACTACGCTGACACCGGTCGTCGTCGCCTTCGCGACCGTCTTCCTCGTCGTCCTCTCGGGCATCAAAGTCGTCGACGACGCCGGAGATTACGCCTACGACAAGTCTATTCAGAAGCGAACCGTCGCGGTCGTCATCGGGCACGAGCGCGCGCGACACCTCGCGTTCGGCCTCGTCGGGGCGGGACTGGTGGCCGTCCTCGGCCTGACCGCGATGGGGGTGTTCCCGCCCTCATCTGTGGCTTCCGTCCTCGTCTTCCTCCCGGTCGCGTGGTTCGCCTGGCGCGGGACGGACGAACTCGCGACGATGCTGCTGATTCGGGGCTGTTACGTGTTTCTAGCAGCCCTGACGGTCGCAGTGTACTACCAGCCGTTGTCGTGACCACAGATTTTTCTCACACTCACGAGAGGGAGCGACATGGACCTTCTCACAGACGACGACGTCGTCACCCGAATCGACGTGGTCGACACGGTCGCCACGATAGAACTCGCCCTGCGCGAACACGCGAACGGGACGCTCCACGCGCCGCCGCGCTGGAGCATCGACGTGGCCGACGGTGGCCTGCGGTTCACGTGCGGCGCGGCGACCGGCGACCTGTCGGCACTCGGCTTCCGGGTGTACGACACCTTCGCGACCGACTCGCCCGAGCACACGCAACTCGTCTGCGTCTTCGACGCTGACACCGGCGCGTTCCGCGGGCTGATTTCGGGGTACGAGGTCGGGGTCATGCGGACCGCGGGTATCGATGGGGTCGCCATCGACCGGTTCGCTCGTGACGACGCGAGTACACTCGGTGTCCTCGGCGCAGGCACGCAGGCGAAAGCGCACGCCGAGGCCGCCGCGGCGGTCCGTAACATCGACACCGTTCGGGTGTACAGTCCGACGCCGGCCAGCCGCGAGGCGTTCGCCGACGAGGTCGGCCCGAACGTCGATGCGACCATCGAGGTGTGTGACGGTCCGGAGTCGGTCGTCCGCGGGGCCGACGTGTTGGTCTGTGCGACGAACAGCGAGGAACCGGTGTTCGACGCCGACTGCCTGGACGCGGGCACCCACGTCACCACCGTCGGCCGAAAGTTCGAAGACGCCCACGAACTCCCACTCGCAGTCGTCGACCGGGCAGACGCCATCGTGACGGACTCGCGGGCACAGGTCGAGGCGTACCACGAGACGGTCGCACCGTTCTTCCTCGACGACGACCAGCGGGCACGGATGCGCGAACTCGGTGCCGTAGTCGTCGGTGACGAACCAGGCCGGACCGGTGACGACGAACTTACGCTGTTCTGTTCGGTCGGCCTCGCCGGAACGGAGGTCGTCCTTGCCGACGAAATTCTCCGTCGCGAGTAGGGCGCGTTGTGAGTAAGGCGGTTCGCCGCTACTGGTGTGCTCGCTTTCGCTGCTCGCGCGACCACGTGGTCCGCCGGCCGAACAGCGCGCCGACGACCGTGAAGAAGAACGGGTACGCGAGTCCGGCGAACGCGATTGCCAGCCACGGACTCGGACCGACTTCGCCCGAGACGGATTCGAGTGCCGGCACATCACCGGAGAGTTGGAGCGTCGAGACGATCATGAACACGACGGCCATGAAGAAGTAGCCGACGAACACCGCGAGTGCGGCGCGCCACCACTGCGTGTTCTTCGGCCGGCGTTTGGCGACGGCGTAACTTACGACGACCAGCAGCGCGGGTGGGAGGAAGAACAGTCCGAGCAACTGTGAGTTCTCCGCGGCGAGCAATATCAGCGTGTTCCCCGACTGTGCGAACGCCTCGTTCGGGCCGAACGTGACCGCGTCCGTCGGGACGAGGTGTGCGTTGTAGTACACCCACGCCGAGACGCGCCAGCGGCCGATGGCGGCCACCGCCTGGGCCGCTTCGCCGAAGTACCGCATCCTGACGAGGAAGTGAACGAGGCCGAGGCCCACCAAGAACGCCAAGGCTCCGACGGTCCCACCCTTCACCCACAGGAACAGCGTCGCGACGCTGTCCCGTTCGGTCTCTCTGACCAGTTCTCTCGTATCGTGCACGCCTGCTGCCCTCTTTTCGCAGTACAGACACCACGGTAGTATCAAACTGCCGGACCAGAAACGGCGCCGTAGGGCCTCACCAGTCGCTATAGCCGTTGATTCCCCGATGGAGTTACTTCTCACCAGCCCATGGACGAAGACGATGCTCCTGTCCATCGAGAACGAGGTCGACCCGGACGCACGCTACCTCGGCGAGGCACTGCGAGAACTCCTGCCTGCGTGTGCGGTCCACGACGCCGTTCGAGACGGCGGGCGACCACCGCAGGAAACGCTGCCCGCCGATGGGTTCGACGCGCTCTCTGGCGTCGTCGTCGGTGGGAGTACCGCGGGTGTCTACGAGGCCGACGACCACCCGTGGATGCGCGAGGAGGCCGAATTCGTACGGGAGTGCGTCGACCACGGGGTTCCCGTCCTCGGCGTCTGTTTCGGCCATCAGCTGGTGAACGAGGCGCTCGGCGGGCGAGTCGAACATCACGGACTCGACCACCGACTCGTCTCGGCAGACCTCGCCGACGACCCGCTGCTCGACGGTGTCGATTCGACGATTCCGGCGGTCCACGGCGACCGGGTCGTCGAATCGGGCGACGGGATGGAACCGCTCGCGTCGACGGCCGACTACGAGTTCTTCGCCACACGCCACCGTGACGCGCCGGTCTGGACGACGCAGTTCCACCCTGAGTTCACGCACGACCTGCTTGCCACGATTCGCGCCGACTTCGGCTGGACCGACGACGGCGACCTGTCGTGGGACGACGTGACCGCACACCGGGTGCTGCCGAATTTCGCACGGCTGGCGACTAGTGGTAATGAATAACCGAGAGCTGAAGGCTCACTTCGCCGTCGAGACGATTTTTATCACGTCGCCCTCGTCCAGTTCGTAGCTGTCGCCCACGTCTCGTCCCGACTTCGCGTCGACCGCGTGGAGGTAGCCGTCGCCGATGTCTGAGTGGACGGCGTAGGCGAGGTCGACCGGGGTGGACCCACGGGGGAGCAAGAACGCGTCGGGCAGGACGTTCCCCGAGCCGTCGGTCCACTTCGAGGCGTCCTGCACCGGGAAGGCCGTCAGGTGGTCGAGCAGGTCGTAGACAGCGTAGTCGAGCGCGTCCTGCACGCCGGTCCCGCCCCACTCGTCCATGGTGGCGCGGAGGCCGTCGAGGGCCTGTCGCTGCGCGTCGGAGACGCCCTCGCCGAGTTCGAACGCGTCGTCGCCGGGGTCGTAGTCGATGGCACCGGCCTCTGCGCCTTTGCGAAGCGCGAGTTCTCCTTCGGCCGTCGTCGGGATGACGGGTTTCTCGGAGTCGAGGAGTCGTTGGAGGTTCGCCGGGTCAGCCACGTCGGCCTTGTTGGCGGCGACGATGATGGGCTTGGTCCGGGCGCGAATCTCGCGGGCGAGTTTCTCTCGGTCCTCGGCGTCCCACTGGATGGGGTCCTCAGGGTACTCCATCCCACGCAGCACGGTCTGGATGTCGGCGTTCGACGCGCCGAACCCACTCAGCAGGTCGGTCAACGACTCGTCCATGTCGAAGTCAGGTGAGCGCGACTTTCGCTCGACCGACTCCCAGTTGCGGTCGACGATGCCGGTGAGCCACATGTCCATCTCCTCCTCGATGAAGTCGATGTCGTCCATCGGGTCGTGACTGCCTGGCTCGACCGGTTCGCCTTCGGCGTTCGTCGCCCCGGAGGCGTCGACGACGTTGATGATGACGTCCGCGTTCGTCAGCGCGTCGAGGAACTGGTTGCCCAGCCCACGGCCCTCGTGCGCGCCCGGCACGAGTCCAGCCACGTCGATGAGTTCGACGGGGACGTATCGCTTGCCGTCGTGGCAGTGTTCGTCGCCGCAGCGTTCGTCGCGAGTGAGACAGGGACACTCGGTCCTGACGTGTGTCACGCCGCGGTTCGGGTCGATAGTCGTGAAGGGGTAGTTGGCGATGTCCACGTCGGCCAGCGTGGCTGCCTTGTAGAACGTAGACTTGCCCGCGTTCGGCTTCCCGGCCAGCGCGATAGAGAGCATGGCATCACGTAGCGCGCCACTGGAAAATTGCCTTTCGGTCACCCGACACACGAGGACGACGCGCGGACCCGTCACTCGCACTCCGGAGTAACCATCGTCGCCATAGTCACCATCGCCCCGTAGTCACTAAACAGACACGTGTCACCACGGTACTGACTCACAGAAACCACGCGACTGCGACACGATGAGACATTTTTCCGAAACCCGTAAAGTCACCTCACCGAAACGTCTGGCAGAATGCGACGACGCGACTTCCTCGCTGCGAGTTCGACCGGTATCGCCCTCCTCTCCGCAGGCTGTGTCTCCTCGATGGGCCTCGGCGCTGGTGGCGCAACGACCGAGTCTGACCACGGCACCGACACGTTCACGGACCGGCCCACGCGGACGACACCGCGCATCCCGAACGTCGACTTCACCATCGTCCGAACCGACGACGGACGGGTCAAAGTCGTCCACATGGAGGGTCTGCAGGTCGAACGGAACGTCACCGCCACGGTCGGCGTGACGGTCGACGGCGAGGCAGTCCCCGTCGTCGACGACAACGACGAGTCCCACACGTACTTCGCGGCCCGTGAGTCGGCACTGGCCGCCGACGAAACCGCGGCGACGCCGTTCCCCATCTCGGTCGGCAACCGCGTGTTCGTCGACGCACCGACCGAGGCGACGGTCGCTGTCACGTGGGTCGGGGCCGAAGGTCGGACCGCGGTTCTCGAAACGAAGACTGTCGAGTAGGACAGCGAATCGGTTCGCTGACTCTCTCTTTCTCTGTCATTCCCCTGCGAGGACGATACGACGAGCGACTGCACTCGCAGTCGTCACGACGACCGGACAGTAGACACCCCTAACTAGTGGGTGTCGGTGCATGCTGTCACGGTACAGTGTATCAACAACCGCGTTACTGCGGCACGATGGTCTGCGAATCCGTAAGTGGTTAAACTGGTCGGTACAGAGAGAGAACAGACATGCAACGCCGCACCTTCATCGCCGCTGCTGCGACCGGACTCGGAGCCCTCTCTGCTGGCTGTATGGGAGCTGACAATGCCGACTCGACAGGCACCAGTGAGACAGACGATGGAACGGGGACGGACCAGACGGACGGAACGAGCACCGGAACCGAGACGACGACTGGCGGGTCATCGTCGGCAGATATCGTCATCAGTTCTACCGACAGCGGACAGGTCAAGGTCGTCCACATGGGTGGCGCACAGGTAACCGCCGACGAGGCGAAGACCGTAAGCGTCACCGTCGACGGCGAGGCTGCGACGCTCGTCGGCCGCGACGGCAACGAGCACGCCTACTTCGCTGCGAAGGAATCCGCACTCGGTTCGGAAGAGACCGCCGCGACCAACTTCCCCATCTCCGTGGGCAACTACGTCCTCGTGAGCGCCGAAACTGGTTCGAAAGTCGCCGTCGTCGCGACCGGCGCTGACGACGAGACGACGACGCTCGCAGAGAAGACGGTCGAAGGGTCCGACAGTGGAACGACCACGACGGGTACCTCGACGACCGGCACCAGCACGGGAACCACGACGACTGGAACCGAGACCACGACTGGCACCAACACGACGACGCAGTCCTGATCGCCGGTCCTCGGTCCGACGACACAGCCCACGATTGCGATTACGATTTTTCGACACCGATAGCTCGTGAGCCTGCTGGCCGTCCGTGGAGTAGCGGAGAAGCGACGCCGCTGCCGCCGCTAGCTGGAAATCAGAAACGTGGAAAGGCCGGAAGAACCGCGAGAATCGTCGGTCGACGAGTCACTCGATGTCGCGACTCGCCAGCCCCTGCATCGTGATGTTGCCGCGAGCGCGCATCGTCCCGTCGACCTCTGCGCCCTTCGAGAGTTCGAGGTCGGAACAGGACACGTCGCCGAGGACGAGCGCGCCGGGGGCGATGCGGACCTCGCCCTTGCGGGTGGTCACGTCGCCGTGGACGCGTGTGCCCTCACCGATGAGGATGTCTCCTTTCGCGCGGAGACTACCGAAGATGTTGCAGTCCTCGCCGACCTGAATGGTCTCGGCGCGGACGTTCCCGTGCAGGCGACAGTCGTCGCCGATTCGTGCGGGGGTCGAGACGCGCCACGCGTCGTCGTTCACGGTGGCGTTTCGCGGAATCACGAGCGGGTCCTGGTCGGGGTCCTCTTCGTCGGTCATCTCGTTGACGAGTTCCTTGGCAGCTTCCTCCTCGCCGACGAGCATGAGCTGTTTGATGTAGACGAACAGGAAGACGATGGTGGGCATCGGGTTCCGGATGACGATCCAGCCGTTGGCCTCGAAGCCCTCCTCGATGTCGACTTCGTCGCCGATGTCGAGGTCACCCGAGACCATGAGCTGGCCGCCGATGTGGGTCCGCTCGCCGATGAAGGCGTCGCGGCCGACGAGGACGTTCCCGCGCACGTCGGACCACATGTCGAGTCGGCAGTCGGCCTGTGCTTCGAGGCCGCCACCGATCTGGATGCCTTCGCCACCGAGGACGTTCCGCCCGCGAATCCCGAACTCCACCGTCGACCGACCCCCGATGAGTACGTCCCCGTCGGTCACGAGGTCGTGTTCTGCGACCGTCGTACCGTCGGGAATCGAGAGTTCGTCGAGTGGGTCCGTATGCAGCGACACACACCACTTTCGTCCCCTCCCGGTATTAAACCCCTCGGCGGCGTCAGACGCTCGTCGGACGGTTCGTACGCTTTTTAATCGGCAGTCACATCTGGCCGAACATGACGACACTCGCGTTCGACGAAGACGGCTGTGATGTGGTGTATCAGGGGACAGAGTTCCGACTGGAGAAAGCCCTCATCGAAGAAGCCACCGGCAAGGCGTACCACGACGTGACGGACCACGAGGTCCTCAAGATAGTCGAGAAGAACCCAGAACTCGGCGGCGAACCGCGCCGCATCGGCGACATCCTAAAATAGCCTCGCACACCCAGGCGACGCCTTTAGGCCGACCGAAACCCTACCCGCCACCGAATGCGAAAGCAGGAGCTTCTCCACCTCCACCAGTTGCTGAGCAAGGTGCGAACGTTCCTCGAAACAGAGGAGTCGGTTCCCGCCGACGCGTTCCGGGCCTACGACGACTTCGGCGTCGGTCCGAACGCGTTCAACCGCCAGAAAGACGACCACGAGCGAGCGATTCGACACCTGCTCGACGGCATCGTGACCGCGCTCGAAGCGCGTGAAGAACTGCCCGTTCGTGACACGGTGACGGTGTAGAATACGACCAGTGCGGCCGACTGATTCCCCCGCGAGGGTGCGGGTCAGTCGTCACAGCCAGTATCCACATAGCGGTGGGTCCTGTTCTCGGGACGGCGATGACTGTCCGTGACGGCCAGTCGTCCTTCCGTGTCGGTCAGTCGTCCTCGTCGCGACGATTACTCGCCGTCTCGAACCCGAACTCGGCCATCTCTCGCCCGCGTCGTTCTTCCAGTGCCGCGATGGCTTCCGGGTCCGGGTTCGCGTCGTCGGTCACCCGCGCCCACGAGTTGTGGACCTTCGCGTGACACCAGCGACAGAGGAAGACCGTGATTTCGTGACTCGTCTCGCGTCCCGCGTCGGCGTAGGAGAGGTGGTGTTCTTCGAGCAGCGGGCGGTCGGCCGACTCGTGGGCCATCCGCTTCTCTTCGAGGCCACAGCGGGCACACTCGCGGTTCGACGCCGTCGCCCGAAAGTGCGGGCAGTCGGCCCAGGTCCAGTCGTCGTCGGTCTGGGTGGCGGCGTCGGCGGCGGCGACCGGACACGCGAAGTCGCCTTCGCGGCGCGCCTCTGCGAACTCTGGGTCGTGTTGCGGGTACTCGAACGCGTACCGGCAGGTCCCGTCGCCCGTGAGGTGGTCACAAAGTCCCGCGTGGTCGTAGGGGTCGTCGACGCCCACGGAGGTCCCGGTCGGTGTCTTCTCCATGCTCGGCTGTTGGTGGTGGTTGGGCGGTGGTCGGTTTGAATCGTTTGGGTACCGATTCGGGTGGTGTCGTGGTTCTCGCGTCGGTCGTCGTCGAGTAATTCGGGTCGGCTGAAGCGGTGTTTCAGGCTACGTTGGCGGTCGTCGTTCGAGAATTGCCGCCGAGAAGCAGACTTCTACTGCTGGTGCACATGACCGTCGCCACAACCTCCCCATCCGATTCCTCACTCGCCATCGCTTCGCTCCGGCTCACTCGTCATCCCTCGCGCGATTTCTCCTCGCGGCCGTCGCTTCGCTTCGGCACGCTCGAAAGCGCGCGCCAGAGCGGTGGTGAAGGGTCGCGACGAAATCATCAGTTCGCTATCATCGCGAGAAGAACCGTCCGAGCACTCCGGTCCGGCCGACCTGCCGGTAGGCGTCCCACAGTGGGTCGCCGGTGGTCCCGATATGGGGCAGGCCCAGTTTCGACGCGCGGTCGTCCTGTCGCCGAAGCGGTTCGACGACCGCGGGCCACTCGAAGTCCCAGAGTTCGGGTCGGTCGCCGGTCCAACCGGTTCGGTCCAGTACCGCGCTCGCGGCGCGGCGACCGGCCTCGTTCGCGGACTCCATGCTGGCGAGGTCGGTCTCGGTCCGGACGTAGTCCGCGGCGAGGACGAGGTTCGGGCAGTCAGTCGCGGCAACGGGTCGGTGTTGGCGGGTGTCAACGGTGTTGACGAGTAGGGTCGAATCGTTGCGCAGTCCGCCCCGTTCCGAATCCCACGAAAGCGCCGGGTCGAGGTGCGCGTCGAGTCGGTCGTCGTCGCGGAGCGTGTCTTCACCCAGATGGGCCTGCAACTGCGCCCAGACCTCGTCGAGAAGTTCGGGTGGCTCGCACTCTCGGGCCGGTTTTCCGTACAGGATACCGGGCGTGTCCCACTCCGAGACGATGACGGAGAGAACGCCCTCGCAGTCGTCGTAGGCGTCGAAGTCGTGGTCTGGCCAGAATTGGCGCTGGCTGACCGCGGTGAGTGCCCACGGTGCGTCGTAAAAGACGCCGTGGCCGCCGAGGTCTCGCAAGCCCTCGCGGAGGTAGAACTGCACACCGTTCATCCAGCCGCGGTCGAGGTCTCGCACGCCGGCCAACAAGGGCGCAGCCGCACAGAGGTCTGGCGTCAGCAGTCGACAGACCACGTCGCCGGGCACCGCTAGGACGTAGTGGTCGGCGGTCACCTGCCGGGTCTCGGCGGCTTCCCCGTCGTCGAACTGAACCGCGACCCCACTGACTCGATGCCCATCAGAGTCGATACCGGTGACCGTCGCGTTCGTGTGCAGTGTCACGCCCTGATCGCGGAGGTGGGCGACCCACGGGTCGATGAATCGGTCGTTGGTCGGCCCGTCGAGCAGTCGGTCGGCGTCGAGAGCGGGGTCGAACAATCCGCGAATCATCTGGAGGTAGATGCGCCCGATGGTCCGGGCGCTCGACACCTCGGGGCGCATGGCGACGAGCGACTGGGTCAGGCCGTAGCCGAGGAACGTCTGGTACGCCGGCGACATCTCGTCGGCGCGGACGAACTCCCACCACGAAGTCTGCTCGTACTCGGTGTCCCAGCGGTGGTCGCCGCTGGTCAGCATCGTCAGCAAGCGATTCGCGAAGAAGGCTGCCTCGTCCCGGGGAACCTGCGAGTGAACGACGTGTTGGACTCGCTCACGAATCTGGGACACGGTTCGCGGCGTCGCTAGCGGGAACTCTCGACTCGGGCCGTCGACGACCGACTGGAGCATCGTCTCGGTCGAGACGAGGTGGTCGAGCACACTGCCCCGGTCGGTCGGAATCCGCCGCATCGTATCCGGAAGGTGCTGGTAGAACCCCGGGACGAACCGGAAACCGTGTTCGGCTGGCAGGGCCGCCCCGCCGTCTCGGGGGCCTGGCATACTGCGGGCTTTCCCCCCGAACCGGTCGTTGTGTTCGTACACGGTCACGTCGACCCCACGATTCCCGAGTTCGTGGGCGGCAGTCAACCCTCCAATACCACCGCCGAGGACCGCGACCGTCTGGTTCCCTGTCATGCTGTTTCGGTCGTCCCCCACTTGGGACACGGTCGCCATGAACGTTTCTCGGCAGAGCCAGCACGCTCAAGTGCCACTCGGCTGTCTCTTCACCAAGATGGATGCTTCGCGTCTCGTCGTCGCCGTCCCGCCCAGCGCAGACGGTACCGGACCGAGAACGCTGCTGACGGACGAAGACGGGTTCGAGGTGGTCCGCCCGGCCGACCGGTCGGCGCTCCTCGATGCGCTGGACGCTGTCGACTGCATAGTCAGTCCGACGAACCCGGCCAGTGGTGACGTGTTCGGCTTACTCGAGGCAGTTCGCGCACGGGAGCCGTCGCTTCCGTTCCTCGTCGGGGCAGTCGACGGCTCGGACCGACTGGCTGGTGACGGGTCGACGCCCGGAACGACGGAGTACGTCCCGCTTTCGTCCGAGGCGTCGAACGATGAACTGGCGGCGCGAATCACGGACTCTGTGACGCGCCAGCGCGCGATTCTGGAGACGGGCGAGTACGCACAGTTGTTCGAGCGGTTGCTCGAAACCACGCCGAACTCCGTCGTCGTGGTCGACCAAGAGTGCGAGATACTCTTCGCCAACGAACGGCTGGGGCGAAATCTCGGCGTCGACCCAGCCGAACTGGTCGGCCGACAGTACACCGACCCGTTCTGGGAGATTACGGACCGGTCGGGCGACCCAGTGCCGATGGAAGACCGAACCGTGCCGCGGGTGTTAGCGACCGGAGAACCGGTCGAGGGCGAGGTCTACGGCGTCGATGCACCCGGCAAGCCGCCCCGATACGTCTCCGTGAGTAGCGCCCCGATTTTCGGCCCGAACGGATCGGTCGAGGCCGTCATGAGCATCAGTACGGACGTCACGGCGCAGATCACCCACCAGCGCGAACTGGCCCGGTACGAGGCAATCGTGGAGAACGTCGAAGACGTGGCGTTCGTCATCGACCAGACGGAGACGCTCCAGTTCGTGAGCACGCGGAGCGACCTGTTGTTCGGCCGGTCGCCCGACGAACTGGTCGACAACTCACTCGACGACTTCGTGCACCGGTTCGAAGCCGTCGGCGACACCGAGTTCGCTGAAGAGTTCGGCGACCTACACCATGCCGTCCAACAGATTTTGGCAGGCCACAGCCACCTCGAAGAAGTCGAACTCGACGTTCCGGTTCACGACGGGTGGATGACGCTCTCGTTCCGCCTGTTCGAGTGGGACGCGCCCGACGGCAGTCGAAACGTCGTCGGTCTCGCACAGGACGTGACCGACCGCGTCGGTCGGGAGCGTCGGCTCGCCCGGCAGAACCAGCAACTGGCGGTCCTCAACCGGGTGTTGCGTCACGACATCCGAAACGACGCGAACGTCGTCCTCGGCTGGGGTGAGTTGCTCCGCGAGTACATCGACGACCCCGAGGGCGAGGAACGACTCGACATCGTCCTGGAAACGGGCCAGCACGTCATCGACCTCACGCACGTCGCGGCCGACCTCGCCACGGCCATCGCGGGCGAGGACGAGATGCCAGCGAAGCCAGTCGACCCCTGTGACGTCTTACAGTCTGAACTGTGGAAGCTCCGTGAGAAGGAGCCAGCGGCCACTTTCGTGGGCCTCGACGACGATGCGTGTCCCCCAGTCGTGGCGACCGAGATGCTCTCGTCGGTGTTCCGGAACTTGCTCGGGAACGCGGTGAGGCACAGCAACCGCGAGCACCCCAAGGTCGTCGTTTCCGCTGATGTCGGCCCGGAGACGGTCCGATTCCGCGTCGCTGACGATGGGCCGGGCGTCCCAGACGAGCAAAAGCGGGTCATCTTCGGCGAGGGCGAGAAGGGACTCGACAGTCCGGGCACCGGGATGGGTCTCTACCTCGTCGACCTCATCGTCACGGAGTTCGGCGGGTCGGTCTGGGTCGAGGACAACGACCCGCGTGGCGCGGTGTTCGTCGTCGAACTCCCGCGAGCAGACCGCGCCGATGGCTTCGACGAAGCGACGAACAGCACCAGTACTGACGACCCGACCGACCGCGAGTGAGAAGGCCTATCCCCTCGTAGTACCCAGCGACAAGTCATGACCGACGAGGACGCGCTCAGAGACCGTATCGGCCAGTTCCTGGCGCGGAACTTCCCGCAGATAGAGCTCCACGGCGGGAGCTACGACGTGGCTCACCTCGACGCCGAGGAGGGGTCCGTGACGGTGCTCCTCACCGGGGCCTGTGACGGCTGTGGCATCTCTGACCTCACCATCTCGGCGGTTCGCTCTCGGCTCCTTTCGCAGTTCCCAGAACTCACCGACGTGACGGTCGAAACCGGCGTCGGCGCGGAAGCCGGTCCGATGCAGGACGATTTCTCCGACGTGCCGTTCTGACCGCCACAGCGCGAACGCACCACGGCACAGCTTTCGATACGAAGCCAACCACTTTATCGGCAGCAGTCGAAGCGAAGGCAGTGCGATTGGTCCACAGTGACGGCCACACGACCCGCTCGCTCGCCGGCACCGTCGAGACGGCAGACTCCACGCTCACGCGAGCGAAGGGGCTGATGTTCCGGCGGTCGATTCCCGACGACTACGCGCTCGTCTTTCGCTTCGACCAGCCGAAATCCCGCGACGTGCACATGCTGTTCGTCCCGTTCCCCATCGACGCCCTCTGGCTCGTCGGCGACGAAGTCGTACACAAGAAGCGCCTGCGCTCGTGGGTCGGCCTCGGCCGTGGGACGGCGGATACGCTCGTCGAACTCCCGGCAGGTGCGGCCGACGACGTCGAAGAAGGCGACATCGTCACGTTGCGAGAGTAGCCGCCACCCACCACAAGACTTTCATCCAAGCTTTGGGACATTTTCGGCGTGAATCGAAGACGGTTCCTCGCCGCCACTGCCGGCGCCCTCTCCATCGGACTGGCCGGTTGCGGCCATCCTCCCCCACACCTGTACCTCGACCTCGCCGAGGCGGATGACGACTCCCTCCGCAAGTGGACGACGATGCAGACGACCGAGTTGCGTGGTCGCCGCCGCATCGTAGCCAATCGACTCCTCGCCGACGAGTCGACGACGTACCTCTCGCGTTCCGACAACCCGGAACTCTCGGGCGGGACACAGCTCAGCCACGGCGACAGTGTCTCGACCGTCGAGACGACGAACGTCGGAACGGAGACACGAGATGGGTATCAGGTTACGGTCAACTACTACCCTGACGAACCAGCGCCGGAGGACGCGTCGGTCCTCCCGTTCGAAGACCTCTCTCAGGTCGAACGCCGACTGTTCGAAGAACTCGACCTGACGTTCATGCACGAGTACGCCAACGGTGAATCGACGAGCGAATCGCGCGTCTTCCCACCCGACGAGGCGTACGATGACACGACGCTCCTCCCCACTTCGGCGTCCGAAGCACTCGAAACTGGCTACGACTACCTCCGTTTCGAAGGGAGGGACTACAGACTAGAGCTGAAGTGGCAAACGTCGAAGACGTGGCACCGATTCGAGTACGCCATCGATGACCAGACCACGACGAGTGCGCACCTCTCGTCGCTTCGTCGGCAGTATCGGTTCACGCTGGACTCCGGGTCGCTCTCTGAGCGACAGCGCGAGATACTGCTGACGGCTATCGACGGCGGCGACGACAGCCTGGGCTACCACGAAGACGACCCGATATCGGACGCCTATCAGGGGCTGGTCGACTCGTTCCAGCAACACATCCACTTCGAGCCAGCCAGTGGGAGGCACAACTGGCTGGTCACGTACGACGGCGACGACTACCTCGCGTCGATGCAGGACGAGACCGGGTCAGTTCTCGACTACTGACGACGGACGGGTGACGGCCAGTCCACCCGTCACTCGTTCTCGGGCAATTCTTGCACGTCCGACAGACGCACCTGTCGGACGGTGACACCTTATACCACTCCCGGCCCTCCACTCTGTTGGCAACCACAATGACCGGTGACCGATTTATTCGGGGGTTCCCCCGAACACACACAGCTGTCCGATTCTGACGTACGATTCCTGGACACAACGCTTCGTGACGGCGAACAGGCACCCGGCGTCTCGCTGACGCCCGAGGAGAAAGTAGACGTAGCAACCGCGCTCGACGCGGCCGGCGTCTCGTTCGTGGAGGCGGGTAGCGCCTGCACCAGCGAGAGCGAGCGCGAGACGATTCGGCGCGTCACGTCGCAGAACCTCGACGCGACGGTGACGAGCTTCGCTCGCGGTCTCGCGGGCGACATCGACAGCGCGCTCGACTGTGACGTGGACGGCGTGAACCTCGTCGTCCCGGCCAGCGACCGCCACGTCGAGACGAAAGTCGGGTCGTCGCGCGAGGCTGTGCTGACGAACACCGCAGAACTCGTCGAGTACGCGAAAGACCACGGCCTCTGGGTCGAGGTCATCGGGGAGGACGGCTCCCGCGCCGACCTCGGCTTCCTCGACGACCTCGCGGCGGCCGCGATGGACGCCGGTGCAAATCGTGTCTGCTACGCCGACACGGTCGGCCACGCGGGACCGGAGCGCACCGCGGAAGTCGTCGAGACGCTCGCGGCGCACGGGCCGACGAGTGCGCACACCCACGACGACCTCGGCCTGGGCGTGACGAACGCCCTCGCCGCGATTCACGCGGGGGCCGACCTCGTCCACGCGACCGTAAACGGTGTCGGCGAACGCGCGGGCAACGTCGCACTCGAAGAGGTCGTGATGGCGCTCCAGCACGTCTACGGCGTCGAGACCCTCGACACCACGAAACTGGCCGACCTCGGGCAGGTCGTCTCTCGGACGACCGGCGTCCGCCCCGCACCGAACAAGGCCGTGACTGGGGCGAACGCGTTCGCCCACGAGTCGGGCATCCACACCGACGGGACGCTCAAGGACGACCGGATGTACGAACCGTACCCGCCCGAACAGGTCGGGCGCGAACGGCGCATCGTCCTCGGGAAGCACACGGGCCGTGCCGGTGCGCGCGCGGTCCTCTCCGAGTACGACGTATCGGCGACCGACGACGAACTGGACCGGGTCGTGGCTCGCGTGAAAGACCTCGCCGAGCGGGGCAAGCGCGTGACCGACTCGGACCTGCTCGCCATCGCCGAGGACGAGACGGACCACGAGCGCGAGCGCCGTGTCGAACTGCTCGAAGTCACCGCGACCTCTGGCAGTTCGACCCCGGCTGCGAGCGTCCGATTGGCCGTCGACGGTGAGGAGACAGTCGCCAGCGGAACCGGCTCCGGGCCGGTCGACGCCGCGGTCTCCGCGGTCCGCTCCGCACTCCTCGACGTTGAGGACGCTCACCTGACCTCGTACCACGTCGACGCCGTGACCGGCGGGACGAACGCCGTCGTCACGGTCGAAGTGACGATGGCCCGTGGCGACCGCTCGGTGACCGTCGCCCACAGCGACGCGGACATCACCCGCGCCAGCGTGAGTGCGATGGTCGACGCGCTCGACCGACTCCTCGCCGAGTCGAACGAGAAAGCGGTCCCAGCAGACGACTGAGTAGGATGGCGATGATGACGACGGCGATGTACCGACCAGTCGGCGCGACCGACCTGCACGGTTTTTTATCCCAGAACCTACAACAGTATTCTGTGGGATGAGCTACGACAGTCCGACACAGACGCCGGCGCGGGCGCAATTCGCCGACGAGACCCGTCCGCGAAAACGCATCGCCGACGAAACTGACGGCGTGGTCGAGCAGTTACGGGAGACTCTGGGGGCCGACCTGAGCATGGTCGCACTGTACAACGAAGACGTCCTCGAACTGCACTACGTTCACGAGACGGTACGCGAGCAGTACGACCAGAACGGCCTCGACGCGCTCGCATCCGACCTCTGTCTCGACGCACGAATGGGTGACGCGTATCAAGAATCGCTCGTCCAACTCGGTCAACTCAACTTCGTCGTCACCGGCTTCGACGACGGCCTACTCGCCCGAATCCCGCTCGACGACCGAACGGGCGTCGCGGTCACGACGAACCTGAACGCGGGCGACAAAATCGCGACAGAAGTCCCAGAGGTCGTCGCGGCACACGACGTGCGCGTCGAGTCGAAGAGCAAGCAGTGAGAGCAATCGGTGGCGTACCGTTCTCAGATTCGCACGACTGTACTGGAAAGTGATGCGTCTACGTGGCGGCATGCCATTCTAACTGACGGTCAAAACCGGGGAAATCAGGGTCTCAGCCGAGCGACTGTGTCGCGTCGGCCGCCTCCAGCAGTTCCTTGTAGCGGTTGCGGATGGTCACTTCGCTGACGTTCGCCACCGAACTCACGTCGTTCTGGGTGACGCGCTCGTTGACGAGCAGCGACCCGGCGTAGACGGCAGCGGCGGCGAGGCCGACGGGCGACTTCCCGGAGTGGAGGCCCGCCTCTTTGGCGGTCCGGAGGAGTTCGCGCGCCTGCATCTCTGCCTCGTCGGAGAGGTCTAAGTCGCTGGCGAAGCGAGCGACGTAGCTCTCCGGGTCGGCGGGCTGGACTTCGAGGCCGAGTTCGCGGACGATGTAGCGGTACGTCCGCTTGAACTCCATGTCGTCGACGCGGCTGACCGCGGCGACTTCGTCGAGCGAACGCGGCGTGCCAGCCTGTCGGGCCGCGGCGTACAGCGACGCCGTGGCGACGCCTTCGATGGACCGCCCGGGAAGCAGGTCCTCTTCGAGGGCGCGGCGGTAGATGACCGACGCCGTCTCGCGGACGCTCTCGGGCAGGCCGAGCGCGCTGGCCATCCGGTCGATTTCACCGAGCGCCTGTTTCAGGTTGCGCTCTTTCGAGTCTCGCGTGCGGAAGCGCTCGTCCCAGGTTCGAAGCCGCTGCATCTTGCGACGCTGGCGGCTGCTGAGTGCACGCCCGTAGGCGTCTTTGTCCTGCCAGCCGATGCTGGTCGACAGGCCTTTGTCGTGCATCATTTGGGTCGTCGGCGCGCCGACCCGCGACTTCTTGTCCTTTTCGCTGCTGTCGAACGCGCGCCACTCCGGTCCGCGGTCGATGCTGTCGGTCTCGACGACGAGGCCACACTGTGAACAGACCGTCTCACCGTGTTCTTCGTCGTTCATCAGGCGGCCGCTGCACTCCGGACACGTCTGTGTCTCGCGTTCCGACGGGGTCGTCTCTGTCTCTGCACTGTAGGTGCGAATTCGTGTGTCGGACATCGTGGGGGGAGGGCAAGGAGTCCCTTCGGTCGGGACGCTTCTTGCTAACCGGAGGTAACCGACATCAGAATATAAGCCTTTTGGCAAAACTTATGTGTCTGCAGGAGTTTCCAGCTTGTCGATACGGTCCGAGACGGCCGGGTGAACGTCGAGGAGTCGGGTGGTCGTGCCGGTTGGTTCGAAGATGAGTTTCCGGTCGAGCAACACCTCCAGTGCGCGAACCATCGCGTCGTGGCTCACCGCGCGAGCGGCGTCCCGGTCGGCGACGAACTCGGTGCGCCGGAGCGTCCAGAACCACAACACGGCGTAGGGAACGATACCGAAACCGACGAGGCGAACGATATCGGTCAGGCCGAACTCGACGGCGACGAGCATCGGGACGACCAGCAGTGCGACTAGCCCGAAACGCATCGCCACGTGGTTTCGGCGGTGATGGGAGACTTCGTGGGCGACGACGGCCGCAAGTTCGTCGTCGGAGAGCAACTCGAACACTGTCTCCGTGAGGAAGACGTACCGGAAGCCGGGGACGACGCCCGCGGCGAACGCGCAGCCGACTCTGGTCCGCGGGTCGACGACTCTGAGGCGGACGCCGTCGGGGAGCACGTGCGAGATTCGTGCTCGTTCGGCCGTGGTCGGCTCTCTCGTTCGCAGTCCGACCGAGAGCGACAGCGGCGACAGCGCCACGCTCAGCAGGACGACGGCGAGGGCCCCGGCGATTCGCGGCCAGCCACTCGGGACGACCCGGACGAAGGTGACGATGGTGGCGATGACGACCGTGACCGCGATTGCACGGACGACGACCCACCAGAGGACGAACCCCGCCGAGATTACCCAGTGGCGGACCTGTCCGCGGTAGGGTGCGACGGCGAGGGCCGTGGCCGTAATCGAGGGGAGCACGGCGAAGACGAACACGCCAGCACCGACGACGACCGGCGCGAGGACCTGTGGCAGGTCGGCGAAGAACGCCTGTAAGCCGAGCGCAGTGCCGGCGACGCTAGCGAGGAAGAGATTCACCACGAGCGCGACGGTGTAGCCGAGACGCCGCAAATGACGAAGTCGAACTGCCGTGACCGGCTCCCGCACCTGCTGCTGTAGGAGTCGTGCGGCGACGTAGCGAACGGCCACGTACCAGCCGGCCGCAACGAGGAGGTGGACGAGGAGACCGAGGACCAGAGACACTGTTCGAAGGTTCGACTGCTGTGTTG
Source organism: Haloarchaeobius caseinilyticus (assembly GCF_051207395.1). Classification (NCBI taxonomy): domain Archaea; kingdom Methanobacteriati; phylum Methanobacteriota; class Halobacteria; order Halobacteriales; family Halorubellaceae; genus Haloarchaeobius; species Haloarchaeobius caseinilyticus. Next base: position 237,834 of record NZ_JBPJZC010000003.1, on the reverse strand, counting down.
TTGAATGTTACCACTATTGGGGTGTCTGTCGGGATTTCTCGAAAATAAAACGTCTCTGACGGCAGTTGGGTGCTACGCCGAATCAGCCTCGGGTGCTACGCTGAGTGAAACCTCAGGAGTCACCATCGGCCGTCGTGCTCGGCTCCTGGTCGACCGTCTCTGCCGAGACGTCGCCTTCCACACTGGCGTTCTCTGCGAGAATCACGGTGCCGTCCGTGGTCAGGTCACCCTCGACGACGCTCTCGGAACTCAACAGGACCGTCCCGCGCGTCGTTACGTCCCCTTCGACTTCCACGCCAGCGCCGCGAACCACGTTCGCCACGTCCATCTGGGTTCCCTGTTCGAACGCCGCACGGCTACCGTCGAGGTCGACACCCAGCAGTACGTCACCGTCTGCGAGTACGTCGCCGTCGACCTCCACGTCGGAACCGGTGACGACGGCACCCCCAGCGACGATGTCGCCTTCGACTTCTGTCCCGTCTTCGAGAATTACGTGTCGTTCGGCGAACACGTCGCCCTCGATAGTGACACCACTGGTGACGTAGAGGTCGCCGTCTGAGGTTACGTCAGCATCCGTGTCGCTCGTGACGGTCGTCGTCGCCACATCTCTCGTGACAGTCCAGTAGCTGGCCTCTGTCGAGTCTCCGCACGGGTCGTCCTCGGCTTCGACGCCGCCGAGTTGTCGGCTCGATTCTGCACTCGTGCGTCTACCGACGAGTGCGACACCGCCGACAGTACCGAGTACCGTGAGAACTTTCCTACGCAAGACAGCTGTGTTCATGGTTATCACTGTACATAGATTCCCTGGCGAGATAAGCTGGAAGTAACTCCGGGCGGAATGTCCAACCGCGTGGGTGTACCGAAGGTGGCTATAGGCCATGCTAACGCGGACGGTGAACCCGCTGATGTCACGAGTCGGACTATCACTCACCCTTATAATCCTAATGGAGTAAATATGCTACACAGTGGTGTGGTATGTGCCCCCAACACATATATGGGCAGACTGCGGATTGTTAGCTATTCCGATGTACGGGGAACTGCCACTACAAACAGGCGGGGCGGACGGACTGTTCCCACGCGGAACACGGGTCGAAATCTTCGACGAGATCTTCATCGTGTTCCTCGCGCTCGGCACGCTGGTCGGCGTCGTCGTGCTCGGGTACATGGTCTGGAACGCCTACAAGTACCGAGACCACGAGGGGCGTGGGGAGCGTGACGAGTACGAGGAGGGTCGCCCAATCTTGGGTGAGGTGCCGACGGGTGGTGGTCACGGGCGAAAACTGCTCCTTTCGTTCAGTATCAGTGCCATCATCGTCCTCTCGCTCATCCTCTGGACGTACACCGCGTTGCTGTTCGTCGAGAGTCCACCGACTGCCGCGGCGAGTCCGTCCGACCCGGACGCCGCCGAAGAGATGCGCGTGAACGTCACCGGCTACCAGTTCGGCTGGAAGTTCGAGTACGAGAACGGGGTGACGACCGACGGCACGCTCCGGGTACCGGCGGACCAACGGGTCAGGCTGGTAGTCACGTCGAGCGACGTGTTCCACAACTTCGGCGTCCCAGCGTTACGGACGAAGACCGACGCCATCCCCGGACAGACGACCGAAACCTGGTTCGGGCCGGTCGAAACGGGGACCTATCAGGCGGTCTGTTACGAACTCTGCGGCGCAGGCCACTCCTACATGACCGGCGAGGTGGTCGTCATGGAGCCGGAGGCGTTCGAGCAGTGGTACGCGAACCAGTCCGCAGAGAGTGAGAATCAGTCCGGCAACCAGACCGAAAACGGCAGCAGTTCCGGCAACGCGACGACCACCACGACCGGCAGCGAGGACCTGTCGCGGCCCGGTGACATCGCCGCCACGAGCAGTATCGCACACGTGAACGCAGACCTTCAGGCGAGGGCCTTCTCCGCATGACCGACGCACACGACTCCGATGGACGTACCGACCCGGATAGGCACGGCGACCGACCGCCAGCCGACGGCGAGACACTGCCAGACGGCGGCACGAAGTCGGCCGACGGTGGGGCGATAGTCAGTCGCGACGACCTGCCGCTTCCGCCGAGCGACGACCACGCGGAGGAACACGGCCTACCGCCGATGTACTCTATCAAGCGGTGGTTCGTCACGACCAACCACAAGGACGTGGGCATCCTCTACACCGTGACAGCCCTGTTCTTCCTCGTCTTCGGCGGCGTACTCGCGCTCCTGTTCCGCCTCGAACTGTGGACGCCGGGAGCACAGATTATGCAGGCCGACGCGTACAACCAGGCCGTCTCCATCCACGGGCTGATGATGGTGTTCTGGTTCCTCTCACCGTTCGCCTTCGGCTTCGCGAACTACGTCGTGCCGCTGCAAATCGGCGCGAAAGACCTCGCGTTCCCGCGACTGAACGCGCTGTCGTACTGGCTCTATCTGGCGTCGGGCATCCTCGTCGCCGTCTCGTTCTTCCAGGGTGGGTCGTTCGCCGGTGGGTGGACGATGTATGCCCCACTGAACTTGCCAGTGTACACACCGAAAGTCGGGAGTTCGACCGCCGTGTTGGCGTTGTTACTGTTCGTCGTCTCCGTCACGGTCGGCTCGGTGAACTTCCTCACGACGATACATCGCATGCGGGCGAAGGGAATGACGTTGCGGAAGATGCCGTTGTTCACGTGGAGTATCCTCCTCACGGTGTGGATGATGCTGTTCGCGTTCGCGGCCCTGCTCGCAGCGCTGATGCTGCTCTCGTCTGACCGCCTGCTCGGGACGACCTACTTCGCGGCGACGAGTCCCGGCGGCTCGATGCTGTGGGCGCACCTGTTCTGGTTCTTCGGGCACCCCGAGGTGTACATCGTCTTCTTCCCCGCACTCGGCGCGATGGCGGAGATTTTCCAGACGTTCTGTGGCCGCAGAATCGTCGGTCGGAAGTGGTTCATCGGCTCGATGTTGCTCGTCGCCATCCAGAGCTTCGTCGTCTGGATGCACCACATGTTCCTGACGAGCATCAACCTCCAGATAAAGACGCTGTTCATGGCGACCACCATCGGTATCTCACTCCCGTTCGACCTGATGGTCTTCGCGCTCATCTACACGATGCTGAAGGGGAAGATACGCTTCAAGACCCCCTTCCTGTTCGCGTTCGGCGCGCTCGTGCTGTTCATCCTCGGCGGCATCACCGGCGTGTTCCTCGGTGCGGTCGTGCTGGACTACACGCTTCGTGGGACGTACTGGGTCGTCGCCCACTTCCACTACGTGATGGTCGGCGGCGTGACGGGACTGGTCGCGGCCCTCTACTACTGGTTCCCGAAGATGAGCGGGAAGATGTACGACGAGTTCCTCGGGAAGGTCCACTTCGCGATGTACTTCGTCGGGTTCAATCTGCTCTACTTCCCGATGTTCCTCGCGTGGGAGACGCCGCGGCGTGTCTTCCAGTACGCGCCGGGACTCACGGGCTTCCACCAGCTATCGACCATCGGGGCGTTCCTGCTCGGGTCGTCGTTCCTCGTGATGTTCTACAACCTGTTCACGAGTCTGTTCAACGGTGAAGACGCCGCTGGTGACCCGTGGCGCTACGTCTCGACCGCCGAGTGGACCGTCTCCTCGCCGCCGCCGCTGGAGAACTTCCCGGGCACGCCGAGCTACGAGAGCGGCAAACTCGAGTTCGAAGGCGTGACGACCGGCAGCAGTGGCACGGCGACGGCCGATGGCGGTGAAACGGCCACCGACGGCGGCGAACCCGTGACCGATGGCGGTACGGACACTGACGACGGTGGCGGCGGTAGTGGCGGCGGCGGTGGCGGCGGTAGTATCGGTAGCGGCGGCGGCGGGAGTGGCGGAAGTGGTGGCGGCGGCGGTGGTGATAGCGGCGATGGCGGTGGCGGCGACACCGCGACTGACGGCGGCACCGCAACCGCGATGCAACCGGCGAGTACCGAGCCAGCCATCCACGAAGAGGAAGAACACGAAGACCACGCGAGTATCTGGCCGTTCGTGATTAGCGTCGGCGCGTTCTTCCTCCTGTTTGGCCTGTCCGGGCTGGATAGTGGCAGTTTCGCTGCGGGCATGGCTGGGACCGTCTATATGGGCCTCACTGGCGTCGGACTGGTCGTCCTTGGTGGCGGCCTGTTCGGCATGACGACGGAACCGTTCCACGGGCCCGAAGGCGGTATCGGCGAAGCGTGGCCGTTCGTCGGCGTCGAGAACACGAAACTCGGGGTGTGGATCTTCCTCGCCTCAGACGTGGTGCTGTTCGGTGCCTTCATCGGCGCGTTCGTGTTCTCGCGCGTCGCCTACGGCTGGGCGGACTGGCACCACGACCTCATCCCGGCGGAACACGTCGTCCTGCCCGGGCTCATCAACACGTACATCCTGCTCACGAGCAGTTTCGCCATCGTGCTGGCGCTCGTCGCCGCCGACCGCGGGAGTCGTGGCGGCGTCATCGCCGCGATGTCGACGACGGTCGTGCTGGGTATCGCGTTCCTCATCAACAAAGGAATGGAGTGGTTGCACCTGTTCCACATTCACTCCGAGGCGTTCCCACAGGGCTGGGACATCTCGACGAACATCGCGTCGACGACGTTCTACGTAACGACCGGGCTCCACGGCCTGCACGTCATCATCGGCCTCGTCATCGCGCTGTGGATGATTTACAGGGCGTGGCACGGGGCCTACCTCGACGACGACAAACCCATCGAGTACTTCGGGCTGTACTGGCACTTCGTCGACATCGTCTGGCTGTTCCTGTTCCCGCTGTTCTACATCTTCTGAGGTGACCAAAAATGTCAAAACTAAAACTGTACACGGTGATATACGTGGTCCTGTTCGTCCTCGCGACGGCGCAGGTAGTGGTAGAGATGCTCGGCTACCTCGAAACGGCGTACTGGACTGCCTTCGCGGTCATCATGTTGATGTCGTTCGCGAAGGCGGCGGTCGTCGCCGGCTGGTACCAGCACCTCACCGACGAACCGCGGTCGGTCACGACGATGATACTGATGGGGTTACTCGCAGCAGTCGCACTGACTGTCGCAGCATCGTACTCGATACTGTAGCGAAACCAGCCTCGTTCCGACTCAATCCTTCTGTTGTTGCTGTGCCAGTTTCAACTCACTCACGTCCTGCTGGAATCCGACGTAGTGGGTGACGACACCGTCGTCACAGACCGGTGCGACGCTCACTCGGTTCCAGAAGGGCGTCTTGTCGACTCGGTAGTTCAACAGGTCGACAGTCAGTGACCGCTCCTCGGCAATCGCCGTCCGCAGAGCGTCCACGGTCTCCGTGTCGGTGTCCTCACCCTGTAAGAACCGACAGTTCCGACCGACGACGGTATCGCGGTCGTACCCGGTGAGGCGAGAGAACCCATCGTTCGCGTAGAGTATCGGGTTGTCCTGCTGGTTCGAGTCGGTGATGACGATGCCGATGGGCGCGGCGTCCATGGCCCGCTCTTTCAGCGAGAGTTCCGACTGTAACCGTGCTGCGTCCGTTCGTTCGTGCACGGTACAGACGAACGATTGCTCGGGTTCGCTGTAGGTGGCGGTCAGTTCGACCTCGACCGGTGTTCCACCTTCACCGACGTGGGTTACGACGCCTCGCCACCGGTCGGTGTCGTCGTGCTGGGTCCGGAGCGCTTCTAGCTGATCGTTCACCGTCCTGTTGTCGCCTTCGAGGATACAGAACGACTCGCCGACGAGTGAGCCGCGCTCGTAGCCGTAGAGTCGTTCGAAGGCGTCGTTCACGTAGATGAAGTGTTTCGTCTCGTCGAGGATGGCGATGCCTTCTGTCGCCGTCTCCAGTGCCCTGAGACTTCGTTTCGCGTGTTTCTCGGCCCGATTTCTGGCGACCGCGTTCTCGATTCTGTTGGCGAGAATGGTGTACTGTTCGCTCCCACCGCGCTTCTGGAGGTAGTTCGTCACGCCCCGTTCGATGGCCTTTCCGGCGACTGCTTCGGACCCTTTCCCCGTGAACAGGATGAACGGCATGTCGGGATACTGTTCGCGAACCGCGACGAGGAACTCGAGCCCGTCCATCTCCGGCATCTGATAGTCGCTCACGATGCAGTCGACGGGCGCGGTGTCGAGATAGTCGAGCCCGGCTTTCGCACTCGACTCGGTCACGACCTCGAACTCGGAGTCCGCCTCCGTGAGGTACGCCGTGACGAGGTCGCCGAACGCGGATTCGTCGTCGACGTGGAGGACACGAATCGGGTCGGCGGGCTGTCGTCCCAGGAATGTACCCCCATCAGCCATCGAACAGATGAGTGAGTGAAGTGACACACTGCTCCGACCAAAGTCCATGCAAGAAGGAGGGAACGAACGGGCTTAACTCGGTGGCCCAAACTCCGTCACCAGGTCTGACACTCGGTCAGTTGTCGACACCCACGCAGGTGTCTCGAACGTTCGTCGCCAGCGACAATACACTCGCCGTCAACAGCGCGATAGCCCCGACGAGGAACACCGTCGCGAGCGGCGAGTCAGGGTCAGTGAACGCCCAGTAGAGCGGACTCGCGGAAGCGCCGAACGCCGCACTCGCAATCCCGTAGAACGCGGGGGCACAGCAACAACAGGCAGTCGCACCGGTCGTGGCGATGGTGCCGGCGACGCCTCGAACCGAACTCGACGCTGCGGTGTCCGTCGGCGTCACGCCACCGTCGGTCGCCGCCGATTCGGACTCGTGCGTCGGCTCCGGGTCTGCGTCGTCCCGGGCGAGCCAGACGGCCGCCCCGAGCGTCGCGTTCAGCCCCACGAGTCCCGCGAGTATCGTGAGAATCAACGCCGTGCCGACCGAGAGGGCGGTAAACAGGGGTACCGACGGCCAGTACGCCTCGACGGCTGGCCACATCACCAGCGGACTGGCGAACTCGGTGACGACGACGAACGATTCGCCGCCAGCCTGTGGGACCTGGTCGGGATTGACCGAAAGCAGGCCCGAAGAGACGGCGAAGAAGACGGCGAAGCCGAGACCGGCGAGGCTGCCGACGAGTCGGGCGCGACGGTCGGTGGCCCCGATTGCAGGCCACACCTCGGTCCAGACCACGTAGCCGAGGACGACCGGAAGGGCGAGGACGAGTGCGTAGCCCAGCGGGTGGAAGACGGTTCCGTGGGGGACGAGCTCCGGATAGGCGACCCAGAAGCCGAGCACTGCGCCGAGCAGTGGATACGCGTGGTGGTCGCCCCAGCGGGTGTTGTACAGCACGACGCTCGCGGTGGCGATGGCCATGCCGGCGAAGAACGTCAGTGCGGGGTAGAACGTACGTGGGAGAGGCGTGCTCGTGATGGGTTCGACCTGTATCTCGACCAGTCCGACCGCGCCGAGCGCCGTCAGGACGGTACCGGCGGCCACAGCGAGTCCTGCGGCCCGCGTGGAGAGGCCAGTGCTGGTCCGGTCGAGGACCACGACCACGCCGAGGATGGCTGCTCCGAGTAGGAACAGCGTGAGCAGGACGAAGTGTGGCACGCCTGCGTGGACGGTTCCCTGATGGGCTTGAGCCGACGGGACGGCCGAGAGGCTCGCAATCGCCACGACGAGTGTCGTGATAGTGCGTCGGGTCGTCGAGTCGGCGAGACCGGGGCGTGAGACCGTCATAGTGCCAGCACCACCATGTACACCAGCACGAGTATCGCGTAGAGCCCACCCAGTGCGGCGATGACCTTGAGGTGGAACAGGAACAGTTCGTCCGTCTCCTCGTCCTGTGCAGCCTCGTAGGCCGCCTGCTCGTGTGGGTTGAGGTCGTCACCGTGGCGGTCTCCGAGGTGGAGTGCGTGTAGATGTTCGGTCGGGAACGGGCGACCACAGTGGTCACAGGTTGCGGCCGGCTGCTCGTCGGCGTCGAGGGTGGTCGACGTGTCTCGACCCGTCGACTGGTCAGCCGTCGCTGTCTGGGTGGGCGATACCTCCTCGGAGTGTGGATCGATTGTAGCCATGGTCAGAGGAACGGGGGCGGCGAGTACGGCTGCGCGATTATCCACATGCTGGTCATCGTGTAGCAGATGGTGACGACGGCGAACGAGTACTGGCTCCGGATGGGTTGGAGTTTGCCAGTAAAGGTCTCGAACGCGATGGCGTGAGCCACCCAGATAGCGACGAGGTGGCCGAGGATGACGAGAGCGAGCTGGACACCGCCCCACCAGTCCGGCAACACGGCGATCTGTGGCGACGGCGGTGGGGCGAGTGGGTTCGCCGCGATGCCAGTCAACGTCGGCACGAACGTGACGAAGTAGCCGAGGAAGTGCGCGAGGTGATAGGCCGCCGCGATGGGGACCAGCGCCCAGACGAACCGGCGCTCGATGACTGACACCGAGACGAAGCTGCCGGCAGTCCGGCGGGACACTCGCGCGGCGAGCCGGTAGATACCGAGGAACGCGAGGAATCCAGCGATGGCGACGACGAGGTACAGCAGGTACGCCAGCACCATGGGCGGGTCGGACCCGAGGATGGCGCGGGCGAAGCCGTCGAACGAAGCCGTCGAGACGAGGCCGTCGTACGTCGTCACCCAGACGAGTGCGACGACGAACACCACGTCACCCCGAACCGCGTCGTCGTAATCGTTGGCGAGGACGCCTGCCGGCAGGCCGACCGAGAGGCGACCGTCGATGCGACGAACCGGTGCCAGTCGACCGTAGGTTCGGAACACGCGGGATATCGGGTCGACGCGCTCGAACCACGAATCGCCGTAGGTGATGGCCCCGACGAGCGTGACCACCGAGTAGGCGAGAACGACCCAGACGAGCAGCGAGGGGACCGACGCCAGCGGACTGATCACTTCGAGGTACACCATCGCGAGCAGGCCGAGTGCAGCAACCCAACCCGAGGAGACCGGAAGGTCAGTGAGTTCTCGCCCGCCGAGACTGCCGAAGACGCCCGCGATGGTTCGCCACGGGTTCACGACCGACCACGTGTCGCCCACGAGGTACACCGACGCGGTGTAACCAGCCCACCACCCGGCCCAGATACCGACGACTGCGAGGTTTCGGGTGGGGTCAGTCGGGCCGACGAAGCCGACGACGACGAACAGGAGGAGGATCGCCACACTGGCTACGCTGAGGCCAGTGACGGCTGCGCGCCACACCGACGCTGGCGTGGGTACCAGCACGCCGAGTGCGTTTATCCACCGGATGAACTCGTGGTCGGTGGCGAAGCTCGTGAACAGGAACGACGCACCGATGATGCCGCCACCGGTGAGGACGACGAGCCAGAACGGAACTGGAACCGAGGTCAGCGGTCCGCCGAGTGAGCCCATGTGGGCGAGCACCGGGTCGGCGAGGAGCGTCATCGTGAAGACACAGGCGACGGCGGTCAACACGAGACGCGCCCGGGCCGACCGTTCACTCGGTCTCACGAGCACGCACCCCCGGGCGGTAGTACAGCAGCGCCAGTGCGACGACGAACACCGCCGTCGAGACGTCCATGCCGTAGGTGTACACGGTCGTCAGCATGGCCGCGGACCCCCCCGTACTCGTCGCCAGCGACGAGAGGAGTGGGACCGCACAGCTGACACACGAGAACAGCGCCACGAGGCCGGTCGCCGTCGCCGCCAGTGAGTCGAGCACCGTCGCGTAGACGAGGTAGGCCAGCGCGAGGTAGCCGACGACCCGGAACGGAACGAGCGCGAGGTGGCCGTGCTCGCTCGCGTACGTGAGGGTGGGCCCCCAACCCGGCGACGGCAGCGAGAGCGAGAGGCCGACCGGACCGTGGGCGCTCCCGCCGGGATGGACGCGGACCATGCCGACGAGCCACGCCAGCAGCAGGAAGTAGCCGACTGCGACCGCGATGGCGACCAGTCGTTGTCGACGCGGCGCGGAGAAGGGTCGCGTGGTGGCGACGGCAGCAACACCGAGGTTTATCCAGACGAACGGGTAGAGGACGTACCGAATCGACGTGACCGTCGCGCTCGTCAGCTGGAAATAGGCGACGACCACGAACAGTTCGAGCGAACAGAGTAGCGCGAACCATAGCACTCGCTCGCTCGGCAGCCCATCGCCCGTCTGCGTCGCCGCGTTCGACGCCATCTCAGAGGAGTAGCTTCACCGCGACGGCGAGCGTGAACAGTGCGCCGAACGCCCACGCGCTCACCATCGCTGCGGTTGCGCTCGGCAGGCCGCGGTTGCGACCCGACCGGTACGTGCCGAACAACACCCACCCCGCGAGGATCAGCGCCAGCAGGCCGCCGAGAGCCATCGCGACCAACCCCTGCTGCTCTGGCGAGACGCTCACGTAGGCGACGGCGCCGCCGGCCAACCCACCGACGATGGCGATGAAGCCGAGGATCCAGACGGTGAGGCTCCCCGACAGGCGCCGGTACAGCGGTTCGCCGTCTTTCGCCATCGGGGTGTACTTGCGCATCTTGTGCGCGTTGAGGTACACGAGGACCCCGACGAGGAAGACACCCATCACCACCGATGCCCCGATAAGACTTGCCATGTTGATAGTTGTCAATTGGCGAGGAGGGCCTTTAAAAATATCGTCGGTCTCGGACTGCGGTTCGCCGCCGACGGGAACCTATTTCTCCGCCCCGGCCGGACCCACTCGACATGGTCTCTGAACTCTTCGACGCGGACCGCTGGGAACCCATCGACCTCGCCGACGATTTCGCCGACATCACCTACCACCGCGCGGTCGACTCGGGCACGGTCCGCATCGCGTTCGACCGGCCCGACGTGCGCAACGCGTTCCGTCCGGGGACGGTCGACGAACTGTACCGGGCGCTCAACCACGCGAAGCGCCAGACTGACGTGGGCTGTGTCCTGCTCACCGGCAACGGCCCGTCCTCGAAAGACGGCGGCTGGGCGTTCTGCTCCGGCGGCGACCAGCGCGTCCGTGGTGGGTCGGGGTACGAGTATCAGGGCGACGACGCCGAGAAGGAATCCGCATCGAAGTCGGGCCGCCTGCACATCCTCGAAGTCCAGCGCCTCATCCGCCACATCCCGAAGCCGGTCATTTGCGTCGTGCCGGGATGGGCCGTCGGTGGCGGTCACTCGCTCCACGTCGTCTGCGACATGACGCTCGCTTCGGAACAGCACGCGAAGTTCCTCCAGACCGACCCCGACGTTGCCAGCTTCGACGGCGGCTTCGGCTCGGCCTACCTCGCGAAGCAGGTCGGCCAGAAGAAAGCCCGCGAAGTGTTCTTCCTCGGGAAGACCTACGACGCTGAAGAAGCGGCAGACATGGGCATGGTGAACGAAGCAGTCCCACACGAGGAACTGGAGGAGGTCGCACTGGAGTGGGCCGAGAGCATCAACTCGAAGTCGCCGACCGCCATCCGGATGCTGAAGTACGCCTTCAACGCGACCGACGACGGTATGGTCGGCCAGCAGGTGTTCGCAGGCGAAGCGACCCGCCTCGCGTACATGACTGACGAGGCGCAAGAGGGCCGCGACGCTTTCGTCGAGAAGCGCGACCCCGAGTTCGACGACTACGAGTGGCACTACTGAGTCGGGACGTGGTCGCGCGAAGTGACACGGAATCGAAACAGAACCCGAAAGCGTTTGGTCCCCCGCAAACGCTTCGACAGTAAATGGCAGTCGACGGGGCGGCCGCTGACTCGCGCGAGCAGTCATCGAGTGCGACGGATTCGACGGACAGAGCAGCGAGCAGTCTGCCCGGATTCGGTGGTTCTCGACACACCCTCGTCGCCGTCGTCGCCCTCACGCTAGTCGGTCTCGGCGCGAGACTGCTCTGGCTCGGCCAGCGAACCGCCCACTGGGGCGAAGGCCGACTGAACTACGCCGTCTTGCGCTACGCGGAGACGGGCGTGTGGGAGTACCGACCGGTGCTCCACGGGCCGCTCATCGCGCACGCGAACGAATTGCTCTTCTCCACGCTCGGCCCGTCGGATGCGACTGCTCGGCTGTTCGTCGCGGTGGTCGGCGGCCTGTTGCCACTGTCGGCGTGGCTGTTCCGTGAGCATCTGCGCAAGACCGAAGTCGTCGCGCTCGCAGGGTTGCTCACCGCGAGTCCGCTCCTCGTCTACTACTCGCGGTTCGCTCGGAGCGACGTGCTGGTGGCGACGTTCATGTTCGTCACGCTTGGCTGTCTGGTCCGCCTGTGGGACACGCGAAAGCCGCGGTACCTGTACGCGGCGAGCGTCACCGGCGCGCTCGGTGTGGCGTCGAAGGAGAACGCCGTGCTGTACGTGCTCGCGTGGGCTGGTGCTGGCTTGCTGCTGCTCGACCATCGCCTCCTCTGGCGACGCGCAGCGTACGACCCGGTTCGAGACCGGCTCGCTCCAGTGCCAGATTGGCTCCGCGAGCGAGTCGACGAGTCAGTCCTCCTGTTCGCCGTGCTCAATCCGCTGGTCGTCTTCGGGCTGGCTGGCGGCATCTCGCGACTCGAAGCGGCCATCGTCCTCGCCGTCGCGCTGCTCGGCGCGCTCTGGGCCGTCCCCGACATGGGCGAGCAGTATCAGGCGACGGCGACCATCGGCGCGTTGGCCGCGACCGGCACGCTGTTCGCCGACTGGTCGGTCGTCCTACTGTACACTGCGGCGTGGCTGGTCGCCGGGGTCTTCGTCCTCGGGGTGCTCCTCGATGGGACTCGATTCGACGGCTCGGTACGGAACTGGCGCGTGCCGTCGGTTCTTGCGACTGGCCTGTTCCTCGTGGTGATTACGCTGCTCTATGCGCCCCGAGGCGACGAAGGGCTGTTCGCTGCCCTGACGACCCCGAGCCTGCTTCCGGGCGTCGTCGACGCGGCCCTGTTCCAGAGTTGGGACGACGCGACCGCGCTCTGGTACGGCAAGGCACAGGACCAGAGCCTGCTGGACTTCGGACGCTACTTCGTGAAGCGGTTCGTCCTGGCCGTCCCCGCCATCGCGGCGTTCGGCATCCTCGGCGCACTCGCAGACCGGTACGGCCACGACGGGCCGCGAGACCTCGTCTCGCTGGCGAGCTACTGGGGACTGGCGAGCCTGCTCGCGTACCCAATCGTCGTCGCGGTGAAAGCACCGTGGTCGCTCACGCACGTCGCGGTCCCACTCGCGATTCCGGCCGCGGTCGGCGTCGCGCTGGTGTGGCGTTGGGTCCGCGAAGCGGTGGCTGACCGACAGTTCGTCACCGCGAGCCTCGCCGTCATGGTGCTGCTGTTCGGGGCCGGCCTCACCGCGGGAATGGCCGTCGAGACGAGCTACCTCCATCCGGCCGGGCAGTCGAACGCGCTGGTCCAGCCGGGTCAGCCGGGCAGCGACCTGCACCCGGTCGCGGACCGCATCGAGGCGGCCGCCGCGGCGAATCAGGACGGCCCGGACGTCCTGTACTACGGCGAGTTCTTCCTCGTCGAGAACGAGTCTGCCGGGCAACAGTTACCGGTGACGAACGACGGCGAGTTCCAAGACGGGGCGTGGACCGTGGTGTCGGAGAACGTCAACTGGTACCACCGACTGCCCCTGCCGTGGTACACGGCACTGGCCGACGCGGAGACGACGAGCGCGCGGAACGCCTCCCAGTTCGCCGCGGCGATGGAGTCCAACCCGCCGGTCGTCGTCACGCGAGCGATTCACGCCGACAGCGTTTCGAAGCGGCTCGGCTCGGCGTACGACCGCTACCCCATCGACCTCACAGTGAGAGGCACGTCGACTGTCGTGTTCGTGAACGAATCGGTCGCCGGGCCAGAGAGCAAGCGTTAAGCGCGGAGCTATTGAACCGCCGCCTATGACACCGACCCTGCCAGGGCCGACGCTCGGGGTCGTCGGCGGTGGGCAACTCGGCCGAATGCTCGGCGAGGCCGCCGGCCCGCTGGGCGTCGACGTTATCGTCCTCGACCCGACACCGGACTGTCCGGCTTCTGCGGTCTGTCGGGACCAAATCGTCGCGGACTTCGACGACCAAGCGGCCATCCGAAAACTGGCCGAGCGCGTCGACTTCCTCACGTTCGAGATAGAACTCGCCGACCAGGAGGCACTAAACGAGGTCAGCGACGCGACCGGCGTGCCGTGTCACCCTGACCCGGCGACGCTCGAACTCATCCACGACAAACTCCACCAGAAGCGTGCGCTCGACGACGCCGGGATTCAGGTGCCCGAGTTCCGCGCGGTCGAGACGGCCGACGAACTGCGCGACGCCATCGACGAACTCGGTGCGCCCGCGATGCTCAAGGCGCGAACCGGCGGCTACGACGGCCGCGGGAACGTGCCGGTCCACTCGCGCGACGAGGCTGCCGAAGCCATCGAGGCGGTCGCTGGTCCGGCGATGCTCGAAGCGTTCGTCGACTACACGCGTGAGGTCTCGGTCATCGCGGTCAAAGGCGACGACGAAGTCGCGACGTTCCCTGTGGGCGAAAACATCCACGAGGAAGAGATTCTGCGCGAGACGGTCGTTCCCGCACGCTCCGACGAGGACGTGTTGGCCCGCGCCGAAGCAGTCGCCCGCGACGTCCTCGACCTGATGGAGGGTCGCGGCGTTTACGGCATCGAACTGTTCGAGGACCAGGACGGCGAGATTTCCGTGAACGAAATCGCGCCCCGCCCGCACAACTCCGGGCACTGGACCATCGAAGGCGCACGCACCTCGCAGTTCGAACAGCACGCCCGCGCGGTGCTCGGGTGGCCGCTCGGTTCGACCCACCTGCTCGCGCCGACCGTCTCGAAGAACATCCTCGGCGACGGCGACGAGTCCCGGCCCGCGGAACTCTCGGGTGTCGAATCTGTTCTCTCGACGCCCGGCGCGGCGATGCACTGGTACGGCAAACGCGAGGTCCGTCCCCTGCGGAAGATGGGCCACGTCACTCGCGTGGCGACCGACGACGACTCGACCGACGAACTGCTGGCGGCGGCGCGCGACCTCGTCGGCGAACTCGACTTCGACTGAGACAGTTCCATACCACAACCAATGACCGACGAACTCGACTCACTCATCGACGACCTGCACGCGGAAGCACAGCGCGACCGACCAGCCGCTGAAACGCCCGACATCGGCATCGTCATGGGCTCGGACTCGGACCTCGACGTGATGATGGGGTCGGAGACGGGCCGCCCCGGCGCGTACGACGCGCTCGTCGACGAACTCGGCTTCGCCGAGGTCACCGACTACGACAATCCGCCGGAAGCGCGCTTCACGTTCGAGACGTACGTGACCTCGGCGCACCGGACACCCGACCTGATGTACGCCTACGCGGAGACCGCCGAGGACCGCGGCCTCGACGTGATAATCGCCGGGGCTGGCGGGAAGTCGGCCGACTTGCCGAACATGACCGCCTCCATCGCGTATCCGCTGCCGGTCATCGGCGTCCCGGTACAGGAGAAGTCCGTCGACTCGGTCATCGGGATGCCACAGGGCGCGCCGCTCACTGCGGTCGACGCTGGGAAGTCGTTCAACGCCGCGCTCTCGGCCGCGATGATTCTCGCGCGCCAACACGACGACCTCCGAGAACGGTTGGTCGACTATCACGAAGGGCTCAAAGGTGACGTCGCGCGGGTGTCGCGTGACCTTCACGAACTCGGAACGCCCGGGTTCGCGTCGCGCCGAGACTGACCGACTGCACGCCCCCGGCCGATTTTTCCACGCTCGTTCGGCCTGTGACTGACCTCGTTCGGGAGCGACAGGACAGCCCCCGACTTTCTGCGGTCCTATTTATACTGTCGTTGTGGTTCGGCACATCCATTTTACGGGGGACACACCCCGGAGAAAACCCGAAAATCGCAAGAATCAACCCTTATATGGGTGCGCTTCAAAGCCTCGGATGTTACGGAGTAAACGGCATGAATCCATGGATAGCCATTGGGGCGTTGGCTCTGGTTGGGTTGCTGATTCCGCTCGCTATGATGACGGTGTCAGCACTCCTCAGACCGACAGTACCTGAGAAGAATAAACGCGCCACCTACGAAAGTGGCGAGATCCCCACCGGCGGGACGCGCATTCGGTTCAACATCCAGTACTACATGGTCGCGCTCCTGTTCGTCGTCTTCGACATCGAGACCGTCCTCATTTTCCCGTGGACGGTTATCTACGGTTCTGCTCTCGAAGGCGGCGTCAGTCTCGTGGCCGCACTGGTGCCGATGCTCGCGTTCATCGGTGTGCTGGTAGTGGGTCTCGCGTGGGCATGGCGCAACGGCGCAGTCAAGTGGGCGAAGAGTCCACGCGCCGAGCAACGTAAGGGAGCACAGGCAGAACGATGAGCAGCGATAAACCTACAGACCGTACGAGTACAGACGCGCTGACCAAGACCCGCGACGCGCGAATGGGCGAGGGTCTCGACGACCGGTTCAACTCGAAGCTCCGTGAGGCGTTCGGCTCGACGCCGTTCATTCTCACGAAGTTCGACAAGTTCATGAACTGGGTCCGCGGGTCCTCGATGTTCATGCTGCAGTTCGGTATCGCGTGCTGCAGTATCGAGATGATTCACACGTACGCCATCAAGCACGACCTGGACCGCTTCGGTGCAGGTGTGCCGCGGGCTTCTCCGCGACAGGCGGACGTCATCATCGTCCCCGGAACCATCGTCTCCAAGTTCGCACCACGCATGAAGCGTGTGTACGACCAGATGCCGGAGCCGAAGTTCGTCGTCGGGATGGGCTCGTGTACCATATCCGGCGGTCCGTTCCAAGAGGGCTACAACGTCATCAAGGGCGCAGAAGAGGTCATCCCGGTCGACATCCACGTCCCGGGCTGCCCGCCGCGTCCGGAGGCACTCATCTACGGCGTCGCCAAACTGCAAGAGCGAATCGCCAACGGTGAGTCCGCACCGGTGACCGTGAAGCCGTACGAACTGGAACAGTTCGGCGACATGGAGCGGGACGAAGTCGTGGACAAACTCGCAGACCAGATCGACGAGGACACACTCGCAATGCGCTACAACTGGGCTGATTCACCATGAGCCTGGAGAAGCCAAGCGAACGGATGGTTACGTCGGAGGGCAACGTCGACGGCGACGCCGTCCTCGACCTGCTCGGCGACAAGGTCCTCGACACCGAAGAACATTTGAACGCCGACCAGTCGGTCGTCGTTCGGCCGGACGAGGTCGAAGAGACCCTGCTCGCGCTTCGCGACCAGGCCGGGTTCGACCACTGTGCCTGCGTCACGGCACAGGAGTACGAGGACCGTTTCGAGTCTATCTATCACCTGCGGAAGTACGACGACCCGACGCAGGAAGTCAGCGTCGTCGTCCCGACCTCGAAAGATGCCCCAGTGAGCCAGTCCGGCAACGCGGCCTACCGCACCTGCGACTGGCACGAACGCGAGGCGTACGACCTCGTCGGCATCCAGTACGAGGACCACCCGGACCTCAAACGTATCCTGCTGCCCGAGACGTGGCAAGGTCACCCGCTCTCACAGAGCTACGACCAGAACGGGCCGCAGATCGTCACGCTGGGCGAGTGGGACAACCCGCTCAAGGAGGACCACAAAGCCGACGACGCGGACACGATGTTCCTCAACATCGGCCCGCACCACCCGGCGACCCACGGCGTCCTGCACGTGAAGACCGTCCTCGACGGTGAGCAGGTCGCAGACGTGGAGTCGGACATCGGCTACCTCCACCGCTGTGAGGAGCAGATGTGTCAGCAGGGGACCTACCGGCACCAGATCATGCCGTACCCCGACCGCTGGGACTACGTCTCCGCGGGCATCCTCAACGAGTGGGCCTACGCCCGCGCGGCCGAGGACCTCGCAGACATCGAGGTACCGGAGTACGCACAGATCATCCGGACGATGTCCGCCGAGTACTGCCGTATCGCGGCACACATGCTCGCGCTTGGGACGTTCGCACTGGACGTGTACGGCGACTTCACCGCCATCTTCCAGTACGCGTTCCGCGACCGCGAAGTCGTCCAGAACATCCTCGAAGACCTCACCGGGCAGCGGATGATGTTCAACTACTTCCGCCTCGGTGGCGTGGCGTGGGACCTCCCCGAACCGCGCGAGGAGTTCTTCGAGAAGTCGCGTGACTTCCTCGAGGAACTGCCGGGCAAGCTGGAGGAGTACCACGACATGATCACGTCGAACGAGATCTTCCAGCTCCGCTGTGTGGACACGGGCTACCTCGACCCCGAGGTCGCCAAGTCCTACGGCGCGACGGGACCGGTCGCCCGTGGCTCGGGCGTCGACTACGACCTGCGCCGCGACGACCCCTACGGCTACTACGACCAGCTCGACTGGGACGTGATTACGGAAGACGGCTGCGACAACTACGCGCGTGTCCTCTGTCGGATGCGCGAGGTCGAGGAATCCGCCAAGATCATCGAGCAGTGTATCGACCTGCTCGAAGGTTGGCCGGAAGACGACCGCACCATCCAGTCGAACGTGCCGCGCACGCTGAAGCCGGCCGACGACACGGAGGTTTACCGTGCCGTCGAGGCCGCGAAGGGCGAACTCGGTATCTACATCCGTGCAGACGGTACCGACAAGCCAGCACGGTTCAAGATTCGCAGTCCGTGCTTCTCGAACCTGCAGACGCTACCCGAGATGAGCCAGGGCGAGTACATCCCCGACCTCATCGCGTCACTCGGTAGCCTCGACATCGTGCTCGGGGAGGTCGACCGCTGATGGCTGACGAGATGCTCCTGCCCGAGACGGTCGAGCAGGCGCTCGGTCTCGCCCAGTTCGGGGCGGTCGGCGACCTCGTCGCGGCGTTCATCGCGGCGTTCGTCGTCGGCAACATCTTCCTCGCTTACACCGGCGTCGCCGGCCCGTGGGCGAAGCGGAAGATTACGGCCGCGTTCACGGACCGTATCGCCGTGAACCGCATCGGACCGTTCGGCCTCCTCATCATCGTGGCCGACGCAGTCCGACTGCTGTCGAAAGAACTCATCATCCCGGAGAACGCGGACCGTCCGGCGTACGACCTCGCGCCCATCGTCTTGGCCAGTTCGGCCATGCTCGGGTTCGCGGTCATCCCCATCGGTTCCATCTTCGGCATCAACCTGCAACTGGCCGACCCGGACGCTGGACTGGCGTACGTCTTCGCCGTCGCGTCCATCGCGACCCTCGGCCTGACGATGGGTGGCTACGCGTCCGCGAACAAGTTCTCCCTGCTCGGTGGCCTTCGTGCTATCGCACAGAACATCGCGTACGAGATTCCGCTCGTCATCACGGCAGCATCCGTCGTGCTGTTCACGCAGACGCTCCAGATGAGCGGCATCGTCGAGGCACAGCGCCAGACGCTCGTGAGCCTCGGTGGCGTCGAGATTTACTCGTGGTTCGCGTTCGTGAACCCGTTCGCGTTCGTGCTGTTCATGGTCGCGAACCTCGCGGAAGTCGGGCGTAACCCGTTCGACATCCCGGAAGCACCGACGGAAATTGTCGCAGGGTACCAGACCGAGTACTCCTCGGTCTACTTCGTCCTCATGTATCTGGGCGAGTTCCTGCACATCTTCCTCGGTGGCGCAATCGCCGCCACGCTGTTCCTCGGCGGCCCGTCGGCGCCGATTCCGGCGCTCGACGTCATCCCGGGCTTCATCTGGTTCACCGCGAAGATATGGGGCGTCTTCCTGCTCACGCAGTGGTTCCGCTCCGCGATTCCGCGTGTGCGTATCGACCAGATGATCGAGATCGGCTGGAAGGGCATGCTCGTCCTTTCGTTCGCCAACCTGCTACTGACGGCAGTACTCGTCGGGGTGTTAGTATGATCGGACTTCTCAAATCGATGGCAACGACGATGAAGCACGCACTCGACGGCGAGACGTTCACCGTCGAGTACCCGGACACCGCGCCGGAAGTTTCCCCGCGGTTCCGTGGCGTCCACAAGTTCAGCCAGGAGCGCTGTATCTGGTGTCGCCAGTGTGAGAACGTGTGTCCGAACGACACCATCCACATCGTCACCGACGCACAGCGCCAGGGTGAACAGTACAACCTCCACATCGGGCAGTGCATCTACTGCCGCCTGTGTGAGGAGGTCTGCCCGGTCGACGCGATTCTGCTCACGCAGAACTTCGAGTTCACCGGCGACACCAAGGACGACCTGGTGTACAACAAAGAACAGCTCAAGAGCGTTCCGTGGTACAAGGACATCGACCCGCTCGAATCCCGCGAACCGGACCGCGGCGCGTGGATCGGTGAAGGAGACGGCGAGGTCGATTACCAGTAATCGAGACACCGTCTCGCAATACAACAGATAGGAGAACCTAACAAATGGTAACCGCAGAACTCGTCGCCTTCGCGCTCTTCGCCATCGTCACGATGGCGAGTAGCATCGGCGTCGTTCTCATGGAGGACGTGTGGCACTCCGCACTCCTTCTCGGCGTCGCGCTACTGAGCTTCGCGGTGCACTACGTGATGCGCGAGGCAGAGTTCCTCGCCACGATGCAGATACTCGTCTACGTGGGCGGGGTACTCATCCTCATCACGTTCGCCGTGATGCTCGTGCGCCAGGAAGGCGATACGGAGGTGGTAGAGACATGACGACACGACCGAAATTACGACTCGGTGGGCATCTCGCCCCCGGTATTCTCGCAGTCGTGTTGTTCGCCGTGATGGCGTTCACGTTCGTGAACGCACCCATCGCGGGCGAAAATCAGGGCTTCGGTAACGCGACGGTCGAACTCGGGTCCGCCGAGGATATCTCGACGGAACAGACTAACAGTGGCCAGTTCGCCGCTATCGAGGCACGCAATAACCAGACGTTCGCGGTCGTCAAGGAGAACACGACGAACGCGGACGGCAACGCGACGACGAACGTACTAAAGGAGGTCCAACTCTCGGACCAGAGCCCGGACAGTGTGAACGCATCGGTGTTCACGCAGGACGGGAAGGTGTACGCCAGAGCCACCGGGGCTAGCGGTGGTGTCACCGACGACATCGGCTATCACATGTTCGGCCTCGCCGGCGCTGCTGAGCCGACCGTCGACGGCGAGTCGTTCCTCGTCGCCTTCGAGATTATCGACCTCGTCCTCGTCGCCGCGTTGGTCGGTGCCGTGATGCTCGCCCGTCGTGAAGTCGACGGCGACTTCGTCGGTGCCGCACTCGGCCTCGGTGACGACACCGACTCGTCCAGTTCGTCCAGCGGGACGGCGATGGCGACGGACGGTGGCGCTGCAACCGAGACCGAAGACGGAGGTGAGAACTGATGGCGATAGACAACACGTACTACCTAATACTATCTGCCGGTGTGTTCTGTACCGGCTTGTTCGGCATCCTCACCCGACGGAACGCGCTGATGTTCCTGATGTCGGTAGAGCTGATGCTCAACGCGGCGAACATCAATCTCGTCGCGTTCAGCCAGTACCACGGCAACCTCACTGGCCAGACGTTCGCGCTGTTCACGATGGCGCTGGCGGCGGCCGAGGTGGCCATCGGTATCGGCATCATCCTCGTACTGTATCGCAATTTCGAAGACGTAGACGTGGCTGAGGCCACGACGATGAGGTGGTAACGATGGCAGGAGAACTCGCATTCGAACTCGCGCCCGCTATCGCGGCGCTGCCGTTCGCGTCGTTCCTCGTCGCACTCGCGGCAGGGAAGTACTTGCCCAAGAACGGGGCAATCGCGGGCATGGCCGCCACCGGTGGCTCGCTCGTGCTCTCGCTGTTCGCAGCGCTCACCGTCCTCGGTGGCAGCACGTACCACGCCGAACTGTTCACGTGGAGCGGCGCAGAGGAGATTCCGCTTCACTTCGGCGTGTTCATCGACCCGCTGTCGTCGATGATGCTCGTCATCGTCTCGCTCATCGCGTTCCTCGTGCACATGTTCAGCATGGGTTACATGAACGACGAGGGCGAGACAGGCCTCCCGCGCTACTACGCCGAACTCGGGCTGTTCACCTTCTCGATGCTCGCGTTCGTCATGGCGGACAACATCCTCATGGCGTTCATGTTCTTCGAGCTGGTCGGCCTGTGTTCGTACCTGCTCATCGGTTTCTGGTTCCGCCAGGACGGCCCGCCGTCGGCCGCGAAGAAGGCGTTCCTCGTCACCCGCTTCGGTGACTACTTCTTCCTCATCGGCGTGGTCGGCATCATCGCGACGTTCGGGACCGGCCTGTTCGTCAGCACCGAGAGCCAGACGTCGTTCCCGGTCCTCGCCGAGGAAGCGCTCGCTGGCAGTGCTGGTGAGGTAACGAGCTTCTTCGGCATGGCCCCCGAGGCGTGGTTCCCGATTCTGGGACTGCTCGTCCTCGGTGGTGTCATGGGCAAGTCCGCGCAGTTCCCGTTCCACACGTGGCTGCCGGACGCGATGGAAGGCCCGACGCCCGTCTCCGCACTCATCCACGCGGCGACGATGGTCGCAGCCGGTGTGTACCTCGTCGCCCGGATGTACGGCTTCTACGCGCTGCTCCCGACGGTGCTCGCAGTTATCGCACTCGTCGGTGGCTTCACCGCGCTGTTCGCCGCCACGATGGGTGTCGTCAAGAAGGAGATCAAGCAGGTGCTCGCGTACTCCACCATCTCACAGTACGGGTACATGATGCTCGCGCTGGGTGGCGGTGGCTACGTAGCAGCGACCTTCCACCTGATGACGCACGCCTTCTTCAAGGCGCTGCTGTTCCTCGGTGCCGGGTCGGTCATCATCGCGATGCACCACAACGAGAACATGTGGGACATGGGCGGTCTCAAGGACAAGATGCCCGTGACCTACGCCACGTTCCTCGCCGGATCGCTGGCGCTCGCGGGCATCGTCCCGTTCGCTGGCTTCTGGTCGAAGGACGAGGTGCTCTACGAAGTGCTCGTCCACGGTCTCGGCAGTGCTGGGACGACCGGCACGATGCTCCTCGTCGCGTACGGGATGGGGCTCCTCGCCGTGCTGTTCACCGGATTCTACACCTTCCGAATGGTGTTCCTCACCTTCCACGGTGAGCCCCGGTCCGACACGGCTCGTAACCCCCACGGCGTTCGCTGGAACGTGAAGGTCCCGCTCGTCGTCCTCGGCGTGCTCGCGACGCTCGCCGGTGTCGTAAACATGGTTCCCGTCGAGAAGGTTCTGGGAATCAAGGGCATCGACTATCTCCACCAGTTCTTAGACCCCGAGTCCGAGCTGGCGTCGGACCTGAGCGCACACCACTACGGTGACTTGCTCCACGACGTCGCTGGCTACACCGCCGAAGGGGCGGCGTTCGGGAGCGAGTCCACGACCGTGCTCGTCTCGGCAGCTCTCTCGCTGGGACTGGCTCTCGCGGGTGTCGGCCTCGCGTACTTCCTGTACGGCGGTGCCGACCCCGAGGAGCACACGGCCAAACTGGGTTCGATACAGACGCTCCTGTACAACAACTACTACCAGGACGAGTATCAGGTGTGGCTCGCAACGGGTCTCACCCTGCCCGTGGCCAAAGTCGCCGACAAGTTCGACCAGGGCGTCGTCGACGGCGTCGTCAACGGCACCTCCAGCGTCAGTCTGGTCGGTAGCTCGCGCATCAAGCGCATCCAGACTGGTGTGGTGACCAACTACGCCGCCCTCGCGACACTGGGGCTGGTCATCCTGCTGGTCATCGTCGGCATCACAGGTGGGTGGTTCGCATGATAAACGGTACGATAGAAGCGCTAATCGCAGTCACGTTGGTCGGATCGTTCGTCGTCATGGCCAGCTCCGACCGGTACGCGGCGAAGCTCGCGACCGCGTGGAGTCTGCTGCCGCTCGCAGGCAGCTTGCTGATGTGGGCCAGTTTCGACGGTGAAGGGAACGCACTCTTAGAAGGCGGGTCGCTCGCGTTCGAGAGCCGGGAGACCTGGCTCTCGCTCGGCCCGCTCCCGGACATCCAGTGGGTCGCCGGTGTCGACGGCATCAGCATGCCGCTCATCGTGCTCACTGGTGTCCTCACGACGCTCGCACTCGTGAGTTCGTGGACGCCCATCCAGGAGCGTCAGTCGCAGTTCTACGGCCTCGTCCTCTTCCTCGAGGCGGGCCTGCTCGGCGTCTTTACGGCGCTCGACTTCTTCGTCTGGTTCGTCTTCTGGGAGGCCGTCCTCGTCCCGATGTACTTCCTCATCGGTGTCTGGGGCGGTCCGCGCCGCAAGTACGCGGCCATCAAGATGTTCGTCTACACGAACGTCGCCTCGCTGGTGATGTTCATCGGCTTCGCGGCGCTCGTGTTCGGACTCGGCGTCGACTCGTTCGGTCTGCAGGCGGTCACCGAGGCCAGCCTGAACGCCGGGACGGGTGAGAGCACGCTCGGCGTGCCCATCGAGACGCTGAAACTCGTCGCGTTCGCGGCGATGTTCGCAGGCTTCGCAGTGAAGGTGCCGGTCGTCCCGGTCCACACCTGGCTGCCGGACGCCCACGTCGAAGCACCGACCCCGGTGTCGGTGCTCCTGGCGGGCGTCCTGCTGAAGATGGGTACCTACGCACTGCTGCGGTTCAACTTCACGATGCTGCCCGAGGTGGCGAACGCGAACGCGCCGATTATCGCGGCCTTCGCCGTCGTCTCCATCATCTACGGCGCGATGCTCGCGCTCGCACAGAGCGACCTCAAACGTATCGTCGCCTACTCGTCCGTCTCTTCGATGGGATACGTCATTCTGGGTCTCGTCGCCTACACCATGTACGGTGTCGGCGGCGCGACGTTCCAGATGATCTCGCACGGCCTCATCTCGGGGCTGATGTTCATGGCCGTCGGCGTCATCTACAACACGACGCACACGCGCATGGTCACGGACATGTCCGGGATGGCCGGCAAGATGCCGTACACGGTCGGTATCCTCATCGCCGGTGCCTTCGGCTACATGGGGCTGCCGCTCATGTCCGGTTTCGCGGCCGAGTTCTACGTGTTCCTCGGCTCGATGCAGGCGAAATGGGGTGCTGACTTCGGCGACATCCACGTCATCTTCACGGCTATCGGGATGTTCGGTATCGTCGTCGTCGCCGGCTACCTCCTGTTCGCCATGCAACGCACGCTGTTCGGTGAGTACCGCCTCGACACCGACTACGAGGTCGGTCGCGCGCCGCTGCACGACGTGGCACCACTCGCGGTGCTCCTCATCATGATTATCGCGCTCGGCACCGCGCCCGACATCTTCTTCGAGATGATTCGGGACGCGGCTGGTCCGGTCGCTGACCTCATCTCTGGAGGTGGTGCCTGATGGCACTCGTCGACTACCAGTGGCTCTCGCCCGCCCTCGTGCTGGCGATTACCTCGCTGGTGCTGTTGCTCGTCGACAGCTGGAACCCGGACACCCGCAACCGCGGGCTGCTCGCGGGTATCTCGACGGCCGGCGCGTTCGCGTCGTTCGTCACGGCTGTTGCCCTGCTCGGCACCTACGGCGACCGGAGCGAATCGCCGACCATCCCGGTCGGTGACGCGCTCGTCGTCGACCAGATGAGTCTGCTGTTCGCCATCATCGTCGCCTCGGTGACCGCGATGGTGACACTGGCGAGCTACAACTACCTGCAGGACCACAGCTACCAGGCCGAGTACTACTCGCTGGTGCTGCTGGCCGCGACGGGGATGACCCTGATGGGGATGGCCAACTCGCTGGCCACCGTCTTCGTCGCGCTCGAACTCGCCTCGCTGCCCTCGTACGCACTCGTCGCGTTCCTCAAGAAGAACCGGGGCAGCGTCGAGGCGGGTCTGAAGTACTTCCTCATCGGCGCACTGTCCAGCGCCATCTTCGCCTACGGTATCAGCCTCGTCTACGCCGTGACTGGCTCGCTCCTGCTGAGCGACGTGCAGGCCGCCATCACCGGCGACTTCCCGGGGCTGCTCGGCATGGGCATCCTGATGATCATCGCGGGTATCGCGTTCAAGATCGCCTCCGTCCCGTTCCACTTCTGGGCACCGGAGGCCTACGAAGGCGCACCCGCACCCATCAGTGGCTTCATCTCGTCGGCCTCGAAGGCCGCCGGGTTCGTCATCGCTTTCCGCGTGTTCACCCAGGCCTTCTTGCAGGTCTCGGGCGACGGTGGCCAGTTCATGGTGCTGGGGACCGACTGGGTCCTCGTCTTCCAGATTCTGGCGGTCGTCACGATGACACTCGGTAACTTCGCCGCGGCGACGCAGAGCAACGTCAAGCGGATGCTCGCGTACTCCTCTGTCGGTCACGCTGGCTACGTCCTCATCGGACTCGCCGCGCTGACCGGTGGTGGCGCGGCAGTCGGCGGGAAAATCGAGGCGGGGCAGTTCGTGCTGGCCGGCAGCATGCTCCACCTCGTCGTCTACGGCTTCATGAACACCGGCGCGTTCCTGTTCATCGCACTCGCGGAGTACTGGGGCGTCGGTCGCACCTTCGAGGACTACACCGGTCTCGGTAAGCAGGCACCCATCGCCTGTGTCGCCATGACCGTGTTCATGTTCTCGCTCGCTGGACTGCCGCCGTTCGGTGGCTTCTTCAGCAAGTACCTGCTCTTCGGTGCAGCCGTCAACAGCGGGTTCTGGTGGCTGGCCGCGGTCGGTGCCATCAACAGTGCCCTGAGCCTGTTCTACTACAGCAGGGTCGTCAAGGCGCTGTGGATCGACGACCGACCCGAGGGCAAGAAGCCCCTCGACGTCGGCAGCCGACCGGTCGGCATCTACGCCTCGGTCCTGTTCGCGGCGGTCGTGACGGCGACTATCGTGTTCGCCTTCCAGCCGCTCTCGGATGCCGCAATCGAGGCGGCAGCCGCGTTGCTGTAACGGAATTCCGCTTTTCCTCTCTCGCTGCTTGTCGGTAGGCTTTACCGTCAGGAGTGGGAACGCCGGGTATGGTCTCCCGGGTCGTCCTCGGGTGCGGTGCCGTCGGCCAACGCCTCGTCGAGGGGATGGCCGACTGGCACGGCTTCCAGCGCGTCGTCTGCAGTCACGAGAGCCGCGTCCAGGCGCTCCGCGAGGAGGGCGTGAACGCACTCTGTGCTGACCCGACCGACCCGGACGTTCTCGCAGAACTCTCGCATGCGGATGTTGTCGTCGTCGCCAGTGACGACTCGGCCGCCAACGTGCAGATAGCGCGAGGGGCTCACGACCGGTATCCCGACGCACTACTCGTCGCGTACGCCGGTCTCGGCGTCACCGACGCCGACCTCGACGAACTCGCGTCGCTGGCCGACCGCGTCATCGAGCCGGGTAACGAATTGGCGACGACGGTCATGGGGCGTGTCGCCGGCGACCGAGCCGAGGACTCCATCGAACTCCGGCGTGTGCTGACCTCCATCGATGGGACGCTCGCGGTGATGATGCACGACAACCCTGACCCGGACGCCATCGCCAGCGCGGTCGGCCTGGCCCGACTCGCGGAGGCGGTTGGTACGCCAGCGGTCGCGTGCTACTACGGCGAGATATCGCATCAGGAGAACCGCGCGATGGTGAACCTGTTAGACCTCGACTTGCGGAACCTCGAGCCCGACGCCGACCTCGGTGAGTTCGCCGGCTTCGCACTCGTCGACCACTCCCGCCCGGGCGTGAACGACCAGTTACCGGAGGAACTGCACGTCGACATCGTCATCGACCACCATCCGCCCCGTGGGGCGATACAGGGTCGGTATCAGGACCTGCGGTACGATGTGGGGTCGACGAGCACGCTGCTGACCGACCACTTCAGTCGCTTCGGCGTTCCGTTCGACGAGACGATATCGACCGCGCTCCTCTACGGAATTCAGGTCGACACACAGGACTTCGCTCGTGAAGTGTCGACGCTGGACTTCGAAGCGGCCGCGACGCTGTTACCATACGTCGACGAAGCGATGTTGGAGCGCATCGAGTCGCCGAGCATCAGCGGTGACACGCTCGATACACTGGCGCGGGCCATCGGCGGACGAGAAGTCCGTGGCTCTGTCCTCGTCACGGGCGCTGGTGGCATCAACGACCGCGACGCGCTCCCCCAGGCAGCGGACAAACTGTTGACTATGGACGGCATCACGACGACGCTGGTGTACGGCTTCATGGACGACACGGTGTTCATCTCGGCGCGAGCACAGGGGACAGACATCGACCTCGGTGAGACGCTTCGCTCTGCGTTCGACCAAATCGGCAGCGCGGGCGGTCACGCCGACATGGCGGGCGCACAGATACCCATCACGCAGGCGTTCGGCGAGTTCGAGTCCGACGACGAGCGTGACCGGGCGATTCGAGACGTCATCGAAGACCGCTTTTTCGACGCGATTCAGGCCGTGCCGGCGTCGGTCCGGCAAGGCCACCACGAGACCGACTCGGAGGGGAAGATCGAGTTCAGCTTCGACGGCGGGTCGACCGTCGAGTTGGACGAGTGAGTACCACGCAGAAGGGTTTTCCCGAGCGCGTGAGACGATAGAGTATGGACGACGAGTCGAGCGACCACGGGAAGCCACGGGTCAAAGAGTACATGACACAGGACGTGGTGACCGTCTCGCCGGACGCGACGGTGCGTGAGGTGGCGACGCGCATCGCCGAGAGCGAAGAACACAGCGGGTTCCCGGTGTGTGACCGGCGACGGGTCGAGGGGTTCGTCAGCGCGCGCGACCTGCTGCTGGCCGACGACGAGGAGCCGATATTCAAGGTGATGACGACCGACCTCATCGTGGCCCATCCGGACATGAAGGTCACGGATGCGGCGCGAGTAATCCTCCGCTCCGGCATCCAGAAGCTACCGGTCGTCGACGACGCGGGCAACCTCGTGGGCATCATCTCGAACGCGGACGTGATTCGGAGCCAGATAGAGCGCGCGACGCCCGAGAAGGTCGGCAAACTCCGGCGAACGCTCGAAAGCATTCACAATATCACGCTCTCACAAGAGCGGCGAAAGGTCGCACTCGCGGACCTCACGCCGACGCAGAAGAAGGTGTACGCCGACGAACTGGAGGGCCGACGCTACGAGCTAGAGCGAAAGCTGGCCGAGCCACTGGTCGTCATCGACAACGGTGGGACGCTGTTGCTGGCAGACGGGCACCACCGGGTCATGGCCGCCGACCGCATCGGCGTGGAGGAGATGGACGCCTACGTCATCGTCATCCAGGACCCCATCGAACTGGGGATGGCGAAGACGGCCGAGCGCGAGGGCCTCCACTCGCTCTCCGACGTGCAGGTCGTCGACTACGCGCGGCATCCGCTGGTCGAGACGACGAAGCGACTGCAGTAGCTGGGGCTGGTCGCTGACGATTTCTCGCGGTACAGTTCGACGAGCGGCGACTGTGGCGAACAGGCAGCACGCTGGGCACACGGGACGGGCTGCTGCGCAACCGCTGATCGACCCGTGGCGGTAGATTATAGCACGAGCTGTCTGGCCGCGGTATCACTGAAAAATGGTGCGTCGCTGTGGGATGTCAGCGATGGGGAGATAGCAGTGGTGGGGTAGCAGCAATCGGGATGGCAGTGGTGGGGATGGCAGCGATGGCACTCGCTGGTCGGTCGGACCGAGGCTCAGTAGTCCTCGTGTATCCAGAACGTCTCGATGAACTGTGTGTTCACCCAGCGTGTCTTGTCTTCGGCCTCGACTTTGAGGTACGGCTCGTCCTCGAAGCTGGCCGTGTGCGGGTGTAGTTCACCTTCCTCGCCGGACGTCGTACGAATCATCACTTCACCGTACTCGTCCAGCGCGTCCTGGAGGCGACTGTACGTCGACTCCGTCTGTGTATCTGAGAGGGACATCGGTGTTCGACCTCATCTGTATCGATGGGCTGGACCGACGAGGAACCCCGGCCAAGACGAATAGCCCGCACTGGCGAACAGGTACGAGACCGAAAAAGTCGCAGTCTGTGTCGGCTCAGGCGGCCTGTTTCCGGTCCTTGCCGACGGTCTTGGGCGTGATTTCGAGGACCTTGCCCGCGGCGATGGTCTGGCCCGAGTCACGGAGCGCGAAGCTGCCCAGTTCGGGCAGTTCGGCCGCCTTCTCGATGGAGAGCGGCTTCTGCGGCCGGAGCGTGACGATGGCGGCATCGCCAGCCTCGATGAAGTCCGGGTTCTCTTCGATGACGTCGCCGGTCTTCGCGTCGATCTTCTTGTCGATGGACTCGAAGGTGCACGCGACCTGTGCCGTGTGGGTGTGCAGGACCGGCGTGTAGCCGGCCGTGATGACCGAGGGGTGCTGCATGACGATGATCTGTGCCTGGAACGTCTCGGCGACGGTGGGCGGTTCCTCGGCGGGGCCACAGACGTCACCGCGGCGGATGTCGTCCTTGCCGACGCCGCGGACGTTGAACCCGACGTTGTCGCCGGGGACGGCCTGTTTCACTTCCTCGTGGTGCATCTCGATGGAGGTGACCTCACCGGACGCGCCCGAGGGCATGAAGGCGACCTTCATGCCGGGTTCGAGCGTGCCGGTCTCGACGCGGCCGACCGGGACCGTCCCGATGCCGGAGATGGTGTACACGTCCTGAATCGGGAGTCGGAGCGGTGCCTCGGTGGGCATCGCGGGTTCCGGCAGGTCGTCGATGGCCTCGAGCAAGGTCTTGCCCTCGTACCACGGCATCTCGTCGGAGTGTGCCGAGATGTTGTCACCCTCGAACGCCGAGATGGGGATGAACGTGGCGTCGTCGGACTTGAAGTTCACCTGCTTGAGCAGTGCGATGACTTCGTCCTTGATTTCGCCGTAGCGCGACTCGTCGTAGTCGACGAGGTCCATCTTGTTCACCGCGATGATGAGTTCACCGATGCCGAGCGTGCGCGCGAGGAAGACGTGTTCGCGGGTCTGTGGCGCGACGCCGTCGTCTGCTGCGACGACGAGGACCGCGTTGTCGGCCTGCGACGCGCCGGTAATCATGTTCTTGACGAAGTCGCGGTGGCCGGGCGTGTCGACGATGGTGAAGTAGTACTTGTCCGTGTCGAAGCGCTTGTGTGCGACGTCGATGGTCAGCCCGCGGTCGCGTTCTTCCGCGAGGTTGTCCATGACGTACGCGAACTCCCAGCCGCCCTTGCCGCGGGACTCGGCCTCTGTACGGTACTGCTCGATGATGTGTTCTGGAACGTTACCCGTCTCGAACAACAGGCGACCGACGAGGGTACTCTTCCCGTGGTCGACGTGTCCGATAATCGCAAGGTTCTGGTGGAGTTTGTCTGCCATAGATGTGGTGGCGCGGACCGAGTGGTCTTGCGCCATACATAACATAAGTTCGTTAAGGATATTCGTCTTTCGTGGGAAGTAGCGGCAGTTCTTACTATGTCCAGTGTGACCAATGGGCTATGGACGACTCGTACACCCATCTCGTCCTGTCGCCACTCTTCGACGATTTGCAGGACGCGGTGTACGTATTCGACGATTCGGGCGTGCTGGTCGACGCGAACAGCCGTGTGGGTGACGTGAGCGGCAAAGGGCGCGACGAACTCGTCGGTTGGACACTGACCGACATGGTCGCGCAGTTCGCAAGCGACGAGGACGGCGAAGCGGTGGTCGAGACGGTTGAACAGGTCCGAGAAGGCGAACCGGAAACGGCACGACTGGAGTTCTCGCTCGTCAGTCCCATCGATGGGGTCGTCCCCGTCGACGGACGATTCACTCGCCACGAGGAATACGTCGTCGTGGTCGTGCGGAACCTGTCAGAGGCGACACGGCGCGAGCGACGCCTGGCCGACCTGTCGGAGCAGCTCGACGTGTTGAACCGGGTGCTTCGCCACGATATCTACAACGACATGAACGTCGTTCTCGGGTGGGCAGACGAACTCGCGGACTCGGTCGACGACCCGGCCGCACGCTCGCAGGTGACGCACATCACGGACGCGGTGACGCACACCATCGAATTGACACACGCGGCGAGAGACCTCACCGAGTCGCTCACCTCTGGCGACGACTTGCCCCTCCGGGCCGTCGCGCTCGACAGAGTCCTCACGGAGCAACTCGTGAAGGCCCGTCGGAAGTTCGAGACTGCGACCTTCGATGTCACCGACGAGATTCCCCCCGTCTCGGTCAGGGCCAACGAGATGCTCTCGTCCGTGTTCGGCAACGTGCTCGGAAACGCGGTCGTCCACAGCGACCGGGACGAACCGACCGTGACCGTCACGGTGACCGCCACCGACGAGAGCACGACCGTGCGCGTCGCCGACGACGGCCCAGGTATCACGGACTCTGCGAAGTCGGTCGTGTTCGGCCGCGGCGAAGCCGGACTCGGCAGTCCGGGGTCGGGCATCGGGCTCTACCTCGTCGACCAACTCGTCGACGGCTACGGTGGCTCGGTCCGGGTCGAAGACAATGACCCGCGTGGGTGCGTGTTCGTCGTCGAGTTGCCCCTCGCGTTCTGACTGCAATCGTGAACGTCTCAGTTTTCTAACGGTCGATTACTTGTTGGATGAATTCCAACCGGCCGTGTATGGACTTCAGTTCGCAGACGACGCTGCTCACGACGGTGAGCGTGACAGCGTTGCTCGTGGTAATGGCGGTACTGGTGGCGATGGTGGCTCCGTCGGGCGAGACGAACGCACCCGTCATCGCGTCGGGTGTGGGCGCAATCGTCGCGGCAGGAATCGCGGGACTCCATCACCGCCGAACTGCTCGGTGAGCGTAAGCGACCCGTCTCAGGGCGTCGGCGTCGGACTGTTGGCATCGGACTGTCGGCGGGACGCAGTGTAGGACTGCCGAGTCCCCCGTCGACAAACGTGTAACCGAACTTACCGAAATGGGGTTCTGAGAAGTATTTTTTATCCCGTGACACATCGTCCAGCCATGGGAGCCAACGCGATAGTGGAACGCGACGGCGAGCGGGACAGGGACGGTACGGCCACAGGGCCACCGGCCATCTCGGTCACAGGATTGACGAAAGTGTACGGCGAGGGTGACGACGCGGTCAGAGCGGTCGACGGCGTCGACCTGACCATCGAGCAGGGGACGACAGTCGGAGTCCTCGGTCCAAACGGGGCCGGGAAGACGACGACTATCAAGTCGCTGCTCGGCCTCATCGTGCCCGACCAAGGGAGTGTCGAAATCGGGGGCATCGACGCGCACGAAAATCCGAGACAGGTGTACCGCCACGTCGGCGCGATGCTCGAAGGCGCACGGAACGTCTACTGGAAACTCACCGTCCGCGAGAACCTGGAGTTCTTCGCCGCCCTCGGTGGGATCTCCGGCAGTGCGACCGACGAGCGTCACGAGCGACTGCTCGACGCCTTCGACCTCACGGCGAAAGCCGACGACCCGGTCAACGACCTCTCACGCGGGCAGAAACAGAAGGTCTCGCTGGCGTGTACGCTCACCCGCGGTACGGACGTGGTGTTCCTCGACGAGCCGACGCTCGGACTCGACGTGGAGGCGTCCATGGAACTCCGGCGAGAACTGACGCGGCTGGCCGAGGAGGAGGACATCACGGTTGTCCTCTCCAGTCACGACATGGACGTGGTCGAGGACGTGTGCGAGCGAGTGGTCATCCTCTCGGAGGGGTCGGTCATCGCCGACGATCCCATCGAGGACCTCGTGCGCGTCTTCGAGACGCAGGCGTACCGGGTGACCGTCGATGGGGAGGTTCCGGCGACCGTTCGTCGGCGACTCGACGAGACGTTCGCGGCCGACGGCTGGGACCACGCGGGCGACCGGACGCGATTCGACGTGACGCTCACCGACGGGGACGCGCTGTACGACGTACTCGACGTGCTCCGCAACGCTGGTCTCGCCCTCGTCGACATCGATGGCCTCGACCCGGACCTCGAAGACGTGTTCCTCGAAGTCACGGGGAGGGCAGTCGACGCCGATGGCCGCGGGTCGACGGAGGGCGACCGATGAGCACCGCGACGAGTGCGCCAGCCGCCGACACCGGCCTCCGCGGGTATCTCGGTTTCCTGCGCGCGTCGGCGCGAAAGCGCTTCGCCCTGCTCGTGCGCTATCCGGTCAACACCATCTCACAGTTCGGGACCATCTTCATCATGTTCTTGCTGCTGTTCTACGGCGGCAGGACGCTCGCCCCGTCGGCGATGTCGGACTCCCTCGGCGGCCTCGTCGTCGGCTATCTGCTCTGGAGTATGTCCATCTCGGCGTACGCGGGGCTGTCGTGGAACGTCACCCGCGAAGCGCAGTGGGGGACGCTCGAACAGTTGTTCATGTCGCCGTTCGGCTTCGGTCGGGTGATGCTGGCGAAGACCGTCGTGAACCTGCTCGAATCGTTCTTCTGGGGCGCGATGACGCTCGCGTTCATGTTGCTCGTCACGGGCCGGTCGCTCGTGCTCGACCCGCTGACGGTCGTGCCACTCGCCGCGCTGGCGCTCGCGCCCGCCGTCGGCATCGGCTTCGCGTTCGGTGGCCTCGCCATCCGGTTCAAGCGTATCGAGAACGCGTTTCAACTCGCGCAGTTCGTCTTCGTCGGCCTCATCGCCGCCCCGGTCGACCAGTATCCACTACTCAAGTGGTTACCGCTTGCACAGGGGAGCTACCTGCTCCAGCGTGCGATGCAAGACGGACTCGCGCTGTGGAACGTTCCCGTGGACGAACTCACCATCTTGGTCGTCACCGCCGTTGGCTACCTCACGCTCGGGTACGCTGCCTTCACCTACTGTCAGCGGTGGGCCCGGCGCGACGGTGTGATGGGGCATTATTGAGCCACCAACCGAACGCTTTTGCCCTGTCTGGCAAAAATTACGTCCATGTACGACGACGACGACCTCGCAGACATCAGGCAATCGCGCGAGGAGTGGGAAGCAGAGACACTCGAACCCGTTCTCGACCGGTTCGGGGAGCGAAAGGACCGTTTCGCGACCGTCTCGAACATGGAGGTCGACGGGCTCTACACGCCCGACGACGTGGCCGACATCGACTTCGAGGAAGACCTCGGCTTCCCCGGCGAGGAACCATACACGCGTGGGCCCTATCCGACGATGTATCGTGGCCGGACGTGGACGATGCGCCAGTTCGCCGGCTTCGGTACTGCCGAGGAGACGAACGAACGCTTCCACTACCTCATCCAGGAAGGCCAGACCGGCCTCTCGACCGCGTTCGACATGCCCAGCCTGATGGGCAAGGACTCCGACGACCCCCTGTCTGATGGGGAAGTCGGCAAGGAAGGTGTCGCGGTCGACACGCTGCGCGACATGGAGATTCTGTTCGACGAAATAGACCTCGCCGAAGTCTCCACTTCGTTCACCATCAACCCGTCTGCGCCGGTTATCTTCGCGATGTACGTCGCCCTCGCCGACCAGCGCGGCGTCCCACGCGACGAAATCAGCGGGACGATGCAGAACGACATGCTCAAAGAGTTCATCGCGCAGAAGGAGTGGGTCGTCCCGCCGGAGCCGAGTCTCGACATCGTGACGGACACGGTCGAGTTCGCCACCGAGGAGACGCCGCGCATCCACCCCATCTCCATCTCCGGCTACCACATCCGCGAGGCCGGGTCGACCGCTGTGCAGGAACTCGCGTTCACCCTCGCCGACGGCTTCGCCTACGTCGAGGACGCGATGGACCGCGGCCTCGACGTCGACGCCTTCGCGCCGCGACTCTCGTTCTTCTTCAACTCGCACAACGCCATCTTCGAGGAGGTGGCGAAGTACCGGGCTGGCCGGCGCATCTACGCCCGCATCATGGACGAGTGGTACGACGCGGAGAAACCGGAGTCGAAGCGTCTGAAGTTCCACACGCAGACTGCCGGGCAGTCCCTGACCGCCCAGCAGCCCCTGAACAACGTCGTTCGCGTCACGATTCAGGCGCTCGCCGGCGTCATGGGCGGCACCCAGTCGCTGCACACGAACAGCTTCGACGAGGCACTCGCACTCCCCTCCGAGCGCGCAGTCCGCGTCGCGCTTCGCACGCAGCAGATTATCGCGGAAGAGTCCGGCGCGGCCGACATCGTCGACCCGCTCGGCGGCAGTTACGCCATCGAAGCTCTCACGAACGAGGTCGAAGAGCAGACGATGGCCTACCTCGACGAGATTCGTGAGATGGGCGACGGCTCGGTGCGCGACGGCGTCCTCGAAGGCATCGACCAGGGCTTCTTCCTGCGCGAGATTCAGGAGGCTTCCTACGAGTACCAAGAGCGCGTCGAAGACGAGGAAGAAGTCGTCGTCGGTGTGAACAAGTACACCATCTCCGAGGACACCGAGCCGGAGATTCTCAAGGTCGACGAGGAAGCACAGGCGAAACAACTCGACCGACTCGCCCGCGTCAAAGACGAGCGCGACGACGACGCGGTGCAGGCCCGACTCGACGACCTGCAGGACGCCATCGACGACGACGAGAACGTCATGCCGGCCATCGTCGCTGCGGTGAAGGAGTACGCGACGATGGGTGAGATAATGAAGGTGTTCGAGGCGGAGTACGGCGCGTACTCCGAACAGATCGGACTGGCCTGACCCGCTCGGCCTGAACACGCTGGTCTGACCGATGGCCTCGGTTGTCAGACCAAACCTTTTACGAACGCCTGCGCGTATGAGGGATGCGTACAAGTGGCACACGAATCCGAGAGTCGACCCCCGATATCCAGTCTCCGTTCGACGGAGGTCGTCGAACCGCCGTCGTGGTTCGTCGAGCAGGCGAACGTCGACGGGCGCGACGTCCACGGGCGATTCGACGCCGACTGGCCCGACTGTTGGCGAGCGGCCGCGTCGCTGCTCACGTGGGACGAGCCCTACGACGTGGTCCTCGGCGGCGGCGAGTCGACGCTACGCTGGTTCGACGGCGGCGTGCTGAACGCCTCGTACAATTGTGTGGACCGGCACGTCGAGTTGGGCCGTGGCGACGAGGTGGCACTTCGCTGGGCGGGTCGGACCGGTGAGTCGGCTACGTACACCTACGACGACCTCTACCGCGAGGTGAACGAGACGGCAGCCGCCCTCCGTGACCTCGGTGTGGAGGCGGACGACGTGGTCACGCTCTACATGCCGATGATGCCCGTGCTGCCGGTGACGATGCTCGCCTGTGCCCGCCTCGGTGCCCTGCACAACGTCGTCTTCTCGGGCTACTCGGCCGACGAACTCGCCGAGCGACTCCGCCGGACCGACTCGGAGGTGCTCGTCACCTGCGACAGCTACTACCGCGGCGGGTCGGCGGTGAATCAGAAGAACAAGGCCGACAACGCCTGTCTGACCGTCGACCACGACGTGACGACCGTCGTGGTGCGACGCTTCGGCGACACGTACCTGAGCGAAGACCAGCACGACTTCGATTCGCTCGTCGACGCGCAAGCGGGTGCACGGGTCGACCCGGTCCCGCGCCGCGTCGCCGACCCGCTGTTCGTCATCTACACGTCCGGGACGACCGGCGAGCCCGACCGCGTCACGCACACGACCGGCGGCTACCTCTCCTACGTCGCGTGGACCAGCCACTCGGTGCTCGACCTCAAACCCGAGGACACGTACTGGTGTGCCGCCGACATCGCGTGGATTACGGGACACAGCTACATCGTCTACGGGCCGCTCGCGCTCGGCACGACGACGGTGCTCTACGAGGGGTCGGCCGATCAGCCGGAGCACGACCGCCTCTGGCGACAGATAGCGAAGCACGACGTGGACGTGTTCTACACCGCACCGACTGCGATTCGTTCGTTCATGAAGCGCGGGGCGGACGGCCCGGCGAAGTACGACCTCTCCAGTCTGCGCCTGCTCGGCACCGTCGGCGAGCCCATCAATCCGAGTGGCTGGCACTGGTACCGGACCCACGTCGGGTCGAATCGCTGTCCCATCGTGGACACGTGGTGGCAGACCGAGACCGGTGGCATTCTGGTCTCTACGCTGCCCGGCGTGGACTACATGAAGCCTGGCGCGGCCGGCCGGGGCATCCCCGGCATCGAGGTCGAGGTGGTCGACGACGACGGCGACCCGGTCGCGCCGAACGTCGCTGGGACGCTCGCCGTCACGCGACCGTGGCCTGGCATGCCCCGGTCGCTGCTGGCAGCGGCGACCGACGACGACTGGGCGTACGTCACCGGTGACCGCGCGGTCCGCGAGGACGACGGCTACGTCACGTTGCTCGGCCGCGCGGACGACACGCTGACCGTCGAGGACGAACCGGTCGGTGTCGCCTCGGTCGAAGGAGCCATCGTTGAGGTCGACGGGGTAGCAGAGGCCGCCGTCGTGGAGTCCACGCGTCGTCGTGACGTAGTCGCGTACGTGAGCACTACCCGCGACCGTATCGCCGACCAGCAACTCCGGGGAGACATCGTCGACCACGTCGTGCAGGTGCTCGGGCGAGAGACTTGCCCGACGAGGTTCGTCTTCACCTCCGAACTCCCGAAGACCCACTCTGGCAAGATTATGCGTCGCGTGCTGGCCGCCATCGTCGACGGCGACGACTACGGCGACACCAGTGCCCTCCGAAATCCGGAGGCCGTCGGTGAAATCGAACTGGTCGTCGGTAGCGACCCCGTCGGCGACCGCTGAGGCGTCGGCTTCGGTCCGAAACTGGTACACGCCATCGTTCGTGTGCTCTCGACTTTTCGACCGAGTAGCAGCAGTGTCCGTCGGGACCTCCGCACGAGTCGTCACCGTCCTCGCAACTGTGGCCCCCTGTACTGCGTCATCGTCGACCAGCCGTTTCGCGCTGGTTAACGAGCACGAAACCATCGCAGGCTGGTGATAATCGACATTTTCCGTCGACGTGATTTCGGTCGCGTCTCCAACATTGACTGTGAATACCACGCATATTTATGGATGCATACTGTTCCACCCACTGCTACAGTCCCCCACACTATGTTAAACAATACCAACGTTTTATTTCGTGGTACAAATAATACTGCGAAGTATGTCACACGGGGGCACGACTCGGAGCGAGACGGCGGCGCTCGACGAGGAGGGCTACGAGGGGCTCTTGCGGGCGACGACGACCAACCGGGAGCGACTCGTCGTCAGACTCGCCGGTGAGGTCGGGCTCCGTCCCGTCGAGATGGTCGCGGTTCGCCCGGGCGACGTCGCCCCCAACGTCGTCGACGGCACCGTCCACTACTTGGTACAAATCACGGCAGGGTCCGACTCCCGGGACGTCTACTTGCCCGCCGACCTGCAGGGCGAGCTGTCGCGATACGCAATCGAGAACGACATCAGCCCGGAGGACCCGGTCTTCGACGTGTCGGTCCGTCGGCTCCAGATGCTCGTCGCCGAGGTGTCGTCGCGGGCCGCGGCCGCGACCGGCCGGCCCGAACTCGACGACGTGTCGAGTAGCGACCTCCGTCAGTACTTCGCCCGCCGCCTGCTCGGGGAGCGCGAACTCCCGCCCGGCGTCGTGATGGCGGTCGGCGGCTGGACCGAACTCGCCAGTCTGGCACCCTACGTCGAAGACCCGACGCCCGAGGACGTGCTCGCGGCGTTCGCGGCTGCAACCGACACACCGACTACGTCCACCGCCGACCAGTATCGACTGCTCGACGCGCTCGACCGACCGGTCGTCGTCTTCGACGGCGATGCACAGGTCGCACACGTCAACCGGCCGTTCGAAACACGCTCGGGGAGCCACGCGACCGCTGTCGTCGGTGAGTCGTTCAGTGCGCTTACGACGGCCGACCCGATAGATACGGCGGCGATCTGGGAGACGCTGACCGCCGGAGAGTGCTGGCGCGGCGACCTCGACTTCGGCGGCGCGGGACCATCGCCGGTCAGCGGGCAGACGACTATCACGCCACTGGTGACAGCACGAGACGGGAGGTCACGGTTCGTGGCGGTCGTCGACTCTGCTCCCGCAGACGGTCCGGCGACCGACGGCCGGTTCACGTCGGTCCAGCAGGTGATTCGAGGCGTGGGGGACGTCATCGCCGACGCGACGACCCACGAGGGCGTCCTTCACGGGGTCTGCGAGCACTTCGCCGCCAGTGCGGTGTACGAGTGTGCGTGGATAAGCGACGCACCGCCGGGCGAAGCGAGCGTCCCGCACGTCTGGGCCGGGGCTGACGACGGGACCATCGAACGACTCGCGTTCGCGGACCCCTCGTGGGAAGGCGACGAATTTGCTGACGAAGTAGTCGAGCACGGGGCGGTTCGGACCCGAACAGTCGACCCAGCGCGGTCGGGACAGGCACCCGGAACGACACAGCCGACAGAGACACGTTCGGGGCGAGTAGTCGCCACACCACTGATTCACGGCGAGTCGGTGTACGGTGCCCTCTGTCTGCTGGTCCAGAACGGGACCGTCGACGAGTTCGAACGACGCGCACTCGCGGCCGTGGGCGAGCGCATCGGCGAGGCCATCGCTGGGGCGGAACGAAAGCGACTGTTGTTGGCCGATACGGTGCTCGAACTCGAGTTCCGGTGTACCGACGCCCACTCGGTCGTCGTCTCGGTCTCCGACGAACTGTCCTGTTCGGTCCGACTCGACGGGGTCGTCCCGGTCGACGAGGACTCCCTGCTCTGTTATCTTCGGGTCTCCGGCACGACGCCCGAAGCTGTTCACCCGGTCGCGGCTCGCCTCGTCGACGAGACCCGCCTCGTCGCGGACTACGAGGACTCCTCGCTGCTGGAGGTGACCATCCCCGGTGACACGCTGGCAGGGACACTCGTCGACCACGGCG
Source organism: Haloarchaeobius caseinilyticus (assembly GCF_051207395.1). NCBI lineage: Archaea > Methanobacteriati > Methanobacteriota > Halobacteria > Halobacteriales > Halorubellaceae > Haloarchaeobius > Haloarchaeobius caseinilyticus. The sequence continues at coordinate 197,730 of NZ_JBPJZC010000003.1, read as the reverse complement.
GCACCGTCGAGGAGTTCGTAGCCGACGACGGCGACGCACGTCTCCGCGCGGAGTTTGCACTCGACACCGACGTTCGGGCGGTCGCCGACGCCGTCGCCGCGTCGTTCCCAGAGACAGAACTGGTCGCCAAGCGCGAGGTGGGCGCAGACGCGACGACTGCCGAGGGTTTCCAGCAGTCGCTCTCTGGCGCGCTGACCGAGAAGCAACTCGCCGTGTTGCGCGCGGCGTACCACGCGGGCTACTTCGACTGGCCACGGGACTCGACCGCCGAAGAACTCGCCGAGTCGATGGGCGTCTCCTCGCCGACGCTCCACAATCACCTCCGCCGGAGTCAGTACAAACTGCTCGATGCGTTCCTCGGTGGGTCCGCTGGAGAGGACTAACGGTATCTAGGTGCCTAGTACTCTCAGGGGTGTCGGCGGTTGCGCGGTCGTTCTCGTCCGTGGTATCGTCACGTCGAGCGACATAATCGCCGCACAGCGACGCTTTCTCCACGGTTTATCATAATTAGATGTGCTGGTTATGGTGGTGGTTACACATCGTCACGGTATCGCATGACAGGCGAGGACCAGCCAGACGCGACGATCGAGGCACGATTGCGAGAACAGGACTACTTCCGTCCACCGTCGACGTTCGTCGGGCAGGCCAACGCTACCGACCCCGACATCTACGACGAGGTCGGTGACTTCCCGGAGGGGTTCGACCGCTACGCCGAGTTGCTCGACTGGGACGAGCGGTGGGACCAGACGTTCGACGGGTCGAATCCACCCTTCTTCGAGTGGTTCGTCGAGGGGAAGCTGAACGCCAGTCACAACTGCATCGACCGCCACCTCGGCGAGCGCAAGAACCAGACCGCACTCCTCTGGGAGGGCGAAGACGGTGAACAGCGAAACATCAGCTACCAAGACCTCTACCGCGAGGTGAACGAATTCGCGGCGGCGCTTCGGTCGATGGGCGTCGAGGAGGACGACGTGGTCACCGTCCACCTGCCGATGGTACCGGCACTGCCCATCACGATGCTGGCCTGTGCCCGCATCGGCGCGCCGCACTCGGTCGTCTTCGCTGGATTCTCCGCGTCGGCGCTGGCCGAACGCGTCGACTCGGCGGATTCGGATTACATCGTCACTATCGACGGCTACTACCGGCGCGGGGAATTCCTCACCCACCTCGACAAGACGGACGAGGCGATGGCCGAACTGGACGCGGACCCCGAGGTGCTCACGTGGAGTCGCCACGACGAGCCAAATCTCGACGTAGCCGACGAGTACACGCTCGTCTCGGAACTGCTCGACGAGCACCGCCGCGAGCGCGTTGACCCGGTCTCGCGCGATGCGGAAGACCCGCTGTTCCTGATGTACACGTCGGGAACCACGGGCAAACCGAAGGGCTGTCAGCACCGAACTGGCGGCTATCTCGCGTACGCGGCCGCCACCTCGAAGAACGTCCTCGACATCGAACCGACGGACACGTACTGGTGTGCGGCCGACATCGGCTGGATTACCGGTCACAGCTACATCGTCTACGGCCCCCTCGCGCTCGGCACGACCTCGGTGATGTACGAGGGAACGCCAGACCACCCGCACAAGGGGCGTATCTGGGAAATCGCCGAGAAGTACGACGTGGACATCTTCCACACGTCGCCGACCGCGGTCCGGATGTTCATGAAGTGGGGCGAGGAGTACCCCGACGACTACGACTTCGACTTCCGGCACATGACGACCGTCGGCGAACCCATCCAGCCCGAGGCGTGGCTGTGGTACTACAAGCACATCGGCGACGAGGACGCCGTCATCGTGGACACGTGGTGGCAGACCGAGACCGGCGGCCACCTCATCACGAACCTGCCCGCCATCGACGACATGAAACCCGGCAGCGCCGGTCGCGGCTGTCCCGGCATCGAACCGGCCATCGTCGACGACGATGGCGACCCGCTCGAAGCGGCCAGCGGACAGGCTGGCAATCTCGTCATCACGCGCCCGTGGCCGAGCATGCTCCAGACGGTGTACGGCAACGACGAGCGGTTCGTCGACACCTACTGGCGCGACTTCTCGGACGTCGACAGCGACGACTGGCGCGACTGGAACTACAAGGCCGGTGACGGCGCGGTGCAAGCCAGAGACGGCTACTTCCGCGTCCTCGGTCGGCTCGACGACGTGATGAACGTCGCCGGACACCGGCTGGGAACGATGGAGCTCGAATCGGCCGTCGCCGAGGTCAGCGACGTTGCGGAGGCCGCAGTCGCCGCACGCGAACACGCCGAGAAGGGTGAGGTGCCCGACGTGTACGTCGTGGTGCGCGACGGCGTCGACCCGGACGAGTCGGTGCGTGACGACATCGTCGCGGCTGTCGAGGACGAAATCGGCGCGTTCGCACGCCCCTCGAACGTCGTGTTCGTCGTCGACCTGCCCAAAACCCGCTCCGGGAAGATAATGCGCCGACTGCTGGAGGACATCTCGAACGGGGAGGAGTTGGGGAATACTACCACGCTTCGGGACCCGAGCGTGCCGGAGCAGATTCGCGACCAGGTGCAGCGCGACTGAACGTCGCCTGACCCGGTGCGCAGCTGCCCGACTAAAGGTATTTAAAGGAATATCCCGGGGTCGTATTTTGGGGCTTAGAGGTCCCAAGGAGGCGGGTTTGAATAAAAATCCGAAATATTTATTATATTGTGTTCCATGGTACTTCCTACCGTGGCACGAAATAGTCAACACACTCGGCGCGACCTGCTGAAGGCGACGACCGCGACCGGCGTCGGCGCGGCGCTCGCCGGCTGCGCCGGGGACCTGACGAGCGGTGGTGGACAGGAAGAGATCGGGAACTTCCCGATAGAGGGGGACAAGGCGATGCTCGGGTTCAACGTCCCACAGTCGGGACCGTACGCCTCCGAGGGTGAGGACGAGCTTCGGGCGTACAAACTCGCCGTCAAGCACCTCAACAACGGTGGCGGCTGGGTCGATTCCCAGTTCGACGACCTGAGCGGCAGCGGCGTCGCTGGCAAGGAAATCGGCTGGGTCTCGGCCGACACCGCGACAGACAAGAAGAAAGCGCGTGAGAACGCTCGCCAACTCATCGAGCGGGACAACGTCATCATGGTCTCCGGCGGCTCGTCCTCCTCGGTGGCCATCAACGTACAGGACGAGTGCCAGAAACAGAAGGTCATCTTCATGGCCTGTCTGACACACTCGAACGATACGACCGGGGCGGATTGCAAGCGCTACGGCTTCCGTGAAGTGTTCGACGCGTATCACACCGCGGCGGCGCTCGCACCGGTGCTGAAGGACGAGTACGGGGAAGGCAAGAAGTTCTACCAGTTGTACGCGGACTACACCTGGGGCCAGTCCGTCGAGAAGTCCATGCGTCAGTTCATGACTGAACAGGCTGGCTGGAGTCAGGTCGACTCCGTCGCGACGCCGCTGGGGACGAAGAACTACTCGTCGTTCCTCTCGAAGGCGTCGAACTCGGGCGCGGACGTCTTGATGCTCGACCACTACGGACTGGATCTGGCGAGTTCGCTCTCGCAGGCCGTCGAAGCGGGCATCAAAGACGAGATGACCATCGTCGTCCCACTGTACAACCGGCCGATGGCGGAGAACGCGGGCTCGGCCATCTCCGGCGTGTTCGGGACCGTCGCCTGGGACTCGGCCATCGACAACGAGCCGTCGAACCAGTTCACGGAGGTGTTCAAGAGCGAGTACGGCGGCCGCATCCCGTCCGGTCCGGCCCAGCTCGCGTACGCGCAGACGCTGCAGTACGCGGCGGCCGTCGAGCGCGCCGGCTCGTTCAACCCCGAGAAGGTCATCAAGGAACTCGAGGGGTACGAGTACAACAACATCGGGATGGGCGAGGAGACGATGCGAAAGTGCGACCATCAGGCCCAGCGGGCTGTCCCGGTCGTCCGCGGCCTCCCGGAGGGCGAAATCTCGTCGGGTAACTACTACGACATCGTGAACCTCACGCCCGCGGACAAAGTCGCCTACGGCTGCAACGAAGGACCCGCGGGGCAGTGCGACCTCGGCCCCTACAAGTGAGACGGCGTCCAGCTACCGAATTTATCATACGACACGCTAGATAATGACACACAATAGACTGGTAGGAGGGAGCATATGAGTCTCGCCACCGACACCATCTCGATACTGTTGAACGGCCTCCAGCAGGGCTCGATTTACGTCCTGCTCGCGGTCGGGCTATCCATCATCCTCGGCACGCTCGAATTCGTCAACTTCGCTCACGGGGCGTTGTACATCGTCGGCGCGTACCTCGGCCTCTACGTGGCCGGGTCGTTGACCCTCTCGGAAGGGTACCTCGCCGACCAAGGCATGAACACGCTCGGCCTCGGCGCGGGGTTCGCGGCCGCCATCGTCGTCGTCGTCGTGACGGTGTTCGTCCTCGGACTGCTCATGGAGCGATTCGTCGCGCGGGCGTTCTACGACCGGCCGGACACCGACCAGATACTCGTGACGTTCGGGCTGGCCATCGTCGTGCAGGAATTGCTCCGGGTCACGCTCGGGGCGAACAGTCAGAACCTCGCGGCACCCATCAACGGGTCGGTCCCGATTCCCGGCGTCGCCACCTCGTGGTGGCGCATCGCCATCATCGGTATCACCGCGTTCTTGGTGCTCGTCGTGTACGGGCTCATCGAGTACACCGACTTCGGGCTCGTCGTCCGCGCCGGGACGGAAGACGCGGAGATGGTCCAGTTACTCGGCATCCGTATCACGCGACCGTACATCATCGTCTTCGGCATCGGCGCGGCGCTGGCCGGCGTCGCTGGCCTCGTCGGTGGACCGCTCAACCCCATCAACCCGAACGCGGGCACGGACGTGCTGGTCCCCGCCTTCGTCACCGTCGTCATCGGCGGCGTCGGGAGCATCCGGGGCGCGGTGCTCGGCGGCGTCACGCTGGGCATGGTCCAGGCGTTCTTCCAGTACTCGCCGGGTCCGCTCAACCTGACCCCGTGGGCGCAGGTCGCCATCTACGCCATCGCCGCCATCATCCTACTGTGGCGGCCACAGGGTATCCTCGGTGACGAGGTGAGCACCGCATGAGCGACGGTCGTACGGACACCGGAGACGCCACAGGAGCCGAACGTCGCCGCGAGGAGAGCGAAGAGAGCGGATTCGGCGGCTACACGACGGTACTCGGCGACGAGGGCGCAGTCATCCTGTTCACGCTCGTCGGTGTGCTCGTGTTCCCGTATCTATTCGCCGGCGCACCAGTCATCAGTGACGTACTGAGCGGGTACTACGGCCTGACGACGCTCATCCTCATCTGGGGTATCTTCACGATGGGGTTCGACCTGCTCCACGGCTACACTGGCCTGCTCTCGTTCGGCCACGCGGCCTTCTGGGGCACCGGCAGCATGGTCGCCGGGTTGCTCATCGAGTACGCGGGTATCGACTTCCCACTCGTCGTGGTTCTGGTTGGCCTCTTGGCCACCGTCTTCGTCGCGTGGATCATCGGCTACCTCTCGCTCCGACGCGGCGGCATCTACTTCGCCATCCTGACGCTCGCCTTCGGCCAGATGCTGTACTTCACCATGTTCGGCCCGCTCGGGACGTACACCGGCGGTGAAGACGGACTGTTGCTCGAAGTCGGCGGGCTCGCCGGCGTGATTCCGCTCGACGCTGGCGTGCCGATACTGACGCCGCTCGGACTCGTCGGTAGTTGGCTCTACTTCGTCGTCGCGTTGATTACGGTCGTCTCGGTCGCGGTCGCCCACCGCATCCTCAAGTCGCCGTACGGTCTCGTCTTCCGCGCTATCCGTGAGAACGAGCAGCGCGCGGAGTTCGTTGGCCTGAACGTCTGGCGGTACAAGCTGGCCGCGTTCGTCCTCTCCGGGGCGTTCGCGGGACTGGCTGGCGGCCTGTTCACGGTGTACAAGGGAACGACCTCCGCGGAGACGTTCTACTGGCTCGTCAGCGGCGAAGTCGTCATCATGAGCATCCTCGGCGGCGTCGGCACGCTGTTCGGCGCGTTCTTCGGTGCGGGGATCTACCTGTACATGTCGAACGTGCTGAACTCGACGCTCGGGTCGACGTGGCACCTGCTGCTCGGTCTGATGTTCGTCATCGTCGTCTGGCTGTTCCCCGGCGGGCTCTGGGGCGGCATCCAGCGCGTCAGAACCCTGGTGTCCGGCGGCGACGACAGTGGTCCGGTCCGCACCGATGGAGGTGACGAGTGATGGCACTGCTCGAAACCGACAATCTCGTCAAGCGCTTCGGTGGCGTCACGGCGACCGACGACGTGTCCATCGAGATCAACGAGAACGAGCGCGTGAGTCTCATCGGCCCGAACGGGGCCGGCAAGTCGACGCTCATCAACCTGATGACCCGCCGACTGGAGCCGACCGAGGGTGACATCCGATTCAAGGGTGAGTCCATCGTCGGCCTCGAACCACACGAAGTCGTCCAGCGCGGCGTGAGCAAGTCGTTCCAGACCGCCTCCATCTTCCCGGAGCTATCGGTCCTCGACAACGCCCGCATCGCCGCACTCGGCGCGGAACACGGCGACTTCAGGCTCAACTTCTTCCGTCGCCTCGACGGCTACGGCGAGGTCGGCGAAGTGGCCCGAGAGACGCTCCAGTCGGTCGGCCTCTGGGGCCAACGTGACCAGCGCGCTGCGGACCTGCCCTACGGCGACAAGCGTCGCCTCGAAATCGGCATCGCACTCGCCGCCGAACCCGACCTGTTGCTCATGGACGAGCCGACGGCCGGGATGTCGCCCGAGGAGACCGAGGCGACGGTCGACCTCATCGAGCGCATCAAGGAAGAACGCGGCCTGACGTTCCTCCTCGTCGAACACGACATGGAGATAATCTTCGAGGTGTCCGACCGCATCATCGTGCTCAACCGCGGACAGGTGATCGCTGAGGGAACGCCCGACGCGATTCGGAAGAATCCAGCCGTGCAGGAGGCCTACCTCGGAGGTGTCGAGTGATGCTGCTCGAACTCGACGGCGTGAACTCGCACTACGGGGAGAGCCACATCCTGCGCGACGTGTCGATGCAGGTCTCCGAAGGGGAGATCTGCGCACTGCTCGGACGGAACGGAGCGGGGAAGACGACGACGCTGCGCTCCATCGCGGGTGCGAGTCCGCCAGACGTTCGAACCGGAAGCGTCCGATTCCAAGACGAGGACATCACTGGCGGAAATCCCGAGGACGTGGCCGCCCGTGGCATCTCGTTCGTGCCGGAGGAACGCCGCGTGTTCACGGAGCTGACGGTCGCGGAGAACCTGAAACTGCCCGAGGTCGCACAGAACGCCTCGAATCGCTGGGGTCGGTCGGCGGCGACCACGGATACCGGGTTGTCGCTGGACGACGTGTTCGAGTACTTCCCGCGACTCGAAGAACGACAGAGTCAGGCAGCGGGGACACTCTCTGGCGGCGAGCAGCAGATGCTCGCCATCGGTCGGGCACTCAGACAGCCGACCGAACTGCTGTTGCTCGACGAACCCTACGAGGGACTCGCACCGCAGATAATCAAGTCCGTCGAGAACGCCATCGAGCGCATCCGTGACGACGGCCAGACCATCCTACTGGTCGAGCAGAACGCCCGTGCGGCGATGAACATCGCCGACCGTTGTTACGTGGTCGACCAGGGCGAAGTGGTGTTCGCCGGGGGTGCAGACGAGCTGGCGGACGACGAGGAGACGCGACAGCGGTACCTCGGCGTCTGAGCCGGTTCAGTACGCTTCTTTCTCGTCGACGGTCGCCGCGTCGTCGATTTCGTACTCACTCGCTCGCAGTAGTTGGACGTGGCAGCCGGGGCCGATAGTCACGTGGTCGCCTTCGACAGTCGTCACCTCGGTGTGTTCGAGCGAGAGGTGGTCTGCCGTAATCGTGTCGGCGACGAGGAACCCGTCTGGTTGCCGACGCGTGACGGTCAGTTCGTCGGCGTCGATGCGACGTACTGCGGACTCGCCGCTCAATCGGAGCGTGATGTGCGACGCGTCCAGCTGGTCACAGTCCAGCGCACCGTCGAGTGAGACCGTCTCGGCGGAACAGTCGGTGGCTTCGAGCGCGCCCGAGACCGAAATCGTCTCCGCGTGCAGGTCGGCGAACTGCCCCGCCCCGTCGAGGTCAAGTTCGTGGCAACTGGTCGGGCCCTCGACCCCGACCGACCCGTCCACGTCGAGATGATGCACGTTGAGCGGTCCCATGACGCCCAGCGGGCCGTTACAGTCGCAGTGGTGGACGTTCATGGGACCGTCGACGCTGAGCGGGCCGTTGACTTCCGCGTGGTGTGCATCGAAGGCGTGGTCGACCGCAACAGGTGCGTTCGCTTCGAAGCGGTGGCAGTCGACGGTCGGGAACTGGGACGGGCTGGTGACGACGAGTGCGTTCTCTGCGTGTCTGTCGTGAGTCTCGGTCGGCATGGTACGACTGACCCGTCACTGCCAGTCTACTTCAATCTATCCTAGAATGTGAGTTCAATGTGAGTTCAGTGTGAGTTTGCTAGGATAGGCTTATACCGACACGCTGTGTATCACTGAACGATGAGCCGCGAGATTCGCATCAGCATCGACGACGACGAGGTGTTCGAACGCATGAAGCGCCGGAAAGAGGAACTCGACCTCTCGTGGGAGGAGACGCTCCGGCGTGGACTCGGCGAAGGGCCTGCTGGCGGTCCCAACGCACACGCACCACACATGCCGCCACAGCCTCCACACCGCAGACCGCCGACGCCACCGCGACCACCGTCGTTCTCGCCACCGAATCGGCCACCCCACGACGCGCGTGGCCCACACGACCCAGAGGACCCACACGACTCACACACTCGTGAGTCGCACGGCCACCACGCGGACGGCGGCAGCACTAGCCGACGCGGTGGGCACGACGACCGGCCGTGGGACGACGAGTTCGACCCGTTCGACCCCGACTTCCAACGCCGACTGCAGGAGCACATCCAGTCGTCGGTTCAGGAAGGGCTGGCAGGTGTCGGCAGTGCGATGGCACACGTCGAGCGCATGACCAGTGGGTTGGACGACGAAATCGACCGCCTCTCGGACGCAGAGGATGCGGTCCTCGCATTCGACGTACTGGAAGGCGAGAGCGACGATGTCGACGATGCCAGCCGGCAGGTCCCGCTCCGCGTGAACCTGACGACGAGTGCGGAGGGGCTGGGTGTAGAGGTCGTCGCCATCAGACATGGGAAGGGCACCGAAGGGATGAATCGATTCGGCCCGTCCGACCGCGCGACGGTCGCCCGTCACCTCGCAGGCAGCGGAACGGCGAGTCTGCGTCTGCAGAACGGCGCGGAGTCCTACGACGTGGTGCCGCGACTCGTGTGGGGGCGCGCCCCGGACGGAACGCCGACAGTCACCGACGTGACGGTGACGGCGGTCTCGTTCGACGACTGAACCGCGGCGTCGGCTCCGGCCCGAGAGACACCCCATCGTACTGCCGCCGGGGGAATTTTTATCCCTTTTATGCGTGAAGTTCGAGCATGGCCGACGATAGCGATGCACCCGAAGTAGAACTGGAGGCGCGGCTCCAAGAGCAGGACTCGTTCGAGCCGCCGGAGGCCTTCGTCGAACAGGCGAACGTCTCGGACGAGGCCATCTACGAGGAGTTCGAGGAGAACTGGCCCGAGTGCTGGGAGCGTGCGGGCGACCTCCTCGACTGGGAGGAGGAGTATATGGAGGTCCTCGACGACGCCGACGCCCCGTTCTACGAGTGGTTCGGCGACGGGACGCTCAACGCCTCCTACAACTGCATCGACCGGCACATCGAAGCCGGCCGGAAGAATCAGGCGGCCATCCGCTGGGAGGGCGAACTCGGCGAGACGAAGACGTACACGTATCTCGACCTCCACCGCGAGGTGAACGCCTTCGCGGCTGCCCTGCGCGACATGGGCGTCGAGGAAGACGACGTGGTCACGATGTACATGCCGATGGTCCCGGAACTGCCCATCGCCATGCTGGCGTGCGCTCGCATCGGCGCCCCGCACTCGGTGGTCTTCGCTGGCTTCTCCGCCGACGCGCTCGCGACCCGGATGAACTCGGCGGACTCAGAGTACCTCGTCACCTGTGACGGCTACTACCGCCGCGGCGACCCGCTCAACCACAAGGAGAAGGCCGACAAGGGCCTGCGCGGCGTCGACCACGACGTCGAGACCGTGGTCGTCGACCGCCTCGGCGACGAACTGAAACACTTCCTCGGCAAGCACGCACACGACTACGACGACCTCGTCGACGAGTTCGACGGCGAGATGGTCGACCCAGTCGAGCGAAGCGCCGAGGACATGCTGTTCCTGATGTACACCTCGGGGACCACTGGCCAGCCAAAGGGCGTCAAGCACACGACCGGCGGCTACCTCGCCTACGCGGCGTGGACCAGTCACTCGGTGCTCGACCTCAAACCCGAGGACACGTACTGGTGTTCGGCCGACATCGGCTGGATTACTGGCCACAGCTACATCGTCTACGGCCCGCTCGCACTCGGGACGACGACGCTGATGTACGAAGGGACGCCTGACTACCCTAACCGTGACCGCCTCTGGGAGATGGTCGACCGTTACGACGTGGACGTGTTCTACACCGCACCGACGGCCATCCGCTCGTTCATGAAGTGGGGTCAGCAGTTCCCCGACGAGCACGACCTCTCCAGCCTGCGCCTGCTCGGCACCGTCGGCGAGCCCATCAACCCCCGCGCGTGGAAGTGGTACTACAAGCACATCGGCGCGGAGGAGTGCCCCATCGTGGACACGTGGTGGCAGACCGAAACTGGTGGCATGATGGTCACCACCCTGCCCGGCGTCGGTGAGATGAAACCCGGCTCCGCCGGACCGCCGCTCCCGGGTGTCTCTGCCAAGGTCGTCGACGCCGCCGGCGACGAGGTCGACCCCGGCCGCGCCGGCTACTTGACAGTGGACAAGCCGTGGCCCGGCATGCTCAGGACCCTGTACAACAACGACGACCGATTCATCGACGAGTACTGGCGCGAGTACTCGAAGCCCGACGACGACCACTGGGTGTACTTCCCCGAAGACGGCGCGAAGATCGACGACGACGGCTACATCACCGTCCTCGGCCGCGTCGACGATGTCATCAACGTCTCCGGTCACCGACTGGGAACGATGGAGATAGAATCCGCCATCGTCGGTGTCTCCGGCGTCGCCGAGGCCGCCGTCGTCGGCGGCGACCACGAGGTCAAAGGCGAGGCGGTCTACGCCTACGTCATCACCGAAGACGGCTACGAGGGCGACGACGACCTCCGCCAGAAAATCATACAGGGCGTCGACGACGCCATCGGTCCAATCGCCAAGCCCGAACAGGTAATCTTCACGCCCGAACTGCCGAAGACGCGCTCGGGCAAGATTATGCGCCGACTCCTCGAAGACATCGCCAACGACGAAGCACTCGGCGACACGTCGACGCTCCGGAACCCGGAAATCGTCGACGAAATCGCCAAGAAAGTCCGCGAGGAGTAAGGAGTCGCTGTCGGTCGCTCCGATTTTTCGAGCGTCGTTCTGTTCGGTAACGTCGTCATGTTCGTGGTTCCTCTCTGCGTTCGGAACCCCGCTACTACTCGCGACTGCGTCGCTCGCTCTCGGCGACTCTTCGCTGCGCTCAGAGCCGCCCTGCTCACGGCTCACTCCATTCGCCGTTCGCGACTGGCGGTTCTTCGCTATGCTCAGAACCGCCCTATTCCCCAAACCACTCGCTCAAACACGTCTCGTTCTTCACGTACTGTCGCTGCGTCTCACCGGTCTCCGAGTCTTCGACCTCGACGAGGACGTGGCGCTTGCTGAGGACGATGTTCTCGCCACAGTGGGCACACGGTTCCGTTCGCTCTTTCCCCGGTCGCCAGTGGCTGTGTGGCGCGACGTGGATTATTTTCTGGTTTCCGGCCGGCGTTGCACGTCCGACGTACTCTGAGAGTGCCATACGGGGGCTACACGTGCCGAACGCAAAAAGCTTACAAATTTTGATACATCGGTGTACTGTCTCGAACGTGCTGGTACGAAGTGAACGGGACCGATATAGAGTCGACCTTAGTCGTCGAGTGCGGCGTCGTCGTACCGGGAGACGAATCTGACGAGCAACAGGAGGATTCCGAGGGTCATACCGACCATCACCATCCCGTACACGGCCATACTGAGAGGCGAGATGGCGAACTCGATGCCTGCGAAGTTGGCGTTCGGCGCCTGCTCACCGCCGAGTAACACGCCGACCGCCGCGCCGAAGACGCCCGCGAGTACGACGACGCCGGCGTAGATGACGCCGACGACGCGTTCGCCTTCGAGGCGGTCGGAGAAGCGTTGGCTCACGTCCGACCCTTGGTCCTCGCAACGATTAGCCTTTCCTTCTCCGTTTCGTAGCGCTCTGTATGAGCCAGAAGGAACTCATCGGGCTGGTCCTCGGGAGCATCGTCACCCTCATGTTCATCACCGGCTTCGTCCTCGTTCTGAGCTGACGCTCGCACCCACTTCGGGTTCGAACACGTACATGTGGCTAGCGTCGCAGTCGTAGAGCAACGACTTCGCCGGCAATCGATTCACCGCCCACATCGCGAACACGTCTCCGGCAGCACCTGCCGTATTGACCACGAGGACTGCGAACCCGGTGAGTGCGACCAGTGGAATCTGGACGAACAGGAGTGGAATCGACAGTGCGGTGAGACAGACGAGCGGGGCAACGAGGACTTTGAGTGCGTCTTCCCGGGTCTGATACTGGTGGAAGGCCGCAGCGTACACTGCACCCATGTGGAGCGCGACGCCGTAGCTCACCTCGTAGCCGAGTCGCCGATACACCAGTCCGTGACACAGTTCGTGGAGTACTGTCGTCGCACCGATACCGACGACGAGGGGCACGACGACCTGTGCCATATCGACCGTGAACACGACGGCGTCGTCAGACCCACCCGTGTCGACGACGCCGTCGAGGATGGACGGCCCCTGCACGACCCAGAGAACTGTCCCGTACACGAGCGCGGAGAGCCAGAGCAGCACGACGACGGTCCCGACGACGACCCAAAGCGGATACTCGAACTTCTGCGGTGGCTGATACCCTGCTGGTGTGTCGGGGACGTGCGATGCCGTGGGTTCGTCGGGTTCGGACACGTTCACTCGTTCTCGGGCGAGAGACAAATCCGTTGAGCCTGCGTGGCCGAGCGCCGCCGCTTCGAGCGGGAGGAGAACGAAAAAGAAAGCGGTCTATTCGTCCTGGTCGCGGCCGCCGTCCGTGGCGACTTCCTGTTCTTCTTCACCGCCGTCGGTGAGAGCGGTTTCGAGCTTGTTGTCGAACCACGTCCACTCACGCGACGGGAGGCCGTCCGCGTCTAAGTTCCACGGGTCGGGACCGACGCGCGGACCCTCGTAGTACGACTGGATCATGTTGATGAGCCAGATAAGCTGGCTGACCAACAGGATGAACGCGCCGACGGTCGCCAGCACGTGCATCAGCGTGATGAGGTCGATGGGGCCGACCGTGATACCGCTGTAGCCGGCGTACCGACGAGGCATCCCGCCGTAGCCCATCAGAATCATCGCGAAGAAGGTGAGGTTCGTCCCCACCATCGTCGACCAGAAGTGGAACTTCGCCAGCGTCACCTGGTACATCCGCCCGGTGACGAGCGGGAACCAGTAGTAGATGCCCGCGAAGACGGCGAAGCCGATGGCACCCATGACGATGTAGTGGAAGTGACCGACGACGTAGTAGGTGTCGTGGAGCAGGAAGTCAACGGGGACCGCGGCGAGGAAGACGCCGGTGACACCGCCGATGATGAAGTTCGAGATGAAGCCGATACAGAACAGCATCGGCGTCGTCAGGCGAACTTTCCCGTTCCACATCGTCGTGATCCAGTTGAACGTCTTCACCGCCGAGGGTATCGCGATGGCGAGTGAGACGGCCATGAAGGACGCACGGATGCGCGGGTCGATGCCGGAGGCGAACATGTGGTGCGCCCAGACACCGAAGGAAAGGACACCGATGGCCAGCGTCGAGTAGACGACGAACTTAAAGCCGAACAGCTTGCGGCCCGCGAATCGCGGCAGGACGTAGCTGATGATGCCCATCGGGGGCAGTACGAGGATGTACACTTCGGGGTGGCCGAAGAACCAGAACAGGTGCTGGTACAATATCGTCCCACCACCAGCCTCGGTGAAGAACGTCGTCCCGAGGTTCCGGTCCATGAGCAGCATGACGATCGCGCTCCCGAGCAGCGGGAACGAGAACAGGATGAGCGCGGACTGCGTCAGGATAGTCCACGAGAAGATGTCGAGCTTGTCCCAGCCGACGTCGGGGCCGCGCTCGGAGAAGATGGTCGCGATGAAGTTGATGGCACCCATCGTCGCCGAGACACCCGTGAGGTGCAGACCGAGCAGCATCAGGTCAGTCCCGGCGTTGAGCGCAGCGATACTTCCCGCGACTCCACCAGACGCCGTCTGTGCGGTCGACTGCGGCGGGTACATCGTCCACGACACCATCGACGGTGCGATACCGTCCATGAACGGCGCGAGGAAGAAGCCGCCCCAGATGAGGAGCGCGCCCGGCGGCAGCAACCAGAACGCGATGGCGTTGATGCGCGGGAACGCCATGTCGTCAGCACCGATGACGAGCGGGATGAGGTAGTTCGAGAACGCCGCGAGGATGGGCGTCCCGAAGAGGAACAGCATCGTGATGCCGTGGCTCGTGAGGAGCGCGTTGTACAGCTGTTGCCCGCCAGCCACTCCCATTGCGCCCGCCATCGCGCTCGTCACGTCGACGGCCGCGGTCGCGAGTTCCGCCCGCATGATGATGACGGCGAGGCCACCCCACGCGAAGGAGATGACGCCGTAGATGCCGTAGAGGATGCCGATGTCTTTGTGGTCGACGGTCGTGAACCACCGAATGAGACCGCCGGGTTTCTCTGCATGTCCGTACCCGGTATCGCGACTGACGATGCCCGACCCACCGCCCGCCAGCGGGGTGTACGTACGCCAATCCTCGAGACGTGTGACGAAGAGGAACACGCCGAAGAGGAAGAGCGCCATGAGGCCAGTCAGCGCTATCTGTCCGCTCAAGTCCATGTGGATTGCTCGGGATTGCTTCCTAAAGAAAGATTCGTATCCGCCGCGGTGTGTGACGGTGAGATGGATGTCGAAAATGGAACGTGTTACCGGCTTCGCGGTGGAGACACACGGTCTTAGAGTGCCGCGTTCGCTACCGGAACGATGGTGTCACGTCGAGAGAGGGAGAGAATTATTCGGCCTGCGCGACCTGCCCGCCGTCGCCAGACTCACTGTCCTCGTCGGTGTGGCTGGCAGACTCCTCGCTTTCGTCGCCGTGCGACTCGTGTTCGTGGCCCGCGTGGCCCGCCTGTTCGCTCTCGACCGCGTCGCCCTCGATGGCCAGCGCCGAGAAGTACGTCAGCACTGCGAGGCCGATGAACGGCACGACGATGAGTGCCACCTGCAGCAGCGAGTACGTCGACTCCCACGGCCACGGGCCGTAGATACTCGGCACGAACAGCACGAGGAAGAACAGCATGATGCCGAGCGGGATGATGTTCACCGTCAGGTCGAGGATGGTGTCCTTGTCGAATACCTTCCGTTGTTCCATTCTTGCTCGGGAGTTGGCGTCGCCGACCAAATAGGTTGTTGGTTCCGGCCGACTCAGTGCGTCGACTCCGGACGCGATTCCACGTAGAAGAGCCCGTAGACCGAGGCGATTGCGGTTACCAGCCCCGCGACGGCGATGGCGACGCCGCGGTAGGCGATACCTCCTGCGAAGGTCCCTGCCGTCACGCTGATGATACCGTCGCCACCGATGGTTCCGCCGTAGGCGAGGAACAGCCCGGCCCCGGCGACGAGGAGGACCACGCCGAACCCGGCCATGGTGAGCCACGGTTCGTCGACGTAGCCGGATTCACTCACGATGCCGGCGAGGCTGCCACAGAACATGAGCAGGCCGAACACCGACACGGGGAGGATGGCGAACACCACGCCGACCTCCGAGATGGCGAGACCGACCGCGATGAGCATCGGCCAGACGCTCGCTTTCGGTTTGCGCGACGTCTGGTCGGTCGTCTCCGAGTCCATGCGCGGCGGTTGGGCGTGGAAGTATAAACAGGTCACGAAGCGGGTACGAGCGTCTCGACTCTCCCCAGTGAAGGGCTCTGTCTCCGTGCAGTCGTGCGATGTTCACTTGCAACAGTGGTGCGCCGCCACGGTACTCCTCTGAGAACCGAACGAATGCCCGACTCTGCGGCGTTAACCACGACCTATTAAACGCCGCATCGACTACGTTGGAACGATGACCGAGGTACGAATCGCAGGCGTCGGACTGACAAAGTTCGGCGCGTCTCCGGAACGGACAGGGCGGGACCTGTTCGCCGAGGCTGGACTCGAAGCACTCGAAGACGCGAGTGTCGACCAAGCCGACGTGGAGGCCCTGTTCTACGGGAACTTCATGGGCGAACTCGCGGAACACCAGGGCCATCAGGGACCGTTGATGGCCGAAGCGTGCGGCGTCGACGCACCGGCGACCCGATACGAGGCGGCGTGTGCCTCCTCCGGCGTCGCGGTGCGCGAAGCCGTGAAGAACGTCCGAAACGGTGAGAAGGACGTCATCCTCGTCGGCGGTGCCGAGCGCATGACGAACCTCGGGACGGCCGGGGCGACCGAGGCGCTGGCTATCGCCGCGGACGACCTCTGGGAGGTCAAAGCCGGGATGACGTTCCCCGGCGCGTACGCGCTCATGGCGAACGCCTACTTCTCGGACTACGGTGGCTCGCGCGAGGACCTCGCCGCTATCGCGGTGAAGAACCACGAGAACGCACTGAACAACGAGAAGGCACAGTACCAGCGAGAAATCACGCCTGAAGACGTGTTGGAAGCGCCGATGGTCGCCGAACCGCTCGGCCTCTACGACTCGTGTCCCATCTCGGACGGTGCCAGCGCGCTCGTGCTGGTCTCCGACGAGTTCGCCGAGGAACACGGCGTCGACGCTCCGGTGTCCATCACGGGCACGGGACAGGGCGGCGACCTGATGGCACTGCACGACCGCGAGTTCCTCGCGCGCTCGCCCGCCGCCGACAAGGCGGCCGAAGAAGCCTACGCAGACGCGGGCATCTCGGCCGAGGACGTGGACATCGCCGAAGTCCACGACTGCTTCACCATCGCAGAGGTACTCGCGATGGAGTCGCTCGGCCTGTTCGAGGTCGGTGCCGGCATCTCCGCCGCACGCGAGGGCAAGACCACTCGTGACGGCGAACTGCCGGTCAACCTCTCCGGCGGCCTGAAGGCGAAGGGCCACCCGGTCGGCGCGACCGGTGCGTCACAAATCGCCGAACTGACCAGCATCCTCCGCGGCGACCACCCGAACAGCGAGTACGCGAAGGACGCGACCACTGGCGTCACCCACAACGCAGGTGGCACCGTCGCGAGTGCAGTCGTTCACGTCTTGGAGGTCCAATCATGAGCGACCACGAAACCGTCAACGCGGGCTACGACGACTGGCTAGACGCCATCGAGGACGGCGAACCGTACTGTCTCGAAGGCCCCGAGGGCGACGGCTGGCTGCCACCGCGTCGCGTCGACCCCGCCACGGGGTCGACCGATATCGCACAGAAACCGCTCACGACCGAGGGTGAGATAGAGACGTTCACCATCGTCCACGTGCCGACGCCGAACTTCGCGGAAGACGCGCCGTTCGCCACGGCCATCGCTCGCTTCGGCTCTGTCCGCGTGACCGGCATGGTCACGGGCGTCGAGACCAGTGCGGTAGAGGTCGGCATGTCCGTCGAACTCGGTGTCGAAACCACGAAGACGACCGGCGACCGCGTCGTCGTCTTCCGCGCAGACTAAAAGAAAAAGCGGTCCGCGGTCTCGCGGCTCTCCTCAGTTCTCCGCTTCGCCAGCGCCGGTCTCTTCGACGTCGATTTCGACCGGTTCGTCCGTACTGCCATCGTCGTCTTCGTCCCCTGCCGCGGAGTCGCGTTCGCTCTCGACGGTGACGCCGACATCGTCGCGGTCAGATTCATCAGTGTCGCGCGCTCTGCGGCGTTCGAGGCTCTGCCTGCGCTCCTCTTGGAACGTCTCCGCCGAGATTTCGGGCAGGTCTTCGTCGATGGCCTCGACGAACTTGTCGGGGTGCTCGTCGTGCGGGAGGAGCATCGCGTAGTCGATGACGACGAGTTTCGCGCCGGTCGCGTCCGCCAGTTGGCGGCCTTCGGCCAGCGGCGTCGTGTCTGCCTCGCGGCCCCAAACGAGCGTCACGGGCACGTCGAGTTCGTCCAGTGCGGTCGGCAGGTCGAGGTCGGAGTCGAGGTAGCCCGAGACGAACGACGCCGGGGCGAACCGGGCACCGGGCTGGTGGGCGGTCTGCCACTGGTACGACTGCTTGTTCTTCGTGAAGCCAGTCTCGTCGTAGTAGCCGTGGTCGGCGCTGAAGTGTTCCAGCGACGGGTTCGAGACGACGGCGTTGAACAGCGCCTCACCGACCAGCGGCGAGCGGAGCAGGGTCCGCCGGAGCGACTTGCGGCCGCCCGGGAAAGTCGTCGTCGTCGGACAGACGAGGATGAGCCGTTCCATCTCGGTCCGCTGCGCGGCCCGCGTCGCGTACGCCGACGAGAGCGACGACGCGATGACCGTCGGGTCGTCGGACACGTCGGTGACGAAGTCGGTGACGAAGTCGTCGTACAACTCGGCGGTGTAGACCAGTGGCGGCCGGTCGGAGCAGCCGAAGCCCGGCAGGTCGGGGGCGATGACGTGGTACGCCTTCGACAGCGGCTCGAAGATTTCACGCCACTCGTGGCTGGACCCGGCCGCGTTCACCCCGTGGAGAAAGAGGAGGTCGGGGGCGTCCGGGTCGCCGGCCTCGGTGTACGAGACGTCCATCCCGCGCCAGCGGTACGTGCGCTGCTCGCCCGGCAGCGGTGCTTCGAGCGGTTCGCTCCGGCGGGAGAGCACTGTGTTCGCCGCGGCGACTGCGCCGACCGCTACGCCTGCTGTGGCTAACGCCCGTTTGAACTTCATACCAGACCTTCGCTCGGCTGTAACTTAATCTTGCCGACAGGTGGTGTCAGTGGGTGACAGACACGACTATTCGACCCATAAGTTCGGGACTGTTCAAAAATGGGCCGAGTGGCCCTGCAGCCGACTCGTAATGGACGTACAGCCAGCGATCTTTCGCACAGGCATGGGTCACGTTTGTCGGCCAGTGACTGGGGGGTATTGTCACCGTGGCCGACGATGTGTGCAACCGCCGCTGGAGTCGACCTCGAACCCCAACCACGTCGGCGAGCGGCCGTATCGACTGCTCGGGTACTCGGCGGCTGGGTATCATATTCTACCTCACGTAACTGGTTAAACGTGGGGCGGGATAGCTCCCGGCATTTAAGTACCGCTGCATTACAAGTAACGTCCTTATTTCACTGAATCGCCGACGAATGTGGTACAGGGGATGCTACTCGTCGAATTTCGATTGGACCATCCGATACTTCGTACCGCCCTCCGAGAAGTACCCGAGATGGAACTGCAGTGGGAGCGTTCAGACACGACGACCGACGGCCGGAGCATCCTTCTCTTGTGGGCGAACGGTGGGGACTTCGAAGCGTTCGAGGCAGCCCTCGACCTGGACGAAACCGTCGCCAGCCCGTCACGCGTCGTTCGCTTCGGCGAGCGACGGCTGTACCAGTTGGAACTACAGGGAGAAGGACTGCGAAAGAGTGTCTATCCGACCGTCGTCGAAGAAGGTGGCGTCATCCGGGACCTCAGTGCGACGCACGAGGGGTGGGACTTTCGAATCTCGTTTCCCACTGCGGGGTCGTTCGACCGGTTCTACGACGTGTGCCGCGACAACGGGTTCGGATTCACATTACATCGAATCTACGAAGAGCAAGACGGTGCGGAGGAACCGGGATATGGCCTGACATCGGGGCAATGCGACGTCCTCGTCGCGGCCGCAGAACTCGGCTACCTCGCGGTTCCGCGTCGTTGCTCGTTGGCCGAACTCGCCGACTATCTCGGTATCTCGGAGAACGCGGCGTCGGAGCGGTTTCGACGTGGCGTGAAGACGCTCGTCGAGAATACGGTGTACGACCCAGGCGGGAGTGCCGTGACTGCCGATTAGTTCTCGTCCAGACAGTCCGCGAGCGGCTGAATCACTTCGTCGGCTATCGAGTACGGGTCGGTCTCGTTCGCCATCACGCGGTCGACGTAGGAGTCGATGCCTCCGTGTTCGTCGAGTTCGCGACGGACCAGTCCGGCGGCGTCGTCACGAAGCAGCGTCCGAATCTCTTCTGCGATGCGCTGGCGGCGCTTTCGTTCGAGTTGGCCGGATTCGGCCATGTACTCGTGGTGTTCGGCGAGCGTGTCGAGGAGTTCCTCGACGCCCTCACCGTCGATGGCGATGGTCTCCAGCACGGGCGGTTTCCACGGTTCGAAGTCGGTCTCGTCGCCACTGCCGGGCATGTCCAGGTCCACTTCGGCGTCGTCGAAGCCGTGGTGACCGGCGTCGATCTTCATCGCGCCGGACCCCATCTGGACCATCTCCAGCAGTTCCTGGACCGTGCGGTCCGCGCCGTCCATGTCGGCCTTGTTGACGACGAAGACGTCCGCGATTTCGAGGATGCCCGCTTTGAGCATCTGGACGTTGTCGCCCGCCCCGGGTGGGACGAGGACGCAGACGGTGTCGGCCGCGCGGACGATGTCTATCTCGTTCTGGCCGGCACCGACCGTCTCAACGATGATGACGTCTTTGCCGAAGGCGTCCATCGCCTTCACGGCGTCCGAGGTCGCCGTCGAGAGACCGCCGAGGTTACCGCGCGCGCTCATCGACCGGAAGAACACGTCCATGTCGCCGACGTTCGACGCCATGCGGATGCGGTCACCGAGGACGGACCCGCCGGTAAACGGCGAGGACGGGTCGATAGCGACGACACCGACGGTCTTGCCCTGCTCGCGGTAGGATTCGGCCATCTTGTCCACGAGCGTGGACTTGCCAGCGCCGGGACTGCCGGTGATGCCGATGACCTCGGCGTCGCCCGTGTGTTCGTACAGGGCGGAGACGAGGTCACGATAGCCCGCTTGTCGGTTCTCGATGGTGGTGATCGCTCGCGCGAGAGCGCGGTGTTTCCCGTCGAGGACGTCCGACAGCAGTTCGTCCGTCGGCGAGCTCATCGTTCGGGTGCGTTCTCGCGGACGAAGTCGACGGTCTTCTGCATCGGTGTGCCCGGGCCGAAGACCTCGGCGACGCCGAGTTCTTTGAGGTGGGCCTGGTCGTCGTCGGGGATGACGCCGCCGACGAGGATGAGGGTGTCCTCGAAGGCGTCGTACTCTTTCAGGCCGTCGATAATCTTCGGGACGAGCGTGTTGTGGGCACCCGAGAGGATGGAGATTCCCAGTACGTCGACGTCCTCTTGGACGGCCGCCTGTACGACCTCGTCGGGCGCTTTGTGTAGTCCCGAGTAGATGACTTCGAACCCCGCGTCACGGAAAGCGCGCGCGATGACGTGTGCGCCACGGTCGTGGCCGTCCAGTCCGACCTTGGCCACGAGACATCGAATCGACCGCTGCTCTTGGTCGCTGCTCATACTTCGGGTTTCCCTTGCGGCAGGTTTTACTCTAACGGAAGGTCCGGTCCCCTGCCACCGGTTTGTACAATTTTAGACGGGCTAGTTCAACGTGGGTGGATTATCGGTCGCCGGGAACAAGCGAAAACGGCATACCGACCGTGTCCTAACCCCCGCCAATGAGTACTGCCGAGGCTCGGGCGACGGTCCGCGAGAACGTCACGGAGACGACGGTTCTGCTGACGGTTCTGGGGTACGTCCTCGTGTTGGGGACGTTTGCAGGGCTGTTCCCCTACCCCGATATCAGTCACGAGACGGTGAACCTGCTCTCACACGCCATCGCCGTCGTGAACACCGTGGCGACGGTCAGCCTCGTACTCGGCTGGTACTGGATTCGCAAGGGCGAAGTCGCGAAGCACCGCGCCGCGATGCTCACGTCGTTCAGCCTCATCCTCGTCTTCCTCGCGCTCTACCTCGTGAAGGTCGGTGGCGGTGGAGAGAAACGGATTCTCGGTACGCCGGACCTCATTTACGGCGCGTACCTGTTGATGCTCGCCATCCACATCATCCTCTCCGTGGTCTCCGTGCCGGTCGTCCTCTACGCGCTGGTACTCGGTCTGACGCACACGCCCGCCGAGTTGCGCAACACGCCACACAAGAAAATCGGCCGTATCGCCGCCGGGTCGTGGATACTCTCGCTGACCCTCGGCGTCGTCACGTACGTGATGCTGAATCACATCTACGACTACGAGTTCATGTACGCCGCGCTACCGGTCTGACGGCCGCCTATTCTTCCCGTCCCGTTTCCACCGTTCCCTCTCGTGAATCGGTCGTGCGTCTGCCACGCACTTCCCAGATGCGATTTATACGACAGAAGCCCTCAGAAGTTCCATGAACTCCCTCTCGCGACGCGATGCCCTCCGCATCGTCGGCGCTAGCGTTGGCACAGTCGGGCTCGCAGGTTGTCTCGGTGAGGGCGGCGGCGAAACGACCGGCGGCGACGACACTACGACCGATGGCAGCACGACAGACGGTACTGCCGGCGGAGAGACCGACTCCGGCGACGGCGGCAGCAACTCCGGCAACGACTGGCGCACCGCCGAACTCACGAACGTCCTCACCGACGAAACGTTCAGCATCGACCAGTTCGAGAAACCGGTCCTCGTCGAGACGTTCGCCGTCTGGTGTTCGAACTGCAAACGCCAGCAGGACGAACTGATAAACTTCCACGAGGCGGTCGGCGACGACGTGGTCAGCGTCGCCGTCGACATCGACCAGAACGAGGACGCCGAGAAGGTCAGAAAGCACGCCGAATCGCACGGCTACGACTGGTACTACGCGGTCGCCCCCGGCCCGGTCACGCGGTCGCTCACCGACGAGTTCGGCACGTCGATGGCGCAGCCGCCGGTCGTCCCGATGTTACTTCGCTGTCCCGACGGCTCCGCAACGCGACTCAAAGACGGCTACAAGTCCACGGACTTCCTCCGAACGAAGACGCAGGAATGCTAGAGCGCTACGTCGAGGTGTTCGTGCTCGGAGTCGGGACGCCGCTGACCGCGGCGTGTGCCTTGCCGCTGTACCCCGGCTTTCTGGCCTACCTCTCAGCACAGGACGAGGAGCGAAGCCTGCCCGCGGGCGTCCTCGCCGGACTCGTGACCCTCGGCGTCATCGCGTTCATGGGCCTCGTCGGCCTCGTGTTCTCGTTCTTCCTGCGGGAGTCGCTCACGACCGTCGTCGAAGTCGTCTCGCCGCTGGCCTTCGTCGTGCTCGCCGTCCTGAGCGTCGCCCTCATCTTCGACCTCGACCTCGCGCACCGACTGCCGACCAAAGAGCCCCCGCAGACCAGCCACCCGGCACTCTCGGCGCTCCTCTACGGGTTCTTCTTCGGGGCTATCGTCCTGCCGTGCAATCCGGGCCTGATTGCCCTGTTCTTCGCCCGCGTACCCATCCTGTTCGACAGCGGGTTCGAGGGCTTCGTCGGCTTCCTCACCTTCGGCGTCGGCATGGGTGCGCCCCTGCTCGCGTTTGGACTCGTCTCACAGTCCGCAGGCCAGCGGGCGACGCGCTGGCTGGCCCAGCACAGTTCGGCCATCAACCGCGTCACAGGCGTGGTGATGCTCGTCGTCGCGAGCTACTACCTGTTCGTCATCTTCGACGTGGCGGGAATTTCGGACGTCGTCAAGCCGTTCTTCGACGTGCTGTCGTCGTTCCTCGACGCGGTGTTCGGGCCGTTATCTGACTCTTTGTGACTGTTTGGGACCACCGAAGCCCGCATATCTAGTGATTTGTGGCTCACAGACCCTTACAGCAGTCGCGAGGCTGATGCCCAATAAAAAAGATAAGCTACCGAATCAAAAGTTGGTTCAACAAATGCCTGGTGAGAATCTGAGAACTGTACGTTTCACGGGTACTCTCGGTGATATTCACTACTCTGAAATTTACGAGACTGAGTTGGTGGAACTCGTGCTGGAAGAAGAGGGAGGGAAACACGATGGAGAGATACTGTACGCTACTCCCAGTTTACTCAAGATTGAAGATGAGACAGTAGCGAAACTACAGTTCAAGCTGTTCGTTTCTGTTTCCCAATACGGAGTCAAGGAAGACACTCATCCAGACGTATCGCAAGTAATCACTCTGGACGCGAAGTTCACCCACTGGGAATACCCTGATATGGCTTCGTTTGCCCTGTATAGGCCTGGAAGCAGCGTCGAGTTAGGAGCGATCCTACTTCGGAAGGACCGGTTGCCAGCATCTGGTTCCCAATATGAGTCAATTGATGAACTGAGTTTGTGGATACAGGATGCTGCTGGTTTGTCAATAGGAGCGTAGTTTTCGACGATACTGCGGCACCAACAAGAAGTGAGGGGATTCACCTCGGTCGCCGAACCGACGCGACGACACCCTGACCAGCGACCGAGCGCGGCTCAAGACTCGAGTTCCGGCACCGCGACCCGCCAGCCCACCAGCCCGAGCAGTGCGAACCCGAAGGCGTTCAGCGAGCCGTGAACCCGAATCATCGTCGGGATTCGCAGGCCGAGGTCGGTGTTCGTGAACACCGAAACCGCGTAGCCGAGTGCCAGCGCCATCGACACCGGGAGCGCCAGCGCTGACAGGCCGAGCAAGATTCCCTGTGCTCGCGGCCGCGACGGCACGACGCGACCGAGCACGAACGCGGCGAGGACCGCAACCGCAAGCGTGAACACCGAGACGGCGACGACTTCGACGACCGGCGAAAACGAGATACCGACCGCGATGATGCCCGGTCCGACGAGGACGACCGACGCGGCCGCGTCGTACACCCGCGATTGCTCGTCGACGGCGCGGCCGACGAGGCCGGTTATCACTGGGAGTGCGAACCCAGCGTAGTGGAAGTGGACCGCCGTGAGCCGGATGATTGTCCGGCTGAACCAGAACGTAACGTCGAGATGAAAGAGCAAGAGTGCACTCGCGCCGACGACCGAATACGCCAGTCCGGCGTCGATGACCGTCTCCGAGAGCGGCGTCAGTCCACAGTGGTCACTGACCCGAGTGTGGGCTCGGACGAGTGCAGTCAGCGCGAGCAGTCCAGTGACGAGCAACCACGGCGCGGCGATGGCGGCCGCTGTTTGGCCATCGACCGACTCGAACAGCGACCCGACGAACAACACTGCCGCGACTGGTTGTGCGAGAATCGCAGCAGTGCAAAGCCGTCCGGCGAGCCCGGAAAAACGAGGTGTGGCAGCCATCCCGATACCCAGCGGGACCAGCACGAGAACTGCGAGCGACAGTGCCCGGTCGACGATGTCGAAATCGCTCGCGAGGACGAACACGACGAAGAGCCAGCCGACTGCACCGAGAATCGTACTCAGGTCGGTGACTGCGAGGCCACGAATCTCGTACCGACTGCGGACCGCGGGCGATTCGACGCCGCTCATACCGGCGGGAGGTTCGACAGGCCCCGCGACGGCCGGAGGTCGGCAGGCACGCGCGCCATCTCCTCGAACGCCTGCGTGAAGGCCCCACGATAGCTCATGACGTGGCCCGTGAGCGTGCTCTCGACCGTCGCGGTCACGTGGAACTGCTCGTCAACTTCGTCGTACCGGTCGCGCACCTCGACGCTGGCCGCGAGTGGCCTGGGCAGGCGGACGTAGCGGTCACCGACGTGTGTCCACTGACGGCCGCCCTCGACGACGAGCGTGCCCGATTCGACCCGCGGGCGGAGTTCAGACGCGATGAGTCCGTCAGTGCCGAGGAAGTCGAGCAGGCGCTCGTGCTCGTGGTCCCAGACAGTCAACGAGTCGAACCGTCGTCGCTTGCGCCCGAAGTCGAACTCGCGCGCGGTCGTCAGCACTTCGTACCCAGCCTCGTTCTCGTAGCCGACCGTCGTCACGGTGAAGGGTACGTCGCGTCCCGCCTCGGGAAAGAGGAGATTCTGCGTCGTCATCGCGTACAGCACCGGCAGCGTGTGCGTGCCGCGACTGATGTGCATCCGACCGCGGCCCACGCACGCGGTCCCGTCGTCGGGGCCGATGCCGTAGCGTTCGCGGACCTTCGGGTGCAGGTCGTCGGCCGCGTCGCCGAGTGCGTGCTCGTAGACACCGGTCATGGTCGCGGCTTCTCGGTGGCGGACTATTACTGTTGGTGGGCCAGCCGACCCCCGAAGAAACCCCGTTCGTCGCTATTGCCCGTCCGCATCGAACTCCCACAGACCGTCGACCGAGTGGATGGTGAGGTACGTGCCATCCGACGAGGCCGTGACCTTCGAGTGGACCTGTACTCGGTTGAAGTTCTCCCGCGTCGTCGCGACGTTGAAACTCCCGACGGACTCGCCGTCTTCGGCCCATCCCGGACTGGTGGTGCCGACGATGTACCGTATCGAGTCGAATCGTTCGGTGAACGCGTCGTGCAGTGCATCGGAGACGACCGGCGCTCTCGGGTCGGGAAAGCGGTCTGCCCACTCCTCGTCGAGGTGGACGAGGCCCGGTGGCTCCTCGTTCGGGGCGTAGCTGGCGTCGACGTCGATGATGGAGACTCCTTCATGTCGGCCCGGTTCCTCGTTGACACCGTGTATCGATTTGAACTGAATGTACCCCTCGACGTGCTTGGGAGAGTTCAGACAGCCCGCAAGCAGTAACGGAACGCCGGTTCCAGCAGCACCGAGAAACGTACGACGGGAGGGCATATACCCCGATTTTGTCGTTTGGAGATATATGTCTTTGTGGGGACTGTTCAGCGCGTCTAATACGTCCGTCTGTCTGAACGACCCACTGAGGGGTTGCGAGTCGGCTATATACGAACCACACTTACCCAAGGTTAGTGCGAAGGTGTCGCACACCACATGACGCAGCCAGACCGCACGTACACAGCCCTGTATCGCACGACTATCCCCGCAGTCGTCTCGATCTATCCGACGACCGACCACCACTACCACGGGTCGGGGTCGGGGTTCGTCTACGACGAGGACGGCCACATCGTCACGAACCAGCACGTGGTGGCCCGCGCGGAGACGGTCGAATGTCGGTTCTCTGGCGGCGAGTGGCGAAGTGCAACGGTCGTCGGGACCGACCCGGCGACCGACCTCGCCGTCGTCCGCGTCGCTGGACTACCCGACTACGTGACGCCGTTGCCGGTCGCCGAGTCGAACCCAGAGCCGGGCGTGCCCGTGGCCGCATTGGGGAATCCGATGGGCCTCGACGGGACCATCTCCGCAGGCATCGTCTCGGGTGTCAACCGGTCGATGCCGACCGGTGAGGGGTTCACTATCCCCGACACGGTCCAGACCGACGCACCCATCAATCCGGGCAACTCCGGCGGACCGCTGGTCACGCTCGACGGCGAAGTCGTCGGCGTCAACCGCGCGCGACAGGGCGACAACATCGGCTTCGCCATCTCGCCGAAACTCGTCCGCCGGGTCGTTCCCGACCTCGTCGCGCGCGGCCACACCGACCACGCGACTCTCCACGTCCGGACGATGGACGTTTCGCCGACGGTCGCCGAAGCGAATGGGCTCGACGAGGCGCGCGGTATCCTCGTCGTCGACGTGCGAGAGGGTCCGGCGAGCGGCGTGCTCGGCGGCTGTCACGACGCGGCCGTCGTCCGAGGACGTGAAGTCCCCGTCGGCGGCGACATCATCGTCGGTATCGACGGGCAGGAACTCCACGCGCACGAGGAACTGGTACGCTACCTCATGACCGAGGTTCGCCCCGGTGATACGGTCGAGTTGGCTGTTCGCCGTCGCGCCGGTGAGACGACCGAACGACTCGTCGTCACCGATCGCGCGAACTCGGAGAACGGGAGCGACGAGGGTGGGACGCGGATTCGAGTCGACTGACGAGAAATCGGGGAGTCGAAGACGGAACCCACACTGCTTCAGTTCGCCAATCGACAATATTTATTCCGCAATGAACAAGACTTCCTCACCGAGTTAGGCAATCTTAATAGGCGAAAGCAACAATCCCTCGTTGATGAAAGGGTCCAACCAAGATTGGTGGCCGAATCAGCTGAACTTGCAGATTCTCGACCAGAACGCCCGTGACGTCGGGCCGATGGGCGAGGAGTTCGACTACGGTGAGGCGTTCGAGTCACTCGACCTCGACGCCGTGAAGTCGGACATCGAGGCAGTACTGACTGATTCGAAAGAGTGGTGGCCGGCAGACTACGGCCACTACGGACCACTGATGATCCGGATGGCGTGGCACAGCGCCGGGACATACCGCACGAAGGACGGCCGCGGCGGCGCGGGCGGCGGTGCACAGCGATTCGCGCCCCTCAACAGTTGGCCCGACAACGCGAACCTCGACAAGGCCCGACGCCTGCTCTGGCCCGTCAAGCAGAAGTACGGCCAGCAGCTCTCGTGGGCCGACCTGCTGATTCTGACCGGGAACGTCGCCCTCGAATCGATGGGCTTCGAGACGTTCGGCTTCGCCGGCGGCCGTGAGGACGCCTACGAACCCGACGAGGCCGTCGACTGGGGCCCCGAGGACGAGATGGAAGCGTCCGACCGCTTCGACGACGACGGCGACCTCCAGCAGCCGTTCGGTGCGACCGTCATGGGCCTCATCTACGTGAACCCCGAAGGCCCGGACGGCGAACCGGACACCGAAGGATCCGCGGCCAACATCCGCGAAGCGTTCAGCCGCATGGCCATGAACGACGAGGAGACCGCCGCACTCATCGCCGGCGGCCACACGTTCGGGAAAGTTCACGGTGCTGCTTCCGGCGACAACCTCGGCCCCGAGCCGGAAGCCGCACCCATCGAGAAGCAGGGCCTCGGCTGGGAGAGCGAGCACGGCACTGGGAAAGGTACCGACACCATCACCAGCGGCATCGAAGGGCCGTGGACCGACGCCCCGACGCGGTGGGACATGGGCTACATCGCCAACCTGCTCGACTACGAGTGGGAACCGGAGAAGGGCCCCGGCGGTGCGTGGCAGTGGCATCCGGTCGGCGACGAACTGGAGAACACCGTGCCGGACGTCGAGGGCGCGCCGGACTCGGTCACCCCGATGATGCTGACGACGGACGTCGCGCTGAAGCGTGACCCCGAGTACCGTGAGATTCTCGAACGCTTCCAGGAGGACCCGAAGGCGTTCCAGGACGCGTTCGCGAAGGCGTGGTACAAACTGACCCACCGCGACATGGGCCCGCCGATTCGGTTCCGCGGCCCGGAGGTCCCGGACGAGGAGATGCTGTGGCAGGACCCGCTCCCGGACGCGGACTACGACGTCATCGGCGACGACGAAGCCGCCGAACTCAAGGCGGAAATCCTCGATTCGGACCTCTCCGTCTCCGAACTGGTCAAGACCGCCTGGGCGTCGGCCTCGACGTTCCGCGGCAGCGACAAGCGCGGTGGCGCGAACGGCGCGCGCATCCGTCTCAAGCCCCAGAAGAACTGGGAGGTCAACGAGCCGGAGCAGCTCGCGACCGTCCTCGAAACCCTCGAAGGGATTCAGGAGGACTTCAACAGCTCTCGCTCCGACGGGACGCAGGTCTCGCTGGCAGACCTCATCGTGCTGGGCGGCAACGCGGCCGTCGAGCAGGCAGCAGCAGACGCTGGCTACGACGTGGATGTGCCGTTCGAACCGGGTCGCACGGACGCCACGCAGGAGCAGACCGACGTGGACTCGTTCGACGCGCTCAAGCCCGACGCCGACGGCTTCCGGAACTACCTCGGCGACGACGTCGACTACACCGCAGAAGAGATGCTGGTCGACAAGGCCGAACTGCTGAACCTGACTGCGGCCGAGATGACGGTGCTGGTCGGCGGTCTGCGCGTGCTTGACGCGAACTACGACGACACCGACCTCGGCGTCTTCACCGACGAACCGGAGACGCTGACCAACGACTTCTTCGTGAACCTGCTCAGCATGGACACGGACTGGGAGCCGGTCGAGGGCACGGACAACCGGTTCGAAGCCCGCGACCGTGACACCGACGAAGTCGTGTGGGAAGGGACTCGCGCGGACCTCATCTTCGGCTCGAACTCCCGACTCCGCGCCATCGCAGACGTGTACGGCGGCGACGACGCCGAGGAGAAGTTCGTGCAGGACTTCGCCGAGACGTGGCACAAGGTCATGACGCTCGACCGTTTCGACCTCGAATAGACGACGCAGCGAATTCGCGACCACGAATCGGACACCTTTTTTCGAATCGGCCAGAACCCGAGAGCCATGTCTACCGAACGGTACGAGTCGCCCGACGCGGCGACCGTCGAGCGCGTCGTGCGCGAGAGCCTGCGCGACGGCGCGATGGTGTCGGTCATGGCCGAGTGCGAGGTCGAGTACGACGGCCGCAGCGGCGGCTATCTCGCGCCGGGCGAACGCCTCGTCGTCTGCAAGCCCGACGGGACACTGCTCGTCCATCGGCCCTCGGGCCACAAACCCGTGAACTGGATGCCCGGCGGGGCGACGATCAAGGTCGAGTTCGACGAGGACGAGGCAGAAGGCGACGACGAGGCCGACTCCGGCGAGGCTACCGCGCCACTACTGTACGCCCGCCGGTCGAACCCGAACGAGTACCTCAGAGTCTACCTCCACGACATCTACCAGCTTTCGCGCTTCGACGCCGACGACCCCGTCGAGTATCAGGAGCGAGGGACCGAGGCGGAGATGCACGAGTACATCGAGCGCAACCCCGAGGAGACACTCGGCGACGGCGTCAGAGTCGTCGAACACGAGCGCGAGACGAAGTACGGCTTCATCGACTTCTTCGCACGCGACACCGACGGGACGCCCATCGTCGTCGAGGTGAAGCGTCGGCAGGCGACGCTGAACAACTTCGACCAACTCAAACGGTATGTCGACCTGTATCGCGAGTCGAACCCAGAAGTTCGCGGGATGCTCGTCGCGCCGTCGACCAGCGACCGGGTGAAGCGTGCGCTCCGCGACGACGGACTGGAGTTCGTCCGACTGGCGGAGTTCGACGTGGAAAAGCGCGAGGCGACCGAGAAGACGCTGTCCGATTTCCTCTGAATCGGCTCTTCCGCCTAATCCGTCTGCGGAATCACTTTCGCGCCGAGTCCGAAGAACAGCACTGCCAGCACGCCGAGCACCGCCAGCGACTGGATACCGTCGAGGCCGAGTACGACGGTGCCCGTCTCCGACCCCGCCCACATGACCTGTCGCAGTCCCTGCGCGAAGTACGTCAGTGGCGACAGCGCGACGATGGGGTGGAACCAGTCGGGGAGCATCGACGGCGGGACGAACGTCTCTGAGAGGAACAACAGCGGCAGGCCGACCGCGTTGGCGGCCGTCACTGCGCCGTCTTGCGAATCAGAGAGCGCGCCGAGCATCGACCCGACGCCGCAGAACGTGGCGACGCCGAGCAGGACGTACGCGAGAATGAGCGGTGAGTACGTCACGTCGGCTCCGGTCAGGGCGACCGTGAGGCCGAGCAGGACGACGCCCGCGATGCCGATGATGGCCGTGTTCACGAGTGTGTGCGCCGCGAGCCACTCCGCGCGAGAGAGCGGGGTCGTCGCCAGTTTCTCGAAGCGACTACCCTCGCGGTGTCGGGCGACCTCCGCGCCCATGCGCGACAGTGGTGTCTGCAGGACGACGACGGCGAGGTACGCCGGGACGTAGTACGCCGGGTCCTCGGCGAACAGGCCGCCGCCGGCTGGATTCGTCTGCACGAGCGCGCCGAAGATGCCCACGAGCAGGACGGGGAAGAAGAACGTGAAGAACACGGCGACGCGCCGTCGCAGGAAGGAGTGCCACGCGGCGACCGCCTCGGACCGGACGCGACTCACTGCGGTCATGGCTGGCAGTCGGTCCCGCCCGGGTTAAGAAGCGTCGGTTTCGCCTTACTCGTCGGCGTCGCTCCCGTCTTCGACGGCTTCGAGGCGGACCGAGCGCGCTTCGTAATCCTCGACGAACGCGCCGGGGCCACCGACGCTGATGGTCCGGTCACCGATGTCGAGCGTGAGCGAGTTCTCGACCGCGAGGTCGCTCTGGCCGGGGACGATGAGGTTCTGGCGGACGCCGACCACGCGGCCGGTGAGCGTCTCGAAATCGCCCTCGGTGGGCACGGGCCGGGCCTCGACCGTCGCCTCGACCTCGACACCAGCTTGTCGGTGGAGGGTCGCTTCGAAGACAGCCTGCCTGAAGCTTTCGAACGTCTTCGGCAGGGGTGTCGGCTCGACCACGGCAGCCTCCTCGGCCATCGGCCAGTAGTTTCCGAAGAACGAGCCGACGAGCACCGGGACGAGTTGTTCCTGCGCGATGGTGACCGCCTGCTCACCCGTGTTGGCGCGGGCAAGCAGGTCGTAGGGAGCGAACAGCCCGAGTTCCGTGTCGACCGTGAACAGCACCGGGGCGCGTTCTTCCCACACGCGGGCGACGCTGGCGACCGGTCGGTCGCCGTCGATTTCGGGCTCGCCCTCGCCCGTGTCGCCCGTCAGGATGAGGAAGACGAGGACGCCGCGTTCGACGGTGTCGCGCAACTCGTCGGCCACCTCGGGGAGGACGCTCCGGGGCATCGAGAGTGTGACTTCCGCCGTCGCGGTCGTGAGAAATTCCCGAATGCGCTTCAGCACGGTCGCCCGGGCTTTGACGACCTCGAACTCCCGGCGGTCCTCGGTGACGCGGTTCCATCGCTCAGAGAGGTCCGGGCCGAGCGTCTTCAACTCGGCCGTGAGTCGGTCGACGACTTCTTCCGGGGGATTCGCCCGGATGAGCGTCGGGACGGCGTGGTCGTTCACCTCGACGAAGCCGCGTGCCTGCAACTTCTCGCTCACGCTGTAGACGTAGCGTTTCGACACGCCAGCGTCCTGTGCGATGGTACTCGCCTTCGCCTCGCCGTGGTCGAGGATGGTGAGGTAGGTATCTATCTCCTTCTCGGAGAGGCCGAGGCGTGCCAACCGGTCGATCAGTGTCGTGTCGTCCATCGTTGCAGGGTCGTTGTCGGCACCGACGGTCCACCCCGACTTACGGTTTTCGAGCGTCGTCGGGCCGAACAGGTGGGCGATTCGACTCCACACTATAATCTGTGAACTACTATTACAACAAGTTTTATAGCTGCGGCCTGCCACCACGAACCAATGCAATTGCGTGCCGCGCTGAACGACTATAAACGGACCCACGGCGGGCAAACCGTCTTCCCGGGCGAGTGTCGGACGACTTCCGGGCTGTTCTCCGGTCTCGACGCGCGACTCGTCTACGTCGGCGCGGACGGCCGACTGCGCGACTTCTCCGCGCCGCTGTCGGGACTGCATGGTCTCGTCCGGTCTCGGTTCGGGCTCCGGGTCGACGACGAAACCCACTGGCTCGACGAGTTCGACACCGTCTCCCAGCAGTACCACGGCGACACCGCGCTCGTCGAGACGACGTTCGCGGGCGCGGGCTGTCGCGTCGTGAAGACCGACCTGACAATCGGTCGTGCGCACGTCACACAGGTCGCAGTCGACGGCGAACGAGCCTCGGAAATAGACGAACTCGTCGTCTTCGCCACGTTTGCCCCGGAAGGCACTGAAAGTCAGATTGGCCAACTCGTCTACGAGGACCGCGGCGTCGTCGAAGCGTACCACCGGCGCGAGCGAAACCTGCTCGCGGCCGACACCGGCTTCGATGCGGTCCGCGGTCAGCGGCCCGAGGGACTCGGCGAACTGCTCGGCGACGACCCAATCGACCACCCTCGCTCGGTTGAGGACGATTCCTACGAGGCGGGCAAACTCGGTGGCGACCTCGTCGCCGTCGCACCGTTCGACGACGGCGCGGTGACCGTCTCGACCCTGCTCGCCGAAACCGGCGACGAGCGTGGTGCGGCCGTCGACGAAGTCGCAGCACTCGCGGCCGACCACGACGCGGCGTCACTGGCTGTCACCGCGAACGCACAGGTCGGAAATGGCCCCACAGCTATGGGCACTGACGACACCGACTCCGCCCACGAAACCGCCATCGCCGCCGACCGGCGCGTCCTCCGTCTGCTCGCCTCGCCCGACGGCCCGCGCATCGCCGGGCCGGACTTCGACCCGTTCTACGAGCACTCCGGTGGCTACGGCTACACCTGGTTCCGAGACGACGGTGAGATTTCGCGCTACCTGCTCGACGCTGACGCCGCACTCGACCTCGGCCTCGAAGAGCAGTTCGCCGCCAGCGCGCGCTTCTACCGCGAGACCCAGTGCGACGACGGCTCGTGGCCACACCGCGTTTGGCCCTGCGACCAGTCGCTCGCACCCGGGTGGGCGAACGCGATGGTCGAAGGCGGAGGCGTCGACTATCAGGCCGACCAGACCGCCAGCGTCGTGGCGTTCCTCGCGACCTATCTGCGCCGGGGCGACCCGGACGACCCCGAGGCCATCGAGGAAGTGCTGACCGATGCCGTGGCCGCACTCGACGACTCACTCGAAGCCGACGGACTGCCCGGTCGCTGCCAGAACGCGTGGGAGGACATGGCGGGTCGGTTCACGCACACAGCCGCGACCTACCTGCAGGCGTACGCCAGCGTCGCGCAGGCCCCCGTCGGCGACCTCGCCGAGCACGCCGCGGCCCAGACACGGACCGTGTACGACGGCATCGACGACCTCCGGGTGACCGACCGCGGCGTTTTCGCGCTCCGCATCGATGACGGCGAGCAGGACGACAGACTCGATTCGAGCACCTTCGCGCTCGCGGAGGCACACGCCGAAGCGGCCGAAGTCGGCGTCGTCGACGAGGAGCGACTGGACCGACTCACGAGCCACATGGAGACGACACTCGACGGACTCTATCGCGAGACTGATTCGGTCGCTGGGTTAGTTCGCTACGAGGGCGACGACTGGCGACAGCGAGAGCAAGCAGCCCCGAAAATCTGGACCGTATCGACCGCGTGGGGCGCACATGCCGCGAGCGCGTTCGCCGACTTACTGGTCGAACAGGGCCGAGACGGGAGCGAGTTCGTAGACTGGGCCGACGACCTGCTCGCAGAACTCCTTCCCGGTGGCAGCCTCTGTTACCCGGGCGACTTCCTGCCCGAGCAAGTGTTCGACGACGGCACGCCCGACAGCGCGACGCCGCTCGGCTGGCCGCACGCGATTCGGCTGGCGATGGTTGCCGAGAAAACGGCGGATCAGCAGACGGCTGCCACTCGGTCGGTGTCGGTCGCGAACGAAGACGACTGAGGCAGAAAAATCGCGGTTCCGGTCTCTGTTCTTGTCTCTGTTTTCGACGTGCTGTCGACTGTATTCGCGACAATTGCGCTTACGCGACCTGCTCGACCGGCCGCCCATCACGGTCGTCGGCGAGTGCTTCGCCGGTCTCCGCGTCGAACAGGTGCACGTTCGATGCCTCGAACTGGACCGTCACCTGCTCGCCCGGTTCCGGTTCGAAGTCGCTGGCGACGCGGGCGATGAACGACTCGGCCACGTCGAGGTAGAGGTAGTTGTCGCTGCCGACCGGTTCGAGGACTTCGACCGTCGCCGTGACGGCGTTGTCCGTGCCTTCCGGTGCGGGTTGCACGTCCTCCGGGCGGACGCCGAGGACGAGGTCTTCGCCGCCGAGTCCGTCGAATCGGGCCGCCGCGTCGCCCGAGAGGCGGTAGTCGAAGCCGTCGCCGTAGAGGGCGAGCCCGTTCCCCGTCGACTCGGCGCGCACGTCGACGAAGTTCATACTCGGCGAGCCGATGAAACCGCCGACGAAGTCGTTGGTCGGGTTCTCGTAGACCTCTTTGGGCGCGCCGACCTGCTGGAGGTGGCCATCGTTCAGGATGACGAGGCGGTCGCCCATCGTCATCGCCTCCTCCTGGTCGTGCGTGACGTAGACGGCCGTGATGTCGAGTTCGTTCTGGAGGCGCTGAATCTCGGTGCGCATCGTCGTTCTGAGCTTCGCGTCGAGGTTCGACAGTGGCTCGTCGAACAGGAAGACGGCCGGTTCGCGGACGATGGCACGGCCGAGCGCGACGCGCTGTTTCTGTCCGCCGGAGAGTTCGCCGGGTTTCTTCTCCAGTAGCTCTTCGATGTCCATCATCTCGGCTGCCCACTCGACCTTCTCTTGGCGTTCCTCCTTCGAGAGGTCGGTGCTCATGCGCAGCCCGAACGCCATGTTCTGGGCGACGGTCTTGTGCGGGTAGAGCGCGTAGTTCTGGAACACCATCGCCACGTCGCGCCCGCGGGCGCTCTGGTCGGTCACGTCCTCGTCGCCGATGTAGATGTGTCCCGAGGTCGCGGTCTCCAGTCCCGCGATCATTCGCAGTGTGGTCGTCTTGCCACAACCCGACGGGCCGACGACGGTGACGAACTCACCGTCGTCGATGTCGAGCGACACGTCGTCGACGGCGACGATGGACCCGGCGTCGAACTCCTTCCGTAACTTCTCGATTCGCAGGCCAGTCATTGTACTGTGTGAGTGTGTACCACCACATAGTTCTTACGCAAAATTGTGAATCTGTTACGCAATAATTCGTAGTCTTTTTAGAGCCCCCGGTTCTGTCTGTGTCTTGTACGGTTCGATGACACACCTGCGACGTGACGACGGTCGCCCCAGAGTCCGCACCCCCGAGTTCGACTATGACCGAGACGAAACCTAACGACGGCGAGGACGAGGAACAGACCGTGACATCCCCAGTAGCGACGACGTGGACCACCGGCGAGAAGTACGCCGTCGGCACCGCGGCGGACCACGCATCCGACGACCCGTCGAAGACGTGGTTCACGCTCACCGAGGGCGCGCTGACCGAACCGCGCTTCCCACGAATCGACCTGCTCAACGCGAGCGCGCTCTGGTTCGTGGTGACCGACCGCGACGGCTACGTCGCGCACACGCACATCGAACAGGGAACTGAGGACACGCTGGAGCGGACGGCCGAACCGACCGAGAGCGACGCCCTGTCGTTCCGACAGGCCATCAGCGAGACGGACCAGAGCGTGCCGTCGTGGACACTCGAACTGGAATACGTCACTGACACCGAACGCGACGCCATCGTCTGTGACTTCAGCTTCGACGCCGAGGAAATCTACGACGTCTGGCTGGTCTGCGACCCGACGCCCTCGGGTCGGGCCGAGCACACGCTCGCCGAGGTCCACTCGCTGGACGGCGGACACGTGCTGAGCGCGACCGACACCGGGGAAGACGGCATCCTGATGACCGACGAGGACGGCGACCCGCACGTCGTCTCGCTCGCCATCGCGAACAGTGCCGGCGGTGAGGTCGGGTTCACCGACGCGGCCGTTTTCGAGCGCAGCGACGCTGCCGTCGAACAGTTCGGCAGCGAGCACGAGGGTGGCAGCGACAGCGAGACCGGTGTCGTCACGCTCGTCAGTTCCGTCGCACTCGATGTCACCTGTGCCGAGGAGACCATCGCGCTCGGGTTCGCTACCGGTGGCGACACCGACGCTGCAATCGAGGCGGCCACCGCGGCCGCAACCGACGAATTCGAGCAGACTCGCCACGACTACGTCTCGTCGTGGCGCGACTACCTCGACGGCCTCGACGTGCCCGACTCGGTCGCAGGCGACGACGCGCTCGCGGACCAGTACCGCTCGGCTGCGATGGTCCTCAAGGCCGTCGAGGACAAGACCTACTCCGGAGCGGGCATCGCCAGCCCATCTGTCCCGTGGGGCGAAGGCGTCGAGAACCAGGACGCAGGAGACTACGGCTACAACTTCGTCTGGGCGCGCGACCTGTATCAGGTGTTCACCGCCTTCGACGCGATGGGCGACCGCGAGAGCGCCATCGACGCGCTGGAGTACGTCTTCGCGTACCAGCACGACGGCGACGGCTTCCTCCCACAGAACACGTTCGTCGACGGTCGGACTCGCTGGAGCGGCGAGCAACTCGACGAAATCGCGTTCCCGCTCGTGATGGCGTATCAACTCCGGGCGCGACACGACTACGGCTTCGACGACGCCGACTACGACTACCGCGACGTGCGCGAACTCGCCGAGTACGTGGTCCACTCCGGACCGGCGACCGAGCAAGAACGCTGGGAGGAAGAAGACGGCTTCTCGCCGAGCACCATCGCCGCAGAAATCGCGGGACTGATCTGTGCCGCGGAACTGGCCGAGGAAGCAGGTGACGAGACGGATGCACTGGTCTACCGCGCCGTCGCCGACCACTGGCGGCGGTCGGTCGGCTCGTGGTGTGCAACGACGACCGGGGCAGACGGCCACGAGCAGGTGCCCTACTACGTCCGCGTCAACGACGACACCGACCCGGACGACGGCGCACCGCGCTCGCTGGCCAACGGCGGCCCAACGCTGGACGAACGCGCGGTCGTCGACGCGGGCTTCCTCGAACTCGTCCGCCTCGGCGTGCTCCCGTGGGACGACCCGACGGTTCGCAATTCACTCGCAGTCGTCGACGACACGATTCGGGTGGACACCCCGAACGGCCCGGCGTGGTACCGGTACAACGGCGACGGCTACGGCGAACAGGGCCCAGACGGGAGCGTCGGTGCGGGTGCACCGTGGTCGATTTCGGAGGCGGGCAAGGGCCGCCTCTGGCCCATCTTCACGGGCGAGCGTGGCGAGTACGAACTGCTCGCCGGGACCGAGTCGGGTGATTTCGCGCCAGCGAACCTCCTCCGAACGATGCGACGCTTCGCCAACACGGGCCGGATGATTCCCGAGCAGGTGTGGGACCGCGAAGAGCCGAGCGAGTTCGGCTGGGAGTTCGGCGAGGGCATCGGCAGTGCGACCCCGCTCGCGTGGAGCATGGCGCAGTACGTCCGACTGTCACAATCGCTCGACGTGGGCGAACCGGTCGAGACGCCGCGGCCAGTGGCTGAACGGTACGTCGGGAGCGACCTGCCTGCTGCGCCAGCAATCGACGTCTCGTGGCCGGAGTCGGTCGTCGACGAGAGCGAGGTGACGATTCGAGGAGCCACGAGTGTGAATCGGGTCCTCGTCCGGTCACGCGGACGGACCGTCGAGGCTGCCATCGACGACGATGAGTTCTCGGCGACCTTGGAACTGGAACCGGGGCGGAACTCGGTGACCGTCGTGGCTGTCGGTGAAGACGATGTTGATGCTGCTGCTGTCGATGTGGGCGACGAGGCAGGTTCGACCCGGTCGCTGGCCGTGCGACAGGGGACCGTCTCGGTCGTCGAGTAGGCCCATCCCCGGCGGCGAATAACTGCGGTTTTCGGGGGTCTCTCACCGTGAGTCGACACTATACGCCTCTATTGCGAGACGTTAACACCCAAAGAACTAAATGTATGAACACATAGTTCATCATAGATTCAGCCATGAGCACGAACCGGAGAGAGATGCTGAAGAAGGTGGCAGCGATGGGCGTCCTCGGAGGCGCAGCCGGCTGTCTGGGCGTTTCGGAGACAGACGATTCGACGAGCGCGGCCGACGACAGCGACGGTTCCGACGGGAACGGTGGCGGCGACGGCACGGGTACCACGTCCGACGGCGAGGAGGGACTGCAAGTCATCGAACCCGAGAACTCGGGCGGGACGGCGTCGATGTGGCACGCACGCAAGCAGGCCGAAAAGCGCATCTTCCAGGACCAGGTGAAGCAGTTCAACAGCGACTACGACCAGCAAGTCAACCTGTCCGAAGTCGCCGAACTCAGCACCAAGACCGAGACGGCCATCCCCGCAGGGAAGGGCCCGCACTCGTTCGACCACGCCCACGACTGGGCTGGCAAGTACTACAGCAACGGCTGGCTCGTCGACCAGAGCGACTCGCTGCGCCTCGACCTCTCTGAGTACTTCACCGAGGTCGCCGCGAAGGCCTCGCAGTTCGACGGTGCGACCGTCGGCCTCCCGTACGCGGCGGAGACCGTCGGCCTCGTCTACAACAAGGAACTGGTCGACTCGCCGCCGGAGACGGTGAGCGAGATGCAGTCCATCATGGACGAACACCACGCCCCGAAAGACGGAATGTACGGGCTCAGCTACCCCGTGAACTCCTACTTCATGAGTGGGTTCGTCCACGCCTTCGGCGGCTACTACTACGACGCAGAGAATGACGAGGTCGGGCTGGAGAAACAGGAGACCATCGAGGGCCTGAAATTCGTGAAGGAACAGCTCGCACCCTACATGCCCGACTCGCCGAAGTACGGCGCACAGGCCGAGCCGTTCAAGCAGGGTCGAGCGCCGTTCGCCATCAACGGCCCGTGGTTCCTCGGTGGGGCGAAAGAAGCCGGCGTCGACGTCGGCGTCGCGCCGCTCCCCACGCCGGATGGCGGTGAACCGTCGCCGTACACCGGTGTCAAACTCCTGTTCTTCTCGAAGAAGATGGGCAAGGGCAAGGAGGCGAACGCGACCGCGTCCCGCGAGTTCGCCGAGTGGTACGCGACGGACAAAGACGTCCTCAACACGCTCGTCGAGGAGCACTCCTACATCCCGGTCCACAAGGAACTCGCGTCGAGCGACGACTTGCCCGCGAACGTGCAGGGCTACACCGAAGCGGTCGACCAGGGTATCCCGATGCCGACCCACCCGAACATGCAGGACGTGTGGGGCCCGACCGACGATGCCATCCTGAAGGTGTACAACGGCCAGGCCTCACCGGAGAAGGCACTCAAGGAAGCCGCCGCGAAGGTGCGCGAGAACTGGGGATAGGCGATGTCCACGAGAAATCGAATCGCCCAGCGAGCACGCGAGTACGAGTGGCACCCGTGGGTCCGTGAGAACGGCGGGCTGTTCCTCGTCCTGCCGGGACTGTTCCTGTTCTCGGCGTTCATGTTCTACCCGGTCATCTACCTCGTGTACCTCTCGTTCATGCGGGCGACCAACGCCCCAGCGACGAGTATTCACACGGGGAGTGAGCAGTTCATCGGACTGGAGAACTACATCACGATACTGTCGGACCCGAGCTTTTGGAACTCGCTGGGAATCACGTGGCTGTTCGTCGCGACGAGCGTCGTGCTGAAGCTTCTGTTCGGCATCGCCGTCGCGATGATTCTGACCGGCGAACGCGTCCGCGGCCAGCGGTTCATGCGCGCGCTCGTCATCCTCCCGATGGGGCTGCCGGCGGTGTTCTCAATCACCGTCTGGTCGAAGATATTCAACAACGCTCGGTACAGTCTGGCGAACAAGGTCCTCATCCAGTTTGGCCTGGACAAGGCGAACTGGATGACCGAGCGCTGGCTGGCCTTCCTCACCTACAACGTGACCGAAGTCTGGCTGGCGTACCCCTTCATCGTCATCATCACCGTGAGCGCACTCCAGGACGTGCCCGACGCGCTGCACGACGCCGCGAAGGTCGACGGCGCAGGCTACTTCCACCGGTTCTGGCACGTCACGTTGCCGGCCATCAAACGCCCGGTGATGTTCGGCGGGATTCTGACGGCGGCGGCGTCGTTCCAGCAGTTCCTCATTCCGTTCATCTTCAACGACGGCGGGCCGAGTGGGACGAACTCGCTGCTCATCCACTACGGCTACACCGAGGCGTTCAACTCGACGCCACGCTACGGCCGCGCCGCGTCCATCATGGTGCTGACGCTGCTGTTCATCGGCGCGTTCATGTGGCTCAACGTGAAGAAGGGCAAACTCGCCGACGGGGTGGGTGACGCATGAGCCTCGTTGGCACCATCGCGCGGAGCCTCGGCAACGACGTGAAACTGGTCGCGACTTCGCCGCTGCGCGCGTACGAAGAGGTTCGCTACACGATTGCGGGCATCCGCTCCGGCGACGTGAACCCGGCGCTCGTCGCGCGCACGCTTGTCTCGACGCTGGCCGCGCTCGTCACGGTCTCGCTCCTCTTGTTCCCCATCTACTGGGTGTTCAAGCTCGCGATTTCGGGCGGGACCGGGTCGTTCTTCGCGACGACCGGCATCAAACTCCTGCCGGAGGCCCCGACGCTCCAGACGTTCGTCTGGGTGCTGGGTGACCTCATTCTCCCAGGCTACCGGGTGTCGCTCACGATTCCCGGTATCGGCTACGATGTGTTCCTCAAGACGCCGAAGCTCGTCCTGCTCGACGCCAGCGCACACGGCGTCGAGTACCCGAGTCAGTTCCAGAAGTATTTCTGGAACAGCGTCGTCGTCGCCGTGCCGACGGTCATCCTCTCGATGTGTATGATCGTCCCCGGGGCGTACGCGCTCTCGCGTCGGCAGTTCATCGGCCGCTCGAAACTGCTGTACGGCTACGTGCTGTTCACGCAGGTCGGCGGCGGCATCGGCATCGCGAGCCTCATCGCCCTGTACGCGTTGTTCGTCAAAGTCGGTCTCGACGCGAACACGTTCGCGCTGTCGTGCTACTACGCGGCGACCGCGGTTCCGTTCAACACGTGGCTGTTGAAGACGTACATGGACGGAATTCCGGCCTCCTACGAGGAGGCGGCCTACGTCGACGGCGCGTCCGCGCTCAGAGTCGTCTGGGAGGTCGTCCTCCCGCTGTCGAAGGCCGGGCTCGCCACGGTGTTCATCTTCACCTTCCTCGCCGGATGGACGGAGTTCGTCGTGGCACAGACCATCCTCGCGACCGACCAGTACACGCTCCCCGTGGGCCTGTACCTGCTCGTGAGCGAGTACTCGACGCCGTGGCCGAAGTTCTCGGCGTTCGCACTCACCTTCGCGCTGCCCATCATGCTCATCTACCTCGTGTCGCAGCGGTACATCGAGGACGGGCTGTCGTTCGGCGGCGTCGAAGGCTGAGCCAGAAACAGATTCTCTCTTTTCGTGGGGTTACTCCTGCTGTGCGACCGGCGCGGCCCGCGCCTGCTCCTGCGCGAACGACTCCCCCGTCAACTCCAGATACACGTCTTCGAGCGACGGCTCGGCCCACGCGACCGACGTGTACTCGACGCCCGCGCTGTCGAGGTCGTCGACGACCGTGCCGATGTCCTGCGGTGAGACGCCCGTGAACACCACGTCGTTGCCGGACACTGACGCCGGGAACTCGACGGCGTTCATCGCCCGCTCGGTGTCACCAGTGACGGCCACAGTCAGCCGGTCCTCGGCGACGTACTCCTCCACGAGTTCGCGCGGCGTCCCGACCGCGACCAGTTCGCCGTCGGCGAGCAGGCCGACTCTGTCCGCGAGTCGCTCCGCCTCGGCCATGTCGTGTGTCGTGAGAAACACGGTCGTCCCGCCCGCCGCCAGCGTCTCGATTCGCTCCCAGAGCGTGCGCCGCCCGGCCGGGTCGATACCCGTCGTCGGTTCGTCGAGGAAGAGTACGTCCGGGTCGTTGACCAGCGTCGCCCCGAGACAGATACGGCGTTGCTGGCCGCCCGAGCAGTTCTCGTACCACGTGTCTGACTTCTCAGCGACGCCGACTTCTTGGAGAATTTCGTCCACGTCGCGCGCTTCGTCGTACAGGCCCGCGTAGTAGCCGACGACCTCGTGTGCGGTCAGTCGCTCCGGCGGCGAGAACGATTGCGGGAGGACGCCGATGCGGTCCTTCTCGGTCTTCGATGGGGGCACACCGAGGAGAGTCGCGCTTCCGCTGGACGGTTCGACGGTTCCGGTCAGCGAGCGCACGAGCGTCGTCTTCCCCGCGCCGTTCGGGCCGATGAGCGCGAACACCTCGCCTTCAGGGATGGTGAGCGAGACGCCCGAGAGCGCGACCGTGTCGCCGTACGACTTTTCGAGGTCGTCGGCGACTATCGCGTCAGTCATTGTTGCTGGAAATTGGGTGTGCGGGCAGGAAGTAGGTTCGTTTTCTGTTTGTGTTTTCGGTGGACGGAGTTTGTTCGAATGCGGGTCGTTGCTGCGTCGTGGCTGTCAGTGCTGGCGAGTAGGTCACGAATGCTGGTGTACGTGACCGCAGTCACTACCACCCCAACCGATTGCGGTCCTCGGCCTTCGGCCTGCGGTCCTCATCCCTCGCGCGGCTACAGTTCGCTGGCTTCACTTCGTTCAGCCACGCTCACCAGCACGCGCCAGAGTGATTGACCGGTAGTCGACGAAACACTGAGTCCCCGGCTACGTCGACGAGTTCGGTGGCGAGTCCAGTTCGTCGCGTTGGTCGTACGGGTAGCCGTCGATGGCGACCTGTTCGGTCGAGTTATTCGTCACCCGGTAGGTCACCGTGTACTCGAAGCCTTTGGACTGGAAGACGCGATGCACGTCTTCGATGTCGCCTCGACAGCCGATTTCGACGCGGAAGGCGTCATCGTTGGTCTCTTCGACCGACGTGTAGACACAGGTTGCTTCGACGTCGTCGTGCTGGTCGAGTTGCTGGTCACGTGCAGCGAGCAGGTCGTTGTGCAGGCGCTGTGCCTCGTACCGAACGACGTACGAGCCAGCGGTCGACTCGTTCAGCGTGTCGGGTCGGTCAGGGGCAAACGGGTTGCGCTCGGAGACGACGTTCCGGTCGAAGGGTGAATCGGGGCCAGTGAGGGTGACTACGCCGCCGACGAGGGCGACGAGGAGCACGACCGCAGCGATGGCGGCGACGGTGGTACGCATAGGGGACAGGCCAGACTCACTCGAGTGACCGAGAAAAGTGATTGCGTGAGTGAAAAACCGATTGTCGTGTTCGCCGCCGTCGAAATTCGGGCGTCGGCAGGCAGAATTAGACCAGCAGCAGCGGGACGACGAAGGTCAGGGTGATGCCGACGAGGGCCACGACGAAGCCAGTCCCGACCTGTCCCATCGTGAACTCCTGCATCGGCGAGGTGACGCGACCTTCTGTCTCTCCCTCGTGGTGTTCGTGGTGGTCGTCATGGTCGGAAGCGTGCTCGTCTACCGCGTGGTCGGTGTCGTCGCTCATGCTAGCCACTTCCGACAGCGCACACCTGAAAGTATCGAATCTGGCCCCCGTCGAAACCGTGAAACCAGCCACGTGCGAAGAGTGGGTATCGAATGCCGCTCACGAAGCGAATCATCCCCTGCATCGACGTAGACCTGGACGAGGACGGCAACGCGGCGGTGTACACGGGGGTCAACTTCGAGGACCTCGCGTACACGGGCGACCCGGTCGAGATGGCCCGACGCTACAACGAGTCGGGCGCGGACGAGTTCGTCTTCCTCGACATCACGGCGTCGTCGGACGGCAGAGAGACGATGCTCGACACGGTGCGCGCCGTGGCCGACGAGGTGTTCATCCCGCTGACCGTCGGCGGGGGCATCCGCACCAAGG
Organism: Haloarchaeobius caseinilyticus; assembly: GCF_051207395.1. NCBI lineage: Archaea > Methanobacteriati > Methanobacteriota > Halobacteria > Halobacteriales > Halorubellaceae > Haloarchaeobius > Haloarchaeobius caseinilyticus. The sequence goes on along the minus strand of NZ_JBPJZC010000003.1, from coordinate 152,805 downwards.
AAGACATCAAAGAGACGCTCCGGGCGGGCGCGGACAAAGTCTCCATCAACTCCGGCGCGCTGGCGAACCCGGACCTCGTGAACGAGGGCGCGCGCGCTTTCGGCAGCCAGTGCATCGTCATCTCGGTCGACGCCCGCCGCCGGTACGACGACGAAGGGGAACACTACGTCACGGTCGACGACGAGTCGTGCTGGTTCGAGTGTACGGTCAAAGGCGGCTCCGAAGGTACCGGTCGCGACGTCATCGACTGGGCCGAAGAGGCGGCCGAGCGCGGCGCTGGCGAACTGTTCGTCAACTCCATCGACGCCGACGGGACCAAGGACGGCTACGACATTCCGCTGACGAAGGCCGTCTGTGACGCCGTCGACACGCCAGTCATCGCCTCGTCGGGCTGTGGTGGTCCGGAAGACATGCACGAGGTGTTCACCGAGGCCGGTGCAGACGCGGGACTCGCGGCCTCTATCTTCCACTTCGACGAGTACTCCATCGAGGACGTGAAGACGTACCTCGACGAGCGAGACGTGCCGGTTCGGCGCTAGAACTCACCGCACTCGGGAGCAGTCGAGCGGGCACCGAGACTTGCGACTCCCCGAACCGCCAGTCTCGGTTCATCGAGCACAACGAATTGTACCGGTGGCCGACCAGTAGGTTTTTCAACAGGTGGTGGGAGATATGGTCGAAAATGACGTGGGAGTGTACCGACTGCGGAACGACGAGCCGGGCACCACCGTGTGACGGGTGTGGGTCCGACTCGGGCGAATACGAGCGGTTCGTGTGGGTGTGCGGCGGCTGTGAGACACAGCAACCGCGGCACAATCCCCCGTGTTCACGCTGTGGTAGCATGGGATTCGAGAAGCGACCCGTCGACTATCAGGACTTCGAGTCGGAGCTCTCGGGACCGGGTCTCGGTGAGTTGAAACTGCCAGCAGTGATGGGCGTAGCTGTCGTCGCCGTCCTCGGTGTCCTCCTCTTCGGCGGTGTCTCGATGCCGACGCCGCTGATGGATATGATGCAGGGACCATACGTCGCAGACGCACCGGGGCACGCCGACGAGGCGAACGGCCTCGACCTCGCAGCGGTGGAATCACAGGTGCTCGACGAGGTCAACCGTCAGCGGTCCACAGACGGCCTGTCTGCGCTCTCGATGGGGTCGACGCTCGACGACCTCGCGACGTTCGAGAACCAACGCCGCGTGACCACGGCGTACGATGGTGGGACGGTCCACGGGTCGAGAGACGAGTTTTCGCCGGGCTGTGGCGGCCCGGTCCGATTGTTGGTGTCCGATGACCCAGCCGAAGCGAGCCTCGCACCGAACGTCGACGACTTCGAATCGGAGGACGACCTCGCGACCTACATCGCCCGGATGGTCGTCGACGAACCGACGATGCGAGACGCCCTCGACCGAAGTCAATCGGGCTACGGCGTCGACGTCCACGTCGCCCCGGACGGCAGCATCTGGGTCGTGCACACGGTCTGCTGAACAACGGGCATCCACCCTCCTCAGCGCGACAACTACTTTCGTCCACAGCCGAAGGAGTACACGAAATGGCGTGGGAGTGCGATAATTGCGGCACGCGGTCGACCTCGCCCCCGTGCGACGAGTGCGGCCACGAGCACGGCGAGTACACCGGCTTCGTCTGGGTCTGCACCGAGTGCGGCAAGCAGGCAGCCCGGAACAACCCGCCCTGTGTCCGCTGTGGCAACATGGACTTGGCCAAGCGGAAACCGGACTACGCCGAGATGGACGCGGAACTGGCCGGGACGAGCTGGCTCGAAGTGGCGAAACCGTTCGCGCCGGTCATCGTGGTCATGCTCCTCGTCGCGGCCCTGTTCGTGACTGGCGTCATCCCGCTGCCGTGGAACGACGGCCCGGCGGTGACCGGCGCGCCCGGCAACGGGACGACGGCGAACGGCATCGACCTCGCCGCGGTCGAAGACGACGTCCGAGCGCAGGTGAACACGTTCCGGCAAGCGCAAGGTAACTCGACGCTCGGGACCGACGAGACGATACAGGCGATGGCCTCGTTCGACACGCGCCGTCGCGTGGTCGCCGACACTGGACAGGGCTCCGTCGATGGACAGTTGCGGGACTTCGAGTACGACTGTTCCCGAGGAACACGTGTGGCCCGGTTCGGGAGCATCGACGGGAATCCCGGCGCTCGAATCGACGACTACGAGAACGCCACTGTGCTGGCCGACGCAATCGCGACGACGTTGCTCGAAACTCCGAACGCGCGAGCCGAAGTACTGAGCGCCGAGTCGTCGTACGCGGTCGACGTGTACGTCGGGCCGGACGGACGGCTCTACGTCTCACACGTACTCTGCTGACGCGAAAACGTCGAGAAAAGCCGACTTTACGCTGCGTTCTGGAACGCGTCGTTGAACGCGCTCGTCTTCTCCATGACGCGGTCTGCGCCCTTCTCCAGTGCGTCGATGGGGTCGACGCCGTCTTCGGTCTTGACGGTGAGAATCGGCTCTGTCTGCCCACCGGACTGCTCCGGGTTCATGTCGTACGTCGCGGCGGCGACGCCGTCCGTCTCAAGCAGCGCGCCCTTGAGGACGTTCATGAACGTGTGGTCCTCGCCAGCGATCTCGACGTGGAGTTCCTGTTCGAGGTTCTCCGTGACGGTGAGTTCCATGTCCATGCGTGGTCGGTGACGGCGTTTACAGGTTTCGGAACTCGGGCGCGGCTGGTCGAACTGACAGAAGACTTTTACCGAATTCAGGACAGGTGGGGCGTATGAAACGCCGTGCCCTCCTCTCTACGGTCGCCCTCGGTCTCGGTGGCTGTCTCGCCAGCGACGACCCCGGTTCGAGTAGTTCTACGAGTTCGACGACGCATTCACAAACGACCTCGGATGGGACCACCCCCGCCCAGTCGACGACGACTGGCACCGGTACCGCTGACCCACCAGAGGTCGGCGTCCCGGTCGACCAGACCGATTGTCCGGCCGCCGCTGGCGACGACGCCCGGGTCGTTTGCTGGCCCGTGATGGCCGACGAACCGCTCGTTCTGTCGGCGTCGAAAGAGACCGTCTCGCACCCGACAGACGAGGTCGAGTTCACGCTCCACAACGAGACGGACGCGTCGTTCGCAACCAACTTCTACGGCTGGGGGTTGGAGAAACGGGTCGACGAGCGGTGGTACCACGTTACCCCGTGGACTGTCCCAGAACCACTAATGTACGTTCCCTCGGGCGAGTCACACACGTGGACGGTCTCACTCGGGGACGGCGACGTGACCACGCGGCGAACGCAAAAGGGACAGGAGTCCGTCTCACTCGCCGGTCTCGGCGGCGGTGAGTACGCCTTCACTAACTCGGGGTGGTTCGAGGGGACCGATTACGAGGAGACCAGCGTCGGTCTCGCCGCCCAGTTCACCATCGACGGGCCAGCAATCGAACTTCGTCCGTCCAGTCGAGTCACTGGCTCGACCCGTGATGGCAGCGTCGTGACCGTCGAACGGTCGCACCCAGACAACTATCAGGGCCGATTGGCCGAGTATCGTGTTCGTCGCGTCGACAGCGCGCCGGACCCGCGACAGTTCATCACGGAACAGGTACTCCGATTCGAGTATCTGCGAGATACGCTGTCCGCGTTCGAGTCTGGCGTCGACACCGTCCGACTGGTGGAGCAGAACGGGACGCATCCAGCGTTCGGCGTCCACGACGCCGAGTACGTCCGATACGAGGGTCAGACCTACGAAATCACGGCGAACGAACTGGAGAGCGAGACGGAGACAGCAACTGAAGACGCGTAGAAGCGGCGTAGAAACGGAGACTGCAGAACCGTTGGCTACCGCCCGTTCACCACGTCCCGTGGAACGTGTCGAACGCGAGGTCTTCGAGCGGTTCCTCGCCGATGGCGATTTTGTACTCCTGCGGGGTGAGCATCGGCTTGTGGAACTGCGGGCCGTCGTCGGTCGTGATGCGCGGACAGCCGGTGTTGACGAAGGCGTCCATGTTGAAGTTGCGCAGGCGGTCCGGCGTGACCTCGTCCATCGTGATGAGGTAGGCGTTGTCGTTGTTGTCGACGATTTCCTCGGCGATTTCCCAGCGCCCCTGTCCGATTTTCGTACAGAAGATGACGCCGAACTTCTCGGCGTCCATCGCGCGGTGGACCGCGCCGTAGCGCTGCTTCATGAACTTCTCCGTGTCGGCCACGGTGACGACGTTGTTCACGGGGTCGGCGATGACGACTTTCTTGTCGGGGTGTTCCATCGCGAGGCCGAGCGGGTGGAACTTGCCACCGCCGACGTAGAGAATCTGGTCGGCGTCGATGTCCGCCGAGGCGTAGTTGCAGCCGAGGACCTGCCCTTCGTGCGTGAGGCGGTCGTCGCCTTTGCGGGTGTGGACGTCGAAGTCGCGGTCTTCGAGCCACTCGCGCATCTCCTCGAAGCGGTTCATGTGTTGGGCGGTCGTGACGAGGCCCACGTCGCCGGTCTCCAGTTCTTCCTCGACGGCCTGCACCATGATGGGCTCGACCTCGACGTTGGAGAACAGCGGCACGTAGATGATCTTGTCCGACTCCTTCATCGGTGAGTGGCCGAAGTGGACGAACACGTCGGTTCGGCGCATCAGGAAGGTGTCGAGGTCGCAGGCACCGTAACACGGCTGACCGGAGATGAGGACGGTCACCTCGTCAGGCAGGAGTTCACGGAGGTCGTCGGCGACTCGCGGGCCGCGGCGTTTCAGTCCCTCGGGGAACTGGAGACCGACCTTGGTCGCGTCGCGCTCGTCGACGGCCTCGACGATTCGGTCCATCTCGTAGTCCCACTCGCGGTCGTGCTTGAGGGACATCCCAGTGTTTCGGAGGTCACCCTCGGAGTACGACTCGTTACTCATTGCACCGAGTTATCCGGAGGAGACGGTTAACTTCGACGGTTCGCGGACGAGCGTGCGAAGCAGAAACAGGCGTTACGACGGGTCGATAGCGCGGAAGACGGCCTCGAAGTCGTCGGTGTCGAAGTCGCGCTGCATGTCGCGCGTCTCGGAGTGCAGGCGCTCGGCACGCTCCGGGTCGACCACGGCGGCACGCCGGGCGGTCGCCAGCAGCGCGTCGAGTCGGTCGACGTAGGTCGCCCGCGAGACGAGTCGGTCGACCGTGTCGACGAGGTCTCCACGGCGGACCGGCGAATCGAGTTCGGCGTCGCACGCGAGGCCGGGGCCGCCGCCCGAGCCGATAGAGACGACGGCGCAATCGCCACCGTGTCGTCGGAGCGTCTCGACGAGTCCCTCGTGAGTCGTGCCGGGAACGTTCCCAGCGACGAGCGCGACGGCGGCGTGCTTGGCTGTGGCGAGTGCCTCGTCGAAGACGCCCGTCTCGACGACGGAGTAGTCACCGTCAACCAACCAGTCACCACAGCGTCGCCGCGTCAACTCGTCGGCAGCCACGACGAGGACGGTCGAATCACGCGCTAACATCGTATATTCAACCACAGCCGACACCTATATCAAAGGGAATCTCTGTTCAAACGCCGTTCACCGACCGTTTAGAACGTTCAAGCGGCCATTGAATCGGCCGAAAGTGCTGATATACCGAGTCTCCGGAGCGCTACGTCAATTACCCAACCTGTTCGGGTATCGAAAACAAGTCGGGAGAAGCAGTTAGTCGCCCATCATTTCGCTCACGTCGACGCCGACCTCACGCTCGACGTGTTCGGCCAGCGTGTAGACGATGCCGACCGCGACGAGGATGCCGACGACGAGCGTGGCGATGGCCCCGAATCCGGTCATCCCGGCGACGAGGAACGCGGCCGTCGCGACCCCGGCCGCGACGAGGGCGTAGGGAACCTGCGTGTTCACGTGGTCGACGTGGTCACTCGCAGCGAACATGCTGGAGAGTACCGTCGTGTCACTGATGGGCGAACAGTGGTCACCGAACAGCGACCCGGTGAGGATGGCCCCGATTGCCGCCGCCAGTGGCGAACCGAGTTCGAACGCCAGCGGGACCGCGACGGGGAACAGGATGGACATCGTCCCCCACGAGGTCCCGATGGAGAAGCTGATGAGCGCAGCGCTGAAGAACACCACCGCGGGCAGGATGCCCGGCGTGATGACGCCTTCGGCGACGCTCACGACGTACGGGCCGACGCCGAGTGCGGAACTGACCGCGCCCATCGACCACGCGAGCGAGAGGATGGCGACGGGGAACATCACCATCTTGAACCCCTCGAAGATGGAGTCACTCACGTCGCTGAGGTCGATGCGAGCGTGGACGACGAGGATGTACAGGATGGTGCCACAGCCGGCCATCGACGCCCAGAGCAGCGACTTCCCGGTGGCTGCGTTCGACAGGGCCTCGGTCGGGGCAGTTCCGTCCATGATGCCGCCCGTGTAGAACAGGCTGAACACGGTTGTGGCGACGACGGCGAGGATGGGTGCGACGAAGAACCACCACTCGGCGTCGACGTGGTCCGGCGTCTCCACGTCGCTCGCCTGCGTCTCCATCATCGGGTTGGCGTCGTCACGAACGAGTTTGCCTTCGTTCCTCGCGCGCTCCTCTGCCTTCTTCATCGGGCCGATGTTCCAGTCGCCGAGGACGACGGCGAACACGAGGACGAGCGCGATGATACTGTAGAAGCGGTACGGGATGGACTGGAGGAACACGACGAACGGTTCCTGTTGGACGCCGAGTTCGCTGAACTGCTGTTCGATGAGTCCGAGTTCGAACCCGAGCCACGTCGAGATGACGGCGATACTCGCCATCGGTGCGGTCGTCGAGTCGAGGATGTACGCCAGTTTCTCACGGCTGATGTCGAAGCGGTCGGTGACCGGTCGCATGACCGACCCCGTAATCATCGTGCTGGCGTAGGAGTCGAAGAAGATGAGCATGCCCAGACCGGCGGTCCCGGCTTGGGCCTGCCGCCGGTTGTCGACCATCGAGACGATGCGGTCGGCGAGCGCGTTCATGCCACCCGAGAGGAAGATCATCCCGAGCATCGCGCCGATGAGGAACGTAAAGAGCAACATCGTCGCGTTGAACGGTTCGGTGACGTTCGTGATGACGAACTCGAGTGCCCGGGCCGCTCCCGCGATGGGGTTCCAGCCGACGAGGATGGTCGCGCCCATCCAGACGCCAGCGAACAGCGACAAGAGGGCTTGGCGCGTCACGAGCGTCAGCAAGATGGCGAGCAGTGCCGGAAGGAGACTGATGAGGCCGACTGTCTCTCCCTCCATCTATTCGGCACCTCGGCTACCCGTTGGGCAAAATTGTCTGTAAACCGTCTCGTTAGCTGTGGTCATAGCTGACTCTGGTAAAGGGTGGACGATGGTGGCAGGAAGGTGTGGGACCTCGCATGATAGGGGGTAGAATTTATTACATTCGAACATTTCCCGCCGACATTTCGTCGCGACAGAAGACGACTTTTTAGGGGTCGGGCGTCCGAGAAGAGGCAATGACCCAGCAGCGCGCCGACGACGAACTCCTTCGCCTCACGCTCAAGGTTCGCCATCCGGACTGCTGGTCGCTGCGAGTCACGGCGGACGCCGACGGAGGACTTCTCAACCACGGCGCGTTCCCCGTCGAGGACGGGAAGATAAAGGGCCTCTTCACCGCCTACGCGGACACCACGGCCGCAGTCGACGACATCGTCGCGGCGGTGCGCGACTCGAAGCTGACCGGGTCGGTGCTGGAACTCCCAGGTGGCCTCCAGCATCATCCCGACGGGTTCGATCCTGGTAACGTGACCCGAGATATCTTCGTCGAGTATCTGCAGGAGAACAGTATCGAGTCCGCGCTTACCTCCAGCGGCTTCATCCACGACGGCCCGGTCCGCATCCACGAAGGCTACGAGTACTGGCCGGTCATCGTCCACTGTGACCGAGACGCGGTCCGCGACCGCATCGACATTGTCTGTGAGCGAAAGGGCGCAGACATCGAGATACAGCGTATTTCGACGGTCCAGTCCGTCGGCGACACCACCGGACCGTCGCTCCAATTGCTCTCGAAGCGCCAGCGCGAGGTGTTCGAACTCGCGCGCTCACGTGGCTACTACGAGTGGCCACGTGGCGTCTCCTTGCAGGAACTCGCGACCGAACTCGACATCTCGAAAGCGACTGTGACCGAACATCTGCGAAAGGCCGAAGCGAAACTCCTGACGAGCGTGCGGTGACGCGGCGACGTGACCGGACGCGTCTCCGAGAAATGCGGTTCGACGCGGCAGGCGCACGACCGCGCGCGCTTCCGTAGCCTTGAAACCTGCCCGCACCAAGTACGGGACATGAGCATCGAAACGAGTCCGGACGCCGCCGCGGACGACGCTGCAGTCGACGAGAAAGCACGCGAACTCGGTGCGGCACTGCGCGAACTGCCCGAGTACGAGCGCTTCGCCGAGGCACAGCAGGCCGTCGAGGAGTCCGACGAGGCACAGGAGAAGATAGAGGAGTTCGAGTCGGTGCGCCAGGAGTTCATGCTCGCGCGCCAGACCGGCCAGGCGAATCAGGAAGACCTGCAGAACCTCCAGGAGACCCAGCAGGAACTGCACGACATCCCAGCGATGGCGGAGTACCTCGATGCGCAGAACCGACTCGACGCCCGCCTCGAAGCGGTCAACGACGTGCTGTCGGACGAACTCGGTCTCGACTTCGCCGACGAGGCGTCCGGTTGCTGTAACGACTGAACCCCGTTCGACCCCAGCAAACGCTGGTGGAACAGGTAGCTATTTTACCGACGCTCGTGGCGTCTGGTGTATGTTCGTACTCGTCAACCTGAAGGCGTATCCGTGTGACCCGGTCGAAGTCGCGACCGCCGCGAAAGCCGTCAGCGACGACACTGGCGTCCGAATCGCCATCGCACCGCAGGCCGCACACCTCGAGCGCGTGGCAGACACGGGCGTCGAGACGTGGGCGCAACACGTCAGCCCGAACGAGCACGGCAGCTACACCGGCAGCACCCTCGCAGAGGCCGCGGCCGCGGCGGGCGCGACGGGGACACTGCTCAACCACTCGGAGAACCGGCTGAAGTTGGCCAACATCGACGGCTCGCTCCGCGCGGCCGAGCGCGTCGACCTCGAAACCATCGTCTGTGCCAACAACCCGCGCCAAATCGGTGCGGCCGCCGCCCTCGGCCCCGACGGCGTGGCAGTCGAGCCGCCGGAACTCATCGGCACCGGAACGCCCGTGAGTCAGGCCGACCCGGACATCGTTACGGGCGCGGTCGAGGCGGCCGCCGCGGTCGACGAGAGCGTCGACGTACTCTGTGGTGCAGGCATCTCGACCGGTGACGACTTGGACGCCGCGGGCGACCTCGGTTCGACCGGTGTCCTGCTGGCCTCTGGCGTCGCCAAGGCCGACGACCCGAAAGCCGCGCTCGAAGACCTCGTCTCACCGCTGGTGTAGGCCAGGATTACAAACGACCCACTGGTCCAAAGATTTATGCAGCAATTTTCTGAAAATATTTAATACCGTTCGCTGAGAACGCCGAACAATGAGCCATCGAGAGGCCGTCCGCGAGCGAACGCTGCGGAACGTCACTGCAGCGAAGCAGGTCATCGCCGGACTGTCGCTCACCCAGAACGAGGGCCACGTCGAGTACGCCAGCACGTCCGGTTGCCGGAACTGCGGTCGAGACACCGAGAGCGTCGCGTCGCGGTCCGTCGTCGCGCGGGAACTACTCTCCGGAGAAACTGCCGGCCCGGCGACCGCCCGCCTCTGTGACCGCTGTGCCGACCGACTGGACGACCACGACAAGAATTTTCGCCGGTGTGGTGCGGCAGTCTTGCCGGTCGACCGTGACGCCGTCCTCGACCGAGACGACTATCGGTGTCGCTGCTGTGGCGTCGACGAACGCCGCGTCGTCGGCGACCGACTCCACTTACACCCGGTCGTCCCGCTCGACGCTGGCGGTCACCGCCACCCGCACAACCTGTTGACTCTCTGTCCGGTCTGCCACGACGCGGTCCACGCACGGAGGTAAGCGTTTTGACCCCTTCCCGAGAGAGTACGCGTATGACTGACGCGCAGGTCTTCGTCTCCCACGCGTCCGCGGACGTCGAGGCGGTGTCGGAGGTCTTCACGACCGTCCGAAACCTGCCGGTGGGCGTCCACGTCGCACTCGACGAGGTCGAACCCGGGCGGACCAGAGGCGACCTCAAGGGCCGACTGGCGAACAGCGACGTGGTCGTCTGCGTCCTCACCGAGGCCGCGATGGAGAGTCACTGGGTGCAACAGGAGATAGGCTACGCGACGGCGAAAGGTATCCCCGTTCTCCCGCTGTACGAAGCGGGTATCGACCCTCCAGGCTACATCGACCGCGTCGAAGGCGTCGAATTTCAGCCCGACGAGACCGAAGTGACGGTGTTCAACCTACTCTGTCGCATTCGCGCGGTGCTGGCCCCGCTGGGGACGCTCTCGTCGCCGAACTGGTTCGTCCAGTTCCCGTGTAACTTCGCCGACTGTGACCACCCGGTCACCCTCGACATCGAACAGACACAGAAGTCACTCTGGCAGCAGTACAAGCACAATCAGCCACTCGCGGCATCGTGTCCCGACTGCGGGTCACGCTACCTGTTCAACCCGGCGACGCTCGGGTACGTGAAACGAGAAGACGGTGAGCGGTGACGGTGAGACGGCGAGCGGTGACGTGGCACCCTGAGAAAACGCGACTACTCCTCCTGTAACCGCTCGTACGCCCGCTGGACCTCTTTGAACGCGGTGCGACTACCACCCTGTCGGTCGGGATGGACTTCCTTCACGCGAGAGATGTAGGCGTCGCGGAGTGCGGCTTCGTCTTCGACGTGTGTGATTTCGAGTACCTCGTACGCTTCGGCGCGTCGCATCAGGACGCCTTTGATGATGCCGTCGTCTTTCGCGTCGTCGGTGCAGTCGGGACAGAATTTCTCGGTGCGACCGTCGAGCGTGACGACGCGGTACAGTTCGATGGAGTACCAGTCGGTACACTGCTGACAGAGGTTCTTGCGTTGGGTCGCTGCCGAGGGCTCTTTCTCGGCCACTTCGGCGGTCTCCTCTTGTTCGTCTTCACTCGTCTGGTCGCGGTGGTCGGTCGTCGTCGTGGTCGACGAATCTGCGTCGCGGCCGGGTGCGTGTTGTGCGCAGTTGGGGCAACAGAAGACACGTGTCCCGTCCGAGAGGACGACTTCTTCGAGGTCGGCGACCACGAAGCGGTCGGTACAGCCGTCACACTCCCGTCGACGTGACGCGATGTCGTCGCCAGTGTCGGCGACGGACTCCGCGTAGCGTCGGCACTCGGGACAGCAGACCGACTGTGTGCCGCCCGGCATGGTGACGGCCGACAGATTCGACAGCGAATACTGCCGGTCGCACCCGTCGCAGGCGTGTCGTTCGACCACTGCCATCGATACAATCTTTCTGTTTCATCATATATTAGTCTTGAGTGTCGTCCGAACGAAGTCTTCTGAACACCGTCAGGAGCGTCGCTGGCGTGGGTCTGCCGTCGATTACTGCGCGGGTCACAGTCGAGGGTTAATAATCGAGCGCGGAAAATTTGTGAATGGCAATTATCCAGAGACCGTCTCGTAGCAGCCGAATTAATAACTCTCGGAGGACTACTCCCAGGTAATGAGCGACGAGTTCGACTGCGACGACGGGTCGTGTGGCGACGAGCCATGCGGTACCGACGCAGATACCGGTGGTGGCGCAGATCACAGCCACACCGGAGATGGTGGTCACGACCACAGCGACGAGAGCGTCGGGTACGACCCTGTGGAAGAATCTGCGGAGTGTGGCGATTCGTGTGGCTGTGATGCAGACGAGGCGACGAGTGGCAGCCAGTCGGTCGAAGACGCCGCCGAGACGATTCGGCTCGACGTGCCCGACATGGACTGTCCATCCTGTGCGGGGAAGGTCGAGTCTGCCGTCTCACAGGTCGCAGGCGTGGCCAGCATCGACCCGCGGCCGACCACTGGGACGCTCGTCGTCGGCTACGACCCGGACCAGACGGACCGCGACGCAATCGCGGCCGCCGTCGAGTCGGCCGGGTACGACGTGGTCGACGACGAAGCCGAGGCGGAAGACGCGATTTGGCGAAGCCCACGCGGAGTGAAGACGATTCTCTCCGGTGCGTTCGTCGGTCTCGCCCTCCTCGTCTGGTTCGCGCCGATTCCGAATCCCGACCTCGGTAGCGCACTCGGCCAGACGTACCAACTCTCGGACCTCCTGCTGTTCGGGGCTATCGCCGCCGGCGGGCAGGTCATCCTGCGAAACGGCTACTACTCGGTGCGAAACCGTTCGCTCGACATCGACTTCCTGATGAGCGCGGCCATCCTCGCGTCTGTGGGCCTCACCGTCTTCGTCCCCGAGGAGAACCTGCTCATCGAAGCGGCGTCGCTGGCGTTCCTGTTCAACGTCGCCGAGTTGCTGGAGAAGTTCTCGGTCCAGCGTGCCCGCCAGTCCCTCGACGAACTACTCGACCTCGCGCCCGACACGGCGGTCGTCCGCCGCGACGGCGAGGAAGTCGAGATTCCAGCCGACGAAGTCCGCGTCGGTGAGGTCGTCCTCGTCCAGCCGGGGTCGAAGATTCCGGTCGACGGACTGGTCCGCGACGGCGAGACCGCGGTGAATCAGGCTCCCATCACCGGGGAGTCCGTCCCGGTCGACAAGTCCCGCGGCGACGAAGTCTATGCCGGGACGGTCAACGAACAGGGCTATATCGAGGTCGAGACGACCGCGCCCGCCGGCGAGTCGACGCTGGCGCGCATCGTCGACCTCGTGACCGACGCGCAGTCGAACAAGACCGAACGCGAACGCTTCGTCGAGCGCTTCGCACAGTACTACACGCCGCTCGTGACGGGTATCGCGATTCTGGTCACGCTCGTCCCACCGCTGCTGCTCGCCGGTGACTGGATTTTCTGGACGCGAAACGGCATCAAACTGCTCGTCATCGCCTGCCCCTGTGCGTTCGTCATTTCGACGCCGGTCAGTGTCGTCTCCGCGGTGACCAGCGCGGCCAAGCGCGGCGTATTGGTCAAAGGCGGCGACCGGCTGGAGGCGATGGGTGAGGTCGACGTGGTCGCCTTCGACAAGACCGGGACGCTAACCCGCGGCGACCTGAGCGTCACCGACGTGGTGCCGCTGAACGGGAACAGCGAAGAGGACGTGCTGCGCTGTGCTCGTGGCCTCGAGATCCGTTCCGAGCACCCCATCGGTGACGCCATCGTCGCCCGGGCCGACGCGGCCGGTGTCGAAGAACACGAAGTCGACGACTTCCAGAGCCTCACCGGTGAGGGCGTGAAGGCTCGACTCTCCGACGTGCCGCACTACGCCGGCAAGCCGGACCTGTTCGCCAGCCTCGGCTTCGACCTCCAGCACGTCCACCTGACGACCGACGGCAGTGTCAGCCGACCGGAGGTCCGCCAGCAGTGCCAGGAGGCTGGCTGTCTCGACCTCGTCGAAGACACCATCCCGTCGCTCCAAGCCCAAGGCAAGACGGTCGTCCTCGTCGGCACCGAGGACCACCTCGAAGGCATCATCGCCGTCAGCGACACGGTGCGCGAGGACGCGAAGGCGACCGTCGCCGCCCTCAAAGAGCGCGGCCTCGACGTGGTGATGCTCACCGGCGACAACGAGGGCACGGCGAAAGCCGTCGCCGACGAACTCGGCATCGACGACTACCGCGCCGGCCTGCTCCCCGAGGACAAGACCGAAGCTGTCGAGGAGCTGAAGTCTCGGGGGCGGGTCGCCATGGTCGGCGACGGTATCAACGACGCACCCGCGCTCGCCACCGCCGACGTGGGCATCGCCATGGGCGCGGCCGGGAGCGACACGGCCATCGAGACGGCCGACATCGCGCTCATGACCGACGACATCTCCCGCCTCGCCTACCTCGTCGACCTCTCGCGAAAGACGAACGGGGTCATCCGCCAGAACGTTTGGGGCAGCCTCGGCGCGAAGGCCACGCTCGCGGTCCTCATCCCCGTCCTCTCCATCCCGCTCTGGTTCGTCGTCCTCGCGGGCGACGTGGGCATGACGACGGCCGTGACGGGCAACGCGATGCGGCTCTCGCGGGTCGCGCCCGACGAAGTCGAGGCGTAAGTCACTGACTCGATGTTTTTCGTCAATTTCGACACGAACCACCTGGCGCGCGCTGACAGCATGCCCGAGCGAAGCGAGTGGCTGCTGTTGAAGTCGCGCGAGGGATGACGAATGAAACGAGCGAAGTGAGTGGAGTGAGGAATCGGATGGGGAGGCTGTGGCTGCGGTGTTTTGCGGTGGCGGTCATGTACACCAGCATTCGAGAGGTATTCGTTCCGACCAGAATCAGCAACCATCATCTAACCAGAACCAGTAGCTGCTTCTCCCACAGAATCACCAGCAGCCGACCCGACTGTGCCCAGTAATCGACCCGAACACCTATCCCGATTCCTCCTACACACCTCCGGTATGGAACAATCTTCGGCGATGGAAGACGCCGGATGCGACGCCGCCGAGTTCGACTGGCTCACGCTCGACGAGGACGAAGAAGTCGTCTGGTCGGGCCGACCGGACCCACGGAGTGTCTACACCGCGTACGCCATCGGGATTCCGCTCATCCCGCTCGTCGGCCTCGGTCTCCTCATCATCGGGAGTGCCTACCTCTACCAGAAGAACACGCACTACGTCGTCACGACCGACGGCCTGTACAAGAAGACGGGCGTACTCTCGCGCGACGTCCAGAAGATAGACTTCGACAAGGTCCAGAACATCTCGTTCTCGGAGGGCGTCGTCGGGAAGTACTTCGGCTTCGGGAACGTCGACATCTCGACCGCCGGTGGCTCTGGCGTCGAGATGCAGTTTCAGGCCGTCACGGACCCGAAGCAGGTTCAGGAACGGATCAACAAGCGCATCAAGCAGTCTCGTGGCACGCGCGACGAGGACGAACCCGACAAAGAGGACGTGCTCGACGAGATTCTCACCGAACTACAGGGAATTCGCCAGTCGTTCGAGCGCATGGAGGGTGGGCAGTCCGCCGGTGGGCGGTCAGCCAGTGGCCAGTCCACCACTCGTGACCGCTCGGCCGACCGCGAGCGATGAGTGGAGGTGACTTCGGGACGGTCGAACTCGGACCGTGGTTCACGCAGGACGACGGCGAAGAAGTACTGTGGAGTGCGCACCCGCGTATCCAGACGGTCATTCCGGCAGCACTGGTCGGCCTCGTCATCGCGGTTGGCGTCGTCGCCATGGCGCTGTTCGCCGCGGAGATGCCGATACTGGCGGTCGGTGGCGTGTTCGGCGTGCTGCCACCGCTGTTAACGTATCTCTGGGTCCGCAACACGCAGTACGTCGTGACGAATCAGGCGTGCTACCGCAAGACCGGCGGCCTCTCTCGGCGCGTCCTCGCAGTCGAGTTCGACAGCGTCCAGAACTCGTCGTACGAACAGGGCGTCCTCGGGAACCTCTTCGGCTACGGAACGGTCACCGTCGACACCGCCGGTGGGATGGGCGCAGAACTCCGCTTCACCAACGTCGACGACCCGAGCCGAGTCAGAGAACTCGTCTCGAAGCAGCGCGCGCGCACAGACGAGGACGGCATTCCGGGCAGTATCGACCAGTGGCGCGCGGTCCGTGACGAGGTGCGACGGCTCCGCAGGCTCACAGAACAGTACGAGCAGCACCCCGGCGACCGGTAGGCCGGTCTCCGAGGCGTGAATACGCAACACGAGTCGCAGAAGTCCCGGACGAGCGACGACGTGGCATGGCACTCCCCCCGGCGTGCCAGCACGCATGAAACCGTGACAGGTGTCCGACGGCACGTCGGCGCGTCGGTTCGATGAACCACCGTCCGCCGTACGTGGTCGGTCCACGACACGGACTCCGACGGTCTCCCGTCGGCTGTATCGTCTCCCCCAGCGCCCGTCCGACGAGTCGTCGTCGAATCGGGCAGTGTCTGCTCGCCCGGGGCAGTCTGTACTGAGGTGAGCAGTAGTGATATATATGTGCTAACTACGGACTTACTCGGTGTTCGTTCGGCGATTACGAGTGCCCGATTACCGAACTGGTTCGGCTGTCGTACTGGGCGGTACGGACTGCCTATTCGTACCGAATCACTCGTTAGAAGGTGTCTATTCTCGGTGAAAGAACGGCTCGACGAGTCGAATACGACGTTGTCAGGCCAATGTGTCGGTACCATCGACCATCCGGAACGGCACAACGACTAGACTCGCGCCCAGTCGCTTGCGCGCTCGCGCGGTGTGTCAGCTGCATGTTGGCTTCGACGCACCGGCCGGGTGCACTGCGTGTTCAGAGGATGGTGCCGTGCTTCTTGTCGGGTAGCGATTTTTCGACCGTCTCGTAGAACGCGAAGCGGTTCTCCAGTTCCTCACGGAGCGACGACGGCGGGACGATTTCGTCGATGACGACTTCGCTGGCCATGCGGTGGGCGTCGATGTCTTCGCGGTACTCTTCGCGAAGTTCGGCTTCGCGCTTGGCGCGCTCTTCGGGGTCGTCGATGGCGTTCAGCTTGTTCGCGTACACCGCGTTGATTGCGGCTTCGGGACCCATGATGGCGATTTCACCGGACGGGAGCGAGATGGTCGACTCGGGTTCGTACGCCGGGCCGGACATCGCGTAGATACCCGCGCCGTACGCCTTGCGGACGACGACGCACTGCTTCGGGACCGTCGCGGAGGAGGTGGCGTAAATCATCTTCTTCCCCTTCTCCAGGATGGCGTCCTTCTCGACCTGCGAGCCAGCCATGAAGCCGGGCGTGTCGGCGAGGTACAGCAGCGGGATGTTGAACGCGTCGGACTTCCAGATGAACTCGGCAGCCTTCTCCGCGGCGTCGGGGAAGATTGCGCCCGCGCGCTGGGCTGGCTGGTTGGCGACGATTGCCACCGGACGGCCGTCGATACGGGCATAGGCCGTGATGATCTCCTTGCCGTAGTCCGGGCGGAGTTCGAAGTAGGACCCGGCGTCGACGATACGCTCGATGACGCGCTCCATGTCGTAGCCGCGGTTCGGCTCCTGCGGGATGACGCTGTCGATGCCGGATGGGGACTTGGCCGGTGCCTGCCCGTCGGTTCGAGGCGGCTTCTTGTCCGAATTGTCCGGCAGGTAGGTGACGAGCTGGTCGACGAGTTCGCGGGCGTGTTCCTCGTCTTTGGCGACGAGGTCGGCGCTGCCCGACTCTTCAGCGTGCACTTTCGGGCCGCCGAGGTCCTGCATCGAGATGTCCTCACCGGTGACCATCTTGACCATGCGCGGGGAGGCGATGGCCATCGCGGACATCTCCTCGACCATGATGGTGAAGTCGGCGAACATCGGCGTGTACGCCGCACCCGCGATACAGGGACCGTACAGAACACAGATTTGTGGGACGCGACCCGACAGCATCGAGTGGTTGTAGTAGTACTTCCCGATGCCCTGCCGGTTGGCGAAGAAGCCAGTCTGCTGGTCGATGCGGCCACCCGAGGAGTCCATCAGGTAGAGCACCGGGCGACCGGTCTTCAGCGCGCGCTCTTGCATCCGGAGGAACTTCTCGACGCCCTTCGCGGCCATCGACCCGGCCTTGACCGTGAAGTCGTTGGCCATGAAGTGGATGTCGCGGCCCTCGAACTCGGCCGCACCCGTGATGAGGCCGTCCGCCGGAATCCGGTCCTCGTTGTCGAACTCGGCGAACTTGCCGTCCTCGAAGAGCAGTCCATCTTCCCCGAACCAGAGGTCGATGCGGTCACGGACGAACAGTTTCCCCTGCTCGGGGAGGCGCTCTTTGTACTTCTCCGGGCCGCCTTCGAGAATCTCCTCGATCTCTTCGATGAGGTTCTCCTCGCGCTCGGTCGGACCGAGGTCGTCGTCGTCCGACTCTGCCGCCGCTCCGGACGGTTCCGGCGTCTCCGGCGCGTCGTGAACCGCTGCCGGGTCGTCAGCCTGTCCGACGTAGACGGAGACCTCGTCGCCGACGTGTTCGGCGAGCGCGGCCGCGATGGCGGACGCCTCCTCGTCGGAGGCACCCTCGCTGATGCGCACTTTCATACTGCCGCGTGCGCAGGGGCCGCGTAGAAAGGTTTCCCTTCTTCGGTAGGTTCGATACTTGCCGAGCGACCTCAGTGAATCCGAGTGTCACCAGAGAAAACGAGTGTCGTCAGTGAAAACGGGCGTTGGTGTGAGAGTCCCCTCGACGAACCCGCACTGCCCACGTGCGAGCTCACTGCTCGACCCGTCCGTGCGTCAGATTCCGTGCTTCGAACGGCGCTGCCGTGCGAACTTCCATGCGCGGACTGCAACGCCAACGGTGACGCCGACGATGCCCACCAGCATCGCCAGCGAGAACACCATACCGAAGACGACGTTGGCGAGCCCGCCAGTCGCCAGCAGTGGGACGGTTCCCGCCAGCCCGAACAGCACCAGTTCGAGCGCCAGGAAGCGCACCAACCAGCGATGCCGATTCGCGAACTGTGCGATGGTCTCGCGCTCTACACTCCAGTCGATTGACTCTTGTTCAGCCGTGCCGTGACTACCAGAGTACCCCTGTGCCATCATCCCACCCCTACCAACGGCGTGGACACAAAAGTGGGCGGCGACGGTTGTCGCGTCCTGAAACCGTGACCCCCCGACTGTGCTCGAATTCGACAGTGCCGAGTACGTAATCACGGTAACAACTACCAAAATCTGTCGAGTTCGCCACTGCCACCGGCTGAACTCGTCGTTCGGCCGCCACTCACGCTGCACTCCTCTCGACCGGGAGTTTTCAACCCGTGAAAACACACGCCGAACGCAGGTATTTCCGCGTCCGGGCCCTCGGAGTCGACGTGTACGACCAGTGGGACGCAGACACGCTGTTCGACGTGCTGGAGCGCCAGACGGCGCGACGGATTCTCGCGCTGACCTCGGTCGAACCCATGTCCGCACAGGAGTTGGCGAGTCAGTGTGAAAAGTCCGAACCGACCATCTACCGTCGTGTCGACGTCCTCGAAGAGTACGACCTCCTCGAAGAGCGCGACCACGTCGACGCCGACGGGACGCACTATAAAGTGTACGAGACGAACCTCGACAGCATCTGCTTCGAACTGCGTGACGGTGGCTTCACCATCGACGTGTCCTACCGGCGTGACCTCGTCGACGACGACCTCGGCGAGTAATTGACTGGCTACTGAGTGTTCCGCCACGTCCCACGAGCGTAAGCAGTCGCCTACTCACGTACGTTTCCGTTACGAAACGGCGTTACGTGTAAGTCCGCGATTAGCTAACTAATCAGAGAAACTATCTATGTTCTCTGATGGTTCTGGCCCCACTGGACGATATCGACGCCCGTTTCCGTCGCTACTGGCGCTGGCTCGGTGCGGTGCTGTTCGTCCTCGTCGTCCTCGACCTGGCAACGACGTTACTCGCTGCGCAGGCCGTCGGTCCGGAAGCCGAGGCGAATCCACTCGTTCGCTGGGCACTCCACGAAGGAGTCGTCGCCGTCCTCGCCCTGAACGTCATCGCCGTGGCCATCGTAGTCGTCCTGTTCCGCGCCCTGCTGGAGTCCATTCGCGTCACGCGCCCGCCGTACCGCGCGCCGTTCGTCGCCCTGTTCGAGGTGTGGCTCGTTTCGCTGTTGCTACTCGGGGTGTTCGTCTTCGCCAACAATATGTCAGTCGTGCTGTTCGGAACGAGCCTACTGTAAACGACCGAATAGAGCGAGCCTGCGCTGCTTACCGAAGGCCCGCTTCGAGTCGCTCGATGAGCGCTTCGTTCCCGACGTGGACCGGCACGCGCTGGTGCAGGTCCGTCGGTTCGACCTCGACGAGCGAGCGCTCGCCGTCGCTCGACGCGCCGCCCGCCGTCTCGACGATGTGCGCGATGGGGATGCCCTCGAACTGAAGGCGAAGTTTCCCCTCGGGTGCACTCTTCAGCGCCGGATACGCGAAGATGCCACCGTAGGTGAGCACCTGGTTCACGTCCGAAATCATCGCACCACCGTAGCGCAGTTTGAGTTCCTGCGCGATTTCGTCGGCGAACGTCTCGAACTCGTCGGTCCAGTCCGGGACGCGGCCACCGAAGCCGAAGACGACCGGTTCCTCGGGGAGAGTCAGGTCGTCACGGACGACCGACCGCTCGCCCTCGCGGTCGACCTCGAACTCGGTGACGGTGCCACCGCGGGCGACCGTCATCGTCGTAATCGGGCCGTACAGGACGAACGCAGAGGCGAGGAGGTCGTCACCGGTCGCGGGCAACTCACCCTCGTACACGCCGATGATGGTCCCCATCGCCGCGTTCGGCTTGAGGTTCGACGAGCCGTCGAGTGGGTCGCACGTGATAGAGACTCCTTCGCCGCCGTCGATGATGCCTTCGCGCTCTTCGCTGGCGTACGCGCCCACGCCGTCGATGTCCAGCAGCCACTCTTCGAGCAGGCGGTCGGCCCACACGTCGGCCTCGGCCTGTCGCTCGCCGCTGGGGTTCTCCTCGTCGACCTTGCTCCGGCGACCGACGAGTCCACGGCGAATCTCCGGGGCTGCGTCGGCGACCGTCTTCATCACTTCGTCGACCGTGGCGTCGTAGTCGTCCCGATTCATCGGTCGAGCGCTTCCTCGGCGGACGCGCCCTCGAAGATGACCTGTTCGAGCGCGTCGAGGATGGCGATGGGGTCCTCACGCTGGAAGACGTTGCGGCCGACTGCGAGACCCTTGCCACCGGCGTTCATGCTGGCTTCGACCGTCTTCAGGAACTCGTAGTCGTCCGTCTTCGAACCGCCGGACATGACGACCTTCGTCTTGCCCGCACTCTGGACGGCCCAATCCATGGCTTCCTCGTTTCCGGGGTACTTGACCTTCGCCACGTCGGCACCGAGTTCGAGCGCCTGTCGCGCCGCGTACGCGATGGTGCTCGGGGTTCGGTCGTTACGCAGGCCCTGCCCGCGGGGGTACGACCACATGACCATCGGGATGTCGTCGTACTTCCGGCTGGCTTCCTGCGCCTTGCGGAACTCCTCGGCCATCTCGATTTCGTTGTTCGAACCGCCGTACAGCGTGAACCCGAGCGCCGACGCACCGAGTTCTTCGACGGCGTAGTCGACGGAGCAGTTGACCGCCGAATCCGGCTCGCCGCGCCACATGTTGGACGTGCCGTTGAGCTTCATGAGGAGGTTCACGTCGTCTTCGTACGACGGGTAGTACGCCTCGGCGACGCCCTTCTGGACGGCGAAGGCGGTGACGGCGTCGTGTGTCGCCACGTCGAACACCGTCTCGGGGTCTATCGTCTCCGGGACGGGTTCGAAGTCCACCGGCCCGTGTTCGAGGCCGTGGTCCATCGCCAGAATGAGCATCTTTCCGTCGCGTACGGTGGGAGAGTTGTCGATAGGACGCATTCGTTCGAAAGGTCCACCGTCGAGCCTATAAAGGATAGTGGTCGTCCCGAGGGACACCAAAACCAGTTCAGGACCCTCTAAACAGGATATAGAGGCCTCGTAAGTACTCCCGATTGCTCCCGAAAACCCACTACATTCATAGTAAAAATATTGCTCTCTGTTGCGCGCGGATTTTCGGCCTGACGCTGGACCGTCACAACCGGTTTGGCGCGCGCTTGCGAGCGTGACCGAACGAACGTGAGGTCCGCGAGGTGTAGTCGCGCGAGGGATGAGCCGTCTCGCCGGAGGCGAGCGGCGAATCGGATGGGGAGGTCGTGGTTGCGGTGCTGTGCGGTGGCGGTCGTGTACACCAGCATTCGAAACCTGCTCGGCCCAAACAGATTCTCTATACGTGCAGGCTCTCCAGTTCGCTCCGAAAATAGCGCTTCGAACTACTCGAACACGTTCATCGCTGTCTAGCCGCGAATCGCCACGTCCGCGCCTGCATCGTCGGCACGCCGAGCGCCTCGGCAAGCGCATCAGCGTCCACACCCGCCAGTTGCCGAACCGACGAGATGCCCGCCTCCTCCAATCGCTCGGCGACGTACTCGTCGACGACGCGCCAGACCGGTTCGGGGCGCTCGTGGTCCGCCCAGTAGTCTATCGCCTCGCGCTCGACCGGGTCGTACTCGGCCACGCCGAGGTCTTCCCAGTCGCTCGTACTCGCGGCGACCCAGTCGCGCTCGCCTCGCTGGAGACCACCCATCTCCGCGGCGCGGTCGTCGAGGCCGTCACCCAGTGTTGACGACCACGTGAGCGAGTATCGACGCCGAATCGCGGTCGCTGTCTCTTCGTCGACGCCTGCATCCACCAGGTCGACGTACGTCACCCGTTTCTCGGTTATGTCGGCCGGTTCGAGGGCTGCGTCGGCCAGTTCCTCGGCGGCCGCCGCCGGGACGCCGTCGAGTCCACCAAACTCGTCGGCACTGGCCAGCACCTCGGGCCCACCGTCGTCTGCAGCCATCCGTATCGTCTGTACCTGTGGGTAAACCACCTTGAATGTTATCGTGCTGAATCGACAACGGAAATAACGTCAGACGCGGTGCTCAGTTCGTCGTCGTCCCGCGGACCGGCAGTTCTTTGCACCACTCGCAAGAATCGCCGCATATGGTCTACGACCTCGACAGCATCGAGCGGATCGGCGTCATCGGCGCAGGAACCATGGGCAGCGGCATCGCACAGGTGGCGGCCATGTCCGGCTACGAGGTTGTCATGCGCGACATCGAAGAGGAGTTCGTCGAGAACGGCTTCGCCAGCATCGAGGACTCGCTCGACCGCTTCGTCGCCAAGGACAAACTGAGTGAAGAGGAGCGCGAGGCGACACTGGAGCGTATCACCGGGACGACAGCACTCGGCGACCTCGCGGACTGTCAGGCCGTCGTCGAGGCCGCCCTCGAAGACATGGACATCAAGCAGGACATCTTCGCGGACCTCGAAGACGTCGTCGACGACGAGACGTTCCTCGCGACGAACACCTCCACGCTCTCCATCACGACCATCGCCTCGGCCATCGACTCCGAGGAGCGACTCGTCGGCCTGCACTTCATGAACCCAGTGCCAGTGATGAAGGGCGTCGAAATCGTCTACGGCGAGAAGACGAGCGACGAGGCACTCGAACTCGCCCACGACATCGCCGAGAAACTGGGTAAGGAGACGTGGGAGTCCGACGACAAACCGGGCTTCGTCGCCAACCGCATCCTGATGCCGTGGATAAACGAGGGCATCCGCGCGTTCGACGAGGGCGTCGCCACGAAGGAGGACATCGACAAGGGAATGAAACTCGGGACGAACACCCCAATGGGTCCGCTCCAGCTCGCCGACCACATCGGGCTGGACATCTGTCTGCACGCGACCGAGACGCTCCACGAGGAACTCGGCGACCGCTACATGCCGGCGTACCTGCTGAAGCGTAAGGTCGACGCGGGTGACCTCGGGAAGAAGACGGGCAAAGGCTTCTACGAGTACGAGTAGACCGCGTCGCGCGACCGGTCGCTGCGGGCAATCTTTTTGTCGGCTACCGAGAATTACTTCGTAATGCGCCCTCCCCACATAGCCCTCGTCTTCGTCGCCCTCCTGTTGCTCACCCCCGCCACGCTCCCGGCGACGACTGCTGCACCGCCACCGGAAGCCATCTGTGGCGTCTGCGGCGAGTCACTCGAAGACGCGGCGAGCGACGCCGGCGTGACGGCCACCGTCGAAACGAGCGAACTCGCCGGACAAGTCGACGAGAACGGGACCGCGACGTGGACCGCTCGCGTCGAACTGAACGACGATGCCGCCGACCGATTCGCGGCCGAGCCCGAACTCCGCGAGCGAGTGGTTACTGCGGCCCTCGATGGTCGATACATCGTCTTCGACGACACGCAAAACGTCACGAGTTCGGTCGACGGCGATACGCTTTTGGTCCGATTCGATACGCCCGATGTGGCCCACCGTAGCGTCGGCGGCGTCCTCTTGTTCGACGCCTTCACGCAAGACGATGGGCGGGCCTTCGTCGACGCCGACCGACTGACCGTCGCCGGGCCGAGCGGAACGGCCGTCACGCATGCGACCGATGCCACGTCAACCGACGAAAACCGGGCGACGTGGACCACGACCGGAGACGAACGGATGTACACGTCCCAACTCGACCGCGACGCGACCGTCGCCTTCGCGGCCGACGGTGGTCTCGTCTCACAGGCGGCGACCGCCGCGGCGCTTCGCGCACACGGCCTCGGAACGGTCTGGTCGGAACTGCTCGCCTACACGCTCGTCCCGGCCGCGATGCTCGGGTTGGTCGCGGGCGGGCTGTTGCTTGCTGGTGACCGTGCGACGCCCGGACCACGCTTTGGCCGCCGTGCCCTGCGGTGGATTCTCGTGGGTTCAATCGCCGTCGGCGCACTCGCCGCAGTGACAGCCGGATTCGTCGACGAAGACATCGGCTTCATCACCATCGCTGTTGGTCTCGGAGTGGCCCCACAGGTGTTTCTCGCGGCGATTTGGCTGCTCGGGGTCGACGCACTCGGTGGCGGCAGCGCACGAACCACTTCCTTCGCCGCGGGACTCGTCCTCGCGTGGGCGATCGTCCTGCCACTCGGTGCGCCACTGACCGCGCCGCTCGTGTTCGTGTTGTTCACGCTGGTGTTCGTCCCCTTCGGCGTGCTCGCCGCCGACTCACATCCGGCCCGGTTCCTCTTCCCGCCGGTCGCCGCGCTCTCACCGGCGGTACTCGCGCTCACGTTCGTCCCGCGTGTCGGCGTAGTGTTCGTCTCACCGTCGATGTTCGCCGCGTGGTCGGTCGCGTCGGCGGCACTCGGTGTCGTACTCTTTGCGAGTGGGCGACGACTCGGTAGCAGTCCATCACGCCCAGCGGCTCGTGACGAAGACGGGCGTCCAGCCAGTCACTGAGCGCAGAGAATTATTTCGCTACCAGTATCCTTCCACCTGTGCCAGCGACAGCGCGGTCAACGACCAGCCGGTCGTCGGCCCGCCGTCGTCACGGACTCGTGAAAACGCCTCCGCAGTAGGTACAGTTTCCACATCGACCAGCGAAGCGTCGGCTGCTGCCTGCTCACCCGCCGTCAGCCCGGTCGCGACGACGACGGCCCGACCCATGCGCCCGATGCCGATTGGCCGGTACGTCTCCAGCAGTTCGACCGATTGGGCGCGATACCCGGTCTCTTCTTCGAGTTCACGCCGCGCGGCTTCTTCGTAGCTCTCACCCGGCTCGACCATCCCGGCGGGGACCTCGGCGCATCGCTCGCGGAACGTCGGCCGATACTGTTCGACCAGCACGACCTCGTCGTCGTCCGTGACGGCCACGACCGCGACCGCGTCGGCATCCGACTCGACCCAGTGATGCTTGACCGTCTCGCCATCTGGCCGGTCGACCCGGTCTCGCCCAGCGCGGAACCAGCCGCAGTCGTACTCGACGGTCGACTCGCGGACTGGCCATTCTGCAGTTTCCTCGCTGGTAGACCAATCGGAGGCCTGCTCACCACCACACGACTCGTCGTTCATGGCTGGTGATGATTCGTTCGAGAGAAGTGAATACCGGTCGAAGTCGTCTCGAATCTCGGAACTGCGGGCTGCTTACGTCGGCGTCGAGCCGGAGAAGTCGGCTTCGTGCAGCGGTTTCGTCTCGACGACCTGCCGGACGCGTTCGAGTGCCTGTCGGTCGCCGTGCTGGCGGAACCAGCCGATGATGGCCAGCACTTCCATCCGGGAAATCTTGACACCGCCCTCGGCGATGACGTCACGCGGGCGCTTGCGGAGTTCGCGCAGGGTCGCCACGGCGAGCAGATACGGGATGCCCCACGCCGAGAGCGTGTTCCCGCGGTGCTCGGGCAGGTTTTCGAGGTACGCCTGCGTGTCGTCGAGGTAGCTCGACGCGTGGTCGACGACGCGCTCGATGACAGTCGCGACCTCTTCCTGATTGTCCGGGTCGAGGACGTTGTCGCGGTCGACGCCTTCTTCGGCCAGCCACTCGGCGGGGAGGTAGACGTTGTTCTCCTCGTGATAGTCGTCGCTCACGTCCTTGGCGACGTTGACGAGCTGAAGCAACAGCCCGAACGACCGGGCGTTCTCTCGCAGGCTCGATGCACGCGACTCGGACGCGCCGCGGGTGACCAGTCCCGTGACGAGCGAGCCGACCGTCCCGGCGACGTACCAGCAGTACTCTTCGAGTTCTTCGAGCGTCTGGATACGCAGGCCACCGGTGTCGGCGTGTCGTTCGACGAACTCGGCCATCCCGTTGGTCAGTTCGAGTACTGGCGGGAGGATGTCCTCTTTCGCCTCGGGACTCAGTTTTCGGTAGGTATGCACGACGCGTGGCGACTCGGCGACGACCGTCCAGTCTGCGTCGAGGTCGGCGGGGAGCCACGGGTCGACCGACGTCCGGAACTCGTCGACGGTCGTCGGGTCGTCCTCGTCCAGTACGTTCGCATAGGTCCGCAGTAGTGCAGCCTTCTCCTTCGGCGGGATGTGTCCCGCGTCTTCGACCGTATCAGCAACGCGACAGAGCAAATAGCCGAGACAGATGTGCCGGGCCGTCGGCTCTTCGAGCTCGTCGATGGTGATAGCGAAGGTGCGCGAAACACCTTGAACCGCCTCGTAACACCACGCGAGGTCGTCGTCGACGGGATACTCGGCCTGTTCCTCGTTCATTCACATTCCCCTGTGTATTCCACGCTGAAAAACCCACCTGCCACGTGCGAAGGTTGCGGAGACCGTCCGCTGCGAGCCGACTCGTTCATACACAGTCGCAGGCCCCGAGTCGTCTATACCTTTCGGAGACTCGTCCGGTTTCACTGGCACGAGCGCTACAGTCTGTCACGGTCGTTCCTCCACGTTGAGCAAGAGTAAAAGGGACCACGGCCGAACGGACTACTATGGACTTCAGTCTCTCCCCCGAGCAGAAGCAGATTCGGGACATGGTGGCCGACTTCGTCGACGAAGAAGTCGTCCCCGTGGCCGCCGACATCGACCACGACGACGAGTTCCCCGCAGACCTCGTCTCGGAGATGGCCGACCTCGGCCTCATGGGGATGCCCTTCCCGGAGGAGTACGGTGGTGCTGGACTGGACTACCACTCCTACGCCATCGGCCTCGAAGAGATCGCCCGTGGCTCGGGTGGGCTGGGCACGATCGTCGCCGCCCACATCTCACTCGCCGGCAACATGATCTACGAGTTCGGTGACGAAGCGCAGAAACAGGAGTACCTCACACCGCTCGCCGAGGGAACCGACATCGGTGCGTTCGCACTCTCGGAACCGCAGGCTGGCTCCGACGTGCCCGCGATGGACACGACAGCGAAACGAGACGGCGACGAGTACGTCATCAACGGCGGCAAGCTCTGGATTTCGAACGGCTCCGTCGCCGACACGGTCACCGTCTTCGCCAAGACCGACCCCGAGGCGGACAACAAAGGCATCTCCTCGTTTATCGTCCGCCCCGAAGAGGACGACGGCTTCATCGTCGAAGGCACGGAGGACAAACTCGGCGACAAGGGCTGTCCGACCGCCGAACTCCGCTTCGACGACGTGCGTATCCCGGCCGACCGACGCCTCGGCGAGGAAGGCGAGGGCTTCGTCCACGCGCTGAAGACGCTCAACGGCGGCCGCATCACCATCGCAGCGCGCTCCGTCGGTATCGCCCGCGCCGCACTCGACCAGGCACTCGAATACTCACAACAGCGCGAGCAGTTCGACCAGCCTATCTCAGAGTTCCAGGCCATCCAGCACAAACTGGCCGACATGGACACGAAGATTCAGTGCGCGAAGCTGCTCATGCACCAGGCCGCAGACAAGAAGATTCGCGGCGAGAAGTTCATCAAGGAGGCCGCACAGGCGAAACTGTACGCCTCGGAAATCTCGCGTGAAGTCGCCAACGAAGGCATCCAGATTCACGGCGGCTACGGCTACACGAAGGACTTCCCCGCGGAGCGCTTCTACCGCGACGCCAAGCTGAACGAGATTTACGAGGGGACCTCCGAGGTCCTCCGGAACACCATCGCGGCACAGCTTCTCGACTGAGGAATGAACCTCCTCCGGACCGTCGTCGTCCTCGGCGGCGGCATCGGGGTGTGCTTCCTCCTCGGGCTACTTCTCGCACGAATCACGCAGTCAGACGGCCCGGCGGCGTTCGTCGCGACCGGCTTCCTCGTCGTCTGTGGACTGTTCGCGCTCGCGTTCTGGCGACGGATTTTCGGGTGAGTGCCGTCTCGAAAGCCGTCCGGACGAGTCGACCACCTCCCACTGACTACTTTCACTTTCGCTCTGCCCCTGGCTCGACGCTAAGTCGTTCACAGTCGTGTTTCCGGACGTAGCATGTCCACAATCACCGATATCACGCACGTGACCGTCCTCGTCGACGACCAGCAGGAGGCACTCGACTACTACACTGAGGCACTCGGCTTCGAGGAGATGGCCGACATGGAGATGGACGACGGCGGGCGCTGGGTCACCGTCACACCCGCAGGTGAGTCGACGACCGAACTCGCTCTCGTCGAGGCCGACACCGACGAGAAGCGTGACCTCGTGGGGCGACAGGCCGCAGACCACGTCTTCTGTGTCCTCGAAACCGACGACTGTCACGGCCTATTCGAGACGCTTTCTGGCCGCGGCGTCGAGTTCACCACGGAACCCGAGGAAGTCCCGTGGGGTATCCACGCCACGTTCCTCGACTGCTACGGCAACCGCTACAACGTGGTCGAACCCGGCGAGTGGGACGGCGAGCAGTAACGAACAGGAGGGTACCCGTGGTTCACTCTAGGCACATGCTGAGCCAGTCGTAGTGTTCGCGGAGCAGACGCTCACCAGCGTCGGTCAGCGCGTACACGTCGTGAATCCCTTCCGTCCGTCGCTCGAAGAAGCCGTCGTCGACCATCACCTCCAGCGCGCCGTAGAACGACTTCGGTTCGATGCGCTCGTCGTAGTGCCGTTCGAGTCGCGTCTTCAGTCGTTGTGCTGGCAGCGCCTCGGCGTCGGCGAGGATGGCGCAGAGGTCGCGCCGTCGCCCACTCTGGAGCCACTTCGTCATGGCAGAGCGATAGTCCCACGCCGACAGGTGTGTTTCGCTCTCGACGCGTCGCCACCCGGAACCGGTACCTATGACACCCGGGGGTTCTAAGCGCGGGATATGAGCGACGAGACGGTCACCGAGAACGGTATCACCGCCCGCTACTACGAGACAGAGGCCGAGCGCGTGCTGACGTTCGACACCGGCAGCGCAACGGCCGCCATCGCACAGAACATCGAAGGCTACGCGATGCTGAAGGTTCGGCCGACGGCCGACGGCGACGAACTGGAGCGCTACTACGGCTTCGACATGGCGCTCGACCACGTCGCCGAACTTCTCGGTGTTTCGGAACACGACCTGCCGATTCCAGAGTCTGCTGCCGATATGGGAATGTAGAACACGAGAGGAGTCGGGAGAAACAAAGAGTTAACTACCCTCGTACTGAATCCTTTCTCGCGCTGACTTTCCATAGCAACAAAGGCGCAGCGCGAACACACTTCGCGTCTTCTCTGACTGCTACTGCAGAGCGGTTGGTTCGGTCATGAGACGGAACGCCGGCGTCGCTCAGGTGACGAGCGAGTAGACGATGAGCAACCCGAAGTAGAGGATGACGAGCGCCGCGAGCGACTGGAGTCGGAACATGCCGAGGTCGTCGGATTCGTCGCGGTAGGCGTCCTGAAAGCGATCTTTCTCGTCCTCGGTCATCTCGTCGTAGTGGGTGAGGCCGACGTGGAGTGTCCGGTAGTGCTCACGACGGAAGGGCCGTGCGCAGTACGGACACTCGACGGGCGTCTCGTCTGCTGGGACGGCGGTGTCGAGTGCGGCGTGGTCGAATCGGTCTGTCATGGTTAGAGGTACGGGGGCAGCAGGCTCGGTTCGGCGACGACCCAGAGACTCACCATCGTGTAGAGAATCATTACTCCGATGAACGGGTACTGGCTCCGGACTGCTTGTAGCCGACTCGGGAACAGGTCGTACGCCGCGGCGTGTGCGACCCAGATGGCGAGCAGGTGGCCGAGCAACACGGCGGCGAGTTCGACGCCGGTAACCCACGACGGCAGCGCGAACACCTGCGGCGACGCGGGCGGTGCGACGGGGTTCGCGAGCGCGGCCCCGAACGGGAGCGACAGCGAGACGAAGTAGCCCAACGAGTGCGCGAGGTGGTAGCCCGCCGCGATTGCGAGTAGCGGCGGTGCGAACCGACGCGCGAGTTCACCGGGCGTACAGTACGTGTCACCGGTTCTGCGGGCGAGGCGGGACGCACCGAAGTACGCCGCGAGGAACAACCCGAAGCCGCCGACGTACGCCACGAAGTACAGCAGTGTGGCGCGGGCCGACTCGGTGAGCGCTGGCGCAGTCGCCTCGACGACGGCGGTGGCGAGGTCGCTCCACGCCGGCGTCGTCACGATGCCGTCGAATGTCGTCACCCAGAGCAGGGCGACGACGAAGGCGACTTCGTCTCGACCGGTCACCCACGTGTTGTCCGTCAGTGCCATCCCGGGCAGGCGCAGTCGCAAGCGACCGTCGTCGGTGCGTCGCAACGGCGCAACTCTCCCATACGCGCGGAACAATCCCGACACCGGGTCGGCCTGTCCGAACCACGATTCGGTCCCGAACACAACTGCACCGGCGATCGTCACGACGCCGTAGGCGACGACGACGATGCCGAGCAACGATGGGTCGTCCGCGAGCGGACTCACGACTTCGACGAAGACCAGTGCGAGCAAGCCGACGACCGCAGGCCACGAGCCGAGACCGGCCGGGTATCGCACGTCGAGCGAGGGCAGGGCTTCCGCGATGGTCCGGAACGGATTTAGCGCGGGCCACGTGTTTCCGACGAGGTACGAGGTCATCGCGTAGCCAGACCACCAGCCGACCCACACCAGCAGGATAGCGAGGTTCCGCAGTGGTTCTGGCGGCCCGGCGAAACTGGCCCAGAGGACCGCGACCAGTCCAGCGATGCCGACGACCGGCGCGAGGTAGGCTCGGACTGCGGTCGGGAAGCGACCGAGGAACCGGTGCCAGTCGTCGACCGAAGCGACCCACCGCCGGTCGGTCACGGTCGTCGCCAGCAAGAACGACGCGCCGACGGCTGCCCCGCCAGTCATGAGGAAGAGCCACGTCGGTATCGCGAGTGACTCGGACTGACCCCGGAGCGACCCACCGTGGGCGAGTACCGTCCCCGACGCCAGCGTAACCACTCCACACAGTGCGACGAGCGCGCGACGGCTACTGGTGCGAACGGACATCAGAAAATGTGTGTCCGTCTAGTGTGCGCCTGCGCCGACGTACAGGACGACGACGAGGAAGATCCAGACGGCGTCGACGAAGTGCCAGTACATCGAGACCGTGCTCACGGAGACGTGGCGCTCGGCGGAGTACTGCCCGCGGAGACCACGGATGAACACGATACCGAGGAGCACTGCGCCGAGGCTGACGTGCAGGCCGTGGAGGCCGGTCAGGGCGTAGAAGCCGCTGGCGAACGTCTGGCTGAACGCCTCAGCACCGAGCGTGAATCCCTCTTGCTCGATGAACTTGTAGTACTCGTACACCTGCCCACCGATGAAGATGGTACCGAGTGCGAGCGTCGTTCCGAGCAGGCCGAGGAAGCGCTTGCGGTTGTTGTTCAGCAGCGCGATGTGGGCGAAGTGCATCGTGAAACTGGACAGAATCAGCAGCACCGTGTTCACGATGACTAGCGGTGCGACGAGGTGGGGCAGTTCACCGAATCCCTGCGTGCGAACGAAGAAGTAGTAGATGAACCCGGCACCGAACGTCGCGAGTTCGCTCCCGAGGAAAGCGACCATCCCCCACAGGAGTTTGTCTTCGCTCTTGTGGTTGATACTGCGCTCCCAGAACGTGGAGACGAAGGTGTGATACAGCCAGCCAAACAGGCCGACGAGGAACGCACCGACGCTGCCGATGGCGAGCGCGGCGAACGCCCCGTAGCCGACGGTCCCGCGCTGGGCGAGGACGCCGAGCGCGACGGCCAGGTAGATGCCCCCGCCACCGATAGCGGTGATGAATGGCCACCAGCTGGCCTCACCGAAGCCTTTGGGCCAGTCCTCGACCGCTGGGAGGTGGTGCCCGTGGTCGTCCGAAGAGTCTTCCGCGACTGTCATACTCGGGGGTTACGACCCGACTACTAAAAATCCATCCAAGCGCGCCTGCTGGATCCGGGTGAGAAAACGGCCGGCCGCCGCTACGACCGAGGCAGAAAGACTGAAAGAAGAGGGTGCGCCCAGTCAGGCCGCGACGACGGTGCTGTTACCGCCCGAAGTCGTGTTCCCGCCGGACGTGGTGTTGCCGCCGTTACCGCCGGACGACGAGTTGCCACCGTTACCGCCGGAGCTGCCACCGCCCTGGCAGGTGAGGTCCTCGGAGTTCCACGAGCCACCGGCGCTTTCACACTGGCTCTGAAGCCAGCTACGGTACTCTTCCTGGCTCACGACTTCGACCGTAAACATCATCCCGGAGTGGCCCACACCACAGTACTCCGCACAGTAGCCCTGGTACGTTCCAGTTTCGTACGGGGTCGTCTTGATGTAGTGGTGCTGGCCCGGCACGGCGTCGTGCTTGAGTCCCATGTTGGGGACGTGGAACGCGTGGAGCCAGTCCTGCGTGGTGATGTTGAAGTACGTCGCTTTGTCCTTCGGGAGGACGATTTTCTGCGAGGTCGTGACGTTGTGCTGGTCGTAGGTAAACGTCCAGCCGTAGCGGTACGCAGAGACGTTGACGTGTTCAGCATCGGTCGGCACGTCGGCGCGGTCGGCAACATCACTGTCGTCCACGATGACGGCGTCGTTCGCCATCGTCATCGTCGCGGAGAGACCGACGAACAGGAGGATGACTGCGGTCGCGACCGTCCACGTAATCTCCAGCCGACGGTTTTCGCGTGTCGGCTTGGCCTCCTCGCTGTCCTTGTACTTCAGTACGGTGTAGATGAGGACGCCCTCGACGAGGACCGTGATGGGGATGGCGACGACGAGCAGTTTCTCGTTCAGGCCCCAGATGGCCTCGGACGACGACGTCGCCCCACCCTGGGCCGCGACGGGGTCTACCAGGAGGAGGCAGAACGCCGCCCCGAACAGCCCAAGAGAGGCTAGCCGCTTGGTGTTCATGACAATTCGACGGTTGGGAAGATGGGGTTAAATATGTGCTGAATCCCGACGCTGGGTCGGCGTTCCGATGCGAAAAGCGCGGACTCTAAGTACACGGAGTCGAACCTTCCTCTAGTTGCCGTGTCTCGCAGATTCCCGAATCCAGTCAGGACACACGCCCGGTTCACGGGCCTCCTCGCAGCCGCGGCGATGGGCGTCTACTTGCTCATCATCGTCGGCGCGACCACGGCCGTGACCGGCGCGGCCGACGCGTGCCCGACGTGGCCCGCGTGCAACGGCCAGTGGCTGGTGCCGTTCTCCGAGCCGGACCTCGTCGTCGCGTGGGGCCACCGCGTCGCCGCGCTGCTCGTCGGGTTCCTCGTCGTCGCTGCAGCGGCGGCGGCGTGGCTGGGCGACGCCGAACGACGCGTTCGGCTCGCGGCCACGGTGTCCCTCGTGCTGTATCCAGTACAGATCGTACTCGGTGCCGTCGCCGCGACTGCCGCGACCACAGCTGCGCTCTCTGCAATCCATCTCACCGTCGGCGTGGTCATCTTCGGTGGTATCGTCGTGGCGCTGGCGTGGACCCTCGAAACAGAGACCGCGAACGACCCAGACTGGGACCCGATGCCCGAGCCGGAGCCGGTCGACGTCGAGTCGGCTGACAGCCCGCGACCAGTTCCGACCGGCGGCATCGCACGAGCGAAACTCATCCTCTCGTCGTACTTCCGGATGATGAAGCCGCGCCTGATGTGGCTCCTCTGTCTGGTCGCCGGGGCCGCGATGGCGCTCGGTGCCGCGACGACCGGGACCGACCTCAGCATCGAAACTATCGTGCTGACGCTCCTCGGCGGCGTCCTCTCCATCGGCGCGAGCGGGACGTTCAACCACGTCCTCGAACGTGACGTGGACCGCCGGATGCAGCGTACCTCGGACCGCCCGTTGGCAGTCGACGTGATTCCGGTCACGCACGCACTCGCCTTCGGGTTCTTCCTCGTGGCAGCCTCGCTGTTCGTCTTCGGACTGGTCAACCTGCTCGTCGCCGCGCTCGGCCTCGTCGCCATCGTGTTCTACAGCATCATCTACACGCTGGTGCTGAAGCCGAACTACGCCTCGAACACGGTCCTCGGCGGCGCGGCGGGCGCGCTCCCTGCCCTCATCGGTTCCGCGGCGGTCGACGGCGCAATCGGCCTCCCGGGGGCGATGCTCGCACTCGTCATCTTCCTCTGGACGCCGGCGCACTTCTACAACCTCGCGCTGGCGTACAAGGACGACTACGCCCGCGGTGGCTTCCCGATGCTGCCGGTCGTCAGAGGCGAAGCACTCACGCGCAAACACATCGTCTGGTATCTCGCCGCGACGCTCGTCGCCGCGAGTACACTCTCGGCCGTCGCAGACCTCGGCCTCCTGTTCGCCCTCGTCAGCGTGGCACTCGGCGGCGTGTTCCTCTGGACGGTCGTGAAACTGCACCGCGAACAGACCGAGGCCGCGGCGTTCCGCGCCTTCCACGCCTCGAACGCGTACCTCGGCGCGCTGCTGGCCGCCGTGGTCGTCGACTCGCTGGTCATCTGAGATGTTGACCGAACGCGTCGATCCAGAACAGGTCGTCCCCGAGCCGTCGACACTCTTCGCGACCATCATCGTCCTCACTGCAGAGGCCTTGCTGGTCGGACTCTTCCTCTCCGACGGTGGGACGGCGACGCTCGGGACGCTCGTGCTCCCCTTCGTCTGGATAAACGTCGGCGTCTGGGCGCTCTGGCGCGCGAGTCCGCCGCCCGCGCCGACCAGTCGCAAGCGACGGGCCGCGCTGGTTGCGCTCGGGTACGGACTCGTCCTCGCCTACTTCGGTGGCCTGTGGAGCGAGGGCTACATGTTCTTCGACGTTGGCGCGTATCAGCCGTCGTACGGCTGGTACGTCGCCAGTTCGCTCCCGCCCGGCTTCGGCCCTGGGCTGACTTACGAGAGCGAACTCGTCAACCTCGCGCTGTTCCCGTACAAGGTCGTCGGCTACGCCGCACTCACGTATCTGGTGTACGCGACGGTCGTCGACGCGGCCGGGACTGCAGTGTCCGGACTCCTCGGCCTGCTCTCGTGTGTCTCGTGTAGCTGGCCGATTCTGGCCACGCTCATTACGGGCGTCGCTGGCAGCGGCTCCGCACTGGCGACGGCAGCGACACAGGAGTCGCTTCCGCTGTCGACGACGGTGTTCGTCGTGACGGTCGGGTTGCTGTACTGGCGGCCGTTACGGTAGGTCGACGACGACTGGCAGATCTCAATTGCCCCTACGCCCACGGCGGCGTCAGGTGGACGTGAAACAGTTTCTCGCAGTTCGACTCGCCACAGACTGGGCAAGTTTCGTCGGTCGCCGCACTGCCGTCAGCTTCGCTGACTGCGGTTCGACCCGGGTCGGCAGCGGTGATGACGCGCGTCCCGGCACGGCCGAGTTCGTAGCCGCCGTCGTGGCACTCGCGGACGTAGTACTCACAGAGGCGGGTGAGGTGATAGTTGAACTTTCCCGTGTCGCGCACGCCGACGCGACGGCGCAGTTCCGAGAACGCGAGCGGTTCGTCGGTGTCAGCGAGTTCACGGAGGATGCGCATCCGAATCTCGTTGCCGAGTACTTCGAGTGCGTCGCTCGTGTCGGGAGGGACCATACCGTCGCCTGCGATGGTTTCCGTGATATATCTCGTGGTGCGTAACAGTTCGAGTACAGAAATACGGTTCTCGGAAGCGAAAAGTAGGGCCGGAGTCACCGTCGTGACGTGCGCGATTTCGCCCTCCCCGAACGGCTCTCTGTTCTCCGAAACCCTGGCTTTCGACGGCTGCTCGCGGGCCGGTCAGTCAGCGTCCTCGGCGACGGTCTCTACAGCGTCGCGGCGATGTGGCTCGTCTTCGAACTGACCGGGTCGTCGGCCTACACCGGCATCGCGGGTTTCCTCACCGGGATACCGGGCCTCTTCTCCGTCCTCGTCGGCCCTATCGTCGACCGGTCGGAACTCGACCGCGTGCTGACGCTCTCCGAAGTCGCACAGGGAGTCGTCGTTCTCGTCGTCCCCCTCGCGTGGCTGACCGGCAATCTCACCGTCTGGGTCGTGCTGGTGACGATGCCGATTCTCTCGGCGGTCGGCCTATTCGCCAATCCGGCTCAGACCGCGGCGGTCCCGCGACTGGTGCCGTCAGAATCCCTCGTCCGCGCGAACGCGGCGGCCAGTTCGGTCCGGCAAGCGGTGAGCGCACTGGCGCGTGGCGTCGGCGGTGCGCTCATCGCGGTCGTCGGTGCAGTCGGTGTGTATCTCATCGACGCCGTGACCTTCGTCGTCGCGGCCCTGACGTTCGCCAGCCTCTCAGTGCCGGGTCCACGTACTGACGGTGGCGAAGAGGACGGAAACAGTGAGGAGTTCGACGACAACGAGGACGACGTGGATGGCGACGCAGACGCGTCGTTCGACCTGGAGTCGTATCTCACGGAACTGCGCGAAGGCGTCGCCATCGTCACCGGCTCGATTCTGGGCCGGATGGTGCTCGCGGTTTTGTTCGCGAACTTCACGTCGTCGGCCGCGTTCGCGGTCCTGCCGGCGTTCTCCGAGGAGTTGGGCGGGGCCGGAATGTACGGACTCATCCTCGCCGGCTTCACCGTCGGGAACGTCGTCGGCTCGCTGTTCTCCTCGACGGTCGAGTCCATCCCGCTCGGTCGGACGACCATCGTCGGGATGAGTACCGCCGGGATACTGTTCGCGGCCGGTATCTGGGTCGCGTCGCCGGTCGTCACGCTGGCGCTGGTGACCGTCTCGAGGGTACCCGTCGGGATGTACAACGTCTCGGTCATCGCGACACTCCAGTCGGGCGTGCCCGACGACAAACTCGGGCGCGTGTCCTCGGCTATCAGTAGTGGGTCGAATCTCGTCTCGCCACTCGGGTTGCTGGTCGGTGGCTTCCTCGGCGACATCATCGGCGCGTGGACGGTCCTCCTCGCCAGTGGGGCAGGAAGCGTCATCATGGCCATGTACTGGCTCGTGGTGCCGTCGCTCCGGAACTTCGAACCGCCGACGAACGTGGAGCCGGGGTCGTTCGGGTAGTCGAGTCGCCGCTGTTTTGGCGTCGAGTCGAATCGAAAAGCGTCGACAGGGTCGTTCGCTTAGAAGAGTGCCTCGTCCTCGTCGAGCAGCTGTGCCGGGCCACCGACCTCCCAGATGGTCGTCTTGACGCCGGTCGCCGCGACGGCTTCCTTCACGCGCTCTGCGTGGTCCGCGGTCGTGTTCACGTACACCGACGCGCCGGTGTCGGTCGAGAACCAGACGGGTACCGAGTCGACGTCGTCGTCGTCCGGGTAGCCCTCGTTGCGGAGTTCGCGAACCGTGTTGAACACGGCGAGGGTGGCCGGCTGCCAGTAGACCCAGCCGTCGGGGCCGGTCATCGTCGTCGCGGCCAGCGAGAGTGAGTCGTGCTCGGCGATTTCACAGGCGCGGTCGAGGTCGTCGTCGTGGAGTGCGTCTTGCATCTCGACGAGTTGGTCCTGGACGTGGGCGCGGCGCGCGTCGAACATGTGGCTGTCGGCGGCCTCTTCGTGCGCGTCGTCCGTGTTCTTGTACGCGGGGACGAGTGCCACGATGGTCTTCAGCTGGTCGTCGAGGTCAGTCGGGATGCGGTGCGAACGGCAGTCCTGGTCGTTGAGACCGGCGCTGAGGTAGGAGAACCCACCTGTCACTGCGCGTGCGGCGGAGGACGAGCCGACGCGAGCGATCGTCGAGATGTCACCGAGTGTCGCGTCGAGTTCGGCGGCTTCCGCGAGGGCACGGGCAGCGGCGGCGAAACCGGAAGAGGACGAGCCGAGGCCGACGTTCGACGGGAAGGAGTTCTCGGATTCGAGGCGGACCGGGTAGACGGTGTGGGCCGCGTCGGACATCGAGCGGGCCTTCTCGACGACGCGCTCGACGCGGTCGAAGGCGTGGCCGTCCAGTTCCTCGCCGTCGACGATGTAGACGTCTTCGTCGTAGTCCATCGAGAACTCGACGGTCGTCTTCGTGTGGCTCGGGGCCGTACAGACGCTGATAGAGTCGTGATACGGCAGTCGCTCGATAGAGTCGCGCATACCGTGGTACTTGACGAGGCCCTGAATCGGATGTGCCATCGCGGTTGCCTTCATAGTTCACTACCCGATAAGCGTGCGCTTAAAAGTCACGGAGGATGCATCGACGACGGGACAGCGACGAGGCGTCCCGAAACCGCTGCATATCCGAGAGACGGTTGTGTGAGAGTGGTCGTGAGAGAGGGTATAGGGGACACGACCACTGTCGGGAGACGACCGTCCGTCCGGGACACCTCTAGACACGAGTTCACACGACACGTACAAAGAACGCAGCCATTTCTACGAAAGCAATGGTGATTGCTGACAGAAACGTTTGGTGTAACTACGAACCGAACCGCTGAAACCACCCGCACCGAAGATGCCACCATGGGCACGCCACTCGACACGCGCGAGGCGCAGGCTGCGGCGGTCGTCGATCGACTACAGGAAGAGTATCCGGACTCGACCATCTCGCTTCGGTATCGGAACCGACTCGAACTGTTGGTCGCTGTCGTCCTCTCCGCACAGTGTACCGACGAGCGCGTCAACAAGGTCACCGAAGACCTGTTCCAGAAGTACCAGAGTGCAGCAGACTACGCCGCCGCGTCCGAGGAAGAACTCGCCGAGGACATCTACGGCATCACCTTCCACAACAACAAGGCGGGCTATCTGAAAGAGACGGGTCGCATAATCGCCGAAGAACACGACGGCGAGGTCCCCGACACGATGACCGAACTAACCGACCTCTCAGGAGTCGGCCGGAAGACCGCGAACGTCGTCCTTCAGCACGGCCACGACATCGTCGAAGGTATCGTCGTCGATACGCACGTCCAGCGACTCTCTCGCCGCCTCGGTCTCACCGAGGAAAAACGGCCGGAGACCATCGAGCAGGACCTGCTCGACATCGTGCCCGAAGACTACTGGCAGCAGTTCACGCACCTCCTCATCGACCACGGGCGTGCAGTCTGTGACGCGCGCAATCCCGACTGTGACGCCTGCGTCCTCGCCGACATCTGTCCCTCGGAAAAGGGCGATTCCGCGGTCGACCTAGCGTCCGGTGAATCGTGGACGTAACCGCGACGACACTAATCTCGTAGGCGCATTCCCCTTCTGTCTCGCACCCCTATCTCGAACTGTCATGTCCGACGAAACCGACCAGAACACACACGTCGAGCGACGGAACGAGGAAGGAATGCCCGACGACCTCGGCGAACCCGGCGAGGAGAACGAGACAGAAGACGCGTCGGACGTTCCCGAGGACGAGGAAGCTGAGACGGAAGAAGCTCACGAAGAGACCGTCGAAGAACGCGAGGAAGAGCAGCGCGAACCCGGGACACGGAAGAACACCGAGAAGATGAGCGACACCGCGGAGAAGCAGACGAACGACGACAACCATCCGGACGAGATGCCGAATCAGGGGCCGAACTAACTCAGGACGGGGCTGGAAGGACCCCGTATTTGATGAGGAACCGCCCG
Organism: Haloarchaeobius caseinilyticus; assembly: GCF_051207395.1. NCBI lineage: Archaea > Methanobacteriati > Methanobacteriota > Halobacteria > Halobacteriales > Halorubellaceae > Haloarchaeobius > Haloarchaeobius caseinilyticus. Next base: position 113,391 of record NZ_JBPJZC010000003.1, on the reverse strand, counting down.
ACGCCGACGACGTACGCGAGTAGCCAGAACAGGACGTAGCCGAACACGCCCATGCGGAGTCGCCAACGCCAGTGGTCCATCCGCTCGCCGAGTTCGTCGATGTCTACGTCCTGGTCTGGGTCGTTGTAGAGGTCGAACCGACGTTTCGCGCGGACGATTCTGACGATGCCCGTGAGTGCGAACACCAGCAGTGCGTAGGCCTGTAGCCCGAGGAAGGCGTGCAACGCGGCGAACCCACCGAGTTGGTCCAGCAAGCGAGGCATCATCCACGTGACCATCGGGACGGTCGTCAGCGTCAGTCCCGTCAGGATGAACTTCAGGTGGTAGGTGAGCACGCCCCACGTCACGACGTCGGTGTCTATCATTATCCACGCGCCGTAGAGGTAGAACGGAAAACTGGCCGTCACGAGTACCAACACGGCCGTCGCAATCGTGGCGTCCGCGACCATGTGCAGGAGTCGGGGTGCCGGTGGGATAAGCGGTCGGAAAGCGGTCGGAAAGCAGGGAGGAGAGACTGCGACGCCAACCGGAGTCGCACACACGAAACTCTTACCCGGATTGCACTCCCAGTGCCGAGTAATGAGCGACGAGGAGGGTGAACCACGAGCAGCGGACGCGGGTTCGCCAGCCCCCGACCAGTCGGCGGACGACCTCCGCAGGCAGGTCGAAGAGAAGTACGACTTCGAGAATTTCGGCCCGCAGGACATGGAAGAGATGTCCTACGAGGAGTGGAACGCGGCGTTCGACGCCGAGTCGTGGATAACCGGGACCGAACTCCTCGACCGCGTCGAATCGGACCTCAACTCGCAAATCGCCAACCGTGACGTGTTCGCAATCCTCGAACGCGTCCGGTACGAAGGCCAGGAGTGCCTGCTCGCGTACTCGGACGAAGGGTACGCGATGGTGTTCCCAGACGGGAGCGTCGACGGGTTCGGCACGGTGCTGCGCGACGTGAAGCCGACCGTCGCACTCTGTTCGATGGACGAGTACGACCCTGCCGACGCGCCCGCGGGCGCAGTGCTCCCACACCCGAACGAGGTGCCGGAAGGAAGTGGGGAGCTGGGGAACCTGATGTTGCAAATCGTCGCAGGTGTCCTCGGTCTCGGCGGACTGGCGCTGTTCGTCGGCGCGGCCATCGCGGACCCACCGGGTGGCCTCGGCGGCGACGCCATCGCCCGCGGTGTGATGGTCGTCGTCGGTATCGTGTTCGTCCTCGCATCGGTGACGCTCTTTCTCACCGTGGCCAACGCACGATTGTCGGACCGCTTCCGCGCGGACCAGTACAAAGACCGCCTTCGAGCCATCGGTCTCGAAGACGGTGAGCGGCCCGAGTTCGTCCCCGTCGACGCGACCCCTGTACACGGCGATTCGCGAGGGTCGAGCGACGGCGAAAACACGCGCGAACCCTCCACGAAAACCGATTCCTGAACCGCTCTGAGGCGGCCGCATCGGTGGGTTTAAGCGAACCGACTCCTGAGCCATTCATGTATGAATAGGCGGGACTTTCTGAAGGCTGCCAGCGGCGTTGCCGGAGGCGCTGCAGCAGCGAGTGTGGCGGCGTCTGCCGCCGCCCAGGAGGAGACGACCACCTCTGGCACAACCGGCGGCCCAACGACGGGCACCGGTACGGGTACCGGCACAGGAACCGGTACCGGCAACGGCACTGGGACCGGTAACGGCACCGGGACCGGCTCGGGCGGCGGCGGTGGCGGCGGTTCAGCGACCGTTGCCGTCGGTCCGGGTGGCGAGTACGTCTATACCCCGGGCACGAGTCAGCCACTGTACATCAGCCCGGGAACGACGGTCACGTTCAACTGGGAGTCTGACAACCACAACGTGAACCCGACGAGCGTCCCCGAGGGCGCGTCGTGGGAGGGCCACACCCCGACCGAGAACACCGGGTTCTCGTTCTCGTCGACGTTCGACACGCTGGGTACGTACGAGTACCAGTGTGACCCTCACGCCGGCCTCGGCATGAAGGGTAGCATCATCGTCAACGAGACCGGACAGGCACCCCAGTCCGGCGGTGGCGAAGTCGACCCCGAACACATGGGTGTGCCGATTCAGGCACACTGGGTCGGTATCGCGACCATCCTCGCCATCATCAGTTCGCTCATGTTCACGTTCTACGTGCTGAAGTACGGCGAGTCCGCGCACAGCAGCAGCCCAGGGAGGAAGTAAGATGTCCACGAAAGGATCCAACTACGGTGATATTCACCGGTACGAGCCCGCACGAGAGAGTACGGCAGCCGCCGTCGCCATCGTGCTGTTGACGGCCATCGAGGTCGTCTTCGTCGGCCTGTTCACGTACGGACTGGTCAGCGGATGGGGGCTTGACGAAGTCGGAAACATGTACCTCGGCTTCCTGCTCGCCATCATCTTCATCGACCTCGCGTTCATCCTCATCCTCTACCGCAAGGAGTTCCTGCCCGACGTGATGATCGTCAAGAAACGCCGCCGCAAGTGGGAAGACCTGTACATCCGTGAAGAGGACGCAGACGGCGTCGCTCTCGGCGGCGAGTCCGCGATGGACACGCTCAAACGCGCGGTGTACCCATACTACAAGCGATAACCATGCCACTGGACGAAGACAAATATCCGGTCGAATCGGACCGCCGCCGCTTCGTGAAGGGTGTCGTCGGCGGCGCGACTCTCGCAGGCATTGCGACTGCGGGAGCCGCTGCCGTCAACTCTGCGACAGCCCCGAGCGGGGAAGGTGGGGGGACAACCACGTTCCGAGCGGTCGAGAACACAGACGGCCCCGCACCCCGCGGGATGCCACAGATTCCCATCGAACTCGAACCGATCGACGGCGAAGACGACTACTACATCAAGGGCATCTGGCCCGAGGTCTCTACGGAGAGCCAGCAGGGTCGTGAAGTCACCGTCGCCAAGGAGACCCTCGGCGGCGTCGAGTACTCCTCCGAGTGGTACCAGTACTGTGGCGTTCAGACGTACTCGGGCGTCTACCCGAACGCACAGGAAGAGAACTCGGACCTGACGAACTACTTCAAGTACACGGAGAGTTCGAAGTACGAGTGGCAGAGCAACGACGTCAGCGGTGGGGCCAAGATGAAGCTGAGCGACTTCAGCGACTACCAGACGTGGAGTAACGGCGTCGGGACGGGGGGCATCGGGAAGCCCGCGAACGGCACCTGGCGCTCCGAAGGCCTCGACCCTGCCGAGACGATGCCTATCGAAGTCATCCGCTCGAAGCGTATCGAGGAAGCAGCAAAAGAGAGCGAGTGGCTGCAGGCGAGTACGGACAAGGGCGTCATGGCTCACCTGAACAAGTGTACGCACTTCTGTTGCGTGCCCGGGTTCAAACAGGAGGGTTCCGCCAAGTTCGCTGCTGCTGACAGTATCTACTGCCAGTGCCACCAGTCGGTGTACGACCCGTTCAACATCGTCGAGAAATCCTTCGTGGCACTGCCACGCCCGAGCCAGGAGTGATATAATGAGTTTAGAGAAGAAAGACGAATTCGACCACGGTGGGTGGATGAAGACGAAAGACCTCACACCCATCGAGAAGACGTATCTGACCGTCCTCATCTGGATGGACAAGCGTCTTCGACTCGTCGACTACCTTGAGCTCGTGGAGAACCTCTACTACAAGGTTAACCTCCAGATGCCCAAGAGTCACACGGAGCAGTACAACCTCGACAACAAGTTCTGGTACTGGTACCCATTATACGCGTTAGGGTCATTTTCGACGATAGCCTACGTCGTCGCGGCACTCTCCGGCGCACTCCTCGGGTTCTACTACTCTCCCGCGACTGCGGGTGACCCGTCGACGGCGTACAACCAGATCGTGTTCATCATGACCGACCTGAACTTCGGGTTCATGCTCCGCTCCATCCACCGATGGTCGGCGCAGGTCATGGTCGCCGCGGTGTTCCTCCACATGCTCCGTGTCTACTTCACGGGCGCGTACAAGGAACCGCGCGAACTCAACTGGATTCTGGGCATCGTCCTCATCTCGCTGACGATGGTGTTCGGGTACACGGGCTACCTGCTCCCGTGGGACCAGCTCGCCTACTGGGCGGGACAGATCGGCGTCGAGATGTCGCTGTCGGTGCCACTCGCGGGTGAGTGGGTCGCACAGCTCCTGTTCGGCGGCTTCTCGCTGAGTCAGGCGACGCTCCAACGGATGTACATTATCCACGTGTTCCTGCTCCCGTTCGTGGTGACGACGCTCATCGCACTGCACATCGGCATCGTCTGGATGCAGGGCATCGCGGAACCGCACTGATCAACCATGTCCGACGACAACCAACCAATGGCAGACGGCGGCAGCGGCACCGGCATCGTCGCGCCGGACGACGAGGTCCCCACGTGGAGCGAGCGTAAGGAGCGCTCCCAGGGCCTCTCCCGGCTGACGTACGAGTACTTCGAGCGGTCGCGGCGCGAAGACCAGGACCTCCGGATGGAGTCCGACTACGTCGAGCGTGACGTGCTGGGCTTCCCGACGTGGCCCCACGAGATGATTCGCAACCTCGCACTGACGAGTTTCTTCGTCGGGATGATCCTGTTCCTGTCGGCGACGCTTCCGCCCCACATCGGGCCTCCGGCAGACCCGTCGACGACTCCGGCCATCATCCTGCCCGACTGGTATCTGTACTGGTCGTTCGGCCTGTTGAAGCTCGGTCCCCTCAACCCTGAGCTCGCCATCCTCGGCGGGCAGAAGCTGATGGCGGACCGTACGTACGGTGTCGTGGCGAACGGCGTCGTGGTCGGCTTCATCGCCATCGTCCCCTTCCTGAACAAGGGGAGTGCGCGACGGCCCGTCGAGCAGCCGTTCTGGGGTGCAGTCGGCGTGATGGGTGTCGTGTTCGCGCTCACCATCTCCGCGCTGGCAGTCAAGAACCTCATCCCGATGGACTCGCACCTGCTGTTCGACCTGACGTTCCTGCTCCCGCCCATCGTGGGCATCATCTCGTACGCGGTGTTCAAGTCGATGCAGGAAGGCTACATGTACAGCCTCAACCGGCGGTACTACCGCCTGCGTCCACCGCGCTAACGACCGACGATTTTCGTTTTATGGACGATAGAGACACACAACAGTCGACCGACTCCTCCGGGCCACGCGGCCGTGAGGTCGAGGTGCCGCTCCGCCTGTACAAGACGGTGACCGTCTTCGCCACGTTACTGGCGATGGTCGGTGTCATCGGCGGCTTCATCCTGCTCGACAGTGCCACGAACCGCGCACAGGCCGAACTCTCCGAGATAAATATCGTGTTGGCACTGCTCGGACTCGCCCTCATCGTCGGTGGCTCAGCAATTTACGCCTTCTCTACCCGGTTCCGGGCGGTGGGAATGGGAAAGTCTAAAGACGACACCGACGAAGGTTCCGACAATGGCTGACGAATTCGGCAAGGGCCTCGCCATCGGCACCACGGCGGGCCTCATCTGGCTGGTGCTGGCTGGCTGGTACAGGACTCCGAGCTTCGAAGGACAACAGCTGACGGCACAAGTTCCGGACTCGCTGACCGCCTACGACGCCATCGCGGTCATCCTGATGGACGGCCTGTTCTGGTTCACCATCCTCGGGATGCTCGCGTTCTGGGTCGTCGTCCCGGCGGCTCGCGAGACGCGCGCACGGTTCTCTAGCTAATCGGTTCTTCTTCCGCTGTTTCAGTGTCGACGAGCGACGGCGTCCTCTCGGACGCTGTCGGCGAGTGAAAACGAGAGTCAGTCAGACGCAGTCAGTCGAACGTGACCCACGCCAGAAAGACGAGTGCGAACGATTCGAGCACGTGGAACGAGAGCATCGCCTGCCACGCGATGGCCGGGACGGCGGTCTCGAACCAGACGGAGAGCTGCGGGTCGAGCAGGTAGTAGTAGAGCGCGAACGCGTTCTCGGCGACGAGGAGGCCGGAGAACAGCAGGAGGCCGAGCGTGTGCTTCGACCCGAGTCGACGGTAGAGTCGCGTCCAGAGCACTCCGAGTGCTAACAAGAGTAGCAGGTTGAACGCGACGGCACCCTGGGCGACGACGAGCCAGCCGTTCATTCGTGACACCCTCGGCGCGGGTCGGACTGTTCGGTCGTGTCGAAAGCGGTGTCAGTCATTGTCGTATTTATTGTCGTGGTAATCGAGGGGGGATGACGACTGAGCGAGCGCACAGCGAAAGAACGAGCAGTCCGCCAGCAACAGCGTCTGGCCGTGCCGTCGTTTCAGTTCTCGACGATGAACTGGCCGGCGATCTCCGTGACCTCGGCCATCGTCTTCGGCTCGTCGACGGCCATCGGGAACGGCGACGAGACGTTGAGTTCGTTGAGGAAGCTGGCGTGGCGGGCTTCGACGCTGTGGATGCCGATGGCTGCGTTGAACACGGCATCGCTCTCGACGGTCGGCGCTGCGCCTTTGTACGCGGCGACGCCGGTGTTTTCGAGCGCCTTGGCGACGCCGAGGAACTCGGACGCGTTCGAGTAACCGAAGTCGTACTCGGCTTCCTCGACGGGCGTGCCGCCGAGGTCGGAGACGGTCTTGGTGAGTGCGTCGACGTGGGCGTTCTCGTGTTCGCCGGCCATCTGCAGGTGACCGGGGACCTTCATGCGGAGTTCTTCGTCGAAGTCCGAGAGCGCGTCGGCGTTCATCAGTTCGTCGTCGCTAAAGTTCTCGAGACCGTCACGGTAGAAGGCGTTCTCCAGGTGTTCGAGCGTCAGCGCGTAGTTCAGCACGTCGATGTCGTTGGTGTCGTTCGACGCCTTGCGGTCCTGCGTCGGGCGGTCGTCGCCGGTCTCGTAGACGCTCGGGTCGACCTCGCTCGTGACGAACTGGCCGGCGATTTCGAGGACCTCGGAGACGGACTTCGCCTCGTCGACCGCCTTCGGGAACGGGGCCTCGCCGTTGACGAGGTTGAGGAAGCTGGCGTGGCGGGCTTCGACGCTGTGAATCCCGGCCGCAGCGGCGAGGATGTCGTTGCTCACGACCGACGGGGCCGCGCCTGCGTAGGCAGCGACGCCCGTGTTCTCGAGCGCCATCGCGACGCCGAGGAAGTCGGTCGGCGTCTCGTACCCGAAGTCGTACTCGCCTTCTTCGACGGGCGTGCCGCCGAGGTCGGAGACGGTCGTGGTGAGCGCCTCAACGTGGGCGGCTTCGTGCTCGCCGACCACCTTCAGGTACTCTGGCACGTCCATCCGGACGGCCTCGCCGAACTTCGAGAGGACGTCCGCTTCCATGAGTTCGTCGTCGCTGAAGGTGTCGAGACCGTCCCGGTAGAAGGCGTTCTCCAGGTGTTCGAGCGTCAGCGCGTAGTTGAGGATGGGGACGTCGGGGTTGCCGCCCATGTCTCCCTCAGTGGTTTCGGTCCCATCGGTCATCTCGCTGGTGGTCATCTCCTCGTCGGTCTCAGTCCCACTCGTCATCTCGGTATCAGTGCCGGTCCCGTCACTGCCCATACAGCCGGCGAGTGCGAGCGTGCCGACAGTCGCGGCAGTGGTTCCGAGGAAGGCACGGCGGGTGCGGCGGTTCGAGCGGTCACCGAACGCATTGGGGTCGTCGTTCGAAGTCATCTTCGTCCGAGCAAAAGCAGATTTTACTAAAGAGGATTTGCCGAACTGGGACACCACTGTCGCCAGAAGGGGACACGATTCTCACCCAATTTCGGCCACTATCGGGCCGTCGGCTGGTGCGTGAAAAGACGAGAGAAAGACTGGGTTCGACGAACGGTACCGGCTTCAGATGACGGCCGTCCAGAGGTCCTTCACGACGAAGAACACCGACTGGAACAGGATGTAGGCGATGAGCATGGCCGACGCGGTGAGTGCGCCCTTCGGGGCGCGCGGTTTCGCGTCCTTGCGGACGTCGACGTCGCGGACCTCTGCCTCGAAGAAGTCGGTGAGGACCATTCCGACGGCGAGCATCGCGAAGACGAGGCCACCGTGCGGGTCGACGGTCGTGTAGTAGAACGCAGCGAGGACGAGGAGGACGTTCGTGACCTCGTGCGGCATGTATCGGGAGAGACGTTCGAGGTCCCCGTCGTTTTCGGCCGTCTTAACCGCGTTACGGTACGAGAGGAAGCGTGTGCCCATGTTGATGATGACGAGTACCAGCAAGACGTACTCTATCAGCAGCGTGCCTCCAAACACCTCTGCTTGAAGCGCGTCGAGGGGTCCGAAGATGTTCACGGCAGTGTTCACTGCGAGTTCCATACTGGCAACTGTGTCGTTGGCGCATTAGAGTTTTTCCAATGCGCGCGACCAGCCGGGTTGTCTCGAACCTACCAGTGCCCGCTCGCCTGCGGGGGGGAGAGAAGGTCGAGTGACGCGCCCGGGGTGAGCGAGACTGTCACGTCGGTCCCGACTTCGTGGACCGGACGGTCGTCGACGAACAGCGAGACCGGGCCTTCGTCGCGTTCGACCGAGAGGTCGACCGCGCGGTCCGAGAGGATCCAGTGGTCGTGTTGAATCGAGAACGGGGCGATGGGGACGACGGTGGCCGTCCCAGTACCCGGTTCGAGCAGTGGTGACCCGGCCGCGCCAGCGTAGCCGTGACTGCCAGTGGGGGTAGCGACGACGACGCCGTCTGCGCGAAAGCGTGAGACGAGGTCGCCACCGGACCGAACCGCGTACTCGGAGATGCGTGCCGGCTCAGTCGTGACGAGCGTCACGTCGTACAGGGCGGGGTGGGTTTCGCCGTCGATTGCCACGTCGAAGCAGCGCCGCGCGTCACGCGCCGTCTCCCCGGTGAGGACCGACCTGATGGCTTCGGGAACGGTTTCGACCGGGACCGACGGCACACCACTTCCCGCGTCGACGGCCAGTACCGGCGCGTCGACACCGACGTTGACGAGCGAACAGAGCGCGCGCTCGCCGACAGCGACGACGAACGTGGGCGACGGTTCGACGACGTGCGAGGCGTCACCGGTGACGAGCGACGCGCGGGCGTCCGTGACGGCGGCTTCGACCCGGGCGCGACGCTCAGACTCCGACGCACCTACGACTCCGATGGTGGGCTCGGCCTCGTCGCCCGCGACACGCTCCATACTTTGGCAGTGCGACCCGGGAGACAAAAAGGCTACAGTACGCGGCCGCGCGCTGGTTCGATTGGTGAGACTTACTCGAAGTCGTACGGCCAGTCGCCGGTAATCTTCAGGCCTTCCGCGAGGTCCTCGTCTTCGAGGTCGGCAGCGATAGCTTCGGGCTCACGATGGGCGACCGAGAACTCGTCGCTGGCGAGGAAGAGCGAGAGCGCGCCGAGCAGGACAGCTTGTTCACGCATGTCTCGCTTTTCGAGTTTATCGAGCGTGTCCGCGTGCGTATGGCCCCAGCCGCGACCCGACCCACCCTTCTCGCCGTAGGCGTGGTAACCGGGGACGCCCCACTGGGTGAACGGCCAGTGGTCACTGTGCGGTCCGAGGTTCGGGATAGCCTTCAGCGGGTGGTCGAAGCCGTCCGAGACGGTGTCGAGTGCCGCTTTCAGTTCCGGGAAGCCGTGGGTGTAGAAGCCGAGGTCGCGCGCCTGCACGACACCGTCGTTGTTGAGGATAGCCTTGATGGACTCGAGGTCGGCACGCTCGGCCTCGTGTTCGGAGCCGACGAGGCCGACTTCCTCCGCGCCGAAGCAGACGAATCGCACGCGGGTGTCGAGTTCGTCTTCGCGCGCGGCGAGGATACGTGCGAGTTCGACGACCATCGCGGTGCCCGCACCGTTGTCCATCGCTGCAGTCGAGATGTCGTGGCCGTCGACGTGGCTCGTGACGAGCACTTCTTCGTCGGTGTCCGGCCCGAGGACGGCGTGGACGTTCTGGCTCGTCGCGTCGGGGGTCTCTGCTTCGACGGCGACGGTCACGGACTCGCCGTCGTACTTGCGCGCGAGTTGTGCGCCGGTCTCCGCCGAGACGCCGACTGCGGAGATGTCGCCGACGGGTGCGTCCACAGTGCCGACCGAGCCGGTCGGAGGTAGACAGCCCTCGACGTGGTTGCGGTAGACGAAGGCGGCTGCCCCGGCTTCGACCGCGTGGTAGTACTTCTCGCGGCGGTGGAGGTAGCGGTCGTAATGCGCGGGCACGTCCGAGCGAGCCATCACGACCTTGCCCGCACAGTCGGTCTCCTCGAAGTCGCTCGGGAGGCCGTAACCGAGGTCGACCAGTTCGCCCGTCGCCGTCTCGCCCGGACTGCGCGGGAGCGCGATGACTTCGTGCTGATGCTCGAACGTCTCATCGTCGACGGTGATGGCGCTGCTGCCCCGAACCCATCCCTGTATCTCGAACTCGTCTAAGTGCGCGTCGCGCGCGCCGACCGCGTCGAGTGCGTCGCGGGTCGCTTCGGCCGCGGCGCGTTCGCCCTCGCTTCCGGCCATGCGGTTGCCGATGTCCACGAGCGTCTCCAGATGGTCCCAGCCCGTGTCGCTGGTGAACGTCTCACCAATCCAGTCTGTCATGCTCGTGGGTGCGCTCCGCCCTCGCCTAAGGATTGCGACTCCGGCACATGGCTAACGATTCTTCATCCAAAACCGGAAATCTTCGACAACGAGTCATCGGTTTATCTCTGAGTATATAAACTCAATCGAATATTCCACGCCCTATCTGCTTTGAGGCGATGTTTTATTATGCATACGGCCGATTGTCCGATAGACCCTCAGGTGAAATCTATGTCGAGTGAGGCCAACAATCTGGTTCGTGTGATGTCGCCGGGCGGATCTGCCGTCGGAGATCGAGAGCTCTCGGAGCGTGAAGCAACAGCGCTCTACGAGACGATGGTGCTCGCACGGACGTTCGACGAGAAAGCCATCAGCCTCCACCGGCAGGGGCGTATCGGGACGTACGCGCCGATGCGGGGCCAGGAAGCCGCACAGGTGGGTGCTGCGGCGGCCCTGGCTGACTCGGACTACCTGTTCCCGACGTACCGCGACCACGCGATGTACGTCCAGCGTGGCATCGACCTCCGCGAGGTCCTGCTCCACCTGCTCGGTGACGGGAACTACATCGACCGGGAGGACCCGGACGGACTGACGACGTTCCCCATCACCATCCCCATCGCCACGCAGCTCCCGCACGCCACTGGCATCGGCATGGCGGCGAAGTTGAAGGGCGACGACGTCGCCTCGCTCGTCTCCTTCGGCGACGGCGCGACCAGTGAAGGTGACTTCCACGAAGGGCTGAACTTCGCAGGCGTCTTCCAGACGCCGACCGTGTTCTTCTGTCAGAACAACGGCTACGCGATTTCGGTCCCGCGCGAGCGCCAGACCGCCAGCGCGACCATCGCGCAGAAGGCGAACGCCTACGGCTTCGACGGCGTCCGTGTCGACGGCAACGACGTGTTCGCCGTCCACGAAGTCGTCTCCGAAGCGCTGGAGAAGGCGAAGAACGGCGGCGGCCCGACGCTCATCGAGGCCGTTACCTATCGCCGCGGTGCCCACACGACGACGGACGACCCGACGAAGTACCGCGACGAGGACGAAGCTGCGGACTGGCTGCAGCAGGACCCACTCGACCGGTCGCGCACGTACCTCGAAGAGGAGTTCGGCTGGGGCGAGGAGGATGACGAGGCAGTCCAGCAGTGGGCTACCGAGGAAGTTGCTCGCGCCGTGAAGGCCGCCGAGGAACACACCGGCTTCGAACCCGAGGAGATGTTCGAACACGCATACTCGGAGATGCCCGACCACCTCCGCCGCCAGCGTCGCCAGTTGGTGGACGAACCGGAAGTCCACCACTGAACTGAAGGCCACCGAGTGGACTCAGTCGTCGAAAATCCCTTCTTCTCGCATCGCCGCGACGACGTCGTCGACCAGTCGGTCGGCTGACTCGTACGGAAAGTCCTGATAGTCCGCGAGTCGCACCGCAAGTTCCATCGCCGTGTACTGTCGCTCACCGACCGAGACGCGTGTCTGTGGCCCGCCCGGCATCGCCGGAATCAGTTCGAACGGGTCCGCGACCGGGAAGGAGGTCGGGTCGACCAGCGCGTGCAGTTGGTCCCGCACCTCGCGCTCGGCGGCGTCCATAGCGAAGGGTCACGTCGTCGGCGGAAAAGCGTTCCTCGTCGGGGATCGAGTCCTGCACCTTAGTCCTCCGCGAACTCCTCGATGAGCGTCTCCAGACTGTAGCTCCGCAGGCCGCGCGCGTCGTCCCACAGCGTGTCGATGACGTACGTGGAGTTCGTTCGCTCGACTTCTGGAACCTCTTCGAAATTTCGGATGAGTCGGCCGACCATGTCGCTATCGCGGAGTTTGGCGATGGCGATGAAGTCCGTCTCACCCATCGTCGAGAACACCTGCGTCACGCCCTCGATGTCGCGCAACGACGACGACACCGTCTGGTGCGGGCCGCTGTAGTCGGTCAGCACTTCGAGGATGACCGTGACCGAGAGTCCGAACGCCTCGAAGTCGATGTCGTAGAGGTCGTTCTCGACGATGCCGTCCTCTTTCAGATTCGAGAGTCGGTAGTGAATCGTCGAGACTGGGATGCCGGTCTCCTCGTGGAGGCGGTCCGGGCTACCAGTCCCTAGCTCGGCGATGGCTTTGAGCAAGCGCACGTCACGTTCGTCCATGTTTCGAACGTGTGTTCGCCCGGGTCATCAACGTTCGTGAGAGACAGTATTCAAACTCAGTCCAAAAATATGACCAAATTTCTGAACCAATATCTAACTATATTTTTCCAGTAGCAACAACTACCGAAACACGATGAATAGTTGCGCAAGCCTTTAATAGTGTCACTGGTCGAACTTGCAGATAACTACATGCTCTCTCCGAACTCTTGGAAACAAGTTCCAGACACGAGCGGATTGTTCGTACTGCTTGCAACGCTCTGGGGGACTTCTTTCGTCGCCATCGAAATCGGCCTGCACCACTTTCCACCGATTCTGTTCGCAGCCCTTCGCTACGACGTGGCTGGTGCCATCGTCCTCGGTTACGCCATCTACTCGACCGACCGCTGGCGACCCCGTGCACGCGACGAGTGGCTCCAGACGGCCGTGACCGCGCTGTTCGTCTTCGCAGGCTATCACGCGCTGCTGTACATGGGCGAGCGACACATCAGCGGTGCAGTCGCCGCCGTCGTCATCAGTCTCTCACCGATTCTCACGGCCGGTTTCGGCAGTGCGCTGCAGGTCGACGACCCGCTCCAGCCCCTCGGCGCGGTCGGCTTCCTGCTCGGCATCGCGGGCGTCTTCGTCGTCGTGCAGCCAGAACCGGGCACCGCTCTCTCGACGAGTCTCATCGGTGTCCTCCTCGTGTTCATGGCGGGAACCTGTTTCGCGCTTGGCAGCGTTCTCACGCGCCCGCTCGACTCCGGCCTCCCGGTGTCGACGATGGAGGCGTGGTCGATGCTCCTCGGCGCGGGCGTGTTGCACGTGGTCAGTCTGGGCCGCGGCGAGTCGTTCGCGGCTATCGAGTGGACCGGTGACGCCATCGTCGCGCTCACCTACCTCACGCTCGCCTCCGGCGTCGTGGCCTTCCTGCTCTACTTCGAACTGCTCGACCGACTCGGCCCGACCGAGATAAACCTCGTCGGCTACCTCGAACCGGTCGTCGCCACCGTCGTCGCGTGGGCCATCTTCGGTGACCTCGTCGACGGGACGACGTTGGCTGGCTTCGCAGTCATCTTCGCTGGCTTCGCGCTCATCAAGTGGCAGTCGCTCCGCGGACTACTCCAGCAGGCGGTTCCGACGACACGGCGATTCTGAACGAGTCTCGGCAGCGTCCCGCTGGTATCCGCCCCCTTTTACGGCTTCGTGCGCGAGACACTCGCATGGCTGCATTCGACTTCGATTTCGACCTGCTTTGCGAACTGACCGAGACACACGGCGCACCCGGCTACGAGGACGACGTTCGCGACATCGTCCGCCGAGAACTCGACGGCGAGGTCGACCGACTCCGCAGTGACGCGATGGGCAACGTCGTCGGGACCATCGACGGTTCCACAGACGCCGACTACAGCGTGCTCGTCGCGGCGCACATGGACGAAATCGGGTTCATGGTCCGACACGTCGACAAGTACGGCTTCCTCGAAATCGACGCCCTCGGAAGCTGGGACCCACACGTCCTCCGAGCAGAGCGAGTCAACGTCAGGACCGAAGACGGTGACCTGCCCGGCGTCATCGGCTCGCCGCCACCGCACACCGGTGGTGACGAAGACGCCGACGAGCGGACGGTTCACGACGTACGCGTCGACGTGGGCTTGTCGGTCGAGGAGGTCAAAAACCGAGTCTCGGTCGGTGACCTCGTCACGATGTCCCAGCGAACAGAGCCACTGGGCGAGTGTGTCTCCGGGAAGGCCATCGACAACCGCGTCTCCGTGTTCGCGCTGCTCGAACTCGCGAAGCGTATCGAGAACCCCGACGTGACGGTTCACTTCGCCGCGACAGTCCAGGAGGAAGTCGGCCTGCGTGGGGCCGAAGCCCTCGGTGTCGACGTCGAGTCGGACCTCGCCATCGCGCTCGACACGACGGTCGCCAACGACCTCACCGACTACGAGAAGTGGGACTACGTGACCCGACTCGGCGAAGGGACCGCGATCAAACTCAAGGACTCTTCGGTCATCACGAACCCGAAGGTCCACCGCCGAATCCGGTCGGTCGCCGAGGCAGAAGACATCGACCACCAGTTCGAAGTGCTGCCCACTGGCGGCACTGACACCGGCAGCCTCCAGCGGTCACACGGTGCGCTGCCAGTCGGAGCCATCTCCATCCCGACTCGATACCTCCACACCCCGACCGAAGTCGCCCACGGTGACGACATCACCGGGGCAATCGACCTGACCACGGCGTTCATCGAGAGCGAGGACGGCCAACACGACTACACGCTGTAGTTTCTCTGCTGCGCGACAGTCGTGAGCCGTATCGAAGATTTCACTACAGGGCACTCCTAAGCACCCAGTATGAGCCGCGACAATGTGGATGCGCCCGTCTCTCGTCGCCAGTTTCTGAAGGGCGCTGCAGGGGCCGCCGCCGTCGCCGCGTCGGCAGAGTCCGCGAACGCACAGTCAACGAAGACAGTATCGGTCGGTCCGGGCGGAGAGTACGTGTACACGCCGGGAACCGACGACCCGCTCTACGTCGCCGTCGGCGGCACCGTGGAGTTCAACTGGGAGTCGGACAACCACAACGTGAACCCGACGAGCGTCCCCGAGGGCGCGTCGTGGGAAGGGCACACCCCGACCGAGAACACCGGGTTCTCGTTCTCGTCGACGTTCGACACGAAGGGGACGTACGAGTACCAGTGTGACCCCCACGCTGGCCTCGGCATGAAGGGCGAAATCGTCGTCAACGACTCTGGGCAGGCACCCCAGACCGGCGGCGGTGGTCCCTCGCTGCCCGATTCGGCGAAGGCGATGGGCGTCGCGACGACCGGGACGATGGTCGCCGTCCTCTCCATGGCCTACGTGTTCATGAAGTACGGCGGCGACTACGAGACGCCGGAGTAACCGAAGCGATACTTTTTCAGCGACCGCTAGAGAATCCGCGCCTAATGTACATCATCGTCGTCGGAGCGGGGAACATCGGGAGTCCGCTCATCGAGATTGCGACGCGCGACCGCAACGAGGTCGTCGTCATCGAGCAAGACCCCGAGAAGGCCGACCAGGCCGCCCGCGCGTTCGACTGTCTCGTCATCAACGACGACGCGACGGTCGCCGAGACGCTCGGCGAAGCGGGAATCGACCGCGCCGACGCACTCATTTCGACGACCGACCAGGACGCGACGAACATCATGGTGTGCCTACTCGCGCAGGAGCGACAGGTACCCGCGGTCGTCAGCGTCGTCCACAACCCCGAACACATGAACTTGTTCGAGCGCGTCGGCGTCACGACGATGGAGAACCCGCAGCGACTCATCTCGGAGTACCTCTACCGGGCAGTCAAACGCCCGTCCATCAAGGACTACATGAAAGTCGGCGACACCGCAGAGGTGTTCGAAATCACGGTCGACGAAGAGGCACCAATCGCAGGGCTGACGCTGCAAGAAGCGAACGAGCAAGGACTCCTCGACCGGGGTATCCTCATCGTCGCCATCGAACGCAACGGCAACGGTGACCCCCTCACCCCGCGCGGTGACACGCGAATCGAGGCCGACGACCTCCTGACGGTGTACGCCGCAGAGGGTGCGACGCCCGACGTGACCGACGTGTTCGGTCATTTCGAGGACCACCAGCTCCAGTGAGCGATGGTTCGTAACCGCACGGTCGCCGGCGTGCCGGCAGACCTCGCCATCATTCTCCGGGACGTCGGAACACTGCTGTTGATGCAGGCCGGCCTGATGGTCCTGACCGTCGGCGTCGCGCTCGTCTTCGGCGAGTTCTATCCCGCACTCGGCTTCTTGACAGCGGGCGGCGTGACCGCCGCTGTCGGTGGCGGCTGCCGTCGCATGTTCGCCGACGCCCCCGACCCGAAGATGAAACACGGAATGGTCATCGCGGCCGGTGGCTGGTTCGCGACTGCGGCGTTCGGCGCGCTCGCGTTCTTCCTCGCCGCGTGGATGACGCCCGAGTCGGTGATGGACGGCTTCGTCCCCGCGGCGACGGACACGAGCGAGTGGTCGGTCGTCACGGCCGGTGGCCTCGCGACGAAGTCCAGCCTCGGCTACTTCCGGAACCCGCTGCACGCGATGTTCGAGTCGATGAGTGGCTGGACCGGCAGCGGCCTGACGATGGCCATCCACGAACCGTCGCTCCCCCGGTCTGTCCAGTGGTGGCGCTCGCTCATCCAGTACGTCGGCGGCGTGGGCGTCATCGTCCTCACCGTCTCCATCCTCTCTCGGCCAGGGAGTGGGAGCTACGCGCTCTACCGTTCCGAAGCACGCGAGGAGAAGATTCACCCGAGCGTCGTTTCGACGGTCCGGACCGTCTGGAAGATATTCGTCGGCTACACCGTCCTCTCGATACTGGCGCTGTTCGTCGCCATCTGGTGGTCCGAGAGCTATCCCGTCGGCGAAGCGCTGTGGCAGGCTATCAACCACGCGATGACCGGTCTTTCGACCGGCGGGTTCTCCGTGACGGACAACTCGATGGAGTCGTACAATTCGCCGCTCATCGAGGGTGTGCTCCTCCCCGTGATGACGCTCGGTGCCATCGCGTTCCCGATTCACTACGCCATCCTCTCGAACGGTCGGTGGCGCAAGCTCACGGAAGACCTCCAGACGCGTTGGCTGTTCATCATCCTCGCCGCGGGTATCGTCGTGCTCTCGGCACAGAACGTGCTGGTCGGACTGGCTCCGGCCGGGTACGGCGCGACGGTGGGCTCTCCAGTCGGGACGTTGTCGACGGCACAGTTCGACGCGATTCGTGACGGCACCTTCCAGTGGGTCAGCGCGCTGTCGTGTACCGGCTTCCAGTCGTCACCAATCGGTCGCTGGTCCGACGGTGGAAAGCTGTTGCTCGCGGGAGCGATGACGCTCGGTGGCGCGGCCGGGTCGACCGTCGGCGGCATCAAGATCGTCCGCGGCTACACCGTCTCGAAGGGCATCCAGTGGCAGTTCGCTCGCGTCTTTTTGCCGTCGAAGGCCGTGGTCAACGTCAATCTCGACGGGCGAACGCTGAACCGCGAGGAGATGGACCGCGAGTTCGCCGAGGCCGCCATCGTCAGTCTCCTCTGGATACTGCTGTTGCTGGCGACGAGCTTCGTGCTGGTGAACGTCGCTGGGAACGACTTCAGCTACGCCGACGCGCTGTTCGAGGTGGCCAGCGCGCAGGGCAACGTCGGTCTGTCGACGGGCATTACTGGTCCGAACATGCCGGTCCTCGCCGAAGCGATGTTCCTGCTGAACATGTGGGTCGGGCGGCTGGAGATAATCCCGGTCCTCGTGTTCTTCCGGTCGACGCTCAAAGGGCTGAATCCCTGAGTGGCTCGGCCCTCTGGGGTTGCACGACTGTAGGACAGTAGTGGCGAGCAGGCGATGCGGGCTGCTCGTCCGTCGCTGCATCGCGCACCCGCGGAGGCGACGGACGGCCGTTTTCAGGACACGCCGGTCGTAGCCGCGTGTTCGTACTTGAACCTGATACCCGGACTGTGCTGTGTGCTTCAGAGCGTCGGCACTGTTCGACGACGAATAGTCGGGAAAAGCGAGAACCGGGACCGACCGCAGTGGACTCGGTGCGTTCTCAGGCGAAGGTCTTCGAGACCTCGTCGTCCTCGTCCTGCTCGGCCTGAATCTTGTCCCAGGCGGCTTCGAAGTCTGCCATCGCGATGGTGCGACGGTCGTCGCGGATGGCGAACATCCCGGCCTCCGTACAGATGGCCTTCACGTCGGCACCGGAGGCGTTCTCGGCCATCTCGGCGAGTTCGGCGAAGTCCACATCGTCGGAGACGTTCATGTCGCGGGTGTGGATCTGGAAGATGATCTCGCGACCTTCCTGGTTCGGCTTGGGCACTTCGATGAGGCGGTCGAAGCGGCCGGGGCGAAGGATGGCGCGGTCGAGCATGTCGAAGCGGTTCGTCGCCGCGATGATGCGGATTTCGCCGCGGTCCTCGAAGCCGTCCATCTCGGAGAGGAGTTGCATCATCGTGCGCTGGACCTCGGCGTCGCCGGACGTCTTCGACTCGGTCCGCTTGGACGCGATGGCGTCGATTTCGTCGATGAAGATGACGGCAGGCTCGTGGTCTCGCGCGACCTGGAACAGGTCACGGACGAGCTTCGCGCCCTCTCCGATGAACTTGTGGACGAGTTCGGAGCCAGCCATCTTGATGAACGTCGCGTCGGTCTGGTTCGCGACGGCTTTGGCGAGCATCGTCTTCCCGGTGCCCGGCGGGCCGTACAAGAGGACGCCCGACGGTGGGTCGATACCGACCTCTTGGAACGCCTCGGGCTTTTCGAGGGGCATCTCGACGGTCTCGCGGACCTCTTGCATCTGTTCTTCGAGCCCCCCGATGTCTTCGTAGGAGACCTGTGGACTCTCCGTAACCTCCATCACGCGGGCGCGCACGTCGGTCTCGTTGCTCAGCGTCTTGACGATAGACAGCGAGTTGTTGACCGCGACGCGCATGTCGGGTTCGAGGTCGTCGCGCATCTCGGACGTGACCTCGGTTAGCGCCTCCTGATTGTTGCCGTGCTGTTTGATGATGACGCCGTCTTCCGTAATCTCCTGAACGGTGGCGACGAACAGCGGCGACTGCTTCAGCTTCTTGTTCTCGTGCGTCAGCCGTTCCAACTTTTGCTGGTACTTGTTGTTCTCGGCGTTCGCGTCGAGGAGCTTGTCTCGCATCTCGTCGTTCTGCGATTCGAGCACCTCGAGTCGTTCCTGCAAAGCTTCGATTTTGTCCTGTCGGGACGTGCTCTCCTCGTCGTAAGGGAGGTCGACGTCGTCCACAGTGTCGGTCATCACGGTTGCTTTAGGTTCTGATTCTTAAGAGGCTTCGGGTGAATCACCGAAACCTTCTTGAAGCTATTGCCTGCGGCCATGGGCACTGATTTCGACAGTATCGATTCCGGATAAATCGACCGTTAGATAATCTTCAGTAATATTTCTATACAGGAAGTATTATTAGAGAGTATCCGAAAGTCGAGTGTACGATGAGCGCAACCGAGTTGCAACAGACCGAACAGACGGCTGGTAGCTGGGACGATGTCCGCGACCTCCCGCCGAGCGCGAAGCTGGTCGCGAAGGTACTGGAGTACAACGAGACGCTGACCCAGAGCCAGCTCGCAGAAGAGACGCTGCTGCCGCCGCGGACAGTCCGCTACGCCCTCAACCGACTGGAGGAGGCGGACGTGGTCCACTCGCGCTTCTCGTTTTCCGACGCGCGAAAGCGACTCTACACCCTGACTATCGAATAACGACGACGTCGAACCGTCTACCCATCCACGGTTCACCCGTCCCATAGCCCCTGTCCCCGCGCTCGCGGTTCGCCCTTCTCTCCTGCTTCCACGTCTGCAGTGACCACCGGACCGTATGCCGGGCACGTGATCACTGGCAACGTCTTTAGTGCATCGAGCGATAGTGGTGACCATGACACGAGTGATTCACACTGGCGACACCCACCTCGGGTATCGGCAGTACCACTCTCCGGCCCGTCGCGCGGACTTTCTCCGGGCGTTCCGACAGGTCGTCCAGGACGCCGTCGCGGACGACGCCGACGCCGTGGTCCACGCGGGTGACCTGTTCCACGACCGCCGACCGGGACTGCAGGACTTGCAGGGGACCGTCGCCGCCCTCCGGACGCTCGCCGACGCGGGCATCCCGTTCCTCGGCGTCGTCGGGAACCACGAAGGGAAACGCGACGGCCAGTGGCTCGACCTCTTCGCAGACCTCGGCCTCGCGGTTCGTCTCGGACCCGAACCCTACGTCCTCGGCGACACTGCCTTCTACGGTCTCGACTTCGTCCCGCGCTCGCGCCGCGACGACCTCACCTACGACTTCGACGCCCACGACGCCGAGCACGCGATGCTCGTCACGCACGGGCTGTTCGAGCCGTTCGCCCACGCCGACTGGGACACCGAGCGACTGCTCACCGAGTCCTCGGTCGACTTCGACGCGCTGCTGCTCGGCGACAACCACGCGCCCGGCATCGAACAGGTCGACGACACGTGGGTCACGTACTGTGGGTCGACCGAGCGCGTGAGCGCCGCAGAACGCGACGACCGCGGCTACAACATCGTCACGGCCGGCGAGAACGACGACGTGACGATTACCCGGCGGGCCATCCCAGACAACCGCGCGTTCAGGTTCGTCGATGTAGACCTCGCACCTGGAGAAGGTGTCGAGCGCGTGCGTGAGTCCGTCCGCGAACACGACTGCGAGGAGGCGGTCGTCATCGTCAACGTGACAGGCGACGGTGACCCCATCTCGCCGGCCACCGTCGAAGAATTCGCCATCGACCGCGGGGCACTCGTCGCCCGTGTCACGGACAAGCGGGAGTTCGCTGCCGAAGACGCCGACACCGACGTGTCGTTCGCCGACCCCGACGAAGCAGTCCGTGAGCGCGTCCGCGAACTCGGCCTGAGTCAGGCCGCGCGCGACGTAGACGAGACGGTCCGAGCGAGCAAGGTCGCCGACTCGAACGTCCGCGACGAAGTGACCGACCGCGTACAGGCGCTGGTCGACGACGACCTATCGGCCTTCCAGCCTGCCGGTGACGAAGCTGACGCCGAGACTGACGGAGAGCTCGAAGAGTCAGAGTCCGTCGTCGAGGAGTCCGTAGCCGCGGAGTCACCCACGGACGAGTCCACAGCGGAGAAAGACGACGAGTCGACGCCAGACGACACGGCCGAGACGAAGACTGACGCAGCGTCCTCGCAGAACGACGGCCAACTATCCATGGAGGAGTACCAATGAGGATTCAACGCGTCCGCCTGTCGAACTTCAAGTGTTACGGCGACGCCGACGTGCGCCTCGACTCCGGCGTCACCGTCGTCCACGGCGTGAACGGCAGCGGCAAGTCGAGCCTGCTCGAAGCCAGTTTCTTCGCACTGTACGGGTCGAGCGCCATCGACGGTAACCGCGAGGACGTCATCCGCGTCAGCGAGGACGAGTGTGAAGTCGAACTCTGGTTCACGCACGCGGGCGGGGAGTATCACGTCGAACGCCGGCTGGTCGACTACGACGGTCGCGTCGGCCACGACTGCGTGATGACCGGACCAGACGACACGAACTGGGAGGGAGCGACCGCGGTCGAGGGCGCGGTAACCGACCTGCTCCGGATGGACGCCGACGCGTTCGTCAACTGTGCGTACGTCCGCCAGGGTGAGGTGAACAAACTCATCCACGCCTCGCCGTCTGACCGACAGGACATGATCGACGACCTGCTCCAGTTGGGGAAACTGGAGGAGTACCGCGAACGGGCGAGTGAAGCCCGTCTCGGTGTCAGGGAGGTGCGTGAGGACGTCCGCAGTCGTCACGGCGGGTTGAGCGACCAAATCGAGGAGAAGGAGGCGAAAGACCTCCACGCGACGCTCAACAGCATCGAGTCCGACCTCAACGAGACGCGTGCCAACATCGAGCGCTACGAGTCACAGGCTGAGAAGGCACGACAGACGAAGGAGCAAGCCGAGGAGCTACTGGCCGAGTACGACGAGAAGCGCGAAAAACTGGCGAGTGTGGAGTCGGATATCGAGGACCTCCAGTCGAACATCACCGAGACAGAGCGCGAGCGCGAGCAGTTGCAGGCGTCGATTCGGGAGAAACGCGAGACGCTCACCGAGGCGCGGGAGCGACGCGACGAGTTACTCGCCGAGAGCGACCTGTCTGTCGACACCGACGCGACTGTCGTGACGGAACGACTCGCAGCAGTCCGCGCCGACCTCGACGACTGCAAGGAGCGAATCGCCGACCTCGGCAACGAACTGTCGAACCACCGCGAGCGGGCGGACCGACTCGAAGGGGAAGCCGAGGACTACGACGAGACGGCGACCGAGAAACGAGAGCAGGCCGACCATCTCGAAGCGTCCATCGCTGACGACGAGGACGCCATCGCGGACCAACGCGAATCGGTCGAGGCGCTCGCAGACGAGGTCGATGAAGCGAAGGCCGTCTTCGACGACGCGCCGGTCGACTTCGGCGAGGCCGAAGCCCACCGGAAGTCCCTGCGCGAGGAACGCGACGAACTGCGCGAGACTCGCAACGGACTGCAAACGAAAGTCGAGATGCTGCGCGCGCGAATCGACGAGGCCGAGGAACTGCTCGCCGAGGGGAAGTGCCCGGAGTGTGGCCAACCCGTCGAGGACTCCCCGCACGTCGACAGTATCGAGGACGACCGCGAGGCACTGACGACGAAAGAGGCCGAACTGGAAACAGTCGAAAGCGACCTCGACGACCTTTCGTCGCGTCTGGAAACCGCCGAGGAACTGGTCGACGCGGAGGCCGAGGTTGAGCAACTGCACGAGAAGAAGCGGAGTAAGTCCCGATTGCTCGACGAGAAAGCGTCGAGCCTCGACGACAAGCGCGACCGAGTCACGGAACTGCGCGAGGAGGCGGCGGAACTGGAAACGGAGGCCGCCGAGAAACGCGAACGTGCCGAGGAAGAACGCGAGGCACTGGAGACCAGCCGGAAAGAACTCGGCGAGGCGAACGCCGAAAAGTCGACGCTCGCTGCGCGAAAGGAGCGACTCGAATCACTCGACGAGACGCTTTCGACTATCGAGACGACCGAGACTGCCGTCGACAATCTCACCGAGAAGCGCGGACTCCTCGGGGAGAAGAACGACCAGAGTCGACAGACGCTCTCGGACAAGCGCGAGCGAAAGGCGGAACTCGCCGACGACGTGGACGAGTCGAACGTCGAGCAGGCCCGCACGGAGAGAGACCGCGCCGGGGACTACATCGAGCAGGTCGAAGCCGAACTCGACTCGCTGGGCGAGAAACGCGACGACTTGCAGGACCGAGCCGGGCGCGTCCGTGGCGAAATCAGCGAGTTGGAAGAACTTCGTGAGAAGCGTGATTCGCTCTCTGACCGGCTGTCGGCCCTCGAATCGCTGTACGACGAGGCACAAGACCTCCAAGAGATGTACAAAGAGTTGCGTGCCGACCTGCGACAGCGAAACGTCGAGACGCTCGAACGGATGCTCAACGAGACGTTCGACCTCGTCTACCAGAACGATTCGTACTCGCACATCGAACTCTCCGGCGAGTACGAACTCACGGTGTACCAGAAGGACGGCGAGACGCTCGACCCCGAGCAACTGTCCGGCGGCGAGCGCGCGCTGTTCAACCTGAGCCTCAGGTGTGCCATCTACAGACTGCTCTCTGAAGGTGTCGAGGGTGCGGCCCCGATGCCGCCGCTCATCCTCGACGAGCCGACGGTGTTCCTCGATTCGGGTCACGTCACGCAGTTGCTCACGCTCGTCGAGACGATGCGTGCCGAGTATGGCGTCGAACAAATCGTGGTCGTCAGCCACGATGAAGAACTCGTCGGCGCGGCGGACTCACTCGTCCACGTGGAGAAGGACCCGACCTCGAACCGGTCGACGGTCACGCGCGGCGAGCAGCCGCTCGTCGGGTTGCAGTAAGGAACGAATCGGCGGGTCCGGCGGTCCGGTGGTCAGTTATCAGACTTTCGGCAATCAGTCGTCTGTTTCAGTTTTCGCGTCTGCGTGTCGCATGGCAGCGATGCCTTCGCGAGCAGTGTCTGTCGGCGCGTACCCCCGCTCACCAGCGATTCGGGCCTCGGTCACGAGGCCGGCGGCACGGAACTCGGTGAGCACGCCCAGTAGGTCACTCTCGCAGAGGTCGTAATCAGCCAGCAAGTCGCGGACAGCGACGCCGTCGCGGTCGACGAGTTCGACGAGCAGTCCGAGTGTGTGGTCGTCGTGGGTGGCAGAGACCACTTTCCTGACTGCGGGAGAAACGGCACTGGCAGCGGTTTCGAGCGCCCCCATCCCTTCGGCTGGCTCCAACCGGTCGTTGTCGACGTAGCGCTTCTCACCGGACTCGGGGTCACGCACGAGACTCGACTCGCTGGAGCGTTTCACGAGGACGTATCGCCTGCCGGAGTCGTCGCGGACCGTTCGCATAGCTGGTCGTTCGGGATGGAGACGGGTGGCACTTCCGGATTCGAGTGATGACGAACGACTGACGCACTAAAACGAGCTGGGCGTCGCGAGCACGCAGTGTGAGGCTACTCGGTGTCGGTGGTGTCTGTGGCCGTACGCTCGGTGGCGTCGCCGCTCTCGCTCTCCGCTTCGGCATCGTCGTCATCGTCTTCGTCGTCGCTGTCGTCCTCGACCAGTTCACTCCGGTCGAACGTGTGCAGGCGATAGCCGCCATACGCGGCACAGATGAGTCCGCCGAGCAAGAGTTTACTTCCGAGCGACCAGTTCCCGTCGAAGACGACGAACATCGTACCGAGGCTCAGCCCCAACAACGCGCCGTTGAAGGCGATGACGAGCCGCCAGAACTGGAACTGGAGTTCTCCCGGCGCGTCGACCTCCTCGAAGTTTCGTGGTTGCGGCGCTTCTGGAATTCGGACCGATGGAGTAAGCTCCGACTCCCAGTCCCGCAAGTCAGACTCGGCGTCGTGTTCGTCTGGCTCGTGCTCGCTACGCTCGTTGAACACTACCTGTAGAGATGCCGGCGACCGTCAAAAGGATTCTGCGATAGAGCGATACTGGGGGAAGCAGGTTACGCGACGTCTCGCAGTGCGAACGTCTTCGTCGCCTCCAGCCACGCGAGCGGATTCTCGGCGTCGTAAAATACGACACCGCCGTCCGTCTCGTATGTCTCGATGGACTCCGTGCCATCTGCTGCTTCCTGCTCGGGCGTCGATCCGTCACCGTCTTTGGCGTACTCGGACAAGCCCTTCACCTCAACCGAGTGCTACGCCGTACCAAGGTATATGTCTTTTTGCCGTGGCAACGACAACACCCGAAGACGGCATCGGGGTGGGTCGCTCGATCCTTGACCTCGCAAATCACCTGCTTTTTAGTCGGTGACGGTCAAGGCGTTGCCAATGAGCGACAACGACGCGTCAGAGGAGACGCAAGCGTCCCTGTTCGACGAGTATGGTGGGGCGTCGGATTCGGACGTCGACGCGGTCGGCGATGGCCGCGCGTCCGCCATCGAGGCAGAAGCTCGGGCCGTCACGACGCCCGGGCTGGAGGACGCGAACATCGTCGACGCCGACGAGGCGCTGTTCCCCAAGGCAGCAGAGACCATCGAACTGGCCGTGATGCAGGTGGACTACACCATCGCCGGTTCGGGTGACAACGAACAGCCCATCATCCACGTCTTCGGGCGCACGCCAGAGGGTGAAGCTGAACACGTGCAGGTTCTCGGGTTCGAGCCGTACTTCTACGCACCGACGGACTCGCTGGACGAGGAAGAACTCCGGCAAGAAGCAGTTATCACCGGGTGGGAAGAGACGAACGAAGACGATGAGCCCTTCGTGAGCATCCGTGGTGAGGAACTGACGAGGATATTCGGCAAAACCCCGCGCGACGTGGGTAACATCCGTGACCGCTTCGACCACTACGAAGCGGACATCCTGTTCCCGAATCGCTTCCTGATCGACAACGGCATCAACAGCGGCATCCGGATTCCCGCTCGCCGCGGCAACGACGGCAGTATCCGCATTCCACCGGACGAAGTCGAAGCGGCCGATGTGACCGCAACCCCGCGCGTGAACACGTTCGACATCGAGGTCGACGATCGCAACGGGTTCCCCGAAGACGGCGAGGAACCCATCATCTGCCTCACCTCGCACGACACCTACGACGACGAGTACGTCGTCTGGCTCGCTGTCGCCGACGAATTCGACCGCGACGCCCCTGACGACCTCGCCGACTACGCGCCCATCGAGGGCGACATCGACGTGCGCGTCGAGGTGTTCGATGGCGACGGCGAGGGGGAACAGGCGGCCGAGATGGCCATGCTCGAAGCCTTCGTCGACTACATCGACGAGACCGACCCGGACGTCATGACCGGGTGGAACTTCGAGGACTTCGACGCGCCGTACTTCCTCGACCGATTGGAAGAACTCGACTCGTCGATGCACGACTACGACCTGAACCCGAACCGCCTCTCGCGCGTGAACGAGGTCTGGCGGTCTGGCTGGGGTGGCCCGGACGTGAAGGGCCGCGTCGTCTTCGACCTGCTGTACGCCTACAAGAGTCGCCAGTTCTCCGAACTCGACTCCTACCGACTGGACGCGGTCGGCGAGGCGGAACTCGACGTGGGCAAGGAGCGCTACACCGGCGACATCGGCGACCTGTGGGAGCAGGACCCCGAACGTCTGCTGGAGTACAACCTCCGTGACGTGGAGCTATGTGTCGAAATCGACCGGAAACAGGACATCATCTCGTTCTACGACGAGGTGCGCACCTTCGTCGGCTGTAAGCTGGAAGACGCGCCGACGGCGGGCGACGCCGTCGACATGTACGTCCTGCAGAAGGTCCACGGCAAGTGGGCGCTGCCGTCGAAGGGCAAGCAGGAATCCGAGGACTACGAGGGCGGGGCCGTCTTCGACCCGATTACGGGGGTCAAGGAGATGGTGACGGTGCTCGACCTGAAGTCGCTGTACCCGATGTGTATGGTGACCATCAACGCGAGTCCCGAGACGAAGGTCGACCCCGACGCCTTCGACGGCGACACGTACCGCGCACCCAACGGGACCCACTTCCGCAAGGACCGCGACGGGATGATTCGGGAGATGGTCGACGAACTCCTCGCCGAGCGTGAGGAGAAGAAGGCACTGCGGAACGAGCACGACCCCAGCAGTCAGGACTACGAGCGATTCGACCAGCAACAGGCCGCAGTGAAGGTCATCATGAACTCGCTGTACGGCGTGCTGGGCTGGGACCGGTTCCGCCTCTACGACAAGGAGATGGGCGCGGCCGTGACGGCGACCGGCCGCGAAGTCATCAAGTTCACCGAGCAGTCGGCGAACGAAATCGGCTACGAGGTGGCCTACGGTGACACCGACTCGGTCATGCTCGAACTCGGCAACGACGTGACCGTCGAGGACGCCATCGAGCAATCCTTCGAAATCGAGGAGCACATCAACGCCTCGTACGACGACTTCGCACGCGACGAACTCCAGGTCGACCTCGCCGCTGGCGAGGAACATCGCTTCCAGATAGAGTTCGAGAAACTCTACCGGCGCTTCTTCCAGGCGGGCAAGAAGAAACGCTATGCCGGCCACATCGTCTGGAAGGAGGGCAAGGACGTCGACGACATCGACATCACCGGGTTCGAGTACAAGCGCTCGGACATCGCGCCCATCACGAAGGAGGTCCAGCACACGGTCATCGACCAAATCGTCCGTGGTGCCAGCGAGGACGACATCAAAGACTACGTCCACGACATCATCGTCGACTTCCAAGAGGGTGGTGTCTCGCTCGACGACATCGCCATTCCCGGCGGCATCGGCAAGCGACTCGACGAGTACGACACCGACACCGCCCACGTGCGCGGGGCGAAGTACGCGAACCTCCTGCTCGGGACGAACTTCGACCGCGGGTCGAAGCCGAAGCGACTGTACCTGAAGAAGGTCCACCCCTCCTACTTCGAGGAACTGGAAAATTCGGGAACCTTCGACGCCAGACAGGACCACCTCTACGGCGAGTTCAAGCGCGAACAGGACGTCATCTGCTTCGAGTACGAAGACCAGATTCCCGAGCAGTTCGAGGTCGACTACGACAAGATGCTCGACAAGACGCTGAAAGGTCCCATCGCCCGCGTCATCGAGGCGATGGGCATGTCGTGGGACGAGGTCAAGAGCGGGCAGGACCAGACTGGCCTCGGCGACTTCATGTAGAGTTTCTGTATAGAGCCACCACGTCGCCGGTGTCGACCTGGGTGTCACGATTTCTCATCCGAGAAAATATTTTCTACTATCGAGAATCGAACCTCCGCTATTACGCAAGCTTCATGGACCCCACTCCCTTTCGCTAGGACGATAAGAGGTAGCTCAGAATGGCACGACTAGAACTCAAGAACCTCCACGCGAAGGTCGCAGCAGACGACGGTGAGAAGATTCTGGACGGCGTCGACCTGGAAGTCCGTTCGGGCGAGATTCACGCCCTGATGGGCCCCAACGGGTCGGGCAAGTCCACGACAGCGAAAGTCATCGCAGGCCACCCGGCCTACGAAGTGACAGACGGCGAAGTACTCCTTCACCTCGAAGCGGGTGACTTCGGCGACGACTTCGAGATTCCCGAGGACAAGCAGACGTGGGACCTGCTCGACCTCGAACCGAACGAGCGCGCCGCACTCGGCATCTTCCTCGGCTTCCAGTACCCGGCGGAAATCGAGGGCGTCACGATGACGAACTTCCTCCGCACGGCACTCAACGCCAAACTCGACGAGCGTGAGGAACTGTTCGAGGACGACGACGGCGAAGACGACGAGGAAGAAGAAGCAGGCTACGACACCTCCCCGATGGAGGGTCCCGCAGACGAGGGCGACGTCGGTGTCGCCGAGTTCCAGCAGCTCCTCCAGGCGAAGATGGAGCAACTGGACATGGACGAGAAGTTCGCCCAGCGCTACCTGAACGCAGGCTTCTCCGGTGGGGAGAAGAAGCAGAACGAAGTGCTCCAGGCGGCCATCCTCGAGCCGAGCATCGCCGTGCTCGACGAGATCGACTCCGGGCTGGACATCGACCGCCTGCAGGACGTCTCCCACGGCATCAACGCCCTGCGCGACGAGGTCGGCACGGGCATCCTGCAGATTACGCACTACCAGCGCATCCTCGACTACGTCGAGCCGGACCACGTCCACATCATGCTGGACGGCCAGGTCGTCATGAGCGAGGGCCCCGAGCTCGCGGAGAAGCTCGAAGAGAACGGGTACGACTGGGTCCGCGAGGAGGTCTACGAGACCGCGTAACCGGTCGTGGCTAGCACAGGGTAGATACGTACCCACCCGCAACCAACAACCAATCACATCATGAGTTCAGATCAAGACCACCTCAAAGAGACAGACACCGAGGCTCGCTTCGAGTTCAAGAAGGAACAGAAGTCGGCGTTCCAGACCGAGAAGGGCCTCACGGAGGAGACCATTCGGCTCATCTCCGAGGACAAGGACGAGCCCGAGTGGATGAAAGAGCGCCGTCTGCGCTCCCTCAAGCAGTACCAGAACATGCCGATGCCGACGGACTGGCCCGGACAGCCGGACCTGACCGAACTCGACATCGGCGAAATCGTCCCGTACATCCGACCCGACGTCGACACCCGCGGCGGTGCCGACAACTGGGACGACCTCCCGGACGAGATCAAGGACACGTTCGAGAAGCTGGGCATCCCGGAAGCAGAGCGCAAAGCGCTCTCCGGCGTCGGTGCGCAGTACGAGTCCGAAATCGTCTACCAGAACATGCAGGAGCAGTGGGAGGAGAAGGGCGTCATCTTCTGTGACATGGACAAGGCCGTCCAGGAGCACGAAGACCTCGTCAAGGAGTACTTCATGACGAAGTGCGTCCCCCCGAGCGACAACAAGTTCGCCGCGCTCCACGGTGCCGTCTGGTCCGGCGGGTCGTTCGTCTACGTCCCCGAGGACGTGACGGTCAACATGCCGGTGCAGGCGTACTTCCGCATGAACTCGGAAGGCATGGGCCAGTTCGAGCACACCCTCATCATCGCCGAGGAGAACTCCGAGGTCCACTACATCGAAGGCTGTTCCGCCCCGAAGTACGGCAGCCACAACCTCCACTCCGGCTGTGTGGAGGTCTTCGTCGAGGAGGACGCACACGTTCAGTACTCGACGGTCCAGAACTGGTCGAAGAACACCTTCAACCTCAACACGAAGCGTGCCATCGTCGAAGCGAACGGCACGATGGAGTGGGTTTCGGGCAGCATGGGCTCCAAGGCTACGATGCTCTACCCGGCGACCATCCTGAAGGGCCGCGGCGCGACGGACAACCACATCACCATCGCGTTCGCCGGCGAGGGCCAGAACATCGACACCGGCGCGAAGGTCTACCACAACGCGCCGAACACGAAGTCGACCATCGAGTCGAAGTCCATCAGTAAGGACGGCGGCCGCACGAACTACCGTGGCCTCGTCCACATCGCGAACGGCGCGGTCGACTCTTCGACCTCGGTCGAGTGTGACGCGCTGATGTTCGACAACGAGTCCACCTCCGACACCATGCCGTACATGGAGATTCAGGAGTCGAAGGTCGACGTCGCCCACGAGGCGACCGTCGGCAAGATCGGCGACGAGGACGTCTTCTACCTCCAGTCCCGCGGACTGGACGACGACGACGCAAAGCAGATGATCGTCGCCGGCTTCATCGAGCCCATCACAGAGGAACTGCCCATCGAGTACGCGGTCGAACTCAACCGCCTCATCGAACTGGAGATGGAGGGTAGCCTCGGGTAATTCCGAGATTCATCATGAGCACGCAGGTACACGCCAACCTCACACGAGAACAGGTGGAACAGATTTCGGCCGACCTCGGGGAACCCGAGTGGCTGCTGGAGACGCGTCTCGACGCACTCGCAGCGCTCGAAGACCTCGACATGCCGAAGGTCATCCGCACGCCGGGTCGCAACTGGACGAACCTCTACGACCTCGACTTCGAGTCGTTCGTCGACCCGCTGAACGCGGCACAGGACAAAGAGCGCGTGAGCGCCGAGGGCGTGGAAGTCCTCGAATGGTCGGAGGCCGTCGACGCGCACGAAGACCTCGTCAAAGAGCACTTCGGCAGCGTCATCGACCCGCAGAGCAACTACCTCACCGCGCTGTCGACCGCGCTGTTCACCGACGGGACCGTCGTCTACGTCCCCGAGAAGGTCGACGCCGAGGACGTGAAGGTCCGCACGACGATGAACAGCCAGTCGCTGTTCAACTACACGCTCGTCGTCACCGAGAAGAACTCGTCCGTGACCATCCTCGAACGTCAGTCCACTGGGGACGAGATGGAGGGCGAGCGCTACTACAGCGGTCTCGTCGAAGTCGCGGCCGGTGAGAACTCCCACGTGCAGTACGGGAGCCTCCAGAACTTAGACGAGGAGACGTACAACTACACGCTCAAGCGCGGCACCGCCGACACGTACGCCACGGTCAACTGGATCGAGGGCAACATCGGCTCGCGCCTGACCAAGTCCGAAGTCGAGACGACGCTCGACGGCGACGGCTCCGAGAGCCAGATCGTCGGCGCGTTCTTCGGTCACAACGACCAGCACTTCGACATCAACAGTCGCGTCTGGCACAAGGCCGAGCACACGACGGCCGACCTCGTCACCCGCGGCGTCCTCGACGACAAAGCGCGCTCGGTGTACGAGGGCGTGCAGGACGTCGGCCGCGACGCCTGGGACACGTCGAGCTACCAGCGTGAGAACACGCTGATGCTTTCGGACGAGTCCGAGGCCGACGCCTCGCCGAAGCTCATCATCAACAACCACGACACCGAAGCGAGTCACTCCGCGACGGTCGGACAGGTCGACGCGGAAGAGCTGTTCTACATGACCTCGCGCGGTGTCGACCCGCAGTCCGCGAAGGACATGCTCGTCGAGGGCTTCTTCGTGCCGGTCCTCGACGAAGTCGCCGTGGACGAACTCCGCGACGACCTCGAAGAGCTCATCGCGGCGCGGCTGGCGCAGCGATAAGCGGTACTTCTCTATCTTTCTTCGTTTTCACACTGGCGAGCGACGGCGACGACGAGTAGGAACGAGACGGCGAACGGTGGAGAGAACTGCCAGTTAGAGCCGGCCGCCGGTCACGCGCACGATTCCCAGCACGTGTTCCTCGTGGTGGGTCGCTCTCGCTCGCGAGCGAAGTGCTTCGCGCGCCGCCTCGATACGTGCTTTGAGAATCCCGTGCGGTGACGGGTCGTACCGAAACTTGAGCGTCGGCGGCGTCGAGAGAATCGTGAGTGCGCGAAACAGCGCGTTCACCGGTTTCGCAATCGTCCGGTCGGACAGCGCGGCGTCGACCAGCACGACCGTACCGTCGCCACCCACCAAATCGCACCACGCGTCGACCTCGGCACCGGGGTCAGCCAACATCCCGGAGACGAACGTCGAGAGAACTGCGTTGACCTCGCCATCGCCGCGAAACGGTACCTGCGTCGCGTCGCCGTGGACGAGGTGGACGTTGTCCCAGCCCTCGCGGTCGACCAATCGTTGCGCCCGGTCGAGCATTCCCCGAGTGTAGTCGAGACCGACGACGGTCCCCTCGGGGCCGACGCACTCTCTCAGATAGGGAAGGTTCGCGCCGGTACCACAGCCCATCTCGACGACGGTGTCGCCGCGGTCGAGGTCGAGCGCCGCGGCGGCGCGGTCGCGTAAGTCACCAATACCTGGCGTGTAGCGCGCGAGCCAGTCGTACAATGTGGCCCACTGTCCGTAGAACTCTTGGGCCGCCGAAACGCCGCCGCTCATACGAGTTCGCGGACAGTCTCGGCGACGGCGACCGGGTCGTCACCGAGGATGTAGATGATGGGTTCGATGCCGTAGCTGCCGGTCTGGTAGAGCACGGTCGCGTTCGGCTCCTCGTCGAGGGCTGCCGCGACCGAAGTGTCGAGGTCTTCTTCGTTGTCGAACTCGACCGTGACGTAGCCCAGTGCTTCGAGTGCTGCGACGAGGTCCGGGTCGTAGCGGATGTTCATCGCGGCGTTGACCGCTGCGCCGCCGTCGCGGGCCGCGAGCAGGACCGAGGCGACGTACTCGCTGACACCGAATTCGGGTTCTGCCGGGACCGTCGCGCGACCCTTCACGTCGACGATGCGGCCGGGGACGCCGCCAACGTCGTCGATGGTGGCCGCTTCGGGCGTGCAAGCGACGAGGTTCGCTCCCACGTTCGGGATGAGGCTCGTGAAGCCACTCGCGTTTTCGAGGACGCGGAGACCGCGCCGGAGCGAGGAGAGCACGCGCTCTGCGGTCCGGAGTTCGCTGTCCGGGTCGTGGATGGCGAAGTCGTTGCCATACTCGGCGAGTTCGGGCATCGCGGCGCGATGCATCGTCGCGAGCAGGTCACCGCGTTCGAGTTGGCGGACGAGTACCTCGGCTTCGACGAGACCTTGCACGGGTTTCATCGTTCCCTCGGCGAGACCCTCGCCCACGCGCGAAACGAGTTCTTGCACGCGCTCGTCGTCGACGAACTCCTGTCGGCGGCCCACGTCGCCGTGGGCGTACTTCGAGACGGCGGACTGGCTGATGCCGAGTGCGTCCGCGACCTCGCTCTGCGTGAACCCACGGCCGCGCAGGTCCTCGGCCAGCATCGACCGGAACGTCGGGAGGAACTCCTCGACGACGATTTCCTCGATGAATCTCATCGTTTCTGGTGCCCACTAAACTCGTGGTCACCTTGAATCTTCGAGGCCTGTGGCCCGGACTGGTCCTGATACTTCGACCCGCGCTCCGCGCCGTAGGGCCGGTCCGAGGGCGTCTTCAACTCGGTGAACACGAGTTGGGAGATGCGCATATCGGGCGTCAACGACACCGGCGCGTTGCCGAGGTTCGACAGTTCGAGCGTGATTCGGCCCTTGAATCCTGGGTCGACGAAACCCGCCGTCGCGTGGACGACGATGGCCAGGCGGCCGAGCGACGACCGACCTTCGACCTGTGCGACGAGGTCCGGCGGAATCTCGACGCGCTCTTTCGTCGTGCCGAGGACGAAGTCGCCGGGGTGGAGGATGAACTCCTCGCCGTCGTCGAGGACGGTCTCGTCGACGTACTCGTCCACCTCTGTCTCGCGGTTCGGGTGAATGCAGGGGATGTTGGTCCGCCGGAACTCCAGGAACTCCCGGCCGAGTCGCACGTCCACACTCGCGGGCTGGACCTGCAAGTCGAGGTCGTCGATTGGGTCGATGACGAGGTCACCAGCCTCTAGTCGTCGCAGGATGTCCGCGTCCGACAGTATCATGGCCGGAGAATACTGGGGAGCCGGGTAAAAGTTCCCGGTCCGACGCGGAAGCAATCGGCGTATGAGCGAGAACGTCGACCCCAGCCGAGTGCTCGGCGCTCGACTCACGATTCGATACGCTGCCAACCGTTATGCTCCCGAGAGACAGACGAGAGCACGATGCGACGACGACAGTTCGGACTGGTACTTGCAGGCGCACTGGTGACGAGCCTCGCAGGCTGTGCCGAACTGGAGTCGAAATTGGCAGGAAATGCTGAGACATCGACAGGGGGCGTCGCACTGACCCCCGACGACGACGACACGCCCCGGAGCGTCCTCCCCAAGCCGACGGCGAGCATCGAGCTCACGGCACTGCGCCGGGTGGGCCAGACAGTCGGCGCGAACGCTGGCCAACTCGCGACGTACGAGACCGGCGACGGGACGCAGTACGAGGTCGGCGTCTTCCGCATGGAGACCGAGGCTGCCGCGAAGCGTCTCGCCGAGCGAATCGCCGAGCAGGGACAGTTCTACGCGTTCGACTCGCTCGTGCGACAGGGAGTGTTCCTCATCGGCGGCGGCACCGAGACTGGCTCGGCGGACCGACTCGTCTCGTTGCTCGTTCGGTCGGACGCGCTGTCACGGGCCTACCTCACCGACCACGACCTGTTTGCAGACGGATAGCCACCGTTTTCACCGGACGAATCGTGGGTGGCCACATGAAGCAGGCCATCGTCGCACGCACCGACATCGGGATGGGCAAAGGGAAACTCGCGGCACAGGTCGCGCACGCGTCGCTCTCGGCGTACGAAGACACGGACTCACGAACCAGAAACGAGTGGAAAGGCTCCGGCCAGAAGAAGGTCGTACTCAAAGCCAGCGGCGAGCGACAACTGTTCGAACTCGCCGACAGGGCCGAGCGCGAGGGCATCCCCCACGCCATCATTCGCGACGCGGGACACACGCAACTCGACCCCGGAACGGTGACCGCGCTCGCGGTGGGTCCGGCCGACGACGCACTGGTGGACAAGGTGACTGGTGACCTCTCGCTGTACTGATTCTGGCTGGCTCTCGCTGCGGGTAGCTCCGACGAACGAAATCCCTTATCTCTGGTCGGACGAACACTCGTCCGTGACGCGATTCATCGCGGGTGGTGCCTGATGCGGGACGCACACCCACGCGAACGGGCGGTCGGCATGGAGTACTACGTGAGCGACACCGACGGCGTCGGCGGGCAACTTCGCGACCGCGACGGCGACTTTCGGGTCGTCGAGCGTGAGGACTTCGCCGCCGAGCCCCTCAGCGAGAGTACGGACGACTATCCGTACCTCGTGGTCCGCGCGACGTTGTCCGGTTGGGACACGAACGACTTCGCGCGCCAGCTTTCGAACGACCTCGGCATCAGCCGCGGCCGTGTCTCGTGGGCCGGTACGAAGGACAAGTACGCCGTGACGACGCAACTGTTCACGATTCAGGGCGTCGAACCAGACGACCTGCCCGAGTTGGGCGGCGTCGAGTTGGAAGTCGTCGGCCGTGCTGGTCGCTCGCTGCTGTTCGGCGACCTCCGCGGGAACGAGTTCCAGATTTCCGTGAGTGACGCCGACGCGCCGGAAAACGCCGACGCGATCAGCGACGAACTGCGCGAATTTGGCGGCGGCACTGTCGCCGTACCGAACTTCTTCGGACAGCAGCGATTCGGGAGCAAGCGACCGATTACACACAAAGTCGGTCTCCACATCGCCCGCGACGACTGGGAGGGCGCGGTGATGGCGTATCTCGGGAACCCGCACGACGACGAACCAGACGAGAGCAGTGCTGCCCGTGAGTTCGTCGACGAGACGCACGACTGGCAGGCAGCGCTCGACGAGTTCCCACATCGGCTTCGCTACGAGCGCTCGATGTTGCACGTGCTAGCCGAGAACGGCGGCGAGGAGCCGGCGGACTTCCGCGAGGCGCTCGAAGTGCTCCCAGAGAATTTGCAGGCGTTGTTCGTCCACGCGGCGCAGTCGTACGCGTTCAACCTGATGCTGAGCGAGCGACTGGAACGCGGACTCCCGTTCACGAAGCCGGTGGCTGGCGACGTGGTCTGCTTTTCGGACACGAGTCCCGACAGCGACCTCGTCCTGCCCGATGTTGACCGCCTGCAAGCGGTGACCGAGAAGCGCGTCGACACCATCACGCGCCACTGCGAGCGCGGCCGGGCGTTCGTGACCGCGCCGCTCGTCGGCGTGGAGTCGGAACTCGGCGACGGCGAACCGGGCGAGATAGAGCGCGAAGTCCTCGACGAGTTGGACCTCGAACCGGGTGACTTCGACCTGCCAGGCGAATTCTACAGCGCTGGGACGCGCCGAGCCATCCTCGTCTCGACGGACTGTGCGGTCGAACAGGACCCGCTCACGTTCTCGTTCGCGCTGCCGAAGGGGTCGTACGCGACGGTGCTCCTCCGTGAGTACCTGAAGGTCGACCCGATGGCTATGGGCTGACAGGCGGCACCCGCACCGCTCGCCGGACGCCGTGTCGCACACCCGCGCCACGTCCGGCGGTCACTCGTCAGGACACGCACGGTCTGGGTCCGCACTGGGACGTGAACACCCGCCCGCTCACCGAACCACACGCCTTTTGCCTCGCAACCGGGTAGCGACCCCTATGCAGTGTCGGCAGTGTGCGACAGGGTTAGAGAAACCGGGAGACTACTGTCTCACTTGTCACACTGCCAATTGCGACGCGGTCGTCCTCGACGTCGACCGCGACCGGGCGACACTCACGTTTCTGGACGACGAAGACGTGGTCGGTGAGACGACCGTGACGACGATGCCCGAATCGGGCGAAGAGACTGGCGTCGTCGAGTTGCGGAACTACGGCGGCCGAATCGCCGACGAAATTCGACGCAAACGACCCGAGACAGTCTACGCCGCGGGCGACCGTGCGGTGATTCAGGAGGTCCGAGCGCAGTCGCACCACGAGTTCTACCGGGTTCGCGACGACGGCGATGACCCCGTCGCGGCCGTACTGGACCGACTCGGTGAGCCAGCGCTGGAGGTCGTCGACATCCCGCCGAGAGAGAAAATCGGCGGGTCGCACTCGACACTCATCGGTGGCCGAGACGGCCAGAAGGTCATCAGAACTGTCGCGGACCACCCGCACGTGAAGAAGGTCATTCCCGGGCCGATAGACGCCGGAGGGTCGAGTTCGCGCGGGAGCGTCCGAGCGAAGGTGACCCGGGCCGACGAGCACGGAAACGTCCGGCTGCTCATCCGCGAGGGGTCGAGCGTACAGGAGAACCGAGTCGTGACGACGGCGAGTGACCGGGAGATGGGCGAACGCGTCCGCGACGACCTGAACGAAGTCCTCGACGAGTGGGGCTGATTCTGACCGAGGCTCGCGGCGGGTGGGAGTGACCCCGGCCAAACTACTGTACCCAAAGCCATTTCTGTCCTAATTACATCTAATTATACGACGATGCACCGAGCGGACGCTGTCCTCACGACCATTCCCACGGTCGCCCTCGGCGGCCTCCTCATCGAGCGTAGCCTCCAGACTACCGCGATGGATAGCGCGGTCGGACTGGAGTGGGTACAGTTCACGGTACTGGGCCTCTGTCTGGCGTTCGTAGTCATCCTTCACGAGGTCATCCGTGCGCCCGCACTGGAGTAGCACCGCGCCCAACTCAACAGGTTTATTTGCCCGCTGACGGTACGAACGAGTATCATGGCCAAGAAACAAGGAAAGACGGGCAGCGCGGGCCGTTTCGGCGCACGCTACGGCCGCGTCTCCCGACGCCGCGTCGCTGAAATCGAAGACGAGATGCGCAACTCCAAGGTCGACGGCGACAACGTCAAGCGCATCGGCACCGGCATGTGGGTCAACGAAGAGACGGGCGAGAAGTTCACCGGCGGCACGTTCCGTCCGGTCACGCCCGCAGGTCGCACCGTCCGCCGGTCGATCCGCGCCGCCCTCTCCGAAGAAGACGAATAATGAGTTACAAGTGCTCGCGGTGTAAGCGCGACGTGACGCTCGACTCCTACGGCGGCGTCCGCTGCCCTTACTGTGGCCACCGCGTGCTGC
Source organism: Haloarchaeobius caseinilyticus (assembly GCF_051207395.1). NCBI lineage: Archaea > Methanobacteriati > Methanobacteriota > Halobacteria > Halobacteriales > Halorubellaceae > Haloarchaeobius > Haloarchaeobius caseinilyticus. The sequence goes on along the minus strand of NZ_JBPJZC010000003.1, from coordinate 75,186 downwards.
TGAAGGAACGCAGCACCGACATCAAAGAAGTCGACGTCAACTGACACGGTGCCCTCGTTTTCACACGAGACCGTTCTCGAATTCGAGTACGATAGCGACGCGACTGCGACCATCGTCGAGCGAAGCGTCGGCCGTGAAGTCGGCGAAATCGACGGTGCCCGTTCTGCGACGACGCTCACCCGTGAGGGGAACGTCGTCGTCGCGACGGTCCAGGCGGCGGACCTCGTCGCGCTCCGTGCCGGCGTGAACACGTGGATTCGCCTCGTCGAGGTGGCCGAACGAGTCCACGACCTCGCGTCCACCCGTGGCGGGGCTTCGTGAGTTCTCGGTGACGCATCGGCGTCGACGCCGCTATCCGCACCACCGGAACGGTGCCCGATTCGTTCACGATTGTCGATATCTGTCCAGTATTTATACAGTCTCACCTGTGAGGATGAGCCATGCCAGAGATAGTACGCGACAGCGAGGCGATGCGCTGGCACCACGATGGACAGCGAGGGTGTGGTGCGGCCAGTCGACTCGACCCCGACGAGCAGTCACGGTACGACCTGGAGTGGCCAGACGCCCTGAACTACGTCGCGTCAGACCCAGCCGAGTTCTGCGACGAGTGCGACTGGCCCGTAGAGTAGCGGTCCGGCTGTGACCGAAACTCACTCGCCGAGTGCGCCGACGAGATAGGTGCCGGGAGCGAACACGAGGCGCGTGTCTCGGCCAGCCTGAGACCGGACGACATCGTCTATCTTCGTCCGTCCGTTCGGGTCTGCGCCCGCGTCGACGACGTCTATCGCCTGCATCGGTCGAGTGGGTAGGTTCCGTGGCCGGTTCAGTTGGTGGAGTGCTCGTCGGTGACCTGAAGCCGGGTCGGTGTGGGGGGACCAATACCGTGGACATTCGCATCAACTGCCGTGAATTATGGTACTAGTGTCAAAATACCCGGCTTGCAGCAACGACTGGTCGTTCGGGTACCGACGCGCTAACCGTACACACCGACCGATTCCGTGCCAAGCGTCGGTGGCAGTTGAGTCGGCTCACGGCTGACGACGACGTACTCGTCGCACTCGGAGAAGCATGTTAATCTGTCGCACAAGCGGTGAGGGCTTCGTTCTCGCTGCTCAGCTTGAAAGCGGGGGTTTTTCAATCCGGAAACCATCGGGTCGACCATGCAAGGAAATCTGCCGCCGGAGGCACAGGAGAAAATCGAAGAGTTGCAGGACCTGCAGGAGACCGCACAGCAGGTTGCCATGCAGAAGCAGGAGGCGCAGTCCCAGCTCACAGAGGCTGAGACGGCACTCGACGAACTCGACGACATCGACGAGGACACGACGATGTACCGAGAAGTCGGCGAGCTGTTCGTCGAGACCGACTACGAGTCGGCCAAGGACGCACTCGACGACAAGGTCTCCAGCCTGAGCATCCGCGTCGAGACGCTCGAGAAGCAGGAAGAGCGCGTCGAGCAGCAGTTCGAGTCCCTGCAGGAGGAGCTGCAGAACATGCTCGGTGGCATGGGTGGCGGAATGGGCGGCGCAGGCGGCGCGTAAGCCATGCCATCCGACGAAGAAGTCGTTCGAACGGCCGCGGAAGCGGCCGAGGGACTCATCCTCTCGCGGTTCAAGCAGTCGGACATCAAGGACGTCGACGTGACCGTCACGTTCGAAGACGGCGTGTTGGACGTGGACGTGTACATCAACGCGCCCGAGGGTGACGCGGACGAAGAGCAGGTCGCCGAAGACGCCGCGCTTGCGGCTCGCAGTGCAGTCGACGAGTTGTTCGCTGCTGAAGAGTAACCCGACGCGACGGGCCTACGAGAGCAAGAAGACGAGCAGGCTCAGGCCCATCGCACCCATCACGAGTAAGACCGCCAGCGCCCCGCCCATCGATATCATCGCGTTGGCGTGACTGGCGAGTGTCTCCGTTCTGTCGTTGCCGAATACTGTGACCCGTGCGTGTTCGGATGCCATCCCCACCGTTGCTGCTTCTCGGTCGTCGAGCGCCTCCTCGGTCAGGTCGCAGACGACTTCGACGAGTTCGCCCATGTCGAGTGATTCACCGACCTGATTCGACGCCTCGACCCGGTTCACGATGTGCGTGTCGGTCGTCATCATCTCGGCGTTGTCGACCTCGTCTGGGAGGTGGTCGATGAGTCGCTCTCTGAGTCCCGGTTCCATGTTGTTCCCGTCGACCAGCACGTACGCCGTGGTCTGTTCCCCGGCGGTCACACACGCGACACGAACCCCGAGCGGGCCGATGCCGTCGTCTGGTTCCCACGCAGTTTCGTCCCACGCGGTGCCGACCGTGACCGGCGACTGCGGTGCGTCGGCCAGCGCCTCGGCGGCCTTGCTTGCCGCCTGCATCATGTCGAACGAGCGCTGACTGCCGGGCGTGACGTGGCCGAGGTCGTCGCCCTGTAGCCGATTGTTACAGTTGTGGGCGTCGACGAGTATCACGTCCTCGAAGCCAGCCACGCGTGCTTCGGCCGCCGTCGACAGGCCGACCGCGTAGTCCACGTCGTCCGCGAAAACTGGCGCGTGGGTACTCACGAGCAGGAGGTCGTCACCGAACGCCTGTGCGAGCATCTTGGCGTCGCCTACTTGCGTGCGCACACTCTCCGAGGCGGTGTCGCCGAACTCGATTCGCTCGTACGCCTCGGTCGCCCGGTCGACGATGGTGTCGACCTCGCGCTCGGTGACGAGGTTGAAATCGTGGCCGGCGGTCGCGTGTGGGGGGAACGCGAGCCCAGCTGCCGAGTCGGCGACGCGCTTCGGCAGGTTTCCGCCGCCGATTTCGCCGATGGGACCGGGGTGAATCATCGGCAGGACGAACCGCGCCTTCTCGGAGCCGTCGGCGCGCTCGAACGAGAGCACCGTGACCGGGACGAGTGCTTCCTCGCCAAGTTCCTCGAAGAAGTCCTCCAGTTCGCGAGTCCCTTCGGCGATGTGTCCGATGAACCCGCCGAGAAAGTCGAGGATAGAGACGCCGAGACTGCGCTTCCACGGCCGGTCGATGATGACCAGGAAGAGCCAGACTGCCAGGCCGTAGGCTGCACAGAGGAACGCGAGGATGACGAAGTCGCCGGGCAGGACCGGCCCGAGCGAGGCCGGCCCCTTCTGTGGCCGCGAGAGGTACGCGTCGAGGATGGGTCCCCCTGCATCGACGTACCGGAGCGTTCCGCTGTAGACGAACAGGAGGGCCCCGGCCGCGAGGGTCTGGATGCTGGCCGGGATGGCTGCCTTCGGTATCGAGTGCTGCGAGATGGCCGCGACGACCAGCAGTCGGAACGCGAAGACCGAGGCGAGGCCGACGTACAACACGTCGAAGACGAAGTTCTGGTCGAGACTGAAGACGAACGCGGCGACGCCGCCCAGCACGAGGAACACCACGACCAGAATCTCACAGAGCAGCGCGAGGAGCGAGGCGCGGTTCGCCGTGAGTTGCCCGCCGAGTCGTCGGTCGACGAGGCTCGTCAGCACCGACGCGGCGAACGTCGGCACGCCGATGAAGAACACGCCCTGCCAGAGGTCTTCCAGCCAGAACGTGTTCTCGAACACCCCGATGCCCGTCACGGCTGCCACCACCAGCGCGAAGGCGAGGCTCTTGTACCATCGCGGCGCGCGGAAAATGTAGCGCGACATCCCTGCGAGGTCCCCCTGTGTCGCGGTCATGTGAACACAGGGATGCTACGGGTCGATAAAACTACCCTGATTACTCCTCACACAGCGTGAGGAAGTTCTCGAACACTTCCTGTCCCTCTTCCGTGTGCGAGACCTCTGGGTGCCACTGCACGCCGTAGAGGCCGCGCTCGGGGTCGGACATCGCCTCGACCGAACACACGTCGCTCTTGGCCGTGACCGAGAAGCCTTCGGGCACTTCCTTCACCTCGTCGGCGTGGCTGGCCCAGACGCGCGTCTCGGGGTAGAGCGACCCGAGCAGCGGGTCGTCTTCGTCGAGTACGTCGACGGTCACGTCGGCGTAGCCGCCGTAGTCGCCCGCGCCGACCGTGCCGCCGAGTTCTTTCGCGATGACCTGCATCCCGAGACAGATACCGAGGACGGGCACGTCTAAGTCGAGGTACTCAGCCGAGCGACCGCGGCGGTCCATGTCCGGGCCGCCGGAGAGGACGACGCCGTCAGCGTCGACTTCTTCCGCAGGCGTGTCGTTGTCGATGACCTCGGTGTCGACGCCCATGTCGCGCAGGGCGCGGTGTTCGAGGTGTGTGAACTGGCCGTGGTTGTCCACGACGACGATTCGAGTCATGCGAGTGGGTTGCGTGTCCGTGCTCAAAAACGGTCCGACATCAGTTCGTTCTGTACACGTTCATCGTGGAATTCGGTGTTGGATGTGGTTTCTGCTTGTTCTGGTCGTGGGTTCGATACTGGTCTCGACTAGCAGTTCACGAATCACGATGGCGGAAACAGCCGCCACACCCTCCCCAACCGATTCGCCGCTCGCCTCCGGCGACGCAGCTCATCCCTCGTGAGAGCACGCTCTCACTTGCAGTCGTTCGGAGGCTCACACCGACCTCGCGCGACTACACGGCTGGCGTCTCGGATTCCTCGACACCAGCCGCAGCGCGCGCCAGACGGAAAGTCGGGTACTGCTCACGGGTTCCCCGTTCGCTTCGAGGCGGCGTGGCCGCCTCGCTCGACGCGCGACAGGTTCAACTCCCCCGGCCGATAACGAGGTGCCAGATGAGCGACGAGGAGCAGTCTGGGCGAGCAGATGGGGACGGGGACGTGACCGACGAGGCGACTGACGGTGGTCGGTTCACCGACGCGGGCGACCACACCGAACTGGTGTCACTCCTGTCCCGGCACGACCTCGCATTCGCCAGGGACCCGAAGCAGCCGGACGACCCCACAGTTTTCGAGTTCGACCCCGACGCAGACCCGGACGAGACGTTCCCACAGTCAATCGCCAGTGGCGGGCCGACGACGAGTGGTGTCATCCTCTGGACTCGCATCGCCCCCGAGGTGTTCGAGGCGGAACTCCCGCTCGCGGTCGAGGTGGCCGAGGACGAGGACTTCGACGACGTGGTCCACCGGGGCATCCTCGACGACAGCGACGCTATCGCGGGCCACGACTACACGGTCAAAGTCGACCTCGACGGCGTCCTCGATTCTGGCTCGGACTACTTCTACCGATTCGTCTACGGGACGACCGCGAGCCGGGTCGGGCGCTGTCGCACGCTCCCCGCACACGACGACTCACCCGAGGAGATATCCTTCGTCGTCCTGACCTGCCAGAACTACCTCAACGGCTACTACCCGGCGTACAACTACGTCGCCGAAGAGGACGTGGATTTCGTGGTTCACGTCGGCGACTTCATCTACGAGTCAGACGACGGCCACTTCAAGAGCCGGTTCGCGCCCGAGTACCCCGGCCGGGAGAAGGACCTCCCCAGCGGGCACAGCCGGGTCGACGGCCTCGAAGACTACCGCTACCTCTATCGACTGTACAAGTCAGACGAGTTCCTCCAGCGCGCGCTGGAGCGCCACACCCTCATTCCCGCGTGGGACGACCACGAGATCGCGAACGACATCTGCTGGGACTACGAGGTCGACGCACCGACGGCCGACCACCCGCGCGGGGACGACCCCGAGTACATGACGCGTCTCGCGGCCGACGCGATGCACGCGTGGTGGGAGTACATGCCGGCACGCATCGAGTACGACCCGGCCGCAACGAGCCTACAGGACCGGTTCCGCCTGTGGCGACAGGTACGCTTCGGCGACCTCGTCTCGCTCGTGATGACCGACGAGCGCCTGTTCCGGACCGATGAGCGTGACCTGCTCCTCCCGACCGAGCGCGCGACGGCGCCGGAGCGAGAGCCCACCGAGCGGACCATGCTCGGGCAGGACCAACTCCGGTGGTTCCTCGACACAGTCGAGCGCGCCGACGCTCGGACCACGTGGACCGTCTGGTCCGACGAGGTGCTGACGATTCCGTTCAAAGTCGGTGCTGGCCCCACCACACTCTACCCGGTGCAGGGGGGCTGGGACGGCTACCGACGTGAGCGTCAGTACCTGATGAACGCGCTGGCCGCCCGCGACGTGGAGAACTTCGTCACCATCACGGGCGACATGCACTGCTACATCGCGGGCTACCAGCAGACGGAGTACCGCGGTCCCATCGACAGCCGACTCGCTGGCCCGGTCGACGAGTCGAAGCGAATCGGCGTCGAGTTCATGACGCCCGCGATGACCAGCCTGAACGTCGCCGAAGCCGTCGGCGCGACCCGCGGACCGTGGGCCAAGCCGACCGAAAAACTGCTCCGTGGAGCCATCACGGCGTGGAACCCCCACATCGAGTTCTTCGACAGCCACCACTGGGGCTACTCGACGGTGACGTTCACCGAAGACGACTGCACCTACGTCGGCTACAGTGTCGACAAATCGGTGAACTCGTCCGATTCCCCGCGCGAGGTCGTCGTCGCGCTTCGCTGTCCCGAAGGCGAGGTGCAACTGGAGGACGTGACCGACGAGTACCGATAGACGAGAGCCGATTTTCTGGGTTCGTCGATAACCGACTTTCCGTTTGGCGCGCGCTGGCGAGCGTGTCGAGCACGAGGCGACGCAGTCGCCTCGCAATGCGAGACCGCGAGCAGAAATCGCGCGAGGGATGAGGAACGCAGCAGAACGGAGTGATGCGAGTACCGGAATCGGATGGGGAGGCTGTGGACGAGAGGGGGAGGCGCGGTGCGGTCGTGTTCCGTAGGCAGTAGTCACGTCGCCGTCTTCACAACATCCCGTCCTCGTAGTTCCAAACCGTACAACTACGAGACCAGTCACCCACCATCCGATAGCCGAGAACGATACCGACCGGTGAAACTAAGCACCCTGCGAAAGTTCACCAGCACATGGAACTCCCTATCGACACCGACCACCCGACCTGGCGCGCAGTGGGCGGCGCGTTCGGCGGCTACACGCTGTTGCTCGTCGTGATGACGGTGCTGCTGTTCGTCGTCCCGTACGCGCTGTTCGTCTTCCTCGGCTGAACGCCGACGCCGACACCCTTTCTACTGACACCACGAACAGACGGCTTCTCTCGTCTCGACGAGCGTCGCGAGGTGGTCTGCGCCCTCGACGCGCGTGATTTCCGCATCCGGCAGCGCACGCGCCGCCCAGTCCGCGGTGTCGATTGAGACGTTCTCGTCGGCGGTGCCGTACCAGCAGCGAACCGGGACGTCGATGTCCGAGAAGACTACGCCCCACGGCGTCGCCGTGACCGTGCTGTCGCTAACTGCGCCGGCCGTGCCACGCTCGAACGCGGTCAAGAACTCTTCGTAGAACACGTCTTCGACGGTGTGCTCGCCCCAGACCGGCGTGCCGTCGATGGGCCGGTCGGTGACGTACGAGAGTGCCTGTGCAGGGTCGCCACGTTTTGTCGACCACACCTGAACCCGGTACAGTGGCCCGAGCAGCCACGGCGCGCGCCGGGACAGGAAGCCGAGCAGGCGAAAGAGCGGTGCCCGGTCGACGGCCGCGCCGGGTGGGGCCATCCCGGCGACGACGGCGACGCGGTCGACTCGGTCACAGTGTGCGGCGCAGGCGAGGGCGTACGGACCGCCGCCGGAGAATCCACAGACGGCGAACTCGTCGATGTCGAGGTGGGCCGCGAGGTCGGCGACGTCCGCGGACCAGTCGGTCAGTCCGCGGCCTGGGTCTGGAGACGACTGGCCGAAGCCGGGTCGCTCGGGCGCGACGATTCGGACGCCTGCTTCAGCCGCGGCGTCGGCGAAGTACGCGCCGAACAGTCTGGACCCCGGCAAGCCGTGGAAGACGAACAGCGGTCGTCCAGCGGGGTCACCGAACTCCCGGAACGCGAGGGTCCGGCCGTCGGGGAGCGTCGTGGTCCGAGGTGGTGCCTCGAAGTGGGCGGAGGAGGGAGAGGCGGGGACTTCGTCCATACGTGACGCGACGACTTCCTGGGTGAAAAAGTATCGGAGGGCCGATGTGAACGTCGCCGTGATTCCAGCGTCGGATTTCGCTCACGACCGCCAGTAAGCGTTCGTCAGCAGCACCAACACCGGGAATATCTCCAGCCTGCCGATCCACATCAGCGCGACCATGAACACCTTCGCCTGCGGCGTGAAGTCGATGTAGCTGTTCATCGGCCCGACGAGGTCGAGTCCCGGCCCGATGTTCCCGAGCGTCGCGGCGACGGCCGTCATCGCCTCGATGGCTGTCAGGCCTTCCGGGCCGAACAACGAGGCGTCGAGCATCAACACGAGCGTCGAGAGGAAGAACAATGAGAGGTACAGCAGCGTGAACGTGTAGATGCCACGCAGCGCGCGCTCGTCGATCGGCCGACCGGCGAGGCGGACCGGGCGAACCGCGTTCGGGTGGACCGTCGAGAACAGTTCTCGCTTGACCGACTTCAGGATGACCAGCCAGCGAATGATCTTGATGGCCCCACCGGTCGACCCGGCCGACCCACCGATGAACATCGCGATGACGAGGGCGTACTGCGCCGGGCCGCCCCACGCGTTGAAGTCCATGCTGGCGTACCCAGTCGTCGTGACGAGCGAGACGACTTGGAACACGGCGTGTCGAAGCGACGACTCGATGTCGCCCGTGACGGGGAACGTGTAGCCGATGAACGTCGGGTTCACGCCGTCGTACAGACTGGTCTCGGCGGCGTTCGACAGTCCGGGGTCGAGGTAGAGGAACAGTGCGAGAATCAGCGAGAGCGCCCCGAGGAGTGCGGCGTAGAAGCGGAACTCCGCATCCTCGACCAGCGTGCGCCAGTCACCGGTCGAAAGGTGCCAGAACAGCGCGAAGTTGGTCCCTGCCGCGGCCATGAACGGGATGATGAGCCACTGGACCGCCGCGGAGAACGCCTCGATGGAGCGGGCCTCCGGCGAGAACCCACCGGTCGCCATCGTCGTGAACCCGTGGGCGATGGCGTTGTACGGCGTCATGTTCGGAGCCATGCCGGCGACGTTCAGGCCGTAGAGCAGCACCATCTCCAGCACGGTGATGCCCGCGTAGATGACCCACAGCGCGCGGGCCGTCTCGGCGATTCGCGGGGTGAGCTTCTCGATGCCCGGCCCGGGCGCTTCGGCGTCCATCAACTGCGCGCCACCGACCGAGAGTTCGGGCAGGATAGCGACCGCGAGGACGACGATACCCATGCCGCCGAGCCACTGCGTCTGCTGTCGCCACATCATCAACGCCCGCGAGTGCGTCTCGAATGAGATGTCGCCCATCACGGTCGCCCCGGTCGTCGTGAACCCGCTCATCGTCTCGAACAGGGCGTTCCACGGGTTGTGGAGCGACGAGGTCGTCAGGTAGACGAACTGGCCGTCCTGAAAGGTGAGCCCTTCCAGCAAGTACGGAATCGTCCCGACGAGCGAGACGAACAGCCACGTCAGTGCGACCATCAGGAAGCCTTCGCGCGCCCGCAAATCGGGGTCTGGGTCCAGTCGTTCCATCGCCGTCCCGAGCACGATGGCGACACCCGCGGCGACGAAGAAGGGCAGGATGTACGGAACGAACGCGTCGCCGTAGATGAACCCGGTAAGGATTGGGACGATGAAGGCGACAGTCAGGTACTTGACTACTCTTCCGACGAGGCTCAGGCTCGCACGCCACTCGACTTTCAGTTTCATAGCTTGGGGGCTACGTCGTCGAGGACAGTCGCGTCGAGGAAGACGACGATGTGGTCGCCGGGCTGGACGACCGTGTTTCCGCGGGGCGTGATGAGGTCGTCGCCGCGGGTTATCGCGCCGATGACGACACCACGGGGAAGCTCACCGACCACGTCCCGAATCGACCGGTCGGCGAGCATGCTCTCTTCGTCTATCTCTATCTCCAGCACCTCCGCCCGGTCGGATTCGATGATGGCGACGTTCTCGGTGTGTTCCGCGCGAGTGAACCGGGTTATCTCTTCTGCGGTCACCTCGCGCGGGTTCACCGCCACGTCGACACCCACTGCTTCGAACAGTTCGACGTAGCTGCCGTTCTCGACGATGGCGACGGTCCGGTTTCCACCGAGGCGTTTCGCCAGCAGCGAGACGAGCAGGTTCTTCTCGTCGGATTCGAGCGCGGCGACGACGAGGTCGGCGTCCGACATGTGCTCGTCGATGAGGAACTCCATGTTCGTCGCGTCGTTCTCCAGGACGATGCTGCCGGGAAGGTTCTCCGCGAGTTCGCGCGCCCGCTCGGGGTCTCGCTCGATTACGCGCGGTGTGAGACCGCGGGCCTCGAACAGTCGAGCGACCTGATAGCCGATTTCACTCCCACCGATGATGAACACCTCGTCGACCGAGTTGAGCATCGGCGAGGGCGAGAGCGACGTGGCGAACTTCCGGACGCTCTCGGGACTGCCGATGACGACAACCTGGTCGCCCGGTTCGATGACCGTCTCCCCACGCGGGATGGTCACGTCGCCGTTCCGGATGATGGCCGCGAACGTGAGCGACTCCCAGCGGTCTGCGTTCTGGACCGTCTGGTTCGCCACAGTCGAGTCTTCGGTAATCTCGAACTGGGCCATCCTGACGCGTCCTTCCGCGAAGGAGTCCACGTCCTGCGCGCCGGGGAGGCCAGCGATTCTGACGACCGACTGGGCGGCGAGGAGGTCGGTACAGACCATGAAGTCGACGCCGAAGGCACCTTCGGAACCCTCCCACGTGTGCAAGAAGTCCGGCTTCTTCACCCGAGCGATGGTGAACGGGTCGCCACAGGTCTTCGCCGTCGAACACGCGACGATGTTCGCTTCGTCGCGGTCGGTACTGGCGATGACCATGTCAGTCTCTTCGATGCCTGCCTCCCGCAACGTCTGGAGGGACGTGCCGTCGCCCTCGATGGGCAATACGTCCAGTTCGTACGTGAGTCGCTCGACGCGGTCGCCGTCCATGTCGACGACGACCACCTCGTGCGACTCGGAGAGACTGGCAGCGATGTTCGACCCGACTTCCCCGGCTCCGATGACGATTACGCGCATACGAGATGGACCCGTGTATCAAAAACGGGTTGACAGGCTGCGGTCAAGAGAGTTGTTATTCGGTCGGCAGTGCCTCCGCGGCTCCACCCGCGGTTCACGCCGCACCCGTCGAGATTTCGAGGTCGACGGCGCGTCGGTTCCCTTCGAGGTCGGCGACGACACGCTCGACGATGCGTTTCGCTTCCTTCTTGATCTTCGGCTTGACCTTCTCGACGACCCAGGAGAGCGAGACGAATCGCGGAATGTCGATGTTGCCGGTGTGTGCCGAGTCGGCGTCGTACTGGACGAGAAACCGGACACGGGAAGCAGTGGTCTCCTCGTCGGGGGCTTCCTCGGGGGCTGGCTGTACCTCCCACAGTCCGGTCGCGTCGATGTCCTTGACGATCTTCCAGTCGATGGTGTGCGGCGGGTCGACCGCGGTCACCTCCGACCGTGCCGTGTAGGTGAGCTTCCACCACGCGAAGTGGAGGTCGTACCTCGTCCCCGGCTCGCCGTCGCCGTACTGCGTCACGTCCTTCAAGTACTCTGAGTAGCGTGCGTAGCGCGGGAAGTCGAGTAAGAACTCGTAGACCTCCTCGGGCGGCAGGTAGATGACCGTCGTGACCTCTACTCGTTCCACACCCCGCTTTCTCGCAGTTCGGACGTAAGCCTTTCCGTGGAAATGGTCTGCTGTGTTGGTGTTCGAGACGGGAGTACTGGTCTAAAATTCACATCGAAACAGACGACAGGAAGATTAATTACTGTTCTGTTCGCACAATTTTAGAAATAGATGAGAAAATACAAAACACTCGCCGAGTCGGTTCTTCTCGTCGCCGTCCTCACCGTTGTCGCCATTGCCCCAGTGGCCGGTGCAGTGGTCGACGGTTCGACCCAGTCGACGGCGACGGCCGGCGTCGAATTCGACGTTTCGGTGACCGGCGGCACCGTCTCCCCGGGGGGCGACGTGACCATCACGGTCACCGCCGAAAACGGCGGGACGACTGCGGCTGAGGGCGTCCTCGTCGAGACCTCACTCCGGCGCGCCGGCGCACGAGAACCGGTCCAGTGGTCGGTCGTGAGCCACACCGACGACGACGGGCAGTTCGCGGACAAAGGCATCCGGTGGCAGTGGGCCGACGACCCGCTCGACCCCGGTGAATCCGTCTCACCGAGCGTGACGCTGCACGTACCCGAAGACGCGCAAGCAGGCGAATTGACTGTCGCCGCGTTCGTCGGTGACCGCGCTCGCAATCAGGCCGTCACCGAGGCGACGATTACTGTCGAAGGACACGATGTCGGCGACGACGATGGAAACGGACGCGATAGTGAGGATGGTAGCGACAGCGGTGGTGCGGGCGGCGAGGGCGGTGCTGGAGGGGAAGACGGTGAGCGTGATAGCGGAGGCGACGATACCGACGATGAGGACTCGACGGACATCGGCGACTCCGGCGATAGCGGCGACGACCATATCGACGAGAGCGAAGATGATTCGGGGCTGAACGCTGGCGGCGACGATGGGAACGAGAGCGCTGACGGGGCGACAGACGATGAACCCGATTCTCGGGAGAACGCTGGCAAGGACCCGAACGACGAGGGCGAGAGCACCGGTGATGGGGACGGGACGAACGAAGAAGACGCTGCAATGTCCGACGAAGTCGACAGTGACGAGACCGCTACCGAGCAGCAGTCCGATGCGGCCGCTGCGAAAACTGCACAGCCGTCGACGGCGACCGGTGCTGAACAGCCCACATCGGCGGCACAGACTGGGGCGACACAGACGGCCAACGACCAGCGCGGCGGCGTGCAGCTACTGTCGTTCCTCGACTCGGTCGGGACGCCGGTCGAACAGCCCACGATGCAGAGTTTCGATAACCTGTACAGTCTGTTCGCGTTCGGGTGTCTGGGGACGCTCGTCGCCCGACGACTGCGCTGACGCGGGGAGCAAACGGCTTTTGTATCGCCATCGTCGAAGGTATCGATATGGACCACGACGTCTGTATCGTGGGTGGTGGGGTCGCTGGTCTCTCGACTGCAATCTTCACCGCTCGCGCGGGCCTCGACACGCTCGTCGTCAACGACGGCGAGCCGATTCTGTATCGCAACGCGAGTTTAGAGAACTTCCCGGGCTTCCCGAAGGGCGTCGACGCCCGTCGGTTCCACCAGCAGACGCTGGCGCAGGCCGAGGAAGCCGGTGCGACGTTCCTCGACGGCCGTGTCACAGATGTCACCGCGAGCGACGGCGACGACGGCTTCGTCGTGACCGTCGACGAGTCGGACGAGTTGACGACCGGGCGCGTCGTCGCGGCCTCGTGGTCGGACGCCTCGTACCTCGAGGGAACCGGTGTGAACACGGAAAAGCGTGGATCGAAGACGTACGTGTTCGTCGACGAGGTCGGTCGAACGAACGTCGACGGCATCTACGCCGCGGGCCGACTCGCCGACCAGTACCACCAGGCAATCGTCTGTGCGGGCCACGGCGCGACGGTCGGTGTAACCATCGTCCACGATTCCGACGAGAACTTCTACCACGACTGGGTGGCCCCAGAGGGCTACTTCACCGGGCGCGACCGCGACGTGCCACCAGGCTGTGAGGAAATCGACGACGAGGAACGACTCGCCCGTGACGAAGCAGCCAGAGACGCGATGTTCGCCTACACTGAACCGCTGGACGACGAGCCACGGATGCATCCGAGCGTGGATCTCGACGACGAAGAGGAATAGCTGTCGCAATGTTGTAGGCTCGTCTGCCTTTATCGAGAGTTTTACTACTATTTGAGGGTACTTCGTGATAGTCCGTAGAAATCGTGGACTTGTAGTCAAATTCGAGCGTCGATAGTTGTATTACCGACTGTGACAAGTCGACACTTCAATAGCTGTCGTGCTGAACCGTGAGAGTCCCGTTGTCGTGCCGTTGGAGGGTGAAGCCTGCCACCGAAAGGCGATTCTTCTGCTGACTGTTCCGGTTCGTGAGGTTGCTTACGAATCGGCTGTTATTGGGTAGTTTCGAGAGAGCCGCGAGTGCCAGAACTCCCACGACGAACCCAAAGCGAGACAGTAACGTGGTGAGTGCCATACTATCACGGATTGTGTACAATCGGCTTTAATCTTCTGGGCATAGAGACAATTTGGACCGACACACCCGTAACCCATGCCCACGAAGCCCGGGGCATGACCATGCTCGACGGGGTGAACGTCGCCCTCGGCGTGACGGGCTCCATCGCGGCCGTGAAGACGGTCGAGTTGGCTCACGAGTTGCGCCGGCGCGGGGCGAACGTGCGGGCAGTGATGACGGGCAGCGCGCAGGGAATCCTCCACCCGTGGGCGGTGGAGTTCGCCACGGACAACGAGGTCGTCACGGAGATTACGGGGAAGGTAGAACACGTCGCGCTCTGTGGCCGCGACGAGTGGGCCGACGTGCTCCTCGTCGCCCCGGCGACTGCCAACACGGTCGGGAAAATCGCCAACGTGGTCGACGACACGCCGGTGACGACCTGCGCGACGACGGCTATCGGGGCCGGACTGCCGGTCGTCGTCGCCCCGGCGATGCACGAACCGATGTACGACCATCCGGGCGTGCTCGAAAGCATCGAGAAACTCGAATCGTGGGGCATCGAGTTCGTCGATCCGCGCGTCGAAGAGGAGAAAGCGAAGATAGCGACCGAGGACGCCATCGCGCTCGCGGTGGCCCGCGCGACCGGTGACGCACCGCTTGTCGGGAAAGAGGTCGTCGTCACCAGTGGAGCCACGGCCGAGTCGGTCGACCCGGTTCGCCTGCTGACCAACCGCTCGTCGGGGAAGATGGGTCGGGCTGTCGCTCGTGCCGCCTTCGTCCTTGGGGCGAACGTGACGCTGGTTCACGCGACAGTCGGCCCGCGAAATCTCTCCGGTGCCGACACTGACACCGAAGTCACTTACGCCGACCTCGTGGAAGTCGAGTCCGCGAGCGAGATGCTCGACGCGACGCTCGACGCCTGTGCCGAAGCTGACGCGCTGGTCTCCGTCGCGGCCATCAGCGACTACACGGTCGACGCTGCCGACGAGAAGATTCGTTCGGGACAGGACGAGTTGACACTCTCGCTCTCGCCGACGCCGAAACTCATCGACAGCGTGCGCGAGGAGTATCCGGACCTGCGCATCGTCGGCTTCAAGACCGAGACGAGCGGCGACGACGAGGCGATGGTCGAGGCCGCGCGGAAGACGCTTTCTCGTGCCGGACTGGCCTTCGTCGTTGCAAACGACGCGAGTGTGATGGGCAGCGACGAGACCCGGGCGTTGCTGGTCCACGAGAGCGCGTTCACCGCGTACTCGGGGACGAAGGTGTCGCTCGGGATGGAAGTCGCACGAGCGATGGCGGCGACGCTGCAGTGACGCTGAGGGGCTGACGTAGGAGCGAATTTACTCAGAAAAATGCCATCAACTGTGAGTTTATTCTATGCGAGAGTCTGACCGGCTTTTCGTCGTTTAAACAGTCACCTTGATAGGTAAGATAGTGCCGATGTGTTGCGGTTTTTGAGAACTTAGTGGACAATAGTTACATATGTTTTGGCTCTAGACAATGACACGCAATGAGAGCCGTCGTACTAGAAGCGTTTCAGGAACCGCTCACCGTTCAGGACGTCGACCGTCCGGAGCCGGAACCACACGGAATCGTCGCCTCGGTCAACGGCTGTGGGGTCTGTCGGAGTGACTGGCACTGTTGGCAGGGCGATTGGGACTGGTTCGGCTACCGGCCCGACCCGCCACACGTCCTCGGGCACGAACCCTGTGGCACAGTCGTCGAGGTCGGGGAGAACGTCGAGACCGTCTCCGAAGGGGACCACATCGCGATTCCGTTCAACTTCGCCTGTGGCCGCTGTGACCTCTGTCGGAACGGCCACGAGAACATCTGCGAGAACCACGTCGGCCTCGGCTTCATGAACGAAGCTCCGGGAGCCTTCGCCGAGGAGGTCCACGTCCCGAACGCCGACATCAACGCGGTGCCACTCCCGAAGGAAGTCGACCCGGACACCGCCGCCGGTATCGGCTGCCGGTTCATGACCTCCTACCACGGGATGGCCCACCGGGGCGACGTGGGCAACGGCGAAGACGTCGTCGTCCACGGACTGGGCGGTATCGGCCTCTCGGCCGTCCACATCGCCGATGCACTCGGGGCAAACGTCATCGGCGTCGACCTGTTCGACGAGAAACTGAAGAAGGCGGAAGAACTCGGCGCGGTCGAGACCATCAACGCCAAAGACGTCGACGACCCGGCGAAGGAAGTGCGGGACATGACCGACGGCGGTGCCGACTGTTCGGTCGACGCGCTCGGTATCGAGACGACCTGTCTGAACGCGGTGAACTCGCTGGCCAAGGGCGGCAGACACGTCCAAATCGGGCTGACCACGTCGGAAGAGGAAGGCAAGGTTCCGCTCCCGACGGACGAGTTCGTCGCGAAGGAAATCGACTTCCGGGGCTCGCTCGGCCTGCAGCCATCGCGCTACCCCGAGATGCTCGATATGATAAAGACCGGCAAAATCGACCCGCAGAAGCTGGTCTCTGAGACCATCTCGCTCGACGAGGTGCCGGACACGCTCGCGTCGATGAGCGACTACGAGACGATGGGAATTCCGGTCTGCACCGAGTTCTGATCGACTCCCACGGGACTTTTTTCGTGGTACCTGACCCGTCACTCGTCCTCGAGCGTCAGGTCGAATCCCCACGAATACGCTCGGGATTCGTCTGCGTCTGGCTCTCTCACGTGTGAATCTACGTCGAACCGGTAGGTCCCACTCGGAAGGCAGTCCTCGGCCGACGGGTCGGCAACCACGAGATAGGTCCTCGACACGGCGTCGTTTGGGGTGAGGCGAGCGGCAATCTGGGTGAGCGGTCTGGCGTATAGCCGCTGCAATCGCCAGCAGCCATCGACCGGCCGCTCCGGAAGAAACTGTTCGTAGTAGTCGGCTCGCGAGTTCTCGTCATCGGGGTCTGGGACGACGTGCACGAGGTGGTCACCAGGTTCGCCGTCTCCCATCGCGGTGAACGGTTCGATGTGGTCGAACTCGAACCGTCGCGTCTCGTCGCCCTCGTTCACGACGCGAATCTCCAGTCTGGCCGGCGACTGCTCGCTGCACTGTTCGACTACCTCGACGGTGACGCCGACCTGTAGCTCGGCAGGAAGCGAATCGCCAGCGACGGATACTGTGGGGGTGCGCATCGTTGCGTGTCCCATAACTCACGGCCCACTGCCTTGACCGATTACCCTGAAGTGGCCCAGTTCACCATCGACCCAGACGATGACGCCGACGACACCAGCGCGCCGCCTCGGTTCGAAGACGTACTCGTCGGTTGACCCGTCTGGAAGCGTCCCGACGATTCGGTACCGGCCCAGCCGGGTGATGGCGTCCTCCAGTCGGAGTGAGTCGTTCGCCTCGACCGTGTGGGTTACGCTATAGACGACAGAATCATCGGTCGTGTCGACGACGCTCACCTCGACCTCGTGTGCTTCGTCGCCGTCGTTCTCTACCAGCACGGGGAGCGACCACGAAATCGGGACGACTCGCCACACGGGCAGGTATGCGTACAATCCGACACCGACGAGTGCCGCGAACGACAGTCCGACCACCACGTGTCGGGCGATGACGGCGAGTGCGGGACCACCACTGACCAGCAGTAGCGACCCGTACTCGACGGCGGTGAACACGAGAAACAAGGCGACGTAGAGGGGCCAGAACATGACACTCGGTGGCCCGTACGACTCACCGAGTTGCGGGTCGGTAACGAAGACGAGGTACTCAGCGACGAGCAAGCCGACTGGGAGAATCACACCGAAGCCCGCGAGCAGGACGACGGCGAGCGCGCCCGTGAGCCACAGCCCACCGAGAATGTAGACCGTCCCGCGAATATCCGTGTCCGATGAGGGAAGCCAGCGGCGTGGGTGCCACTCGGGATAGACCCTGTCCATCGTGAGGGCGACGAGTGTGAGGTAGGCGACCCCGCCGACCGCGCCGATGGCGAGCGTCGCCGTAGTGGAGAGACCAGCAGCCATACCGAGACTGTTCGCACGCAACGTGTAAAAATACGAGTACGAAATGGGGGTGCGGTCTCTCTGAGCGACCTACACGACGCGGAACGTCTCGCCGTCGCACTCGGTACAGGTGTACACGTACTCGCCCGGTTCGTCGGCGTCGCCGAAGATGTGGACCGTCTGCTCACCGCAGTCGTCGCACTCGACGAGCCACTCCGTGTCGTCCTCGTAGTCCCGGGGCGCACCGAGTGCGAGCGCGGTGGCCTGCTGGTCGCTCTCGTTCGTCCCGAGTTGGAACGTGCCCGGCGGGATGCGGACGACTTTGCCCGACTCGACGGTCGTGTCGCCAGCATCTGTCTCGAAGCGTACCGTTCCGGAGAGTACGTAGAACAGTTCCTCCTGCGTGCTGTGCCGGTGTGGTGAGACGGTGAAACTCTCGTCCGGGGCGAGTGTGTAGTGATTGATGGACAGCCCAGTCGTGCCGAGCGAGTCGGTGAGGACGCTGGCACCACCAACGGAGTTCGCCATGGCCCCGTCCGGAATTGCGTCGTCTGGCGGTGCTTGCGGGTCGATGTCTGCGACTGTGACTTTCTTCATCGGTCGACCATATCGGCGTGAAACGCCAGCGGGAACTTGTAAGTTGGGCCGGGGTGGGACGAGTAGGCGCGTCAGTCGTCGCCAGCCTGCGCCGACTCGTCGCGCCCCGGTTCGCGCGTGTCGATGCCCGCGCCGGACACCGGCCACTCCACTTCTTCGACGAAGTCGACCCCCATCTTCCGGGCCGACCGGGAGATCATGTGTGCCCCGGTCGGCGCGGTGAGGAACAAGAACAGGATGCCGACCAGCGATTCGAGGCCGACGCCCTGGAAGTCGAAGTAGACGAACCCGGCGAGGAACATCGACGCCGCGCCGAGCGTGGTCGCCTTGCTGGTAGCGTGCATCCGGTTGTACACCGTGGGGAGCCGGATGAGTCCGATGGTCCCGACGAGCAGGAAGAAACTGCCCACGAGGACGAGCGCCGCGACGACCGCGTACTGGATGGTTTCTGCGAGTGCCATTATTCGATGATGTCTCCTTCGGTGACGTAGCGAGCGACCGCGATAGTGCTGATGAAGCCGATGATGGCCAACACGAGGCTCACGTCGATGAACAGCCCTTTCTGCTGGATGATGGCCCAGAGCACTGCGATGGCGACGACGTTCGTGCCGATAGTGTCGAGTGCGACCACGCGGTCTGGCGTCGTCGGGCCGCGAATGACACGGTAGGCGCACAGCAGCGTGACCACGCTGGCGACGACGAGGCCGAGGTCGAGTATCAGGGTGAACCAGAACGGGGCGGCTGCTGCCTCACTCATCGGTCTCACCTCCACTCTCCGCACCGTCTTCTTCGACGGTCTGTGCTCCCTCGACCGGATTGTCGAGTTCGGGCACCGGTGCGCCGGGTTCGACGCGCTCGTCGAAGATGGCGAGCGCGTAGTCCTCCCAGCGCCTGACTGGTTCGACGAGCGATTCGTAGTCCTCGGCCGCGATGGCGTGGACGTACAGCGCGTTTCTGTCTTCGTCGTAGTCCATAGTGAGCGTGCCTGGTGTCAGCGTAATCGAGTTCGCGATGGTGGTGATTGCGACGGGCTTCTCGACGCGCAGCGGGACCTCGACGACTACCGGGTTGATGGGCATACTCGGTGAGAGCACGCGTTTCGCCACGTCGTAGTTCGCCGTGAGGAGTTCCCACAGGAACAGGCCGATGTACGCCAGCGTCGGTGGGATGATGCGGAGGCTTCGACGCACGCCGTAGGTCGGCGAGTAGAACCGCCGGAAGACGTACGCGGTCGGGATGCCCACGAACAGGCCGAGGACGAACTCCCCGACGGCGATCATCGGCTCGTCGATGAAGTGGACACCGCGAACGAACACCCAGATGACGGCCAGTGCGACGCCGATGGAGACCATCTTTCGCGGTCCCGCGCCGACAGCGTCCTGCTGATACTCGTCGGCGTCGTCGGTCGCCGCGACGGCCTCAGCGTCGTTCTCGACGGTCTCAGACTCGATATCGCTCATCAGTGACCACCTCCAGAGCCGCTGACGATGCTGTCGTGCAGGCCGACTGCATCGATGTAGGCGTCCGTGTCGATGGCCGCCTGTGCAGCGTCGATGGCTGCCTGCACGACCGGGTCGAACGCGACGCCGACTGCGACGACCGAGAGCGCGAGGACGAGCACGACGCCGACCTGTGCGGTCGGCCGTGAGGCCACGTCGACGGCTTCGGAGGAGGTCCCCCAGAAGCCGCGGTTCCACGCCCGCGTGAAGTACGCGATGGTGAGGATGGCCCCCGCCAGTGCGAGCGCGACGCCGAGTCCAGACCCGGCGTTCACCGCCGCGTCGAAGACGAGGAACTTCCCGAAGAAGCCGAGCAGCGGCGGAATCCCGACGAGGCCGAGCCCTGCGATGAAGAACGCTGCCGAGAGGTACGGGAGTCGCCCAGCCATCCCACCGAGTCTATCGAACTCGGTAGAGCCGACTGCGGTGCGGACTGTTCCGCTGATGAGGAACAGCGCACCCTTGGCGAGTGCGTGGTTCAGCGAGTACACCAGCGCGGCGGTCAGCCCGAGGACGGCGAGCGTGCCGAACGGTTCGGGCGCGCCGAGTCCGCCGGCGACGCCGAGCGCGGCGAAGCCGAGCGGGAGGACGATGAACCCGACCTGTCCGATACTGGAGTAGGCGAGTAGGCCCTCGATGTCCGGCCGGTTGACCGCGCCGATACCGCCCAGTAGGATGCTCGCCGCGCCCATCACGAACAGGACCGGTCCGAAGAACGCGAGCATCGAGTCACCCGAGAGGCCGGGCAGCGACAGCGCGAGGTCGCCTGTGCTCGCGTTGGCGAACACAGTGAAGTACAGCCTGATGATGGCGTATATACCGACCTTCTTCACGACGCCCGCGAGGACAGCAGCAACGGGTGCGGGTGCGGCGCGGTACGCCGCGGGCACCCACCACTGGAACGGGACGATACCCGCTTTCAGGGCGAAGACGACGAACAGGATGGCCGACAGGCCGAGTACCGGCGCGATGCTCTGGATGCCGAACGCGGCTGGGTCGCCCAGCCGACGAGCGAGGTCGGCCATGTTGAGCGTCCCCGTCGTCGCGTACAGGCCACCGATTGCGAGCAGCATCAGCGCGCTCCCGACGAGGTTGAGCACCACGTACTGGAGCGCGGCCCGAGTCTGTTCCGGCCCGGAGTAGAACACGACGAGGACGTAACTCGACATGAGCATCACCTCGAACCAGACGAACAGGTTGAAGATGTCGCCGGTGAGGAACGACCCCGTGACGCCGACCAGCATGAAGTGGTACAGCGGGTGGTACGAGATTCGCTGCCCGTCTTCGTCGACGTAGAGGAACGAGAAGACGAGTGCGGCCAGCGAGACCACGGCCGCCAGTGCCAGCATGAACACTGCGAGGTCGTCCGCAATCAGCGAGATGCCGAACGGGGCGCTCCAGTTCGACAACTGGTAGGTCAGGATGTTCCCATCGGCGGCTTTTACCTGCTGGTACAGATACGCGACTGCGGCGACGTAGCCGACACCACCGAGCAGACTGATGGCTTTCTGGAGCCGCGTGGAACGGTGTGCGACGAGCGCGAGGATGGCCGTCACGAGTGGCACCAGTACCGGTGCGATGACGGCGATTGGGTATTCAGACATCGTCGGAATCACCTCCGGGAGACAGCTGGAACAGGTCGATCGTCCCGTGTTCTTCGTACACCCGGAAGGTCAGCACGAGCGCGAACGCGGTCGTCCCGAACCCGATGACGATGGCCGTCAGGACCAGCGCCTGCACCAGCGGGTCGGTGACGCTCGCAGCACCCTCGCCGTGATGACCGAGGACAGGGACAGACCCCTGCATCACGCCCATCGTGATGAGGTAGACGTTCGCCGTCTGCGAAATGATGCTGACCCCCCAGACGACGCGGACCACGTCGCGCCGCAGGACGAGGAACGTCCCGAGCGCGAACAGTAGGCCGAGAACGGTCGCGAGGACGAATTCGGTCATTCGCCACCCACCACCGAGAGAATCGTGAGGAGGCCACCGACGACCACGAAGTACACGCCGATGTCGAAGACGAACGCGGTCGCCCAGTGGATGGCGAACAGGCCACCCTCGCCGAAGAGGAACTCGCTAATCGGCCCGAGGCCGAGGAAGTCCCCGCCGAGCGTGTCGTCGGTCTGGTTCAGGAACGCGTCGCCGTAGGCGATGGCACCGATGCCACCGAGGACGGCGACGAGCAGGCCGACCGCGTACATCGTCCGGAAGTCCGTGACGATGGCCGGCCGGTCGATGCCGGGTGACGGCTCGACGTCGCGTTCGAACACTGTCTCCTGCAGGTAGTCGAGCCCGAAGATGACGTAGACGAGCGCGAACGCGGCGGCTGTGAGGACGCCCGCGATGAAGCCGCCACCGGGCAAGTTGTGCCCTTGAAGCAACAGGGCGACCGCCGAGACGAGGATGATGGGCACGACGATGCGTGCCACCGTCCGCGAGATGACGGTCGTGTCGTCCGAGTAGCTCACTGCGTCTCACCTCGTTCGCGCATCGCAACGAGAGTGACGACGGACAGTGCGGCCATCGAGACGACGGCTATCTCTCCCATCGTATCGAAAGCGCGGAAGTCGACCAAGATGACGTTGACGATGTTGTTCCCACCCGCGGCCGGGTAGGACGCTTCGGCGAGCGCGCTGGCGATGGTGTCCGGCTGGTGCTGCGTCGTGACGAGCACCGTGACGAACACGACCGCACCGACGACCAGCGACAGCGCCCCGTCCTTGACCAGGCGCTGCCGGTTCCACTTGCCGTAGAACGCCGGCAGTTTGTCGAGGACGAGCAGGAAGATGACCAGCACGAGCGTCTCGACGACGAGCTGGGTCAGTGCGAGGTCGGGTGCGTTGGCGAGGATGAAGAATATCGCCACCATGAACCCGAGAATCGATAGCGTGAGCACGCCCGCGATGTGCGACGGCGCGCGCCCGACTGCGAGCGCACTGACGACCGCCAGCGAGAGGACGAGGACGACCGGCACCGACGTGGCGAGGTTCGCGCCCTGCACGGCGACGCCCCACACGAACAGCGCGACCAGTCCGACGGCGACCGCGCCACCGATTCCGGCCGACACCTTCAGCGAGGCGTTGCTGAAGACGACGGCCGCGAGGACGAGCATGCTGACGACGAGCGCCAGCGGGAGTAGCGCCCCGAGTGAATCCGGCAGCGGTGGGGTCGCGCCCGCAGCGACGTAGCCGAGCGTGGCGAGGGCTGCGAAGCCGCCGATGGTCCACGTCGCGTAGGTCCGAAGCAGCCCGTTCTGGACTTCTCCACGAACCGAGTCACTGAACGGGTTCAGGCCCTCGGTGGCGTTGTCGTACCACCAGTTCGCACGGACAGGGCCGCGAAGTATCGACCGAATGCCGTGGTGCAGCCGGTCGTACTGTGGGTAGGCGAGGAGGCCGAGCGCGATGGTGAGCGCGCTCATCCCGGCCCACGCCGTCAACTCGGTCGGCAGGTGGTAGTGGAACGTCTCGGTCTCTACCCCGAGCGGTTCGGCCGAATGGACGACCGCGGTCATGAAGTCGTCGAGCGGCTTGAAGTAGACGTGGAACGTCTCCGTGATGCCGACGAGGCCGATGAACGCGGCCAGTGACGCCAGAATCGCGGGCGGAATCAACATCGCCTTTGGCGGCGAGTGGACGTGGCCCAGTTCCTCGGGCTTCTTCCCGAAGAACAGCATCACGAACCGGATGGAATAGAGGAACGTGAATATGCTCCCGAACACGGCGACGGCCGGGACGAGCCAGTAGATGCCGCCCGCGTTCGACCCGGTCAGCCACGCCGCGTGGAAGAGGAACTCCTTCGAGTAGAAGCCGTTGAACGGCGGGACGCCGGCCATCCCGAGACCGGCGATGGTGGCGATGACCGCCGTGATGGGCAGGTCTTCGCGCAAGCCGCCGAGTTCCGAAATCTTGCGTGTCCCCGCTTCGTGTGCGATTATCCCGGCGACGAGGAACAGCGTCGCCTTGAACAGCGCGTGGTTCAGGATGTGGAAGCCGCCAGTCTCCGCGCCGTAGTGTCCGGCGAAGCCGAAGCCGGCGACGATGAGTCCGAGGTGTGACGCCGTCGAGTACGCGAGCAACTCCTTGATGTCCGTCGCGGCGACGGCGAGGATAGCCGTGACAGTCATCGTCAGGAGACCGAGCGCGACGAACAGCATCGACCACGCTTCCAGACTGCCGGGGTGTGCGCCTTCGGGCAGGAACAGGGGTCGCATCCGGCCGACGAGGTAGACACCCGCCTTGACCATCGTCGCGGAGTGGAGGAACGCAGAAACCGGCGTGGGTGCTTCCATCGCGTTCGGCAGCCAGACGTGCAGTGGAACCTGCGCGGACTTGGCCGCCGCGCCGATGCCGACGAGTGCGAGCGCGAGGACGAAGACGCCCTTTTCCTCCATCGTGGTGCGCATCGCTTCGGCGTTCGCTGCGCTGCCGAGCATCGCGTTCTCACCGCCGTAGAGTGACCACGTCGCGCTGCCGAGCGCGTCGACGCTCACGGTGTGCAACACGATGAAACCGACCAGCATGAACAGGCCACCCGCGACCGTGATGAGCATCGACTTGCGCGCGGCGTACTGCGAGGACGCCTCGTCGGTGTAGTGCCCGATGAGCAAGAACGAAGTCAGACTCGTCAACTCCCAGAAGAGGAACAGCGAGATGAGGTCCGACGCGAGCGCGACGCCCAGCATCGACCCCATGAACGCCAGCAGCGTGGCGTAGTACTTCGGCTGGCCAGGTTCGCCGTGCATGTACCCACCGGAGTAGGTGAGAATCATCACGCCGACGCCGCTCGCCAACGTGGCGATGAGCAGCGCCAACCCGTCGACGTAGAACTGTAACTGTACCCCGAGCGTCGGAATCCACTCTATCCCTACTGCCCCGTGTGTGCCGTACAACTGGGAGACGAGTCCCAGACACGCGAGCGCGACGGTAGCCGCGAAGTACGCCGTCCGCTCACCGAGGACACGATAGACGAATGGGACGGCCGCCGCGCCCAGAAACGGCAGTCCAACGAGGGCGAGGAGGACCGTCAGGTCCGGTGTCATAGCTAGTCGGAACCAACGAGGAACCGGACTTAGTTCTTCTCAAACCGGCGGGCGAGCGGCGCTCTCGACTCTGTTCAGCCAGCCGAGGAGAACACTCATACCGTACCGACCGGTTCCGGCCGGTAGGTCGACGCCGACGGGGGAGCTACGATTCGGTCGCTCGGTCATCGACGGAAATTTACACTTTCGAGCTCCTCTCGAAGGTGCGGTGCACCCGCGGAACTGTCGACGGACGTAATCGTCTATCGAGGGAAACATCTCGTGGGATTTTGCCCCGAAACGGTAGGTATCTTCCTCCTCGACGCCTCAGCCGGCGACTCCGAACGTTCGTTCGTTGAAAATCACCGCTCAGTGACAGTACGAAACGTTATGTGGGCCGCCGATGGACGATAGGGTGAATGCACCGCGGCTGTGACGACCGATGGGACCGAAGGGAATCGGTTGCACGGGGTGAACATGAGTAATCAACGAATCGCCACCGACGGTGGGCTGTCGAAGGGCGAAATCTTCGATGTGCTCCGGAACCAGCGACGACGATTCGTCCTCCAGTACTTGAAGCGCCGAGACGAACCGGTCGACCTCGGCAGCCTCGCGACCCAGGTGGCCGCGTGGGAGTACCGGACACCGTGCGACGATGTCACTTCGGAACAGCGAAAGCGCGTCTACACGACGCTCCAGCAGACACACCTCCCGCGCATGTCGGAAGCGAACATCATCCGCTACGACTCGGACGAAGGACTGATTCAACCGACTGCGCGCACACGCGACCTCTCCATCTATCTGGAAATCGTCCCCGGGAGCGAACTGCCGTGGCGGGAGTACTACCTCTCGCTCGGCGCAGTGAGCGCAGCACTATGTACCGCAGTCTGGTTCGGCGTCTACCCGTTCACGATGATGCCGGACATCGCGTGGGGAATGCTCATCTCGCTCGCGTTCACCGTCTCCTCCGCGGTCCACATCTACTACGAGCAGAACATGCGACTGGGCGACCTCGAAATCCCGCCCGAACTCGAAATCGAGTAGCCGGGACGAGACACGTCACCGATGGTGACTGTCCGGGCGGCCAGATTGTTTATACGGCAGTGATTCTTACTCCGACCAGATGCAACTTCGGGCCCTCTTCACGGACGACGACGCCCTCTCGCCGGTCATCGGCGTCGTGCTGATGGTGGCGGTGACGGTCGTTCTCTCGGCAGCGATTGGCGCGTTCGTCCTCGATATCGGGTCACAGGTGACCGAAGCCTCGCCCAACATGGTCGTCGAGTACAACATGTCGGTTGGGACGAACGGGTCTGACTACGTCGAACTCTCGCACACGGGCGGTGATTCGGTCGATGCAGAACGATTGACGGTCAATATCGGCGGAACGGCGGCGTACGAAGCCGGGTCCGTCAGTGGGACTGACTTCACCGATGGTACGAACGACTGGTCTGGAACAGTGACTGCAGGTGCGGTGCTGGAGATACGGGAAGATAGCACTGACAGCATCACCGCCGGTCAAGTCGTCCAGGTCATCTGGAGCAAAGGCGGACAGTCCACGATTCTCAGCCAGCGCGGCGTCGCCTGACCGGGCGGGCCACGAGAGACAACCGGCGGTAGCGACAATCGTCACCTTCATTGGCTGGTTGGTACCACCTACGACATGGACCAACTGAAGGAGTCCCTCCTCGACGCGCCAATCATCGAGAAGAACGGCTATCACTACTTCGTCCATCCCATCAGCGACGGGGTTCCGCAGTTAGACCCCAGCCTGCTCCGCGAAATCGTCATCCGCATCATCCGCAAAGCAGAGCTGGAAGACGTCGACAAAATCGTCACACCGGCCGCGATGGGTATCCACATCTCGACGGCCGTCTCGCTCATGACGGACATCCCGCTGACGGTCATCCGCAAGCGTCAGTACGGGCTGGACGGCGAGGTCTCGCTCTCGCAGCAGACCGGCTACTCCGAGAACGAGATGTACATCAACGACGTGCACGAGGGCGACCGCGTCATCGTCCTCGACGACGTGCTCTCGACCGGTGGCACGCTCGCGGCGGTTCTCAGCGCGCTCGACGACATCGGTGCCGAGGTCGTCGACTCCGTCGCAGTCATCAAGAAGGTCGGCGGCGAGAACAAGGTCGAAGAGTCGCCGTACCACGTAAAGACGCTCATCAACGTCGACGTGGTCGACGGCGAAGTCGTCATCGTCGACGAGCGCGGCGACGACTGAGCGAGTCGGTTCGAGTCGAATTTTCCGTTTCGTCACTCCGCGTCGCTACCCACCCGTGGGTCTAACAGCGTGTAGGCGATATCCTGGACGAAGTTGCCGATAATCCCGACGAAGGCGACGAGCATCGTACAGCCGAGGATTAGCGGCATGTCGCGGTTGGACACGGCCGAGAGCATCAGACTGGCGAAGCCCTCGATGCTGAAGATGGACTCGATGACGAACACGTTGAGGACCATCACGCTGAGCATGTCCGTGAAGAACAGCGAGAGCAGCGGGATGGCGGCGTTTCGAAGGACGTGTCTGGCGACACGAATCGGCCCGGCACCTTTCGCACGGGCGATTTTCACGAACTCGGTGTCGATGTATTCGAGCGACTCTGCGCGAGCGTAGCGCAGTTGCCCGGCGAGCAGTGCGGTGGTGAGCGTCGCAATCGGGAGGACGTAGTACTTCTGTGTCGTCGTGAGTTCTGGCCCGGGGACGAGGCCCCAGTGGAGGGTGAAGCCGAGGTGGTACAGTTCGCTGGCGGCGATGGGGTACGGGAAGCCGACGACGTTGTGCTGGTTGACGATGGCGTCGATGAGGATGAACGCGAGCCAGAAGTTCGGGACGCCGAGGCCGAGGTAGGCGACGGTCGTCACCAACCGGTCGCTGAAGGTGTGTTGGCGGAATGCGGCGAACAGCCCGAAGCTGATGCCGAACACCGCGGCGATGATGACGGACGGGACGAGGTAGCCGAGCGTCAGTTCGAGGCGGTCCCCGATGACGTCCAAGACTGGTTCGCCGGTCGTGTACGAGATGCCCCAGTCGCCGGTCGAGATACCGACCATCCAGTTCAGCCAGCGTTCCGTAATCGGGTCGTTCAAATTGCGCGCCGACCGGTAGGACTCGATGGCTTCGGACACGTCGCCGCCGCTACTCGCGGCGTTGAACGCGACGGCGCCAACGTTCGGGTCGTTCGTGAACGCGATGACGCCGAAGGCGACGCTCATGACGAGGTACGCCGAGAAGACGGCGAAGACGGTACGTCGGAGGAGTTTCCACTTCATGCTCACGGGAACCCACCACGTGAGTCGAGCGAACGTCGGCCAGCAGCGAGTCGAACAGCACCCATTCGTCTCTGGTTGCCAGAGCTACAGTAATAAAGTGTGCGGAGAATCGCCCGAGAATCGGAAAAACCGAACGACTGCGGCGAGTTCGTATGTACAGTCTCTGTTTGAGCAACTGGTGGTTTTAAACCTATCTAGCCTGTCGTGTTGAGCAGCTATGCAGTGTGGGTTCGGAACTGAATCGCAGTATGGGTGGGTCGATGGCAGCAGGTAGCGTGAACGAACCCGCTGGCTTCGAGACCATCGACTGGGACGAGGTAGAGCCGTCCGGTGGGTGGCTGACGCGACGGAGCGCACTCTTTCTCGTCTGTCTGTTGGGTATCATCTGTCTCGCGGCGTACGATTACTTCGTCGTCGCGCCGGAGCCACTGTTCTCCAACGTTGGACTGGCAGAAGGCTTGTCTCAGCCGTTTACGTGGGACGTTCGCGGCATCGATTGGCTGTTTGCCCTGTCGCTGCTCGTCTTCGGCTTCTTCGTGCTGTACCCGCTCGCGGCCGACCGCGAACGGACGGCTCGGTACTTCGCGAAACTCACGAACAACAAGTCGGCGACGTTCGCACTCGGCTATCTGGTCTGTTTCTTCGTCTTCGGGGTCGTCGGGACCATCGTCGTAGGGTCACCCGACACGAGTGTTCAGCATACGTCGAAACCGCCAGTGTCGTTCGCCACTCCCATGGGGCGTATCGACCTGTTCACCCTCCTCGTCCTCGTCGGCCTGACCGCGCTGGCGACGTGGACGCTGCTCGCTCGGTTCGACCGCGTACGGGAACTGTCCGCGTTCACGCCGGTTTCTGGCGCGTTCGGTCGTCTCGGGCTCTGCACCCTCACCGTGTTCACGCCACTGAGCGTCGTGTTCGCGCTCACCTCGGTGGGAAGCCTGCTGGTCGCTGCCGGTATCAGCTTGCTCGTCGGCGTCGCCTACACTGGCCGATGGTTCCTGCGAAGCGAGCAGTCGCTCGACCGGGAGACGCTTCGGGCCAGCGGGGTCGTCCTCGCCGGCTTCGGGGCGGTGTTCCTGCTCGGGTTCGCGCTCGTCCAGTTCGTCCTCTACGGGTTCCTCAGGTTCGACCCGGTGGCGACCGGTGTCGTCTCGACGTCGTGCCCAGCGTCCGCGGCCGCCCCCGGTGGCGGCTGTTACGGCACGTGGGACTACCCGCTCGGGACGAACCGCTGGGGGAAGGGGATGATACAGCTCCTGTTCGACGGGATGCGCGTCGCCTTACAAGTCGCGCTCATCTCGTCGATGCTCATCGTCCCGCTGGCGACGCTCGTCGGGACGATAACGGGCTACGTCGGTGGTGTCGTCGACGACACGCTGATGGCGTACGTCGACGTGCAACAGACCGTGCCGGCAATCGTGGTGTACATGATCGCCGTCCACGTGTTCGGACGGAGTCTGTTCGTCCTCGCCGTCGTCTTCGGCCTGCTCTCGTGGGGTGGCGCGGCCCGCCTCGTTCGCTCGGAAGTCATCCAGCGTCGCGAAGAGGACTTCATCACCGCCGCAGAGAGTGCTGGTGCCAGCCACCTGGGCATCATGGTTCGACACGTCCTGCCCAACGTGTCGAACACGGTACTGACCGCGGTGACGCGCCAGATTCCGCAGTTGATTCTGGCCGAGACCGCCATCGCGTTCTTGAACCTGAACAAGATTATGAACGTCAGCTGGGGCGAGACCATCAACATCTCGCTCGACTACCTGCCCGACGGCTGGTGGATGTCGACCGAACCGGTCGTCGTCCTCGCCGTCACCGTGCTCTCGTTCAGCGTGCTGGGTGACGCGCTGCGCGACGTACTCGACCCACGAGGTGATTCATGATGTCCCTACTCGAAGTGAGAGACCTGTCCGTCCAGTTCGACACGGATAGCGGCACCGTACACGCGGTCGATGGCGTCTCGTTCGACGTCGACCGCGGTGAGACAGTGTGTATCGTCGGCGAGTCCGGCTCCGGCAAGACCGTCACGAGCGAGTCCATCACGAAACTCGTCCGTGAACCGCCGGGCAGTGTTTCTGCCGACCGCGTCTCCTTCGAGGACGAGGACCTGCTCTCACTCCCGAAGAAGCGACTGCGCGAGATTCGCGGCGGCCGAATCGGCCACGTGTTCCAGAACCCGCAGGGGTCGTTGAACCCAGTGTACACGGTCGGTCGCCAAATTCGCGAGGCGATTCGTCTACACGAAGACGTGTCCAAACAGGACGCGAGAGAGCGCGCCGTCGACCTGCTCCACCGCGTCGGGATTCCGAAAGCTGGCGAACGATTCGACGACTACCCGCACGAGTTCTCCGGCGGACAGAAACAGCGCATCGTCATCGCCATGGCCATCGCGGCCAGCCCGGACCTGCTCATCGCGGACGAGCCGACCACGGCACTCGACGTGACGATTCAGGCCCAGATACTCCGGCTGTTGCGCGATTTGCAGGACGAGTACGGGATGGCGATGCTGCTCATCACGCACGACCTCGGCGTCGTCGCGGAGGTGGCCGACCGGGTCGTCGTGATGTACGCGGGCAAAGTGATGGAGACTGGTGACGTGTTCGAGGTGTTCGAGAACCCGTCGCACCCGTACACACAGGCGCTGCTGGAGTGTCTGCCCGGTCGCCGCGGTGGGGCCGAGGGTATCTCCGGGTCGCTGCCGGACGCGAAGAGTCCGCCCGCTGGCTGTCGGTTCGCCGACCGCTGTCAGCACGCGGTCGACGCTTGTCGCACGGGCGACCAACCATCGATGGTGCCCGTCGGTGACGAGAGCGACACGCACCGGGCGTCCTGCGTCTACTACCAAGCCGGCTACGACGCCGACACGGTTCGCCAGTC
Source organism: Haloarchaeobius caseinilyticus (assembly GCF_051207395.1). Taxonomy (NCBI): domain Archaea; kingdom Methanobacteriati; phylum Methanobacteriota; class Halobacteria; order Halobacteriales; family Halorubellaceae; genus Haloarchaeobius; species Haloarchaeobius caseinilyticus. The sequence goes on along the minus strand of NZ_JBPJZC010000003.1, from coordinate 43,994 downwards.
GCCTGCAACAGGCGCGAGCGACGACGCGGGCAGTGATGGCGAGGCGCGGACCGATGGAGGTGCCTCGCGATGAGCAGTGACAAATCGAGCGACGACCAGTCGAACGACGACCACGTGAGTCGGGACCCACTGCTCGAAGTCCGCGGGCTGGAGAAGCACTACCCGGTGACGAAGGGCGTCCTTCGCCGCGAGGTTGGCCGCGTCAAAGCCGTCGACGGCATCGACTTCACCCTCCACCGCGGTGAGACGCTCGGTCTCGTCGGCGAGTCCGGGTGTGGCAAGTCGACCGCGGCGACCTCACTCCTTCGACTAGAAGAACCGACCGACGGTGAAGTCGTCTTCCACGGCGACGTTCCTGCCGACGGGAGCGGGTCTGGCATCGGGTCGCTCGCGTCTGGGCTCTCACGGTCGGCCGACGGCAAATCGCAGGACGACCGCGACGTACTCGGATTCTCCTCGACGCAGCTCAAGCGGTTCCGACGCTCAGCCCAGATGATCTTCCAGGACCCGTCGAGTTCGTTCGACCCCCGGATGAGCGTCGGCGAGTCGGTCGCCGAACCGCTGCTCATCCACGGGATGGCCGACGAAGAACGTCGTCGGGCTATCGTCGAGGACCTGCTCGAACGGGTCGGGCTCTCAGCCGACGATTACGACCGCTACCCGCACGAGTTCTCCGGCGGGCAGAAACAGCGCATCGCCCTCGCCCGCGCGCTCGTCGTCAATCCGGAAATCGTCGTCGCTGACGAACCAGTCTCCGCGCTCGACGTGTCGATTCAGGCCGAAATTCTCACGCTCATGCGCGACCTGCGCGACCGCTTCGGCCTGTCGATGCTGTTCATCAGCCACGACCTCGGCGTCATCCGCGAAGTCTGCGACCGCGTGGCCGTGATGTACCTCGGCGAAATCGTCGAAGTCGCGCCGACCGAGGAACTGTTCGAGGACCCGCAACACCCCTACACGCAAGCCCTGCTCGCGTCGATTCCCCGACCAGACCCACGCCAGCGCGGCCTCGGAATGGAACTCACCGGCGACGTGCCAAGTCCTGAGAGCCCGCCTGCTGGCTGCCGGTTCCACACTCGCTGTCCGAAAGTCATCCAGCCCGACCACCTCGACCTACCCCAAGAACAGTGGCGGCGCGTCCTCGACTTCCGCCATCAGGTCGCTGCTGGCGACGTGGACCGCGATGGCGCGGTCGAACTCGCGCTCGCACGGAGCGACGCGAGCAGTGAAGACACGCTCTCGCAGGCAGACCTCCGGTCGGCGCTGCGCGCCGAGTTCGACCTACCCGAGGCGCTGGCCGACGAACAGGCCGAGTCGACGCTGGCCGACGCCATCGGACACGTTCTGGGCGGTGACACCGACGCAGCGAGCGAGACCATGGCCGACGACTTCCACACCGTCTGTGAAGAACGCGCGCCGACACTCGAAGCAGTCGGCGACGACCACGTCGCCGCCTGTCACCTCGTCGAACCCGTCGCCGAAGTCGAGTCGCCGACCGCCGCAGACGACTGACCCTGTCTGCTGGTTTTACGTCTCGTCTCCTCCTCGCAGTAGTCATGAGTGGCGACCTCCACGTGCGCGGCTTCGACCATCGCGACATCGACCGAATCGACGCGGTACGACGCGCGGCCCTCCGCTCGGCTGGTGTCTCCTTTGGTGACGCCGAAGAAGACAGCACAGTCGAAGCTATCCGGGCGAATTTTCTCGATGGCGATGGCGCGTTCCTCGTCGGGACGGTCGACGAGGAAGTCGTCGCCACGGCTGCATTTCGCCCCGCGAGTCCGGACCTCACCGACGTGTTCGGAAGCATCGACGACACGACGGCCGAAGTGAAGTGGGTACACGTCGCCCCAGACCACCACCGCCGCGGATTCGCGTCGACGATGCTCGCGGAACTGATGTCGCTCGCGAGAGGGCGCGGCTACGAAACGTTCGTCCTACACACGAGCGAGTACCAGACGGCTGCGCACCGGTTCTACGAAAACCACGGCTTCGAACTGGTCGCCCAGACGGACGTCGAACTCGACGGCGAGTCGTTCGAGGCGTGGCACTATCGGAAGCAGTTGTGAGTGGCCACCGAACGGGGTAATGCGCACTTCCTTATTCGACCCACCCGATGACTCGACGTATGACCGAACCGAAGGTCGCAGTCGTGACCGCGGCGGGGAGCGGAATCGGTGAAGCGTGCGCACGGAAACTCGACGAAGACGGCTACACACCTGTGCTGCTCTCGCGGTCGGGGAGCGCCGTCGACGTCGCGACGGAACTCGGCGGGGACGGGTTCGAAGGCTCCGTGACGAATCCCGACGACCTCGCAGCGCTCGTCGAAGCGACGTACGAGCGCTACGGCCGTATCGACGCCGTGGTGAACAACACGGGCCACCCGGCGTCCGGTGACTTACTCGACCTCTCAGACGAGGAGTGGCACGAAGGGCTGAACCTCGTGCTGTTGAACACGGTCAGGATGGCACGACTCGTCACCCCCATCATGCGGGAACAGGACGGCGGGGCGTTCGTGAATATCTCGACGTTTTCCGCCTTCGAGCCGTCGAGTTCGTTTCCGGTCTCGTCGGTACTGCGGGCTGGTCTCGGCAGTTTCACCAAGCTATACGCCGACCGGTACGCGGCGGACGGGATTCGGATGAACACGGTACAGCCGGGGTTCGTCGACAGTTACGACATCGACGAGGAGACGAGAGACCGAATCCCGATGGGTCGACGTGGACGAACTGGGGAAATCGCCGAGACGGTCGCCTACCTCCTTTCACCTGCATCGAGCTACATCACCGGCCAGAACATCCGTGTCGACGGCGGCCTCACGAAGTCGCTGTAGGCACTCGTGGCTATTTCGTTTTTTCCACGACTCGTTCGACTACACTCGTCTCTCGTCGATTTGGTTCTCGAAAAATAGCGGGAGGTAGATTTGAACCTCACTCGCTTCGCTCGCTGGTTCAAACTACCGTGACCGGATTTACGACTCACGGACTCGTCGCTTTGCTCCTCGTCGTTGTTCGTCGTAAAAGTAGCGGGAGGTAGATTTGAACTACCGATCTGCGGGTTATGAGCCCGCCGGAATCTCCTGGCTATCCCATCCCGCTACCATCACGTATCCGGGTCGAACAGATAAGGGTTGTGAGTTGGATGTCGCCTCCGTCAGTGACATTCGTGAGGATTTCGAACCGGGTCGTGATTAATTCTGTTCGGTGGTCTCGACGATTCGGGTGACAGACAAGTGGGAAATTTGGTAAGAAAACGATCGACTCGCTCACCGTGTGAGTTCTGAGGGATAAGCGAGAGGTAGATTTGAACCTCGGTCGCTTGTCTCACTTCGTTCGACGCGCTCCCTGGTTCAAATCTACTCGTGGCTATTTTCGAGAATAAGCGACTCACTCCTCGCTACGCTCGTCTCTCGTCGGTTTGATTCTCGAAAAATAGCGGGAGGTAGATTTGAACTACCGATCTGCGGGTTATGAGCCCGCCGGAATCTCCTGGCTATCCCATCCCGCTATCATTACATACCCGAGTCCACTACTTAAGGCCTATGATGCGGCGGCCGTGTGCGTGTCGCTCCCACGCTGCCCGCTGGCGATTTTCGACACGGCCGACGCGGAAAATATCTCGTGGCGACACTCAGTCGTGGACCTTCCACGTGAACAGGCTCTCGGCGACGTAGTTGACGAGCATCCCGACGCCGATACCGCCGACTTTCGAGACGACGAACCAGCCGTCGATGCCGAGGACGGTCGTCGACAGCGAGACACTCCCGATGACGAGGGCTTCGAGGGCGACGACCCGGTACAGCAGTCGGAACGTGAGGAGTTGGACCAGAATCCCGCCGGCCCGAACGACGTTCGAGCGAGCGAGTCGCTTGAGCGTCGGGAACAGTCCGTTTTCGCCCTCCTCGGAGAACGTCCAGTTGTCGTTGAGGAGGAACATGACGACGACGGCGACTTCGATGCCGACGAAGACGGCGAGTTCGGGAAACACCCCGAGTTCGCGCAGCACCGTCGCGGTCGTTACGTCGAAGGCCGCGCCGACGACGCCGACCGAGGCGAACTGGCCGAAGCGGACGCCGGAGAGGAGTGCCTCGGCTTTCTCTGTGGGCGATTCGCCGTGGCCGTCGCCGTCAGTCATCTGTGTCGACTGTATGGCGTTCGACCAGTGCGAGGCGGTTCTGGCGACGGGCGGAGATGAACGTGTGGACCGGATTGCCCCGCAGTCGCTGTGCACGGTGGCGTGACTTGGCCAGCGACACCGCGAGTTCGATGGTCGTCCCGATGGGCGAGACGGTCGACTCTGGCTGGTCCTCCCACGTCACCGGGACTTCGGTCGCACTGAAGCCGAGCGCGGTGGTGATGGCTACCAGTTCGATGTCCCAGGCGAACCCGGGTTCGTAGAGGTGGTCGCGGACGTGGTTCCACACCTCGGCGTCGATAGCCTTCGCACCGCACTGGAAGTCGTAGAAGTCGACGCCCAGTGCTTGCCGGGCGAGCCAGGCGAAGCCGTCGCCGAGATAGCGACGAGCGAACGTCTGGTGCGAGCGCACGTCGGCCTCGGGGTGCCGGCGTGAGCCGACGGAGAGTCCGACGTGGTTCTTCTGGACTGGCTCGACCACGTCGGCGATGGAGTGTGCCGGGGTCGCGCCGTCGGCGTCGGCGAACGCGAGGACGTCGGTGTCCAGTCGCTCGAAGCCACAGGTGATGGCTGCGCCTTTGCCGCGGCGGCTGTCGGCTGGGTAGACACGGCCGGGCGCGTCGCGGAGAGCGGCGACGACGGCCGACGTTGGCGCGTCGAGTTCGACGACGAGTTCAGCCGGGTCCAGCCGGTCAGTGAGGGCGTGCAGGAAGTCGACGAGTGTGTCGACGTTGGGGTCGTACGCGGGGACGACGATCCCGACGGACCGTGACATCAGTACGGATAGGGTCGCCCGAGAGAGTAAAAGGATTCGCTTCCGCTTGATGAAAGGTCGGGACTTCGTGGATGTTCGTTGAGAGTGGATTCGAGCACCGGCGTCGCGGGTGTGAGTACGGGAAGGCAGCCCACTAGCGCCGACGGTAGATACCGCAGCCACACCCTCCCCAACCGACTCCCTCCGCTTCGCTCCGGTCGTCCCTCGCGCGATGTCTCTTCGCGGTCTCACTCCGTTCGACACGCTCGCCAGCGCGCGCCAGAGCGGCTGTGTCGGCGCACGTCTGCAAACACTAGTCCAGTCACATCGACGATTCGAAGGGAAAAACCCTTAGCCGCGAAAGCCCCGATTCTGGGCAATGGAATACGGGCTGGTCGTCCTCTGGTTCGTGATGCTGGTCGGACTGACCGCCATCACTGCGCCGCTCGCGGCGCTGTTGTTCTCGCCGTTGTCGGACCGCGGCGGGTCGCTCGCCCTCCCGCTGGCGCTCGCCGTCGTCGGCGTCGTCGGCTACTGGGTCGGACAGGTCGCGTTCGGCTGGCCGGGACTCGTCGCCACGCTCGTCGTCCTCGGCGGCGGCTCGGCGTACGCGCTCTGGAGCGACGTGGAGACGGACTGGCGAGCGGTCGGGCGCGGACTCGCGGTGTTCGGTATCGGGTTCGCGCTCATCGTCCTGATTCGTGGCGCACAGCCAGCCATCGTGGCTGGTGGCGGTGAGAAGTATCTCGACTTCGGACTGCTGAAGACGCTGCTCCGGGCGAATCAGCTCCCGCCGGAGGACTTCTGGTACGCGGGCGACCGCGTACAGTACTATTACGGTGGCCACCTCGTCTCGGCGCAGTTGACGCGCCTCACCGGGATTGCCCCGCGGTACGCGTACAACCTCGCGCTGGCGACGTTCTACGGCGCGTTGCTCACCACGGCGTTCGGCGTGGCGCGGAACGTCGCCGTCGAACGAAATCTCCCAGCCACGCTCGCTGGGGCGGCGGCGGTGTTCTTCGTCGGCTTCGCGAGCAACCTCACGCCGCTGGTTCGGGCGTTCATCTGGCTCCTGCCGGCGAGCATGAAGTCTCCCATCGAGACGAACTCGAACCACCCTGGTCCCGAGGCGGTGGAGGCGTTCGGTGTCCGGTGGAGTCGGCTGGCGACCGGTCCGGAGGACTTCCACTACTGGACGGCCTCGCGAGTCATCCCGAACACCATCAACGAGTTCCCGCTGTTCGCGTGGCTCAACGGCGACCTCCACGCGCACATGATGAGTACACATCTCTTGCTGCTCGCGGCCGCGGTTGCGCTCGCCTACTGGCTGACGCCGCAGGCACAGGTCTGGCGGCGTCGGTTCTACCTGTTCGTCTGCGCGCCCGTGCTCGCGGGCTGGCTCGCCATCGTAAACACGTGGAGCTATCCATCGGTGGCTGGCGTGACGACGCTCGCGGTCCTGTTCGCGGCACCGCACCCGGCCAGCGCGTTCCCGACACGCGTCTGGGAACGGGTCGAACCGGTCGTCGTGGACTCCCGGCCGGCCGCGGAAGCGACCCGACTGCTCGCGGCTGGCTGTATCGGTGTCGCGGTCGGCGTCGGTGGCTTCATTTTCGCCATCCCGTTCTTCAGCGGGGCGACGAGTGGCCAGTCGCTCGCGTTCATGCCTGAGCGGAGTGGCCTACCCGGACTCGTGTTCGTCCACGGAGCCTTCTTGCTGGCGACGCTGGCGTACTTCCTGCCGCGTCTCGCTCCCGACCGTGACCTCGACTTCGGCTTCACCGTGCCGGTGACCGTCATCGCCGTGCTCGCAGTCGCCAACGCGGTCGTCGGCTGGGTTCCGCTCCCGACCGCACTGGTGGGCCTCATCGGCCTGCTCGCCGTGACGCAACTGCACGAGGGCCAGACGGGCGTCGCGGCGGTGCTGTTCGTCGTCGCGGCCGCGCTCGCGTTCCTCTCGGGACCGACCATGGGCCGCGTCGGCGTCTACGGCGCGACGATGCTCGCCGGCGTCGGTGCAGCCACGCAGCGACTGGACGAGGAGACCAGAATCGTTGCGGCTGCCGGGGTCGCCTTCGCCGTCTTCGCTGGCGTCGCGTGGCTGTTCGACGCGGTCGTGCTGGCGGTCGTGACACCAGCACTGGTCATCGGCTGGGTGTTGCTCCGCCTCGACCGCGACCTCGGCTACGAGACGGTCCTGGTCGTCGCTGCGGTCGGCCTCGTCACGATGGTCGAGTTCGTCTACGTCTCAGAGCGCGCCGGAAGTGGCCGGTACAACACCGTCTTCAAGTTCTACATGCAGGTGTGGGTTCTCTGGGCAACTGCGACGGGAATCGTCCTCACCGATGTGGTCGCACGACAGTGGCCACGGTGGAGTGTTGGCGAGCGTCTCGCGGCCAGACGAGGGCCGGGCCTCGCGCGACTCACACAGGTCGCCGCAGTCCTGTTCGCTGTGTTCCTCGTCTGCTCGACGTCCATCTACGGCGCGCTCGCGCTCACCGCGCACTTCGAGCGCCACGACGGGCCGGCGACGCTCGACGGCAAGCAGTGGACCGAGGACTACTACCCGGACCAGTACGCCGCCATCGAGTGGCTGGACGCGAAAGAGGGCCGTCCGGTCGTGGTCGAACGCCCGACGACGGAACACCTCTACAGCGTCAACACGCCGTCGACGCCACTGGTCAGCGGCGTCTCCAGTCTCACCGGCTTACCCACCATCGCCGGCTGGGGCCACGCCTCGAACTACCACACCGAGGACGGCTGGCGAGAACGGATGACCGACGTGGGAGCAGTGTACGAGGGTAGTGAGAGTGAGCGAGCAGCAGTACTACAGAAGTACGATGCCGAGTACGTTTACGTCGGCCCCCACGAGCGCGAACACTACGGGAACGTCGACTTCGCTGGTGAATCGTGGGTCGCCGAGACGAAGGAGTTCGGGGACGTGACGGTCTACGTGGTCGACCAGCAGGCGCTCGCGTCGAGCGCTGACGAGTCGAACGGGTCGAGCGAAACGGTTCGCGCGTAAGGAGAACTCAGGCCGAGGGGGACGCTTTGGCCTGAATGACTTCGACGGCTTCCGCGTCGACGCGGTCGACTTCGAGGTGGTGCGGGATGTAGTTCTGCAGTTCGAAGTCCTCTTTCTCGTCGTCGTTTCCGACGACGCACCAGAGCTGGACTCGGTCCGGCCCGTGCCACTCGCCGTTTCGGCTGATGGAGAAACAGCGGACCTCCTCGTCGTCGTACTTCACGACAGCGCCCTTGCGGATGCCGGGGTCCCCGTGAATGATGAGACGCTTCATGCGCCGAGGTTTGCACAGCGCCCAATTAAGCGTGTCGAAGCACCCGATTCGACTCGTTCACAACGAGCCCAGAAATGATTCTACAGTTACCAATCGTGAAACTAATGTAGTATCGTGCTGAATACTGCAGTCGATAGAGGGTGGGCATGTATAGCACGGAGGCACTGAGCAACACGACAACAGTCTCGAAGGAGGGCGTCCACGTCGAGAAAGGCATCGAACCGGGAGACAACAGAATGACGGTCCACTACCGACTCACGTCGGACCACGACACGGCGGTCGCGGTCAGAATCGTCGAAGCACTGGGGGCTGGCTTCCCGACCGAGGCACTCGACCTCGACGCGGCCGGTCGGAGCGACTGGCTGTTGGAGGGACCGACCTCCCAAGCCGTCCTGATGGCTATTCTCGACCCCGAGAAATCGGTGACGACGCGCTACGTGGTGAACAGCGACGAACCGAAGGCAGTGGAACAGATTTTCGCCGCGCCGACCATCGACGTGGTCGACCCGGTCGAATCCTCCGGCCGGAGCAGTACCGACACTACGCACGAAGACGCAGTCGAAGTACGCCGTGACGCAAGCGAAGTGGGCCGGACCGCTGGTGGGCGGCGACACAGTGGCGAACGTGCTGCAGAATCGACCGGCCACGAAGAGCACAAAACGCACCGAGCGACCGTATCGGCCCCGGCGTCACTCGACGGCGAGACGGTCGTCGATGCGCTGGTCGCGGCACTCGCTGCTGGCGCAGTCGACGACGAGCAGGTGGCGACGCTCCGCAAACACGTCGCCCCACCAGTCTCTCGCAGTGATAGCCTCCGCTTTCGACGACTCCAGTCCCGACTCGAAGACTTCGCAACCTACGCAGACGGCCTCGCCGACCTCATCGACGAACACGGGACGGCTAGTGGCATCGTCGACGACTTGCACGACGACATCGCGGCCGTCCGAGCGTCACTCGACGAGACGGCAGCGCGACTGGACGAAGCGAGCGGCGAGCAGCCCTCTGCGGCGGCCCGCTTTCGTGCGGCTGAAGAACAGTTGACGACCGTGGCGAACCGACTCGACACGGTCGACGACAGACTCACGACGGTGGATACTCACCTCGACCGTATCGAAGCACGCTTCGACCGACTCGACGGGCGAGTAGAGTCGCTCGACGGCCGGGTAGAAGGACTCTCCGTGGAACTCGACGCGGCCCGTTCGGAGACCGCGTCACTCTCCGAGCGTGTCGACGATTCGATGGCCGACCTCGACGACCGTCTCACGTCGCTCGAATCGTCTGTCGAATCGACGGAAGCGTGGCGCGAGCAATTGGGAGAGGCGTTTCAAGGCCGCGTCTTCGGTGGCGACGACGAATTCTCGGCAGAGCACGCAGAGGAGTGAGGGTTTCGGGGGCGTCGTGAGCACGGGTTTCGCGCCGTCCGGAACGGCCGAATCCCGTGCAGTCTGTCGGTCGAACCGAACCAAATGCGTTTTAAAGGACCGTAGCCAAACCCTCCGTAAGGCCGATATCTATGCAGATGCCACGACGTTTCAACACGTACTGCCCGCATTGTAACGAACACCACGAACACGAGGTCGAGAAGGTCCGAACAGGCCGAACGACCGGGATGAAGAAGGACCAGCGCAAGCAGCGCGAGGGGAAGAAAGTCATCGGTAACGCCGGTCGCTTCTCCAAGGTCCCCGGTGGCGACAAGCCGACCAAGAAGACCGACCTCAAGTACCGCTGTGCAGACTGCGGCAAAGCCCACCTCCGTCAGGGATGGCGCGCCGGTCGACTGGAGTTCCAGGAGTAAATCTATGGCAGGAAGTTTCATCAAAGTCAAATGCAGCGACTGTGAGAACGAACAGATCGTCTTCGAGAAGGCCTCGACAGACGTGAACTGCGCCGTGTGCGGAACCACGCTCGCCACGCCGACCGGCGGCAAGGCGGAGATCCCGCACGACATCCTGGAGACGGTCGAAGCACGATGAAGTACAGCGGCTGGCCCGAGAACGGCGAACTCGTCATCGGGAAGGTCGACGAGATCGAAGACTTCGGTGTCTTCGTCGACCTCGAAGAGTACGAGGACAAGCGCGGTCTCTGCCACATCAGCGAGGTCGCCAGCGGGTGGATCAAGAACGTCCGCGACCACGTCCGAGAGGGTCAGACCGTCGTCGCCAAAGTGCTGGACGTGGACGAAGGGTCCCAGCAGATAGACCTCTCCATCAAGGACGTCAACGACCACCAGCGCTCCGACAAGATTCAGGACTGGAAGAACGAGCAGAAGGCCGATAAGTGGATGCTGCTGGCGTTCGGCGAGGACGTCTCCGACGAGAAGTACGCGTCCGTCGCCAACGAACTCCTCGACAAGTTCGGGAGCCTCTACGAGGGCTTCGAGCAGTCGGCAATCCACGGGCCGGAAGCACTCAAAGACCGCGACCTCTCCGACGACGAAGTGGAGATACTCGTCTCCACCGCACGCGAGAACGTCTCGGTCCCGTACGTCAACGTCACGGGCTACATCGACCTGCGGAGTCCGAGTGCGAACGGCGTCGACGACGTGAAGGAGGCGCTCCAGGCAGCCGAAGGTAACGGTGAGGTGCCCGACGAGGTCGAACTCGACGTGACCTACGTCGGGTCGCCCGAATACCGCATCAAGGTGAAGGCACCGAACTACAAGACCGCCGAGTCGGAACTCGAAGCGGCGGCCGAGCGCGCGAAGGTCGAAATCGAATCGCACGGCGGTACCGCGGCGTACCACCGTGAACGTCGGTCCGACGACGAATGAAGTCCGACATCCGGGTGTGTTCGGCGTGGCGCGACCGCCACGAACGCCCGGTGTACACACTTTCTGCGAACTGCCCCGACTGCGGAGCCGAGGCCGTCAACAGTGCGCCTGCACCGTTCGACCCGGCAGACCCGTACGGGGAGTACCGACGCGCTCTTAAGTCGGCCGCACGCGAGTGACGGTATGGAGCAACTCGACATCGAGCGCGTCGCTGAAGCGGAGCTTTCGGACCCAGTGTTCGTGGAAGGACTGCCCGGCGTCGGCCACGTCGGGAAGCTCGCGGCGGAACACATTCTGGACCAGCACGATGGCGAACTGGTCCGCCGGCTCTACTCTCGTGACCTGCCGCCACAGGTCGACGTCGACGACGACGGCGTCGCCGAACTCACACACCTCGAACTGCACGCCGTGGAGACGGACGGCCGCGACCTGCTCGTCCTGACAGGTGACCATCAGGCACAGAGCAACGAGGGCCACTATCGACTCGCCGACGCGATTTTGGACATCGCTGCGGACTTCGGCTGTGAAGAGGCGTACGCACTCGGTGGCGTCCCGACTGGTGAACTCATCGACGAGTACGCGGTGCTGGGTGCGGTGACGAGCGACGACCTCGTCGAGGCGATGGAAGACATCGGTGTCGAGTTCCGTGAAGACGAACCCGCTGGCGGTATCGTCGGTATCTCCGGCCTCGTCCTCGGTCTCGGCCGTCGGCGTGGGCTCGACGCGGTGTGTCTGATGGGCGAAACCTCAGGCTACCTCGTCGACCCGAAGAGCGCACAGGCCGTCCTCGAAATTCTCGAGGAACGGTTCGAGATGGAACTCGATTACGCGTCGCTCGAAGAGCGCGCCGAGGAGATGGAAGAAGTCATCGGGAAGATTCAGGAGATGGAACAACAGCAGGCGAACGTGCCGAGCGACGACGACCTGCGGTACATCGGCTGAGTTTCGGCGTCACATCCGTTTCGGCGTCACACCCATCGTTTTTCGACAGTCGTGGCGGTCTTTTGACGGTCTTTCGACGGCTGTTCCCACACTCACAGGAGTGGCTTCTCGACGTCTCCTTCCAGCGCCAGCGGTTCGTCGGCGCGTTGTTCGTCGCGGTCCCGCAGGTAGACGATCGCCAGTGCGAACACGGCGGCGATGACGATTGCGTCCGCCAGCGGCCCGACCGAGATGGTCCGAATCGCGAACGCGGTCCAGGCGATAGCGCCGACGAGACCGACTCGGATGTTTTGCCACGACCAGTCGCCGCGCTGGTAGAGCGCGAGGCCTCCGAGGGCGAACGCGAGCCAGCAGCCGACGAGCAGCAAGTGGAGCTGAGTCGTCAGGTCCATGTCATCGGTACGGGTGCGAAGCGCATAACCCCGCGAGTGAGGTCACGGTGTGGTCGTTTCGGCGAGGAAGCGACCGATGCGGTCGGCGACCGGCCCGGGGAGTTCTCTGGGCGGCATATGGCCGCAGCCGGGCACGACGTACAACTCCGCATCGGGGAGCAAGGCGTGGGCGCGGATGGCCCAGTCGACCGGCACCAGTCGGTCACGTTCGCCGTGGACGAGTAACGTCGGCACGTCGAGGTCGGGTAACTGGTCGAGGTAGGCGGTTCTGAGCCCGGTCGGTGTGACTTCGTACCGCTGGAACGCCTGCCAGGCGTCGCCCGCGTCGTCGCGGTCGAGGGCGGCGACGCCGTCGGCGCCGAGTTTGTCGTCCGGGGCGACGGTGATTCCCTGGAACGCGAGGCGGCCGAGCAGGTCACTCTGTCGGAGTGCCCACCAGAGCGCGCGGTTCAGGGGTTTCGCGCGGGTGAACCAGTACGCGAGTTTGCCACCGGGGACGCTCGTCCCGAGGCCGTAGCTGTCGACGAGGACGAGTCGGTCGACCCGGTCTGGGAATCGGGTCGCGAACTCCAGCGCGACGCCGCCGCCCATCGAGATACCGACCAGTGCGACGCGGTCGTGGCCCAACTCGTCGAGGAACTGGTCGAGGACGTCCGCGTAGTACGACAGTGTAGGCGTCTCGGCCGGTGGGCCGCTGTTGCCGTAGCCCGGCCAGTCGGGCGCGAGGACGTGGTCGTCGGAGGCCAGTTCGGGGAGGAGGTAGCGCCACGAGAGCGCGGCTTCGTCGAGGCCGCCGCCGTGGAGGAGGACGACGGGTGTCCCCGTCGACTCGGCGTCGCCAGCAGTGTAGTAGTGCAGGCGCACCCGGTCGAGGTCGAGGTAGCGCGAGAGGGTCGGGTGGCTCGCCGGTCGCTCGGAACTTGGTGGTTCAGTAGTGGCCATCTGTCACAGATACGGCAGCAGCGGTCAAGTCGTTTCCTCCAATTCCCGCAATCGCTAACCCCCGCCTCCGTTGCACTCTTTAGCCACGGAAGCGTATCTTCTGGCAAGAGGGAAACACGCGTGTTCGAGTTCGGTTTCGATTGGCTGGCGACACTCCCGTCGTGGTTGCTCCTCGGCGTCTCACTCGGCGCAGTGTTCGCTGTCTTCTCGGCCTCGATGTTCGTCGTCGGCGAGTACTTCTTCCCGGAGGCCACGCAGCGCGGGGTAGACCCATCGCTCTCTGGTGAGGCGAGGCGGCGAGAGGAGATACGCTGGTACCTGACCGAAATCGGTGAGCGATTCGCCGAAGACCATCCGGTCGACGGACACCCGGTCGCGTTCTACCTGCCCGAACGTGACGTTGCCGTGACGTTCGATGCCCACGCGTTCTTCCGTATCCAGTCGACGGGCACGCACGCAGTGCTGTGCGAACACGAGATGCACGGCCACCACCTCGGCAAGCGACTACCGTTCGAGGTACCAGAAATCGAGTGGAAGGCGACCGACGAGGACGCGGACATCATCGCACAGGCGTTCCACGCACTGGGACTCACGACGTCGGCGTCCACCGAGGAGGTCCGTACTGCGTATCGCGAACGCGTCAAGCAAGTCCACCCCGACCACGGCGGGACCGAAGAACGATTTCGCGAGGTCAGAGAAGCGTACACGACCGCCAAAGAACACGCGGCCGACTGAGTTCGACGGCGACCTGTGCAACCCGAAGCCAGCCGATTCGCGGCCCGGGAACCGACAGCAGACACGGTTACGCTTCGGTAACCAACTGCTCGGATGGCAACAAGATTTTATGCGTTCTCTACGTGCCCCCCTACATGAACTTCCCCCCTGTTGCGACCCTCCCGAGCGTGTTCGGCATGCCGTTGCCGGACCTGCTCGCGTGGGTCGTCATCGCGGCGTTTCTGGTCGGGGCTCTTCTCGACCAGTACGACCGCGATATCGCGCGGCGGTGGCTGGCGGGTACGTGGGTGGTGTTCGGCGTGTTCTGGCTGCTGGTGTTCCCGCACTTCGCGTTCGAAGTCCGGAGTTTCGTCGAAGGTGGGCTCTCCCTCGTCGCGGTGCCAGCCTGTATCTACACCGGCTACCTCATCTGGGGCGGCCGCGAGGGCTTGCACACCCTGTCGAAGGCTGTCGGCGTGATGGGACTCATCTACCACCCGACGCAGGCGATTCCGGCCGTTCGTAAGTTCCTCATCGAGCAGGTCGCCTGGCAGGTGTATCAGGGCATCACGCTGCTCGGCTACAACCCCGAGTTCACCACCGGCCCCGACTACGGCTACTTGAACAAGTACGTCTTCGCAGACTTCTCGACGTACATCGTCTACGCTTGCACCGGCATCGGCTCCATCGCCATCTTCGCCGGCCTCATCGTGGCCGTCCAAGCCCCGCTCCGTCGCAAACTGAAGTCGTTCGCACTGGCCGTGGGCGTCATCTGGGTGCTCAACATCATCCGGAACGTGTTCGTCGCTATCGCCGCAGGCAAGCTCTGGTTCGAGCAGGGTCCGGTCTTGTGGCTGGCCACGACTGCGGGCGTGGAGCAGGGACACGAGTCCTTCTGGTTCGCACACAGCGTCCTCTCACAGACGCTCTCCGTGTTCGCACTCGTCGGTATCACGTGGGCAGTCGTCCACGTCCTGCCGGAACTGCTCTCCATCCTCGAAGAGGTGCTCTTCGTGGTGACTGGCACCGAGTACGACCTCGAAGACGCACTCGGCGTGAACGAACCGGTTCGGGCCGACGGCGGCACTGTCGACGGCGAGCGCTGACGTGGACCGTCGAATCGAGTTCGCCGACCGGGCGGCCTACTTTCCCGACGCCGACGCGCTCGTCCTCGCGGACCTCCACCTCGGTCGTGCACACACGTCGAACGTCGACTTTCCGTTGAACGAAGGCCACGAGACCTTGGACCGACTCGACGCACTGCTCGAACAGTTCTCCCCAGAGACAGTCGTCTTCGCGGGCGACGTGTTGCACTCGTTCAAGACGGTTCCAGTTCCGGCTCGCGAAGCACTCGACCGGCTGACCGAGCGAGTCGAGCGAGAGGCGACGCTCGTCGTCGTCCGGGGCAACCACGACGAACAGCTCGACCGCGTGTCCGACGGCGAGGTCGTGGATTCACACCGACTCAGCGATGGGACAGTCGTTTGCCACGGTCACGAAGCACCCGACATCGACAGTGATGCGACCCCCGGCCGGTACGTCGTCGGCCACAACCACCCGACCATCGAAATCGAGAGTCGACGTTATCCCTGTCTGCTGTACGGGCCGAACTGTTACCGCGGTGGCGACGTGGTGATGCTCCCGTCGTTCACGACACTCGCCGCTGGAGTATTGGTCAATCGGAAGCGAGCGAACGACTTCCAGTCGCCCCTGCTGGCGAGGCCGAAGCAGTTCCACCCCGCGGTTCGTGACGAAGAGAGCGAAGAGACGCTGTGGTTCCCCCCGCTGGGGAAACTGCGGCGCATGCTATAGGAGGCAACAGCGCGATACCGCGGGTGTTGTCGAACCTCAGGACAGGTCCGCGACGACTGCATCGGCGGCGACCTTGCCGCTCTCCATCGCAGCTTGAATCGACGACCAGCGTGTGTAGTCGCCGGCGAGGTAGACCGGGTCTTCGGGGTCGCGGGTGTCGGGGAGTGTCTCGGAGAAGCCCGGCGGCTGCTGGAACTGTGCGAACGGGATGCGGTCCGTGTGTCGCAACTCGAATCGGTCGAAGCGACGCTCGGGGTACCACGACGCGACTGTCTCACGCGCGAGTTCGGCGAGTTCGTCGTCGGACTCCTCGCGGTCGCCGAGGAACGTCGCGCTGAGCAGACGGGTCCCATCCGGTGCGTAGGTCTCGGAGACGGCCGTGTGGTCGGCGACCTGATTCGGTGCGTCGGATTCGGTGTTGAGCATGAGTCGCTTCCCCGCGTCGAGCGCACCGGTGTCGTCGATGGCGTACCACTGCGTCACACAGCCGTTCGCGTCGGTCGGAATCGACTCGACACCGGTGAGTTCCTTGGCACGCTTCGGGTCGGTCGCGACGACGACCGCATCGGCAGCAACCTGTTCGCCGCCGAGGTGGACCGTCGCACCCTCGCCGCCGTCGTGACTCTCGACCGCTTCGACCGGCCTGCGTGTCTCGACAGTCGCCCCCGCGGCTTCGGCGCGCTCTCTGAGTTGGATGGCGATGTCACCCATCCCA
Organism: Haloarchaeobius caseinilyticus; assembly: GCF_051207395.1. Classification (NCBI taxonomy): domain Archaea; kingdom Methanobacteriati; phylum Methanobacteriota; class Halobacteria; order Halobacteriales; family Halorubellaceae; genus Haloarchaeobius; species Haloarchaeobius caseinilyticus. The sequence goes on along the minus strand of NZ_JBPJZC010000003.1, from coordinate 27,520 downwards.
TCGGCTGGGACGGCCGTCTCGCCCGAGGCGAGCATCGTGAAGGTGGCTTCGAACACGCGTTTCGAGGTCGATAGCGACCGGTCGAGCGTGATGCCGCCGTAGAAGGGGGCAGCGAAGTTCTCGACGAACTTCGTCGAGAACCCGCGTGAGTCGAGGTACTCGCGCGTCGACTGGTCGTGGCCCTCGAAGAGCGAATCGAGCGAGCGACCACGAAGTTCTCGGCGCAGCCGCAGTGTGTTCACCTTGTCGGTGACGGTCACGTCACGGTTGAAAATGGACTCGGTGAGCGAGCCGGGGTCGCGGAAGGGGTCGGCGAGGATGGACCGATGGCCGGGGCGACAGAGGCAGGCACCGGGGCTGAACGGGCGCAAGTCCAGCGCGTCGTAGTCGAGTTCGCGCTGTGCGGCAGGATAGGCCGTGAACAGCACCTGAAACCCCCGGTCGTAGATGTAGCCTCCGTCGTGGGTGGAGCGGACCCGACCACCCACGGACTGCTCACGCTCGAACAGTGTGACCGTCGCCCCGGTGTCTGCGAGATGTCTCACCGCCACGAGTCCGGCGAGGCCACCGCCGACGACCACCACGTCGTGTCCAGTCATTACTCGACGTTCGCTGGCGAGCGTGAAAGAGTGCGTGGCTTCGGTAGTCGGGCCCGGGTTCCTGTGCGGCGGCGGGCCGACCGCTCTCCGACGGGTGCGAGATGGACAGGGATTAGGTCGTACCACGCGAAGCCCGGCACATGGAGACGACCGACGCGTTCGTCGGCCTCGACTGCGTGGACTGCGGGGAACGCTTCGACCCCGCCGAGGCGACACACCGCTGCCCAGACTGTGACGGTATCCTCGACCCGGCGTACGACTACGACGCGCTCGACCTCACCCGCGAGGCCCTCGAATCGCGCCGCTTCGACTCGCTCTGGCGCTACGAGGACTTGCTCCCGTTCGCCCGCGAGACGGCCGTCTCGATGGACGAGGGTGCGACGCCGCTCGTCTCGTGTCCGACGCTCGCCGACGAACTCGGTGTCGGCCAGGTGTACATCAAAGACGAGGGGCGAAACCCGACGGGCACGTTCAAAGACCGCGGCCAGACCGTCGCCGTCACCGCCGCCGTCCAGCACGGGGCGACCGACGTTGCCCTCGCTTCGGCGGGCAACGCCGGGCAGGCCGCCAGCGCGTACGCCGCTCGTGCCGGCCTCGATTCGCACGTCTTTCTGCCCGCCCGCTCCGGCTTTACGAACAAGGCGATGGTCAACGTCCACGGCGGGGACATGACCGTCGTCGGTGGCCGCATTTCTGACGCGGGCGCGGCCTTCGCCGACGCGATGGAAGACCCCGAGAACGAGCACTGGTACTCCCTCCAGACGTTCCAGACGCCGTATCGCCACGAGGGGAAGAAGACGATGTACTACGAACTCGTCGAGCAACTGGACTGGGACGTGCCGGATGCTGTCGTCTACCCGACTGGCGGGGGCGTCGGCCTCGTCGGGATGCACAAGGCCGCGGGCGAGTTCGAGGATCTGGGTCTGGCCGACGAGACGCCAGCGTTCTACGCCGCGCAGGCGACCGGCTGTGCGCCCATCGTTACCGCGTTCGAAGACGGCCGTGACGTTCACGAACCGTGGGAACACCCAGACACCATCTGTGGCGGTATCGAGATTCCCGACCCGGGCGCGAGCCCGTGGATTCTCGAGGTACTGCGCGAATCCGACGGCGGTGCCGTGGCGACGAACGACGACGAGATTCTCGACGCGGCCATCACCGTCGCCCAGCACGAAGGACTGGAGATGGGTGCGACCTGTGCCGCGGCCGCCTCGGGTGCGTGGGAACTGTCCGAGCGAGGGGAGTTCGGCGAGGACGACACGCTCGTCATCATGAACACCGGCACCGGAAACAAGGACGACGACGTGCTGCGCAGTCACCTGATGGGTAAGGGTATCTGAGCAACGTGAGGAGATAGACGACGAACGGCCGTCTCAGTACTGCTTCTCGGTGAGCAGGTACGTCGAGCCACCGCGGCGTTCGAACGTCACCGGGCCCTCGCGAGCACGGCGACGGGCGATGTCCGCGACCGATTCTGTTCGGAGGTCCGTGACGTCGATGCGTCGCCGGACCGGTTCCGCGGGTTCTGCGGGGTCCGCGTCTTCCGGGGTGGCGAGTACGTTCATACTGGACAACAGGACTGGTTTCGGTATTAAAGCGACCCACGCGGAGTGAAAGTGAAACTGACCGACAGCGATGGCCTGTGTCGACTGTTCGCATAGTTAGTGGATGTCGAACCACGCTGTCGCTGGACGGCTGTCCTCGTTCGCTGACCGTAGAACTTTAGGTTTAGACGGGGCTAATTCCGGGTAGAATGCTCAGTGACGTCATGGAGGACTACCTGAAGGCCATCTACTACCTGCAGGAACACGAGGGCGTCCCAGTCACGACCTCGCAAATCGCGGAGTATCTCGGCGTCACTGCGCCCACGGTCACGAGTATGGTCGAGAAACTCGACGACCGCGGGCTCGTCCACCGCGAGAAGTACAAGGGCGTCGAACTCACCGAAGAGGGCGAGACCGTCGCGCTCGAAGTCCTCCGGCATCACCGCCTGCTGGAGGCGTACCTGACCGAACACCTCGACTACGACTGGTCGGAAGTCCACGAGGAGGCGGACGTCCTCGAACATCACATCTCCGAAGAGTTCGAACGTCGCGTCGCCGAAGCACTCGGCAACCCGACCGTCGACCCACACGGTGACCCGATCCCGGGTGCAGACCTCTCGCGGCCCGAGGAAACCGGCCTGACTGCTCTGTCGGCGCACGACGAGGGCGCAGTCGTCGAAATCGCCCGAGTCAGCGACCGCGACGAGGAAGAACTTCGCTACCTCAAAGACGCAGGTATCACGCCGGGAACCATCGTCGAAGTGGTCGACGTGGCTCCGTTCGGGATGGTCACCGTCCTCGTCGACGGCCACGAACAGAGCCTCCCGGACGCGGTCGCGAGCTCCATCCGCGTGAAGCCGGTCAGTCACGAACCGGAGCCACCTGTTGGCGACACCTGAGTCCATGCCACGATTCCGACAGCCAGCCGACTAGGTCACTGTCCTCTCACCTCGGTCGTCACAGTGATGGCTGGTTCTCCGAAGCAGTCGTGAACCCACAGACTCCGGCGGGGTCTGCTGGCATGCAGAGTGTTTTTCACTCGGCCTCTCCGACGACTATCCGTGTCCACGTTGCTCACCTCGGCCCTGACCGGGGTCGTGTTCGGGTTCGCACTCGCGTCACCACCCGGTCCGATGAACGCCATCATCGCCGAGGAGAGCGTCGTGCGTGGCTGGAGCGCGGGCGTCCGTGCCGGGCTCGGTGCGTTCACCGCCGACGCCGTCTTCTTCGTCCTCGCGGCACTCGGTCTCGTGACGTTCGTCGAGGACGCCACGCTGCTCAAGGCGGCGATGGTCGCCGTCGGTGGCGCGTTGATGCTGTACTTCGCCGCGGGGGCACTGGCCGACGCGCGTGCCGGTGAATCGTTCGTCGACGCCGACGGCGAGAGCGAGAAGGGATTCCAGAAAGCGTTCGTCCTCGCGCTCACGAATCCGTATCAGATCGTCTTCTGGCTCACCGTCGGTGTCCACATGCTCGACGACCAGACCATCGACGTGTTCAGTCACGTCCCCTACGTCGGCACCGACCTCGCGGGCGTCCTGCTCGTCGAATCCGGGAGCCCGGCGCTCATCGTCGGGTTTTTCTGTGGAATTTTGGTCTGGGTCACGGGATTTCCCGCGACGCTCGTCTCGGTCGGCAACCGCGTCGACCGATTCGCCCCAGCAGTCGCTGCGGCGAGTGCGGTCGTCCTCGCCGGCTTCGGCGTCTTCTTCCTCGTCGATGCAGGGGCGACGCTCGGCGTGTGGTGAACGCTGAAGACGTGTGGTCGCGCCTCGATTCAGATGTCGAGGTCGCGGCCGTCGTGCTCCATCTCGGAGACTTCCTCTTCGAGCCACTCACGGAACCACTTGACGCGCTTGAGCCGCTGGTGAGCGATGCTCTCTGCGGCGTCGGATTCGATACGGTTCGCGGCGTCCTTGCCGCGTTCGAGGACGCGGTCGACCATCTCGGAGGCGTCCATGTGCGTGCGGGCTTCGTAGCCCATGCGTAGCAGCATGAGTGCCGTCCCGTTCGCGCCGACTTTGTCGAGGATGTCGGCTTCGATGAGACAGCGTGTCTCCAGTGGGAGGTTGGCGAGGTCACCCTGATACGAGTGGTCCTCGATGGCGCGACAGACCTCGTCGATGAACGACACCGGGAACTGTCCCTGTGCTTCGAGGTACTGGCGGGCGACACGAGCACCCTCTTCGGCGTGCACTTCTTGGTCGGCGTCGAGCTTGGCGATGTCGTGGAACAACGCGGCCACTCGCGTCACGTCTACGTCTGCACCCTCACGGCGGGCGATGGTCACGGCGAGGTCGACGACGTTCAGGATGTGGTTGTACCGGTACTCGGCGGAGTGCCACGGGTACCAGCGCATCCGGCCACCCTCGTCTTCGTTCTCCACGCTCGCGACGAGATAATCATACACGAAATCCGTCATCGCTGCAAACTCTTCGTCTGTCACGCGAGACTCCTTGATTTCTACACCCACAGAGGCTCACCTCGCGCTTGGCGGTCCTTAGTCATTCTTAGCCGTACAAACGTCTGTTCGACTCTTAGGCGTTACGACACCGTGAATTAAGACCCTGAGTCGCCTTCCGGTGAACGTGACTACCCCACGTTATCTTGAAGATTCGACAGTTAGGCGGTTCGAGGCGACGGTCGAGCGGGTCGTGGACGACCGCGTCGTCCTCGACGAGACACACTTCTATCCGGCCGGTGGTGGCCAGCCAGCAGACACCGGAACGCTGACCGTCGACGGCGAGTCGATGCAGGTCACCGACGTGCAGAAGAAAGACACTATCTATCACACAGTAGATGGGACTCCTCCCGAAGCGGGCACTACAGTAACCGGCACCCTGGACTGGGACCGCCGCCACGCCCACATGCGCTATCACACCGCCCAGCACCTCCTCTCCGCACTCTTGCTCGGCGAGTTCGATGCCGAGACGACGGGGAACCAGGTGTACGCCGACCGTGCTCGGCTCGACTGTGCGTACGACCGGTTCGACACTGACGACCTCGCGACCATCGAAGACCGACTGAACGACCTCGTCACGGACGCGTTGCCGGTCCAGTGGTACGACATGGACCGGGCGGTCGCCGAGGAGCGACTCGACACCGAACGAACGCGAATCGACCTGCTGCCCGACTCCATCACCGAGTTACGCATCGTCGAAATCGGCGACGAAGCCGACCCGTTCGACCGCACTGCCTGTGCGGGCACACACGTCGAGAACACGCGAGCAATCGGCGACGTGACGGTCACGGGTCGTGAGACCCGCGGCAGTGGCGAAGAGCGAATCTACTTCGAACTCGAGGCGTGAGTGAGCGTGAACGTCAGACAGGTCCTGCCGCCGGACGCCATCCCGAGCGTCGACGACCCTTCGTTCGAACCGCTCACCGAGTACGACGGCGAGGACAGCGACGAAGTCGTGCTCGTCGACGGCGAGACGCCGCGTGCCTACCCGATTCGCTACCTCCACTACCACGAGATAGTCAACAGTGACCGAGACGGCGACCCCATCGCCGTGACGTGGTGCCCACTCTGTGGCAGCGCAGTCGTCTACGACCGGGTAGTCGACGGACAGGTACTCGACTTCGGCGTCTCTGGGAAACTGGCCAACGACGACCTCGTGATGTACGACCGCCAGACCGAATCCGACTGGAAGCAGAGTACCGGGACCTGCATCGCAGGTGAGTTCGACGGCACCGCCCTCGCGGTCCTCCCTGCAGCGATGACGACCGTCGCACAGGCTCGGGCAGTACGCGACGACGCCGAGGTCGAAATTCTCGTTCGCCCCGGTGGCGTGTCCGAGGCTGGCCAGAAAGGCGGCGCCGCTGCCGAGATTACGTACGATTCCGACCCCTACGACCACTACTTCGATATGGACGGCTTCGGCCTCGGCGCACATCGCGGCACTGGCAGCCGCGAGTGGGAGCGCGAGGACGACATCGCAGCGAAAACGGTCGTCCTCGGTGTGGAAGCGACCGACACGTGCGGTGACGGCGTGGCACTCGGCTTTCCCCTCCTGCGGGTCGAGGCAGCCGGTGGCGTCGTCCAGACGACAGTCGGCACGAAGTCGGTCGTCGTCTTCGCCACCGACGACGGTATCCACGCGTTCGCAGACCCCAGTGTCGGCTTCGAACCCACAGACGACGGTCGGTTCGCAGGCGACGGGACGACCTGGAACGGCGCGACCGGTCGAAGCGACGACGGCCGCGAACTGACCAGACTCGCTGCTCGCCGGTTGTTCGCTTTCGCGTGGCAGGACGACCACGGGCCCGATAGTTTCTACCAGAGAACCGAGTAAAACTGAGGCGCTGCGAGTTCGGACTTCACTGCGCTCGCGACGTCGAAGTCGACCCGTTCCGACTCCCCGACGCTACCGTCGTCGGCCGCCAGCGCGAACTACCGGAGAAAACTGAGACAGATATTCGTCGCGGAACGGCCCTACTCGTCGTCCTTCATGTGCTGCAACTGGTCGATGAGTTCGTCGTTGGACATCTCGGGGTCGAACTCGACTTTCCCATCGTGGTCGTGCTCGTGGACCGAAACGCCGTCTTCCTCGTCGATGTCGTTGTCCTGATTCTGCTGCTCAGACTCGTCGTAGGTGCCGAATCCCATAGGATTGCAAACTTGTGTACGCGAGATTGAAAAAGGTCCTGTTCTGCCGGGAAGAGTGGATACATCGTTCGTGAAGGTTAGCCAAGCACGTCGCTACAGGAGCGATTATGACAAATTATGTGTGATAGTCCCGGGCGGATTCGAACCGCCGTCATAGGCTCGCTTCGGCGGTGGAAGGTACCAGTCGCCTCCAAAGGCCCATATGATTGGCCACTACACCACGGGACTTCGTCTACCGGTTAGAAATCCCCGTACAATAAGATTGCTTTTTATCTCACGGATGTGGTGCGGTCACGTCTCCCGATTCTACCCGGCGATGCCGTGGACTTTGGTGTGGTGTTGACGCATTCCGCGCTCGGTCTGGAGCACTCGGTCACAAGTCGGGCAACGCATATTTTCGCTGCGCCTCGACTGGATAAATCACTTCGCCACGCGGGGTGAAAGTGGTCCGAGTTGTGAGAGGGAGGTACTGTGTGTGAACCCCAACAGTCACAATGGCTGAAACGTCGTCTAACAAGCGTCTGACGGAGTTTGAAGTACGGCCACGGTGAATAGGTGAACGAGATGTCTACCAGCCCCTTGGGGCACCGCCACCGGAAGCGGGCGGCCGAGTTCACAGCGCTTTACGGGCCAGTGAACAAGCTGCTGCTGTTGGTCGGTGTCTTCCTCCTGAAAACGAGCGTGCAGTTCGCGTTCTTCTCGGATTCCCTGCTGAGTGCGGTCGCGTACTACGTGATTACGGTCGGCCTGCCGATTGTGGCGTTCATCGCCCTGCAGCGGGCGAACCCGGCGCGACGTGGGTCGATGCGCGGTCGAAACGACGGGCCGCTCGACAGTCTTTTCGACTCTCTCGGGCTCTCGGTGCCGTCGTTCGACGTGTCACTGCCGTCGCTGCCATCGCTGGGCAGTCGGCGTCGAAGCCGTAAGCGGGGCAGTCGGCGGTCGTCGCTTGGCGGGTCGCAGTCGCTCGGGTCGCGGATTCGGAACCGAGTCGGCGACGTGTTGTCGGCGCTGCCGTTGCCTGGTGACGATATGGACCGACTCTGAACGCAGGTCGGTCGCGTTCTGAACGAGATTCTCAGTCGCAGAGACTCAGACTCCCGGTATATCTGTTCTGTCGTCGTATATCGAGTATGAACACTGTTTCGCGGACTCTCGTGAGTGTCGTCGTTAGCGTCGTCGTGTTCCTCGCGGTCGGTGTCGGCGTGACTGCTGGCGTCGAGCCGTGGGTCGAATTTTCGGTGTTCGTCGGGGTCCCGGTCGGTGTCGCCGCTGGCGTGGCAGCACTGTTCGCGGTCTGGGTCGAACTGTGGCGTCGTGCGGTGCAGTCAGCAGGAACGGACGCAGCAGTCGTGGCGCGCTGGCGTGGGTCGTCACTCGCCGCGCTCGTCGGTGTCGCGGTCGCGACTGCCCTCGGGGTCTTCGCGTTCTTCGTCGTCGACTCGACGCTCGGAATCGGTTTGCTCGTCTTCGGTGTGCCGGTCACACTGCTCCTCGCGGCGGTCGGCGGCTACGTGCTAGCTGGCCGTCGTAGTGGGAGCACTCCGAAAAAGGGGTCGTTCTCGGGGTAGCAGCGGCAACTCAGTCCGCGGTCTCTTCGACGCTCAGTTCGAGGTGTTTGCACTTGTCGGCCTCGGCGTCGAAGCAGTCGGGGCAGTCGCCGCGGCGGTCGATGATGGTGTCGAGTCGCTCGGCGACGGTGTCGTCGATGACCGCTTCGAGTGCGTGGGCTTCCTCGCGGAAGTTCTCGACTTCGAGGACGTTGGCGAGGAAGCGTTCGATGATGCAGTAGTTCTGGAGTGCGTCCTCGGCGCGGACGATGCCTTCGTCGGTGAGGGTCGCGCCCTTGTACTTCTCGTGTTCGACGAAGCCACGGTCTTCGAGTTTTCCGACCATCTCGTTGACGCTGGCGGGGGAGACGCTGAGGGCGTCCGCCAGTGTGCCGGTCGCGGCCGGGCCGTCTTGCATCCGCTGTACGAGGTAGATCGCCTTGAGATACTGGTCTTGTGTGTTCATCGGTTCGCTCGCCTCATTCGCGTGCCTCCATCACTGCGGTCACTTCCTCGACGCCGTCCGCTTCCTCTTCGCGGATGGTTCGAAGGGTAGTGAGAACTTGTTCTCGGTCGACGCTGAAGTCCGTCTCGCTTGCCTCGATGGCGTCGATGAGGTCGTCGTAGAACTTGTACGCCGTCTCCTCGTTGCAGAGTTGATCGTAGAGGAGGCCGTCGAAGTCTTCGGGCTTCGTCTGTGCGTACTTCGCCTCCACGAGGGCATTTATCTCTTCGTAGGGGACGGTCTCGGCGTCGAGTTCTTGGATAAGCGCTTCGAGACGGTCGCGGTGGTCGGCGGACTCTTCGGCGGCGTGTTCGAGCAGCTCGCGGACGTCAGCGTCCACGGCCGGGTCCTCGTCGCCGAAGGAGTCCAGGTGATGGTAGGCGCGGGATTCGACGACCTCCTCCAGCACCGCGCCTATCTGTAAGAGGCGCGCGAGCTGGTGGTCGGTCGAGACGCGCTGGCCCAGGCTCATACCACCAACGTATGGACACACGGACTTAACGCTCCCTATCGTCAGTTCGGGTGACGAGAGCAGCATCGGGTCGTGGCACACTGGCGATTGGACCGTGTGTGGAGGAATGACCGCCAGTGCTCACTCGCGCCGGTGTTCAGCTGTCGCCGCCGCCGACCGGGACTAGAACTGTCACCGTCGACACGCCTCGATTCGTCGTCACGGTCAGGTCCACAGCCACCGCCAGTACCGTCGTCTCGCTTGCTCGGTCCTGTACGACGACACCCCGCGTGGCGACACAGGAGCCGAAGCGTCGGTTCGGTCCAGATGGGCACTCGGTGTCGGCCCACGCTCGTGCTGCGGACTGATTGACTGCGACTTGGTAGGCGACACCGGCGGTGACCTGCGAGGCTTCGAGTGTCTCGAACCGTGGTTCGAGGTCGGCCCGAACCATCGAGACCACTCGTTCACGCGCCGCCCACGATGGCCCGGTCGCGTTGCGACCGGCCTCGTGAACGACACGTTCCAGCACGCGCACCCCGTCGCCGACCGGCCGTTGCGGGCCGTCTGTCGCCGCGAGGTCGGGATGTGCTCCGAGTTGCAGGTACGCGAGTGCGAGTGGAATCAGTGCGACGACGAGCACGCCTGCCGCGGCGAGGACGAGTTGGCCGCGCTGAGTCCCGTCCCGAATCATACGTACCACACTCGGACCGTTACGTCGCCGTTGGCAGTCGGTACCGTCGCGACGCCTACCGAAACGCCGGCCGGGGCGGGGTAGCCGACCGCGCCGTGCGGCGTCTCGATACGGTACAGCAGGTTGTCGGGGAGGATACGGCCGACGCGGCGTTCTAGTGAGGCCTTCTCACGGTCGAACGAGACCGAAGACGAGACGACTTCCGCGAGTCGCGTCGCACCGCCGTGTCTCGGTGGTTCGCCGGCGAGGACGGTCGCCGTGTCACTCGCGTAGGTGTCGAGTTGTGCTTCGGTCGTGTCGCCGTCGGCGACGGGGAGTGCGAACAGCGTGACGACGCCGAGGACGAGGAGCACACCGATACCGGCTTCGACAGCTGGGAGCGAGAGCTGTCCCCGGTCGGACCGAACATCGCGCCGTAACGCCGGGTTGAACTCACGCATCGACCGTCACCACCAGCGTCCCTTTCGTCGTCTGTGTCGGGTAGTAGGTGAGTTCGACACTGCCGGTCGGTGGATTCCCGGTCGTCTCGAACGACAGCGTCGTGGTCTCGAATCGGGAGACCGTGACCGTCGTGTTCCCGTCGAGACCAGCAGGATCGCGCAAGACGATACGGCCGTTCGCCCGGACAGTCGTGACGTTCGTCCCCGGTGGCGCGTCGACAGTGATGGCGACGCGGTCGGTCCGGCGCGGAAGCGTGACCGAGTCGGTCGAGTCCAGTGGCGGGGTCAACGCCACAGTCCGCTCTCGCTCGACGAGGACGATGCGACGGACCGTCGACCCGTAGTCGGGAGCGCCGGTCTCGACGAGTGTCCGGTCGTCTATTCTGACTCGAACGTCAACGTTGGCGTCGGCAGCGACCGGGAAGTCGGCTTCGAACGTGGCAGTGTCGAGCGAATCGAGTGCGTCGGCATCGAGGACGTTCCCTCGGCGGGTCACTGGACCATCAGCAGCGACCAGTCGGTTCGAGAGCGAGACCGCGAGACGCCGTTCGCCGGGCTCGCGGTCTGCACCGGCCAGTGCGCCGTCGGCGACGGCGAGCGCCACGCCGAGAACCGAGGTGAGTGCGAGGAGCGCGATGCCGAGCGCGACGAGGTTCGCCTGTCCACGGACGTCGGTCGTCATCGGCTGACGCCTCCTGTCGCGAGAGATGCTCCGTCGCCAGCCGAGGCATCGACTGCTCCGGTGACGGCCTCCGGGTCGCCGCCGGCTGCCGAGTCTTCGCTGGCTTCCGAGCCGTCATCTCCGGCCAACCTAACGACGACGCCGTCCGTCGTCCGTTCGACCACGACGACAGCCTGTTCGTTGCTAGCCCACTCACCTTCGACTCGGACCACGTGTGCCGGCAACGCGAGCACCGCGTCACTCGTGACGTGTTTGTCTGGATGGTCGAGGACGAGCCGACGGCCGTCGACACGAATCCGATACGGCTCGCCGCGGAGCGTCCGCGGCAGGTCGACCGCGTGTCGAACGGCGACACGGGTCGCGTTCGGTGGCACCGCCGCCTCGACCTGCTGAGTCGTCGCTGCGAGCGTTCGGTCGGCTAGCTCGTCTCCCGCGTCGCCCCGATAGTCCGGAACGACACCGCCGTACATCGTCGTGGTGAGCATGCCGAGGTAGAGGAGGACGACACTCGCTTCGAGCACCTTCCCGACGACCGGTGAGAGGCCGCGTTCCTCTCGGTCGTTTCGGTCGTCGCTGACACCGCGGCCGACGCGGCCACCGCGAGCGATATGGCCACCGCGGCAGATGTGGTCCGGCCTCACGACGAACCACCACTCGCCTGTCCGTCGGCCAGTCGCGGACTGTCAGCGTCGTCCGAGCCTACGGGCTCGTTCAGGCCGAGGCGGAGCGCGTGGACGACCAGATACGCCGGTCGCTGGCCGTCGAAACTCGCGATGGTGCTCTCGACGCCATCGCCGTCGATATCACGGCTCGTCACCGTCGCCCCGAGGCTCTCGAAGTACTCGCGCCACGCAGCCGGCGTGGTGGTTTCGACGGCCAACCGGTAGTGGTCGCGGGGGAGTTCGGTCCGCTCGTGGGAGACGTTCGTGTACAGCGTGACTGGTTGCCCGCCGATGCTCACGCTGGCGGTCTCGGTGCCGACCGTGGCGACGCCCGCCACGAGGACGGAATCACCCGACGCAGCGACGACGGGCGGCGCTTCGACCATCCGAGCGGCGTGCCCATCGCCGCGAACGATACCCCCCGCGAGGAAGGTGACTCGTTCGCTGCCGGATTCGTAGACCAGCGCGTTCGCCTCGACCGTCTGGACCGTTCCCGAGTCGTTCAGCAATCGGACTGTGCGGGAGACGGTTCCGAGTCGGCCGTCGGTCGCGTGGAGTCGTCCGACGTGTGTCCCGGTGACTTCGACCGGCCTGAGCGCCGCGTCGAGGTCGTCCGTGACCCGGTTCGCGTCGGCGGTGGCGGCACCGCTGTCGACAGCGACACCGATGCTGGCCGTGAGCGTCCCGAGTGCGAGGACGGTGATACCGAGCAAGAGCGCGACGCCGATGACGTGCGACTGCGCCCGCATTCCGCGAGCACTGGTGGAGTTCGACGCGGCAATCATACCATTCCCACCCCATTGAAGACGACGTGTGCGACGAGCACGAGCGCGCCGGAGTGAAAGAGCGCGTCGTACCAGTCGCGGTTCGCCACGCCCGCGAACCAGCCACAGGCGAGCATCGTCGCCTGCGTAACGACGAAGAAGCGAAAGTGCTCACGCTCGACCCGAATCGCGTCGGCGTCGAGGGCGAAACTCGTCCCCGGCGCTGACACGGCCGAGAGTTGCGCGAAGCTATCGAGGACGTAGGTGTTTACCGCGACCATGATGCCGACGATGAGCAAGGCGACCGTCCAGCCGACGGCGACGTAGACGAGCATCGCGTTCCGGAGCGATTTCTTCTCGTGGTACAGTCGTCCGACCTCGGTCTGTAGCGTGTCGAACACCGTCTCCACGTCGCTCCCGGCGTCGAGCGCGCCAGTGACCAGGCCCATCGTCTGCTCGGCCAGCGGCGTGCCGACGCGACGGACGAACCGGGCGAGTGCGGCCGCCCGGAGGTCACCCTCACGTGTCGTTAGGTTCGCGTTGAACGCGAGGTCCGCCACGTCGGCGTCGAGTTCGCCGAGGTCCACGTCGTTGGCGACGAGTTCGACTGCTTCGGCGAAGGGGCGACCGAGCGCGACGTGGCCCGAGACGGCGTGGACGAAGTCCTTGATTTCTCTGTCCTTCGCGTCGTCGATGCGCGCCCGGCGTAGCGCGACCGTCCCGACCGGGAGCGCGTACGCCACGTAGGCGAGGAGACACGCCGACAGCGGGTGCGCACCGGCGACGAACGTCACCAGTCCGAACAGCGATGCAGGCGCTGGCAGCACGACGGCTGTACTGGCCGGGTTCGTTGTCACCGTCGCCAACGTGGCGACGATGCCGTGCGGTCTACGGTACGACGGCACGCCCGTGGGCGGGCGAAGCTGTTCGACGAGGGTCGCGGCACACCAGCCGACGACGAGGACGAACGCCGCAGAGCCGTAGACGATACCGAGTCGCGGTGTCACCGGTCCGAACGGCGTCGGTGTCGGGCGGTTCAGTCCCGGCGTCAGGACGCTCATCACTGTGAGGACGATGACGAGCAGCGCCGGCAGGACGAGCAGGACGACGAACAGCTCTGCCAGCAGTTCGAGGAATCCCTCGGCGCGGTCCTGGTCCCGGGTCTGCCGGTGGCCGAGCATCCGTGCTTCCATCCGGAGGTAGCTGGTGAGTTCCTCGGTCCCCTGGTCGGCGTGTTCGCGGTACTTTAGCAGGAACGGCGCGAGTAGGTCGCGAGAGGGCGTGTCGCGGGCCACGATTCGCAGTCCAGTGTCGAGGCTGCCAGTCAGTTCCGCCTTGTTCAGCACTGTCCGTGCTTCGACGGCGGTTTCGCCGTATGCCTCGCGGTTTTCTGCGACCTTCCTGAGCATCGCCCGGTGGTCGTCGCTCCCGCTGGAGAGGGCGCGCAGGTAGCGCACCGCGCTCGGAAGGGTCCGCTCGATGTCTGTCCGGCGAGCCGACGCCACCCAGCCGAGGTAGCGGCCGCCGAGCAGTCGCGTCGTGAGTTTGACCGCCAGACCGACGACGACACCGCCACAGAGCGCGAGGACTGTCGGTGGGAGCCGCGGGACGGCACCGGGTGCCAGCAACGGCAACCCGGACAGGAGGAAGTCGGCGAGCGTCGTCGCGGTTCGGCCGACGAGCAACGTTGTAAGCACGGCCCCAGTGAGAAACCCCACGAGTGCCGCGACCCACGACAGCGCGTACAACCGCGAGATGTAGCAGTCGAACGGAATCTCGATGGCTGTCGCTCGGTAGTTGTCGCGGGCCACGTCGTGGCGGCGGCGGTCGGCGTGGCGCGAGAACAGCGCGTAGCAGAGGCGGTCCACGAACGCGATGCGGCCGGTGGTCGGTCTCGCAGTGGCGGCGGTCGACCCCGCAGTGGTGGCCGTCGATGCCGACGAGCCCTCGACCTCGCTCGCGTCCGAACGGTGTCGAAAACTCACGCCTTCCTCCGGCCGCGAATTCGTTCGACCGTGGCCGTCTCGTCGGTCCGCAGGTCACAGAGGAACCCGAAGAGGGCGTCGAAGTCGGTGTACTCCTCCTGTACGAGGTACTCGACGTAGCGGTGCTTGCGGTGGAACTCCTGTTCGACAGCCTCGACCGGTCGGTCCGTGCGGGCCGCGAGCGCCTCGAAGAAGTACATGTCGCAGTGGCTGGTCGTCACGTCGTGCAGGTCGGGGTGGGCGTAGCCGAACTCGAACGACCCGTCGACGGTCCTTGTGAACACCCGATTCCAGTAGACTTCGGTTCCGGTCTTCTCGACGACGCCGCACTCGCCAGTACAGGTCTCGAACTCTTCCTTCGTGACGAACTCGATAGCTTCGCCGACGTAGCGCTGCCCGCCGACGTGTTTCGGGAACACGACGAGGTCGAGTTCGCGGAGCAGGTAGGGTGGGAGTCCTTGCTCCACGACCCGGTTGACCAACTTCTCGATACTCTGGGCGTGTGTCGTCCCGAGCAGGCCGTGGCCGGTGTTGAGCGCCTCGGCGAACGTCGAGAACGACGCCGGTGTGTTGATTTCGGCAATGACTTCCACGTCCGGATTCAGGTAGTTCGCCTCGGTCATCAGGTCGGCCATCGTGACCGCCTTGAACTCGTTCTCGTGGTCGCGCGTCGTGAGCGAGACGCCGGTTTCGTGCGGCAGACGCACCTCACGTGACCCTTCGTCGATGCTGATTGGCCGGTCGTCGTAGGGAACGAACGGAATGTGCGCGTTCATCAGCGTCGTCTTCCCGGCACCGGTCGGGCCGGAGAAGAGGACGACGCCGTGGTGTTCATACGCCATCCAGAGCAGGGTGACGAGGTCAACCGTGAGCGACCCGCTCTCGACGAGGTCGATTGGCGTGAGTGCGTCGGGTGCCTGCTTCCGAATCGAGATGTGCGGGCCGTCCTCGGAGATGACCGGTAGTGCGACCGCACACCGGATGGTCACGTCGTCGTCGACTTCCTCGGGTCGCAAATTCACCTTCGCCGACGGGTTCGACGCGTTCAGTTCCACGCCATCGGCCGCGGCGAGTTGCGTGACCACGTTGATGAATGCCGATTCCGAGTCGAACACGAGATTGGTCGGCACCCGGCCGTCGTGGCCGAGCGCGGTCCGCGGGACGACCTTCACGCGCTCGCCGACGCGGTTCGCCTCCACGTCTTCGAGGTTCGGGTCCCGAATCGGGACCGTGAGTTGGCCCTGTCCCACGTAATCCCGAACGACGTAGTAGACGAGGTCTTCTAGTCGCCCTTCGTCGTACCGGCCGTCGACCGGCGGGACGCCGAGACCAGCGTCGGCGAATGCCTCGCGCACTCGGTGCGCACTCGTCTCGGCCCATGCACTCGCGTTGGCCGCGGTGAGCTGTCGCGACAGAAATCGCTCGGCACGGTCGCGAATGAAACTAGTTCTGTCGTCGACGACGCTCGCGACGTTCGTCTCCCAAATGCGCTCTTTGCACTCGTCGATGAGCGCCTCGTCGCCGGGCATCAGGCCGGGTTCGAGGACGGCGTACTTCGTGGCGAACGCGTCGGAGCCGATGAGGTTCTCGCGGTAGAGGACGACGGGCACGTCGAACTCGCGGAACGGGACCTCGTAGCGGGCGAGTCGTTCGCTAGCGAATCGGTCGAGGAAAGCCACGTCGTTCGCTAGGTCAGTCGTCGCCGGTGCGTAGTTTCGCGTGTGCACCGCCAGCGCCTCGCCGCTCGGGTCGGCGACCTCGATGTGGTCGTCCATCGCGAGTGGCGTCAACTCGCCGAGACAGCCCACGTCACGGACGGCGTGATAGCGGACTCGTCGTCTCGCTGCGGCGCTCCCGTCGAGCAACCGGTCCAGTGCGCGTTCGTACTTCGGCGCGAGGCCGTCGTGCATCCGGGCGACGGTTCCCTCTCTGGTCCGCGGGCGGCGGAGGTTCGCGGCGGCGAAGTGGTTCGTGATTCGGTCGAGGAGTTCCGTGTCGGACTCGGTGAGCGAGGGCTCCCGTACCGAATAGTGGAAGCCGTCGTCCGTCTCCCGAATGGTAGCGACGGTGTCGCTGCCGACCGAGTGCTGTGCCCGGACATCGGGTGCGTACCACGCGTCCGGGTCACCCGGCGGAATCGGTGGTGGCACGGTCCCACCGTCGTCGTGCTGCGACGCCGCACTCCCGTGGTCGTCGGGGAGTGAGAGCGTCGACTCGTCGGTCATGGAACAAAATTACCACGATATAATATTTAAATTCTTAGATTCTAATATTTTATTTTGTGTCTTGATGTGCGGTTGGAGGTGATGTGGCGGAATAAAGAGTCGAGGGTTCCTCACGAGAGAATTGTCCCGGGGAGCGATAGACTAATGCGAATAAGTTGAGACTCAACCGTATGTCTGGAGGACGTGGGTCTGAGCCCTACGCCTTTTCTGTCGTCGCTATCGAACACGGCAACTATGTGGCCGATGGGCGACGTGGAAAGGAATTTGTGTGTTACGATTCGGAAGAAGACGACTTCAGCCATGGTGATTCAATCGGCGTTGCGAGTTTTTCAGTGGATTTGCTGCCACCGGAAGCGATTCATCCACAGTCACGACTATCGCTGACGTTTGAACTCTCGAACACTCTTCCGTCTCGCTCCGAGTTCCGTGGAAACCGAGAGTCATTCAGCGTGTTCGAAGGAGAGTTAGAGACTGAGTTCCGCTGGGTAAATCTTCACGACCGTAGATCCGGGGCGTACGTAGGGGAGACACATTACGATGAGGATGGGTATTTGCCGACAACGTTCGGCTGGTTAGAGGAGCACCTATACGTTGCAGTTCACGCCATCTACGATAGAGAATTCAACATGGTACAGCGTCAGCTCCCGACCGATGTAGACAGAACGTCTGGAAACGTCCGGACGCGCTGGAACGTCGGCCGTGCTGGACCCATGTCACGCCCCTCAGTAACGCCAGATACAGTCTATATTGGGACATTGAACGAAATTCTCGCTCTCGACTCGGCCTCTGGTGAGTTTAGGTGGACCACCTCTCTCCGGCAGGCACCGTCTCAGATGGACCCAGTTCGTCCCACAGCCCATAGTGGAACAGTCTATTTATGCGATGCAGAAGGAACGGTGTACGCACTCGACGCTGTGACGGGCGAGAAGCGATGGACTGCATCTATCAGTTCCGGACCGACAGCAGCACCGACCGTCCTTCCGGCTGAGGGAGGAGAAAAAGTGTCACACGACTCCACAGCGACGGTCGTTTTCGTCACAAGAGATCGACGAATCCATGCTCTCGACTCCGAGGAAGGGGAGCAAATCTGGACTGTTGAAATTGACTCCCGACAGATGGACTCTCCCGTAGGTGATGGAAATTGGCTCTATACCTGCCTTGACGACTGGGACCTCTACAGAATTGCGTGTGACTCGGGTCAGCGAGAACTGGTTATGACAGGATGGTTTTCTCCGTATCTCGTGTCTGACCGGGAATCGCTGTACGTAGTGAGTGGTGGCAATCAATTAGTCGCAATCAATTTGACCAGAGGAGAGGAAGTGTGGCGGTTCGTAACCTCGTGTAAAGGGAAGATTCACCGTAATCCAGTCATCGTCGACGAGACTGTAATCGTTGCAAACAACACGGGCTCAGTCCACGGAATCGATGCGACCACAGGAGATGAAATCTGGAAAAAAGAGCGATTCCCCAACACCCTGAACGTTGTTGGAAACACGGTCTATACTACGGCTGGCCACCACGTTTGTGCGCTCGACGCTCACACTGGCACTGTTCAATGGCGATATAGAACTGGCCTCGGCGATCTTACTGCAACAGCGGATGGAGTCTATGCGGTCGGCGAAAATGAGGACGGGACACAGACGCTTTACGCGCTCGAAGAGCCCCACGAATAGTTGTAGTTAGAAGTTCGACGATAGATATGAACCCCAGAATCAGCATCGTCACCCTCGGCGTCGCCGACCTCGCCCGTTCGACCGAGTTCTACCGCGACGGTCTCGGTCTCCCAGCGCGCGACGACGACAACGACGGCATCGCCTTCTTCGAACTCGCGGGGGCATGGCTCGCACTGTATCCATGGGACGCCCTCGCGGAGGACGCCACAGTCTCGCCCGAGGGCAGCGGCTTCCGTGGTGTAACACTGGCGCACAACGTCGCGTCGAAAGACGCGGTCGACGCGGCCCTCGACGAGGCCGCAGCGGCCGGCGGGACAATCGTCAAACCGGCACAGGACGTGTTCTGGGGCGGCTACTCCGGGTACTTTGCGGACCCTGACGACCACCTCTGGGAGGTCGCGTGGAACCCGGGTTTCCCGCTCGACGAGTGACCCATCGAGGGATTCAGAGCGAGAACCGCAGCCCGTCTTCGGCGACGACGACCTGCCCGTCGAACGCCGATTTCGCCTGTTCGGCCATCGCGTCGGTATCTCGGTACGGGAGTAAGTGCGTGAGGACGAGCGTGTCGACGCCAGCCTCGGCCGCGATTTCGCCGGCTTCTCGCGGCGTGCAGTGTGTCTCAGACAGTCCAGCCGCGGCCTCGTCGGACATGGGTTCGGTCAGTCGGTCCCACACGAGACCGTCGTGGTCTGGGTTCGGGTCGACGGTCTCGCGGGCTACACAGGCGTCCTGCACGAGCAAGTCCGCATTAGCAGCGAAGTCGGCGATGCCTGCCTCGGGCGTCGTGTCCGCCGAGAAGACGAACGTCGCGTCGTCAGTCTCGAACCGGTGGGCGTACGTCTCGATGGCGTGGTCGACTTGGCGCATCGTGGCCTGCCAGCCGTCGCCCTCGACCACGAGGACGTCTGTCGTCTGGACCCACTCTACGTCGTCGATGCCCGCTTCGTCGTAGAACTCTCTGCGATACGCGATGTCCTCGTCGTAGCAGTCGTACAGTGCGTCGAGCAGACGTTCCGTGTTCGCCGGGCCGTACACCGTCAGGGCCTCGCGGCCGAGCGACCAGCTGGCGACGACGAAGTGAAACAGGTCAGCGGTGTGGTCGAGGTGGTTGTGGGTGAGAAACAGCGTCTCTACGTCGGCCGGGTGAATCTCGTGTTCGACGCAGCGATGGGTCGTGCCCGGGCCGCAGTCGACCAGTACGGTTTCGTCGTCGAACTCGACCGCGATACTGGTCCCGGCGCGGTCGAGCGTCGGAATCGGGCTGCCGGTCCCGAGGAGGGTTACGTCCATGTCGCTATCTCTCGCAGCGAGTGAGAAAAAGGCGGGTCGAAATTCGTTGTCGCCGGTCGAAACCAGTTCCAACGATTAGGCCATCGGGAACACGGACGAGAGAGCCAGCGTCATCACCAGCCCGGTGACCGAGATGATGGTCGTCACGACGGTCCACGTCTTCAGCGTCTCCGTCTGCGTGAGGCCGCCGATTTCCTTCACGAGCCAGAAGCCGCTGTCGTTGTACCACGAGCAGATGTTCCCGCCTGCGCCGATAGCCATCACGAGGAACGCCGGGTGGACAGCCAGTTCGGGTACCTGCGGGGCCATGATACCTGCTGCGGTGAGCATCGCGGCCGTCGCCGACCCCTGTGCGATACGGACGATAGCGGCGATGAGCCACGCGCTGACGATGAGCGGGATACCGACGCCCGAGAGCGCGTCCGTGATGTAGGCACCGACACCAGAGGCGGCGAGGAGTGCACCGAACGCGCCACCTGCGGCGGTGATTGCGGCGATGTTGCCACCGCTTTTGAGTGCCTCGGTCAGTTCCTCGCTCCACTCGCTCTGTGAGAGGTCGCTGTGCTTGTAGAACACCCACGCAGCGACGAGTGCGGCGAGAGTGAGGGCGACGTTCTTGTCACCGAGGAACGCGGCGTAGGGTTCTGCAGCCACCATCGCCGCTTCGATGGTGTCCCAGAGTGGGATGTCGAAATCCTGCCCGACGAAGGCGTTGATTGCGGTGAGCGCGCCGATGAGGACGACGGCGACGATGATGGGTGCGAGCGACTCGAAGACGCTCGGCAGGTTTCGTGTATCACGTTCTGCGAGTTCGTGCAGTTCCTCGGTCGAGGTCGACATCGCGTCGCGCAGCGGAATGTCGAGCCGACGGTTTATCCAGCGACCGTAGACGATGCCGCCGAAGAACGCAGCAGGGAGTGCGGTCGTGATGCCGATGAGCATCGTGATACCGATGTTGACGCCGATTTCGTCGGCGACTGCCAGCGGACCGGGTGTCGGCGGGACGAAGACGTGTGCCGTCGCAGCACCGGCACCGACGACGACGATGAATAGCGTGTAGTCACGGCCGACGCGGGCACGCATGGAGCGAGCCAGCGGCGCTAGCAGGTAGAACACGCTGTCGAAGAACACCGGAATCGCCAGAATCGAACTACTTCCCCAGAGCGCGTAGTCCGAGTTCTCCTTTCCGAGGAGCGTCTGGAACCCGCGCACGATTCGTTGTGCGGCACCGCTTTCGAGCATCGACTTGCCGATGATCGCAGCCATCAGGATGGGTATCCCGATACCGCCCATCCCGTCACCGAACGCAGTGGCCACCCTGCCCGCGGCCATCGAGGCGGTGAAGTCGGGCACGAAGACGACGTTTATCACACCGACGAAGAACGCGGCCATGATCAGGCCGACGAACGCAGGCAGGTCCCAGCGGACGAGCAGGACGATGACGGCGAGCAATCCGAGGACGAACGTCAATAAAGGACTATGTGCGAATTCGATTGCCATTAGTTCTCGTGGTTGAACGTGTTCACCTTTCAAGTCGGAAAATGGTGTCGATGTGACAACCATATAGTACGGAAATAGTATAGAAAGAAAGTCGCAGATATGACTGCGAAAGCCCGTTTACTAATCAATAATTTACATTATTTATGCAGCGCTTGTGGCAATCAAATGAGTGGAACGAGTCGGTGGATTTGGGCACCGATAGTTGCGCAGGTCGGCTCCGTCGCTCGAATGTTCCGGAGTGACTGGAGAGCGCTGAAAATCAGGACTCCCGTTACGTCTTCGAGAGACCTCTAGGAGACATGGGGACCGAAACCTCACGCGACGAGGGGGTTGGGCGGAAACCGACGACGGGCGTCACTCGCCGGTCGCTGTTACAGGCCGCGAGTGTCGGTGTCTTCTGTGTCCCAGGAACGAGTAGTTCATCGGGCGTACCGAACGTGTGGAGTCGGCCCGGAAGTCGAGCGGTTGCGGGCGAGCCTGTCACCCAAATTCCCGCAGGGTCGGGGTCGCTCCACCTCAGCCGTGGTGGGACCTACAAGCTTGCAGGCGACGTGTTCGGACCCATTCTCATCACCGGACAGGGCGTCGTCCTCGACGGCGACGGCCACTCCATCACCAGCGGCTACGACGTCGCGGGCATCACACTCGTCGGAGCGACCGACGCCGGGATACGGAACGTGACGGTCGTGCCCCGTGACTCCGGCATCGTCGGCCACCGAGTCGGTGCCGTCTCGCTGACGGACGTGACTGTGTACGGCGGAGCAGATGGAGTGCGGTTCGACGACGAGATTATCGCCAGCACCGTCCCCGTGGACCCAGACCGCCAGGCTGGCACGGACGCGACGAGCCAGACCGCGGAGACACCGACGACCGTCCAAGCGAGTACCGTCGTCGTCGTCAACGCGGCCGGTCACGGGTTCTCACTCGACTCGACTGCCGGGACGTTCTCCCAGTGTCAGGCGATTCACTGCGGTCGGAACGAAGAGTATCACGGCATCAAGAGCGCGAGCCCGTCGGGGCTGACGCTCGACCAGTGCGTCGTCTCGGGTGCCGGTGGCTACGGATACCTGTTCACGGACGGGACGGGTGAGACGGCCGGAGCGCAGTCGGCCGTGGTGGTCTCGAACTCACTCGCGCGTGACTGTGGTGCCTCCGGCTTCTTCGCGATGCGAGTCGACGACGTTCGGCTCGCGTGCGACTGGTCGACGGGAAACCGTGAGCACGGGTTCGGACTGCTGAACAACGGGCAGGTCACACTCGTTCGGAACAGTGCAGTCGACAATGGCCAGTACGGCCACCTCATGGAGAGTAACACGAGCGCTCGTTACTTCGAGTTGCGCGCCGCTGACAACGGTATCGAAGACCTCGCCGCCAGGGCAGGAGCGACCGAAGTCACGGACGGGAGCGAGGTCGACGCCAGTACGTGCGTGAAACCGAAGGAACTGACGGAGGCGACGCTGCCGCCAGTCACCTCGAAAACGGGAGCAGTGTAGGAGCGTCCTCGTCGCTCAGATGAACCGCTTCGCCTCGAAGTCGCCAGTCAGGCGGTCGTATTCGAGGTCTAACTCGACGGATGTGTTGCGGAAGCGACCACTGTCGGTCCGGAAGTCGACACCGAAGTCGAGGAGTCGCGTGTCGTCGACACCGTCGAAGTCGAACCGCAGGTCGCCTCGCACGTCGAGTTCGGGGCCGTCCGTCTCGAAGGTGAAGAACCCACCGCGGTACTCCACGTCGTCACGGTCGGCCTCGAACTTGAGTGGCAGCCCGCCGACGAACAGTTCGTACTCATCGCCGCCCCACTCGGCCTCGATGAACTCGTCACCCACGTCGAGCGTGAACTCGATCTTGTCCTCCTTGCGTTCGAGGTCTAAGTACTGGACGAAGCTTCCGGGACGGCCGACGATTTCCAGTTCGTAGATGCCTTCGTTCGGGCGCTCACGCGAGCGAGTGAACGGGTCGTCGTACTCCACGTCGTCGCCCTTCGTCTCGAAGTGGGTCCCCGACACCGGGTCGTCGAACTCGATGTCGCCGTTTGGCTTGCGCTCGTAGTCCAGCCGTAACCCACCCCCGTACTGTGGCACGTTCGAACTCGATTGGCCGAGGTCGCCGACGACCCGCGTCCCGACAGTCCCACCGACGAACCCGACGGACAACGCTGCTGCTCCACCACCAACTGCCATCAAATACTGTCGCCGCGATACTCCTGCCATAGCTGTCTCACTCATGGAAATGTTACCTCAGTAGATAGCACATCTCGGAGGGCTGGGTAGTGTCGACACTGGCGCGTACGGGCGTGAACCAGCCGAAAGTACGTTTCGGGGGTGCCCACCGCCGATGAGCCGCCGATGAGCCGCCGGCGCTTACTCGATGGCTGTCACGGTGGCCGTTTCGTCGAGTTCGACCGTTACCGACTCGTCACCAACGAAGGTGATGCGGTACCGGGACGGTTCGCCGTCGATGCGTTCGGTGTCACTCGCCAGCGAGGGGAACTCCCACGGTGGGTGGTCGGCGACGACGATGCCGGCCGAACGGAGCCGTCTCCTGACTGCCTCGTCGACGAGGACCCACACTTCGACTGGCGAACTGTACACTATCCCACACCGTCTACAACCGGCACGGAGCACCGCCCTCCCGGCACTCTCACGGATTTCGTCGGGGAGCGAGACGGTCGTCCACTGGAAGTCGCCGACGCACTCGGGACAGGTGTCGTCTGCGACGGAGGTCAGTTGGTACAGTACCTTCCGTGACGCCTGGCGCAAGACCACGTCGACGCCACGGTCGAGCGCCGATGGTGGGATACCCAGTTCCTGTAACCCGTGGCCATCGTCGCAGGTGAACGCGACACCGCCGGTCGTGCCACGGGCGACGATGGGCGACGCACAAACCGGGCACTCGTAGCCGGTTTCGACGGCGCGAGGTTCCTCCGAGGCCAACACGCCGGACTGGACCGCGCTCGCGACGCTCTGTCCCGCGTGGGTGAGGCAGTACCCTTCTGCCGTCTTGTGGACGTACTGTCCGAGCAGTTTGTCGAGGTGGTACGAGAAGTTGCCCGAATCTTCGAACCCGACTGTTCGCCGCAGGTCCGCGAAGCCGACCGCCGGGTCGGCGGGTGTCTCTCGCTGGTTGGCCGCGAGGACACGCAACACCGACAGCCGTGTCTCGTCGGCCAGTGCCGCGACAGTCGACTCGGCGTCCGTCTCGTCCATATTCGACCATGGACAACGGCGGTGAAAAACGTGACTCGGTCGGTCGACCGCTTGCGGAAATCGGTCCGTCGGCTACCGACGAACGGGTTGCCCTGCCCCGGTCGGCGTGCTACTGTATCGAATTACAGGAACGACTTTTCTCACCCCGAAACCGACGACCACGTATGTCAACGAAACTCGCCGACGTGGGGATAGCACCATGACGGACAGACCCGGTCGGCGGACTCGCCGAACCCTCCTGCGCTCGCTCGGGGTGGCGGCCGCGGTCGGTCTCGCTGGCTGTAACTCGGGCGGTGACGACACGACAGCGTCGTCGACGACCAGTGGCGTGCCCACGACGACCGCCACCGGAACGTCGACTGACACAGCGACGGAGACGACCGACCAGCCTGCTGGAGACGTAACCGAAGCCGCTCGGCAATTCGTCGAGCAGTGGTCCGCCGGCAAGAACGAGGCTGCCGCGGAACAGTTCACGCCACAGGTCGCCGCACAGCTCGACCCGGCTGCACTTGGGCAGTTGTGGGCGAACCTCCAGCAGGAGTCCGGTGCCTTCGTCGGCATCGACGGCCTCGAAGAGTCGACCGTCCAGGAGTACCGGGCGGTCGTCGTCAGACTCCGCTTCGCGCAGGGGCTGCAAGGCCTCCGGCTGGTGTTCGACGACCAGGCCAAAATCGCGGGTCTCCAGTTCGTCTCCGTCGCGGACACGGAGTGGACGCCACCCGAGTACGTCGATATGGACGCGATTTCGACGACCACAGTCGAGGTCGACGGCCCCGGTGACTGCGTGCTCCCCGGTGAGGTGACGGTCCCGAAGAGCGCGCTGGAAACCGACGGGGACGGCCCACCGAGTCTCGTCCTCCTCGGCGGCTCCGGCCCGACCGACCGGGACGGCACCGTCGGCCCGAACAAACCGTATCGAGACCTCGCGTACGGGCTGGCGACCGACGGCTCGGCGTCGCTCCGGTACGACAAGCGGACGGCAGTCTGTCAGGTCGACCCCGCGACGCTGACCATCGACGACGAGTACACGGACGATGCGGTCGCCGCCATCGACCGACTTCGAACCGCACCCGGCACTGACGACGGGCAAACGGTCGTGGTCGGGCACAGTCTCGGCGCGAAACTCGCCCCGCGAGTCGCGACCCGCGCCGAGGGCGTCGCTGGTGTCGTGCTGCTCGCGCCGCCGGGGCGACCGCTCCACGACCTCGTCCTCGAACAGACCCGCTACATCGCCGAACTCGATGGGTCGGTCAGCGACGAGGAGCAGGCGCAACTGGACGCCGTCGAAGCCGCCGTGGAACGCGTCGAAGCCCTCGACATCGGTGACGGCGAGACGGTCCTCGGCGGCGGCCGAGCCTACTGGGAGAGTCTGCGCGAGTACGACGCCTTCGCCACCGCTCGCGACCTGTCCGTGCCGATATTCGTCGCCCGCGGGAGTCGTGACTATCAGGTCACGGAGACCGACATGCAGCAGTGGCAAGACGAACTTGCCGGACAGTCGGACGTGACCTTCCGGACCTACGACGGCCTGAATCACCTGTTCGTGTCCGGCGAGGGACAGCCGTCGCCCACCGAGTACGCAGAACCCGGTCACGTCGCCCCCGAAGTCGTCGCGGACCTCGCAACGTGGCTCGACGCTCGGTGGAGTGCCTGAGTACCGGGTAGTGGACACGGTCATTGAGCCTGGTTCGACTTAGGGCGCTCCAGTGCCTCTCTAGAGCTGTGTTCGTCGAGTTCCTCACCGAGGCCAGTGGCACGACCGAACTGACGGTCGCCGGCCTGGTCTTCGCGTCCCTGCTCGCGGTGGTTCACGTGTTCGCCGGGGCTGTCCCGTTCGGGACGGACCGGTCGCGCCAGCGATGGCTTTCGGCAGCAGGCGGTGCATCCGTCGCCTACGTGTTCGTCCTCCTGTTCCCCGAAGTCTCGGAGATCGTCTTGGAAGTCGCCGACCGCGGATTCTTCCTCGAGAAGTTCGTCACCCTCTTCGCCCTCCTCGGCTTCGTCGTCTTCTACGGCGTCGAAGTGTTCGTCGCGCAGGAGCGCCGCGAGGAACCCGAAGAGTCACCCCTCGTCTTCTACGGCCACGTCGCGACGTTCGGCGCGTACAACGTCCTCATCGGCTATCTGCTCGTCTATCAGGAGCGGCCTGGACTCGCGAACCTGACCCTGTACGCACTCGCGATGGCGTTTCACTTCTTGGTGAACGACGCTAGCCTCCGCCGGCATCACGGCGACCTGTACGTCGACTTCGGTCGCTGGGTCCTCGCTGGCGCGGTTCTCGCAGGCGCGCTGATCGCACTGGTGCTAAAGGTGAACGAACTACTCGTCGCGGTCCTGTTCGCGTTCCTCGCCGGGAGTATCGTGTTCAACGTCGTCAAAGACGAGGTGCCGAGTGTCGAGGAGAGTAAGTTCTTCGCGTTCAGCGTGGGAGCGGCAGCGTACGCAATCGTGCTGGTCCTCCTGTGACGACAGCCCGGCGTCGGTGACTGGGTAGTTCCCGCCGAACTGCCCCGTTGCGAACCGCGCGGTGAGCTATCACTAAAGCCGACAAATCACCTCTGTTCGGGCGGAGAGATTCGATGACCGATTCGACCAGACGGCGGTTCCTCGGGTCGATTGGCACGGCAGCGGCAGGCGTCGTCTCCTTGGCTGGCGGCCTCGCCGTCGCCACCGAGCCGACGCTGTTGTTCGGTCGTAATCGTGTCGACTCGGTGGTCGCCGATGCGCAACTGAAGCGTCCAGAACGAGGCGACTACCTCAGCTACGAGGTCGAGCCCGGCGGGGACATTTCGCTCGAATTCGGGCGGCACAAATTCTCGACCGGTTCGAACTCCGTGTCGATGGACGACGGCGTGCTGAGCTTCGACGTCGACGTCGGCGAGGTTCCGGCGGCCGGAGACACCTTCGACCTGGAGACGACTGTCCGCGGCATCACCTACGAACTCGCCTGGGGGTTCGAAGACGAGTTCGAGTTCACGGCGACGTTCCCTGAGGAGGAAGAAGAGGACGAAGAGGACGAAGAGGAAGAAGAGGACGAAGAGGACGAAGAGGAAGAAGAGGACGAAGAGGACGAAGAGGAAGAAGAGGACGAAGAGGACGAAGAGGAAGAAGAGGACGAAGAGGACGAAGAGGAAGAAGAGG
>NZ_JBPJZC010000002.1:0-259438 GCF_051207395.1 Haloarchaeobius caseinilyticus | reverse complement strand
GGACGAAGAGGAAGACGAGGACGACGAGAAGTCTTCGGAGCAGTCTGACAGCAGTTCTCGGGAGAACGGGCCGTGGCCGGCGAGAGACGGCCAACGACGCGGGGGCAGTTCGACGAACACTGATGGCTCAGCAGGAGACGACGGCGTGAACTGCTCTGGTACCGAGCGACGCGACGGTGTGCCGCGGTCGAGAGCGACCAGTAGGTCCGCGCGTGGAACGAAGGAGGAGGAGAGGGAGGACAGCGAAGAGGAAAGAGAGGACAAGGAGGGCGACGAGAAGGAGGAAGAAGACGAGGGGGAGAAGGAGAGAGAAGACGACGAAAAGCAGGACGAGGAAAAAGAGGAGCACGAGAAGAAGGAGGAAGAAAAGGAAGAAGAAGACGAGGAGAAACCGGAAGAGTACATCTTCACTCTCACAGGCACAGATGACGACTTCTACGTCGTCGACAGAACCGGACTCCGGTCGCGGTTCGAGGAAGACGACGACGAACTACGGTACGAGAACGCGTTCATCGCAGTTCGAACTCGCCGAGAGCCGGCCCGCCTCGAAGTTCGCGGCGACTTCGCTCTCACCCTTCAGCGCCGACGCTCTGGCGTCATTTCGGTCGACTACGACGATGGTGCACGACGCGTCGACGCCGACCGGCAGGCGTTCCGACGGTTCAGCTACAGGGGTCCCGAGGCAGTCGTGAAGTGGGACGAAGCACGCGACGACCTCGACGCGTATTGGGTCTCACCGCCACCGAGAGTGGAACGGTCGAAGTGAGACCACCGCCGTTCGGTGGGTGTCGTGTGGACGGCGACGAACACGGATTCGACCTGCCGGTGCGAGAGTGAGTCGTGCTGACGACGCGTTCCTTCCAGATTTTGCACCAGTATCGTCCTCCAGAGAAACAGCAGACTGAGTCGATACCTCCGACAGTGTTCACTCGACTAGTCTGTTCCACATCATACTCGTTCGCAGGATTTCCCTAAGCCACTCCCGCGCCTACCTGTACCACACCCACAGAGGGGGGAAAACCATGACGACACCGCACGACTTCGGCGGGAGAATCGGACGCACGTACGACGAGTCTGAACCGTGGTGGCCGGAACCGACCCGGGCACCAGATGGCGCTCCGAACGTGATGTACGTCGTCCTGGACGACGTCGGCTTCGGACACCTCGGCTGTTTCGGCGGACTCGTCGAGACACCGAACATCGACCGACTCGCCGAGAACGGCTTACAGTTCACGAAATTCCACACGACGGCGCTCTGTTCGCCGACGCGGTCGTGTCTGCTGACCGGGCGAAACCACCACTCGAACGCCATGGCCGGTATCACCGAGATATCGACCGGGTTCCCGGGGTACAACGGGAGCATCCCGTTCGAGAGCGGGTTCCTCTCGGAGATGCTGGTCGAACAGGGCTACAACACCTTCGCGGTCGGGAAGTGGCACCTGACACCGTCCGAGCAGACCAGCGCGGCAGGGCCGTTCGACCGGTGGCCGCTCGGGCGCGGGTTCGAACGGTACTACGGTTTCCTCGGGGGGGATACGGACCAGTACACGCCGGACCTCGTCTCGAACAACGAGCAGGTCACGCAGCCGAAGTCGGTCGAGGAGGGCTACCACCTGACCGAAGACCTCGCGGACAAGGCCATCGAGTGTATCACCGACACGCACGCCGTCGCGCCGGACAAGCCCTTCTTCCTCTACTTCGCACCCGGTGCGTGTCACGCACCGCATCAGGTGCCGACAGAGTGGGCAGACAAGTACGCCGGCAAGTTCGACATGGGGTGGGACGAGGCTCGGGAAGCGGTTCTGGCCCGGCAAAAGGAGATGGGTGTGATTCCCGAGGACACCGACCTCTCGCCGCAGAACCCCGACGTCAAAGCGTGGGACAGCCTCTCCGACGAGGAGCATCGGCTCTACGCGCGGATGATGGAGGTGTACGCCGGGTTCCTGTCACACACGGACCACCACATCGGCCGCATCCTCGACTTCATCGACGAACTCGGTGAACTCGACAACACGCTCGTCCTGCTCGTCTCCGACAACGGGGCGAGCGCGGAGGGCGGCCACGAAGGGTCGGTCAACGAGAGTCGATTCTTCAACAACGTTCCCGAGGACCTCGAGGAGAACCTCGCGGCCATCGACGACCTCGGCGGCCCGAAGTTCTTCAACCACTACCCGTGGGGCTGGGCCTGGGCCGGCGACACGCCGTTCCAGCGCTGGAAGCGCGAGGTGTACCGTGGTGGCGCGTCCGACCCGCTCATCGTCTCGTGGCCGCTGGGCATCGCGGCCCGTGGCGAGAAGCGCACGCAGTTCGTCCACGCCATCGACCTCGTCCCGACGGTGCTGGAAGCCCTGAACCTCGAATCGCCAGCGGAGATTCGCGGCGTCGCGCAGTCCCCCATCGAGGGGACCAGCTTCGCCTACACCTTCCAGCACCCGGACGCGCCGGAGCGACACCACATCCAGTACTTCGAGATGTTCGCCCAGCGGGCCATCTACCACGACGGCTGGCGTGCGGTGAGTCCGTGGCCGTTCGGCACGCACATCACGGCTGCAGACCTCTCGGCGACGACGCTGGAAGACGCGAACTGGGAACTGTACCACCTCGCCGAGGACTTCTCCGAGGCACACGACGTGGCAGACGAGTATCCCGAGAAGGTCCTCGAACTCGCTCAACTCTGGTGGACCGAGGCAGGCAGGTACAACGTCTTACCGCTGGACGGACGCGGAACGGAACGCTTCGCTGACGAGCGCCCACAGATAGCCAAACCCCGTGATAGCTACGTCTACTACCCGGGCAAACAGGGCGTCCCGTCAGAGGCCGCCGTTCGGGTGTTGAACCGGTCTCACACGATTACCGCCGATGTCGTGATTCCGAAAGGCGGAGCCGAGGGGGCCCTCCTCGCACACGGCAGCAACTGTGGCGGGTACACCCTGTTCGTCAAAGACGAGCACCTACACTTCGTCCACAATTACGTCGGAGCCGAGGAGTACGAGGTCGTCTCGGAGGAACCGATTCCAGAAGGGGAAGTGACCCTCAAGATGGAGTTCGAGGCGACCGGTGAGCCGGACGTATCGAACGGGAAGGGCGTCCCCGCAACGGTCCGTCTGTTCGTCGACGACGAGCAGGTCGGTGAGGGCGATATTCCCGTCACGATCCCGCTCTTGATGGCGCTCGGCGGCGGCCTGAGTTGCGGGCGCGACCACCGCAACGCAGTCAGTTCGCAGTACGAAGCACCCTTCGAGTTCACCGGTGAGATAACGCGGGTAACTGTGGACGTCAGTGGCGACCTCTTCGCCGACGAGCAGGCGCACGACGAGGCAGAACTCGGCAACATCATGGCCCACGAGTAACTCGCAGAGCGACGAAACGCCAGTGGAGGGCGCGAAACCGGGACGCCTCGATGGGGTATCCTGACCGTACTCCCATCCAGCGGCCCGGTAACCTGTATGTTCTCCGATTATCGTCTTTCCCACCTCTATTGCACCAGTAGGTGTCGATTACCTCGGTAACGAGCACATTCTTATCAGCTTACTGGCCGAAGTGGCTGGCGATGCCTCCAGACGAGAACAGCGAGGACGTGGCCAGCGAGGATGCGACTTCTCGCAGGGCCGTCCTCGTCGGTGCGGCCGCTGCAGTCGGTACTGGGGCGGGACTGGCGAGTGTGTTCGAGATGGTCCCCGACGTCGCTACTGACCTCCTCAGATTCGGCGACTCGACGCCCAACGTCCCTGCTTCTGGACCGTGGTCGACCGCACCGCCGATGCCCGACACGCGGACAGAAGTGAAGGCGAAAGTCCTCGACGGGACGCTCTTCGTCGTCGGCGGGTTCTTAGACGGGAAACGGACCGCGACGGACCACGTCGTCGGCTTCGACCTCGACGCCCGCAAGTGGCACGCCGCACCGCCACTGCCGCAAGGATTACATCACACCTCCGTCGCCGTCGTCGACGGGACGCTCTACGTCATCGGTGGCTACACGAACGAGTGGGACGCGGTCGACTCGGTGTTCGCCTTCGACGGGAGCGAGTGGTCGAGCCGGACAGCGATGCCGGACCGGCGCGGGGCGTTAGGTGCCGGCGTCATCGACGGCCGAATCTACGTGACCGGTGGCAACGGGAGTGGCGGCCTCAAAACGGCACTCGACGTGTACGACCCGGTCGCCGACGAGTGGTCGAGCGGTCCCGATCTCCCCACCCCGCGAGAACATCTCGCAGTGGCTGCCACTGGCGGGACGCTCTACGCGGTGGGCGGTCGACAGAGTGGGCTCTCCACCAACGTCGCCACCGCCGAAGCCTTCAGCCCGAAGACGGGCGAGTGGACGACTGTGAGTCCGATGCCCACCGCTCGCGGCGGTCTCGACGCGAGCGTCGTCGACGGGCAGGTGTTCGTCTTCGGTGGTGAGAGCCCCGGAGGCACGAACCCCGAAGTGGAAGCGTACGACCCGGCGACCGATAGCTGGACGACGTATCCACGGTTGCCGACTGCACGCCACGGTCTCGGTACGGACGCCGTCGACGGTCGCATCTACACCGTCGCCGGCGGCAAAAAGCCCGGATACTACTACTCCAGCGTGCTCGAAGTGCTGACCGTCGCTCGCGCCCAGTCGGGGACCGGCGGTGACGGGACCGGGTCGAAAAACGACGGGTCCGGAACGACCAGCCCCGATGGAAACGACACACACGGAGCCAGCATCACCGACGCAGACGGGTGTCCGGTCGTCGACTGAGGCGCTCGGTCGCTCGGTCGCCTCGTTCGTGTACCAGTTGTCGACGAAGAGAGAAACGTCGTCTCGTCAGCGAAGGCTGCTGCGGACGCGGGTGACGGCGACGAACAGCACCAGCGCGAGTAGGCCACCCGCGAAGAACACCAGTTCTGGTGGGACGGTGGTCGCGCCGGTCGCTGCCGCCTGTCCGCTGTCCGACGCGGCGAACCCGACGGCAGATTCGGGGGCTGCACTGCGGACTGCCGCCGTCTGTACGAGCGAGTCGAGGTACTGGCCGAGGGCGACGCTCACGAGACCGAGCAGGAGAACCACGGCGAAGACTCGGGCGAGTAGGTCACGGAGCAACGACCGGTCGTCGCGGCTACTGGCCATCACGAGGACGGCGCGGGCACACGGCGCGTAGACGTTCATCGACGCGCCCTTCTCGGAGTACCACGTGTCGACGACCTCGATGAGACCGGCGTTCTCCATGTTCGTGAGGTGATAGTGGACGTTCTGGAGCGTCGTGCCGGTCACCTCCTTCAGGTCCGATGGCGTGCGTGGCTCGTCGTACAGTGCTTCGAGGATGGTTCGCGCCGTCGCACTCGACAGCGTTGCGAACACCTCGTCGGCGGTCTCGTCGGTGAGACCGACCAGTTTGGACCCGTCGGGTGCGTGTTCGACGGGTCGTTTTATCGGGAATATCCGGCTCATCGTGAGTGTTGTACAGAGGGCCTGTGTGGCTATCGGCGTGTCGCTGGGGTGAGGGAACGCCGAGGGTGGTGGGGGCGTGTGAAATCGGAGAGGGTGGGCGTCAGGGGGATTGGGGCTGAAACGTGGCAGTTAGCAGACCGCCGAAAGTTGGCAGCCCGCCGGTTCCTCAGAACAGACCGGGGAACAGGCGGATGGCGAGCAGCGGCGCGAGCAGGCTCGAGAGGGCGGAGGGCAGACTCCAACTCCAGACGATATCGCTCGCTGCGTGTTCGGGCGTGGCTGCGCCGGGCGATGCTGATGACACGACGTTCGATTCGCCGGCGACCATACTCACGCCGTGGTCGGCGGCGATACCGGGACCGCCGTCGACGAAGTCGATGGTATCGTCACCGTAGGGAAGCAAGACCGGTTCCTCGCTGTCGACCACGACGTCACCGTCGACCGACGGCTCGGTTTCTGGGGGGAGTTCACAGGGTGCCCGGATGCAGTAGATGACGTCGCCACCGGAGGGGCGTGGTTTCTCCTCCGGGTGCTCTCGCGGGGACTCTCGCTCGGGCGGCATCGGTTCGGGGACCGGCCGCTCCTCGACGAGCCCAGACTGGTTCATCAGGGGTACGTCGTCGCGGAAGTCATTGATGGGCTCACCAGGCTCGCGCCAGTTCGGCTCAGGGTCGACCGGGCGCGCGACCGCGGGGTCACCGTCAGGGTCGGGTGGGAAGACCGTGTCTTCTGGGGGCTTGGCGTCGGGTTCGTCGTCCGAGCGGTCATCCGCCTCGTCGGCGGCACCGTTGCACGGACTGTCGACTCCAACCAGACAGATGCCGACGGCGGTCTCTCCGTCGCTCGCGGCGACGGTCGAACCGCCGATGGCCACCGCCAGCGAGACGGCGAGGAGTAGTGTGAGGGCGAATCTAAATCGTCGTGTCATCGACTGTCTCTAGGCGGTGGACGTATAAGCAGTGTATCAAGTGTAAAACGGGCGTTTGAAGCATCCGAGTGGCCGCAGAACGACCGCCCGTTCACTGGTAACTCGACGATACAGTCGTTCGGGACAGGGTTTATCCGCCATTACCCGAGAACGCGGCAAGTTCGGCGGAAGCCACGATACATTGGGCCCAGAATCAACACGCTTCCCCACATGTCTCTTCGTATGCGAACTAGGTCCTTCGTAGCTGCAATCGCCCTGATAGTGTTACTCGCCGGGTGTCTCGGCGGCATCGGTGGTGGTGGTGACCAGACGTCTGAATCGCCGACCGACGCGCCGACTGACGCCACGGAAGAACCCACGGCAACGTCGCCACCGACCGCGACGACCGGTGACGGGACGCCGACGGGAACCGACGAAGCGGTGACGACGTTCCCCGAGACGACGACGGCCGTGCCGACGACGCAGCCGTATCAGGAACCCATCCAGCCGAATCGGCCCTTCCAGACCAACGAGAGCCGCCCCAACCACATCGACAATGTGGAAATCCTGAACAAGGTCGACGAGGACGGTGACGGTGCGGTCTCCGCGTTCAGCGTGAAAGTGTCGGGTAACACCTCGTGGATGCACATCGACCCGCCGGACAAAGGCGACGCGAAGGGTGAGCCGTTCATCCTCGTCCGTGTCAACGGCGAACTCGTCGAACGCTCGGACTACACCGACTTCAGCGAGGAGATGACCTACACCGTCGACGTTCATCCCGGCGGCCTGAAGCAGTTCGACGACGGCGAACTCGACATCGAAGTGCTGCTCATGGACCAGGACAAGACGTACGACGACGTCTACGGCTCCTGGACCGGCACCATCGAGTACGAACAGGAAGAGGACACGGGCGGCAACGAGTCGGTCGTGCTGACCGCGTAACTGCGGTCCGCTGTCAAGTCAGAGACCAATTCTTATGTATCGGGACACCGAATTTCGGGTCAATGTGTTCGGAGACCCGTCCGGCGGACCGTGCACTCGCCACTGACGGTGGCACCGACGTACCGTCATCGGCTGCCGGGTCCGAGGACACCGTGATTCTCGTCGTCGACGACGACGAAGACCTCGCGGTCACTATCTCACTCTGGTTGCAGGAAGAGTACACAGTCGAGATGGCGCACAACGGGGAAGAGGCCCTCGACGCCTACGGCCCCCACATCGACGTCGTCCTCCTCGACAGACGGATGCCGACGATGTCCGGCGACGAAACGTTGACACGACTCCGCGAACGCGGCGCGACGGTGCCAGTGGCGATGATGACTGCGGTCGATCCAGAACTCGACATCGCCGACCTCCCGCTGGATATGTACCTCCGCAAGCCGGTCCGGCGCGATCCCGTCGTCGAAGCAGTCGCGTCACTGGTCGACCGGAACTGCTACGACGAACCGACCAGACAGGCGTTCGCCATCGGGTCGAAGTTCGAGATTCTCGGTGAAAACTACTCGGAGGAGGAGCTAGCGGCGGACTCACGGACCCGTGGCCTCGCCGACGAGTTCGTCCGTCTCCAGGACGAGACAGCTATCGTCGTGGAATCAGACGAGACGTCGACCGAACTGGCGACGACTCGGACCGTGGCCGAAACGATACGCGAGCACTAATTCTCTACTGAATCTGTCTGTTCTTTGGCGTTTAGGGACCGAATGCTTCCCAGTCTGAAAGTCGGCCGTGCGTTCAACACTCCTCACTCGGGTGGTCGAACGTCGGCACCGACGACGTCTGGCGGCGGTCACTGCCGGCGCTCGCGACGACGTCACGGGTGACAGG
The DNA here is from genome assembly GCF_051207395.1 of Haloarchaeobius caseinilyticus. Classification (NCBI taxonomy): domain Archaea; kingdom Methanobacteriati; phylum Methanobacteriota; class Halobacteria; order Halobacteriales; family Halorubellaceae; genus Haloarchaeobius; species Haloarchaeobius caseinilyticus. The sequence continues at coordinate 251,291 of NZ_JBPJZC010000002.1, read as the reverse complement.
CATACTGAGGACGGTCAGCAGGGAGAGGATTGGTCCTGTCTCGTCGGCGCCGTCGAAGTGCGAGCGAAGCGTGGCTTTGGTGCGGCCCTCGTCGATGTGTGGGTGCCCGTCGAGCAAGGCGTTCCCGGCCTCTACCGTGTCTTCGGCGAAGTCCGTCGTCCGAAGGAGTGTGCCGCGGTCGGGCCACGGACCGTTCGTCTGGTGTGGTTTCGGCGTGGTCGGTGGTGAGACGTACTTGTCGAGCAACTCGGTGCCGAGTCGGCCGGCGTAGCTGACCAGCCGGTGCTGGTTCGGCGGGACGCGCGTCCCGGCGTGTGGAATCGACCCGAGTTCGGGCGAGAGTCGCGAAAGCGCCCGGTCGATGATGTTCTCGCGTAGTGCCACGTCGGTGGGCAACTGGAGGTGCAGGTCGAGCATCCGGTTGTCGAGGAACGGTGACCGGTACGGCCGAATCTGCATGAGGCTGTTCGAGAAGATGAGTTCCGTATCGTTCGACAGGGGGTAGAACGGACTGCAGACCACGAGTTCGTCGACGCTGGGGTACTCGACACCGTGATGGACCACAGTGTCGTCGTCCCAGCGGATGCGCTGGCGGAGCAGCGAGTCGACGTCCGGCAAGTCTTCTACGTACGCGGGCACGTCGGCCGAGAGCTGGTCACGGAACGAGACCACGTCGGTTATCGGTTCGTGGATAGGCGTGCCGATGGGGCCGAACGGCCCGGCCGTGACCGACCGGGTCGGCATCGTCCGCCCTTTGAACAGCGTGTCGGCGTACAGGCCGGAGATGAGCACGTCGACTTCGGAGAGTTGGTCGGCGAAGTCGGTGACGTACCCCTGCACGAACCAGCCGTCGAAGTTCGACAGCGGGCCGTTGGACTGGAACAGTCGCTGGTAGTAGCCCGAATCACGCCGGAGGAACTCGAAATCGGCTCCGGCAGTGTGGGCCACGCGCCGGGCGACGCGCGTCTCGCGACTCGGCCAGCCGGCGATGTGGAAGCCGGTGAGGTCGTCGTGGCCGTCGAGGGCGGCGAGGATGAGTCGTGAATCGCTTCCGCCGCTGAGCAACACGCCGTACGACAGTTCGTCTTGCACCCACTCTGCGACGATGGCGTTCATCCGGCGCTCGAACTCGTCGACGAAGTACTCCACGCCCGCGCTCACGGGCCGCCGTCGTGGAGTCCAGTAACTCTCGTACTCGACCGAGCCATCGGCCGCAGAGAGCGTGGTGACCGCGCCCGGTTGCGTCTCGGTGACGCCTGCGAGTGGCGTGAGCGTCCCGAACGTGTGCCTGAACGCGAGGAACTCGGCGAATCCGGCAGGGTCGTACGCTGCCTCGACCCCGGGGTGGTGTGGCAGTCGCTGGAGTTGCGTCGCGAACGCGACACCATCGCCGTCGGTCTGTGTGTAGTAGCCCGGTCTGGTGGCGAGTCGGTCGGTGACGAGGTCGACTGTCCCCTCGTCCGGGTCGTACAGAATCGCGAGGAAACCGCCGTTCAGGCCGCTACCGAAGGCACTGTCGCCGTCGTAGCGTGTCGAGAGAAACGTCGTACTGTCCGTCCCGGCCGGCCGCGGAACGTAGCCGTCGAGTGTCTCGTGGCCATACACATCGCCGAGAACCCAGAGAAGCGTCCCGTCGTCGAGTTCGACCGAGCCGGCTCCGCCCTGTGTCGGAAAATCCGTGAGGACGAGGCCGAACACGTCGTCGATGTACGACGCCGTCACTGCGTCCGTGCTGCCGTGATTCGTCGCCATCGCCTCGACCGCGCCCGGGTCGTCCCCGAGAACGCCGTAGACACCGACCATCCTACGGCCTCCGCCCGACTGTCGCTGGACCGACTTCGCGTGTCGTCTGTCCGGCTCCGTGTTTCACCGGTCCAGTTCCACTGACCGGCCGCTCGTGTTCGTGCCAGTGGGTCGTCACCCGTGTCGCGAATCCGACACCTGACATCTGTCCCATGCTCCCTACAGGGTTCGGGTAGGGGTTAGTTATCCTGCCTAATAGCCGCGGATGATGTGTTTGAGATGGCCAGTGTGGTCGCGGGACGGTTCGGAACGCCCGGAGTACTCGACGGACGCTGACGGTCGAAAGAGCCACGCTCGTCGCTACGAAACCGCGGTTATCGCGTGTCTTCGGACTTTGGGCTACTCTAAATACACGTTCGTTGAAACGAACGTCACTCGGCGAGAAGTGTTCGATTACGAGGCTGTTGTAGAGTGTCTGGGGCCTGTAGGCGGTTGGCCCATCGGTGTCGCGAGCCGCGACAGCGCACGCGCCGTCGCTGTCGAGTCGGCGGCAGCAATCGGCACTGAGGCGATGGGTCGACGTTTCATCGCTCGAAGCGGCACATGAGTCGTCACTCGGTCGAACCTGTGAGACGGGAATGACACGAACGACCTAAGTCCGGGACGCGCGTCGGGTGCAGTATGCAGGTCGGTTCACGCCGGGCCATCGTCAATCCCGTGAGTGGCACGGGCGACCACGGCGAATACGTGACTCGATTACTCCGCGCCCGCGGGTTCGAAGTCGTGGAGACGACAGGCCCAGAAGACGCCGTCAGACTGGGCCGCGAAGCTGGCGAAGACGATGTCTCCCAGCTCGCGGTCTGTGGCGGTGACGGAACGATCAACGAAGTCTTGCGAGGGCTCCACGAAGCCAACCACCTCTCGGAGGTGGTCCTGAGTGTGATACCCGTCGGGACTGCGAACATCCTCGCGACGAACATCGGCGTCGAGACGCTCCAGGAGGGCGTCGAGGTCGCCGACACCGGCGAGAAACGGCAGGTCGACGTCGGGATGGCCGGCGACGAACCCTTCATCGTCTCGTGTATCGCCGGACTCCCGGCCGACGCGAGCGTCGCCGCGACGAGTGACCTGAAAAAGCGCTTCGGCACGCTCGCGTTCCTCGTCACGGGCGTCCAGGAAGCACTGGAGTTCGACGGGCTCCGCATCCGCCTCGACGCACAGGGTGACACCGATGCGGAGACGTGGGAGGGTGAAGCGATGTGTCTGCTCGTCGGCAACGCCCGAAAGTTCGTCGAACAGGGCGGACAGGGCGACATGGAAGACGGCCTGTTCGACGTGGCCATCGTCGAACAGATGCCGACGAGTTCGCTCGTGACTGAAGCCGTCAGTCACCGCCTCCTCGGTCGTGAGACGCCCGGAGTCACCCACATTCAGGCGAACGAGATTCGAGTCGCCGGGCAAGAAGGCCCGATTCGGTTCAGTCGTGACGGGGAACTCGGCGAGTACGAAACGCTCGCGTTCTCGATTCTGCCGAAGGGGCTGACGCTTCGCGTCGGCGAGGGGTACGAGCCCTCGCCAAAGTGACTGGACAGCGTCTCTGTTCTCGGGCGAAAGAAACACATATTCGAACAGTGTCGTGGGATTCCGCATCGTGTGGAACGTTCCGTCCCGCAGGGACTGTCCCGGGCACACTATTACGTTCCACCACAAATTACCAAAGAAATTTACCATTGGCTATTATGTATCGATTTGCATCATGTCGGATGGCAATAGAACGCAACGACGCACGGTTCTCAAACGACTCGGCGCGGCTGGCGCGACGCTCCTCGCCGGTGGGGTCGGGTCCGCCGGAGCAGCGCCCGAGTGCTCGCCGTACGAGTGCCCAGGCCAGTACCCACAGTATCCGCTGGAATCCCACGACAGTGACACTGCGACGTCGTTCCCCGGAGACTACGAGACGAGCCACGACACGGTCGTTCGAGTGAGCGAAGCACAGGCTACGGGTGGCAACACCGACACGTGGCAGATGTGGGTGACCACTTCCTCGTTCGTCAGCACGAAGGCGACGGCTGACCACCCACTCTCGGGCTACATCGACTACATCAGAGGGCAGGAGACGGTGTGTGAGTACACCGAATCGTCGGACATCGTTTTCCAGCAGAACGTCCTCGACGGGTGGCTAGGGGCGAAGGGATTCACCGACGGTGACGACACCTACGGCTGGGACGACTTCGCGTTCGACACGGTAGAGTACGGTGCTGGATTCGTCCCCTACGTCGGGACTGGCCAAGCGACGTGGAGTTACCTCGACAAGGTAGCGACCGGAGTCAGCGAGAACTTCGATAGCACCGATTCCATCACCCGACAGTGGTTCTACGACGACGGTGAGGAGAACCCCCTCCCCGACGGTCCGTGGAAGTCCAAGGCGACGACGTACACCAAGTACCGTGCAGACATGAATCAGAGTTCAGAGATGGAGGTGACCGTCAAGAACGAACCGGCGGTGTACGACACGGCAGGAGAGACGAACACCTCGGTCACGGTCACGGTCGAAGCGCCCGAGACTCAGCCGAGTTCACTCAAACCGCTCTCGGACGAGAAACTGGCCGAGATGGGCGTCCGTCGAGTCGACAAAGACACCATCCGGCGGAATCCACGCATCGCTCAGCGGCTGACGCGCCGCAACCGCGAGCACGTCGTCGAGAACGACGGCGACGTGTTCCTCACCCGTCGCACGAAGTTCTGACCGTTCCCGGGGTCGGGGGAGTTTTCCAGGCTGGTCTGTGAACCGATGGCCATGCCCATCGACACTGTCGCGTCGGACGCGAAGGGCTTCGCTGACTGACGAGTGGGAAACCGCTCACAAGCCGCTCGTCGCGTGACTACAGTCACGATGTGGGTTAGCGTAACACTCTCGTGGCCACCTCCCTAACTCGTCGCCGTGAATCGCGAGAAGACGGTCCAACTCGCGCTCGCTGCCCTCTGTGTCGTCGCGCTGGCAGTCGCCGCCGCGACCATCGTCGAACCAGACACCGCCGGGGGCGGCAGCTCGTCTGTCGTGAACCCGAACGACGACGCGGCGACCGGCCGGACTGGTGAGGGTGGCTCTGCGAACGCGGACCCGCTGACCGACCCCGGCGAGTTCGCCTTCTCGTTCGCCATCTGTCTCCCGTTCTTGCTCTCCGGAGAGTTCTTCGCGCTCGTAGTGCTTCTCGCCGGTGGACTGTGGCTGTCCGTCGAACGGAAGCACGACAGCCTCGCCGCGACCGGACTCATCGGCGCAGTCGGCTTGCCGGGGTTCCTCCTCTGGCTGTTTCTGACGAACTGTGGCGTCCAGAACGAGCCCGAGCCGTTCTCCATCATCCCGTCGGAAGTGACGCCACCTACTCGGGGCGATTCCTCGTCGCTCGGGTTCGCCCAGAATCCGGGCAACATCGGGGCACAGCTCCCGCTCTTGCTCCTATTGTTCGGTGGGTTCGTCGTCCTCGCCACTGTCGGCTACCTGCTCTGGCTAGACCCCGAGGACGAGGACGACGAAGACCTCGAAGACGAGACGTACGCGCCGGTCGAAACGGACCAATCGACGGGACAGCGCATGGCCGCGCTCGGAGCGGCAGCGGGACGAGCCGCGACTCGACTGGAGAACGACGAACCGGTCGACAACGCCGTCTATCGAGCGTGGCGAGAGATGACCACCCATCTCGACGTGGCCGCACCCGAATCGAGTACCCCGGCAGAGTTCGAGCGCGCCGCAGTCGACGCCGGGATGGCTCGCGCCGACGTGCGTGAACTAACCGATTTGTTCGAGCAAGTTCGCTACGGCGGCCGGACCGTTACGGACGACGTAGAGGCGCGTGCAGTCGACGCGTTACGGTCTATCGAGAGCGAATACGCGCGGACCGACGAACCGCGGGCAGGCAGTGAGTGATGGACAAAAAATCGCTTGACACTTCGGCAACACTAAGTGTCGTTTGGAGGTAGATTGGCTGTGAATCGAAGGAATCTGGGGGTGCTCGTCGTCGCGGTCTGCTGTGTCCTCGCCATCGCTGTCGCGGCGGGGACCCTCTCCGAGACGACGAACTCTGGCTCCAGCGGTCCCTCCCAGAGTGGACCGGGGGCGACCGTCACCCAGGAGGTGACGACATCGGGTGGCGGTGGGCAGACGACGGTGCCGCCACCGCAACAGCCCGCCGTGAAGTCCGAATGTGAGACGGAGTTCCCGCCGTGGCTGGCGTTCGGTATCCTCGCAGTCGTCACGACGGCGACGTTCGGAACCTATCGTCGATACGACGGCGTGGTGGCAGTGGCAGTGCTGTTCATGTTGCTGCTCGTGTTAGCTCTCGTTCTCCCGTTCATCTTCGCCTGTCCGACGCCGAACCCGCAAGAACAGGAACGGAACGGCTCGCGTGAGGGCTCGCCTGACCCACCCGAGGCGGGCGGTGGGCAGGGCTCCGGCAACGGTGACGGTGACGGCGACCTGCCGACGACCTCCACGCCGCTGCTGTTGCTCCTCGGTGCGGTCGGCATCTTGGTGGTGGTCTCTGCGGGTGCATGGGCCATCTCGAAGGACGACATTGACGCGGACGAAGACGACGAGTTCGGGGTCGACCCGGACGGTGACGACGCGCCGGACCCGACCGACGCGCAGGCAGTCGCCGTCGCTGCGGGCGATGCAGCGGACCGTATCGAGTCCGCAGACGACGTGGACAACGAAATCTACCGGGCGTGGGTCGAGATGACTCGCAACCTCCCGGTGGACCATCCCGAGTCGAGTACGCCACGCGAGTTCGAGCGGGCGGCCATCGACGCCGGATTCGACCACGGCGACGTGGCCGAACTCACCGAACTGTTCGAACTGGTCCGATATGGTGACGAGGCAGCGACGGACGAACGCGAGCGACGGGCGGTCGAAGCACTCAGGCGCATCGAGGCCCACGTGGAGGATGAGAGTCGATGAAGCTCCGCACGGTCCTCTCCATCGTCGGCGTCGCGGTCGCCGCCCTCGCGTTCACGCTAGTCGCGTTCCCCGGCATCGCCGCGGACATGTCTGCCAGCGAGACGATTCTCGTCTTCGTCGGCGCTATCGCGCTGTTGCAGGGCGTCCGTATCGGGTCGTCCCGACTGAAGACGCCGTACGAACAGGTCGAGACGCCCGACCCGGAGCGCTCGCAGGAGTTACCCACGCCGGGCGACGACCTCGACGAACTGCTTCGGGCCGCTGGGAGCAGCCGACGCGCTGCCGAGAGTCGGGCGTCCGTGAGTGAACGATTAGAGAAGGTGACGGTGACGACCATCGCCAGAACACAAGGCTGTTCGCTGGCCGAAGCACGACGTCGCATCGACACCGGCGAGTGGACCGACGACCCCTACGCGGCCGCGTTCTTCACCGGGTCGGTCGAGGGCGCGTCGCTGCTCTCGCGGGTGGACATCCGCGGGACCACGCGCTCGCAGTTCCACCGGTGGGCGACGCACGCCGCCGCCGAGGTCGCACGTATGTCGGAGGAATACGACCGATGAGTGAGACGGTACAGCGAGACAGACCGGAAGCAACGACCGAGCAGGCGGAGACGGCGTCGACCGATACCGAGACGAGCGACGGAAGTACGCACTCTCAGCGCGTCATCACGGAGACGACCGAGTCGACGAACCACTGGCGCGGTATCGCCGCGGTGACGCTCGTGGCCGGCGCGGTAGGCGTCATCAGCCGCCAGCCAGCCCTGTTGCTGTCCGCGGTCGTCGGCGTCGGCTACCTCGCCTACGCCCGAATCACGGAAGCCCCAAACGCTTCGCTCCGTATCACTCGCGACATCGATGACCTGACGCCGGACCTCGGCGACGAGGTGACGGTGACGGTCAGGGTGACGAACACGGGCGAGCGAATCCTGCCCGACATCCGCCTCGTCGACGGCGTCCCGGACGAACTCACCGTCGAGGACGGCTCGGCTCGGCTGGGAACCGCCCTTCGGCCGGGCGAGACCGATTCGTTCAGCTACACGCTGACGGCCAAACGTGGCACCCACGAGTTCAAGACGTGTGAAGCGATTATCCGCGGCTGGTCCGGGTCTGAGGAGACGCATACCCGCTTCCGGACCGACAACGAGATGGTGTGTACCCCGTCGCTCCAGGCGACGATTCCGGTGCCCCTGCGCAAGCAGGCTTCGCAGTACACCGGCCGCGTGAACACCGACATCGGCGGCGACGGCGTCGAGTTCCACTCGACCCGTGAGTACCGCCGCGGCGACCCGCTTTCGCGAGTCGACTGGAAACGCTACGCCCGCACGGGCGACCTCTCGACGCTCCTGTTCAGAGAAGAGCGCATGGCGACCGTCATGTGTCTGCTCGACCTGCGACAGGAGGCGTACGTCCGCCGTGACGAAGACGGCCTGCACGCCGCAGACCTCGGCATCGATGCCGCCGGCCGCGTGTTCAGCGCGCTGCTGGAGACCGGTGACCGCGTCGGCATCACGGCGCTCACGCCCCAGCAGGTGTGGCTTCGGCCGAGCCTCGGAAACGAACACCGGGCGAAGGTCGAAGAACTGTTCGCCCATCATCCGGCGCTCTCCTCCGAGAAGCCACAGGGCTTCTACTCCGTCACGCTCGGGGTCCGGACGCTCCGGAAACGACTGGCGAGTGACGCACAGGTCGTGTTCTTCTCGCCGCTGGCCGACGACGGCGCGATGAAGGCCGCACGGCTCATCCACGCCCACGGGCACAAGGTGACCATCGTCAGTCCGGACGCGACGAACACCGAGACGCTCGGTCAGCGGGTCGCCCGCGCCGAGCGAAAGACCCGCATCCGCGACCTGCGCTCTGGCGGCATCCGCGTCCTCGACTGGAACCCGGACGAGAACCTCGCCAATGCGCTGGCCCGCGGCACCAAGAGGTGGCAATGATGGCGAACGACACCGACACAGACGCTCGGAAACCGGGCGAAATCGACCGTCGACCAGCCCGCCTCTCCGCACTCGTCGCACTCGGTGCTGGCGCGCTGGCCGCCCTCGCAGCCGTCCTCACCGGCAGTGCGGGCGTCATCGGTGCGGCCATCGGCATGGCCGCCCTCGCCCCCGGCGTGGTCCTCGGTTCGCGCCGACTGGTCCACATCGGCGCGGTCGGTCTCTTCGGCGGACTGGTGTTCGCCGGGGCGACCGGAACCGCTCCGGCCGCCGAACTACTCATGCTCGTCGGCACGACGGGTACCGTCCTCGCGTGGGACGTCGGCCAGAATGCCATCGGCATCGGCGAGCAACTCGGCCGCGGTGCGGACACTAGTCGTGCAGAACTCGCGCACGTCGGCGGTTCGACGGTCGTCGGAATCCTGACCGCCGGGTCCGCCTTCGGTGTGTATCAGGTGGCGACCGAGGGCCAACCGCTGACTGCACTGGCGCTGATGATACTCGCCGTGGTGATTCTGACGACGGCGTTGCGGCAGTGACGCGGTCGGCGAACTCGCAGCCGACCCGGTGGTTTCTACCGCACTGACTACATACTTCGCGGCGATGGCTCCGAATTTGGCCCCCGAGGGTGTCCTCGTCGTGGGGGACGCGAACGCCCTCCCACCCCTCGAAAATTCGTCGCAGACGCGCTCCGTCGAGACGACGGCTGCGGCTCAGGCAGAACTCCAGCGGGTACCCCCGGCCTGTCTGGTTCTGGTCGGCGTACCGGACGACGAGACGTTCGTCTCGTTCCTCCGCTCCGTCGACACGCGCGAGATAGGCGTCGTCGCCTGTCCAGCGGACGATGTCGCCGCCGAGACGGTGAGCGACCTCGTCGCGGCCGGTGTCGACGAATACGTCCCGTTGTCTGTCGCGGAAGCAGCGTCGCGAGTTGCCGAAGCGGTCGACCGCTGTGTCGAAGTCGGTCGAACCCGCCAGCGGCGGCGGAGACGGGCGACACTGTTCGAAGCCCTGTTCACAGACGAGCACGCGCCAGCGTGGGTACTCGACGCGACTGGCACGGTGGTTCGAGCGAACGATGCCGCGCTCGCACTCGTCGACGAAAGCCCAGAAGAGCTGTACAATACATCGTTCGGGGCCACGCAGTGGTGGGACGATGCAGAGCGCGAGCGGGTCGAGGCCGCAGTCGCGACTGCATCGGACGGAGTACCGGCGTCGTTCGAGGTGACCGTCCCGTCGGTGGCCGGTGATTCGACGGCCGAGCGGACGCTCGACGTTCACGTCCGACCGACGGGGGAACGAGACCAGTCACTCGTCGTCCAGACGACCGACGTGACCGAACGCGCCCGCATCGTCGACGACCTCCAGGCGTCGGAGGAGTTGCACCGCGTCACGCTCAACAACATGACGGACACGGTCCTGATGACCGACGACGACGGCCGGTTCACCTACGTCTGCCCGAACGTCCACTTCATCTTCGGGTACTCGGCCGCGGAGATACACGAACTCGGCACCATCGACGAACTCCTCGGCGACGACCTGTTCGACCCGGACGAACTCGACGCGAACGGGGTCCTGACGAACATCGAGTGTACCGCCACCGACAGCGGCGGCGAGTTGCACACACTGCTCGTCAACGTTCGGAAAGTGTCGATTCAGGGTGGTACCACCCTCTTCAGCTGTCGTGACATCACGAAGCGCAAGCGGCGCGAAGAAGCGTTGGCCGCGCTCCACAGCACGAGTCGGAACCTGCTGTACGCCGAGACCGCCTCCGAAATCGGGAAACACGTCGTCGACGATGGCGTCTCGGTTCTCGACATGGACGCGACGGCGACGTACCTGTTCGACCGCGACGGCGACGAATTCAGGGCTGTCGCGTCCTCGCCGACGATGCGCCGGTTGTCGGGACCGCTCCCTGCGCTCCAACCGGGTGAGACGAGTCTCGTCGGTGAAACTTTCGTCGACGGCGACCCCCAGTTCTTCCCGGACGTCCACGACGCGGACGCACTGTCGAACCCGGTGACCGGTCTTCGGAGTGCTACGTTCGTCCCACTGGGCGACCATGGCGTGTTCGTCGCTGGCAGTGACGAGCGGACCGAGTTCGACGCCGTCTCACGAGAATTGGCCGACCTGCTCGGCGCGACCGCCGAAGCCGCCCTCGACCGTGTCGCGCGTGAACAGGCGCTTCGCGAACAGGAACGGGAGCGAAAACGTCAGAACACGCGCCTCACTCGGTTAGACCGACTGAACACCGTCATCAGGGACATCGACCGCGTGCTCGTCAGGGCCGAGACGCAACGAGAAATCGCCCACACCGTGTGCGAGCGATTGACCGACACCGACAGGTTTCGCTTCGCGTGGATCGGTCGGCCGACCACCGCGGGCGACGCGCTCGAACCGTACGCCTGGAGTGGCACCGGCCACGGCTACCTCGACGCCACGTCGTTCGACCTCACGGCGGCCGAACCGGCGACCCGCACTGCCGAAGCTCGTTCGGCGACTGTCGTCGAAAGCGTCGTCGACGGGTTACACGACGAACAGTGGCGTAAAGCCGCGCTCTCCCGCGAGTTCCAGTCGGTCATCAGCGTCCCGCTCGCCTACGACGAGGTCTCCTACGGCGTCCTGACGGTGTACGCGGACCGGTCCGCGGCGTTCGGCGAAACGGACCGGACCGTGTTCACCGAACTGGGAGAGACGATCGCGTCGGCGATGAGCGCCGTCGAGCGAAAGAGTGCACTGCTCACACAGGGCGGAACGAGCCTCGAACTAGACGTCGTAGACGAGGACTTCGTGCTGACGCGAATCGCACGTGAGACCGACTGTCGACTCCGATTCCGCGGCGGCGTCCAGCAGATGGACGACGGAATCGCGGTGTTCGTCTCGGTCGACGGGACCGACCCGACGACCGTTGCGACCGTCGCCGCGCAACTGGTCGAGGTCAGAGGAGCGACGGCGATCGGTGAGAGTGGTGACGCGAGACTCCTCCGCCTCGAACTCGCACGGCCGTTCGTCGCACTCACGCTCGCAGACCACGGTGCCGTGTTACAAGAGGTCTCGACGGACGGTGCGTCTGCCTCGCTCACCGTGGACGTGCCCGACGGCGTCGACACCCGTAGCGTCGAACGTCTCGTCGCCAAGGAGTTCGCATCGGTCGAACTCCACTCGAAACAGACGCACGAACCGGTCGAACCGCGTGGGCTGTACGCGACGCTCTTCGACCGACTCACCGACCGACAACTAGAGGTCCTCCAAACGGCGTACTACAGCGGATTCTTCGAGTCACCCCGCGAGAGTAGCGGTGAGGCGGTCGCCAGCGCGCTGGACATCTCGTCGACGGCGTTCTACAATCACGTGCGTCGCGTCGAGCGGAAGCTGTTCTCGACACTGTTCGACGAGGTAGGTGTCTCCCCGAGTACCGGGGACTGAATTGGGGTTGGATAGTACACTGTGTGGTGGATTTTCATGGTTCGATAGTCAACTACTATCCTCATCCTTATACCCCTAATATCAGCAGTCGTCGCGGACAGCGACGTGAACTCAGCATGGCTCTGAACAAGGACGTCGAACTCGACGAAGACGAATCGACATACGAATGCTATCGCTGCGGAACCATCGTGGTGAGTGCACAGAATCCCGGCGACTGCGACGACTGCGGGAGCCGGTTCCGCCATCGCGGTGTCCCACTCGAATGACGACCAGTCGACAGGCAATCGACGCTGAGCCTGCCGTCGCAGGCGAATCGCAGACGGCACTGCAGACGGCGCGACGACAGCTCGCCAGGGCGGCCGAACTCGTCGACATCGACCCATCGGTCGTCGCGCGGCTGACACATCCCCGGAAGGTCGTGGAAGTGACGATACCTATCGAACGTGACGACGGCAGCGTTGCCGTCTATCGCGGCTACCGGGCACAGCACGACAGCGTCCGTGGGCCACACAAGGGCGGACTCCGGTACCACCCAGAAGTCACCAGCGACGAATGTGTCGGTCTCGCGATGTGGATGACGTGGAAATGTGCGGTGATGGACCTCCCCTTCGGTGGCGCGAAAGGCGGCGTCGTCGTCGACCCGAAAGACCTGAGCGAGGCCGAGCGCGAGCGACTCACCCGCCGATTCGCACAGGAGTTACGGGAGACGGTTGGACCGATGCGAGATATCCCCGCACCGGATATGGGGACCGACGCACAGACCATGGCGTGGTTCATGGACGCCTACTCCATGCAAGAGGGTGAGACCACACCGGGCGTCGTCACGGGGAAACCGCCCGTCATCGGCGGTTCGCACGGGCGCGAGGAAGCACCGGGACGGTCCGTCGCACTCGTCACCCGGGCCGCACTGGACTACTACGAGCGTGACCTCGCGACGACCACCGTGGCCGTACAAGGGTACGGGTCGGTCGGTGCGAACGCGGCCAGACTACTCGACGAGTGGGGTGCGACCGTCGTCGCCGTCTCCGACGTGAACGGGGCGGCGTACGACCCGGACGGTCTCGACGTCGCGTCGATTCCGACACACGACGAAGAACCGGAAGCCGTCACGCGTGCTGCAGACGAGGTCCTCCCGAACGAGGACCTCCTCGAACTCGACGTGGATGTCTTGATTCCGGCCGCCGTCGGCAACGTCCTCACCGCCGAGAACGCCGGAGACGTTCGAGCCGACCTCGTCGTCGAGGGGGCGAACGGTCCCACGACCGTCGCAGCCGACGAACTGTTCGAGGCGCGTGATGTACCGGTGATACCCGACATCCTCGCGAACGCGGGTGGTGTCACCGTCTCGTACTTCGAGTGGCTCCAGGACATCAACCGACGACAGTGGTCACACGACAGGGTACACCAGGAACTCAACGCAGAGATGGAGCGCGCCTGGGACGCGGTTCGAGACGCCTACGAGTCGCGCGATGTGACGTGGCGGGACGCCGCCTACGCGGTCGCCCTCGACAGACTGTCGGCGGCCCACGACGCGCGTGGGCTGTGGCCCTGAGTGCGGGCACGCCGACGGTTCAGCGTCATCGGTGGTGCTGGCTTTAGTCGTCTGCTGGTGCTCCGCCACCGCCGACGTTCCTCACTTCGATACCGCCCGAGAGTTCCGTATTCGGGTACGGCATGTCGAGGCCCTCGGCGTCGAAGCGCGCCTTCACCCGTTCGACGAACTCGGCCTTGACCGCGCCGTAACTGCTCTCTTCGGGGTCTATCCAGAGACGCCCCTGCAAGACGACTGCCGAGTCCCCGAGGTCGACGACCGGTGCAGACGGTTCGGGGTCAGTGAGTACGCCCTCGATTTGGGAGGCCTCGTCGATAACCGCCTCGCGGGCCACTTCGGGGTCGTCGCCGTAGCCGATACCGAAGTCGTAGGTGACCCGGCGCGTCTCGTTGGCCACGTTGTTAAACACGGCCGCATTGGCGAGGTCCGAGTTCGGGACCGTCACGAGTTCGTTGTCGAACGTGTCGAGTTTCGTCACGCGAAGCTGAATCTCGCGGACGACGCCGCCGTTGCCGTCCCACTCTATCCAGTCGCCGACCTCGAACGGTTCGTCCTGAATGATGAAGATGCCGGCGACGAAGTTGGCGATGAGGTCCTGCGCCGCGAACCCGACCGCCAACGCGAGGGCACCGGCGAGGGTGGCGAACGCCGCGAGGACGACGCCGAAGCCGGCGACAGTCGCCGCGATGGCGATGGCCAACACGGTGACGACGACGACTGTCGTGCTCACCGCGAGTCCGATGATAGAATCTTCGAACCCGCGACTCTGGAGTCCGGTTCGGACAGACCGAGTCGCGGCCGACTTGCCGAGGACGTAGATGATTGCGAACACGACGATGAACACGACGACGGTAACAGCCGCGTCGACGAGAGACTGGACAATCTGGTTCGGGTCGAGTACCGACTGTTGCTGAAGTGGTAACATTGCTCGTGAGAACCATTTGTGGCAGTCGTCTTATAGCTGGATGGCGAAAACGGCCGCTCGCACCGTTCCAACGGGGTTGGTTGCCGGCACTACCGCTGTTGCACTGAGACGAATCGCTCGACAGTATCGACGTAAAAACGGAGGGACAGTGGAACCGGTTATTCGACAGTCGGCACCGGCACCGAGTCGAGAACCGCACTGATGACTTCGTGTTTGTCGACGTTGTTGACCATCGCGTCGGGCGTGAGCACCAGTCTGTGGGCCAGCACCGGCCGAGAGACGCGCTTGATGTCATCGGGCGTGACGTACTCACGGCCGGTGATAGTCGCGTAGGCGCGGGCAGCCTCGAACAGGCGCTGGGTCCCACGCGGGGAGACGCCGATTTCGACGCGACCGTCTTTGCGCGTCTCGCGGCAAAGCTTCGCCATGTAGTCGAGCAGGTCGTCGTGGACCTTCACGCCCTCTGGCACCTTACGGAGGTCTGCGACCTCGTCGTCGGAGAGCACGCGCTCGATGCTCGGGCTCTGCTCCTCGCGGCCGGCGCGGCGGCGCAGCAGTTCGATTTCGCCTGCCTCGTCGGGGTAGCCGATGGAGGACTTCACGATGAATCGGTCGACCTGCGCCTCGGGCAGTGGGAAGGTCCCCTCCTGCTCGACCGGGTTCTGCGTCGCGATGACGAAGAACGGCTGGGGCAGTTTCCGGGTGTCACCGTCGACGGTGACCTGGGCCTCTTCCATCGCTTCGAGCAGGGCGGCCTGCGTCTTCGGCGGGGCACGGTTGATCTCGTCGGCGAGGACGATGTTGGCGAAGATGGGACCCGGCTGGAACTCGAATTCTCGGGTCTCTTCGTTGAACACGTGCGTACCGGTCACGTCCGCGGGGAGGAGGTCGGGGGTGAACTGAATGCGGGAGAAGGACAGTCCGAGGGCGGCGGCCATCGTCCGTGCCGTGAGCGTCTTGCCGGTCCCGGGCACGTCTTCCAGCAGCACGTGCCCACGGCCGACGACGCCGAGCAGTACGGTTTCGAGGAACTCGCGGTCGGCGATGACCGCGTTCCCGATGGCGTCGAGGACTGCGTTGCAGTCCTCGTTCGCTTGGCTTACGTCCATAATCTTCACTGAGCGTTCTGGAATAAATGCGTGACGGTTGATACCTCCCTGCGCGACGAATCGAAATTCATAATAATGGCAGACGGAAACGTGGAGATGAGCCGAGATAGCCTAGCCCGGCCAAGGCGGTAGATTCGAAATCTACTGTCCTCACGGACACGGGAGTTCAAATCTCCCTCTCGGCGCTTCTCTCGACGCAACACCGACGAGCGACGCGAGTCGTCGGAGACGACTCGAATGGCGAACGGGCGAAGCCCGTGAGCCGAGCGAGGAGGCAGCGTCGAGAGAAGCCGAACAGGGAGATTTGAACCAGGGAGCGGTGTGAGCGAAGTGAGCAGCGCGACCGTGGTTCAAATCTCCCGACCGGTTTTCTGGAAAAACGACGGAGCACCAGCAACTACGCTACCCATGCTGCGTCTCCAGTGCCAGCAACGCCGCAAACCCGACGAGCACGGCTCCACTGACCCCGCGAAGCAGCGTCGGCAACCGCTCCGACTCGGCGACGAGCGTCCGGGCACGACTGGCGAAGACGGCGAGCAGGCCGAGATAGACCAGGCCGAGTGCAGCGTAGACGACGCCGAGTGAGGCCATCTCGACGGGGGCAGCGGTCCCCGCGGGGACGAACTGGGGGAGGAACGCGAGGACGAACACGGCTACCTTCGGGTTCGAGACGTTGATAGCGACGGCCCGGCGATAGGCTGCCCACGGGTCGCCGTCACCCGAAACCGCGTCAGTTTCGACCTCGAAGCCCTCGCGGTCGCGCAGGGTCTGGATACCGAGGTAGGCGAGGTAGGCCGCGCCGACGTACTTCACGAGCGAGTACGCGAGCGCCGAAGTCTGCAAGAGGACCGAGAGCCCGGCAACGGCGGCCAGCGTGTGAACGAGGACGCCAGTCGCCGTGCCGCAAGCGGCGGCGAGGCCAGCGCGTCGGCCCCCGCCGAGGCCACGCGAGAGGACGAACATCGTGTCGGGACCGGGGGCGAGGACGACCGCGATGGCGGCCGGGACGAACGCGAGAAGCGTCGACGTGTCGAGCACGTGCCAGTGGACGGGCGCGGGGGATTTCAGCCCATCGTCGGCGACAACGATGGTGTCGAGAGCAAGAACTGTTTTGTGAGTGACCAGCCTACAGGATGACACTGATTCGGTTCGCCCATGACGAAGACGTTCTACGACGTGCTCGGCGTCGCGCCGGACGCCACACAGGATGAGATTACGGCGGCGTTCCGTCGCCGCGTCAAAGAGACGCATCCGGACCTGAGCGACGCCGAGGACGCGAGCGAGGAGTTCCAGCGCGTGACCGAAGCCGAGGAAGTGTTAGGCGACCCGGACGAGCGAGCGCGCTACGACCGACTCGGTCACGCTAGTTACACCGGGTCGTTCAGTGACCACTTCGGCCAGGGGCGGACCGCGAGCGAGACGGAGAGTAGTAGCCGCGACGATGAGCGCCGCAGCCGTGCACAGCAGCGGAGCCGCAACCGCCGACGCAGTTATCCCGGTTCGGACCAGCAGGCCGCCGATGCGGGAAACAGCACGAACCGGAGCTACTCTGTCGGCGACCAGGAGACGACCACGGACGGCGGCGGCGCGACGAATCGCGCCGAGTGGTGGGCCAGCGATAGGGGCGACCAGTACAAGGCGCGTCGTGAGACACGAAGCGAGCGCGAGCACGTCGCCGAAGACGACGAAGACGAAGCGTGGGACGGCTACTCGGTCCACGATTGGGACGAAGACGAACTGGAGACCGAGCCGGTTCAGGTTCGCCTGACGCAGAACATGCTCGTCATCGTCGTCGCCATCTTCGTCATGTACCCGCTGCTGGCGTTCACCACGATAGCGCCGGGTGTAGGCATACTGGTGAACGTCACAATCGGCGCCTGTACGCTGTTGCTGTGTGGTTACCTGCTCACGATTCCCCGAATTTCGAGCATCGGCTTCGGCGCGCTGAGTGTCTTCGTCCCGCTGTTGCTGTCGTTCCTCGGCGTGAGCCTGCTCGACCCGGCTAGCCTGTTCGTCCTCGGGGCGTGCTGGGTGCCCTTCGGTTACGCCGTCCTGTTCTCACGGGTACTCAGTTCTCCGTCGTGAAGGCGTGGAGGGTGCCGTCGCCGTCGCCGACGAACAGCCAGTCGTCGAGGACGAGCGGGCCGCAGCGTGCGCGTGACCGAGCGAGGCCGAGTTTGTACCGGCTGTTCCCGTTGCTGCGGTCGTAGGCGACCAGTAGCCCAGAATCGTCGACCACGAACACGCTCTCCTGTGTGGCGACGACGTTCGAGACGATAGAGCCGGTCCCGTCCCGTGCTTCCCACTCGATATTGCCAGTCTGGCTGTCGAGAGCGAGGACCGCCCCACCGTCCTGTCCGAAGTAGACGGTCTCGTCGACGACCGCGGGTGCTGGATTCAATCCACCCATGGTCGTCGTCTGCCAGACCTCCGTGCCGGTCTCGGCATCGACCGCGTAGGCGACCCGATTTTCACACGCGAGGAACACCGTTCCGTCCGCGTAGACGGGTTCACCGGTGAAGTAGTAGTGAGCGCCACTCCCGTCCGCCTCGTCGACCTCGTACTGCCACTGGCGGTCACCTGTGTCGAGGTCGAGGGCGGAGAGGCGGCCGGGTTGGTCACGCGGGCGGTCGGCCACGTACACGGTCCCGTCGACGACGGCTGGCGCGCTGTCGAACCGGCGCTGGGTGAGCACTCGCCACTGGACTGAACCTGTCTCTGCGTCTATCGCAGCGACGCCCTCGTCACCCGCAGCGACCACGAGACCGTCTGCGACCGTGAGGCGACTCGCGTTCGCTTCGGCCTCCCAGAGCGCGTCGCCTGATTCGGCGTCGTACGCCCCGACGGTCCGGTAATCGGACGAGTAGACCGTTCCGTCGTGGACACTCGGTGACGAGCGACCACCAGTGCCCGCAGACCAGCGCTCCTCGCCCGTCCGGGCGTCGAGTGCGGCCAGTCCGTCGGCAGAGACGTACAGCGTCCCGTCGACTATCGCTGGCACTGTCGTAATGGCATCGGAGAACGAGACCGTCCACGCTTTGCGTGGTTTGTCGGTCAGCCCCGCTGCGTCGTAATAGCCGGTGTTCGCAGCGTCGTATGCGAACGAGCGACTCGTTCCCGTGACCGGCGGCCCAGCCGAGTCTTCAGTCTCTGTCGTCGTCTCTGCTTCTGTCGTCTCCGGTCGTTCCGTACTCTGCGTCGTCGTCCGTGTATTGGTTGCGGTGCTCGTCGCCGTCGCCGAGGTGCGCGTCGCGGATTCTGTGCCGGCCCCACCTGCGTCCTGTAACCGTAGACAGCCAGTACTCACCAGAACACTCGCAAGTCCAGCGAGTGCGTCCCGTCGTTGCATAACCAAGGGACACTCGCCCCATTACATAAATCGATTGGCAGATGGACGTCCCCGACCCGAGGGTCAGAGTCGCGTTCGAACTGCGTCGGTCACGCGCTCGCGCTCCCGATGGTTGGCTTCCGAGTCGAAGCCGACCTCGACGACGGTCGTTCCGTCGCTCGCCAGCGCGTCTCGATACGCTGCCGAAAACGCGTCGGGGTCGACTCGCTCGAAGTCGAGGTCGTACAGGTCGCCCGTCGCCGCGAAGTCCAGCCCGTGGGGTGTCTTGAACTGCTGGGTGAACGGTGGGTCGAACTCTTCGATGGGGAGCAGGTGGAAGATGCCGCCGCCGTCGTTGTTGAGGCAGACGATGGTCGCGTCGACGTCACAGCGCGCGAGCGCGAGCAGCCCGTTCATGTCGTGGTAGTACGCGAGGTCGCCGGTGACGAGGACGAGCTCGTCGTCGGTCGCGGAGCCGGCACCGAGCGCCGTGGAGACGATACCGTCGATGCCGCTGGCCCCCCGGTTGGCGAGGACGGTCAGGTCGGCAGCGCGCGGCGCGCCGAAGCGGTCGCAGTCGCGTATCGGCATCGAGTTCGAGACGAAGACAGTCGCGGGGTCCGGGGCGTCCGAGAGGACGGTCGAGAGGACTGCGCCTTCGAGGTCACCCTCTGAGTCTCCGAGTTCTTCGGCCATCGACTCCCAATAGTGGTCGTCGACTGTGACGAGCCGGTCGCAAAATTCGGAATCACCGGGCGAAGTGGTGCCGGCTTCGACTGAGTCGGCTAACTCGCTGGCGACCGACGCCGGGTCAGCGACGACGAGGTCCGAGCAGACGAACTCGGCGTCGCGCCACTCACCGGCCGGGTCGACGAGGACCTGTCTGGCGTCTGAATCGGCAATCGTCTTCCGAGCAGGTTTCGAGGTCATCGACGCGCCGAATCGGAGGACGAGGTCGGGTGTCGCATCGAATTCGGAGAGCCGGTCGGCGTAGCCGTCGTAGCCACCGAGGACGGGTGTGTCGGTGACGTGGTCGCCGAAACGGAGTCCAGAGAGCGGGTCCGCGAGAATCGGGAAGTTCGTGGCGCGAGCGAGGCGAGCGAGTTCGGCGGAAAGGTCGCCGTCGTCGACGCTCGTCGGGTCCGCTGGCCCAGCCAGAATCACCCCGTTGTCGGCCGCGTCGACTGCCTCGCAAAGCCAGTCACTATCGGTGGTCGAGAGCGTCAGTCGTCCCTGTGCGCGGCGAACGTACGGCTCGCCACCGGCACGTCCCTCGGCGGCTCGCTCGTCGCCCGCGGCCCAGTCGTCGGGGACGTCACCGAGAACGTCGACCGGTTCCAGCGGTTTGCGGAACGGACAGTTCAGGTGCACCGGCCCTTTCGGCGCGCCCTCCGTTTCTGACAGCGCCCGGGCCGCGTCGGTCCGCAGGCGGCGGAGTTTCCGTGGCGTCGGCTCCGGTTCGGGCAGGTCGCGATACCAGCGGACCGCGGTACCGAACAGTTTCTCCTGGTCGATGGTCTGGTTCGCACCGGAGTCGCGCAGTTCCGGGGGTCGGTCGGCGGTGAGGACGAGCAGCGGTACGCGCGCTTGGCTCGCTTCGATGACCGCCGGGTGAAAGTTCACGGCCGCGGTTCCAGACGTGCAGACCAGCGCGGTCGGTTCGCCGGTCCGGCGGCCACGACCGAGCGCGAAATACGCCGCTGCGCGCTCGTCGAGGTGTGAAAAGACTTCTACGTCGTCGTGTTCCGCGAACGCGACCGTGAGCGGGGTCGAGCGACTCCCCGGGGCGAGACAGACCGCAGAAAGCCCGCCAGCGGCGAGTTCGTCGACCAGCGTCTCGGCCCACAGCACGTTGCGGTTCGGTGGGTACTCGCGCATGTTACTCCAGTTCGTCCAGCAGCGGCCGGTACTTCAGCTGAATCTCGTCCCACTCCTCCTGTGGGTCCGAGTCACCGACGATGCCGTTGCCCGCGAACAGCGTCGCTCTGGTGCCCCCGGCGAGTCCGGACCGGATTCCGACGAGGAACTCGCCGTCGCCATCGCCGTCGAACCAGCCGATGGGTGCGGCGTACCAACCGCGGGCGAACGTCTCGACCTCGCGGATAGTCTCGGCGGCCGTCTCCGGTGGCAGGCCGCCGACGGCCGGCGTCGGGTGGAGCGCCGCCACGATGTCGAGGATGTGGCGGTCGTCGTCGAGTTCGGCCGAGATGGGCGTCTGGAGGTGTTGAATATTGTTGAGTTTCCGGACGCGTTGGTCGCCCTCGGTCACCGTCCCGAGCGGTTCGAGTTGCTCGCAGATGGCGTCGACGACGAGTCCCTGTTCGTGCTGAATCTTCGCAGAGTCGACGAGCGACTGCGCGAGGTCGGCGTCGGCCTCCGGCGTCCCACCGCGACCGACCGAGCCAGCGAGTGCCTCCGTCTCGACGTGTCGACCGGACTTCTGCACGAGTCGTTCCGGCGGGGCACCGATGAAGCCGGCGTCGTCGGTCGGTTGGACGAGGAAGCGGAAACAGTTCGGGTAGGTCCGTCTGAGTCGTTCGAGGACGTCCGGCAGGTCGACTTCGCTCGCGAGTTCGACGTCCAGCGCACATGCGAGGACGACTTTTCGCAGGTCGTCGTCGCGAATCCGGTCGGTCGCGTCGATCACCTGTTCGACCCAGCGAGCCTTCGGTGTGGTCCGCCGTGTGGACAGGACACCCGGCGTGACGCCACTGGGACGCATCGCCGGGAGGTCTGCCACTGCGGTCGCGGCCCGGTCGAGTTGTGCTTCGACGGCCTCGGCGTCGGGGTCTCTCCCGTACCGGTTCACGGTGAGCCACGTCCCGTCGTCTGTCCGCGTCAACTGGACTTCCGGCAGGAGAAACTCGGCGGCGGGGAACCCGTCCCACGGGTCCGCCGGCTCGTGGTCCTCGTCGAAGGCGAACCCGCCCACGAGTCGCGGTCGTGGGGCGTCGGTGTTCGTACAGTCGGCGTCCGCAAAGAGCGTCGTCGCGCGTTCTCGCACCTCGGCGAACCGGTTGGGCCCACTCGCGGTGACGCGAGCTGCGGCACCCGCGCCGGCAAGTTCGAGGCCCTCTAACCCTGCCCACTGGAGGCGTGGGGGGTCACGGGAGGCGAGGAACGCCCGATAAGACACGTCGTCGATTCGGCGGCTTCGGCTGACGAGTGCGTACTCCTCGTCGGCCGCCGAGGGCACGACCCGGCCCTCGCTACGCGCTCGTTCCATTGAAGTAGTCTCGGGAACACGTCTGCTAAAACCTGTCCATTGTGCCCAATCGGGAGAAAGTATTTACCAGTGTCAGAATTTGGACGCGATATGCGCCGCCGTCATCTCCTCGTCACACTCGGTGCTGCAACCACGACGACGGTCTCGCTGGCAGGCTGTCTCGACGACTCGGGTAGCGGCGGAAACCCGGCGGCAAGTGACCAACCCAGTTCGAGTACAACCTACAGAGTCGCACCATCGTCGACCACCGCGGCGTGTGCAGCAGGGTACTCGATTCTCGAACTCAGAGAGCCACCGTACGCCGACTCGCTCGGCGAGACGCCACCAGTCTCGTCAGATTCGGTGACCGAAGCCGAGCGTGACGCCATCGAGGCGGCAGTCTCATCGGAGTCGTACAAGGTCTGTGGGAACAGCAAACCACTCGCGTCGCTTGCCTCACAGCTGGAGAAACGACACGAGACCCGATGGGACGAACATCGAGCGCGCTGGACAGAACAGGGGATGACGGTCGAGCCGCCACAGTACCTGGCACGGTACTACCTCGAACACGACGACAAGACGTATCTCGTGCGAATCGTGCTAGCGGGCGAGACAGTCGTCCCGATTCCGGGGTGAATCGAGTCCGAACGAGCGTGACGATTAGCTGTAGCGCTCTTCTTCCCACGGGTTCGCCGAGTCGGAGTACCCGCGAAGTTCCCAGTAGCCACGCTCTGGATCGGTGAGGAACTCGACGCCGTCGACCCACTTCGCGCCCTTGTAGGCGTAGCGGTGCGGGGTGACGACTCGAAGCGGCCCACCGTGGTCTCGGGCGAGGTCTTCGCCGTCGAACGCCCACGTGAACATGACTTCGTCGCGCATGCACTGGTCGAGCGGCAGGTCAGTTGTGTAGTCGTCGAGGCCCGAGAACATGACGTGGGTCGCGTCGTCGTCGACGCCAGCGAGTTCGGCCAGCGTGGGGAAGGTGACGCCCGTGAACTCACAGTCGAACTTCGACCAGCCGGTCACGCAGTGGAAGTCCTGTTGCTGTGTCTCGCTCCGAAGGTCCTGAAATTCCTCCCACGAGAAGGATAGTTCCTCGTCGACCGCACCCGTCACGGTGAATTCCCACGTCTCCGGGTCCCACTGCGGCGTCCCGCTCTTCGAGAGCACGGGGAACTTCGAGGTCTCACGCTGGCCCGGCGGGAGGCGGTCGTCGCCGAACTCCTCGTAGAGGTCGGTCACATCTCTGACGGTCATGCAGGAGTGTCGTGGACGGGTGACTGTAGGCGTGACGGAAGCGGTCGCCCGTGGAGAGAGTCGTCAGGTTGACGAGGGGTCTTGTACGCCCGGGAGACCTCCCCAACAGGCTTAAATACACCATCATCGAAAGCCCAACCACTCATGCCGAAAGTCGAGATCAACGTCCCGGAACACCTGGAGATGCAGATCGCCCAGATGGTCGAACGTGGCGAGTTCGTCAACCGTGAGGAAGCCATCGAAGACCTGCTCTCTACCGGGCTGAAAGCGTACAAAACCTCCGGACCCATCGACGACGACGAACCCGGCAGCGGGTTCGAAGACGACGGGATGATGGGCCACGAAGACGAGTACGTCTTCTAAGCAGCCGATTTCAGGCGACGTATCGCCGAGTAACCGTCCTTTCTCCTCTCTCTTCACGCCGGCCAGCGCTGGCCACGCCGGCAAGCAGCGACCGTGTGGGCACGCCTCGGCACGGACGATGACTCGGCGGCTTTTTGTGACAGCGGACTGGACTCCCCGAGGATGACCGAGGACCACCCACTTCGAACCGTCGAGACGCTGGCGCTCGTCGCACTAGGTGGGTTCGCCGGAGCGAATCTGCGCTACGTCCTCGACGTGGCCCTCGGGACACTCCCGACCGGACTCTTCGGCACGCTCGCTGCGAACGTCGCAGGCTGTGTCCTGCTCGGGTTCGTCCTCTACGAAGAGGTGTACGTCGGCGTGTTCTCCCGACAGCTACGGGTCGCCGTCGGCACCGGGTTCCTCTCCTCGTTTACGACGTACAGCACCTTCGCCGTCCAAACGGCCGACGCCGCGAGCGACTCGCTCGCCGTCGCGGTCGGCAACGTCGGCGCGAACTACGCACTCGGATTCCTCGGGGTCGTCCTCGGTCGCTGGGTCGCACTCTCGTTCGCGGCGGAGGTGGCCGACTGATGGCGTCGATTCCCGCCCCGTATCTCGTCGGTCTCGGCGGTGCGGCCGGTGCGCTCTTGCGCCACTGGGTGTACGCTCAGTTGAAGCGCGAGGGCGACGCGGTGCCGACGGCGACGTTCACCGTGAACGTCGTCGGGAGTTTCGTCCTCGGCTTCCTGACGGCGTTCGACCCTGGCAACGACGCGCTGCTGTTTGCCGGAACCGGAGCCTCCGGCGCGTTCACGACCTTCTCCAGTTTCGGCTTCGAGACTGTGGACCGCTGGTACGACGGGAAGAAGCGTGCCGCAGTCGCCAACGCGACGGCGAGCCTCGTGTTCTCACTGACTGCAGTCGGTTTCGGCTGGGCCGTCGCCGGTGCCCTCTGAGGGTGCAATCCGTTTTTCAGCTTGACACGTTCTTAAGCAGGTGCCAGTACGACTCACAGCCGTGAAGCGAGCCCTCTCCGCGCTCCTCTGTGCCCTGCTGCTCGTCTCTGCCGGCTGTGTCGCCGGGACGAGTGGCGGGCCGGGTGCAGCGCCGACGACCGACGAACCGACTGCCACCCCGACCGAGACGCCGACTGCGACCATCGACACGCCAGTGACGCACACCGGTACGGTTGGGACGACGCGGACGACGATTTCCGAGTCCGGGTCGCCGCCAGACCTTGCCAGCGACCTCGGTGAGCCGACCCAGTGCGGTATCTCGTCGGTCGCGTTCTACCGACCGCCGAACGGTTGGGAACCGGGCACGGTGAGTCTCGGATACATGCTCGACGACGACGCAGGCGTCATGTTCGTCGCTTTCGCCGGGACCGAGACGGTCGGAACCGAACTCGACTGGACCGACCAGGCCGTCGCAGTGGACGGCAATCCGCTCGAACTCGACCGCGAAGTCCGCGGCGAGTGGGTCGCCGTCGTCGCAATGTCGGACGAGAACGGGGACGGGCAGTACGACGCCGACACCGACCGACCGTGTGGTCGTGATGGCGAGGTCGTCATGACCGGATGGACCTGGCTAGGCTAAGGCAGTCACTTGCTCGTGTTCCCAACGGTTTGAGGGCTGGACGTTACGTCCCGTCCACTGTTCCGTACTTCTGAATGACACTCCGGTGGGCCTTCCTCGTCGTCGCCGTGCTGGCGTTCACGACGTTCGTGCTGCGACTGCTACTGTTCTTTGAGACGGGCCACTGGAACTCGAATTTGGACACCTTCCAGACAGTCGTTGCGTTCGCTTGCACGCTCTCGATGCTGTATCTGTTCTGGAGACGCGGATAGTGAAAGACACGTCCGTCTTTCAGTCGCTATCGAATCAGCACTCCTTTTTACCGATACGGGCCCAAGCCGCAGGCAATGACCGACAGCGCGACCGCCGACATCTCCCGCACGAAGGCGTGGGTGATGGCGGCCCGGCCACAGACGTTGCCAGCCGCCGCCGCTCCCGTCATCGTCGGGACGGCCGTGGCCCTCTACGGCGACGTGTTTCGGCCGCTCCCGGCACTTATGGCCTTCGTCGGAGCGGCACTGATTCAGGTAGGGACGAACTTCGCGAACGACTACTACGACGCGATTCAGGGCGCAGACACCGACGACAGACAGGGCTTTACCAGAGTCACCCAGTCTGGCCTCATCGAACCAGAGGAGGTCAAACAGGCGATGGCGCTCACCTTCGCACTCGCCATCGTCTCTGGCACGTATCTCGTCTGGGTCGGCGGCGTGCCCATTCTCGTCATCGGCCTCCTCTCGGTGGCCTCCGGCGTCGCCTACACCGGCGGCCCGTACCCGCTCGGCTACAACGGTCTCGGCGACCTCTTCGTGTTCGTCTTCTTCGGGGTCGTCGCCGTCGTTGGGACGTACTACGTGCAGGCAGCCGCAGCAGCAGCAAGTTACGGCCCGCTCGCGACCGGACTCGCGCCGATGGCCGACACCACGCTCACCATCGCGTTCCTAGCCAGTCTGCCCATCGCGGCCATCTCGACGAACATCCTCGTGGTGAACAACGTCCGTGACAAGGAAGAGGACTCGCAGACCGGCAAGACGACGCTCGCAGTGCGATTCGGCTACGGCTTCGCCCGCACCGAGTTCGTCGCCATGCTCGCACTCGCGTACGTGATTCCGCTCGTGCTCGTCGTCGCCTACGACGTGCCTGCGACCGTGCTCGCGCCGCTGCTGTCACTCCCGCTGGCGGCCTCGGTGACACAGACTGTTCTCTCTCGGACCGAGGGCGAAGCACTCAATCCGGCGCTGGAGCGCGTCGGCCAGTTGCTCGCCCTGTACGCGGTCTTGTTCGGCATCGGCTTCGCGCTCACGGGGGTCCTCTGATGGACGCCGAGAGCAGGGAGTTCGCGGTGTCACTCTCGCAGCCACTCGCTACGGCCCGCGGCGAGATGACCGAACGCGAGGGCGTCCTCGTCCGGGTTAGCGACGGCGAACACGTCGGCTACGGCGAGGCGACGCCGCTGCCCGGCTGGACCGAGTCGCTGGCCGACTGCCGAGCAGCTGTCGCCGACGCAGTGGAGAGGTTGCAGGCCGACGAGGCGGCCCTTCGGGACGACCTCGCGGCGAACCCCGCGGCGAGACACGGCGTCTCGCTCGCGCTCGCGGACTTCCGAGCGAAGCAGCACGACCGCCCGCTGTACAAGATTCTCGGCCGGCGAGCAACGAAAGACGTGGTCCCGGTCAACGCGACAGTTGGTGATTCCGCGCCCCAGGACACCGCGAGAGCCGCGGAGTCGGCCGTCGCCGAGGGCTTCGCCTGTGTGAAGCTGAAAGTCGGTGTCCGGGACGTAGAAACCGACGTTGAACGCGTTCGGGCAGTTCGCGAGGCCGTCGGCGACGGCGTGACGATTCGTGCCGACGCCAACGGCGCGTGGTCCGCTGAGCAGGCCGATACCGCCTTCGACGCCTTCGCAGAGGAAGGTGTCGAGTTCGTCGAGCAACCGCTGCCAGCGGACGACTTGACCGGGCACGAAGCGCTCCGACAGCGCGGTGGCCCAGTCGGCGTGGCACTGGACGAGTCGCTCGCCGCGCACTCGGTCGAATCCGTGTTGGCGGCCGGTGCCGCCGACGTGCTGGTCCTGAAACCGATGGCCCTCGGCGGGGTCGACCGCGCTCGAAAAGCCGCACTCGCCGCGCAGGAGCAACACGTCGCGACGGTCGTCACGACGACCATCGACGCGGTGGTCGCCAGAACTGGGGCGGTCCACCTCGCGGCGTCGCTGCCGGGCGTCTTGCCCAGTGGCTTGGCGACTGCCGAATGGCTGTCGACCGACGTTGGACCGGACCCATGCCCGGTCGAAGGCGGGACGATTGCGGTGCCGGACGGACCTGGACTGGGTGTTCGTGGGGTGTGGGACGAGTGACTGGGGCCGGCGTTCCAAGCGCCGTGGATTGGCCGACGAAAGACCTGCTGGCGATTCGGGCGGGGACGACCCCCGAGCGAACCGCACTCGTGGACGCCGACACCGGCGAGGAGTGGGCTGTCCACGAACTCGACGCCGCGGTCGACACGATGACGCAGCATATCGAATCGTACACGGCAGACGCCGGCAGCGGCGACGGCGGCCGCATCGGCGTCCTCCTCGACACTCGCCCCGAGTACGTGATGCTCCTGTTTGCAGCCATGCGTCGCGGGGTGACGCTCGTGCCGCTCAACGTTCGCAATTCGGCCGACGAACTCACGGTCGCGGCGTCGCGGGCCGACCTCGGCCTGCTCGTCTGCGAGTCCGAGACAGAAGTTCTCGCACGGTCGGTCGCGCCCGCGGACTGTCCGGTCGCCAGCGTGGACGACCCGGAAGACGACGCTGTCGAACCACTCTCCGGAGGGGACGCATACGCACGCCCATCGCGACTCACCCGCGACACCGAGACACTGCTCATGTTCACCTCCGGGACGACCGGCCGCCCGAAGGGTGTCCGACTCACGCTCGGGAACCTCGTGGCCAGTGCGACCGCCTCCGCGTTCCGACTCGGAATCACCCGCCGGGACCGCTGGCTGGTCTGTCTCCCGATGTACCACATGGGCGGCCTCGCGCCGGTCGTGCGAAGCATGCTCTACGGGACGACCGCCGTCGTGCAGTCGGCGTTCGACCCCGAATCGATCGCCCGGGTCATCGACGAGCACCAGATTACTGGCGTCTCGCTCGTTCCGACGATGCTCCGACGACTGCTCGACGACGGCTGGTCGCCGCCCGAGCACCTGCGATTCGTCCTGCTCGGCGGGGCCGCCGCGAGTCGAGAACTACTCGACCGGGCGCTAGCGGCTGGCGTGCCCGTCTTCCCCACCTACGGGATGACCGAGGCTTCCTCACAAATCGCCACGGCGACGCCCGAACAGGTCGCCGAGTTCCCCGACACGGTCGGCCAACCGCTCGTGAACACGCAGGTCCGCGTCCTCGCCGCCGACGGAAGCCACTGCGACGTGGGCGAAACAGGTGAACTCGTGGTCAGTGGGCCGACCGTGACGCCGGGCTATCTGGACGACGAACACACCGACGCAGCCTTCTCAGAACACGGATTTCACACGGGCGACCTCGGCCACCGCGATGTGGACGGGCGACTCTGGGTCACCGGCCGGGCCGACGACAGAATCGTCTCTGGCGGCGAGAACGTCGACCCCGAACTGGTCGCCAGCGCGATTCGAGACCACCCAAAAGTCGGGGACGTGGCCGTCGTCGGACTCGCGGATGCTGAGTGGGGCGAACGTGTCGCCGCACTGGTCGTCCCGACGGCAGGCGAAGCCGAACTGAGCGAAGAAACAGTCCGTGTGTGGTGTCGAGAACGACTCGCGGATTACGAGGTCCCGAAGACGGTCAGGTTCGCACGAGAACTCCCACGAACTGCCTCCGGGACGATCGACCGTGAGGCAGTCAGAGAACGGTTAGGCGACTGACTCCTCGAAACACTGCTGTTCACGGGTGTGCCAGCCCACCGTGTTCGTCGACGTCCCCTTCGACGATTCGCGTCGAGGAGAGGCGTTCGCCCTGTTCGTCGAGGACGAACGGGACGACGATGGCGACCAATTCTGGGAGCTCGGCCTCCCGGCGGGCCTCGTTGATATCGTGCACTTCGGGGAACGTCTCGGGCGAGACGACGAGCGCGTCGAGGTCGGCTTCCGTCGCTGCGAAGGCGTCCTCGGCGGCGATTTTCCGTATCTCTCGCGGGCGACCCCACAGGTCGAGTTCGTCCAGTTCACGCGACAGTGCTCGTTCGCGTGATTCGAACGGGAGGACGGTCCGCTCACGCGATTCGTTCGCGTAGGCGTCGCTCGTCAGTCCCACCACGACACCACCAGCCCCGACTTCGAGCGCCGTTTCGAGCAGCTCACGGTGTCCGTCGTGAATCGGCCCGAACGTGCCAGCAACCGCGACTCGCATGGAGAACCGTAGGGGCGGCGAGACTATACGGCTACCGGACGTTTTTCTCTGTTTCGCCCGTAGAGTGGCCTGTGTGTACTCTCACCCTCGCTTGGCGGGTGTTCGAGGAACCCGTCGTCGTCGCCGCGAACCGTGACGAACTCCTCGACCGACCGGCACGACCGCCCAGCATCATCTCGCACGACCCCGTCGTCGCCGCGCCGACTGACGAAGAGGCCGGTGGCACGTGGATCGGCGTCTCCGAACACGGTCTGTTCGTCGGCATCACGAATCGCTGGGTCGACGCGGAACTCGCGGGCGAACGCTCTCGCGGCCTGCTCGTCCGTGACGCGCTCGACCAGCCGAGCGCCGCGGCGGCGGCCGACCTCGTCGAGTCGGCAGTAGCGGAACACGAGTACGACGGCTTCAACCTCGTCGTCGCGGACGCCGATTCGGCAATCTTGTTCGAGTGGGACGGCGACCTCTGCCGGACCGACCTCGACCCGGGCGTCCACGTCGTCGTCAACGTCGGCGCGGACGACACGTTCGAGATTCCCGAGTATCGGGCCGAGTTCGGCCGTGAACAGGCACAGAACGCCCGCGACGTGCGGTCCGAACTCGAACCGAGAGACGGCGAGACCGCGGCCCAGTGGCGCGACCGCGCTGCGACGGTCCTCGGCGACCACGACTTCGGCGTTTGTGTTCACGACCCCGATGGCCGCTACGGTACCCGGTCCTCGTCGCTCATCGTCGTCGGCGAGACGGTCGACTATCGGTGGGCAGACGGCCCGCCGTGTGTCACGAAACACGAACCCGTCGACCTCGAAGGGCACCTTTAAGCGGGTCGAAAGAGCAATATCGGACGTGATACCCATGCCTGCTACGACGATGTCGGGGTGGTCGCCGTGAGCGTCTCCGAAGAAGAACTCACGGACGACGAACTGGCTGGCCTGGAACTCGTCCGCGAGTCCGGCGGCATCCACCAGAGTGACTTCTGGAAGGAACTCGACGTGTCCTCGCGCAAAGGCTCGCGCATCGTCGAATCGCTCGTCGCGAAAGAACTCGTCGACCGCGAGGAGACCATCTACAACGGGCACAACACCTACTTCATCCAGCCCATCGCGGCCGACCTCGAATTCGGTCTGCTGATGGCCGGTGACATGCTCTCGCCCTTCATCGGTGAGGAGGAGGCCGACCCCCAGAGCGACGCCTTCACGCAGTGGATCATGAACCTCGCGTACCAGTAATCAGTCAGCGCGTCGGCCGTTCTTCACGCTGTTTCGTTCGAAACACACAGAAATTACACCGCAGTCGAAACTGCCGTTTTTCCTCGGCTACTCCCGCCGTTCGACGAGCACGTACGGGTCCCGTTCGCGGTTGTAGTAGCCCACGTCGCCGTCGATGGCCTCGATGATGCGCCGGTGGACTTCACGGGCCGCCCGGCCCTCGTCCGGCGTCAGGTTGTGGTCGTCGCGCAGTCCGCGCCAGAACGAGCCGTCGAGCCAGAACAGGCTCTCGTCGTTCGACTGGTAGACGAGTTCGCCCTCCTCGCGGAGTTTCGCGGTGCTTTCGCTCCAGCCCGAGAGCTGGGCCCGTGCGAGGACTGCGACGAGTTGGCGGCGTGAGACCGGTGCGTGCAGTGCCACGTCGTCGACGAGGTCGCCGAAGTACGCTTCTACACGGTCACACGCTCGGGAGAACTCGTCGAACGCTACGTCAGTGTCTTTGGCAATTCGCATACGTAGTCACCTCCCATCTCGTCGCCCGGCGACGAGCAGTACTTGCGAGAGAATACATGAGTAGTGTCATAATGATTTTGGTTGGCTACCAAAGCTTTCGGGGGTCAACCACGAGCAGAAGACACTTACGACAACTTGCCGAGCGAACATGTATGAAACGAAGAGAGGTCTGTTCGTCGCTGGGACTGGTCCTATTCGCGGGCTGTTCGTCACTGGGCGACGAGGGGAACGCGACGGAGGCTCCCGAGCCAACAGCGGCAACCACGGCGGACACGACGACCGGGACCAGCGAACCCGCCTGCGACCCCGGTGCGGTCGTCCGGCCGACACCGGACGACCCCTCGTCTGGACCTTCGCCGCCGGGGTACCCGGACAAACCGTCAGAACTCACCACGAACTCGGTCGAGGAGTACGTCCGGACGTTCGAACACGCCTACGCCGTCAACGACGTGCTGGTCGACCAGACCGTCGAGACCATCGATACCGAACAACGACAGGTTACCGTCGAATCCGTCGACGGCGGCTTCCTCGTCCACGGGGATACGCAGGTGATGTACACGAAGGAAGGTAGTGGCACCCGGACGACCCACGGCGACGTGAAGCACCACTTCAACTACTTCGTCGGCGAGTCCGCCGTCTATCGAGTCGAGTCGAACATGGAGGACGAAGACCCACGGACGAGTGACGTGCGGGCACTCGTCGAGTGTACCGAGTAAAAACGAACGCTGTCTGCAGAAACGGTGCGATTCGTTTCAGGCCAGCGCGCTGCCAGCCCGAATAATCGTCTCTTCGTCGAACTGCTGCCCGATGAGTTGCAGGCCGACCGGCAGGCCGTCGGTTTCGCCAGCCGGGACCGAGATGGCCGGGAGGTTGGCGAGGTTGACCGGGACCGTGTTCGCGTCGGCGAGATACATCTTCAGCGGGTCCGAGAGGGACTCGCCGAGTTTCATCGGCGGGACCGGCATCGTCGGCGAGGCCAGCACGTCGGCGTCCTCGAAGGCGGCGTCGAAGTCCTGTTCGACCCACGCACGAGCGTCCTGCGCCTTCTTGTAGTACTTGTCGTGGTAGCCGGCGGAGAGGGCGTAGGTGCCGAGGAGAACGCGGCGCTTGACCTCGGGGCCGAAGCCTTCCTCGCGGGCTTTACCGAACACTTCGTTCCAGTTGCCGTCGTAGCCCCCAGAGTGGCCGTAGCGGACGCCGTCGAACCGTGCGAGGTTCGAAGAGGCTTCGGACATCGCGATGACGTAGTACGCTTGCACGGCGTACTCGACGGATTCGAGCGAGACTTCGTGGTACTCGGCTCCCTGTGCTTCGAGTTCGTCGAGTGCGGCGTAGAACTGTTCTTTCACGCCTTCGTCGGCCCCGTCCACCAGTTCGGTCGGGACGCCGATGCTGAGGCCCTCGACGTCGCCGTCGGCGGCCGCGGCGTAGTCCGAATCCGCGCCTTCCTCACGGGTCGTGCCGTCGCGCTCGTCCGGGCCGGAGATGACGTCGAGCAGTTCGGCGGCGGATTCCACGTCCGGCGCGAGCGGGCCGATCTGTTCCAGGGAGTTCGCGTAGGCGACGAGCCCGTAACGCGAGACGAGTCCGTACGTCGGTTTGATGCCGACGACGCCACAGAACGCGGCGGGACAGCGGATGGAGCCGCCAGTGTCGGACCCGAGTGCGAGGTCGGCTTCGCCAGCGGCGACCGCCGCGGCGGAGCCACCGGAGGAGCCACCGGGGACGCGCCCCTCGGCGGCCGGGTTCTCGGTCGGGCCGAAGGCGGACGTTTCCGTGGTCGTGCCCATCCCGAACTCGTCCATGTTGGCCTTGCCAACGATGGTCACACCTGCCTCCTTGAGGCGGGAGACGACGGTGGCGTCGTACGGCGGGACGTAGTCGTCGAGCATGGCCGACCCGCAGGTCGTGCGGACGCCGTCGGTCGAGATGTTGTCCTTGACGGCGACGGTGGTGCCCGAAAGCGGGCCGTCGTCGTCGCCGGAAATCTCTTCTTCGGTGATGAAGATGCCGCTCATGAGACGTTCGGCCCCTTGAAGTAGCCGTCTTCGGTTGCTTCGGCGTTGCGCAGTGCGTCCTCGTGCGAGAGGCACTCGCGTTCCTCGTCGGGACGCATGACGTTCACGAGGTCTGCCTCGTGGTCGACCTCGGGTACCTCGTCGAGTGCGTCGAAGTAGTCGAGGATGTCCGCGAACTGTGCGGCGAACTCGTCGGCCTCGTCCTCGTCGAGGTCGACGCGTGCCAGGTCCGCGACGTGTCGAACGTCGTCTGGGGTGGCGGACGTGTCGCTCATGCTCGGATGGACTCGACTGGTCCGAGTAAGGGTTTCGATACCGCACCGGGTCGGGCACTTCTACGACCAGCCACGACGAGGCTGACCGACACAGTTACCAATCGGTTACTGCATCGGAAAACATCGTTTCGGATTCCGAATTATTTTCACCGATTCACCTAGCTAATTGCCCCGCGGATTTAAGTTGGACGCTCCACAACAGATAGATACGAGCGACCGTTTTCGAACCCATACCCGTGGGTGGCCATACAATGACAGATACGAGCATACGACGCCAACAGACAGACGAAACCCGAACGAGAGGGACAGAGACGGAGGAAACAGCGGACACTTCACTTACGTGCCCGGAGTGTAGCGGCGACCTCGTCGCCGACTCCGAGCACGGTGAGACGGTATGTGCGGACTGCGGGCTGGTCGTCGAGGAGGACAACGTCGACCGCGGGCCGGAGTGGCGCGCGTTCGACGCCAGCGAGAAAGACGAGAAGTCTCGCGTCGGCGCACCGACGACGAAGATGATGCACGACGAGGGGCTGTCGACGAACATCGGCTGGCAGAACAAGGACGCCTACGGCCGCCAGCTCAGCTCCAGCCAGCGCCAGAAGATGCAGCGTCTGCGGACGTGGAACGAGCGCTTCCGCACTCGCGACTCGAAAGAACGCAACCTGAAGCAGGCACTCGGCGAAATCGACCGGATGGCCAGTGCGCTCGGCCTCCCGAAGAACGTCCGCGAGACGGCCTCCGTCATCTACCGCCGCGCACTCAGCGAAGACCTGCTCCCGGGGCGCTCCATCGAGGGTGTCTCGACGTCGTCGCTGTACGCCGCCGCGCGACAGGCTGGCACGCCGCGCTCGCTCGACGAGGTGACGAACGTGTCGCGGGTCGACCGTGACGAAATCGCCCGGACGTACCGCTACGTCGTCCGTGAGCTGAATCTGGAGATTCAGCCGGCGGACCCCGTGAGCTACGTCCCGCGGTTCGCCAGCGAACTGGGCATTTCCGACGAGGCCGAACGTCGTGCCCGTCAGCTACTGGAGACGGCCAAGCGCGAAGGTATCCACTCGGGTAAGTCACCAGTCGGCCTCGCCGCCGCTGCCGTCTACGCGGCGTCGCTGCTGGCCAACGAGAAGGTCACACAGAACGAGGTTTCGGAGGTCGCAAACATCTCCGAGGTCACCATCCGCAACCGCTACCACGAACTGCTCGAAGCCGAGCAGTCGCGGTAACGTCGCCGGCCGAACCACGGAGTCACTCGCCGCTGCCGCCAGCGGCCCGACATCGCTTCTTCAACGATAGTCGTCTTCCGTCGGGAAGAACTCGCTCCCGTAATCGTAGAGGCCACCGAGCGCCAGCAGGACCGTCCCGACGACAGCGACCCAGAAGCCCCCGAAGATGAACAGGTCGTCACGGCCGCCACCGCAGTCCTGAATCTGCTGTCCTTCGACGACGTAGCGCGTCCCCTCGTACTGGACGGTCCGGTTCGCCAGTTCGTCCTGATACTGCGACGGCTCGACGAACGCAGTCTCGTTGTCCTCGACGACGGTCCGAACTGCCTGTTGCATCGGTGGCGAGAGGTTGCCCGCCTCGACGACCGGCCCCGCCTGTTCGGCGGAGTCGTTGACGCTCAGGGCGACAGTCGTCCGACACTCGTTCGGCTGGGTGAAGCCTACACCGACGAGTACGATTCCGACCAGCAGGACGACCGCCCCGACCGCGTAGAGGTACCGAGTTCGCACAGTCAGAACGCGGGACTACGACGTGATAGTCGTTCCGTCGTCGACTCGTGGGGCTCGGAACCGACGGCTACAAACGACCGTGGTCGGTTACCCCGGCTATGGAACTGACCAGACACACCACCGCGACGGTGTACGTGGTCCACGACGGCGCGACCCTCC
Organism: Haloarchaeobius caseinilyticus; assembly: GCF_051207395.1. Taxonomy (NCBI): domain Archaea; kingdom Methanobacteriati; phylum Methanobacteriota; class Halobacteria; order Halobacteriales; family Halorubellaceae; genus Haloarchaeobius; species Haloarchaeobius caseinilyticus. The sequence goes on along the minus strand of NZ_JBPJZC010000002.1, from coordinate 215,661 downwards.
TCCACGAACACGACCGACTCGGCAAGTGGCTCCCACCGGGCGGGCACGTCGACCGCGGCGAGACGCCACACGAGGCCGCACTGCGTGAGGTCCGCGAAGAGACCGGGCTCTCAGTCGACCTCGTGACTGACCGTGACGACATCGCCTCGGAGACGGTCGAACCACTGCCGAAGCCACAGCACTTTCAACTCGCGGACGTGAACGTCTACGACGGCGAAGTCGGCCATCAGCACGTCGACCACGTGTACTACGCCGAAGCCGACTCTCGGTCGCTCGACCCGGCGGCCGGTGAGGCGCCGGGCGACGCGTGGAAGTGGGTCACTCCTGCGACGCTCCGTGCGGGTGGCGACCGATTCGACGCCGATGTCGTCGACATCGGGCTGCGAGCGATCGAGACGGTCGAGGCGACGCGATAGCACCGATGGCGTAGGTACGCTAGTGCTCGTGTTCCTCCCATCCTCCCTCGTGGCAGTGCTGGTCCCACTCGCCGCTGTCGCGCTCTCGATGCCAGTGACACGGTCGGCGCCGACCGCGCCAGTAATCCGACTCCGCGGACTGTCGCTGGCGCGGGTCGAACGTATCGGCGGCGAGCGCTGTACTGACCCCTACCGAGAGCGTCGTCAGCCCGGCTCCGACCAGTCGGATCACGGTTCGGCGAGAGAGAACGTGTGTCGAGTACGGCATGGAGTCTTCGAACGCAGTACGGGTCCAGACGCAGTAACCGCGCGCTCACACCGGGTAACGTGCGAACGTCGAAGTTACCGGCTGGCCGGGAGATTTCCCGGAGCCGTCTCCAGACTCGGAGAACGCAGTGCCTGGATTCGATGTGCATATGCTGCGTCTATTCTGCAAGCACTGGGCTGTTGGACCAGGTACTGCACAGAGGCGTGCTCAGGCGATTACCACACCGGTCGGTGAAGTAATAGCGTTTCTCAGCATCCGTACTCGTAAGCGAACGGTCACCCGACAGCCGCCACGGAGTGTACTGCGCAAGGGTCGACTCGTGCCCAATGACCCTCGCCTCGTGGCCGTCGCGACCAACGCGCGACAGCCAGACACGATTGCCCGTCGTCTCCGCACTGCGACCCAGACACGAACTCAGTCAGGTCCCGTCTAGGTCGTTCGGCTCTCCGGTTCGACCGTTCGTGCACGCATTCTTTCGAACACTTCCAGCGCCCAGCCGACGGCAGCGGGGTCGTCGTTCCTGATGAGTCCCGAGATGCCGGTCGCGGAGTAGAGGACGACGGCGAGTTCGCGCTCGTCGTCTCGGTCGATGATGGCCATCCCGACCGGGATGTCGGCATCGGTCGCGACGACCGAGGCGTGGTCGGCCTGCAGGACGTCTTCGAACGCTGCGCCGAACTCTCGACGTAACACGTCGTACACTGGCTGGGCGACGACGAGGTCGAGTTCCATCCCGTCTTCGGCGACCCGGCGTTGACACACTTCGACGTAGGGTTCGACGACGACCGGCGAGACTCCGCGCACGCGGTCGGCCTCGTTCAGCAGTTCGACGAACCGCCGCATGGCGAGGTCGGGTCGATGTGGTTCCGGCCGAACGACGGTCGCGTTCGCGAAGGCGATAGCCGACCCGTCACCCGCGTCCGGGAGTTGTTCGACGAGGTCACGAGCGTCACAGAGTCCCGTGAGACATCGCCGAGAGAGGTCGTGTGCCTCGCAAGCGAGTCCACCGAACGATGTCAGCCGGTATCGGCCGTCCTCGTAGGTAGCCACGTCCTCGTCTTCGAGGTCACCGACCGCTCGGTCTACGGTGGAGCGTGAAACACCCACTTCGTCGACGAGTTCGGGTTTCGTCCGTGGCTTGTCGCGGAGGGCCACGACTACCGACCATCGCTTCGTGAGTACTTCCAGTACCGTTTCCACCATCGACCCTGCCATGCTAGCGTATTCCTCACGGCAGCGTAAAATCGGTTACGGACCCCTACGCTGGGGCGAACGTCCGTGCCCGAACCCAGCACGACGGATTCGGTCTGGCGGTCACCGCCATCCTTCGACCTGTCCTCCTTCGACCCGTGATGCGACGTACTGGGAGACGTGGTCGTCCATCCGCCGCTTGAAGCCGGCCTGTCGCGCGAGGCGGTCGAGTTCTCTGGCGACGAAACTGCCGTACTGGACCGCCTTCTTCTCGCGGAAGGTGACGCGGTCGGGGAGCCACGCACGAGCGGCGAGTCGGAGCGCGACCTTTCGCTCGCTGCGGTCGTCGACGAGCAGGTCACCCGGTAGCCGCAGTGCGGCGTCGACAACGGCGTCGTGTAACAGCGGTGCGACCGGTTCGACGCCAGCCGCCCGCAGGCCGAGGACGTCGCGTTCGAGTTGGTTCGGAAGCGTCCGTATCATCTCTCGGGCCGCGCCGCGAACCGTGTCGGCGTCGACTCGCGGGTCGGTCGGTGCCTTTGCGACCTTCGTGTAGCCACCGAACAGTTCGTCGGCACCTTGCCCGACTGCGAGTCGGTCGAATCCGTCTTCGACCACCCGCTCCGCGACGAGGAAGAGCGGGAGTGCGATACCGACGTCCATCGCGTTCGTTCGGCCGATGGCCCGGGCGACGCTCGGGACGGCACGCTCCAGCAGTTCTGGCGTCAACTCGACGACCGTGAGGTCTACGTCCATCGCTGCCGCCGCGATTTTGGCTGCTGCCACGTCATGGCTCCCGGGGAAGCCGGCGACGTAGCACGGCCCGTCGACGAGCGCAGCGACGAGTGCGGAGTCGACGCCCCCAGAGAATGCGACGGCAGTATCGCCCGCGATGTCGAGTGACTTTGCACTCGTCCGAATCGCGTCCTGTACTGCGACCACGGCGTCCCGGCGGTCGGTTTCCGGCGTCGGTTCGGGGAGCGACCAGCACTGCTCGGCCTCGGTACTGCCCCGCTTCACTCGCATTCCCGGTGGGAGGCGAGCCGGGTCGTCGAGGTCGTCCGGTCGGCGCGCCCAGTCGTTGCCGTCGCTCTCGGCGTCGTAGAACAGCGGATACCGACCCAGCACGTCCCGAACGAGTACGCCGTCGACGGCACCCGCGAAGCCGGCCGTCCCAGGCAGCGGGTCGCCCGACTCGACCGCCCGGCGAACCGTGTCGGCGTCTGCGCCGTCGAGCGTCACAGCAGCATGTCGTGGATGCGGTTCTTCACCCGGCGTTTCGCCCCGCTGGCCGCCTGCTGGAAGCTGATTCGCCACGGCGTCCGCTTGCCCTCGACCGTGGTCCGGCCGTTGCGAATCGCGTCGAGTATCGGTTCGTACGCGAGTTCGTCGGTCCCGACCCGGGTGACCGCCTGCCCAACCATCTCGCTGATGTGGGCGTCGCTGCCGGCGGTCATCGGGATGTCGTGGTCACGGGCGAACCGCTCGGCCTGTCTGTTCGACCGGCCGGTCAACAGTCGTGAATTGTACACCTCGATGGCGTCGGCGGTCTGCAACTCCGCCCCGGAGATGTTCTCCATCACGCCACTGCGGGACTCCTGAAACGGGTGTGGCACGACTGCGATACCGCCGCGGTCGCGAATGTGGTCGAGCGTCTTCTCGAATCGCATTCCGGGGGGCACCTTCTCCTTGACGCCCAGCGCGAGGACGTGGCCCGCGGCCGTCGTCACTTCCATCCCGGGGATGCCGACGAGGCCGTAGTCGGGGGCCTTCTCGACGGCCTCTAAGCTCGCGTCGATTTCGTCGTGGTCGGTCACTGCCACCGCGTCCAGACCCACGGCTGCGGCCTGTTCTAACAGGAGTTCGACGGGGTCGTGGCCGTCGTAGGAGAGCGCGGAGTGGCAGTGCAACTCGACCGATAGCACACCCGCCCGTAGTCGTCGATGAGTGAAAAACGACTCGGTATCCCGTCTGTGCCAGAAGAATCAAGCCAGAGACGGCTGTGGTCGACCTGTGCGAGACGACGACCTCAACCTCGGCAAACTGTTCTTCGCGGTCGCTGGGCTGACCGGCGTGTCGCTCTTCGTCGCCTTCCTCGGGTTGCTGGAGGGCACCTTCGTCGAGACGGTGTCGGGCATCGCGGCACTCTGGTTGTTCCTCTCTGCAGTAGTCGCGCCACTGCTGTTCGTCCAACTCCGCGAACATTTCATCGAGATTTTGGCCGAGTTCTGTCGCGTGCTCGACCCGAGACAGTCCGCCGAGGGGAGTCGGCCACTCGTCGTCGTCGAAACGACCGCAGCGACCTTTCTCGCCGTCGGTACAGTCGGTGTCTACGTGTTCGCCGACCTCTTCAGCGGACGCCACACGATGGGCGGCGACAGCAAGTCGTTGGCGGACATGCTGGGCTGGGAGTCGCTGTTCGGACTGTCGGAACCCGTCGCAATCCTCGTCTTCGTACTGGGATGGTTCCTCCTCGCGTTCGCGTGGGTGTTTGAAGGATTGCGCGGGACGTAACGACGTGTAAAACAGGACGAAAATCGGTAGACAGAAAACCGAAAACAGATATTCCTCGACTCAGCCGAGGATATAGTCGAGCTTCGGGTACTTCTCGATGAGCTTCTGCCCACCGAGTTCGTAGTTCTCGATGAGGGTGTCGAGGCCCAGGATGCGGCCCGCACCGAAGGCGGCGACGGCGAGGAACACGAGCATGTACGCGAAGTCGCCGTTGATGATGCCGTGTTCGATGCTCCAGTTCCCGAAGTAGAACATCGCCATCATGAACGCGCCGAAGAACGCCGCGAGGCGAACCATGGCACCGACGAGCAGTCCGAGACCGATGAACAGCTCACCCCACGGCACGGCGACGTTCGCGAACGAGACGAACCAGGCGGTTTCGCCCATCCAGACGAACATCTCGGCCAGTGGGTTGCCGTTGGTCCCAGCCGCGAAGAGCAGGTAACCCTTCGCGTCGAAGGCTTCGGCAGCGAAGATTTTGTCCCAGCCAGCGTGCAGGAACGCGTAGCCCATCATGAGGCGCAGCGAGAGGACGAACCACGCGCTGAGGCTGTGCGCCTTGCTCACGACGTGGATGCCGCCGACTTTGCTCTCGAAGGTGTTGCTGGTGGTCTGGAGTTGTTGGGTGTTCATCGTAATCTTCCTCCTACATCTCAACAGACGATGGGTATCGATATATAAAGATACTGTAATTCTCGGTTCTATGGAACTGAGAATCGGGGTCAAGGAATACGAGAAAACCACCTAACAGTGTCGACTTCCTCTCTATTAGTGAGCGACTAGTTCTCTCACGAGACGATGTGTCATTCTCAGTATTTGAGCGCCCGCAGGCAGGGCTCGATTCCAACCGTCCTCGTCGTACCGCTCAACTCGTCGTCGGGCACAGGGGGCCGGTTCCCTGTCCCGAGGAATATCCACGAACGTGCACATGGAAACGCATTAGTCGGGTGGGTATCGACATGAGGATGAATGAGCCTCGCCGACTCCGACCGCGAACTCATCGAGGACGAACTCGGGCGAACCCTCACACCTGCTGAGGCGACCCTGTTCGAGAACCTCTGGAGTGAGCACTGTGCGTATCGGTCGTCTCGACCGCTCCTGTCCGCCTTCGAGAGCGAGGGCGAGCAGGTCGTCGTGGGACCGGGCGACGACGCTGCGGTCGTCCGACTTCCGTCGCCTGACGGCGACTCCACTCGCGGCAGTAGCCGCGCAGATGACACGTACATCACGCTGGGTATCGAGTCCCACAACCACCCGAGCTACGTCGACCCGTTCGACGGCGCGGCGACCGGCGTCGGCGGCATCGTCCGCGACACGCTGTCGATGGGTGCCTATCCCATCGCGCTGACCGATTCGCTGTACTTCGGTGACTTCGACCGTGAGCACTCGCGCTACCTGTTCGAGGGCGTCGTCGAGGGCATCAGCCACTACGGGAACTGCATCGGCGTCCCGACCGTGGCCGGGTCGGTCGACTTCCACCCGGACTACGAGGGCAACCCGCTGGTGAACGTCGCCTGCGTCGGCCTGCTCGACGACGAGCGACTCATCACCGCAGTCGCACAGAAACCCGGAAACAACCTCGTCCTCGTCGGGCAGGCGACCGGCCGCGACGGCCTCGGTGGCGCATCCTTCGCCAGCGAGGACCTGAGCGAAGACGCTGAAACCGAGGACCGTCCCGCGGTCCAGGTCGGCGACCCCTACACGGAGAAACTCCTCATCGAGGCGAACGAAGTGTTCGTCGAGGAGGGAATCGTCGAATCCGCACGGGACCTCGGCGCGGCCGGACTCGGCGGCGCGTCCTCGGAACTCGTCGCCAAGGGCGGCCTCGGTGCCCGTATCGACCTCGAAGCGGTCCACCAGCGCGAACCGAACATGAACGCGCTCGAAATCCTGCTCGCAGAGTCCCAAGAGCGGATGTGCTACGAGGTCACGCCGGAGAACGTCGACCGCGTGCGCGAGGTCGCCGAACGCTTCGACCTCGGTTGCTCCGTCATCGGCGAGGTCACGGAGTCGGACTACGTCTGTGAGTTCCAGGGCGAAGACGTCGTCTCGGTCGACGCGGAGTTCCTCGGCGAGGGTGCGCCGATGAACGACCTCGACCACCAGGAACCCGCGGTCCCAGAGACCGACCTGCCCGACGTGGATCTCGGCGATGCAATCGAGTCCGTCGTCGGCAGTCCGACTACGGCCTCTAAACGTTGGGTCTACCGACAGTACGACCACGAGGTCGGCGTCCGGACCGCGACCGGTCCCGGCGACGACGCGGCCATCGTGGCCATCCGTGAGACCGGACAGGGCCTCGCAATCTCGGCTGGCTCCGACCCACTCTGGACTGAGTGCGCACCTGTCGAGGGCGCACGCGCGGTCGCACTGGAGAACGCGACCAACCTCGCCGCGAAGGGCGCGACCCCGCTCGCCGCGGTCAACTGCCTGAACGGCGGTAACCCGGAGAAGCCCGACGTGTACGGCGGTTTCAAAGGCATCGTCGACGGCCTCGCCGGAATGTGCGCCGACCTCTCGGTGCCCATCGTCGGCGGGAACGTCTCACTGTACAACGACTCGCCGTCTGGTCCCATCCCGCCGACGCCGACGCTCGCGATGGTGGGCACCCGCGAGGGGTACGACGCGCCGCCTGCGGCCGCCGCCAGCGAAGGGACACTCCTGCTCGTCGGCGACCTCCCCTTCGCCGGAGAGGCAGAGACCCACCTCGGTGGCTCCGAACTGCTCGCTCGCCTCGGCGGCAGCGACCGGTTCCCCGAACTGCCCGAGGACGCGGCTGGCTTCGTCGCGGCACTGGCCGACGTGGCCGACGACGAATCGACGCTCGCTACCCACGACGTGAGCCACGGCGGCCTCGCAGTCGCCCTCGCCGAGATGGTGACCGAGGACGCCGGTCTCTCGGTCGACCTCGGCGACGCCGACCCGGTCGGCACCCTATTCCACGAACAACCCGGCCGTGCAGTGGTCCAGACGACGGACCCCGATGCAGTCCGCGAAGCGTTCGACGGTGTCGCGCCGGTTGCCGAAATCGGCGAAGGGACGAAGTCCGGTTCGCTGGACCTCTCCGTCGGCGAGACCGACTTCGACGCCGAAGCCGAAATCGTCGCGGACTGGCGAAGCGTCATCGAACGCGAGATGGACTGAGAACTCGTTTCACGGCTTCTCTCGACAGTGTCGGCACCGGCGCTTGTCTGATTCCGGTCACTATTCTGCCGTACGACTATGGGCATCGTTCGGTCGCTAGAACTCGTTTCGACGGAAATTCCGTCTGCAGGTGCCGTGTTCAGCCCGAGCGTCGAACTCACCGAGCCGACGATTTCACCAGAGCGAACCGCGCAACTGGCCCTCTCGCTTCGGAACGACTCGGAGGTGCCACTTCGATTCCACCGACTGGACGAAGTGCTTGTCCCCGACAGGCCCGGTATCGCCCTGCGGTACGGGTCGAAGCTCCCACCGCCAGGACCACGACACAGTGAAGGTCGGCTCGGAGTCGGCGGCGCGTATCGTCCACCACTGTCCCTCGAAGCCGGCGAGTCGCAAACGTACCACTACTACGCCGTCGACGACCCCCGATGCGAACGGCCGTACGAGACCGGGACGTATCGGTTCACACTGATCCTCCGCCGAATCGGCGACGAGACGACGACTCCGGTCCCGGTGGTCCAGTTCGTCGTTCGGGTAACTGACTGAACACACGTCGACAAGACGAGTCGTCTTCTTCCGACGATACCGTCACAATCGGCATGGCGCGCGTCGCTGCCGACCGCCGTAGGCGTGTCGGCCCGCTTCGCGCGAGGGATGAGCACCGCAGGCCGAAGGCCGAGGAGCGGAATCGGTCGGGGAGGGAGTGGCGGCGGTCATGTTCCGTCGGTAGTCGTGAACAACTACTTGAACCGAACACAAACGGCGACACCAACCAAAACCGCCCGACAGCAACCAACAAACTCAACGAAAAACCAGACAACAACTAGCAGCCCCGTCATCTACTTATAGCACACCCGTCAATCACTCGGTGATGCGAACACTGGGTGGTCGCGTGCATGGCTGACCCCACCGTGCTCATCGTCGAAGACGAGCCGGACTTGGCCAACCTGTACGCGGCGTGGCTCCGAAACGCCTGCGAGGTGAGGACCGCCTACAACGGCGCGCAGGCACTGGAAGCCATCTCCGAGGAGGTCGATATCGTCATGCTCGACCGCCGGATGCCCGGCCTCTCGGGCGACGAAGTCCTCTCGACTATCCGTGACCGCGAACTCGACACTCGCGTGGCGATGGTCACCGCGGTCGAACCGGACTTCGACATCATCCAGATGGGCTTCGACGACTATCTCGTCAAGCCCGTCTCGAAGACGGACTTGCTGGAGACCATCGACCAACTGCTTCTTCGCTCGACCTACGACGTGCAGATTCAGGAGTTCTTCGCGCTGGCGTCGAAGAAGGCGCTGCTCGACTCGCAGAAAACCGAAGCCGAGTTGCGGGCGTCGGAGAAGTACGCGCGACTCGAAGACCGACTGCACGTGATGCGGGCGCAAATCGACGAGACGATTACCGAACTCTCGGACCACGACGCGTACCGCCGTGTCTGTCAGGACATCGCGCGACTGGACTGAGCAATCACTGTCGCTGTCGTCGTCCGAACGTCTGAAGAATCGTTGTTTTCACTCCCGCGTCACTTCGAACGTCACCATGCCCGTTATCGAGAACTGCGTCCCGCCAGCCTGACCCGTGGATACATCGACCTCCCAGCCGTGGGCTTCGGCGATTTCCCGGGCGACGGCGAGGCCGAGGCCGACGCTCTCTGACGAATCGGTCGCCGCGGGTTCGAACACGCGGTCGAACTCGGTCTCAGGAATCTTCTCGGCGTCGTCTAAGATGTAGAAGCCGGTTGGGTGACCCGTCTCGTCGTCTTCGACGGGTCCGATTCTGACGGTGGCGCAGTCGTCGCCGGCGCGGCCGCAGATGTCGTTGAAGACGGTTTCGAGCATGTGGACGAAGCGGTCGCGCTCGGCCCGGAGTTTGCCCTCGAACTCCAGATAGACCGTCATGTCCTCGGCGATGGAAGCGTCCAGCGCGTCGGCGAGAGAACTCTCGAAGTCGACCGAGGAGCGCGACCCCATCGAGGTCTGGTCACGGGCGAACTCCAGCACGTCGTCGACGAGTTCTTCGGCGCGGGTCAGCGTCTCGACGGCTTCGGCCTCTTCGTCGCCGTCGCTGAACTCGCTGGCCACGGTGTCGAGGTGGGCCTGCAGGTCGTCCGAGAGGATGTCGGCGACCGACCGCAGGCGTTCGGACTGCCGGGCGAGGCTCTGTTTCCGGTCCTGTAAGAGCTTCTCGCGGTCGGCCCGGTCGAGTGCAGCCTCGGTGTTCGAGGCGAGCAGCGAGACGAGTTCGATGTCGGTCTCGTCGAAGGCGTCGGGCTGTGTCGACCCGGTCATCATCGCGCCGTGGGTCCCGATGGGGACGATGATTTCGCTCTTGAGCGGCGAGTTCGGATTGTACATGTCGTCGCGCTCGGTGAGGTCGTCGAAGTACACCGGTTCACCGTCGCGGTACACGTCCCAGACGAGGCCTTCGCCTTCGTAGAACTGCGGGAGGCCGCCCAACTCCATGTGGGCGTCCATCGTCGCGGCCATCGGGTCCAACACGCCGCGTTCGTCGTCGAGCAGCCAGACGCCGCTGATTGGCAGGTCGAGCATCTCGCCCGCGGCGTGGACCGCCACGGAACAGATTTCGGCGGCGTCGTCGGCGTCGAACAGCCAGCGCGTGACTTCGTGGAGCGAGCCGACGGTCTGCTGGTACTCGCGCTGTTCGGTCACGTCGCGGATGACGCCCGCGACGCTGGCGTGGCCCTCGCCGAGGGAGACCATGCGCATCTCACCGACGCGTGGTTCGCCGGCCGCGTTGGTGAACGTGAGTTCGAACCGGACGTGACTGGCGTTGCCAGCCTGAATCTTGCCGATGGCTTCGCCCATGGCCATCGCGCCGTCGGTGTCGATGGAGGCGAGCTCGGGCAGTCGGCGAATCGGTTCGCCGACCAACTCTTCGCGGGTCGCGCCGAGCGAGACCTCGATGGCCTCGTTCACGCTGGCGATGCGATTGTCGTCGTCGACGGTGATAACGCCGTCGTGGACCGCCTCCACGACACGGGCGTGCTGGGCGAGTTCGTTCTCGCGGTCCTTGCGCTCGGTGATGTCGCGCAGGTACACCGACAGACCGGACGGCGAGGGATACGCTCGGGCCTCGAACCACGTCTCCAGCGGATGGTGGTACACGTCGAACGAGACGGGCTCTTGCGTCTCCATCGCCTGATGGAAGCCTTCCGGGAACTGTGTCTCGACGGTTTCAGGGAACTCGTCCCACATGACGCGACCGATGAGTTTCGAGCGCGAGCGTTTCAACATCGACGACGCACGGTCGTTGATGTACGTAAAGCGCCAGCCAGCGTCGAGGGCGAAAAACGCGTCCTCGACACGGTCGAGGATCGGCAGCGACGGGTCGGCGGTGTCTGACCGCCGATTCACGCCGCCACCTCCGGCCCTGTCGACGAGTGGAGTCGAGTGAACGCCAGAGGTCGCGGAGCGGCAGGGAGCATGACTGGTAGACTGTGACGGAGTACGTGGTTCCCCTACTTACCTTTCGTGGCCGAGGCGAGCAGTGGGCCGCTGTGGCAGTGTTCGGTCGACCGCAGAATCAGTCACCACGGGACGCGAGACCATGACCTGTCAACGTGCAACCGTTGGTGTCCGAACAGGTGGTTGGCCCGCGGTCGAGAGAGAGTATAAGTAGGACTGTCGGGTCAGAGCGTAGTGAGTTCGCCGACCTCGCCGGCCGCTGCGCGCTCGACGAGCCACTCCGCGGTCGCCGCGTCGAGAACCGCAGAACCGACGCTCTCCACGACGACGATTTCGTCCGGCCCGACCGGGTCGGCCTCGAAAGCGTCGGCGAGTGGCCGCAGGTCGGTCTCGTCGACCCGGCCCTGTAGGTCGCCCGTCTCGACGGCCTCCTCGGGAACGTCTGCGTAGAGCCGACTCGCTCGGGCGACCGTCTCCGAGTCCAATTCACACATCGACGACGTGTAGGCACCGACTGCGATGACCAGTGTCCCAGCCCTGAGGTCGTCGTTGTCGAACACCGGGGCACTGCTCGTCGTGGCCGTGACGACGACGCTCGCGCCCGCGACCGCGGCCCCGGCCGACTCGGCGGCACGGACCTCGCAGTCGACGCGCTCGTCGGCGGTGAGGTCGGCCACGCAGTCGTGCTTCGAGGAACTCGGCGAGTAAACCGTGACGGATGCGAGGTCGGTCGCGGCCGCGATGGCCTTCGTCTGCCAGCGAGCCTGGGTCCCTGCACCGACGACGGCGAGGTCGACCGGTCCTTCGGTCAGGTGCCGAACGGATACCCCACCGATACAGCCGGTTCGGGCGTTCGTGACCCGGGTCCCGGCGAGGTAGGCGACGGGCTGGCCGGTCGCCGCGTCGGTGAGTGCGATTTGTGCCTGTACCGTCGGTAGCCCACGGTCGTCGTTTCCGGGGTGGACGCTGGCGAGTTTCGTCGCGTACGTCTCCGCGCCGTGGACGTACGCGGGCATCGCGAGGCCGGTCCCGAGCGATTCGTCCGGGGCAGTCTCGTCGAGGCCCGTTCCGACCGGAAAGTGCGGTCGTGGCGGCCGCTCGACCGCACCGTCTCGCTGGCGTTCGAACGCCGTCTCGACCACGTCGAGGACCGCTTCGAGGTCGAGCAGGTCGGCGACGTCGTCGTCGTCGAGGAGTCGAACCATACCCCACACTCTCGTCCGGTCGTGTTAGTGATTCCGTCGGTAAGAACTAACACAGAGGTTCACACAGTGTTCGCTATGGACGTCGTAGTGGTCGGCGGCGGTATCGTCGGGCTAGCGACCGCGCACACGCTCGCCGAACGAGGCGCGTCGGTCGTCGTCTGCGAGAAGGGTAGCGTCGGCTCGGGAAGTACAGAACGGTCTGCGGGCGGTATCCGGACGCAGTTCTCGACGCCGGTGAACGTCTCGCTCTCGCGCGAGAGTATCGCGGTGTGGGAGAGCTTCGAGGACCGATTCGGCGTCGACATCGAGTACCGACGGGCCGGCTATCTGTTCCTCGCACGCGAAGCCGAGACGGCGGCCGACTTCGAGGCGAACGTCGCGATGCAACGAGACCTCGGCGTCGAGAGCGAACTGCTGGACCCCGAGGCGGCGACCGAGTACTGTCCGGGGCTGAACCCGTCTCAGTTCCGAGCCGCGACGTATTGTGCCACGGATGGGTTCGCGGACCCGCACCTCGCACTTCAGGGCTACTCACAGGCGGCCAGCGAAGCGGGCGTCGACATCCGGACGAAGACACCGGTCCTGGACGTATACCGGGACGGCGACACCGGCCGGGTCGCGGGTGTCGAGACGCCCGATGGCCGACTCGACGCCGACTTCGTGGTGAACGCGGCTGGCCCGTGGGCACACCGAGTGAACGAATTCGTGGGCGTCGACCTGCCGGTTGAACCGAAGCGTCGACAGGTCGCCGTGGTCGACCCCGAGACGCCGGTTCCGGAGTCGGTCCCGTTGACCATCGACCTCGACGAAGGCTCGTACTTCCGGCCCGAGCGCGAAGGTGCTGCACTCGTCGGTGGCCACTTCGGCGGGCCAGACCCGACCGTCGACGCCGACGGGTTTTCGACGAGCGCGGACACCGACTGGATGGTCGAGGCGGTCGAACACGCGGCCGACTACGCGAACTACTTCGGTCCGGAGACGCGCCTGAAGCGAGGCTGGGCCGGGTTGTACGCCGTCACGCCGGACCACCACCCTATCCTCGACGAAGTGGCTCCGGGATACGTCACTGCCATCGGGTTCTCCGGTCACGGCTTCCAGCACGCACCCGCGACCGCACAGGTCGTCGCCGAACTCGTCTTCGACGGCGAAGCGTCGACCGTCGACGTGTCTGCGCTCTCCGCAGACCGGTTCGAGCGCGGTGAGACGGTGAGCGAGCGGAACGTCGCGTAACACCCACACTGGGTGGACGAGACTCGTTCTCGACCGGCAACCGGTGGTAATTGCCACGTATTTTATCGATAACTGTGCATCGATGCAAAACTCTGGGCAATTGAATTACTTTCGATAGTTTATTCGTTCGTATATTCAAAAATACTTACCACCCCCTGCGATAATGAGTCGAGTGAACATCTCCCGAGAGAAACAATGACACGCAACACCGACCGCGACGACGCAGAGACGGGCTACAGGCGGGACGTTCTCAAGTACACCGGCGCGGTAGGCCTCGCCGGATTGGCGGGCTGTGTGGGCGTCGGCAACAATCCAGAGGAGGACACGTCCGATGGTGGCGGTGAAGGCGGCGGCGATGGTGGCGGTGAAGGCGGCGGGGGCAGCGACTCCGACGATTCGGACGATGGCGGGAGCGACAGTCCGTCGTCGGTCGTCTTCGGACAACCCGCGTCACTGACCGGGAAGTGGGACTTCCTCCAGCCGGCCGTTTCGCAGTCGACCGACCTCGCACTGAAAGAGATAAACGAGGCAGGTGGCGTCCTCGGCGCCGAGACGTCCGTCAAGCGCCGCGACACAGCGGTCGACCCGCAACAGGCGCGCAGCGTGGTCAACCAGCTCGTGAACAGCGACGGGGCGGTCGCACTCATCGGCCTGTTCTCCAGCGAGATTACCCCACTGTTCGACTTCCTCGACGAGACGGGCGTCCCAGTCGTCACGCCGTGGCCGGGGTCGACCGGACTCGACACCACGGGCGGTGACAAGGGGACCGACGATATCGGCGACGACGAGTATATCTGGCGGACGGTCATCGGCGACACCGTCCACACACTGGGTGCGGCCCAGTACATGCTCGACGAGGGCTTCGAGAACATCGGCATCTTGAACGGGACGAGCCAGGGCGAACGCTCCTGGGCCGACTCGTTCCAAGCCGCGTTCGAGGGCAACGGCGGGGCGGTCGCCAACCGCGTCGAAGTGAGCGAAGGCAAGTCCTCGTATCAGTCCGAACTCAACAAGCTGTTCGACACCGAGTTCGACGCCTGGGCACTCGCCGTCGGCTTGCAAGACGCGACGACCATCGTGCGCGAGTGGGACAGTGCGGGCTACGGCAAGCAACTGCTGATGGAGGACGGACTCCGCGACCCCGACCTCGTGAAGGCGGTCGGCGACCAGGCCGACGGTGCGTGGATCGCCGCCGGCTCCAGTCAGGGGCCGCAGTACGACTCGTTCATCGACAAGTTCCAGTCGGCCGGTGACGCCGACGTGCACACGTGGGGTGTCGCCGCCTACGACGCGACGAACGTCACCGCGCTGGCCATGGAACGGGCCGGCAGCACCGACCCCGCAGCGATACAGAAGAACCTCGGGGCGGTCGCCCGAGAGGGCGGGACCACCGTCTCGACGTTCGCCGAGGGCAAGGAAGCACTCGCCAACGGCGACGAGATAAACTACGAAGGTGCCGCGACGCCCGTCGACTTCACCGACTTCGGGAACGTCTTCGGGAGCGTCAGTGTCTCACAGGTCACGCCCGATGGGTTCGAGGAGAAAGCGACCGTGCAGGCGGACGAACTCAAGGGCCTCATCGACGACTACTGACGACCTCATGGCACTCCCATTCGTTCAAGAGCTGATATTCGGAGTCGTAACTGGTTCGTACATCGCCATCGGTGCCATCGGGTTCACGATGGTGTACGGGTTGGTGAACATGATCAACTTCGCCCACGGCGAGTACATGACCGTGGGTGCGTATCTCGGGTTCGTCGCCGCGGAATCGCTCGGTCTTCCCGTGACACTCGCGCTCGTGCCGGTGATGCTCGTGAGCGGGTTCGCGGGCTGGGCACTGGCGTGGCTGGTGTTCGAACCGTTGTCGGACACGGGACCCATCCCACTCTTGCTCACGTCCATCGGCCTCGGCCTCGTGTTGCGAAACGGTATCCGTCTCGTCGCCTCGCCGGAGAAGCGGTACGTCGACCTGAACGCCACGACGTTCCGGTTCGACGACCTCGGCTTCTTCGTCACCGGCCAGCACCTGCTGTTGTTCGCGGTCACGGCGGTCGCCGTCGTCGGGGTCCACCTGTTCCTCACGCGGACGACGATGGGGAAGGCGATGCGGGCGATGTCCGACAACGAGGCGCTCGCGAAGGTGACCGGCATCCGTACGCGGCGGATGCGCGCCATCGTCTGGATACTCGCCTCGGCGTTCGCCGGACTCGCGGGCTACATGCTGGCCATCGGACAGGGGGCGACGCCCCACACCGGGTTCAGCCAACTGTTGCTCGTCATCACGGCGGCCATCCTCGGCGGTGCGGGCAGCGTCTACGGGGCCGTCGTCGGCGCGTACGTCCTCGGCATCACCGTCTCACTGGCCATCGCACTCTTGCCCTCGTGGGCGAGCGAACTCGGGACGACGATGGCGTTCGTCGTGCTCGTACTCGTACTTCTGGTACGTCCGGGTGGCATCACCGGTGAGGAGGTGAGCGCCTGATGGCGACCGCCGAGGACATCCGCGAGCGGCTCCCAATTGGGAGCGGCACCATCGGTGGCCTGCTCGTCGCCGTCTCCCTCGTGTTCTTGCTCACGCCGCTGTTCGTCCAGCCGCCGGGCTGGACGCTGACGTTCTTCGAGGACATCATCCTGTTCTTGCTGTTCGGGTTCCTCGTCGTCGGCCTGAACCTCCAGTTCGGCCACACCGGTCTCGTCAACTTCGGTCACGTGGCCTTCTTCGCGGTCGGTGGGTACACGGCCGCGATGCTCACCGCGAACGACCCACTGGTCGGCGTCGGCCTCGGTTTCCCGTGGCCGGTCGGTCTCATTGGTGCCGTCGTCGCGGCGGCCGCACTGGGCGCGCTCATCGGTGCGAGTACGCTCCGACTCCGCGGGGACTTCCTCGCCATCGTGACCCTCGCCATCGCGGAGATTCTCCACGACTTGCTCGGGAGCTTTCAGGGTATCACGGGCGGCGACGTGAGTCTTCAGAACGTCCCCCGGCCGATTGCAGACCTCGCCGGAACTGCAGGCGCGTCCGCGATGCTCACCACGGTCCTGTTCGCCGGGCTGTTGCTCGTCACCTACGCCGTGTTCCACCGGCTCAGCGAATCACCATACGGCCGAGTGCTGCGGGCCATCCGGGCCGACGAGCGCGTCACCCAGACCCTCGGGAAGAACGTCTTCGGCTACAAGTTCTGGGCGTTCGTCTACGGCGCCGCCATCGCCGGCGTCGCCGGCGCACTCTACGCGTTCAACCTCGGGTCGGTGTCGCCCGGTTTCTTCACCATCAGCGTCACCGTCACGGTCTGGGTCGGGATGCTCGTCGGTGGGCCTGGCAACGACTGGGCCGCCATCATCGGCGTCGGCATCATCGTCGGCTTCCGACTCGCCACCCGCTTCCTGAACGAGCAGGTGCCGGCCATCTCCGCCGACCAGTTCGCCTCGGTCCGGCTCATGCTGGTCGGTCTGTTGCTCATCCTCATCATCCGGTACCGCCCGCAGGGGCTCTGGGGCGACGCCGGAAAGCTCGGGGTGGACCAATGAGTCTGCTCTCGGTCGAAGGACTCTCGAAGTCCTTCGACGGTATCCAGGCCGTTCGAGACGCGACCTTCGAGGTCGAGGAGGGCGAACTCGTCGGCGTCATCGGACCGAACGGCGCGGGCAAGACCACGACGTTCGACCTCGTCTCGGGCGTGCTCGCCCCCGACAGTGGCACCGTCCGTCTCGACGGTGAGGACGTGACCGACACCCCACCGCACGAACTCGCCCGTCACGGGATGGTCCGGACGTTCCAGCAGTCGCGCGAACTCACGTCGATGACCGTCCGCGAGAACGTCGCGCTGGGCGACCTCTCACACCCCGGCGAGCGGGCGGCGACGGCGGTGTTCCGCCCCGGCGAGGTGCAAGCTTACGAAGCCGAGGTCCACGAGCGGGTCGACGAGTTACTGGAGATGTTCGAACTCGCTCGCCTCGCCGACGAGTACGCGGCGTCGCTCTCCGGTGGGCAGCGAAAGCTCCTCGAAGTCGCCCGGGCACTCGTCTTAGACCCCGACCTGATGCTGCTCGACGAACCCTTCGCGGGCGTCAATCCGACGCTGCAAGCGCGCATCGTCGACCACATCGTCCGACTCAACCGGGAAGAGGGACGGAGCTTCCTCATCGTCGAGCACGAGATAGAGACGCTCGCCGAGATGGTCGAGCGCATCATCGTCCTCGACCAGGGGTCGGTGCTGACGACCGGGACGCCGGAGGAAGTGCTCTCCGACGAGCGCGTCATCGACGCCTATCTCGGCGGCGACCAGGAAGACCGATAGCTGTCCGATGGTTCCGGCCTCAGAGCCGGACCCGGTCCATGTCGCTCAGAAGAAGTCGCGCAGGAACGTCTCCTGTGGCGGGAACAGTGCGGCGAGGTCGGCCCGGGCATCGTCGTTTCGGGGCTCGACGTTTGCAGACAGTGCCAGTCGGTCGAATTCGTGGTAGCCGACGACGAGTTGCGAGAGTGCAGCGATGTCGAGATTCACGTCGGGTTGGGGCCCCGATTCGGTGTCCATGTCCTGCGAGTCGAGTCGCTCACAGACACCAGTCCCGTCTTCGACGGACAGTTCGAAGCGGCCGTCGTTCCAGTCCGCGAGCGGGTCGGACACGTCGAACGTGAGCGTCGTCTCGACGCTTTCGGCATATGGAATCGTCTCCAGTGCCCGCACCACGTCGACGACGCGGACCATCGGCCCGGGTTTCTGCGTAATCTCTACGTCGTAGGTGTCTTCGACGAGGTCGAGGAAGAGCGGGTCTACACCGCGGTGGAGCGTGACCTCGCTCACCTGCGAGTCGTGGTTGTAGCAGAACTGGAGGCACGCGAGGAATGCCTCGTGGTCGACGTGTCCGAGTTCCCAGGTGGCCATCGTTCGGCCGTCGTCGCCCGATTCGAACTCGTAGAAAACGTAGCCGCGAAGTTCGCCGTCGCGCTCCCAGCCGTAGACGAAGGGGTCGTCGTCCCATCCCTCGAAGCGTCGGTGTCGCCACCAGTCTTCGGTGCGGTCGACGCCCAGGTCTTCGTCGGCGGTCATTTCCTGATAGACCGCATCGACGGCTTCCCAGTCGTCGGCGTCGAGTTGGCGGAACGTCCCACCGGCGTCTTGGCCGTCGAGCACCGGTTCGAGGACTTCCGGGTCGAACGAGAGTTCGCTCCGGTGATTGCACGTGTCCCAGCCGTACTTGTGGTAGAAGCTGTATTGGAAGGGCCAGAGCGCACAGATTGGGGCCTCGCGCTCGTCGTACTCTTCGAGCGAGGCACGGAGCATCCGGCGGACGTTCCCGTCACGTCGATGTTCCGGTGGAGACGCGACGGCCGAGAGGCCGGGCATCTCGACCGGAACGCCGCGCAGTGTCGTCTCGAACCAGTAGTGCCGACAGACACAACGTGGCTCGTCGTCGTCGCCGTAGACGACGCGATTGTCCCAGAGGGCCCACTCCTCGTCGTCCTCTTCATCCGGGTCGAACGCTGGTGGGCCCTCCTGTGGCCGGAACGCGTAGTTTACGAAGTTGTGAAACAGTTCGCGGTCGGCGTCGGAGTCGGAGAGTGAACGGTAATCGACCATAGTCGAGAATCGACTGTCCGCGTGAAGAACGTTGTTGCAGTGTGAGAACCTGTGTCTCGGCGGCCCGTGACTGGCCCAGTTACTCCCCTCTGCGTTCCTCCAATTGCTCGGCGAACCACTGCCACTCGCGGGTGAACTGCCCCGTTCGCTTGAGGTCCCACACGTCGGCTTCGTCGACGCGGGGGCCGGTACGCAGCGAGTTCAGCATGTTGTACATCCAGAGGATGACGCCGATACCGATGAGATACGCGCCGAGGGTCGCCACCTGCTGGAATATCTGATACTCCACCGGGTACGACGCGTACCGCCGCGGGAGACCGACGTAGCCCAGCCAGAGCAGCGGCATGAAGGTGACTGCGACGCCGACGATGCTCAACCAGGCGTGGGCCTTCGCCATCGTCCGGTTGTAGAACCGGCCCGTCAGCAGTGGGTACCAGTAGTAGCTCGCGGCGAACATCGAGAACGGGATGATGCCGACGATGATGAGATGGAAGTGGCCGACGACGTAGTACGTCCCGTGGAGGACGAGGTCGACCGGAATCGAGGCGAGGACGACGCCGGTGACCCCGCCGACGATGAACAGCGAGATGCTGCCGATACAGAATAGCATCGGCGCTGTCAGTCGGATGCGGCCGTTCCACAGCGTCGTAATCCAGTTGAACGTCTTCACTGCCGAGGGAATCGCGATGGCGATAGAGACGGCCATGAACGACACCTTCAGTCGCGGGTCGGTCCCCGTCGCGAACATGTGGTGTGCCCAGACGCCGAAGGAAAGGACGCCGATGGCGAGCGTCGAGTAGACGATGAAACGGAAGCCGAACAGCTTGCGTCCGGCGAACTTCGGGAGGATGAAGCTGATGAGTCCGAACGCCGGCAACACGAGGATGTACACCTCGGGGTGGCCGAAGAACCAGAACAGATGCTGGAACAGCATCGGCCCACCACCGTCGACGGTGAAGAACGTCGTCCCGATTTCTCGGTCCATGAGGAGCATGATGAGCGTACTGCCGAGCAGCGGGAACGCGAAGATGATGAGCGAACTCGTCGTCAGCATCGTCCACGAGAAGATGTCGAGCGTGTCCCACCCGACACCCTCACCCTTCTCGGTGAACAGCGTGACGACGAAGTTGATCGCGGCGAGCACGGTCGCCACCCCGCTCAGGTGCAAGCCGAGTAGCATCAGTGACACCTGCGGGTTGACCACGCCCGGGACCGCAGAGGTCTGCGACATCGGGACGTACATCGTCCAGCCGACCGCGGGCGGGACGAGTTCGAGTAACCCCTCGGCGGGGAGGCCGACGGCCTCCATCCCCTTCCCCATCACGTCGGTCACCAGCCCGGCACGGACCAGCAACAGCGACGGCGGAAGGAGCCAGAACGCGATGGCGTTCACGCGCGGAAACGCCATGTCGTCCGCGCCGATGAGCAGCGGCAGGAAGTAGTTCCCGATGCCGGTGAACACGGGTGTGGCGAAGAAGAACAGCATCGTCAGGCCGTGCGTGGTGAACAGTTGGTTGTACGTCTCCGTGTTCCACACCTCGGCCTGCGAGGTGACGAGTTCGGTCCGCATCATCATCGCGTCCATCCCGCCCCAGAGGGCGGCGACGGTCCCGAGAACGAGATAGAGGATGCCGATGTCCTTGTGGTCGACCGTCGTGAGCCAGCGGACGACGCCGGTCGGCTTGTTCGTCAGCCTGCCCGTCCCGGCGAGGTAGCCACCGTCCGTGACGAGACGGGGGCCACCGTATCGTCGATGGAGCAACACGGCGACGAGTGCCAACACGGCGACCGCAGCGGTACCGGCGACCAGCCCAGACGCGAGCGGCGACGACATTTGGCGACTCTACTCACACCTGCCAAAAATAGCTGTGCCCAATTCTCGCAGGCTGAGTATTCCCGTGACGAGGATGTGGGTGGCGGGTCGACACGGCGGGCAGTCGACCTGTCGACTCAGGTCGGGAGCGACGAGTGAGTGTAGCGCCGCCCAGTCAGGTGGGCGTACACCGCCCCGAGCGTGAAGCCGTAGGCGAGATGCGCGATGAGCGTCGAAACCGCGTAGACGAGCAGGATGACTCCACTGAGCGAGCCGCGCCCCGTGATGACGAACGCGAGCCACAGGACGATGGCGAAGCCCATCCCGGCGGCGGCGGGGTCGAGCGTCAGCGGGATGTACGACTCGAGCGCGACGAACAGGAGCGGCCAAGCCAGTACCCCCGCCGCGACGAACAGCGCGAAGCCGATGTACACGTGACCCGGAACGCCCGCGAACCGGGCGACGACTTCGAACAGTTCCATCTCCGTGCGGGTCTGGACTTCGAAGATGACGAAGAGGACGGTCATCACGGTGACGCCCGCGACGCCGCCGGCGATGGCTGCCAGCGGTCGAGCGACGTGCTCCTCATCGGGTGGCGTCTCCGGGGTCTCTGATGTGGGTGATGACTCCGACATCCTCACTCACCCGGTGGCAGTGGTACGCCCACGACGGGCCGGTCGGTCTGGAGCAGGATGGCCTGCCCGATGCTCCCGAAGATGAGCTTTTTCACCTGTGTGCGTTTCTGGTCGATACCGATGACGAGTTCGTCGACGGCGAGTTCTTTCGCGTAGCTCAGCAAGTCCGCGGTCGGGTCGTTCCCCCTGGCGAACTGTCGCGTCTCGACGGTCGTTTGCTCGCCGAGACGGTCGTCGAACACCGCGAGGGCCTCTTCGCCCTCCGCGACGATTTCCTCCTTGCCGTCGCCGGTGATGGAGTTAACGACGTGGACTGTATCGTCCGGGCCGACGCGTCGGGCGAGGTACTCACAGAGTCGCTCGCTCGTCGCCGCCTCGTCGGTGCCGGCGAGAAACGTGGTCATGCCTGCGAGGACGGGGTCGCAGGTAAAGAAAGCACCCCCGAGATGGGTGGGTGTGTCCCCGGGCACGACTATCCACGCGACGATTCCACCGCAGATTCGTCGAGGAACGCCGGTGGCAGGGACCGACGAGACCACTTGTCGATACGGTCGGGACCGAGGGACGTGAACCACACTAGCAGACAGCCGAGCGTCACGAAGAACGGAGGGAACACGATAGCGAATCCCCCAGCGACGTCGAAAACGTTGTCGTATGGCAGTCCTGCGGCGACTGCGACGAGTCCCGCGAGGCTCGCGGGCCAGGCCATGCTCAACAGCAGATTCAGTACTGGCCCACCCAGTGCACGAGTGAACGCCACACCGAGCACGAGGCCACAGGCGACGCCGCCAGCACCGAACGCAGAGAGCGTTCCGCCGCCTCCGAGTGAGGCGTAGCCAGCAACCCACGCGACGCCAGCCACCAGACAGACCGCGACGTGTGTACCGGTTGTGGCACTGTCGAACGTCGAGAGCATTGCCCGTCGCTGTTGGGGGACGACCACCGCGTACTGTGTTCTGTATTTTGACATCTATTGACGCGTCTGTGTCGATACACAAAGCCGTTGCGTGGGAGAGGAAAATGTTACTTCGGTGCAGACTCGGCCGATGCGACCCTACCCGACGAACGCCTCGATGCGGTCCATCGCCTCGCGCAGGTCGTCGAGTCCCGTCGCGTACGAGACGCGCAGGTGGCCTTCGCCGCTCTCGCCGAAGGCGCTTCCCGGGACTGCCGCGACGCCCTGCTCTTTCAGCAGTGCTTCCGCGAACTCGTCGGCGGTGTATTCGTCTGGCACCTCCGGGAAGACGTAGAACGCGCCTCGCGCGCGGAAACAGTCGATACCCATCTCCGAGAACCGTGAGAGGACGAACCGCCGCCGACGGTCGTACTGGTCGACCATGTACTCGACCTCGTCGTCACAGCTCCGCAGGGCTTCGAGCGCGGCGTGTTGGGCCGTCGTCGGGGCCGACAGCATCACGTACTGGTGGATGCGGTTCATCGCGGCGATGGCGTCCGGCGGGGCCATCGCGTAGCCGAGGCGAAGGCCAGTCATCGCGTAGGCCTTCGAGAAGCCGTTGAACACGACGGTTCGCTCGCGCATCCCCGGCAGCGTCGCGATGGAGGTGTGGTCGTTCTCGTACTGCAGATCGGCGTAAATCTCGTCCGAGATGACCGTCAGGTCGTGCTCACGGCAGAACTCGGCGACCGGTTCGAGGTCCGACTTCGTCATCACTGCACCCGTCGGGTTGTTCGGATAACACAGCATCAGCAGGTCGGCGTCGGCCGCGCCCGCCGCGTCGAGTGCTTCGTAGGTCAGTTTGAACTCGTCTTCTTCCTTCGTCTCTATGCGCAGTGGGTCGCCACCGGCGAAGATGACGCCGGGCACGTACGAGATGTACGCCGGTTCGACGACGGCGACCGTATCGCCCGGGTCGACCAGCGCGCGCAGGGCCACGTCGACACCTTCGCTGACGCCGGTCGTCACGAGTATCTCCTCGTCCGGGTCGTACTGCTGGTCGTACCGGTCGGCGACGTGGCGCGAAATCTCCTCGCGGAGTTCCTTGGTTCCGCGGTTGGCCGTGTAACTCGTCTTCCCGCGTTCGAGCGCGTCGATTGCTGCGTCGCGGGCGGCCCACGGTGCGGAGAAGTCCGGTTCACCGACGCCCAGCGAAATCACGTCGTCGCGCTCCTCGGCGAGTTCGAAGAACTTGCGGATGCCAGACGGCGGGACCGACTGCACCCTGTCCGAGACCTTCATGGTCACGGGGAGACCGAGAGGCGGTCGTCGTCGTCGCCGTCACCGAAGCTGACGCCACGGTCCTTGTACGTCGTCATGACGTAGTGGGTGACCGTCTGCGTGACCTCGGGCACGGGCGCGACCTTCTCCGAGATGAAGATGGACACGTCGTGCATCGACTCGTCTTCGACCTCCATCAGGAAGTCGTAGTCGCCGCTGACGAGACGCAGGGTCTTCACCTGCGGGAAGCGAGCGATGCGCTCGGCGATGTCCTGATAACTCGTCTCGCGGTCGAGCGTGACGTTGAGTTCGACCGTCGCACGAACGACCTCGCGGTCTGTCTCGTCCCAGTCGACGATGGCCTGGTAGCCACGGACGACGCCGGCGTCTTCCAGTGCTGCGACCGCTGCTTCTACCTCGTCTTCGGTCATGTCGGTCATCCGCGCGAGGTCCGCCGTCGTGTGACGAGCGTTTTCCAGCAGCAAGTCGAGCAGGTCGTCCGATGTGCTCATACTTCACAGACGAGACGGCAGGCGCAAAAACGTTTCTTCCGCGTCGCCATCCGCCGCCAACGAAGTCCGGGAACACGTCACGTTCCCCAGGGTTAGCGAATCGTGTGGCCGAAGTCCACGTCGTCGAAGGCACTGGGCTGGCGGCCGTCGGTCGCGTAGACGTACAGCGCGGTCTTCGCGATGCCCGTCAGGGTTTGGCCGACGAGGACCGTCCCGAGGACGACCACGACCGAGAACGCGAGTGCCCCGGCGAACCCGACCGCCGAGCCACCGAGGACGACGAACGCGAGGCCTGCCAGCACTATGCCGACGATGGTGAACAGGACGCTGACGAGACCGACGCCGAAGCCCGCCCCGGCGGTCTCGCCCCACGTGCGCTTGAACGTCTCGCCACTTCGGCTGATGGCCTCGGTGATGGACACGTCCTCGAAGACGACCACCGGGACGACGAAGTAGGTCAGGATGCCCCACCCGACGCTGACGATGCCGGCGAGGATGTCCCCGACGATGCTATCCTCGCTCCGAATCGCCTGTAAGACGACACCGACCGTCGCCGCGATGACCGCCCACGCGAACAGCGTCCCCTTGTTTCGCCACGCCGCCGCGAGTCCGTTACGGAGCGAGGGGTCACGGCCCTCGAACGCCTCGCGTGCTTCGTGCATCAGTGCTGCCGTCGTGAACGAGGCGATGAACGTCGAACCGAGGTAGAGGACGAACAGGACGACCCACGCCAGTGGACCAGCCTCTGTCCCGACGATGGCGAACGAGCCACCGAGGAGCAAGACCAGGAACACCGTCCCGGCCAGCCCGCCGACGAACGGGAACGCGAGTAGTTCCGGGTCGCGTCGAAGGACCCCGACGCTGTCCATGGCGAGGTGCCAACCGAATTTCAGCCGAGCGAAAAATCCCATAGACTGATGAACGGTTCGTGAGCGGATAAACACGCGCTGACACGTCGTCGCATGTCGGTCTAGTCGCTCAGTACGGTAGCGTGGCCGACTCAGTAGTTCTTGAACAGGTGGGCCCGCACGTCGTCTTTCGTCTGGACGTACTCGGTCGTCCCGTCGGGCATGTCGACCTCGTAACGAGCGTCCTCCTTGCTCGCCTCGCGCCACTTCTCGTCGTGGGTGTCCATCAGATTCATCATCGCGTTCAGACGGTCCTCACCGCTGTCGCCATCGTCGTCGGAATCGTCACTCCCGTCGTCGGTGTCGGCCGTCGTCGAGACGCTGACCGGGTCACCTGTGTTCGTGGGTTCGTCGGTGTCGCTGTCAGCAGCCTCGACAGCGGCCGCGGCCGCCTCCTCCGCAGAGCCGTCTTCGGCCCAGTCGACCTCTTCGGTCTGGGCCGGTGAGGCCGTCGGCGCGTCGACGTCGAAGTCGAGGTCGCCGTCGTCGTGCTGGTCGATGAGGTACTGGAGGGCGTCCTTCGGCCTGACGTGTCCGTAGCGGACCTCCTCCTGAATCTCCGCCCGTAACGAGTCGAGGAACGACTGCTGTTCCTCCGAGATGGTGAGTTCCGGCATACGCACACCGTGGGGATGGGGGGTAATAAGCGTGAACCACGGCGGTCTCTCGCTGGGGACAGCGGGCCGTCAGCTACCGACTCGGAGCGAAATGCGCTACCACTGCGAGCTGAATCGCCCGTACGACCGTAACTGGTCCGGGATACGGACGAGTGCCGCCTCGCTGTCGTGCGGGTCGTCACTGCTCGGCGGCCCACCGAAGCTCTCGTCGTCCTCGCACTCATCGTCCACATCCTCCTCCTCGTATCCGAGGTAGATGCCGGCACAGGTCGCACCGCCGCAGGAGAAGTTCTCTCCCCATTTGAGACGGTTGGGTCGTCGCGTCTCGCACGGACTGATGTTGTACTGGTGGACGACCACCGTCTCACTGGCGAAGTCGGTGTCGGCGACGAACGTCGCCGCCTCGTCGCCACCAGTCGTCGTACTCTGAAACTCGAGTGCCTCCCCTTCAGCAGTCGAGGTGACGAGCCAGTCCTCGTAATCCCACTGTGGCTCGGACTCAGACAAGTTCTCTTCGGGGGAGTGCTCCGTAGAGCGAACCGCCGACTTCCCTTCGCTGTTTCTGACCGTCACAGACGCTGGCGAGTCGACGACGTCCGAGTACGTGGGTTCACCGGCGGTGGCCGTCGGGGTTTTTCCGCCGCTATCGTTGGGGCCCTGGCCGGCGCACCCCGCGAGCCCAGCGAGGCCGATGCTCGACAGGTGCAGAATCTCTCTGCGAGACAATCTGTCTGATTTCACGACAGGTCGTCGGCTCTTGGACGAGAAATATCTTCTGCGTTCACACGACTCGGAGACCCCTCACCCGACAGTGAAGCCCACCGCGAGCGAAAACCACTAACACCTCTCGTTACTACTCTCGCGCATGGTTCTACTCGATTCGGACTCGGAGATGGACGCGGGCGACGTGGCACCGGATTTCGACCTGCTGGGCGTCGACGGCGAGACGTACTCGCTCGCGGACTTCGCCGACAACGAAGCGCTGTTGCTCGTGTTCACGTGTAACCACTGCCCGTACGCGCAGGCGAAGTTCGACCTGCTCAACGAACTCGCCGCCGAGTACGACGACGTGGCAGTCGTCGGCATCAACCCGAACGACGAGGAGGAGTACCCCGACGATTCGTTCGACGCGATGAAGGAGTGGACCGAGGCGGGGAAGGTTCAGTACGACGCCTACCTCCGCGACGAGAGTCAGGAAGTCGCCGCCGAGTACGGCGCGGTCTGTACGCCTGACCCGTTCCTCTTCCGACGTGAAGACGGCGAGTTCCGACTTGCCTACCACGGCCGTCTCGACGACGCGATGAACCCCGACGCCGAGCCGACCCGGTTCCACGTCAGGGAGGCCATCGACGCCATCCTCGCTGGGGACTCGGTCGACCTCGACTGGGAGCCCTCGCAGGGCTGTTCCA
This sequence comes from Haloarchaeobius caseinilyticus, assembly GCF_051207395.1. Classification (NCBI taxonomy): domain Archaea; kingdom Methanobacteriati; phylum Methanobacteriota; class Halobacteria; order Halobacteriales; family Halorubellaceae; genus Haloarchaeobius; species Haloarchaeobius caseinilyticus. Next base: position 188,613 of record NZ_JBPJZC010000002.1, on the reverse strand, counting down.
TCAAGTGGAAAGACGAGTGAGGTTGGAGTAACCTACACACCAGCACGAACGTACCGATTCCATACCTCATTACTCAGAAATCTGTTTTTCATGCCCGGGAAAGCCAGATAAACCCCGATAGCCTAGTTCTCAGTATGCGACAATACGGGGGGTCGCGTGACTCGGGAAAACGACGGGTTCGCCACGAACTCGCCGAGTTCGCTCGGACGACTATCGGGATACTGCTGTTCCCGTTCTATCTGGCCCGGAGTACGACACCGAAACTGGTCCAGTGGCTGTTGCTCGGTGGTGTCGTCGGGGTGATTCTCGTAATGGTGTTGTTCCCGCCGCTCGCACTCCTCGCTGCACTCTTGCTGTTCGTCCTCGGTGGGACGGTCGGTGCGATGACCGTCCAGAAACAACAAGTAGAGCACGTGCGACGACGGAACTGAACGAGCCGGTTTCACCCACGACCAGCACACACGATTTTTGCTCCTGAACCGAAACGGCCGATAAGTTGAAGACAGTGGTTCTACCTGCCACACATCGGGTTTTCAACCGTGATAATCTCCGGTGTTGTTTTATATTCCGCAACCTAGCGTTATCGACATATGCTGGGCCCGCTGCGTGGACTGATACCAAACTTTATTCGTCGGAGCTACGCGCTGAAATTCGGTATCGCACTTCTCATCATGGGGCTGGCGGTCGGGGCTGTGGGGTACGCCGCGACGGACCAGATTACCGGGGAAGTCGAAGACAGCGTCAACGACAGACTGACGGATAGAGCCGAACAGGAAGCTCGGAACCTGAATCAATGGGACGAGCGTAACAAAGTAATCGCACAGAACATCGCACTCAGGGACGAAGTCGAAGCTGGCAACGAAGCCGACATCGACGCCACCTTAGAGAGCAAGACGCAGCTGTTGCAGTTCGAGCGTGGGATTCGGGACATGCACTACGTCAAACTCCCGAGTAACACCATCACGGCGACGACTGCCAACAGGTTCGAGGACGGAAACATCGACCAGCTGAGCGCCCCGTGGGCGGGTCAGCTCTCGGACAGTACGACCCTCGGTAGTGACGAGGGCGTCGTCTTCGACGCGTACACCGACCACGAAGGCACGCCCGTCGTGGCGTACGCGTTCCCAGTCAAAGCGAGCAGTGGCAGTGAAGCCATCGTCATCACCGTCGACGTGAAGAACTACGGCCAGACGATGGGTGCCGAAAACGGCGAGACGACGATGATTCTCGGGGAGGACGACCAGATCTTCTTCTCTAACTCGGCGAACGCACTGCAGCAGGACTACGGTCGCAACACGGACTTCAACCAGCTCGCAGCGGCTGGCGCTGGCGTGAAGGACGTCGGCACGGCACCGCAACTGCTCACCACGGTCGTCGGTGAGGACTACTCTGACGACGAGTACGTCGTGAGCTACGCGCAGGTGCCGGACCGCAACCTCGTCGTGACGGTCAGCGTCCCGCGGAACAACGTCTACGGCTTCGTCGACCGCGTGGGTGAGTGGGGTCTCATCGCGACGCTCGCCGGGATGAGCCTCATCGTCCTCGTCGGGACGGTCATCGGCCGTAACACCGCGGCGTCCATCGACCGCCTGACGTCGAAGACCGCTCAGATGGAAGAGGGCACGCTGAACGTCGACTTCGAGACGCACCGCGTCGACAACATCGGCCGCCTGTACGCCGGATTCGGCTCGATGCGTGACGCGCTTCGTGAGCAGATTCAGGAAGCACGCGACGCCCGCGAGGAAGCAGAACTCGCCCGGGCCGAGGCGGAGCAGATGAACCGCCATCTGGAGCGCAAGGCAGACGAGTACCGTGAAGTCATGCAGGACGTGTCCGCCGGGGACATGACCCAGCGGATGAACGCCGAGTCCGACTCCGACGCGATGGCCGACATCGCGACGGAGTTCAACCACATGATCGGCGAAATCGAGGAAACCACGGCACAGCTGAAGAACTTCGCGAACGAGGTCGCCACCTCCTCCGAGGAAGTGACGGCCAGTTCCGAGGAAGTTCGCAGTGCCTCCGAGCAGGTCACCGAGTCCATTCAGGAGATTAGTGACGGTGCGGACCGGCAGAACGACAGCCTCCAGCGCGTCAGCCAGGAGATGTCCGGCCTGTCGACCACCATCGAGGAAATCGCGTCGTCCTCGAACGAGGTCGCAGACCTCGCAGAGCGGACGGCCGAGACCGGTCGCGACGGTCGTGAAGCAGCACAGGAAGCAATCGACCGGATGCAAGAACTCGAGGACAACCGCGAGGTCGTCACCGACCAGATGGGTGACCTCGAAGACGAGATGGAGCAGATCGACGAACTGATCGACTTCATCTCCGAGATTGCAGAGCAGACGAACATGCTCGCGCTCAACGCCAACATCGAGGCGGCGCGCTCGGGCAGTTCCGGCGAAGGGTTCTCCGTCGTCGCACAGGAGGTCAAAGACCTCGCAGAGGAGACGAAGGACGCGGCAGAGGACATCGAAGTTCGCCTCGAAAGCATCCAGGAGAAGACCCAGCGGTCGGTCCAGTCCGTCGAAGGCGCGAGCCAGCAGATTGCGGCGACGACCGATGCAGTGGAAGACACGGTCGACGCACTCGACCAGATTGCCGGCTACTCGCAGGAGACGAACACCGGTGTTCAGGAGATCTCCGCCGCGACGGAAGAGCAGGCGGCATCCACCGAGGAAGTCGTCGCGATGGTCGACGACGCGGCCACGATTTCCGAAGCGACGAACGCCGAGGCAGAGAACGTGGCGGCAGCCGCGGAGGAGCAGACCACGGCACTCACCGAGGTCAGTCGCTCCGCGAGCGACCTCGCGAACCAGGCGTCGCGCCTGAGCGAGGCACTCGACCGCTTCGACACCGACGTGGAGGACGTGTACGACTTCAGCACGGGCGATGCCCTGCTGGAGGACGTGGAGACGCGTGAACCCGAAGAACTCGCTGCTGCGCCCGATGCCGCGGACGCCGTCGGCGAACTCGCCGCAGCAGACGAAGCACTCGACGACTTCGAAGCGGACGAACCGGAGTCGGTGGCCGCGAGCCCGAGCGCACCGGCAGACGACTCTGCCCCCGAACCCGAGCCAGAGCCCGAGTCGGCTCCGGAACAGGAGTCGACCCCGCAACTGGGCGGCCTCGACTCGCCGGCGACGTTCGGTGACGACGCGACGCCGAGTGCGGACGCTGGACTCGCAGGCACGTCCGGCGACGACTCCTTCGACCCGATGGGTGAAGGCGGGTTCACCCCCGTCGACGAGGTAACCGAGCACGACGGGTCCGACCTCGACGACGTGGACCCGGACGACTACGACCTCGACGCGGCGGTCGACGCCAGCGAGTCGGCCGACGCGGACGACTCGGCTGCCGAACCGGATATCGCGTTCGGTGAAGACGATGCGGACGCAGCGGACGACGATTACGACGACCACGCCGGCGACGAGGTGTCCTTCGAGGCAGAAGCCGCCACGTCGACCGACGAACCGGCCCCCGAGGCCGACATCGACCTCGGTAGTGAGACCGGTGAAGACGACTGGGACACCACCGACGCCGGTGACACGAGTTGGGACACCGACACGGCCGACGACTGGGACCATCAGGAGTCCAGCTGGGACGCGTCCGCACCCGTCGAGGGTGACGACCCCCTCGCAGACGAGCAACCGGCGACCGACTTCGACGACGCCGAAGACACGGACGCAGCCACGGAAGTCGACGACGCTGCCGACACGCCGACCGCCGACGACATCGACCTCGGCGTCGACGCCGAGACCGCACCGGAGAGCGACGTGGAGACCGACGACATCGACGCGGGCCTCGACGACGTCCTCGACTTCGGTGAGGACCCACTCGCCGAGGACGCGGACGATGGCGACGGCGACGAGGAGGTCACGGAGACCAAGGAGATTCCAGGCATGAACGACATCGACTTCGGTGACGAGACGGACACGGACGACCTCGACGAGGAGAGCGTGGAAGAGGACGACATGTTCTCGTTCACGCAGACCGAGCCGAGCGACGACGAGTAAGCGAACCGCGGTTCGCCGACGCGGCCTTTTTCAGCGTGTCAGACCCGACTAGACGATTCACCATCCGAACACCGCTAGGCGAGGCCTGCGTGAACGGGTCGCTGTCGCCACAGAATCTACAGGCAGTCACGGAAGAACCTGCTACCGATTCACCTCCCCAAGTGATGCCACCACTGGTCGTGGTAGTCGTGACTGCCAACTCGTTGCTGTCCGGCACTACCAGCTTGCAGGTGTCCAGTCGACGGGTGCGCGGTGCGGTGGTCACCCGTCAACCCAGTCCGGTTCAGCGTTCGATGTCAGCTGACGCTGCGGGTGCTGGTCTTGCTGACAGAGTGAGAAGAGGGACCCGCCGGTGGCCTCGGCTGGTTACTCGCGCTGGTAGATGCGGAGTCGCCCGTCGAGGACGCTGAACACCGACTTGAGCTGCGGTGGAATCGTCTCCGCCTTGCCGATGACGAGGTAGCCGTCGGGACGGAGCGCGTCGGCGACCGTCCGTAGAATCGGCTCTTTGTACTCGTTGTCGATGTAGATGAACAGGTTACGACAGACGACGAGGTCGAAGCCAGATTTCGCGTCGTCGTTGATGAGGTCGTGTCTGGCGAACGTCACCATCCGCTTCACCCGGTCGGTCACCTCGAAGCGGTTCTCTTGCTTGTCGATGTAGGCATGAAAGTTCGAGAGGAAGCCGAGTTGGTCGCCGATGTCCACGGTGCGCGTGCTGTGGTAGACACCGTCCTGTGCGGTGTGGAGCGCGTCGACACTGATGTCGGTCCCGTAGATGTGGAACTTCTCGGCGTCGACCCGTGGGTCGTCGAGCGCCAACATGGCCAGCGAGTAGGGTTCGCGGCCGTCGGCACACGCGGCAGACCAGACGTGAACGTGGTCCTGTTTGGCCGAGAGGTCACGCATCACGTCGCGCAGGCCGTCCCACACGTCCGGGTTTCGGAAGAAGCCCGTGACGTTGATGGAGAGTGCGTCGAGCAACTCCTCCGCTTCTTCCTCGTTGTCGACCAGCACGTCGTAGTACCCGCCGTAGTCGTCGACGTGCGTGCGGCGCATCCGTGAGGAGAGCCGCCGCTTGAGATAGCTATCGTTGTAGTGGCTCGTGGCGAACCCGAGTTCGTCTTCGACGTAGGCCGCGACGCGTTCGAAGGCCGCTTGCTCGTCCGCCGTTTCGCCGTCGGCCGGGCGCTCCGTCACAGCTCGATGTCCTCGTGGTCGCCGTCGGCCGTCCGGATGGACAACACGCCGGTGGTGACGTCGAACTCCACGGTCCGCCCGCGCTGCCCGCCGACGTCTTCGCCGACGATGGGGACGCCGAGTTTTGCCAGTTCTTCTTTCGCCGCTTTGACGTTGCGCTTGCCGACGCCTTCGCCGAAGGACTCGAACTGGAACATGTCGCTGCCGCCAGCGATTTTCGCCTCGACGGAGGTGTAGGCCGCACCGTTCTCGACCATTCGACGCAGCATCGCGCGGATGGCCGTATCGGCGTACTTGCCGGGCTGGGTGTCTGCCCCGTCGGCGGCGTCGCCATCGGGGAGCATCACGTGTGCGAGGCCACCGATGTTCGAGTCGGGGTCCCACAGCGCGACTGCCAAACACGAGCCGAGGCCGTAGGACTTGAGCGCCTCTTCGTCGTCCTTGCCCTTCACGACGAACTCGGAGATACCGACCTGTACCGGTTCTGGCGCGCCCGGTTCACTTCCATACGTCTTCATGAGTTCTCCAGTTCGTCCATCTGGAAGTCGGCCTTCGTCTCTGCGTCTTCGATGCGGTCGATGTCGAGGTCGTTGAGCGCGCGTTCTAAGTCACGCTCGTCGGGGATGGCGTAGATGGAGCAGTCGAATTCGCGGTCGTTGGCCATGATGACCGTGTCGAAGACGAACGCGAAGTCCTGATTCTCGCCGAGTTGGATGATGACCGGGTCGATGACCGCCGCGCCGTAGTCGTGGATGTACTGCGGCGGCGAGTGGTCGATGGTCGTATCGAGCACGTTCGCCCAGCCGTCGATGAACCCCGAGGCCATGATGTTCCCGAGTTCCTTGATGGCGCTCTTTCCCAGTTCGCCGAAGCCTTCGTCCGGCGGACTCGGCAGGGTCGCTTCCACGACTTCGCGCGCCGAGCGCTCGTCGAACAGGAACAGCAGGTAGCCCGAGGGCGTCCCGTCGAGTTCGTGCGCGACGCCGACGAGCATCTCGTCGTCTATCTCCTGCGGAATGGCTTCGAGCGAGGCGAACTTGAGTCGCCGTATCTTCACGCTCGTCTCCATCCCGGTCAGCGTCGTGATGTTCGACGCGACTTCCTTGGCACCCTGCTGTGCCATGTCGTCGAAGCCGGCGAGTTTGTCGTACTCGATGCCACGGCTGTCCGGGTCGCCGTGCTGTTCGAGAATCTCCGCCATCGACTCCCGCTCGGGGAACAGGTAGTGTTTGAACCCGATTTCGGTGTCGGTCGCCTCGATTTGACTCTGGAAGAGCAGGGCGAGGTCGTCGTTGTCCGGCGCAGTGTCGAGGTCGCCGATGAACGGCTCTGCCGTGGTTCCCTCGATGAACTCCGGCGTCGACACGTCGATGACTCTGCCGAGGACGTCCGCCCAGCCGTCGATGAACCCGGCGTTCATTATCTGGCCGAGTTCGGTCATTGCCGAGCGATTCATCTCGTCGAACTCGCCGTCGTCGGTACTCCCGACGAGCGTCTCGACGATGCGCAACGCGGCAGCGCGCTCGAAGATGATGATGGAGTGGCCGTCCAGTCCACCGTCTAACTCGACGCGGATGCCGACTTTCGGCGTGTCGTCGGCGAACTCGGTGCGAATCTCAGAGCCGCGCATGAAGTTCAGTTTCGTCACGCCGACGCGGGTCTCCACGTCGGTCATGCGCGTGAGCCGACCGGCAGCGAGACCAGCACCCTCCCGGGCCATCTCGTAGAAGGTCCCGAGCGCGGTGATGTCCAGCTTCATGTCGGCCTTGCTTCGATTCCGTTGACCATCTCCACGAACTCTGCGAGGTTCGGGAAGGCGTAGATTTCCGCGTCGATGTCGTAACTCGGCACGGTCAGGTTGGAGTCGAAGAAGAGCGCGAGGTCCTCGCCGCCGAGGCCCGCGGTCCGTTCGACGATTTCACCGGCCGGTGCGTACACCAGCTGCGGTGTCGCGATGTCGATTGTCCGTCCAAGCACGTCGGCCCAGCCGTCGATGAAGCCAGACGCCATCATGTTGCCCAGTTCTTCGACGGCAGAGCGAGCCATCTCGCCGGACACTTGTGACATGTCGTCGACCATGTCCGAGAGCATGAGCGCGGTAATCTTCTTCGCGCTCGACTCGGGGAACAGGATGAGGATGTGCCCGTGCGGGGGCTCCATCAACCGGACGCGAACGCCGACTCGCTTCCCCGCATCCAGTTGTTTCTTGATGTCCTGGATGTCGATGAAGTTCGTCTTCGTCACCTCCATCTTCGCGTCCTCGCCTGTCAGTTTACTCATGTTATCCGCGACCCCGTTGGTCCCGACCTTTGCCATCTCGTTGATGAAGCTAAGCTTCCGAATGTCGACCATCAAGCTCATAGTTGCCTCCTGTGATTTCGTCCGTTCATAGTGTCTTCACGTCCAGAATGTTCACGACCTCCCCTTCACCCAGTACCGTCGCACCGCTCAGTCCGGGGATGTTGCCGAGCACGCCCTCGAAGGGCTTGACGACAACTTCCTGCTGTCCGCGGACCTCGTCGCAGTGGACGGCGATGTCGCGCACCTCGTTTCGGATGCGCAGTACCATTCCGTCGCCGTTTCGCGGCGTGCCAGGGGTTTCGAGCGCCTCGGCGAGTCGGACGAGCGGGGTCTGTTCGTCGCCGTCGACGACGACCTCTTGCCCGTCCACTTCGCCGACCTCGGGCACCGGCCCGATGTCGCGCACGACTTTCACTGGGACACCGAACTCCTCGTCACCGGACTGGACGAACAGCACGTCCGCGATAGCCACGGTGACCGGGAGCAGCATCCGAATGGTGGTTCCTTCACCGCGCTCGGATTCGACGGCCACCGAGCCGTCCAGTCCGTTCACGGTGCTCTTTACGACGTCCATCCCGACACCCCGACCGGACACGTCGGTCACTTCCGACGCGGTCGAGAGCCCCGGGTGGAAGACGAGTTCGTAGGCTTCCGACTCGGAGAGTTCTGCAGCCTCCGACTCGGAGAGCACACCCTCTTCGACCGCCTCGTCGCGGAGGCGGTCGGCGTCGAGGCCGCGACCGTCGTCTTCCACCTCGATGACGACCTGGTCGCGGGCGCGCTCGACGCGCAGCGTGACGTTTCCTTCGTCCGCTTTGCCCGCAGCGTCACGCTCGGCCGGCGTCTCGATACCGTGGTCGACGGCGTTGCGGACGATGTGGACGAGCGGGTCCGAGATCTGGTCGAGGATGGACCGGTCGAGTTCGACCGATTCACCCTCCATCTCGAATGTGACCTGCTTGTCCTGCTCGCGGGCGATGTCGCGGACCACACGCGGGAGCGTGTTCGCGACCATCTTCACCGGGACGAGGCGGACGTCCATGACGGTGTCCTGCAACTCGTCGGTGAGGTCTTTCAGTTCGTCCAGTTCGCCGTCGAGTTCGCTGGGGTCGGCCCCCTCGTCGACGGTTCGCCGGAGTCGCACGCGACTGGTGACCAGTCCCTCGACGAGGTTGAGGAGGTTCTCGACCTGGTCGACATCGACCCGAATCGACTGGATGATGTCGCTGTCGTCGTCCTCGTCCGCCTCGTCGAGGGTCTGAATTTCCACGTCGAACTGCGAGCCGTCGACGGCCGGGCCGGTCGCACCGGCGTCAGCCGTCTCCGACTCGGTCGGCGCGTCGTCGAACCCATCGTCGAAGCCGTCGGCCGAGCCGACGTTACCGTAGTCCATGCCGACACCGGCGTTGGCGTTGGCGTCCCCGGACAGGTCGTCGTCCGTGAGGTCGCCGAAGCCGTCGTCGGTCTCGACGGTCGTATCGGCGGCCGCCTCGGCGGCTGGATCGTCGAGTTCGAACTCGCGCACCTCGACATCGTCGAGGTCTTCGAGGTCGTCGACGAAGCCGGACGAGACAGTAGCGTCCGGCGACTCGTCGAACGAGTCTTCGTCGAACGAGTCCTCGGCGGGCGAGTCGTCGAAGCTATCGTCGGTGAGCGAGTCGTCGCTGAAGGAATCGTCCACGAGCGAGTCCTCGGCTGCGTCGGCGTCTGCCGCCGCGGCCGGTTCCTCGTCTGCGCTCGTTTCTTCGGTCCCGAGGTCGGGATTCGACGCTGCGGACGACGTCTCTGTGGGGTCGGCTGCTTCGAGGTCGAAGTCGCCGCCCACGTCGATCCCGAAGTCGGACGACTCTGCGTCGACGGGGTCGTCGAAGCCAGTACCGGTATCGGAGTCGAACTCGCCAGCCGAGTCGAATTCGTCCGTCGTGTCGAAGTCGTCCGTCGTGTCGACCGCAGCCGTGGTCGAGTCGGCGACGTCAATAGCGTCCGTCTCGGTCTCGTCAGCCACCGCATCGGCTTCGACCTCGGGCGGCTCTGACTCAGCCACCGCATCGGCTTCGACAGGTTCTGCGTCAGCTTCAACCGGTTCTGCCTCGGAACCAGCTTCAACAGCTTCCGCGTCAGCTTCCACGTCGACTGCTTCAGTGTCAACTTCGACAGTATCCGCCTCGACGGTGTCTGCATCGTCGGAAACCTCGATGGCATCCGCATCTGCAGCAGCCTCGACAGTATCTGCGTCAGCGTCAACTTCGACTTCGACGGCGTCGGCATCGGTCGCAGAGTCGTCCGCGTCTTCGAAGCCGGCCACGTCGTCGTCGCCGACGAGTTCGTCGAGCGACACTTCGTCTTGGCCGCTGTCGACGCCACCCTGTGCAAAGAAGTCGTCGTCGGACTCCTCGAAGTCCTCGCCGAGGAGTTCGTCGAAGCCGACTTCTTCCTCGTCGGAGTACTCGTCGAACTCGAGTTCGTCGAGTTCGGCCTGGAGTTCGTCGAAGCCGACCGGGTCGACCTCCGCTTTCAGTTCGGCGAAGGTCGCCGCCGCGTCGTCGACCTCCTCGTCGGGGTCTTCTGCGGCCGGTTCCGGTTCTGGCTCGGGCGCTGCCTCGTCTTCGTCTTCGAATCCGAGGTCGTCGTCGAGGTCCATCCCCGACCCGAAGCCGTCGTCGGCGTCCAGCGCTTCGTCGGCCGTTTCGTCACCGAAGTCGAGGTCGTGGAACGACCCGGCGTCGCCGAGGTCGTCGAAGCCAGACACGTCGTCTATCTCCTCGACCATGGAGTCCAGGTCGTCGTACTCGTCGAACTCCGAGAGGAGGTCGTCGACCGTCATGTCCTGTGCAGCCGCAGAATCGATGGCCGAACCGGGTTCCTCGTCGAAGAGGTCGCCGAACTCGTCGTCCGGTTCCGGGTCGGCGGCGGCTGCTTTCGCGTCCGCGTAGCGCGCGGTCACTTCCGTGATGTGCGCATCTGCGACCGCGTCGACCGGGTCGAGCGCCGCCGAGATGGCGGCATCGCCGACCGCACTGCCAAACACCACGTCGAACGACCCGTCGTACGCGCCGTCGTCGATGGCCGACTCCTCCGGGACGGTCCCGAGCACGTCGAACGCATCGGTAAGCGCGGTGACGACGAGACTGCCGTTCTTGCCGTCGTCGGCTTCGTTGATGGCGAGTCGAACGTGGAACACGTCGTGGTCCTCGTCCGAGAGGTCGCCCGCAGCCGCGATTGCCTCGTCGAGCGCGTCGTTGTCTGGGACCGAGATGGCCGAGACACCCAGCGCCTCGGCGCGAACCTCACGCAGGTTCTCGATGGTGTCTGACGGGTCCGTCCGAATCTCACCGTGTGCGCGAATGTCGTCGAGCATCCGCTCTAGCTCGTCGACACCGGCGAAAATCTCGTCCATCAGTTCGGGTGTCACCCCGACTTTCCCAGAACGAACCGCTTCGAGTAAGTCCTCGACAGCGTGCGCGAGGTTCGACGCCTCGTCGAACCCCATCGCACCCGCGTTGCCCTTCAGCGTGTGGGCCATGCGGAAGATACGGTCCATCGCCGCGTCGTCCTCGGGGTCGCGCTCCAGTTCGAGGAGTGCGTTGTTCAACTCCGTTATGTTCTCGTCTGATTCCTGAACGAAATCTCTGAGATACTCATCCATGGCTCTTTGCCTCCTGTGCGAACACGGAACAGATGGCGTCCGGAATCGCACCATCCGGTAACACCTGGTCGACACAGCCCGTCTCGATCGCCTTCTTCGGCATCCCGAAGACGGGACTGGTCGCTTCGTCCTGCGCGATGGTCGCGCCTCCGGCTTCCTTTATCGCCTGCATGCCGGCAGCGCCGTCGCGGCCCATTCCCGTCAGCGTGACACCGCAGAGCGGGTCTCTGACGCGATTGGCCGCGGTTTCCATCGTCACGTCGATGGCGGGACGGACACCGTGGCGGCGCTCGTCCTGCGTGAGTCGCATTCGAATGCGACCCGCGACGTTCGAGACGACTTCGAGATGATAGTCTCCGCGCGCGACGACGACTTCGCCGTCACAGACGCGCATCCCGTCGGCAGCCTCGGCCACTGAGTAGTTCGTACACTCGTCGAGGCGCGCAGCGAGCCGGTCCGTGAAGGACGCGGGCATGTGCTGGACGACGAGTATCTTGGCGTCGAGTCCGACCGGGAGGCCGGTGATGAGCTGTTCGAGTATCTTCGGCCCGCCGGTCGACGCGCCGATGACGACCGTCGGGTGCTCGACGTACGAGTAACCGCGCGAAGCGGTTTCGGTCGTCCCCATCGTCTCGGCGACGCGCCCCGCGAGACTCGCAGTCTGTGCGGCGCGTGTCCGCGCGATAGAGGACACGTCGGCTTCACCGACTGCCCGTACCTTCTCGACGAGTCGCTCCGACAGACTGGCGATGTTCGGCGACACCTCGCCGCTCGGCTTCGCCAGTACGTCGACCGCACCTCGGTCCAGCGCCTCTAAGGTCGCGTCTGCGCCCCGTTCCGTGTGTGCGCTGATCATCAGTATCGGCGTCGGTTTCGTCGACATTATCTCGGCGACCGCTTCGATGCCGTCCATCCCGGGCATCTCTACGTCCATCGTGACGATGTCTGGTTCGCGTTCTGTGACTTCTTTCACCGCTTTTCTGCCGTCGCTGGCGCTGTAGACCTCGTACCCGTTGTCTGCGAGGATGTTGCCAATGACCGTTCGCATGAACTGCGAATCATCGACAACCAGCACGCTCGTCATGCAGGGACGACGTCTTTCAGCGCCTTACGCACGCTTGGTTCTTCGAACGGTTTCGTGACGTAGCCGTCCGCCCCGGCCTTGACCGCGAGTTTCATCTTCTCGCGCTGGCCGACGGACGTACACATGATGACGCGTGAACCGGGGTCCAACTTCTTGATGGCGGCTGTCGCCTTGATCCCGTTACACTTCGGCATCACGATGTCCATCATCACGATGTCTGGATTTTCCTCTTTGTACAGCTTGACCGCCTCTGCTCCGTTGGACGCCTCTCCTACGATGTCGTACTCGTCCTCCAGAATCTGCCTGAGGAGGTTCCGCATAAAATGAGAGTCGTCCACGATGAGCACCCCTGTCGACATTCAGTTAATACACCAAGCACGGGTAGACCAAGCGGGAGCATAAATGCTGTTGCCCCGTTATCAGAGAAGATAATCGATAGCAGACGGGCCCTCAACGCCGTTTTCTACAGAATTAGGGGGTAACCTGCTCCACGGCCTGTCCCGATGCTTCGATGAGTCCTTTGATGTCGAGTAATCCGATACGTTCGCCAGGAGCATCTTCCGGATGGATGAGTGCCGTGACGAGCGGGTGGTCGGCCGCCTCGTCGTCGACGTGGTCGTCCGGGACGATGACCCGCATGGGGAACAGTTCGACGCCGACCACGTCGTCGACGCGAATACCGACGCCCTGCTTGTCGGAGGGCCGGTCGAAGACGATGACACGCTGGCGCTCGGGACGCGTCGGTTCCTCGCGGACGTAGAAGTGGACCCGCGGTTCGATGATGGCGGTAATCTCGCCACGGAGGTCCATCACGCCGTCGATGGCTGGCGAGGTCCGTGGGATGCGCGTCCGTTCTGTGAGCTTCACGATGCTCTTGACCGCGTCGACGCTCACCGCGAGCGGTGTCTCACCGATTTTGAAGACGACGAACCGCTCGACCTCTTCGGGTTCTTCGGTCTGTGCACGTTCTTCTTCCGGCTCTTGTGTTTGGCCCCCAGCCGGCTCTTCCACCTCGATGTCCAGCAGTTCGTCGGGCAGGTCCGCTGACATTCTTATACGGGTATGTCCCCCGGGAGGTAAAAACGTTGACCCCCGTTAGCCGACCAGCGCCAGGACCGTCTCGGACGCGACGAGCGTCCAGTCGGTGGGGACGAGCGTCCAGCCCATCAATTGGAGTGCGGCCAGTGCGACCATCGTCACCACCGTCTCGGCAGGGGATTCGGTTCTGGTGAATCGCCGTGCGCCACGCGCTGCGAGTGGAACGACGAGGAAGCACGGCCAGCAGACGATGGCTGGAGCCACCCCGGCCACCGGTAAGAGGGCGAGCAGTCCGAACGTGCTGCCGGCGGCGGCGAGATACGCGACCCGCAATCGACTCGGCGACCACCGCGTCGGAAGTGTTCGCTTTCCGACCGCGGCGTCGGCGCGACGGTCCGGCCACTGGGTGGCGAGCAGGTTGGCGAACACGTAACTCGCGAAGGGGAGGACCGCGAGCACCGCCCGAGCGTCGAGCGGGCCACCGACCACGGCGACGCCGTAGAGTGGCAAGAGTAGTCCACCGAGGAACGCGTTCGTCACCTCGCCGAGACCACGCCACGCGAGCGCGGGACCGACCGAGTACGCCCAGCCGAGGACTGCGATGCTCGCCAGCGTGACGACGGCTGCTGGCCGAAGCGTTGCAGTCGCGACCACGACGCTACCAAGTGTGAGGGCGATAGCGCCGACGAGCGAGACCACAGCAGCGGCCAGTGCCACTCGTGGCGACAGCCCCGTCCGAGCGAGTGCGCCACTGCCGCCCGAAAATCGTGTTCGGTCGGTCAGTTCGTCCGTCTCGTGGTCGGCGTACTCGTTGATGTAGTGGACGCTCGCTGCGGTCGGGAGCAGTGCCATCGCCCCGACGACGACGGTGTCTGCGCCGACCGGCGCGCCACGAGCCGCAGCCATGGCGACTCCCAGCGCGTAGACGAGAAGGATGAGCAGGAGGTGTGACGGCCGTGACATCTTCACCCCGGCGTACAACCGGGGCCAGCGCGAGGGCACGTGGTTCACCGACGATGACACGACCAGCGCTACGGTCGACGACCGCAAAGCGGCACCGGTCCCGACATATAAACACAGAAGCATGTGACCACAAGATTCAATTCTGATAATCGAGAATCTGTGTAATCGATGGGTACGACTACTGGGCGGAACATCAGGCGCGAGGAGGAGGAGGCTGCCGACGTACTGACCACGCTCGGCAACAAGTACAGCGCGGAGATACTGTGTGCGGCACAGAGTCCGACCTCTGCACAGGAACTCTCGGACGACGTGGGCATTCCCATCGCGACGTGCTACCGTCGCATCGAGGAACTCGTCGACGCGGGCCTGCTCCAGTGTGAGGGCCGACAGCTCTCGAACGAGGGGCGACGGACCAACGTCTACCGACGCACACTCGACCAGTTGGCCGTCGACTTCTCCGACCCTGACCCCTCGTTCTCGCGGAAGGAACGGTCGGAGGCGAAGAACCGACTGCAGGACAAGATGGACGACTGACGACGGTCGACCCTTCTGGGACGGCGCGGCGTGGGCTGGTGGCTGTGGGTGACCCACGTCGCGCTTCTGTGCGGGCGGAACGCTTCCGAGCGACTGCAGACGGTGTTCTCACGGTCGTTCTCACGCATCAGCAGATTCAAGTGCAACCTGGGTAATACTCCAGTATGACCCAGAGATTCGACGCTACCGAGCCTGGCGGCCGTTCGCTAACCGACCACGAACGGACACTGTACGTCGGTCGTGACCGACCGATTCGCATCAGTGCTGGCCATCGTATCCTCCACCACGAAGGGAAATGTTCGCGCCCGCACGGACACAACTACGAAGTCGCCGTCGCCGTCACCGGCCACCTCGCCGAAGAAGGGTGGGTCGTCGACAAGGGAGATATTACCGACGTAATCTCCGAGTGGGACCACAGATTCCTGTTGGAGGCGGGCGACCCACTCGTGCAGGCGTTCGAGGACGCGGGCGACGCCGACGGCCTCGTCGTGCTCGACCACCCGCCGACGGCCGAAGTGATGAGCGTCCTACTGGAGGAGAAACTCACGGAACAACTGCCCGACAACGTGACAGACGTTGCGGTGCAGGTCTCTGAGACGAGCGAACTCTGCGGCGGCAGCGAGTTCTGAGATGCCCGTCACGAGTGAGGCACGCGAGGAGACCGACGCGGGCGAGCAGCCCACCGAGGATGGCGACGCGCTCCCCATCAACGAGTTGTTCTACTCGTTGCAGGGCGAGGGCGTCCTCGCGGGCGTCCCAACCGTGTTCGTCCGAACCAGCGGCTGCAACCTGCGCTGCTGGTTCTGCGACTCGTACCACACCTCGTGGGAACCGACCCACGCGTGGATGGATGTCGACGAAATCGTCGCCGAGGTCGAATCGTACGAGCAGGCCGACCACGTCGTCGTGACCGGCGGTGAACCGCTCATCCACGACACTGTCTCCGACCTCCTGCGCGAACTCGACGACCGCGGCTATCACACGACGGTCGAGACGAACGGAACCATCGTCCCCGACGCGCCAATCGACCTCGCCTCCATCTCGCCGAAGCTGGCCAACAGCACGCCGACCCCAGACCGAACCCGCGACGATGGCGAGGCTGTCGACGCCGACGGCTGGGCCGAGAAGCACGAGGCGAACCGCATCGACTACGACGCGCTCGCGAGCCTCGTCGAGAACCACGACCACCAGTTGAAGTTCGTCGTGACCGGCCGAGAGGACATGGCCGAAATCGAGTCCGTCGTCGCCGCCGTGCGTGACGCCGCGAACGTCCCGATTCGTGACGAAGACGTACTCCTGATGCCCGAGGGCGCGACCCGCGAGCGACTCGAACAGACCCGCGCGACCGTCGCGGAACTGGCGATGGAGTACGGCTACCGCTACACGCCGCGACTCCACGTCGACCTCTGGAACGACGCCCCCGAGACGTAGCCACGATGCACCAGTACCCGCCCCTCCCTGACGCCGACGACGCGCCCGATTCGCTGTTCACCGAGGGCCACCTCTGGCTCTCGGAGAAAGTCGACGGCGCACACCTCCGGTTCGAACTCGCAGATACCGGCGTGCTCCGATTCGGCGACGAGAATCGGGTGTGGCGCGACGGCGATGTTCCCGAGCCCTACGGCCACGCAGTCCGGCACGTCCGTGAGTCAGTGGACCGCGAAGCGTTGCGAGACGCGGCCGACGGCGCGGGCGGCCTCGTCGTCTACGGTGTGGCGACCCAGCGACGGGCCATCGACTACGACTGGGACCAGATTCCCAATTTCCTCGGCTTCGACGTGTGGGCCGGCGAGCGCGACGCCTTCTGCCCGCCGGACATCGCGGAGAAGGTCGTCGAAGGAATCGGCCTAGCCGCGATAAACACGTTCGACCGCGAAGTACCCGCGAAACACTTCCACCTGGACCGATACGAGATTCCGGATTCGGACTGGTACGACGGTCCTGCCGCAGGCGTCGTGTTCCGGAACAAACGCGGCCTGCGGGCGAAACTCGACGCGGACTGGCTGGACACAGCCGACGGTCCAGGCCCAGTCGACGTGAACGCGGAGGAATTCGCCGAGCGCACCGTTTCTGAAGGAACGGTCCGCCGTATCGTCCGCGACCTCGATTCGGCCGGGCGGGCGACGACCCCAGAAGCCGTCGTGCCTCGCGTGACCGAGCGCGTCTTTCGGACCGAGTACGCCAGCATCACGCACCACGAGAGCAGCGTCGACCCAAAGGAAGTGAAGTCCGCCCTTGCGGCCCGTACCCAGACGCTCCTGAATCGCATCGACGACTGACTACCGACTGACCGACAAGAGACACGATTTCGACTCATGGCATCAGACACCACAACGACCGACGAATCACCGACCGACACCGAACCGAAGCGCGCCGTCGTCCTCGCCTCCGGGGGGATGGACTCGGCGACCGCGGCCTACGAAGCGATGGAACAGGGCTACGAACTGTACCTGCTCCACACGTCCTACGGCCAGAACACCGAAGCGAGGGAGTACGAGTGCGCCCGGCAACTCGCCGACGAGGTCGACGCGAACGACTTCCTCCACATCGAGACGAGCCACCTCGCCAAAATCGGCGCGTCCTCGCTCACCGACGACGAGATGGCGGTCGAAGACGCAGACCCCGATGCCGATGACGACGAGATTCCGGACACCTACGTCCCGTTCCGTAACGCGAACCTGCTCTCGATGGCGGTCTCCTACGCCGAGGCGAACGAGTGCGACGCCGTCTTCATCGGTGCACACTCCGAGGACTTCGCAGGGTACCCCGATTGTCGCCCAGCGTTCTTCGAGGCGTTCGAGAACGTAGTCGACGTGGGCACCCGCCCCGAGACGACCATCAGCATCGAGGCGCCGTTCGTCGAGTGGTCGAAGACGGACATCGCCGCTCGTGGCACCGAACTCGGCGTCCCGTACGAACACACGTGGAGTTGCTACCGCGCGGACGAACCCGCCTGCGGGACCTGTGACTCGTGTGCGTTCCGACTCGAAGCGTTCCAGAACGTCGGCGAGCGCGACCCCATCGATTACGCCGAGCGACCCGACTACGCGGAGTCGGACGACTGAGCAACCGAAACTGCCGACTACGACTGCGATTTCTGTGTCGAGTCAGCAGGTGATTCCGCGGCTGCTTCTACCCGCTCGTCCGGCGGTTCGTCTGCCGAACGTGAGCGAACGACGACGGCGATACCGACGAGTGCGACTGCCCCGCCGACGATGGTGGCCACGCCGGGCACCTCGCTGAAGATGAGGAGTGCGAGAATCGCGCTCCCGACCGGTTCGCCGAGTAGCGAGACGCTGACGACCGACGACTCGACCCGTTCGAGCAACCAGTTGATGACCGTGTGGCCGAAGATGCCCGGACCGACGGCCATCCCGAGGAAGAGCAGGTACTCGGAGAGCGGGTAGCCAGTCAGGTCGTGGCCTTCGTAGACGACGAGCGCGAACAGGCCGATGGTACACGCGCCGTAGACGATGGTGACGTACGGAAAGAGGCTCACGCGCTGGCGGAGCGACCGGCCGGCGAGGACGTAGATAGAGGCCATCGCCGCGCCGAGGACGGCCAGTCCGTTGCCCAGCAGTGGTTGCGGCGCGGCCGAACTCGTCGGCGCCCCGAGCCCGATGATGGCGGCTCCGGCGACTGCGACGAGGATGCCCGCGACCATGCGGCGCGACACTCGCTCTGAGAGGACTGCCCACGCACCGAACGCGACGAACAGCGGTTGCGTTTGCACGAGCGTCGCACTCGCCGCGATAGTCGTGTACTCGAAACTGAGGAACCAGAACGCGAAGTGGGCGGCGAGTGCGATGCCCGTGACGAGTGCCACGGCGAGGTCTCGTGACGTGATGCGCGCGAAGTCGCCTGGGTTCCGCCGGAGCGCGACCGGCGTCACCAGCGCGGTCATGAACAGCACGCGGTACAGCGCCTTCACCGAACTCGGTGCCTCCTCGGACAACTCGATGAGCGGCGCGCTCGTACTGACGGCCACGACGGCGACGGCGAGCGCGACCACGGGCGGCACCGCAGTGATTCGGGACAGGCGACTGGACGACACAGGACGATGGATGGTGGCCCGCAGTTTACTGCTTGCGATAGCGGTGGTCTCACTTCTCGCTCGGCGTCGCTCGTCGAGGGCCACCGAGACTGAACCGAAAACAGGCGACTGTCTCTTACTCTGCGTCGGCAGGCACGTCGAAGTCGTGGAAGTGCTCGCCTTTCTCTTTCGAGAGGATGTTCAGTGCTGCCGCAGCGCCGTCACCGGCGGAGATGACGGCCTGCCACTCCTCGGCGCGGACCATTGCACCGGTCGCATAGGCGTCGTCGACCGAGGTCTCCATCGAGACACCCACGTCGACGGTGTCCTCGTCGGTGAAGTCACAGCCGAGCGACTCGGCGAGGTCCCGGTTCGCGCCAGTGGCGAGGACGAGGTACTCCGCACTGTACTCGCCCGTGTCAGTTTCGAGGGTGAACCCGTCGTCCGTCTTCGTCACGCCGGACACCTCGACCCCCTGGTGGCGGTCGACGCCGAAGTCGTCGACTTGCTCGCGCGATTTCTCCATGAACGCAGAGCCGTCCTCGGACTCGATGCCGAGGTAGTTGAACAGATGGGCTTTGTGCATCCACGTCTCGTCGGTGTCGAACACCGTCGTATCGAGGTCGTTCTTCGCTGTGAACAGGGCGGCCGAGAGGCCGGCGGGACCGCCGCCGACGATTGCGACTGTTGCCATGTGATGAGGTAGCATCCACTGGCTCAAAAGGACCTGTTTTCCCCGGACAGCGTGCCGCTTTCCGTGACGGGTTTCGTTACGATTCGAGCAGTCGCTTCGTCGTGTGGTGACGGCCGCGGAACATCGGTTCGAAGCCGACCCACGCCAGTGGGCCGACGAGGTCACCCAGCCCGTTTCCGGGCAGGCGGTATTCGACGCGGTCCTCGACGCGGGTCGCGTCGCCGTCGGCGTAGAAACTGTGCGTGTGGGTCCACTCGCGGAACGGTCCGCCTCGCATCTCGTCGCGGAAGTACGCCGCGTGGTCGTCGACGCGTCGCTCCGTGATGACCGAGGTCCAGGTCTGGCGCGGCCCCACGTCGAACGGTCGCATCGACATGTGTATCTCGGTTCCCGGTTCGAGTTCGTCCGGTTCTTCCTCGCCGTCGGGACCGACGACGCGCTCGATGCGGAGGTGCATCCAGTCGGGTGTGAGGGCTTCGAGACCAGAGACGTGCGAGTGGAACTCCCAGACGGTCTCGAACGGCGCGCGAACCGTCGTCTCGCGCTGGTAGACGGGCATGCGAGAGCGTAGGGTCCGGCGTCGCAAAAGAGCGCGGGTGGCGGAATCGACCGGAGTGACTCGACGAACGCGAGACGTTACTTCAGGCGCTCCTGCAGGAACGACGGATGTGCCGCAGTGACCCCTTCCAGTGAGAGAATCTCGTCGTGAATCACGTCACCGAGTGCGTCGCCGTCGGGCGCGCGCACCTCGGCCATCAGCATGTGGTCGCCGCTGGAGGAGTACAGCGATTCGACCGAGTCGAGGGCCTTGAGCGCTCGGGTCGCCTCCACGTACTGCCCGCTGTCGACGTCGATACCGACCATGGCGATGGACTGCGAGGAGAGCTTCTTCGGGTCTACGTCCGCGGAGTAGCCGACGATGACGCCTTCCTCTTCGAGCTGTCGGATGTACTTCCGGACCGTCGGCTTCGACACCTCGGCTCGTTCGGCGATTTCGGCGTACGACGCCTGTGCATCCGCTTCGAGAACTGAGAGGATGCGGTCGGCCGTCGATTCCGTACTCATACCTAATCGTTTGCGCCCGCGGAAAAATAAGTTTTGAATCCGAAAACAGATTCGGCGCTTACTTGTGACGCTCGAGCAGGTCGTAGCTGCGCTCCCACTCGTAGTCGTCGTCGAAGTAGCGCTCTGCGAGCGGTTCCTTCGGCATCTCGCCGATGTCCATCTTCTGCTGCTGGTAGGACTGACTCTCGTCGTCGACGTAGTAGCGACCAGTGAGAACTTCGCCCTCGTAAAGCTTGTTCTCGGTCTGATACATCATCTCGGAGGCTTCCTGCCGGTCGTGGATGTCGTGCTCGTAGTCGTCGGAGTCCTGAATGTCGACGTACGGGACGTACTGCTTTGCGTCCTTGTTCCACGTCGGACACTGGGTCAGGAAGTCCACGTGTGCGAAGCCGTCGTGTTCGATGGCTTCCTTGATGATCTCCTTCGCCTGGTTCGGGTTGACCGCGGCGGTGCGCGCGATGTACGTCGCACCGGAGGTCAGTGCCAGCGACAGCGGCCGGATGGGCGTCTTCGTGTTCCCGTGGGGCGTCGTCTTCGACTTGTGGCCCTTGGGCGAGGTCGGCGACGTCTGACCCTTCGTCAGGCCGAAGACCTCGTTGTTGAACACGATGTAGGTCATGTCGTGGTTCTCCCGGGCGGTGTGCATGAAGTGGTTCCCGCCGATACCGTAGCCGTCACCGTCACCGCCGGCGGCGACCACGGTCAGACCGGGGTTCGCCAGTTTGGCGGCACGGGCGACGGGCAGGGAGCGACCGTGAATCGTGTGGAAGCCGTAGCCGTCGAGGTAGCTGTTCAGCTTCCCGGAACAGCCGATACCCGTGACAGTCAGGGTTTCCTCGGGCGTGCGGCCGATTTCGGGCAGCGCCTGCTTCAGCGCCTTGAGCACACCGAAGTCACCACAGCCTGGACACCACGTCGGCTGCGGCTCGTTGATGGGTGTGTACTCGTCTCGTTCGATGTCGCGCTCTTCCCCAATCGCGTTGAATGCACTCATGGTCTAATCACCTGCTGCCGGTTCGATTCGAACCTGTGCGTCCGGTTCCTCGATGTTGCCCTCGAGGATGGCCTCGAAGCCTTCGACGACCTCGGCCGGTTCGAACGGGTTCCCGTTGTACTTCAGCAGCGAGGAGAGCTTGGGACCGTAACGGCCCAGCTCTTTCTGGAGGAGTCCACGGAACTGCGCGGTGGCGTTCATCTCGACGACCATCGCCTCGTCCACGCTCTCGATGAACTCGCTCACTTCGGTCGCCGCGAACGGCATCATGTCGGAGACGCTGATACCCTTCACGGAGTGACCCGCGTCGTTGAGGCGGTCGATTGCCTCCTCGACGCTCCCCTGGGAGGAGCCCCAGGTGATGATACCGTAGTCGGCTTCGTCGGGACCGAAGTAGGTCTGCTGGCTGTCGTGCTCTTCGTCGAGTTCCTCGCGGATGGATTCGAGCTTGCGGGTCCGTCGGTCCATCTGGCGGACACGGTTGTCCGTGTCCTCGGCGATGTGGCCGGACGGCCAGTGCTCGTTACCCGAGGCGAGGTAGCGACCGCCTTTCTGGCCCGGCAGCGAGCGCGGGCTGACACCGTTCGCGGTCTCGCCGGCGTCGCTCTGGTAGCGCATGAACTTGCCAGAGGCTTCGTGTGCGGCCGACTCGAGTTCCTCTTCGGTGAGCGTCGACCCGAGGCTCGGGTCGGGCTGACGGTCGAAGAAGCTCTCGTCGACGCTGACGTTCTCGCCGGAGAGCTTCTGGTCGTAGATGAGGATCGTCGGAATCTGGTACTCGTAGGCGATGTGGAACGCCATGCGAGTCTGGTCGTACGCCTCGCGGACGTTACCCGGCGCGAAGACGACGCGCTGGGAGTCGCCCTGCGAGGTGTACATGACGTGTTCGAGGTCGCCCTGTTCGGGCTTGGTCGGCATCCCGGTCGAGGGACCGGCACGCATGGACTCGATGAGCACCAGCGGCGTCTCGGTCATCTCGGCGAGGCCGAGCGGCTCGGACATCAGTGCGAAGCCACCACCGGAAGACCCGGACATAGCCTTTGCCCCGGCGTGACTGGCACCGAGTGCGAGGGCGGCCGCCGCGATCTCGTCCTCGACCTGTTCGGAGATGCCGCCCATCTCCGGCAGGTTCTGGGACATGATGGTGAACACGTCAGTCCACGGCGTCATCGGGTAGCCGGCGATGAAGCGGCAGCCAGCGTCGATGGCACCGTAGGCGATAGCGTTCGAACCCGAGACGAGGACCTGGTCCTCGTCGTGCTCGCCCGTCGGGACGCGCAGGTCGTGGTCGAAGTCCCACGCCTCGGCCATCTCGTAGGCCTCGCGCAGGATGTCGACGTTCGCCTGCAGGACATCGCCGGACATGGCGTCGTCCATCAGGTCCTCGATGTGGTCGAGCTGCATACCGAGCAGTGCAGCGGTGACACCGACACCGGCGGTGTTCCGCATGACCTCGCGACCGTGTTCCTTGGCGAGGCCACGGAGGTCGACCGGGTAGAGGTTCCAGCCGTTCTCCTCGGCGCGGGCTTCGAGGTCTATCTCCTCGATGTCCTCCTCGTCGAACAGGCCGGTGTCGTAGACGATGACACCGCCCTCACGGAGTTCGTCGAGGTTCTCCGTCAGCGGCTTGATCTCCTCGTCGCCGTAGACGGCTTCTTCTTTGGGGTTGCGAGCGAACGAGTCGCCCAGTGCGAGCAGGCAGTTGTACCCGTCCCCTCGAGACTGTACGTCGTGCCCTGCGGCTCGAATCTCCACGTACGTGTGGCCACCACGAATGCGGGATGGGTAGTGGCGGTGTGTGAAGATGTTCAGACCCGAGCGCATCAGGGCCTTCGCGAAGTTCTGACTCGTCGAGTCGATCCCGTCACCGGAACCTCCTGCGATTCGCCAGATGAGTTCGTCATCAGTCATTCGAAATTCACGGCCCCCAGTGAGGCCTCAGTATCCGAAACTTCGACCGAGTTGGACTAAAGCCTTTGCTATACATTAGCACAGATTAATTGTGATAAACACGAAAACAAGTTTCAAATTCACCACCGAGTGCACAACGGCTCACCCCACAGTAAGGGGCTTTTCAAGGCCCTCAGCGACGTATTGTACGCATGAGTCAAGAGACGAGTCGACGAAACCCAGCCATAGGGTTGCCACTTCGTGTCACGAAGGCGAGACCGCTAGAACGACGATTTCGGTATCAGTTACTCGGCCCACTCCCGAACGTACTGCTTCGGTCACCGCTCCGCGGCCTCTACCCGGAGTCTCTCACACTCGCCCGTGTCACCGACCTCGTCGAGGACCAGACGACGATAGCGCGCGTGAGCCTGCACCGACTTCCACACACCGAAGAGACGTATATCGTCGCCCGCGGCGACTGGTGGCGACCGCTGTTGGAAGCCGGCACACTGGAACTCCTCGTCGACGGCGAGTGGGTTCCGGTCACCGTCTCGGTGACAGAGCGACGACGCAAAGTCGCCGAGTTCGCTCGTGACTACGTCGACGCACACGGCAGACCTGCCGGGACCGACATCGGCGTCCTCGTCGAAGGAGACGGCGACGCGCTACGCGCGCACTACCTGCGGGCGCTCGAAGGCACAGTGCTGCTCACCATCGAGTCGCGCGACGGTGGCAAGCGGGCGGCGGCTCCCGAAGCTCCCACGGTCTCCGCCGGCAGCGAGCGCTGAGTTTTCCCGGCTACGCCCCTATCTCTAGTATGGCTGCGCCGGAACGGTGGGAAGAGTCCCCCGAGGAAAACCACGCAGACTCAGAGTCAGAATCAGAGTCAGCGCCAGCCAGCCAACCGCCTTCTGAGGAGGAAGCACCTGAAACAGCCGAAAACACGCTGCCGAGGGAAGCGGCTGGCGACGCCGACCAGACACGGCGGCCGGTCCGGGTCGAGCGCGTCGAGCCAGCGCCACGACTCTTCGTCCGATTGCTGAACCCGTTCGTGAAGCTATGGCTCCGTTCACCACTGCACGTACTGTTGAGCCACACCTTCTGCCTCCTCTCGTTCACTGGTCGAATCTCCGGAAACGAGTACGTCGTGCCGGTCACCTACTGGGAGGACGGCGACCGAAATGGTGGTGACGACCACGACCTGTCGGTCGCCACCCACTCTGGCTGGTGGAAGAACTTTCGTGGAAACGCCCCGCTTCGACTCTGCTTGCGTGGCGAGTGGGTCGACGCCACAGCCTGGGCCGTCTGCGACGACGACGAAGTCGCCACCTTCGTCCACGAGCGCCTGGTCGAAGAACCAGCGGACGCTCGTCTCCTCGGCATTCAGTTCGAAGGGTACGACGTTCCGACGCCTGCAGAACTACAGCCGGCTGTCACTGGAACTGTCCTCGTCAGAATCCGACTCGCTGTGCCACCCGAACCGACGAGACGGCATCATCGGGCACCGCACTCGGGTCGAATCGGGTGATGGGATGCACATCAGACGAGTCAGGGAGACCCCTACTCGGGCCGACTCGGGTGATAGTCGGTCCGGTACTCACCAACGTCGCCGTCGAGTCTGTCGGGGTTGACGCGCCCGCTCAGTAGCATGAAGTCGACGAGCGTGAGCGAGAGCATGGCCTCGACGACCGGGACGCCGCGGGGCGGGAGGACGGGGTCGTGGCGACCGATCACCTGTGCTTCGACCTCCTCGCCGGTCTCCCAGTCGACCGTCTGCTGTTTCTTCGGAATCGAGGTCGGCGCGTGCAGCGTCACCTCGCCGTAGATGGGTTCGCCGGAGCTGATACCGCCCTGAATCCCGCCGTGGTCGTTCTCGACCGGCTTCGGGTCGCCATTTTCGCCGAACTCCCAGTCGTCGTTGCGCTCGCTCCCGGTGTACGTTCGCGCCTCGCGACCGAGACCGAACTCGAACGCCGACGCCGCGGGCACGGCCATCATCGCCTGCCCGAGTCGTGCAGAGAGGGAGTCGAACCGCGGCGCGCCGAGTCCGCGGGGGACGCCGCGTGCCTCGAAGTAGATGCTCCCGCCGATGGAGTCGCCCTCTTTCTGGTACTCGCTGATTCGCTCGCGCATCTCCTCGGCGGTCTCGGGGTGGGCACAGCGAACCTCGTTCTCTTCGGTGTGTTCGAGCATCTCCTCCCACGTCACTTCGGGCGCTTCGATGTCGCCGATCTGGTTGACGTGGGCTTTCAGTTCGATGCCCTGGCTCGCCAGAATCTTCTGTGCGATTGCGCCACCGGCGACCCAGTTGACCGTCTCGCGCGCCGACGACCGGCCGCCGCCGCCCCAGTTGCGCGTGCCGAACTTCGCGGAGTAGGTGAAGTCGCCGTGGCTCGGTCGCGGGGCCGTGATGAACGGCTCGTACTTCTCGGAGCGCGCGTCCTTGTTCTCGATGACCATCCCGATGGGCGTCCCGGTGGTGTAGCCGTCCTGCACACCGGATTTGATGGACACCGCGTCGGGTTCGCCCCGACTCGTCGTAATCATCGACTGGCCCGGTTTGCGTCGGTCAAGTTCTTTCTGTACGTCGTCTTCGTCGAGTTCGAGACCGGCGGGACAGCCAGAGACCGTCACGCCCATCGCCTCGCCGTGGCTCTCGCCGAAGGTCGTCACCTGAAACAGACGACCGAATCGATTCCCGTTCATACCCCCGACTCCGGTTCCCGGGAATATAGGGTTTGTACAAGCCGCAAGAAGCACCCCCGTAGAAGACGCGCCGACGTGTCGACGTGTGTGCGTCGAGGTGTGCGTTCAAGTACGAAGCCGCGGCCAGCGTCGTCGTGCCCTGACGACCTGTTCCCGTGTGGTCCGCGGGTGTGCGACGAGCCCCACGGGAAGCTCACGAAAAGTCGCCTGTTCGCCTCACTCAGTCAGTTCCGAGAGACGTACGGCCGCCACCTGCGTCAGCATCTCGTCGGGGTGAAGCCCACCGTGCATCCCGACCAGTTCGAGGTCCTTCGGGTCAGTGTCACCCCACCACGCCATCAGGTAGCGGTGGGTAAGTACGAGGTCGCCAACCCGTCGCAGGAACGGGTCAGACGGTTCGACATCGCCGAATAACTCTCGGTCGAGGACTGCTTCCTGCGTGAACACTTTCGCGTCTAGTTCATCGAGCAACAGCTCACGAACGTCTCCGATTCGGTCGGGTTCCAGATGGAGGTTCACGTTGCGTGGGCTCCCGGAGAGTCTGACTGGTTCCCCCGTCGCATCCGTCTGGAGCGCGTCGACGAGTTCGTCGTACTGGTCGAGGTTCACGTTCAGGTCGGGGTCGGTGTTCACGTGGCCGTGATCGGCCGTTACGAGCACGAGTGTCTCTTCGGCGACCGTGTCGTCGACCTCCCCGAGCGAACGCTCAATCGCATCGAACACGTCATCTATGGTCTTGCGGTACTCCGTGGAGCGAGTCCCGGTGTAGTGTGCCTGATGGTCGACGTGGGGCAGATAACAGAAGGTGTACGAGGGACCATCGGCAGCAGTGAGTGCCGCTTCGACCGTCCCCGGGAACTCGTCCAGCGACTCGTACCGGTGTGTCGTCGCTCCATCGTACGTTCCCGGGAACGGCAGTACGTGATGGGACTCGACGCCAGCCTCGGCCAGTGTCGGATAAATCGGCTCGGCGTTGCACACGTCGTCCTCGGTGAGACCGTCCGGGTCTGTGCCGGTCTTCGGCTGGAATTCCAGCGCAACGAACGGCTTCGCTCCGAGCGGGTCCCACACGTCCCAGCCGACGATACCGTGTTCTGCTGGGAGCGCGCCCGTGTGAAACGTCGTGATAGCGGCCGCAGTCTCGCTCGGGTAGATGGACGTGAGCGGCGTCACTCGCGCCGTCTCGCTCAGTTCGTCCAGAAACACGTGATGTTCGCGCTCTCGTTTCCACTGGTTCCAGCCGAAGCCGTCGACGAGGAAGACGAGAACGTTCTCCACAGCAGTGTCCACGCCATCGAACACGTCGGTGGGGAGCGTCCGGCCGGTTTCAACGCCGAGAAGCGACGCGACCGTATGCGGGACGCTCGCGAAGCAGTAGCCGTCGTAGTCGGGAAAGAGGTAGCCGTCTTCGAGCAAACGCTCGTTGAGAACTGTCTCGATAGAGGTCCGAAACATGGATACCAGTTCGAAGACCGCGTAAAAGGGTATGACGGTGGTACGTCACGACGAGTCACCGTCACGACCCCGTCGTTTCGACCCGCCTTACCGTCGAACGTCCGCACCGAGGTCGTACAATACGTCGAAGAAGTCCGGGAAGGACACGTCGACGTGTTCGCCCCCCGTGACGGTCGTCTCCCCGTCCGCGACGAGTCCGGCGATGGCGAGCGACATGACGATTCTGTGGTCGTGGCGGCCGTTGACCGTCGCACCGGTCAGGTCGCTTTCGTCGCCGTGGACGACCAGCACGTCCTCGTGTTCGGTGACGCTGGCACCGAGTTTGGTCAACTCCTCGGCCATCGCGGCGACGCGGTCGGTCTCCTTGTAGCGGACGTGTTCGACGTTCTCGATCCTGGTCTCGCCATTAGCAATAGCACCGAGCGTCGCGATAGTCGGGAGCAAGTCCGGCGTGTCGCCCACGTCGACCGTGACGCCTGTGAGGTCGGCCTGTTCGACCGTAATCTCGCCGGCGTCGCGGTCCCACTCCACTGGGGCACCCATCTGTTCCACGATATCGACGATGGCGGTGTCACCTTGCGAACTCGGCTCCGCACCGCGAATGACGACCTCGTCGTCGCCAGCGACAGCACCGGCCGCGAGGAGGTACGAGATGGAGGAGAAGTCGCCCGGAACTGCGTACCCGTCGCCAGCGTCGTAGGTCTGTCCGCCAGCGACGCGGAAGCCGTCGTCGGTTCGCTCGGCCGTGACGCCGAACGCGTCGAGCACGTCGAGCGTGATGTCGACGTACGGCGCGGACTTCAGTTCGGTCTCCAATTCGACCTCGATGCCGTCTTCGGTTACAGCACCGGCCATCAGGAGCGCAGTGATGTACTGGGACGACACGTCACCGGGAATCGAGACGCCGTCGCCCGAAATCGGTCCCTTCACGACGAGCGGTGCCTGTCCGTTGCCGCGGGTGCTCTCGGCTCTCGCGCCGAGGTGGTCGAGTGCGTCGAGGAGGGGACCCTGTGGCCGCGAGCGGAGCGAGTCGTCACCAGTGAGAACCGTGATTCCGTCAGCGAGGCCCGACGCGGCGGTCACCAGTCGCATCGTCGTCCCGCTGTTCTCACAGTCGAGTACCTGGTCGGGCACGCCCGGCTGCCCGTCGAAGCCGGTCACGTCGAGGTGGTCATCTTCGATATCCACCCCGCCACCGAATCCTTCGACTGCTCGCATCGTCGCCCTCGTGTCGGCACTCACGAGTGGTGCGGAGACGGTCGTGCCCGCGGAGAACCCTGCGGCGAGAATCGCACGGTGTGTGTAACTCTTCGACGGCGGTGCTTGCGCAGTTCCCTGCACCCGTGACCGAGCGATAGTGACGTCCATGTGCTTCGCCACGAAGGGTCCCGGCAAAGACCTCCCGGTTGCGGTGACATTCTCGGCGCTGTCGATGAACGACACCAGTGACGGCTCCCGTGAAAAGCGACGTGTGCGACCGACCTCGAGGGCCGGTTCACTTCTGTTTCGTGGCGATTTCCTTGACGACTGCATCCGTGGCGTTCCGTTTCACGCCCTCGATGCTCTTCTTCGCGTTCTCCTTTCGGGTGAACCCCTCGCCCGCTGTCGCGAGTATCTGCCCGTTCGCGTGGCGCAACCGCCAGCGGTACTCGCCACGCTTGTCCTGGTACAACTCGAACGTCGCTGCCATAGACTATGATAGGTACTAGCGGCCGATAAACAATCCTCTCGGTCGCTGAGGAGTGCTCGGAAACCTACTCCCGTCCGGGTGTCTTCCCGAGGCGCTCGATACCGATGCCTTTGGGCGGAAGATATTCGACTGCCCACTACAGACGTAGTATCATGTCGGGTAGAGAGGATTCACTCCTCGCGCTGGACCTCCACGTCCACAGCGACGCGTCCTACGACGGGCACGAGCCGGTCGAACTCATCCTCGAACACGCAGCCGACATCGGCCTCGACGGGGTCGTTATCACCGACCACGACCGTATCGAGGCGTCCCGTCGGGCAGCCGACCTCGCGGCCGAATTCGGACTGGTCGGCGTCCCCGGCGTCGAAGTCTCGACGGCCGACGGCCACCTGCTCGCCATCGGTGTCGACGAACGGCCACCCCGGGGAGAACCGCTCGCCGACACCGTCGAGACGGTCCGACAGTTCGGCGGAGCCGCCGTCGTTCCGCACCCGTTCCAGCGAACCCGACACGGCGTCCGCAAGTCGAAACTCAGCGACTGCGACGCCATCGAAGTGTACAACTCGATGCTGTTCACCGGCTACCAGAACCGCCGCGCGCGCCGCTTCGCGCGAAACCGCGGCTACGGCGAAGTCGGCGGGAGCGACGCGCACTACCTGATGAACGTCGGACGGGCCTACACGATTTTCGAACTCGACGACCCCGTGGATAGCCCCGCCGACGTCACCGCCGACCAGATCGTCGACGCGCTCCGCGCCGGACAGACGCGAGTGAACGGCATTCGCACCCCGATTCTGCAGAGCACACAGCAGTACGCCATCGGAGCCGCGCGTAAGAGTCTGTACGAAGTGACCTCGCGGATTCCCCGGATGGCGGCGCGGCCGAAGGCGGTCGCCGAGTTCATGTCCGAGTCGTGACCGCGATTCGCTGAGAGTGATAACGAAACCCCAGTGACAACGCTCCCAATACGTCGGTGGGTGTGGGTTTCTCCTGTTTCCTCTGGCATCTATCGCGAATACGCCGCGGTATAGTCCAGCACACACTATAAAGAATTTAACGAAATAGATATCTGATTATTTATAACGTATGCCGATGCAATTCCAGACTACTAGGTGATGAAAATATATTTGCTCGTGTCACTGTTCGTGGTGACACAGACGGTAGTTCCGCCCGCTGGCGTCGGGGAGACTGGACCGCACGCTCGTGGACTGCTCGACGACAACGAACGCCCGCTCACCGATGCTGGCCTCGACCAGCGCGTCGAGTTCGGGACCACGGTCGTACTCGATGGACGGGGAAGTAACGACCCGGACGGTTCGATCACCGCCTACGAGTGGCGTATCGAGACGCCGACCGGAGCGATACATTCGCCAGCGTGTGCGACCTGTGCCGAGACACAGTTCCGCCCGAATCAGACCGGCCGCTACACGGTCACGCTGACCACGACCGACGACGACGGAGCGACGAGTACGGACTCACTCTTCGTGACCGTCACCGCGGGCAGCGGGCCGAGTGTCTCGCTTTCGGGGACCGATACCACGACGGTGGGGACACCGACGACAGTTCTCGCGTCCGTCTCCGCAGGGGACGGCTCCCTCGACCGAATCGAGTGGTTCGTCGACGGCACATCAGTAGGTACGCGCCCGGCCGCCGCGCCCGATTCGAACCGTCTCCGACCCGCGTTCCCGCTAGCTGGAACGCACGTGGTCCGCGCGGTCGTGTACGACGAAGTCGGTCGCACTGCAGCGGCGACTCACAGCATCGTCGTCAGTACCCCCACTCCCCCGCCGAACGGGACCCCACCCAATGGCTCCGTCCCACCGGGCGGAACCCCACCGAGTCCACCTAGTGGCCCGGGGAACGGCTCTGCATCGCTCGCCTCGATTTACGCTCCGACCGTCAGCGGGCCCCGGGTCGTGACCGGCGAGGCCCCACTGGCCGCCACGTATTCGCTCGACGGTCTGCCACCTGCGTCCGACCTCCACGGTCTGACGTGGTTCGACGCTGCGACCGCCCGAGGAACAGCACAGACCCTCTCGGTCGAGTGGGAACCGGGCGACAGGCAACTGTTCGCAGTCGTCGAGTACCGGGATGGCTCGACCGATATCGCGACGTTCACCGATGGCTCCACGCGCGTCGTCGCCGACCCCAAGCCCGACGTGTCGCTCTCGAATCTCGACAACGCCAACCACGTCGCCGGCGACATCGTCGCCACTGACGACTACGCGAACCTGCTTCGGGTGACAGTGACCGTCGACGGAGAGATACAACTCAAGAAGGACGGTTCAATGAGAGGACGAAACCCGACACTCGGTGACCACGTCGCCTCGTCGTTCTCCTTCGAAGACATCGACCCGAACGAGTCTCACACGGTGACGATAACCGTCGTCGACGGCCGTAACCAACGAACCACGATTACCCGTGAGGTCGAACCCGTCGGCGAGATCGAGGTCGTCCGCGCCGGCTTCGTCAACGGTCCCGTCGACTCGATGCACCGGCGTATCGACCCATCACGATACATCGCGCACCACGTAGTCGAGGTGGAGTTGAACGGCAACGATGCTGAGGATATTACGGCGTCGTACTTTAATCCAAGAGAACAACTGAAGAGGTTGGATCCAATCATTCACGCGGGCACAGAAGTAGTTGATAATGACACAAAAGTTCTGCTCCATTCTTATTGGGCAGGTACAAGAGCCGATGATTATACCATAAGACATAAAATCTCGCGTGGGGGTTGGAGGAATACCACGGTAACTGGTGAGTCTACACTTGACGTGGAGCCAAGCGATCCCGAGTTAGTTCTTACAACCGAAATAACGGGGACTGAGCCGGCAGAAAGGGACTGGGGCATAATAGTAGACGCAAGCCGGTCTTTCGACCCAGACCACACCCAATTGAAATTTGACTGGACAAAAGGGGCAAACGCTAGAGATGGACAGTCCGGGATCGGAAAGTTCTCTTCCCGAAAAATGGGCGGCTTAATCGTCACTGACCACAATGGTGGGCGAAGTTCCCAGATGTGCTGTTTCCTCCAGTACTTCGCACCCCAGATCCGAGATATTGAAGAAACAACTGAAGGCCCATACAACGACACAGATACCGTCCGATTCAATGTGACTTCGGACTGGTATGCGTTTACTAAGGTGTCCTCTGAATATTCTATTCCGCTCTCATATGAATCTGAATCACCAGCAGTAAAGATCGTCAGACAGGGTGTCCGAATGGATTATCCAGATGATGTTCCTCAGGATTCAACGTCGAATCGACTTCGACGATACGTCGGCATCATTGAAATCAAGGCAAAGGCGTTGAATGGACCGGATAAGCAGCCAGTACTTTGGCTCGTGAATCAGGAAAACCCCAGCCGGATTCGAAACGGGATGACTCTTTCTGGTGTCGAAATCAACAATTCTGAGCAAAAACGGGTCTTCCGGACGAATGCGACTATCAATAGCATTGTATATCAGGTACGTAATCAAAATGGAGAAGATAGCGTAACTGTAGACAGTCATCAGGAAGTTCAGAGGTATCTACAGAACGACTATACTGTGTCGAAGGAGGGTAAGGAGATTACAGGAATTCAATTGGAGGAACTCGTTGAAGTCACAGAACAAGTGAGTGAGACTAGAGAGTTCGATTCTATTGAGGACCGAAAAGCGTTCGTCATGGCCTCAACGAAGTGGCAGGCAGACGGTCGAGAGATTACAAAAACTACGGAGTTAGATACTCAATTCGAGTGGCGTAATGGGGTGTGGGGACATGGAAACTACACGGGAAAAACACGAATCGTGGCTGTCCCAGCCCAGAGGCAAACAATATACCAATATCTCTACAGAGTTCAGCGTTCCAGTTCCAAGACGATCACCGTCAAAAAGCCAATAACTGTGGCGAAAAACGTCACAAAAGAGCGACGAGAGCGTGTCTGCAACGGTCTCGTTGGTTGCTATGTTCGAACAGTTGAGTATGAGACGACTGTTGAGGTGACAGTCATGAAAGAAGTGACCAAGCAGGTGACGGACACATACTGGGATACGGAAAAGTACTGGGCTGAGATGCCGAGATCACCTGGCCACCGGGCTACTGGTAAGCAAGACGAGGTTATTGTTACACCTGCAAGTGAAAATAAGCAGTATCAGTATGAGATAGAGCGAAAAGTTACAGAGTCTAATACTGTGTTTTTTGCAACCAAGACTGTCGAACGGGTCGTCCCTGAATGGAGAGATTACCTGCTCGTGTCTGATCCAATAAGAGCAAATGAATTAGCGAATATGAATGGTGTCCGTATTGGTCAAACCAGTGCTGAGAAATACTGGGTGATGACTAAGCCGGCTACTACAACAGAGATGGTCTACGAGTATGAGAGTAAAGATAACGTCAT
This sequence comes from Haloarchaeobius caseinilyticus, assembly GCF_051207395.1. NCBI lineage: Archaea > Methanobacteriati > Methanobacteriota > Halobacteria > Halobacteriales > Halorubellaceae > Haloarchaeobius > Haloarchaeobius caseinilyticus. Next base: position 154,923 of record NZ_JBPJZC010000002.1, on the reverse strand, counting down.
CAGAACGATCGCGTTCGTTAGTGGGGACGAGAAGATAGAGCGATTTGGTCAAGAAAGTGAGGGGCTAGTAGTAGAGGATGCTGGAACATTTGTGGAAGAGATGAGCAGAGAGGGTGCGATATCTGAGAACGAATTCCTTTCTATTATTAGAAAATATTATATTAATTCGGAGTGTGGTGATAGAGATGACTGCTGAGAAAATAAAATCGGCGGTACTGGTGGTGTTACTACTCAGTTCGATCTCTCTAAGTGCTGCTGGAGTAACTGGCTCTGATAAATCCGACGTCGGATATGGAAGCGAGTACTCAAAAGAGATGGTCTCAGTAGACGGGGTTAAATTCAATATACAATTCTCAAAAGAGAATCTTTCCGTAACAGTTGTCGGTGAAAACACAAAGATGGATCGCGTAAGTTCGTGGCTAGCCTTGTCAATAGGACGAACAACCATACGAAATGAGTATGTGAACCTGACAGGAGGTGAAACATGGACCAAAAAATTCGACCTACGCAGCTACATACCTGCTGATAAGCAGAACCATTCTCTCTCAATTGGCACATTTGGAAACCATACTTCGTTCAACTTCTCCCTCGACGTCTCCTCTGCGGACCCGAAAGGCGTCGAACTCCCCGAGATTCAGAACGTCGAAATCGACTCTGTAGAGGTCGACGGCGAGGAGACGGCGGTCGCCAGAATCACGGTACGGAACGAAGCGAGAGTGCAGTATCTGACGAATATTCGCGTCTCGACGCTGCACACGAACACAGACGGACCGGACTCACGGGTACCGATGGAGAACGACACGAGGGTCGTCGTCGTCAGACTCAACGAGGACCCGGACATGAAGGTGGCCGGAGAGGTCCGCCTCTACACGCGGTGGATTCACAACGACTCGTTCATCCAGGACCAGGTCGAGTTCGTCGGCACGCCAGACGGTGAGACGGCGGTGTGGAATCGGTCGTACGAGCCGATAATGGTTGAGTACGCAGACACGGACCCGGACGAGGTGTATCACTACCAGAACGCCAGCGTCGAAGAGCAAAACGACGCGATTTGGCGAGAACGGCTCGAACCCATCGCCATCGTCGCTGTGGGGTTCCTCGTGGTGTTTCTCGTCGTCGTCGCAGTCGTCACTAGACTGCGGCGGTAGCGAGGCTACAGCTGGCTCTGCACGTTTCGCACGATTTCGTCCACGTCGAACTCGTCTTCGCTCTTGTCGAACACCGGGTCGCCGTCGACGCGGACGACGAAGACGCCGTGGTCGCCGGTTTTCAGGGTCACCGACTCGATTTCTTGGCCGAACGTTTGCAACAGCACGTGCTGGACGTCTTCGGCACGGTTCAGGAAGCCACAGGGGTGACAGTACTCGATTTCGACTGCGGTCATAGTCGACCTAGTCTGGCGATAGGGGAAAGCGCGTCGTTCGGGGTCAGTTCTGTGGGTACGTCTGGGCGAGGGCGTCGAGCGATTCGTGGTGTTTCGTCGTGTGTGGAGCGGTGAGCGGCGAGACGCTGACCTGTCCGTCGACGACGGCGCGGCGGTCGGTTCCTTCGGGGTCGGGGATGTCGCCGGTCGCCATGCGCTCCCAGACGCGGTCGTGGAGCGAGACGGTGCCGGATTCGACCGTCGCGTCCATGTCGTAGAGGTGCGACGGCTGGGTAACTGCGATTTCGGCTGGTTCCTCGCTCGGCAGTGGCGCGTTGACGTTGAGGTAGTCGGCTTGTTTGAAGACGCCAGCGCCGAGGGCGTGCCGGGTGAGGTACGTGGTGACTCGCGCTGCCTCGTCGTAGTCTTCGAGCGGGACGGAGATTTCCGACCACGGTCTGTCGTCTTCCGGGTCGAAGGGGACGTACAGCGAGACGGCGATGGCGGGGACACCGAAGAATGCGGCCTCGACGGCGGCACTCACGGTCCCGGAGCGACCGAGGACGTAGTGGCCGAGGTTCGCACCGCGGTTACAGCCGGAGACGACGATATCGGGGTCGGGAAAGAGCGCTTGCAGGCCGGCGACGACACAGTCAGATGGCGTCCCGTGGACGGCGTACCCGAGTTCGTGTTCGTCGACCTCGACGTCGTTCGATATCGACCGGCCGACGGCGCTCTGGTCGGTCGCGGGTGCGACGGCCGTGACGTTTCCTACGTCGGCCAGTGCGTCGTAAATGGCTCGAAAACCGGGGCTGTCGATGCCGTCGTCGTTGGTCAACAGGATTTCGAGGTCGCTCATGCGCGAGGCGACGGCGGGGGTCTCTAAAAGCCCACCGTTCAGGCGATGGCGGGGAGGAGAATCGAGCGCAGCGGATGGGGGTCGCTCAGACTGGCTTCGGGATGCGGTCGATGACGGTCTCTTCGTCGACGACGAGGTTGTACGATGCTTCGTCGTCGTTCCAGAGGGCGAGCACGGACTCGAACGCGAGCAGGTCGCCGTACTCGGCGTCGTTGAGCCCGCGATTCAGCGAAGTCTCTTTCACGCACACCGCGTAGTGGTCGGTCGATTCGGAGCCGTCGCTGATTTTGAAGAGTGGGTTCGCGCCCGATTTGGAGTCGGCGAGGTTCTGTGACAGTTTGACCGCGAGCAGGTCGATGCGACCGGAGATGTGGTCCTCCGAAGCGGCCATCTTCGCGTACGTGTTCACGTTCGGCGTCACGTCGAGGATTCGTTCGTCGTCGTGGCGCAGAATCGTGTACGAAAACTGCACGTCGACGTTGACGAACTCACCGGGTGCGTGGTCTTCGTCGTCCTCGGGCGTCGCCTCGTCGAGGCGGCGCTGGAAGTCGGGGACTGCCAGGTCGGGCCGTACGTCGAACGACCAGCCGCGGTCGCTCGGTTCGTGGCCGGGCCACAGACGAACCGTCGGGGAGTAGACGGTCGCCGTGTCGGTGACGGCGCGCTCTACTTCCCGGAGTCCAGTACTCGTGTTCTTGTCGGCGGGGGCGAGCGCGACGAGCGAGCCATCGTCTGCGACCGCGTCGAGGTACTTCCGGAGGACTGCCTCGGGGTCGTCGAGTTCGTTCAGGACGTTGCCGAACAGGACGAGGTCGTAGGGGCCGCGTGGCTCGAACGCCTCGGCGGTCGACTCCGTAATCTCGGTGTGGAAACTCGGCGCAGTACAGGCGAGAAGGCGTTCGAGAACGGTCGTCGCCGACGACGGTTCGACTGCGTGGTAGTCGACGAGCACGTCGTCTGGCAGGAAGTCGTGGAGGCCGAGTGCCGGGCCACCGACGCCTGCACCGACGTCTAAGACGCGGAGTTTGCGCGGGAGCAGTCGCTTCGACACGAGGTCGTTCAGCACGTACTGCATCGCCGCGTAGAAGTCCGGCAAGTGGTAGAGGGCGTATCCGAGCGAAGCGACTTCGTCGTACTCGACGTTCCGCCGCCGGTAGTAGTCGTCCTTGAGTCGCCGAATCGCGGTTCGGAGCGTGTCGCCAGACTCGCCCTCGAACCAGGCGTAGCCGTACCGGTCGGTCAGTAGGCCTTCGAGTTCTGTGCCGTACACGTCGGGCAGCGCTTCGACCTGTTCGACGGTGTTCGTCACCGGGTCCTCGCCGACCGGGACGAACGTCCCATCGTGTCGTTCGACCAGTCCCAGCGATAGCGCCTCGTCACGGAGGGTCTGTTTGACCACCGCCGGATGCGGCTGGCTGCTGACGTAGTCTGCAATCTCCTCGGGGTCTATCGGTCTGACCTGTCGCAGGTACTTCGCGTTCTCGACTATTTCGTCTCTGTCACTCATGTCGTGTCATCGTCGTCTCTATCGTCGGTCTGTGTCTGCGTGCTGTCTGTCAGTGGACTGCCTGCTTGCGGACTCCCGGCCTCGCGGTACAACTGCTCGAACGTCGGTTCGTCGGCGTCCGCGATTCGTCGGGCAGCGTCGGCGACTTCGTCTGCACCGTCGAACGCGGCCTGAATGCCCGCGTAGACGTGGGCATCGCCGCCCGTCACCTGTGCGGCGAGACCGTCGAGACCGGCCGAAATCGGCGTGTGAAATCGCTCGTCGACCTCGTCTGCGGCGAGAGCGAACGCCAACACGGCGGCGTGTGTCTTCGCCTGCACGGTCGACATCGCCTCGTCGTGTTCGGCCGGCGTCGTCTCGAACAGTCGGTTGCCCGCCTCGGTCATCGCTTCCCGGATTCGGTCCGTGACCGGTCCCGGCGAGTCGGCGACGAGCGGGACGTTCCCGGGGGCGTTCGCGGGTGCGAACAGCGGGTGAAAGCTGACGCGTTCGCAGTCGGCGGCGTGTTCGCGCATCGCCTCGACTGGTGTCTCCATGGTGCCCGTCACGTCGAAGACGGCTCGTTCCGCTCGGTGTGCGTGTTCGGCGATGGCCGCGCGAACGACGCCCATCGGGACGGCGAAACAGAGGGCGTCGAAGCGCTCGTCGGTCGGCTCGTCGTCTTCGCCGTCCGCAGAATCGAGCGAGACTGCACGGCCGTCACACTCGTCGGCTGCGGCTTCGGCGGCGGCTACGTCGGTGTCGGCGAACGCCACGTCGCCCGGGACGGTTCGACCGACCCAGCGACCCATGGCACCGGCTCCGACGACGAGTGTCTGCATCGATTTCGGATAGCTCACCGTGCCGGAAAAGGTGTTCGGTCGGACTTACATCCAGCCAGCGAACATGAACAGACCGGTCGTGACGACGACCAGCACGAGGAGACCGATCATCAACCAGTTGAACGCGCCGTGGGGGGTGAACAGGCGAAGATTCATTGCTATCCGAAGGTTGTCCAACCGACGGTTTAACTGTTGATATTCACCGCGCTGGCAGCCAACTGCGAGACGACACCAACGGCGGACCGTGTCTGGTCAGTCGACGACCAGTTCGATGGGGTAGTCGGTCAGGTTCTCGTAGCCGTCCTCGGTGACGACGACGATGTCCTCGATACGGACGCCACCGACTTCGGGGTCGTACAGGCCGGGCTCGATGGTGATGACGTGGCCCGGTTTCAGTTCGTTGTCGTCGAAGGAGATAGACGGGCCTTCGTGAACGTCGAGTCCGACGCCGTGGCCGGTCGAGTGGATGAAGCCAGTCTCGGTCGACGGGTCGGTGAACACCGTCGGGAAGCCAGCGTCTTGGTACACGTCGACGACTGCCTGGTTGACCGCTTTCCCGGTCGCGCCGGGTTCGACCGCATCGAGTGCGGCCTTGCGGGCCTCGTCGGTAATCTCGTACCACTCGCGCTGGGTCTCCGTGGGTTCACCCTTCAGGAACGTCCGGGTCATGTCCGAGTGATAGCGCGACTCCTTGTTTCGCGGGAAGATGTCCACGATGACGAACTCGCCCTCGTGGATGGGACCGGAGCCACGGTCGTGCGGGTCGGCGGCGTCGGCCCCGGCGGCGACGATGGTCGTATCCAGCGAGCAGTCGTTGCGAAGCAGGGAAATCTCGATTTCTTGCTTGACGAACTCGCTCGTGAGTGCGCCGTCGCCTTCGGGGTTCTGGAGGACGCCGTCTTCGACGCTCGCCCCACGGATGAGTTCCTCCGCGCGAGCCATCGCTTCCTCGTTCGCGCGCTGGGCCTCGCGCACGTGGTCGATCTCCTCCTCGGTCTTCACGGCCCGGATATCGTCGATGACCCCGTCGGATTCGGGCTGCACGTCGAACCCACGCTCTCTCAGTTGGTCGGCGACGCGGACGCCGAAGTCTGCCTCGACCGCGACCGACTCGACGCCGAGGTCTGCGAAGAACTCGACGAGGACCTCGTACAAGGCGTCGTCGCCGTGTTCCTCGCGCTTCGCGTGCAGGTCGTAGTCACTGTGGCGCTTGACCACGTCGGCCCGGCCCTCCTTCTTCGCGCGGCCGTACTCCAGTGAGGAGACGAGCAGTCCAATCGCGTCAGGTGTGTACACCGCGACGAAGGGGTCCGGCGCGCCGAAGCCGGTCGTGTAGTAGAGGTTCGAGTTCGACTCGTCGTCGTAAAACGCGTAGCCGTCGAGGCCCTCGTCCGTGAGGAAGTCGTCCAGCGACGTGAAATCGGGTTCCATGTCCAATCTCTGTTCAGGCAGCGATAAAAACGGTCCCGGTTCCCGCCGTCCGGCGCACTCCCGCACGACACACTTGCTGCTCAGCCCAGAATCGCGACGTCCACCCGGTGTGGGCCACTCGGGAGGTCCACGTCGACCGCATCGACGAAGTGACCACGAACCGCTTCACGCCACTCGGCGACGACGGTGGCGTGGGCCTCGTGATGTGCCTCCACGTCGTACTCGCCCTCGCCAGCAGCTGCGGGTTCCGTCTCGTCGGCGTGTGGGTACGCTGGCGCGGCCTCGTCGACGAACTTCTGCGCCGAGATGTGAAGCGGTCCAGGGCCACCACTCCCGTCGTCTGCAGGTTCGGCACGCTGCACGAGGTGGATTCGTGCGCGGGTTCGCCCTCCGAACGGCGCGGTGATTCGTAAGACCACCTCTCGGCCCTGTGCGGTCGCCTCCAGTGCCGTGAGGACGTCGTCGGCGTGGACCGCGATGGACCGAATGTCGGTCGGGTCGTCGCTCTCCCCTGGCATACTCTCGTCTGTGGGGGCGACGCTATTCAGGACAGCGGTCGACGCAGCGTGTGGGGGACGACCGCAGCGAATCAGGAGTGCGACTTCACTGCTTGTGCGTGAACAGCAGCACGTCGCCCTCGTGCGTCGTCACGCACAGATTCAACAGCTTGCTCAGTTCGAGACTACTGTACTCGTCTTCGCACACGACGAGGTCGTCGAACGGTTCTTCACAGGCCGGACACGCCATCGCGACCGTGTTCTGGTAGTTCTTGATGCCACCGACGTGTTCGCGCGGCGTCACTGACCGGACGAGTTCGTCGTACGTCTCGTCGTCCATACTCCAAAAATTGGCGGTCCCGTGGCATAACTCTTGACCGTCGACGCGGAGCGTGATGGCCCGACACTCCCGTCGGGACCGAGCCAGCCGCCTCACTCGATGCTGAACTCGTCGTCTTCCGGCACGTCCGCTTCGAGCCACGAGAGCGAGAAATCGACGTACCGGCGTGTCTCAGAGTCCATCAGCGACGAGTCGTCGTCGATGGAGACGTCGAACTGGACCATCTCGGGCGGTACGACGGTCGCGCTGTCCTTCCCGACGAGGAACGTGACCTTCCCCAGTCGTCCGGAGTCCGCAGTTCCCTCACCGGCCGTTCGCTGCGTCTCCGTTCGGTCGTCCGACGTGTGGACCGCGTCGTCGACGTTTCGTGTTGTCGATTCAGCAGTGCTCGACTGCCTGCTGGGTGCCCCCGTCTTCGTCGACTGGTGCTGGTCGAGCTGGTCGGCGAACGCACGCAGATACTCGGCGACTTCGGACCGTGACAGCTCGCGGGTTGCTTCGATTTCGGGCATGTGGAAGGGTTCGTCGGGCACTCTGTTGAGATGGGTGTTTGCGTGTGCAAGTCGCACTCAATCGTCGTCGTAGAACGATTCGACGAGGCGACCCCCGGCGTCGTAGTAGAAGACCCGCTCGTCACCGTCGTCGTCCTCCTTGTACAGGTATCGGAGCACCCCGTTCTCGTCGTATCCGTACGTCCTCTCGTCGCCGTCGTCTTCCTCCCGGCGGTAGTACCTGAGCACGCCATTCCCGTCGAAGCGGTACTCCTCCTCGTCGCCATCGTCTTCCTCAACGTCGTAGTAGCCGCCCGCTGGACCGGTGCAGAAGTGGCCTTCCTCGTCGCCGTCTTCCCACGACGCGTACTCGACGCAGTGCGGTCTGACGGTTCGGGTGCGTGGCTGGGCGAGTGCTGGCACAACGGTGACTGAGAGTGCGAGCACGCCGACGCCGGTTTGGAGGTATCGGCGTCTCGAAATGCCGGTCGGTTTAAGCGAGTTCCACATCATCTCCCATGTATAGTAAGGGAGTCCAGAGATATCACCGGGACGTAACCGGGATGTAACAAGAGTACGCGCCCGCCGAAGCCCGTCGCTCGTCGGTTGGTCTCCGTAAAATTCTGATGGACTCGCCGGGGTATAAAAACCCGGAAGGTCCTGTACAGGTTCAGGGATGCATTTTCACTCGTCTTCGTGACAGTACTCAGATGGCTGTGCTCACAGCTGGTGAGGGGTTCTTCTATCATTTATCCGTCAAAAATTCTCGGCGTAGTTCCATCCGCTCGCGCTCGGTGCGTTTGTCGTAGTGCTGCTCGAGGACTTCCTTCGAGGCGTTCATCCGGTCGGAGACGATTTCCTCGGGGACGCCGTCGCGGAGGTGCGTCGTGATCGAACCGCGCCGGACGCCGTGAGGACTCCGCGAACTCGGACACTTGCCTGCGGTGTCCGATTTCATCGCCTCGCACGTGTCCGGGTCGCGGTCGTGCGGGCACCCCCTGAGCATACACGGCCGGGTCCACTGGTAGACGTAGTTCCGAATCGTCCCGCCCGCGATTCGTCCCTGCACCGTCGTGATGAGCGGTTCGCGGCCGTAGTCGTCCGTGGTGTTGACGCGGTTGTGGTCGATGTAGTCCTGAATCACGTCGCAGTAGTGCTCGCCGACCGCGATGATGCGCTCGGCGGCCTCCTGATTTTTCAGCGGTGTGTCGCTCTCCGGACGATGCCGGACCTTCATCGACTGCTGCTCGTAGCTGAAGTCTCTGAGGTCGAATCCGCGGAGCGTGCCGAGTCGGATTCCCGTGTGCCACAGGACGGAGAAGATGACGTGCTCGCGACCCGCGTACTGGAAGCGCTCCAGGTGGTCGATGATCGCGTCGGCATCGTCCTCGTCGAGTTTCTCTTCGCGGCTGGCTTCGGCGGCCGAGACGTTCGGGAGCATCACCTTCTCGCGGAGACCCTCCTCGACGGCGTCGATGGTCGCACAGAACTCGAGGAACATCCGGACCGTGGCGAGGATGCCGCGGAGCGTCACCTTCGAGACTGGCCCGTGGCTTTCGCCGCGACCCTGTCGTCGCCAGACGCGGAACTGGTGCAGGTTCCGTCCGGTGAGGCGGTTGATGTTCTCGATGTCTTCGTCCTCGCACCACTCGACGAACGAGTCCAGGCGGTAGCGTTGGTTCTGGATACTCGACTTCGACAGCTCGGGCTCGCGGTGGTCGAGGTAGAGGTCGACTGCAGTCCGTGGGTCGAGGGGCTGAAGCTTATCCGACATCCTTTACCCCCAGACCTCTCGACACTGCCAGTACTCGTCGCAGGTACGCTCGCGAACGAATCCGCGACCGTCACACGTGACGCAGGTGTCGTTCCCGTCGTGGACGCACTGCCCCTTCGCGTGGCAGATGTCGTCGATACAGCCGACGACTTTCCCGCGACCGTCGCAGCGCGGACAGTCGACGACCGACTCCGAGCGCTGTGGTGGGATGTCGCGCGTGAGGGCTGCGTGGAACCAGCACAGGCCGCCGTGCTGGGTATCGTCGAAGCAGCCGATTCTGTCGAAGTCGTCGTAGTAGGTGCAGGTCTGCGAGCGCGTGCTGGGTCCGTCGGTTACCCCCGTAACGTGGTCGGACTCGTGGAGTGTGCTGGTGTCTGCGTCGACGTCGGCGAAGTACTCGGCTGCGCGCTTGCGCGGGTCGAAGCGGCTATTCATCGAGCATCGCCTCCTTCGCGCGCTGGACGCGCTTGAACTCGTCTTCGCTGCCGCCTGCATCGGGGTGGGCTTCCGAGACGCGTTCTCGGTAGGCCGAGCGAATCGCACTGCGCTCGGCGTCGGCCTCGACGCCCAGGACGGCTTCCGGTGCGGGGTCGCCCGCGATGGCGTCTTCGCCAGCGCCGGGGAGCCGGGCCGCGGCGAACTCCGTGTCGCCCGTGGCGACTTCGCGCTGTGAGCGCATCCGGGTCTCTTTGAGCCAGAGGTAGACTTCGCGGACGTTGTCGCGTAGCTCCTGGTAGGCGTCACAGCCGACGGCGAACTGGTCGCCGTCTTTCGACCACTGGAAGACGAACCCGGGGTCCTCCGGAATCGCGTTGTGGAGCGGCAGGCCGTTCGACTTCGTGTGTTCGTTGCCGATGGAACACCGCCAGTCGTCGGGGTCGAGGCGTTCCAGTTCCTGCTCGATGTCCGTCGTGGTCCGGCCGAGCGTGACGCGGAAGTTGCTGGTCCGAGATCGCTCTCTGGCTGGGGTGCGCTCGCCGAGGCTCGCAGGCCAGTCGAGCGACATTAGGCGTCACCTCCGTTGCCGTCGCAGGGGAGATGATTCGGGAGATTCCCGACATCGTCCGTGCAGAAGGGGCAGGTGAGCCGCCGGTTCTTCGTGCCTCTGGCCCGCCCAGGGTGTTCGTTCGAAACTGACTCGCCGCCGTCGGTCTCGACACGCCGGACGGTCGCCCAGCGACCGAGTTCCGTCTCCAGGTCGTCGTCGCTCTCGGGGAGTTCCGAGACGAGGCCGTCCCACATGATGCGGACGGGCCGGAGTTCGAGGTCGACTTCGACGCTCGACAGCGGGCGCGTGCCCTCCGTGTTCTCGTGTAGACCGGTGACTGTCCCGTACTCGGTGACGATGTTGCCGTTCTGGTGGTACTCGACGGCGACCTCGTCGTCGACGGTGAGCGTCTGGATGTTCGACGGGTCGCGGTGGTCGTTGTCGGGCTGGGCGTCGAACTGGCCGGTGACCTCGCTCGCGCGGTGGAACTCGTCGACCGCCATCAGTTCTCACCTCCGTCGACATCGAGGTCGATACCGAGTGCTTCGAACTCCGCACGCGGGAGCGCGTCACGGTCGATTTCCGTAACTCGCTTCGCTTGGAAGTCGCCGCCGTTCCACTCTTCTTCGGTTTCGAGGTAGCCGATCTCCGCGACGCGCCACGCTGGTAGTTCGCCGTGGCGACCACCCCACTCGATGAAGCGGTAGGAACCGGACTCGGTCATCGCGATGTTTGCGACCGAGATGTGCTCGGTTGTCCCGTCCGTAGTGCAGAGGACTTCGACGAACGCGGGCGTGTGGGGCCGCTTTAGGTCGTCTGGACTAATCGGGTCGACGTTGGAGTTGAGGACGTCCATCAGTCCTCACCTCCGTCGGTCGCGGTCTCGCGAACGTCGACGCCACAGACTTCCGCGAGTCGGGCCGCGCGCGCTTCGAGCATCGCCTCGGCCGCAGTCGTCAGCACGTACTCGTTCGTGCGCTTGTCGAGCGGTCTCTTCGCGAGCAGGCCACGGTCGACCAGCTCGTCGAGGTTCTGGTAGATGCGGCCGTGGTTCAGGTCCTCGCCGTAGCGGTCCTGTAGTTGCTCCTTGATGCCGAGTCCGTAGGCCGTCTCGTCGTCGGCTTCGAGGCAGTAGATGGCTTCGAGCGTGTCGCGCTGGAAGGCGTGGAGGTCGGTCCAGTCCGAGCCGCCGTCGGCGATGAGGATGCCGTCCTCCTGCAGAATTTCCGCGTCGTCGTCGCAGTCGTAGTCAGTCGTCTGTGCGGGCGTCTCGTCATCATGCGAGACACCACCGTCAGTCGTCGATGCGGGCGATTCAAGGCCCGCGGGCGTATCTTCGTACATGGCTTTCGTGCCTGAGTCACGAAGGCCCACGCGGGCCGATGCTCCAACATCGGGCCCGCAGTTTCTCAGCGAACCCGTGCTCGGAGAGCGGCGGGTCCGCGCGGAACCTTCGTCACCCATCAGGTTGTGGGTCCATAACTTAACTCTTACCCACAGCTTGATGGGTGAAACCCACCAAGTATTGGGCGTAATGTCTGACATGAAAACGCTAAAACCACCGGGCAACGGGCTATGCGCCAATGCGCCCGCGTCTGGCTTCGTGGATGACTCCCGTTGACCGCGATATTCTGGAACTGCTCCAGAATGAGCCAGGCGTCCGTGAACTGGTTCTGACCCCCCGGCTGATTGCCGAAAATACTGACTGGGGACGAGATACGGTGCGCGAGCATCTACTCGTTCTTCGTGACCAGGGTCTGGTCGAATACTACGACGAGTCCGCAGGCATCTACCAGCTCTCCGACCGCGGTCGTTCGTACCTCGGCGGCGACCTCGACGTCGACGAACTCGAAGACGACGAGGAATAACTGGGCCGTCGACCCGCCGGAATGTCTCTGTTTCGTACGTCACGCCCCCTTCTCAGATAGCTACTGTAAAAGGCGAAGGGCGGCAGTCATCGGAAACAATCGTTTAGAGCGTTGAGATATTGGGCTCTGACCAATTATTGGCTGAAAATTACTCTGCCCAAAAGACTATCCGGCGGCGGCAAGCTCTTTTCATAAGATATGAGCCCGTATACGTCCGCTGAATCACTCACTGAGTTAGTAACTATTCAACTGGATGAAGACCGGCGATCTGCAATAAACAAGTCTCTCTCAGAGATAAAAGAGGCTTTTAAACCGGAACCCTCTGATTGGAAACCCGGCACACCAGCCAATGATGTAACGTTGTGGCGGTATATGGACTTCACTCAATTAGTTTCAATCTTAGAAAATGAAGAGCTATGGTTTAGCTGTTTATGCCAGTTCGATGACCCCTATGAAGGACTGTTGCCGAAAGGAAGTCGAAACGAAGGAAGAAGAGATATTGACATTCGATACTATATAAAAGAGAATTCAGGAGAAGAGTCTGTAGAAGTTGATGAAGAGCTCTTGAAAACCTTCTTTTCAGACACTTCATTCGCTAATTGCTGGAATATTAAAGATATTCAGTCTGTCGCTCTTTGGGAGCAATATCTCCAAAGCGATGAGGGAGTGGCAATTAAAACAAACATTCAAAATCTAAAAAATTCAATTGATTCAGACGAAGACATCATCTTTGGAGAATTGAAATATATCGATTTCAACGACCCTGACAATTCTATCCCTTCTTCTCCGCATGCCCCTGTATTTCATAAGAGAGAGTTTTTTGAACATGAAAATGAATTCAGAGGGGTCGTGATCGACCACTCTGCCCCGTTCAATGATGAGATACCAAAATCATCTGATGGGAAGCCGAAGGGAATTCCAATAGATATTGATACAGATACCCTAATCGAAGATATTTACGTATCGCCAACAGCACCTAGTTGGTTTTCTGAATTGGTTGAAGATATTGTCAGTAATTACGGCATCGATTGTGAACCCATCCATTCAGAACTTTACGATAGCCCTTGAAGTAAATCTTTGATGGCAATATTGTGGAGCTCTTGCGCCGCTCCAGCACCCTCTAATTCTGGTCGAAGTTAGTTAAAGGAGCAACAAAATACTGGACTAAATCACTACTACACGTTCGAGTGGTGTGCCCGCGTGAAGTGGTTCATAGCTGGGTATAATACCCCTAAGCGATTGCCTTTCCACAGCTCTCGATTCTCTTCGGTGTGGAGGAGACAACGCGGCCTCGAGCATAGTCTCGGCTGCGCGCGTCAGCAATACTTGTTCGTCCTCGGATAGACTCTTCAGACCGATCGGTTCGGTCTTCTGCTCCCGATGCCACTGACAAAGATACCATTCTGGTCTTCTAATTCTCGGGTTGGTATTTACGGAGGAACGACTGAAGGATGGTCGCGAGGCTGCCGAAGACGGTTCCGAGGATGAACGCAAAGCTACTACCGGGGAGGGTTCCGGTGAAACTGAGGATGCCAGACACTCCGATTACGACACAGAACGCGAGAACACCGATTTTGATGATGTATTGCTGGAAGGCGTATTCAGCTTCGTCACGCTGTCGGCTAATCTGTTGCATCTCCCGCCATTCCTTGAGGGCTACCTTGATTACCTCAGTGAGGCTTTCCCCCTCTGCGAGTTCGTTGAGCGCGGTCGCAGCAGGCGGTTGGTCTGGAGTGGGCCTGTTTTCTTCCTCGACCCGGTCGACCATCTCTTGACTGTTATCCGTACCATCGTCGCTCTCGAAGAGAGGTTCGGACTCTGAGGCGTCGTCTCCGGTGTCGCCTTCGTTCGATCCCGAAGAATCAGGAGCGTCCTCGGGCGTATTGGCCACCTCTGCTTGTTCGTCACGCCGACCCTCCCGCGGTTCGTCTGACATGAACGGAGACATGGGTGCGGGTGCGTTTGAACTCTTCGCACACTGTTTCAGAGGATTTGACCGGTAAGAAGGTGTGCGCACGGACGGCACACGATCTGCAGTGCTTTCGGATAAAATCGACCGTAGTTTGAATAGTGCCAGTGGAAAGTAAGACCACATGACCGACTTCGCCCTCCAACGAAAGTTAGAGATCGGAGAAAATCTCTCTCAGGAGGAAGTCGAGGACGCCTTCGGAACCGATTTTGGCTACCAATTCAAAGGAATCACCTATCGCCACCCCGATGACGGGAAGTACGTAATCCTGCTCGCCAACGAGGGAACGATCTACAACGACGAGTTCGGAGGCGGCGACGAATTCGTCTACACTGGAGAGGGTGTCAAAGAGAAAGGCGACCAGTCGGAGACAGCCGCCAATAAGGCACTGCTCGATGCCCGTGATGACCCAATCCCCATCTATCTCTTCACAAGCAAAGATGGCGTCGACGCCTACGAATACCGGGGTATTGCGACAGTAGAAAACCACGAATATGTGAGCGATGGGACCCGGATGATCTACCGGTTCCACATGCGCGAGCGAGGAGCCGATAGCTGGGAGGAATACGAGCAAGGCCCCGAAGCACACGACGACTACACTACCGACAAGCGACTCACGTGCGACCGATTCTTCGGCGGTGTTCAGAACCGTGTCGAGAACCTCCACGAGTTCCTCCAGTTCGTCGACCAGGAGTCACGCTCCGAGGCCGACGTCCACCAGTGGCTCCGAGATTCGTTCGATGCAGAGGGCGAATCGACGAGGAGCAGGTATCTCAACTTCCTCCAGAGCCTCGGCTTGCTCGACGCATCTGGTAGCGAATACCGAATCGGAGCAGCGGGAGAGCACTACCTCACCGAGCCCGACGACGAGACGCTCTTTGCACTCCTAGATGGTGCCGTCGCCGGATTCGACCTCCTGCTTCATGCACTCGCCTCGCGGGATGCACTGACCGACGAGGAACTACGCTTAGTCCTCAACAGCGGTCCGTATGGTCACGACATGGATGGTACTGGCGTCGCCGTACGCCACCGTGAATGGCTCCAGGCTCTGGGGTACGCCGAGCGGGAGAATATGGGGACAGGGCCGAAGAGAGCCAGACTCACTGAGTCCGGGTACGAACTCTGGGAGGCCTACGAAGACGGGCTCGTCACTCAGATACAGACCGGCGAAGACGACAGTGGACCGACGACCGCTCCACTCCAGGATATCGCCGACGACCCAACGCCCGAGTCGACTGGAGAATCACCAGGAGAGGAGACCATCTCCTACGAATCGAACAAAGAACACCAGCGAGCAGCAACTACTGAGCACGAACAGGCGGTCGGCCGGCTTCGTTCCGAATTTGAGGACCGTGGGTTCACCTGCAAGAAGACCCGTCACAGCGACCTGATTGCCTATAAGGAGGGTTCCCCGGTGTTCGTGTTTGAAGTGAAGTCAACTGGGACAGGCGACCTGTGGGCTCGTGTCCGGAAGGCTGTCGGGCAGGTTCTGGAGTATGAATACACCGACGTGATCCAGCGAGAGGAGTTCCCGGGAGACTCGGTGCCCGGCCTGTTCCTGAGTAGCGAACCGCCTGAGCCGATGAAGGACTATCTCTCACACCTCCAGTCCGGACACGGAATCGAAGTGATGTGGTGGGATGACGGGCTCGCGGGACCGTCATTCGGAGACCTCGACGTCGACGAGCTTGAGGGCGAAGAGTAACTGGGTCGTCGACCCACCGGAAATCTCTGTTTCGTGCGTCACGCCCCCTTCTCAGATAGCTACTGTAAAAGGCGAAGGGCGGCAGTCATCGGCAAATGAGGCCTCTGAGAGGAACGTGATTCATTGGCAAATGGCAAGATTTACTGGAAAATTCAATTTGCAACAAATACTTTATACTGCAGTATCATATCTGACGGCCTACGGGTGCATTTCAATGGAACTCAAGCAGTGGGAAACTCGAAACTATAAATCTATCAAATCTGGAGAGTCAATCGACTTTGGAAACATCAATGTGCTTGTTGGAAAGAACAACACAGGAAAGTCGAGCGTAATAGATGCAATCCGCGACTATCGGGAGGCCTTCATCGTTGGAAACAGCGTTAATGCCGAGTGGATTAACAAGAGGGTTACCCGAGACGGCGATGCTCAGCAATTAGAATTCTGCTTTACCTTCAGATTGGATGACAAAGAACGAGAATCGCTATTTCAGGACTTAATTGAAACTGACCAAATTTCGGAGCGACAAAAGGACCTGTGGGACGAAGATACGTTCCGTGAAATTACTCACGAATTGAAACTCAAGCCTTCATTTGGAAGACGGAGTGAGATATCTGGCGAGTCGAATATGTATTCAGAATTTGAGGGCAATCGTGTGAAACTTCGAGAGGGAGACTTAGATGACGAGGAAGTCTCATACCTAAACTTCAACACACTCGCCAATATTGAGTATGACGGAGAGAGAATAGATTGGGTTCCTGTGAAGAAATTATTCGAATCTACACTAGATTCGTGGGAATTCATTGACGCGTTCAGACGTCCGGAAAACGAAAAAGACGCAGTTGAAAGGGACGACCTTGACGAGGGAGGTGACAATCTATCGCAAGTGCTGCTGACGCTTGCTGCAAACAACTACAAGCAATTCCGAAAAGTATCGGATACCTACAGCAATGTGATGGAAAACATCGACTCAGTCAAATCACCACTCAGAGGTGATCAAACAACTGTTGAGATTAAGGAGAAGGGATTCTCGGGGTCATTCGACCTTAGTGAGATTTCCGCTGGGTCGAAGGAAGTTCTGACCCTCATTACACAAATTGTCCTTGCTAACGAAGGTTGTAACATGGTCTTCGTCGAGGAACCCGAAATTCACCTGCACCCAGGAGCGCAGAGAGAGATATTCAATCTCATATTAGAGGAACTGGGTAGTTTAGATGGCCCTCAAGTGGTTCTGTCCACTCACTCTAGCGTATTTGTTGATCACGAACGAGCAGATACCATAATCAGCGTAAAGCGTGATGGGCCGACTACCCTCTCTCAGTCGGAAGAAGACGACATTAATAACGATCTCAAGGACCTTGGTTACCGCTTTAGCGGAATGTTGAGATGCGACGCTATTGTAATCGTCGAGGGGACATCAGACAAGACGATTTTGAAAACCGTCGCTGAGCATTACGGATTTAATTTCGAAGAAAACAGAATCGGGGTCGCAGACATGGACAATAGCGTAACCTTGGTGAAACATTCTCGATCATTGGTTAAGATTCTATCTGTGTTTTCGATTCCATACTTGTTCATCTGTGATTCGGACCTCACCGAGCACCTTCCAAATTACGATGTAAGTGGTGACGATGATCACCTCGCGCCAATAGCTATCGAGGGTAAGATTCGAGATTACATCAACCGTGCTGATGATGGTGAGGTTTGGTGGGAAGAAGCAGACGAAGACCAAGTCTATGTCTGGAGGGAAGAAGAGATTGAAGCATACTTGCTGTCGGACAGAGAGGCAGTAATTAATTGGTCGGCGGTCGATGAGGATACTATCGACGGAATATTGGATAATGAGGAGTTGGATCCCGATGAAAAATTAGAAGAGATTTGTAGAGAGAAGAGGCCGCATCTAAGTGAAGACCTGGACTCGTTTATTAAACCCACTGACACATCTGATCTCGCCAGCCGGGTCGGTCTGGATCGAATCCCTGGAGAATTTCATAATGTGATGATTCGGATTGGAGAATTAGTCGGAGAGGGCGAAACGATTGAGGAGAGAATACCGGAGTAATTCATGAGTCCAAACAACAATAAGAATCAGCGTTCCGAACTGGAAATGCGATTCGACCTAAACGTGCTCAAACACTTAGGTCTGAAAATGTACACCAGCCTGCCTGCTGTAATCTCAGAATATGTCGCAAATGCGTGGGACGCTTGGGCTGAGAACGTAATCATTTCTGCTCCTCAGGACGAGAGTATGAGTCCTGATTATTCCATCTCTATCTCAGACGATGGGAAAGGGATGACCAAGCAGGAGGTGAACAACGCGTTCCTCGTTATTGGCCGAGATCGTCGCCAAGACGAGGAAAAAGACACCGTTGAAAAAGATGGTAAACAGCGGAAGGTTATGGGGAGGAAAGGAATCGGGAAGTTGGCCGGGTTTGGAGTGGCAGATGTTGTCGTTATTCGGACAGTTAAAGATGGCAACTTCGTCGAGTTCGAGATGGACTATGGCGAGATGAGGGAAGAAGCAAAAAACGATCCTAACGCGACTACGACGTACAATCCCCGCATCATCGATGAGGGGGCCACCAATGAAGACAGTGGCACTACGGTGACTCTCAAGAAATTCGAAAGGGAGAACCGTCCTCGTGAAAACTATATTAGGCAGCGAATTGCCCGTCGGTTCAGCGTAGTCGGCGACAATTTTGAAGTCTACGTCAATAGCGAGGTAGTCTCTGGCGAGGAGAGAAATCTGAAAGACCGTTGTGAATTTCTCAGAGAATATGACGAGATACCGATTGATGAGGAAGAGAAGTACAAAATAAACGGCTGGGTCGGAACTCTTCCAAAACCAACTCCTTCGAACGTCCAAGGTGGTGTGACGGTCATGGCACGAGGAAAAACTGCCCAAAAGGCGTCCACCTTTGGAGTTGCAGAAGGTGGGACGCGCGGTCAGATGGCTCTTCAGTATCTCGTTGGAGAGATTCACGCAGACTTCCTTGACGATAATAATGACCTCATCGCAACCCACCGAAACGAAGTACTGTGGGACAAGCCGATCGCATCCGAGTTGCGGGATTTCATCGTTGCAGAAATCGTAGATATCTGTAAACAGTGGCCCGATAAGCGGAGAGACGAGAAGGTCAAGGAGATGAAGAAGGAGGAACCGTATGAGAGATATATCGAACCGCTTGACGACC
The DNA here is from genome assembly GCF_051207395.1 of Haloarchaeobius caseinilyticus. NCBI lineage: Archaea > Methanobacteriati > Methanobacteriota > Halobacteria > Halobacteriales > Halorubellaceae > Haloarchaeobius > Haloarchaeobius caseinilyticus. The sequence goes on along the minus strand of NZ_JBPJZC010000002.1, from coordinate 136,119 downwards.
GAGAAAAGAGTCTTGCAGACAAGTTTTTAGGAAAACTTGCTAGGCAAGGGGATTACGACGACAACACGGTTCGTGAAATGGCTTCGTACGTTTCTTCTGGAGTACAGCAAAAGTCATTCCAAGAACTTCTACGAGAGATTGAAAAATCTGACATCTCCAACACGGAGCAGTTAGTCGAACTTTTCGACCAATACGAAGTTTTAGACGCGATGAATTCGCTTCGAATTGTGCGAGGGAGGTACTTTGCCATTCAGAAGTTCGAGCAGCTTGTGGAGCGAGATGATGCAAATATCAAAGATCTCCACGGGTTCGTGAGTGACAACCCTTGGCTGATCGATCCGAGATGGGACTATTTAGAAGAAGAACTAGATGTGCGTGAAGAGATTCACGACAGCTTCGATAACACGAAATCCAACAGCCGTGTCGGATTTATTTGCCTTGGAGGTGCAGATACAATCCGCTTAATCGATATTCGGAATCCAGACCATGTTTTGGATGTCGATGACCTCAACCAATTCAAAGATTACGTCGACTATCTTAGAGCAATCTCGGATATGAGTCCAATTGACGGGCGTGGCGTAGAGGGCTATATTATAGCGAACGACAAAGAAGATAACCGCCAGGTTGAGTCCGAAATCAAGCGAATGAAGATGGACGACATGAGAATCCGGACTTATGATGATATCAAACAAATCGCTCGACGTTCGCACAAAGCGTTCTTGCAAGTGTTCGAACGGAAGGCGGACAGGACAGATAGCGAGATGCTGAGGACGTATATTGATGGCCAGTCTTCACTTTCAGAGTTTGGCGTTGATCCTTACTGAACCTCTGGGGAACTCGCTGTTGACAAAGGGTATCTGCTCGGTCTCTCTCATCTCTCAGAGGTACTCTGAACTGAATAACACACACGATGTCCCAGGTAACTGCTGAACATTGTGGTTGGAAACAGGGCTTTGCATTTGGTCTCGATTATGAGCGCACCCGTTGAGCGGACCGATAGATGTACCCAATTGAAGCTTAGAACTACCATCAGTGAACTCCCCAGGAAATCTTAGATGCAGTAGAAATTTTGTGGAAGAAATTAGACGTCGGACTTTTATCCGAGGAGCCTGATAGACCCTATAACGAGGTGAGCATCTATGTCTAAGCCGAAAGTGGTCGATTTGTTCTGTGGCGCAGGTGGTGCGTCGATGGGGTTCGTGAGGGCTGGCTATGAGGTTGTTGGGGCAGTCGATGCGGACGAGACTGCTCTCGACACATACAAAGAAAACCTCTGTGGCGACCAAACTGTAATCGACGAATACCTTGGAGAGGTCAGATTTGATGAACCACTGCGTGCAGACCTGAGCCGTGGGTACATAGACGATGAGGTAGACGAGGGGCTCCCTGAGATTACCTTCGAAGATATCAGGGGCCGTTTCGATTTGGAACCGGGAGAGGTAGACGTAATTTGTGGATGTCCGCCGTGCCAGAATTTTAGTAGTCTACGGGATACGGAACCCTGGCCCGAGGAGAAGCCGAAAGATAACCTCTTACGGGCGTTCGTAGAGTTCATCGAGGAGGAGGTTCCTGATGTGGTCTTCTTCGAGAACGTACGGAACATCATGACTGCTGGTGACGATGTCCCGTCGATGTATGTCGACTGGCTCAAGCGGTCGATGTCCGATATTACTCGTGAAGGGGACTCAGAGGATGAAGGTGGATACGGTGTTGCGCTTGATGTCTTGAACACGGCGGACTACGGTGTTCCACAACGTCGTGATAGGACCATCGGGCTGTTCGTATACGGGAAGGATGACGAAGAGATGTCCCTACCGGAGCAGACACACGCCGAAGAGCCATGGGAAGACAGCACGCTTCAGGAGTGGGTTTCAGTCAACGAAGCTCTCGGTCGACATGACGACCTGAAACAAAACATCGAATCTGGAGAAAAGCAGATAGATGTTGAAGGATATCCCGACGACCCAGAACATCGCTCACGTCGGCATCAAAAACGAAGCATTGAGCGAATGGAAGCGATTCGCCGGCACGGTTGGGGCTGGCGAGACCTCAAAGGAACTGACGATGAAGAGTACATCGTCAAGGCCCACAGGAACTTAGAAAGCGGAGCAGACGCAGCCTACGGAATTATGGATGGAGAAGTTCCTGCACCGACGCTGACGACGCGGTGTACGACACCGAGTTCTGGACGTTTTACCCATCCGAGGATGAACCGGGCCCTCACCGCACGAGAGGCAGCTTTACTCATGACCTTCCCCCGATGGTTCAAACTACCAGATCAGAACGATGCCGCCGAGCGTGTCGTGGGTAACGCTGTCCCGCCCTTACTGGTCGAACGCGTTGCTGAGTCAATTTTGGACGTGACTCTTGACCCGGTTACAGCGGACTGAATACGCCAGCGTGTTCAGCCACGGAAACGATTGCACCATCGATCCTCGGGAAGGTACTTGGAGAGATTACCCGTAACTGTCGCAGTTGTATCTGATACCCTTCCCTTTTCCTCTTGACTGAACCACTCCTGCTTCCTCCATCGCCCGCAGATACTCTCTCCTCGTACTCTTCGCTCGCACCTCACTCGCCTGCTCCTCGTACAGTTCGTGCAACGTCGACGCCGACACCTCGCCCTGCTCACGGATAATCTCGTGCAGCAGTCGCTGATGCGTACTCAGGGTCTCGACGTACCGAGTCGCAATCTCGGCCCGAGCATCGTCAGCCACAGCGACCACGTCGTCGAGGCCGACCGTCTCCCGATCTGCATCCAGACACCGCTGGGCGGCGTGGCGAAGTAACGAGATACCCAGCCGCGCGTCTCCGGCCGCCACGTCCGCCACTCCTTCGACCACCTTCGGCTTCACCGAGCCCTCTCGAAAGCCGACCTCGACGCGGTCGTCGAGGATGTCCACCAGCTCGGCGTGACTGTAGCGTTCGAGCGTCACCGACCGCGCCGACCGGAGCCGCGAGGCGACCCGCTGGTCGAGGTCGCGGAACAGCGTGTCCTCGTCGACGCACACCAGGACCATCGACACGTGCGGAATCTCGTACAGCGACTGCAACACGCTCTGGTCGTCGAGGATGTCCACCTCGTCCACGACCGCGACGAACTGCCCGTCGAAGTCCCGCAGGCGCTGGAGGAACAGCCGCGACGGCGTGCCCTCCATCCGCAGGTCCATCGCGAGGTTGCCCGACCGGGTCAGCTCGAACAGCGCGCCCGTTCGCGACGACTCGCTCATGCAGTTCACGTAGCCCCAGTTGACCCCGAAGGCTTCCCCCTCCAGTCGCTCGCAGGTGTACTTCGCCAGCGTCGTCTTCCCCACGCCGGACGGACCGGTGAGGATGACGTCCTCGCCGTTGCTCCCATCCGCGAGCGGAGCCAGCGCGCTCGTGAGCGCGTCGATGGCTCCCTCCCGGTGGTGGAGTTCCTTCGGCACGAACTGCTGGTCGAAGGCGCGTGCGTCCTGTATCATGCGTCCTCCTCGGCCACTTCCAGAGCGGCCTCGAGTTCGTCGACGCGCTCGCGGAGGTCCCGAATCTCCTGCTGCTGGCAGGTGTCGATAGAGAGCATGATGGTCTCGCGGTGGTTCGGACCGTACCAGTAGCCTGCAGCGTGCGCGACCCGATGCACGTGTTCGACGACTTCCTCGAACGACTGTTGGTTCTGGTACACTAGGGCTCGCTGGAACTCTTCGACGTCGCTCTCCCAGTCCGCCACCTGCTCGCGGTAGGTCGGTATCGTCTTCCCCATCGGAATCACACTCGCTTCCGTTCAGCTGGGTCCATCGCGTCGACCTTCTCGCGACACCTCTGCGCGTAGTCGATGACTGCCGCCTGCGGGTTGTCGCCGACGCCGACCGTGTCGGTCGAGTCCTCGGTCGCGCTGTAGGTGTCGTCGTCTTCTCTCGATACTCGGATGCTGAATAGTCGACTGTTCCAAGCCATCACGAGGTGGGAGGTGAGGGTATCAGATAAGCTTCAGAGTGGTCGTTCCGGAAGTTCCGGAAGTGGGCTATCCCTCGACGAGGGGGTGATTCAGAGACTAAGAAGGGAGAAATGCTGCGTTCCGGAAAGGGGCCGGAAAGCGTTCCGGAAAAATTCCGGAAGTGAACTACGCTGTTGGTGTCGGGAGTAGCTATGACCGCCAACGTGTGTTCAATAAGTGTGAACTACCGCGTCAGTCCCAGCCGTCCTGATCGTCGTCGTCCTCGTCCCACACTTCGTCATTATCGAGCGGGGATGCGTAGCGGTCTATCCAATACCCGATGTGCCACCCCGTTACGTCGCCCTCGAGGTCTTTGATGTAGATCGTTCCGCTCGTGTAGTACTCCAGTGCATCATCCGCGTCTGGTGAGTCACCCCAGAAGCTGGGGCAGCTCCCATGTTCGAGATCACACTCACTCCCTGGATCCTCTCTCACTACGATGTCAGCGTCCGAATTGATGCCGACGTACTCGATGACCAAGTCGTCTGGCTGACTCGGACTATTCTGTAGGTGCTCCACGACCGCTTTCGTCTGTGACTCCAGGTCACTGCTGGCCGAACTGGTGATTCCGACCGTAATCGGAACCTCCTGCCAGCCGATACTCCTGTTCCGGGCGTCGGTAATCGGTTGCCGGTCCGCGGGACCTGATGCAGCCATCAGTGGCATCGGCTCTACTCCGTGACCGAGCCCGAGGATATGACCAAACTCGTGCTTTATCGTATCTGTAGTCGAGTCGTCTGTGTAGCCATCTGTAATTCGTACCTGAATCTCGTTGTCAGCCGGTTCAGTCTGACTTAATCGCGGGGCACAGCCGAGAGTAGTAGAAGGTGATATCGAGTATCCGCAGTCGTCAATCGACTCGACGAGTTCTACCTCGATGTCGGGGCTCTGGGCATTCGGTCTGTACTCCCAGATGATGTCATAGTCACCGTAGCTGGAATTTGACCAGTACTCCAGTGAATCACGTACCAGAGGGCTAATATCGCGGTCTGAATTGCTCGAGCTATCGACGCCGACGATGACCGTGTCCTTCTCGGTCCAAGGGTCTCGGAGCGACGGGCTGTTGACTTCCCAGCTGTTGTAGTCGCTCACTTCGTAACCGTATATTCCAGCCAGTGCCTCTCTAGCGAGCATTTCTGTGTCCTCGCTAGTGTACCGACTCGATACGTTGAGCGTGAGCGTCTCCTTGATGACGGAGTCAGAGGTTACTCGTTCGGTGCAGAAGAGGAAGGTGTCACTGCTGTACTCGCCAGCACAGCGAATTATCGTCGGGTGGAAATTGAGTAGGAGATCCGGATTCGAAGCATCGGGAGCAAACTCGAGTTGCACTGGGTCTTCCCGATAGCGAGATGCGCTCTCACGGTCGGTCTGCCAGTGAGATACCGCGTCCTCCGCAATGGCGGTGAAATTCACGGTTTGGTTCGTTGGCGCAGAGACACCGACAGTGATAGTCTCCGAGTCGAAGGGGTTCAGCCGAGGAACAGCGGTTGCCGTCGGAACCGAGGTCGCTGTTACAGTGTTCGTTTCCGTCTCGGCGGTGGTGGCCGTATTCGAACTCGATTGGGTTATCGTAGAATCAGGTGACTGAGTCGGCGGTTCTGTTTCTGATTCGGTTACGGAACTACATCCGGATAGAACGAGGAGGACAGCAAGCAGAATGGTGAGCAGTTGCTGACGAGCCATGAAGACGTATATCCAGACATAACAAATAATATTTCTGGTAGATTTGCGTACGCTGAACAGGCGTGGAAGAACGTCGGACTTCTAAGAGAAGTCAGACGCGAAGTCGCGTTTTCGCCGCGAATCGAACCGATATTCGTCGAAGCCGAGGGTCTATGTGTCTGTGTTCTCATGAGTAAACAGGCATGAGAATTGAGACGGTGAAGAGCCGAGACCACGTCGACGAGCCCAGGCCAGCTGTCTGGCTCGAACCAGACGAGTACCAGGAGCTGCTCCGCGCTGCGGAGAGCTTCCGCGACGAACTGATTCTCCGACTCGGTGGCGAGGTCGGACTTCGTTCGTTCGAGATACCGCAGATCGAGCCGAGCCACGTGAAGCGCACCGTCGTCGAGGACGGCGACTACTTCTTCCTACGCGTGCCCGAGGGCAAGGATACGACCGGCGGCGGTGGGAAGTCTCGCGACGCCTATCTCCCGCGGGACGTGGAGCGACTCATCCATCGCTACCGACGCAACGCGGAGATCGGCGAGGACGAACCTCTCGTCGACCTCGTCCCGCGGTCAGTCCAGCGAGTCGTCCAGCGGACCGCGGCAGCCGCTGCTGAGCAATCTGGAGAGCGGGACTTCGCGATGGTTCGGAGCCACGACCTACGTCGCTACTTCGGTCACCAGTGTCTCGCAGAGAAGCGGATGAACCCGCGCGTCGTGATGGACATCGGCGGGTGGGACAGCTACTCCGCGCTCGAGCCGTATCTATCGAAGCCGTCGACGTCGACTATCGTCGAGGAGTTCGAACGGTCGGGGATGGCGTAGGAGAGAATTGTTCGGTGTCGCTCTCTACTAAACGAGCACAGGCAGCCCTGCACTCTCGGTCTATCAGTGGGATTCGCGACTCATATCCGAAACAGATGTGCAGTGGTTGATGAACTCAACCTCTGTATCCAGAACACAGTTTGTATTAGCCTCTGAGAGGTTCAACAGAGCCAGAACCGGTTATTTGACCAAGGCGACTTTCGCGTGGTCGATTCGCTCGTACCAGTCCTCGGGCATCATCGCGTCGACCTCAAACTTCCACGTTTCGCCTGCGCCGAGGTCGGTGATGTTCGTGTACCCACCTGCGATGACAGTACCTTCCTTCGAGTAGACTTTGGCGCGTGCCTCCAGGTAGCCTTTCGTTACGTCGGTCGTATTTGTCGCTCGTCCGACGACCTTCGGAGACGAATAACCGTCGGATGGCATCTCGATAGAGTGACTCTCTAACTTAGCCCAGTCCGCAGCACTTGACGTAAATCGGTCGGCACTTTTCAGTTCGACCTTTCCGCTCGCAGGTTCGTCACTACCGTAGTATTGGGTTACGAACTCCCAGATTTCGCCTGAGTCAAGATCTTCCATGAGGACAGTGTTCGAATCGAGAAGGTTGTCTTCATCATCGTAGAACTTGACAGTCCCCTCCACCCATCCGAGGCGGGCACTTCCCGTGTTCTCGATACCACCGAGAACTCCGTACATCGTATCGTACTCGGTTTCTGCAGTGAAGAATTCCGAGTGGATTACTTCAGCGCTCGCCGTCCCCTGCGAAGTCTCGGTTTCGGTCTCAGTCTCGGTCTCTGTTGTCGTTTCTGTGCTAGTCTGTGTATTAGTCCCAGTGCCTCCTGTTGAAGCTGTGGTGGTCATTTTAGAGGTAGTGCCAGAACTGTTCTGATATGTCGCAGGCTCTTCCTCCCCTGTACACCCAGCTAACGCAACAGTCCCCGTGGTTCCAATCAGCGTAAGATACTCTCGGCGGCGCATACCAACGTAGTAGACACCAAAGCTGATATGTTTGTCCCCTAACCTAACACCGAGGTGTCTCAAATGTCTCTGGCCTATTTCTCGTTCAGTCTCCCGGTCTGCACATTTATTGTGCCGGCGACGACCTGCGGGTTGGCGACGCCGTACATGCCGGAGACGAACGTGTAGAATCCGACGGCGAACAGGAGTGCAGTCGAGTGCGACACTTCGCGCTCGTTCATCGTCGACCTCCGGCGCAGCTCGCAGTCTTTCGAGTGGGTGCGGGTCGCTCCCGGGCCCGGCCGCGGCCGCCTACGCGATGAGCTTTCGTTCTGCTTCGGTCGACCCGGTTCTGTCGACCCCCACATACACGCGTTAGCTTAACTAATAGGGGTAGGTGGGGGTGGGGGTGGGTGGGTGTCCGCCTGTGTCTGTGACGGTCACATAACATCGAGGTCACACTCGCGGATGAGGTAGTTCTTGACCTGCTTGGACTCTGACTCGGAGAGTTCCCAGTCCATCTTCAGGAGGTCTCGGTTGAGATACTCGCCACCACTGGCTTCCTGTATGTAGTCGTCGACGCGTTGCTTCTCAATGATGGCCTCGGCGACCTCCTTCGGAGTCATCTCCTCGGCATCACCCTCGGATTCCTCTTGGATGCGCTGGAGCAGTTGCTCGTTGAGGTCCTTCGTGTAGTTCTGTTTCTTCGCCTCGTAGGCCTCGCGAAGCCCGTCGCTCGGCGGGTTGAAGTTGATGTACTTCCACCGCTTGAGCCAGCCGGACTCGTCCTTCATCCGGTGGTACTTGAAGTAGTTCTTCCCGCTCTTGCGGTTGGTATCGATGAACTGTATCTTCGCCTTCGACGTGTTCGTCTCCTCGTTGACGGACACCATCTCGATGTAGTGGTGGAACCGGCGGCGGACCTGCGAGTCGATGAGGTCGAGTTCGGGCACGGTGAGGATGGCGAAGCGGTTCTGTTCGCGCCAGGTCTGCAGCAGGAAATTCAGCACTTCGTTCGCCATGTCGTACCAGTTCCGCGAGTTCGCGGCGACGCCGGCCTCGTCGAGGACCACGCCGGTCCCGCTCGGGTAGCTCTTGTCGCCTGCGACGCTGAGGAACTCTTCGACGCTCATGGCGTACTCGTCAGTGCTGAACCCGGGCCAGAGTGCTTCGGCGACGCGACCCGCGCCCCAGGATTTCCCGCTGCCGGTTTCGCCGACGAAGATGGCGACCCAGTTCTTGTTTGCCTGGTGGAGCCGTGGCCAGATCTTCCGTCGGAGGATGATGTTCCGCTCGACAAGTTCGGGCATCTGCGTCGGCGGGGGAGCGATGGCACTGCTCATACTGCCTCCGTTTCAGCGTCGGGGACGGTCATGTCGGGCTGGAAGCCGAGGCGGCCTGCGGCTTCGTGGAGTACGCCGACGATGTCGACGAGAATGTCGCCGTCGAGAATTTTCACTCGGGTGACGGTGTCCTCGCGTCGGCCTCGCATCCCGGTCTTGACGACGGTCGTCGTCTCGACGGCACGCTCCAGGTCGCGGATAACATCGAGGCCAGCGTAGGACTGCTCGACATCTTCGGTCCACTCGCGGATACCGAGTTGTTCGTCGATGCTACCGACGACCTCGCGACGCGGGACGGTCTCGGTGTACATCCAGTCGTCGCTGAGTTCGACCGTCTCCCACCAGTCGTTCTCGCCGACTTCCGGCCGGTTCCGGAGTGGGCGGAGTGCGTGGTAGTAGTCCGAGATGGCTTGTTGGAGCTTCATCCGGACCTGTCTCGGGGCGGTGCCGTGGTTGAGCATCTGGGCTTGCTGGAGTTCAGAGCGGGCCTCGTAGCACTGGAGTTGGGCGTGCTCGATGATGCGCTCACGAACTGACTTCGGTCCCTTCGACTCGTTGCGGTTGTACTCACTCGACATCGTCAGCGGCCCCCTTGAGGTCGATTTCGAGGACGCCGTCGCGCTTGCCGCCCTTGTGGTAGTGCTGGATGAATTTCTCGGGGACGGTCTCCCAGTCGTCGGGGTTGATGCCCGCGTTCTTGAGCGCGGCCTTGTCGATCGTGAGCTGGAGTGAGCCGTTCCGGTCGACCGGGCTCATCTCGGACTCCAGTATTACTGGCGTCTGTCGTGAAGACATAACACGGCCGAGTAACCCTCTCTGTAATAACATCTTCCCTCGGGTGTGAACCGTCTGTGAACTGGGTGTGTATCTCGGCGTGGGGGACTATCACGGATGCCGTAACTTTCAGCGCACATGGGTGTTTCACAGACCCAACGGACGACGACGGTGGGATCCACGGGACCCGAGTCGCCGTCTGTGTCCAAAGCGAGTAGCACAGACCCGTACGAGCGGGGCAAGCAGATCGGCTGGCAGAAAGCCGAGAACACGGTCGAGACGCTGAAGTCACCGATGAAGACGAAGGCGGCGATGCAGGGGATGATCAAGGGCATCGGTGGTGCGATCATCGCCGCGTTCATGGTCATCGTCGTGCTGTCGCAGGTCTACAGCCTCGACATCATCTCCACCGGTTCAGGTCCGTTCGCGAACCTGACCGGGGACTTCGTGACGTACGGAACGGCCGCACTCGGCCTGGTCGGTGTCGGCATCATCGTCGGCGCTGCGAGCTACGCGATGGCGATGTTCGGTGGCGGCGGCATGGGCGGCCGCTAACCGCGACCAACTCCCCCTACTTTCAGAAGTCGAGAGCTACCAATGAAGAGTTCAATTTTCGTCCTCGTCGTCCTCGTCCTGTTCGGAGTCATCTGTGTCCCAGCGCTGGGTGCATCGTACTCGAGCGCGCCAACTGGGACCGAGACCGTCGACAACGAGACGAGCAACATATCCACGTCATCGTGGACGGCGGTCTCCTCTGCGGGCCAGACGTGGTACGACAACGAAACGGTCTGGTACAACGAGTCCGCGGTCGCCACGTCCGAGTACGAGTGGAGCACGTCGAACGGGTCGATTCGCGCAGTCGAGAACGGCACGCTCGCCAGCGCATCGACCGTGAACGTCACGTACACCTACGAGGCCCGCGGTGACTGGGTCCAACTCGGTGAGGGAGCAGTCACGCTCCTCGTGGCTGTGCTCGGTGTTCTTACGCTCCTCGTCGCTGGGTTGTTCCTGCTGGGAACGGCCTCACTGTTCGCGAGTGCGGGTGGTCGGTGATGCTGGAGTCACAGTACGTGCTCGTGTTCCTGCTCGCTTGCGCGACGACCTACTTCGCGTTCTATCGATACGAACTGCACGTCGTCGTGAACCTGCTCGTCGCGGTGTTCTGCTGGGGCACGCTGGTCGTCGTCAGCGGGAGTGTTCGAGTTGCGAGTAACGGCACGAAACTATCGTTCGGAAGCCCGCTGATGCAGGCGCTCAGCGTGTTCATGCTGCTGGTCTGTGGGTTCGCGCTCGTGTTCGCGATCTTCGGCGAGTTCCCGAACGACTCGATGCTTCAAGATACCAATGAGACAGAGTAGACAGCGCGTCTCCCGGGAAGACATGGCGGCCCTCGAGGACCGTCGGGTCGCCGCCCAGGAAGGCGCTCGAATCGGTGCAGCACAGGCACAAGAAGACGACCCGATGCAGGACATGGACCAGACGGACTTCCTGTCCGCACTCCGGAATCCGGACATCGAGTCCGACGAGTTCGACGAGCTGGAGGATATCCTCAAGCCGCACCTGTCGGGCACGCTCGTCACGTCGTACTACGACGAGGATGACCGCCAGTCCATCAAGATTCACAACATGGCGCTCACCCATCGCGTGCTCAAAGAGCGTGACCGCGGTCGGCTCTGTACGGGGCCGTTCCTCGAACACGCCCAGGGCGTCGACGGGCGCGACGACAAGGCCGTGAAAGAACGGTTCACGTCCGACGAGCGGCGGGCCGTGAAAGCCGCGCTCGAAGAGGTCCGAACCGCGATGCAAAACCTCGCGATCGACCACGTCGGCCTGTCGAAGACGGCGGACACGACGGTCGAGACCCGCGTCCAGAACATGGACAGTGACGGAAAGTCGAAGTCTCGCCTCGGGCGGGCCAGTGAGAAGGTGTTCGGCCGATGACGGACGACGACCCCGATCCACTCGCTGAACCGGGTGACTTTGATACCGGGACGCGTGCCGTCGTCGAGGAACGTATCGAGACGGACGAAGAGAACGACGCGAAGCCTGTCGAGGACGACGCGCTGCCGGGACAGGGTCACGTCGAGGCGGCGGGTGACTGGCTCGCGAAGTGGTCACTGCGTGTCGGAATGGTGTTCGTTGCGCCGTTGCTCGCGATGCTACGGTTCATCCCGAAGACGAGCATCCTCGGTGACAAGCTCATCCAGGCTGGCTACAACGTCAAGAAGAAGACGTCGAACGCGGACGTGCTGGTGAACTCCATCTACGGGGACGGGATGGTCATTCCGCGGGCTGGCTACTGGAACTCGTCGACGCAGCAGTACGAGACGAACAACGGTGAGACGTACTCTGCGAAGGGTGAGGGCCAGCGGCCGTATCACATGAACGGGAAGACGCCGGTCGTGTGGTCGCTGCGGGGAACGGCGGAGACGTTCGCGCCGGTGCAGGCGTACGCGGCGACGCAGCGAAAGCTGGGTAACTGGATCGCGCGAAAGCGCAGCGACGGCTCGCAGGAGATTTACGTCGGTGGTAACCCGCCGGATGGTGCGGATGGGTTGATTCTCGACTGGGATGCGGTCTGGGAGATGTACTTCCAGCAGGTCGACCAGGGCGACCTCGACAAGCAGTACGACCTCGGTCGGATGGAGGAGATGGACGAGAACTCGGGGAAGCAGGCGCTTCTGTACCTGCTGACGTACATCGGTGGCATCGCGTCGGCACTCGTCATCATCTGGTTCCTGACTGAGTTCGTCAGTGGCGGTGGCGGCGGTGGTGGAGCTGGTATCGGGCTGAGTTACATCCAGTTGCCGGGAGTGCTGGGGTGACCGAGGATGGGTCGTATCCCCATCCCGGGGCGTAGCGGTGGGAGTGACGACGGGTCTGGTTCTGGTTCGAAGTCCAGCGGGTCGTCCTCTTCGTCGCGGTCGTCGCCGTCGCGGACTGCTCGCGTTCGGCAGAAGCTGCGGGAAGTCAAGCGGCGGACGCCAGTTATCGGCTCGGACGACTCGTCGAGTGGCTCGGAGAGTTCGAGTGCTCGAGCATCGTCGAGCAGTTCGAGCGGCCCGCCGGATGACCTGAACGCGAGCCGTCGGCTGTCTGGGTCTTCGTCGTCTTCGTCCGGTGGTTCGGGAGGTTCGCAGTCGTCGAGCAGTCAGAGTGGCGGCCCACCGGATGATCTGAACGCTGAACGTCGTGCTTCGTCGGCTGGATCTTCATCGTCTCCTGCTGGTCGCAATCCCGAGAACATCAACCAGGGGCGTCGCCGGACGGGGAACAGTAAGAGTGGCGGGAGTCAGCCAGTCAACGAGTATGTCCTTCGGGCAGCCGGAGTTTCGAATTTGACTCGGGGGCCGGAAGGCGTGGTCGAACGACAATTCGCCGAACAGGTTGTCGAGAACAATCCGGACCTCACCGATGTTAGCCAGGTCCGTGTGACGAACGTGACTGGTGTCGATAAGGCGATTGCGAACCAGGACGTGAGTAACCCAGGTCGGTTCATCGACGCTGACATCGAACTGACCGAGTCCGGGGAGCAAGCAGTGCGGGAAGGCTACCAGCAAGCAGTTGAGCGAACGGGCTCGACCGGGCAGTACCTCCTCGACCGTGAGCAGGACATCGCGCAGGAGCGAGCGGAGGCAGAGTTCGCCGAGGACGTTCGGACGAATCAGTTCGCTCGTCAGCGGTTGCGTGAGCAGTTCGCCGATGCGAACGGCGTCGATAGTTCGGAATTAGACGTAGCTGTCACGAGGAAAGGCCTCAACGTCGGGCTGAGTGAAGGAGGCCAACGCCAGGCCCTCGTCGCTGCAGCTGCTGCCCAGTCCGATGCGTTCAGTGAGGAGGACTTCGTCGCGGGTGTGTCTGGTGGCGAGTTCGTAGCTGACCTCGACCGGAACGCTCGCCGAGCCGAGATTCGTCGACAGGTCGCTGCAGAGAACAACGTGCTGTCGGAGGCCGACGTGCGTGTGGCGTTCGAACTATCACCGCAGGAACGGAACCGTGCGGCCGCGGCTGGAGCCAACGAGAACGAGCGAGGCCGTGCTGAGGAAGCGGTGGTTTCGCTCACGGAAGGCGGACGCAGGAAGCTCATACAGCAGCAGGTCGCCGAAGACACGGCAGGCGTGGAGACAGAGGATGTCCTTGTGTCGTTCGATGAGTCTGGCCAGGCGAACGTCGAACTGGCCGAGCGATTCGGTGACGATGGTAATCGTGTGTTCGGTATCGGTGGGATTGAGGATGATTTAGAGAACGCCGCCGAAGCCTCCGGGGACTTTCTGAGAGACGTCGGAGGCGCGGCCGGTGAGGCAGTTGGATACGCGGCAACTGGAACCACTCGAATCGGGCTCGAACTCGCTGGGAAGGACTCCGAGCGAGTCACCAAACCGTACATGGAGTTCTTCGAGGGCGCAGGAGAGGGAGCGGCTTCGATGGCCAACGTCCCTGCGGTGTTGAGCAGCCTCGACGAGACCGGTGAGTTCCTCGGATACAGTGCGGCCGAGATTGTGCAGGGCAACGCTGGGGAACTGGGACGAGATATCAGCGTCGAGACTGGCCGTCTCGGTTCTGGGGCGAAGGACGCTGTCCTCTCGAATCCCATCGGGTCTGTCGGGACTGTCACCGGAACACTCCTCGGTTCGTACGGAGCGATTCGTTACGCGAGTGCTGCGGGGTCGACCTCGGGGATGGCTGCACGGTACGCTATCCAGCCTGGCGAGGAGTTGCTGTCGGCAGGCGCGACGCGGGCACTCCGAACGACCAGCCGCGGTCGCAGAATCGCGGACCAGCTCCCGGGCGGGAAGATCGACACCGAAGAACTCGCTGTACTGGGAGCGAAGAAAGTCGGCGGTCGCAGTAAGGCGGCTGCGAGTAAGGTCCGACGGAGTCTGGCTGGTCGTATCGAGAACCCGCGGTTGCGGGAGCTGGTGTCGACGCCGGTCGACTTCGAGGGGCAGACTGGGATGTCTCGCTCCGAGTTCTTCGACCTACCTGGCGAGCGCCCTGTTGGACTGTCGGGGAGCGATGTCGACGCGGCGATGGGCGTCGAGGGGCCGAGCAGAACGCGCATCACCATGGCACGGACGAAACGCCGTCTCAGTCGAACCCGACGCCAACTCGGGGAACTCTGGGGGAATCGAGGTTCGCAAACCGAGCGTGCTCAGTTGAACCTCGTTGGTGGTGAGGGTCGGAACAGCACTCCGCTCGCAGAAGTCGAGGAGGCACCGAGTCGGAGTTCGTTCCGTGATTACTCGAAGTCTGAGGTGCTGTCGAACAGTCCGCGGGACTTGATGCAGGGCGACATCTACGACCGGTCGCTCGCGGCACGCCGGTCTTCGAGCGGGACGCTGGACTACGAGGACGGTCGGCCGGGAGGGTACAGCCGTGACCCGACGCCATCGCGTGGGGCGCAGTCTCGCCGTCGCCGTGCTCAACGCTCGTCGTTCGAAGCTGAGAGCGAGTTGGAGCTCGAGTCTGCGAAAGCGGAACTGGACTGGCTCGCGACGGAGGCCGAGGCGTCGTCACTACAGGCCGATCGGGAACTCGCTGGCGTGAGTGAGCGTCTGCTGGCTGCTGAAGCGTCGAGTCTCGCAGAGGACACCGCACCGACTACAGCGTTCGAAACGCAGGAGACTGGACAGTACGAGAAGCTCTGGGAAGAGACTGGACTCGAGGAAGAGTTCCGATTCGAGCAGGAAACTGAAACCGAGCAACGGCAGGAGTACAGAGGGAACTACGAATCTGAGTTTGAGTATGGTTATGAGTTCGACTACGAGACAGTGGTTCCAGACCCAAGGACGGGCGTCGAACCTGAACCGAGGCGAGTTCCTGACCCAGACTTCGACGACGACCCGCAGTCTCAGCCGCGGTGGCCGGCTGAGGATGCGTGGGGTTCGGGTTCGGAGACGTGGGAGAATCCGTTCGCGGATTCAGAGGACGTGGTGAGTGAGTTCTTCGGAGGTGGCCGGTAGATGGCGACGTTCTACCACTTCGTCGTCTCGGCGGTCGTGTACGCAGTCTGGATGCTATGCTACGCGGTCGTCGACCAGGTGTTTGGCATCATCGTGCCGATGGCACAGAAGCTCGACCCGGGCGGGATGATGTCCCAGCCGGTGGGCTGGATGGACGTTATCCGGGACCAGTACCCGCTGATGGGGTTGCTGGGTATCTTCATCACGGTGCTCGGTGTTGGCGTGTTGGACTCGCGGGGTGCGATATGAGTCGCATCTTGCGCGCGGTCGCCGCCACGATGTGGCTCGTCTCCGCGGGACTGTACGTGCTCGCGATGGCTGGAGTGCTGCCAGAACTGTGGGGGATTCTGTCCTCGATGCCGGCGGTGACGAACGGTCCGTGGTGGGAGATGGCTCAGCGTTTCAAGTGGCTCGCGTCGGTCGGCGTGCCCGCGCTGTTGCTGCTGACGCCGATCGTGTACTGGCTGGTCGGCGGTGTGAAAGAGGAAGGGAATAAGCGGAGATACCGGATATGAGACGGAAGAGTATCGTTCTGTTCGCGGTAGTTGCATCGTTCCTCATCGTGAGTCACGCACCCATTGTAGCTGCAGATCCGGGGCTGGTGGTGGGCTCTGAACACAGTTCTGAGAGTGATTTCACTAATGCGTCACTGACGAATATGAGTGTCTCTGGAAGTGGAGAGAGCGCTTCCGTGGTACTGAATCCACCTGCTGCAGGAGGGTTTAGTGACGACTACGAAGACGGGAGTGTCGATGGGTACATCGGCGAGACCGGGAGTTTCGGTACGTATACTGGGAACGCCTATAGCGGTACGTACGGGATTTCTCGAACCGGTAATGACGGCGCGCACGGTGGGGTCCTGACTAACACTGATTTGTGGGCAGGTGGAGACCAGAAAACGGCCAGTATCTGGATGTACTGGCCTGGGCAAAACAACGCTCCGAACCGACGGGGCGGGGTGTACTTGGCTGATTCGAGTGGTGATGGACTGGTTGCGTTCTGGGACCAAGACTCATCTAAATCTGGGGACGATAAAGCGATACTGCGGTTCGACGAGGTTAGCTCACCGACCACTTATGAAGCAACTGCGGTAGAATCATCGGACACGCCGCTGTCTGCGGGTTATTACAAGGTTGTAATTACTCATGACGGTGGCAGTTCGTACGAAGCATGGCTGGAGGATACTAATGGCAATACGGTCATTGGCCCGATATCGAAGACGGACTCGAGTTTCACTCCAACTCGTGCTGGTGTCTGGTTCTACGACAGTGACGTTGAGGCTGACCTACTTGAAACTAATTCGGACCTGGGGGCCACGGGAGAGTTCACGACGGGCACGTACCTGTCTCCTGAACACTCCGTCGAAAATGCTGAACAGGCCGATATCAACATCAGTGATGTATCGAACGTAAGTGCCGACCTGAGTGTAGAATATCACGACGGCTCGTCATGGCAGACTGGTGCTTCTACTACAGTGGGGTCTGCTGGGAACTACTCACTTTCACTGCCAGATGTCTCATCGTCACGATGGCGGGTCCGTGTGGACGTTTCGAAGACTGGTGAGAGCCCAGAGTTTAGACTTCTGGAAGAGTCGATTCTGTTCGATAGTTCTGCTCCTTCAGTAGAGGCGGCGAGCGTGGTTCCGCCAGCTGGGAGTTCGACAAACAATGAGAATGTCAATCTTTCAATACCGGTGTCAGATTCGGACTTCGGGACTGCCCAGGGAGACTCGGTAACTGTGGAGATTTACGTCGACGGAAATCTCACCGACACGCAGGCAATCAACTCGAACCAGACAGTCTCGACGACTGTCGCTGTTCTTTCGAACGGGTCACACTCGTGGCACGTTGATCTCTCCGATTCGTATGGGGAAACGGTTAGTTCTCAATCGTTCTCGTTCGACGTTCTTCACCACCCCGCGAGCCTGAACAATTCGAGTGCAATCCCGCAGAACGGTTCGAAGGTCACGGAGCGAGATTTCAACCTCTCGATTTCGCTCACTGATACGGACTTCGACGAGCCCTCCGGTGACGAGAACGTGGTGGACTTCTACGTCGATGGATCGCTGGCTGGCTCGGAGACCGTCAGTGAAAACGGGACTGTCTCGTTGCCTGTTTCGGTTAGCACGGGTGGCAGCCACACGTGGCATGTCGAGGTGACGGACGAGTACGGGTTTACCACTGAGAGCGAGTCGTTCACGTTCGATACGCCGAACACGCTCTATATCCGGAATGAGCTGAACCCTGACCAACTCATCAACGAGAGCGTCTCTATCACTGTGCGGCTGTTCGGGAACGAAACGACGCAGCGGCGGGAAGTCACCGACGGAACGCTGAATCTGACTGGGATTCCGTTCGGTGAGCGAATTGTCGCGACGACCGAGGCTGAGGGTTGGGTTGACCGTCGAATCATCATCCGAGACCTCGGCCAGCAACAGGACATCTACCTACTCGACGAAAACGCGACGACGGTTCCGCTCACGTTCGAACTGACGGACAAGAGCGGGAACTTCCCGACGAGTGAGAGCGTGCTCATCATCCAGAAGGCACTGAACGTGTCTGGGAGTGAGTCGCTGGTCTGGCGGACGATTGCCGGCGATGACTTCGCAGCTGACGAGACGTTCCCCGTGACGCTCGCCTACCAAGAGCGCTATCGCATCCTCGTCCGGAACGAGGACGGCGACGAGCGGAACCTCGGTTCGTTTATCCCGACCGAGGGCGGTCGTCGAGTGCTGACCATCGGGTCTGTTTCGTGGCAGCCACCGGAGGGCGACAGCGTCCTCTTCAACGTCACGCACGACAAGCCTGCGAACGTGGTGAAGGTCGCCGTTGATGGCGACGAGTCGTTCGACTCTCTGCGCGTGCTCTTGTACGAGCGCGGGAACCGGTCGGCGCCTGTCTTCGACGCCACGTCGTACGATGTCGACCAGTACTGGGAGATGGTTCCGTACGGAAACAACACGACGGAGGACAAACTCGTCGTCGAGGCGATCGGGAAGCGCGACGGCGAGGTCGTGTTCAACGGGAGTGAGCAACTCGGGTCGGTCAACGAGGAGCCCATCGACATCGACCAGAACTGGCTGGCGCTGTTCGTCCAGATAACCGTGGTCGGCGTGATCGGGTTGGTCGCGGGGAACATGCACCGGACTGGCGGCATCATCGTTGTCGCGGTCGCGTTCGGTGTGACGTGGTTCGGGTGGTTCACGTTCCACCCTGCCTCGCTGGGCATCTCGGGTGTCATCGCGCTGTTTGCGGCGACGCGGCCGAACGGAGGTGGTGTCTGATGGGGATGCGAGCAGTCTCTATCTTCATGTTCATCCTCTGCCTGAGCGCGTCCAGCTATTGGATGAACCACTCGGGGATGAACGACCACATGGGTGTCTCCAAGGACACCGGCCTCCAGGACGACATCGAGGAAGTCGACCAGTCTGACGAGGGGTTCTCGTCGAACGTGCCTGACGTGGCGGACTACCTCGGGTACGCGGTAACGGCGGTGAAGAGCTTCGTGAACATCTTCATCGTCCTCGGGCCGATCGAGACGGCGTTCAAAAACGTCGGGTTCCCCGGCTGGTTGGTGTTCCCGGTGATGAATCTCGTACTCCGGCCGATCTACACGCTGGCTGGCGTGCAGATGATTCGCGGGGTGATGGTCGAATGATGGACATCAGTCCCATCCTCGACGACCTGATCAGTGGGAACTGGCAGGAGTTCCTGTTCGGGTACGTTGGTGTCTCGGTGAGCGAAGCCGTGTTCTCCGTCATCGTCGTCGCCATCGTCGTGTTGCCGACGTACGCTCGCACGCAGGACATGACGCTGCCGGCTATCGCGCTCGCACTCCTGTCCGGGTCGTTCATCCCGTTGCTCCCCGGCGGCCTCGTCGGCGTCGCGTGGGGCGTGCTGTGGTTGTCTGGCGCGGTCGCACTGTTCGGACTCGTCCAGGTGTTCCGATGACGCCACGCGACGTTCTCCGCGAACTGCTGGAGGTGTTCTTCCTCCCGGCGATTATGGCGCGCGGCGCGCTGAACCAACTCGGGTATCTGTTCGTGACTGCGGAGCATCCGGAGACCGAGCCCGTGCGCGAACTGACCCCGTCGCTTCCGCTGGAGTTAGAGCAGATTCAGCCGTGTGCGGTGAAGTGGGTGCATCTGTTCTCGACGATCGGGGCGGTGATGTTCGTCGTCTACTTCCTGACGGTGACGGCGGACGCACTCGTCGCTGACTGCACTGGCGTCTTCGCGAAAAAATGCGCACACTACACGACACCGCAGAGTCTGCTGGGCTGGGTGTCACTCGTGTACATTCTCGCACAGTGGCTGTTCGTGGCGCTGTGGGACCCGCTGGTGTTGCTGACCGTGGGTGAGGACGAGGTCGTCGACGGAGGTGAGCGAGCGTGATGCGCGCGCTGCAGGTCATGCTGGTGTTGCTGGTGCCGGCGAACCCGCTGCACGAGCTGACTCACGTCGCGTTCGCGCGGCCGTTCGCGTCCTCGACGTCGGTCGAACGTTCGGGGTTCGCCGTGTGGGCGAACTTGGAGTGGGAGGCTGGGACGCCGGTCGCGTGGATTCGGCTGGCGCATCTCGCGCCGACGTTGACCGGTGTGACCATCGCCTGTGTGAGCGCGCCGCTGCTGCCGTTGTACGCTCGGTTCGTCGACGTGGTCGGGCAGGCGACGGCGTCGCTGGTGGGCGTGCCTGACGCGGCTCCAGAACTGTCTGTGCTGGTCGCGGTCTCGATGCTCGTGAACTGGCTGGCATTCACCTGGCCGTCGTACTCAGATATTTTCCCGTTCGGTGGTGAGCGATGAACTGCGCGAACGCGTGCGGTGAGACGGCGACGACGCGAGTGCCGTGGCCGGGCGGCGAAGTGTTTGTGTGTAACGAGTGTGCGCCGTTAGTTCGCCGTATTAATCCTATTGTCGGGGAAAATAGTACTCTGCCTCGTGACTAGCTATTAGTAGGAGTGTGAATGAGGATCACTGAATTGTGTAAAACCCATCTCGGAGCAGTTCCTTACTCGAACTGTACTGAGTCTTTGAATGAATAGACTGATATACTTTCCATTGGAATGACTATTCTAACTATAAAATGACGCTCTCCGACCAGGACCGGGCGCATGCGACAGAGAAAGTTTCCCCTTTTACTGCCCAAAGCGGGTTGGACGATGATTTGCCTAACGTAATCTGGAATATGCTTAAGGAACTCGCGGACCGACCGATGGTTCCTGATGGTGTGAATCTGGGGAGACGTACAATATACGAGCTATGCGACCAGAGACCTATCGGTCCTGTAACTCTTGATATCGAACAACGACTTTTAGCAGAGTTGAGTGAGTATCCGTTCGAAGCACGTTATAACGAAGGACTTGGGGCTGATGATTTGAATCAAATTATTGATCGGCCTGAATGCTCGTTTCCCGCTGTCGAACTTGCAATCGAGATGTACGACCCTGACGGATACGATATCCAACCAGCTGGGCGCGGTACCGCCCGGCAGCTCAGGGTTTTAGTGTTGGCAGTGAACCACGAATCAGTATTGTACTACGACCCACTTCGATATGGAAAGGTCAACCGGGATCAGATAAGTGGAATCGAAACGTCTGAAATAGACAAGCAAGCCTTTGTCAAGGCATGGAAAGGCCGTTCCGAAACGACTAGTACTCTCTGGGTCGAAGAGACCGAACAGAGTCGCCTAATGGAGTTCAACTGATGGGCGAAGATTCAAATCAAAAAGAGTCGGAGCGGGTTATACCGGAGACAGTCAGAGTCGCCGCAACAGACGATGTCGAGGCACAGCGTGAGATGGTCAAACGACGACTCCAACAGGTCTACGGGAGTGGAACGTATCTTTCAGACTTCTACATCGCAGACTCCGGCTCACTCGCAATATCCATCGGGAATACTTTCCCGAAGGATGTCAGTGATTGTCGACCGAACCGTGATCGAGTCATAAAGTACATTGCCGTTGATGATATCGCAAAAATCTCAGGACAACGAGATGGAAGAGAGTACTATATCGACCTACCTTCACGACCGACTGTTGAGCAGGGATTCTTTGATGAACAAGAAAACCTCAGGGACGAACTTGATCAAGCTATGGCACGGGCAACATACGAGAAGATTGCTACAACGCCTGCTGTAGAAAACCAGCTTAATCCGATTAAACAGATTCTTCGCTGGACCCGACTTTATCAACCCGTTCCGTTCGATGAGGTACGGAAAGCACAGGACAAGAAGGGTGATAAGACACTCAAATACGTCCAGACGCTCGAAGAGCTGGGGTTTATCGAACTTCGGGATAAGCATATACATCCAAAGCGTCCTCTTGAGAAGTATGATTTAGGTGAGGTTCAAGGAGATGAATTCAATAAACAAATTCTTGGTGAGGTCATTGAGCAGGGATTTTACCGATTGAGTCGCGATCTTCAACTTGGCATTCTTAGGCACCTTCCGAAATTCGCCAACGGGTATTATGTAGCTGCACTTGAGGCGAACGAACCAGACCTTCACTTAGACATGGACACCATTCAGGAGAATATGGTTGACTGGTACGGCCAATCCGCTCGTTACCACAGATTCGAACTCCGTGACAAGCTTAGCTTCCTTGTCCGAAACAACATTCTTGAGCAGGAAGGAGACAAGAATGATGAGTCTGATCTATATTTCACTGCGAATCAAACAGTGTTCGACCAGATGAGCGCCACAGCATCCTTATAATTGCTATACACGACCTGTTAGCGCATTTCGGTTCCAATGCACTCAATAATGTCAGTTACTTCTTGCTCTTCCACAGCGAGTGGCTTCAGTTCCCTCTGGTAAGAGTCGTCGGGGGACCAATCTTGAAGTCGTGCCTCAAGTATCTCAATACGATCACCGCCCTCGTTGAGACACTTGAGAAGTGAGTCAGCGACTGTCTCTGGTCTTCTATCAAGTGCAATCGATAACTCTGAAATGATTACGATGTACCGATTAGTTGATTGGACATTTTTGACGTCAAGAGAAGAGGCTGCATGAATGAATTGTCTGTGTAATTCCGTCAGCAATGTCTGTTTGAGTGGTCCCGGATTCGGCTGTTCGTCAAATATCTCGAAGATGCCGGTCAGGTCAGTTTCCAACTGTCTAATAATCATATTGGCACGTTTGCGCTTGACTGGATTTGACAAGTCAGACACCCACACCTGTTCTAGAAGAACGACATAATTGGAAATGATGGCTGAGAAGAAAGTATTTCTCAACCCGCCCGACTCTGACTCCTCCTTGATTTCTAGCTTCTCTATTTGGCCCTCAACAAACTGCGCGTGATGTCGGATGACCAACGCTAGTGGAGAAGAACTATCGTGAACTGTGATTTCATCTGCGAATTGCTCGTACCCCGACAGCACCGACTGGTCGTTACCGTACTCGAAGGCTGCCGTAGTTAGATCGTACAAATGTTCGAGTTGTTCGATAGCTTTTGGAACCTCATTGGCACTCAGCAACGCACTCACGATATGTCGTTGGGCTATCGCCGTCCGTTTCACTCTAGACAGGGGTCCTTTTGCCCCATATTTCGCTGCAGTCGTCCAGTAATTCAATAATTTCTCGATGTCCAAGTCTTCGGTGTACGAAGCTGGACTCGGGCTGATGAATCCAGCCCCAATCACCACTGGTGGAGTAAGGAACCGATTTGTGACGCTCCAGAGTTGGTGAATCGCTTGTTGGGTGGTATACTCATCGTTATCATTGTGCGCCGCGACGAGAATCCGCTCGATAGTAAATAGTGGTGTACGCGTGGGTGGTGTTGGTTTGGATGGTTCTTCCGTTTTCGATTCGGTGAACGCTTGTCGAGAGACGCTTTTAGCGGTTCGTTCAAGCAGATGTTCCGGAGTGGTTAGTTCGGCCAACAGCTGACGTGCGATGAGCAGGGATAAAAGGGAAGCAGTCGTCAAACCCGCTCCGAGGCCCAACGGAGTGTTCCATCCAGCTGGAACATACGGTATTGTGCTCGGAAGAGACAACGTTTCCATGAGGTAGATATTAGTTAAGATTGCAAACGTGTAGTAAACAAGCAATGCCGCGAAACCACGTGATCTGCTCAGTTGCTCCAAGGTCAACGGTGTAAATTGCGCTGCGCTTACCTGTGAAGCGAGCACAAATATTGAAAATACGATGCCGACAAAAGCTCCTTGGACAGCTGCCATCGTTGCAAATGGTTGACTTCCAAGAGTTGTGTCCCGTGTGAGATATGCTAGTAGAAGTCCAGTAATCAAGGAGACAATGGTGATCCCAGTCAGAAGGAAGCGTTTGCGGGCCACGTGCTACCTGTGACTGTCGGTGGCTGTGGACTTATCGACTTTGGCTGATTACTCTAATTTCTACTCCCCAGTCAGAAGTATTCTATTCGGATAAGTAGAAGAGTAGTAGTGCCATATCTGGTTAGCTCAACAAACTCTAACTAGCACCATTTCAAGTGTTTCATGTGAAACCGCCGCTGTGGAGGTGGGGCGGGGCTGTGTATTTTTTTGGCCTTGTGGCCTTGGCCGCACTGTCCAAGGGGATGTTCCCGGTGGTCGGGAACGGAGCTGCCCCGAACGTCGTCGTCGAGGAACTCCACTGGAATCAGAGGACCAGTAAAACAACTACAGTCGTACTGAACGCAAACAGCCACAATCAGAGTTGTTGAAAAGAAGGTGCAGAAAAGAGATGCCTCTCAGCCGTCGGCGCGTTACCGGGCGAGCGCGCCGAACACCCCGCTGGTCTTCTCGCCGTCGACGACCGCGATGACGGACGAGCCGTAGAGGTCGACCACGTCGTAGCCGCTCTTGTGCCACGCCTTCCGACCCTCGGCGAGCACGTCGTCGATGCGCGGGTTGTTCGTCGACTTGAACTGCGAGAGCATCGTGTCGATGCGTACCGTCTGGACGCTCCCGTCGTCGTCGACCTCGACCTCGGCGCCATACTTGTTCATCCAGAGTTGGAACGCGCTGCTCGACGCCTGGCGTGCGTCCATCCCGAGAATCTTCGCCGCTCGGTCAGCAGCGCTCTTGACGTGGTGTTCGGCGGACTCGAGGATGGCCTTCAGCTCGTCGTGGAACTTGCGCGAGGCGAACGAGACAGTCCCGTTCTCGTTGTCGAGGACGGCACTGAGTCGCTGGAGTGCGCGGTAGATCGTGCTGACGCCGCGGCCGGTTCCCTCCGAAATCTCGGTGTAGTGTTGGCCGCCGCCGTCCGTGACGAGTTGCTCCAGGACGTCGACGTCGGCGTCGGTCATGTCCCGCAGCGACGTGACGAGGATGTGCTCCTGCTCGGCCTCGATCTGCGGCGTCGGGTCGTCGTACATCGCGATGCGGTCGTCGCGAGCCGTCGGCTCGAAGTGGTCGTCCGTGATGAACGTAGTCGCGTCAGGCTCGGTCGGGACGTTCCCCCAGGCGAGGAAGTTCAGCAGATTCTCCTCGATTTCCTGCTCGGCGTCGTCGAGGTCCGCCCAGGTGATGGGGTTGCCACCGTTCCGTTGCTGGTTGATGAGCACGCCGACCTTCGGGTGGTACAGCGGGTCTGTCGGGTCGCTGTGGACGTGCTTCGGGTGGTAGTGCTTGAACTGGAAGCCGTAGCGGTGGCGGGGAATCAGTTCGCGTGCGTCAGTCGGGCCGACCCAGAGTCTGTGCATATAGCCCTCGACCTTCTCGTTGTCCGCTTTGTACTCCGCCTTCGAGCCTTCGCGGTTCGCGAGCAGGTGCATGACCTTCATCATCGTCCCGCTGGCGAGGAGCTTCGAGGCCATCGAGCGCCGGATACGGACGTACCGTTCGTACGCGGTGACGCGCGAGTGCTGTGGGTGTGGCTCGTCGCGGAAGTAGCTCGACTTCATCGAGAGGCCAGCTTTCTGCGCGACCGCGTTGACGACGCCGTGGAGGAGCTTCGGAACTTCGCTGGGGTCGACGTTGCTGGCTTTCAGCTCGACGTCGAAGCCTTCCGTTCCGAATCGCTGCCACCAGCGCTGGCCGAAGCCGAGCGGTTCACCCGTATCGCGGTGTCGCATCCCGTGGAAGCGCGGCTCTATCATCGGGGTGAACTTGCGTTCGCCTTCGCCGCGACAGGTGAGGTCCCACGAGTACAGCGCGTTGCCGGCGATATCGTCGGTGGGTCGTGGTGCGATTCCGGTCTTCGAGTAGTTGCACTGGATGTCCCACGTCTCTCCGTCGATCTCCGTGGTGAACTCGGCGTAGCCGTCGAAGCGACCGATGATGGCCTTGGCGAGGAGCTGGTATGGTCCGAGCCCATACTGCGGGTACTTGAGGTACCCTTCGAGTTCGTGCGGGCTCGAGGTCGTCTGGCTCATCCGAGGACCACCCAGAGGAAGAGGGCGGTGGGCGTTCCGACGAGGAGCGCGAGCGCGAGCAGGAGCCGCGGCCTCACGCGGAATCACCTCGCCGGTACTGGTAACGACTTGGCCAGAGGTCGCGGTAATCCTCCAGGCGGAAGGTGTCGGCCTTCTCTATCTTCTTCTGCAGGTAGCGTTTCGTCTTCTGACGCGGCCAGGTCTCACGCCAGCAGAGCGCGCTGTGCTCGTTGACGAGGAGAACGTCGTATCGGTCTCTCCCCATCGAACGCGCGTAGGCAGTCAGTGGTCGGCTACCGAAGGGGACGGCGATGACGAGCCCCTTCTCGATGCTCGCGAAGAGGTCGGCGAACTGGATGCTCTCGGATTCCGGGTCCCAGCCGGGGTGCGAGCTACCCACCGTAACCACCTCTCGGGAGGTTCCGCGGGGTGTACTGTTTCTCGGCGGGATAGGCGGGCTGGCAGCCGATGCAGAGGACGAGGAAGTCAGCTTGGTTGCGGGCGTCGTCCCAGCCACGAACGTAGACTGTCTCGCGTGGGTGGGGAACAGATTCGCCGCAGGGGTCGCACCGCGGCATCAGTCAGCACCTCCGTCGGCGCGCGCCTCGACGAGTTGCTGGATACGCGGCGAGCGTTCGTCGGCTGAGACGCCGAAGCGTTCGGGCTGATCGAGTGGGTCGACGTGGTCTACCTCGCGTCCGGCTGCGCTGCCGTTGGCGAGTCGGCCGCGGGTGTCACAGTTCGGGCAGCGGTGGGCTCGGTTGTTTTCGTCACCGTGCGTGTGTGCGAAGCGTTTGGTGACGTGGCTGCCGCAGGTGAGGCACGACCGGCGGCTGGCGACGGCCAGCCGATTCATGGCCGACACACCCCGGCATCGAGGGCAGGACAGGCCTGACCTCTCTCGTGGATGACACAGCCGCAGAACTCACAGATGCGCAGTGACCGCTGGTCGGCGGTCTTGCTCACGCCAACCACCTCCCTCTACCGGAATCGCCAGACTGCGGCGACCCGCGTTCCGGTTTCTGTTGAACTCTCTTTGCTGAGGGAGGGTTCGAGAAGTGCCGAAATACAGATTTTGAGGAGTACGAAGGCTGGTGCTCCTGTTTAGTTTCCCCAGTTACGCCAGTAAAATTCTGATGGACTCGCCGGGATTTGAACCCGGGGCCTCTCCCATGCCAAGGGAGTGATCTACCTCTGATCTACGAGCCCTCGAACGCATTCAAATGTAGTGCAGGGGGTATTGATAAACCTCTCGAATCGATGTGCCGAAGACACCTGTTGCCGTGTCGGAGCTTCACACGAAACGGTGGTGTCTCTCCCGCACGCGAGGTGCGAGTAGAAACCCTTTAGTCTGCGCTTTGGAAAGGCACACGCGGGAACAGCACGGCCGTAAATCTGACTCGTCGGCGGGCTTCCGTCGACTTGGGATTACGGAGGTGCTCCCGGCAGCGTTGGCAGTCGCGTGACTGCCTCGGTACTGCCGGATTCGCCTGGCTGTTCGGTCTGTTGTTCCTATCCTCACAGACAATGGCGAGAATGCACACCCGCCGCCGCGGCAAGTCCGGTTCGGACCGACCCGCGACGGATGAGAACCCGGAGTGGAGTGACGTCGACGCCTCGGACGTCGAAGAGCGCGTCGTCGAACTAGCAGAGCAGGGTAACGACCCGTCCCAGATCGGGATGAAGCTGCGCGACGAGGGCGTGACTGGCACGCCGGTCCCCAACGTGAAGTTGGCGACGGGCAAGAAGGTCACCGAGATCCTCGACGAGCACGACGCGACCCCTGACCTGCCCGAAGACCTGCGCAACCTGATGGAGCGTGCTGTTCGCCTCCGTGACCACATGGAGGAGAACCAGCAGGACTTCCAGAACAAGCGCGCACTCCAGAACACGGAGTCGAAAGTCCGCCGTCTCGTCGCCTACTACCGTGGCGACGAGCTGGACGCCGACTTCGAGTACGACTACGAAGAAGTGAAAGAACTCCTCGAAGGCTGAACACCCATGTCGCACTCGGGTCGCACGGACGAACGGGCTGCAGACGGTGGGAGTGACATCGCTCCCGCCCTCGAACGAGCCTCGTTCGTCCAGTTAGTCGCACGCGCGGACGGTGATGCCGTCGCAGCCGCCGGATTGCTCGCGAGAGCACTGGCGGACGTTGGCACGCCGTTTCAGGTCAGTGTCGGCCGCACGGTGGCCGACCGGACCGAGCGCGTCGCCGACGTTGACGACGGCGCAGTCGCGCTTGTCGTCGGTGCGTCGGATTCAGACGCCCGCCACCTCGACCCGGCCGACGAGTCGGCGAGTGTGGCGGCGTGGCGACTGGCGAGCGACATCGGTGGCGCACCCGATTCGGTGCTGGCGTTGGCAGGCGCGGTCGCGGCGGGCGTGACGCCCGGCGCAGGGGCGACGGAACGACTGGTCGAGGCCGCAGAGACGAGCGGTCGCCTGCGCAGGCGACCGGGCGTCGCGGTCCCGACCGACGACGAGCGAGCAGGACTCGCCGGGTCGACGCTGTTACACGCGTCGTTCTCCGGTGACGACGACGAGACGCGGGCGATGCTGGCCGAACTCGACCTCGACGACGAAGACGCAGACGACGAGACTGACGATGACGACGAGTACGATGCTGAGACTGTCGCCGACGAGTCTGTTGGTGACGACGAGACGCAGGCAGTCGAGTTAGACGACGATGCGCGACGCACACTGGCGTCGCGCTGTGCGGTCGAGACGGTCGGTGCCCCAGATGCGACGCCCCGGTCGGGCGAGGTGCTCGACCGGGCGCTTCGCCCCTACGCGACCCCGGAGGGACCGTTCGCCACAGTCGGCGGTCTCGCGGACGTGCTGGACTGTGTGGCCCAGAACGCGCCCGGAACGGGCGTGGCGCTGGCCCTCGGTCACGACGTGCGCGAGGCGGCGCTGGCAGCGTGGCGAGAGACGGCGACTGCGGCTCACGAAGCCGTGCGCGAGGCGACGACTGGTCGCTACGACGGTGTGTACGTCGCGCGCGTGGACGAGGGAGCCCCAGTCGCGGTCACGGCCCGACTGGTGCGCGATTTTCGCGCACCGGAACCGGTCGCGCTGGTCGTCGGCGACGACGAAGCTGCGGCGGCCGCAGTCTCTGACTGCGACCTCGCGGGCGTCATGTCGCGGACGGTCACCCAGACCGGCGGTGCCGCCGACGGCACGCCCCGAACCGGCTACGCCACCTACGAGTGCGAGACACGGGCGTTCATCAACGCTTTCAGGGAGGCAGTATGACGCGACGAGCGACGATTCGAACCGAGCACGACCGCCCGGATATCGTGGCGGCCGCCATCGGTCCGGACAACACGACCGAGATGCAGACGACGGTCGAAGACGGCACGGTGGTCACGCGCATCGAGCGCGAGGCGACTGGTGGCCTGCAGTCGACCGTCGACGACTACGTCGTGAACGTCGACATCGCGTCCAGAGTGGTACAGCACGCAGACCGACAGAAACCAGATAATCATGAGTGAACGATCCGTTTCCCGCAAGAAGGAGCAAAAGCGGTGGTACACCCTGCACGCTCCGGAACAGTTCGACCGGAAAGAGCTGGGAACCACACCCGCAGACGAACCGGAGAAGGTGCTCGACCGCACCATCGAAACCACGCTCGGCGACCTCACGGAGAACGCCAGCGAGAACAACACCAAGCTGACGTTCAAGGTCAACGACGTCGGCAGCGACGCCGCGTACACGGAGTTCGTCCAGCACGAACTCACCCGAGACTACCTGCGTAGTCTCGTCCGCCGCGGTGCGTCCAAGGTCGACGCGCACGTCACCGTGCTCACGACCGACGACTACCGTGTCCAGGTCCAGCCTGTCGCCTTCACCACGAAGAAGGCCGACCACAGCCAGGAGCGCGCAATCCGCAAGGAGATGACGCAGATCGTCCGCGAGGCAGCCCGCGAACACAC
This sequence comes from Haloarchaeobius caseinilyticus, assembly GCF_051207395.1. Classification (NCBI taxonomy): domain Archaea; kingdom Methanobacteriati; phylum Methanobacteriota; class Halobacteria; order Halobacteriales; family Halorubellaceae; genus Haloarchaeobius; species Haloarchaeobius caseinilyticus. The sequence continues at coordinate 106,364 of NZ_JBPJZC010000002.1, read as the reverse complement.
GTTCGAGGACCTCGTCGACTCCGTCGTCGAAGGGCGTCTCTCCTCCGCCATCTACGGCGAGGCGAAGACCATCTACCCGCTGCGCCGCGTCGAGATTCAGAAGGCATCTCTCGAAGCGCGACCGTCCGAGGTCGCCGCCGAGGAAGAGGCCGCAGTCGACGTCGACGAAGAAGACGTCGACACCGAGGCCGTCGACGTCGAGACCGACGCCGACGAAGACGAAGAGTAAGTCGGAGTCGCAGTCGGCCAGTGGCCGACCGATTCGACTCGTTATTTTTCGACGATAACCCGCCCAGTCATCCCGCCGCGTTCGTGCGGCACGCAGACGTAGTTGTACGTCCCGGCGACGTCGAACGTGTGCTCGAACGATTCGCCAGAGGGGATGGCCCCGCCGCGTTTGTTCGCCCACGCGTCACGCGCGGCCTGTTCGGAGTCGTAGCCACCGGAGGCGAAGAATTCTGCGGACTCCGGGATGGCGCTCCCGTAGGCCGTGACGGTGTGGGCCTTGCTGGAGGTGTTCTTCCACGTGACGGTCTCGCCGACGCTGACCGTGAACTCGGTGGGGCGAAACGAACTCGCGGCCATGCCGATGTCACAGTTCTCACCGCAGGTGTTTCGAGTGCCTGCGGTGAGCGCGAGGCAACCCGAGAGGCCGGCGAGCGTCGACGTAGAGCCTACCGCGGCCAGAAAGGTGCGGCGCTTCATGTGCGGGCGTTGGGAACTGGGGGGTATAATCGACTCGGTCCGTGTCCGGCAACCGAAAGAGCGTAAAAGGGGAAGAGCCAACCCCGGTGATATGCTGCCACGGTTCGTCGGCCGACTGAGTCTCGCGGACGCGGTGACCGCCGCGAACGCCGCACTGGGGTTCGTCGCGGTGGTCGTCGCGACGCAGGACCCAGAGTTGGCCGCGCGCCTCATCCTACTCGCGGGCATCGCCGACGGACTCGACGGTGTCGTGGCCCGCTACTCCGGTGGGTCGGCCGTCGGCCCGTACCTCGACTCGCTGGCGGACGTGGCCTCGTTCTCGGTCGCGCCCGCGGTCCTCGTCTACGCGACGGTGACCGCGAACGCGGCCATCGCGTTCGATGCAGTGACACTCGGTGACGCACTCACGCTCGCGCTGCCAGCCCTGTTCGTCGCCATGGGCGTGATTCGCCTCGGGATGTACACCGCATACGACACGGCGGACGAGTACACCGAGGGTGTTCCGACGACGCTCGCCGCGACGATACTCGCCGCAGCAGTCCTCTGTGGCGTCACGAAAGGGGCCTACCTGCTGGTCGGCACCGCCGCGTTCGCCTACCTGATGGTGTCGACGATTCGGTACCCAGACCTGCTCGCGCGCGACGCCCTCTTGATGGGCGTCGTCCACGCGCTCGCCGTCTTGTTCCCGTATGCGTACGGTCGTACCTTCCCGTGGGCCATCCTCACGCTCGCACTGGCGTACCTGCTGGCCGGGCCGTGGTTCTACTGGCGCGGTGGGCGGGTGCTATCGAAATGGTATGGAAACGCTTAGGAACACGCTGGCCCGAGATTCCCGCATGAACCAACCGGCAACGGGGGCCACCCATGAGTGAAGACGACGCCGATGCCGACGAGTCGGAGCAGACCGAGGAACTCGAAACGACGGAGGAGGTGACCGTCGAGTCGCTGCAGGAGCGACTTGACGCCGCCGCCGAGGACCTCGAAGCCGCCGAGACCGAGGCCGACCTCGACGACGTCGAGTCGGACCTCGACGACATCGAAGGCGACCTCGAAGACGCCGACCTCCCGGAAGCGGAGGACGACGACGAGGAGGACCCGGCCGACGAACTTTCGTCCCAGCTCTCTGACCTCCAGGACGAACTCGAATCCCAGCGCGGCCCGTACGCCGAGGACGTCTGTGACAACATCACGGACGCCCAGAGCACGGTCGCGGACACGCGCTGGACCGAAGACGGCGAAGCGCAGGTCCTCGACGCGGTCGAGACGTTCCTCGCGCACGAGGACATCGGTGTGAACGAGACCGTCTCCGACACCGACGAAGCGGCCGAGATGCTCGGCGAGGCGGAGACGGTCGTCGCTGCACAGGACCTCGACGCGGACGAGGACACGGAGACGATTCAGCGACTCCTCGACGCGAGCGAAGAACTCCTGGCAGAAATCGAAGATGCCGAGGAGTGGGACGACCTCTCCGTACAGGAACAGCTCGCGTGGCACGGCTTCTACGACGTGCTCGACCACCGCAAGGACTTCCCCCCGGAGTGGCACGCCATCAAGGTGTTCGAACGCGAGATGCAGGCCGACAAGATTCTCGTCGGCCTCGACACGTTCGAATCGGACTTCATGCAAGAACACTGCATGGAGTCGCTCGCACGTCTCGGCCCGGAGGAAGCCGTCGAACCGATGATGAACCTCGCCAACCGGCGCGACAAGCAGGCCATCACGGTTCTCGGCAAAATCGGCTCCGAGGAACCCGTCGAGACGCTGGTCGAGTACGCCGACGCGGACTCCGACCCGGCGCTCCAGAAGGTCACGTTCCGCGCACTGGGCGAAATCGGCTCGACCGACGCGGTCCAGCCCATCGCGAACAAACTCGACTCCGACAACCCCATCATCCGGTCGCAGGCCGCCCGGGCGCTGGGTCTCATCGGTGACACCCGCGCCGTGAAACCGCTCGGGAACGTCCTCGACGAGGACGAAGAGGACACGGTCCGCGCGAGCGCCGCGTGGGCACTGAACCAGGTCGGCACGGAAGACGCGCTCGAGACGGCCGCCGCCTACAGCGACGATCGCTCGTTCATCGTGCAGGACGAAGCCTCGAAAGCCGCCGAGGCGACCGAGTCCGACGACGCCGCCGCAGAGCCGACGGCGTAAGGACTGACCGCACACCCAGACTTTTTGTGCGAACAGGCGGCCAGAGCCGCCGTGTTTCGGAGTAGCGTCGCAGTAGTCCTCGCCATCGGTGTGCTGACCGGGAGCCTGCTCGTCGGCATCGTGGGGGCCGGTGCGGCGGTCACTCCGACGGCCGACACGACAGCCGAGAACGGCCACGCAGTCGAGTCGGTCGCCACGGAACCGAACGCCTCGCTCGTCGCCGTCGCACCGAACCCGGTCGCGTCGGCCGACGAGGGTGAGTACGTCGTCGTCGCGTTCGCAGGTGAGACGAACCTCGCGGGCTGGACGCTCGGCGACGACGAGACGACCGCCACGCTCGGGAATCGAACTGTTTCGGGCCACGTGGCGTTCAGCGCGTCTCCCACTGCGGTTCCCACGGACGCTGCCGACGTGACGGTCGGTGTGGCTGGCTTCCCCGAACTGGCGAACTCCGGGGAGCCACTGACACTCGCGTACCACGGAGCAGTCGTCGACACGCTGCGATTCGAAAACGCGCCGGCCGGCGAACGCTGGAACGGCGAGCGCTGGCGACCCCGCGGTGCGACCGACTTCGAGCCTGTCGTGACCGGCAGCACGCGCGTCGACGCGTTCGTCATGCCGGATACCGCAGTCCCGCTCGATGCGGTTCGCACGGCCGAAGCGCGAATCCGACTCGCCGGCTACACATACTCTTCACAGCGTGTCACCGACGCCCTCGTCACGGCCGCCGAGCGTGGCGTCTCGGTCCGAGTGCTGGTCGACGGCGACCCAGTCGGCGGGACGAGCGAGCGACAGGTCGCCGCACTCGACCAACTCGTCGATGCCGGTGTCTCAGTTCGCGTGGTCGGCGGCGAGGCGGCTCGGTATCACTACCACCACGCGAAGTACGTCGTCGCCGACGACCGGGCCCTCGTCCTCACCGAGAACTGGAAACCGTCAGGCAGCGGCGGCCGGGCGAATCGCGGCTGGGGCGTCGCCGTGCGGGGCGATGCGACGGGCGCGCTCGCCGACCTGTTCGCCGCCGACTGGCAGGCACACGACGCGATTCCGTGGCGCGACTACCGCGAAACCGTCGACCCGGTGGCGGGCGAAGTGGCCACCGGCGACTACCCGAGCGAACGCGAAGCGAAATCGGTCACGGTCGACCGAATCACCGTTCTCGCCGCACCAGACAACGCCGAAGCGTCGATGACGGCCCTCGTCCGCAACGCGACCGACTCGGTTCGCGTCGAACAGATGGCCGTCGAGGGCGTCGAAACACCATTGATGCAGGCGACGCTCGACGCAGCACGAAACGGAACCCGTGTGCGAGTCCTCCTCAGTTCGGCGTGGTACGCCGAGGAGGAGAACGGCCGCGTCGTCGACCGATTGAACGCCATCGCCGACCGTGAAGACCTCGCACTCGACGCTCGCCTCGTCGACCCGGACGGGCGGTTCGAGAAGATTCACGCGAAGGGCGTCGTCGTCGATAGTCGACACGTCGTCGTCGGAAGCGTCAACTGGAACCGCCACTCGCTCCGCGAGAACCGCGAGGTCGCGCTCGTGCTGACAGGCGAGGAGGTCGGTGCCTACTACGCAGCGGCGTTCGATTCCGACTGGTCCGGCGGTGCCCCTGACGACGATGTACCACCAGTTCTGCTCGGTGCTGCAGTCGTCGTAGTCGTCGCCGTGGTGGCACTGCTGCGAGGAAGTGTCGAGTTCGAATAACTTTCCGGACACCTCAAACCCGGTGACGGCCTCCTATACGCATGGAATCGACCGGTGACCGACGAAAAGACTTTCAGTTGATTCACGAGGTTGCCGAGGCGGTTTCGGAGGCTCCCTCGCTCGAATCTGCCCTCCTCGGAACCATCGAACTCGTTTGTAAACGAACCGAATGGCGGTACGGGGAGGTATGGCTCCCAAACGAAGACGGCGACAAACTCGTCCCGAGCAAGGCGTGGTACGGAAGAGGGAAGGGCATCGACGGGTTCCGCGCCGCCACGGAGAACCTCTCGTTCGACAAGGGCGTCGGCCTCCCCGGGCGGGTCTGGGAAGCCCGTGATATCGAGTGGGTGAAAGACGTCTCGTCGGATACGACCGACCTCTCCCTCCGACGAAGTGCGGCCAGTGCCGCGAACTTCCACGCCGCCATCGCGGTCCCGATTATTGCGAACGACGACGTCGTCGCCGTCCTCTCGTTCTTCCTCGGCGAACCGAAAGAATCCGATACGAGACACGTCGCACTCGTCTCGACGATCGCGATTCTCGGCGGTCTGTTCCTTCGGAAACGACAGCTAGAGGTGGTCAAAGAGGAGAGAGAGGCCTACAAGCGGCGGTTCGAGTCACATCCCGTCGGCGTCCTCGTGTTCGAACCGGACGGCACCATCATCGATGCGAATCCGCAGGCGTCCGATGTACTTCAGTTAGACATCGACGAGTTGCTCGGTACGAAGTTATCCCAGACACCACTGAAGATGTTCGACTGGGATGGCGACCCGATACCACCACACGAGACGCCCATCACCGAGGTCGTCGCGACTGGAAAGTCGATTCAGGGCCGCCAACTCGGCGTCCACACACCCGGTGACGACCGCTGGCTCCTCGTCAACGCCGCGCCGGTGACGAACCGTGACGGGAACGTCGAACAGGTCATCGTCGTCGTCGAAGACCGAACCAGCAAATACACCTGGGAGCGCGAAATCGAGCGACAGAACGAACGCCTCACCCGATTTGCGAGTGTCGTCTCCCACGACCTCCGGACGCCGCTCTCGACGGCTGCCACTGCGCTCCAGTTGGCCAAGCAGGACTGTGAGAGTGAGCACCTCGATACCGCCGAGCGCGCGATGGGTCGGATGGACGTCATCATCGACGACGTGCTCACGCTCGCCAAAGAGGGGAAACGCGTCATCCAGACGGAACAGGTTCCACTGGCGACCGTCGCAGGAAACGCGTGGGAGAACGTCGCTGCGCCGAAGGCGACGCTCGAAACCATCGGAAAACCGACCATCGTCGGTGACCCTGACCGGCTGGAACGAATGCTAGAGAACCTGTTCCGAAACGCCGTCGAACACGGGGATGATGACGTGACGGTCCGTGTCGGAAATCTCGAACCGAACGGATTCTACGTCGAGGACGACGGTCCCGGTATCCCCGAGAACGAACGCGAGCGCGTCTTCGAGACGGGCTACACGACGCGGGAGTCCGGCGCTGGATTCGGTCTCTCTATCGTCCGGGAAATCGCGTACGCACACGACTGGGACATCGAAGTGATGGCGGGCGAGTCGGGTGGCGCACGCTTCGAGATTCGACCAGCGAAAGCGACGTAGGAGAGAATCGGGAACCGTCGCAGTCGTCTGCTCAGTCGTCGGAGAGGACCGACGCAGAACTGAGGTCTTCGTCGATGTCCGCTTCTGCCATCTTCTCGACGAGTGAGTCGATGACTTCCTCGCGGCGGCCCTTCACGAACTTGATGGAGCCGACGACGAGGTGGCCGCCACCGGAGACGCCACCGCCGACGATCTCTTCTTGCAGGTCGGTGACCATCTGCGGGATGTCGAGGCGGACGCCGTCGGAGCGGAGCACGGCGAAGTCCGGGCCGTACCCGATGGTGATGACGGGGTCGCCCGTCTCTTTGACCTTCGCGTCGTGAATCTCGCCCGTGGTCTTGCCGGGTGCGGGGTAGGTGAAGCGGTGGGCGTAGTTCTCCACGTCGAGGCGGTAGAGGTGTGCGCCGTTCGCGAGGTCCTCGGATTCGAGGTGAGGCATCGCGGCGTCGAGCTGGTCCGACACTTCGTCGCGGGCGCGCTCTGCGAGGAAGTCCACGAGTTCTGTGTGGCGGTCACGGTCGTCACAGCCGACGTTTAGCACATCGTTGATGAGGTGACGGCCAGAGTCGTAGCGCAGCCAGTGCGCAGTGTAGTCGAGTGCCTCGCTGATGTCCTGGAGGTCGTCCTCAGTGTAGCCCTCTTCGCTCGCGAGTCCGAGGTACTCGTCCATGACTTCGGCTTTCGAGCGGTCCGACAGGCCCGCGACGGCGGGGACGTGACGGAGTTCCTCGGTCATGTCCGGGTAAATCATCCGCGCGAGTTCGACGCACATCATGCCGGTCGTGATGCGGTAGTCCTCGTCGTACAGGTACGGGTTGACGTGGGCGTCGAGGAGCGGTTCGACCGCTTCCGGGTCCGGGTGGTGGTGGTCGAGCGCGACGATGGGGATGTCGTAATGCGCGAGCGTTTCGTAGGCCGGCACGTCCTCGGCCGTCGACCCGTTGTCGAGCATGAGGACGAGCGGAAGCTGCTGGCCGTGCTTCTCGCGGTCTTCGAGTGCGTAGTTCAGGTCACGCGTCGCGTCCTCCATCTCGTAGAACGGGGCCTTCGAGGGGAGTCGCTTGAACAGGTGGCGCGGTCCGTCGGGGTCCTCGTGGACTTCCGCGATGAAGCGCTCGATGGCCTGCTGGACCGGAACCGCGGCGCACATCCCGTCACCGTCGGCGTGATGTCGAACGCGGATGGGGCGACCCTCGATGACGGTCTTGCGCAGGAGCCGGGCGACCTCACGGAGGTCCTCGCGGAGCTTTTCGAACGCGTCCCACTCGACGAGCGGGTCGACCTCGTGCGGTTCTGCCCACTCCGCGAGCGCGCTGTCGAGGCTCTGTCGGGCAGTGTCCTCCTCCTCACCTTCCAGCACGGTCAGCGAGCCGACTTCGAGCTGGATGGCGTCGTCGCGGGACTCGACGATGCCGGTCACGCGGACCACGTCGTCGATCTCGACTTCTGGGAAGGCACGGACGCCCGCGGCTTCGAAGGCCGCTGCGGGAACGACGCCGTGCTCGTCACGAATCTGGAAGATGGTCGGACCGCCGGTCTGCTTAATCTGCGTGACGACACCTTCGACGTGGACCTGCTCGCCGAGGTTGGTGTCGAGGGCCGTCGTCGCCGTCGTCCGGTAGTCGTGTGCGATCGCTTCGACTTCGTAGTCGTCGACGTCGACCGGAATCAACGAGATGTCGCCGTTTTCGCGGACGTTCTCGAGTTCGACGACGAGTTCGTCGCCGACGGCGAACGTGCCGCTGAGGTTCGATTCGTGGACGAGACCGGAGACTGCATCAGAGAGGTCGACGAAGACGCCGTATTCGACGATACCGTTGACGGTTGCGAGATAGGGCGTGTCCGCCTCGACGTCGTCGACCGTACAGTCGGGCGCTAAATCGTATACGACGGTCGTGTCACCGTCGTCGTCGGCGCTGCCGACGGAGTCGGATGTCATTGTTACGGGACTGTTTGGAACGACCGCGTATAACGCTTATCAAGACGAACGCAGGTTTCGGAACGTTTAGCACCGCCGAGGCGTGAGAGTGGCCTATGGGACTGTTCGACCGGTTTTTCCAGCGTGAGGCGGTCGTGGGCATCGCCCGCGACACCATCGAGTTCGCGCTCGAAGCCGCCGAAGACACGCACCCCAACGAGTACATGGGGATGCTCCGGGGTACGAGCGCGGACCAACTCGGCCTCGACGTGGACGGACAGGTCGTCACCGACGTGCTCGTCATCCCCGGCACCCGGTCGAACCCGGTCAGCGCGACGGTCCAGACGAACATGATTCCGAACGACATGCGCGCGCTCGGGAGCATCCACTCCCACCCGAACGGCGTCCTCAGGCCGAGCGACGCCGACCTCGCCACGTTCGGGAGCGGCACCGCCCACATCATCATGGGCGCACCCTACCGCGAGGGCGATTGGCGCGCGTTCGACCAGTACGGCGACCCGCGTGAGTTGCCCGTGCTTGACGTCGACCTTCCGGACCCCGCAGAGTTCTTCGACTTCACGCAGGCGGACATCGACGCGGAGTTGCGAGATTGATATGACAGGAAATGCTACCACGGTCATCGCACAGGGAACGTTCGACATCCTCCACCCCGGCCACGTTCACTACCTCGCCGAAGCGGCCGCGATGGGCGACGAACTCCACGTCATCATCGCCCGCCGGGAGAACGTCACGCACAAGGAGCGACCCATCCTGCCGGACCGCCAGCGCCGCGACATGGTCGACGCGCTCGAAATGGTCACGGAAGCCCACCTCGGCCACACCGAGGACATCTTCGTCCCCATCGAGCGCCTCCAGCCGGACTACATCGTCCTCGGCCACGACCAGCACCACGACGAGGCCGCAATCGCCGACGCGCTGGCGTCACGGGGCATCGAGTGCGAGGTTCGCCGGGCGTCGGCACGCGACCCGAAGTACGAGGGTGAGTTGCTCTCGACTGGGCGGATTATCGAGCGAGTGTTGGCCGAGCGCGTCGACGAGGAGTAGTCGGCGCGTTACCCGGTCGTCGATTCGGGCTGCGACTCGCGGAACGCCCATAGTGCATCCTCGCCGCCGCCGACCCGAGAGAGGATAGTCACGATGTCGTCCGGTTGAATGACCGTATCACCGTGTGGAGTGAGTTCGCGGTCGTCGCGCTCGATGGCGATGAGGAGCGTCTCCTCGTCAAGAATTCCCTGTCTAGCGGCTTCTTCGAGCGTTAGGTTGGCGATGCGTGCCCCAGCTTGCACAGTGACCTCGACCACGCTCGCGTCGCCAGTCAGGCTGATGAAGTCGTTCGTTTCCGGTGGCACTTCACCGGCGTCGGGGTCGAACGGGCTGTAGGGAGCGAACAGTTCCTCTTCGACGAGATCTTCGTCTTCGATGTGGATACCGATGTCAGTGAGCTGGCGCGCGACGCGTCTGAGGTCCCGCGTACTCTCGCCCACCGCGAGGACGTGCAGGTTGCGACGGCCGGTCATCAGCGTCCGGACGTTGACGACGCCGGGAATCCCCCGTGCCTCGTGAGCGAGGGCTTCGCGGTCGGTGATAGGAACGTCACAGAGGTAGAGGTTGGTGAGTCGTCCGCCGGTGAGTTCGAAGTCGACCTGTGTCGTGTAGCCACGGATTATCCCGGCCGCTTCGAGTTTGTGGATACGGTTCCGGATGGTCGCCCCGGAGACACCGGCTGCCGAGCCGAGCGTGCTTGCGGAGGTGTTGCGGGCGTCGTCCATGAGCGCGTGGAGGATGCGCCGGTCGATTTCGTCGAGTCGGTAGTCTGGAGTACGAGGTGACATTGGTGGAGCGGGGAAAACTTCTGTTTCGAAAATATGGTACGGTCTGTGGTGATATAATGCTTATTTCGGACCGGTATTTCTTCCATGTGGGACACACACCGAACGGCTCGTCTCTCACAGCCGACCCAGCGGCTCGGCTAGAGTTGTGGCCCTCCCGGTCGGCTCTCCCGTCGTGAGGGACCATGTTGGGGAGTGTCTGCGTTATCCACCACCGGAACTGTATTTTCATATCCGAAATTAAGAAGGGCAAAATTTTGCATATCGAAAAATAAGGGCGAGTATTTATGCTATGTGCGACCGCATCACGACGTATGGACAGAACGAGATTCGATTGCGACTCGCCTGGGGTTCCCACGATGGAGATGGGGTCACACCACCTCGTCCGGGACTGGACGACGATACGACGGCGGTCGAGGGCAGGCCGTCCGCCGGTTCGGTGGCTGTACCTGTCGACAGCGACCGGAGGTGGCTGACCAGATGCCGTTGCTCGAACGCATCGTCGTTCCAGTCGCGAACGATACAGACGCGTCCGCGACGGCGGCTGCCCTCTCTCGGTATCTCGACGAGGTGGACCACCTCACGGTCGCCCACGTCATCGCGAAGGGCGGTGGAGCGGTAGATAAAGCACCGATGGAGAAACGACAGGCCGACGCGAATCAGTTCCTCTCGTCGGTCGAGTCGAGGTTCGCAGATGGGACCACTGTCGACACACGTATCGAGTTCGGAACGAGCGTCGCCGAAACCATCGTCGAGACAGCACTTGACGTAGATGCCACGGCCATCGTCTTTCGTCCCCGTGGGGGCAATCGACTCGTCCGGTTTCTCTCGGGAGATACGGGAGTTCGCATCGCAGCCGAGGCGGACGTCCCGGTCGTCTCGATTCGTTCGCTGGACCCTTCGAACTCGCCGAAGCCACAGCCCCGGCCGAACCGCTCGGAGGGCCGCCGATGAGTGACGAAGCGCTGGCGAAAGACCTCGGACTCCTGTCGGCGCTGACAATCGGTATCGGGACGATGGTCGGGGCCGGTATCTTCGTCCTCCCCGGTGTCGCCGCCAGCACTGCTGGCCCGGTCGTCGTCGTCTCGTTCGTCGTCGGCGGTCTCATCGCACTCGTGAACGCCCTCTCGGTCTCGGAACTCGGGACGGCGATGCCGAAAGCCGGCGGCGGCTACTACTACGTCAACCGTGCCCTCGGTCCGCTGTTCGGCTCTATCGCGGGCCTCGGCGACTGGGTTGGGTTGGCCTTCGCCTCTGCCTTCTACAGCATCGGCTTCGGGCAGTATCTCGCGACGCTGGTGCCGATGCCGGAGGTACTGTTCCTCTCCGAGGTACAGGTCGGCGCGCTCGTCGCCGGAATCGTCTTCGTCGGCGTCAACTACATCGGTGCCAAAGAGACCGGTGGCGTTCAGACGGTCATCGTCACCATCCTCCTGCTGATACTGACCCTGTTCGCCGTCCAGGGCTGGCTATCGTTCGACTTCGCGACGCTCCTCGGTGACGGTGGGGTCGCTCCGTTCGGGTACGGCGCCATCCTCCCGGGGACGGCGCTGGTGTTCGTCTCGTTCCTCGGGTACGCGAAAATCGCGACCGTCGCCGAGGAACTGAAAAATCCGGGCCGGAACCTCCCGCTGGCTATCATCGGGAGCGTCGTCGTCGTGACCGTCCTCTACGCGGTACTGGTGAGCATCATGTTGGGTGTGGTGCCGTGGCCAGAACTCAGCCAGAACGCACCGCTGACACAGGCCACGCAGGTCGCCTTCCCCGGTGGGTTCACGGGGTTTGCCGTCACTATCGTAACGCTGGGCGCGTTGCTCGCGACGGCCTCGAGCGCGAACGCCTCCATTCTGGCGTCGGCTCGAATCAACTTCGCGATGGGGCGAGACAGAATCGTCACCAACTGGCTCAACGAGATTCATCCGAGCTACGCGACCCCCTACCGGTCGATACTCATCACGGGGGTGATCATCGTCGTCTTCATCGCCGCGCTCGGACAGGACATCGAAGTCCTCGCGAAGGCTGCGAGCGTGCTCCACCTCGTCGTCTACGCCCTGATGAACGCCGCCCTCATCGTGTTCAGAGAGACCGACCCCGACTACGACCCAGCGTTCACGGTTCCCCTCTACCCGATTACGCCGCTCGTCGGCATCGTGCTGTCGCTCGGGCTGCTGGCGTTCGTCGGGACGCAAGAACTCCTCCTGTCGGGGCTGTTCGTCGTCGGTGCCGTCGTCTGGTACTTCGTCTACGCTCGTCGGACCACCACCAGACAAGGGCTGCTCGGACGGTACATCCTCGACCGGGAGGGCGAGTTGCCACCGGCAGTCGTCGGTGCGGCGGCAACCGTCGCACCGAACGGTTCGGGACACACCGAGGTGGGGCCGACGACGATGGTCGCACTCTCGAACCCGCGCACCGAGCGGGCACTCGTGACACTCGCAGCCGCGCTCGCGAAGTTCGACGGTGGTCGAGTACTCGCCACGCACGTCATTCAGGTGCCGGACCAGACGTCGCTCGAAGCTGCAGCCGAGCAGCGTGACCGCATCTCGAAGACGTCGAAAGGCCTCATGGCCGATGCACGCCGTGACGCCGAGCGATTGGCCGTCCCAGTCGAGACGAGAACCGTCCTCTCACACGAGGGACTCGACGAAGTGTTCGACATCGCGCGCGAACGCGGCGTCGAACGGTTAGTCATCGGCCACGGCGGGAAGAAACTTGCCGGCGGACGAGTCGAGGGGACACTCGACGAGTTGACCCACGACTTACCCTGCGACGTCCTCGTCCTCGACGAACGCGGGTTCGACCCGAGCGATATCCTCCTGCCGACCGCCGGCGGTCACTCGTCGGACCTGTCTGCCGCAGTCGCGAAGGCGTTACAGGCGACGAACAGCGCGCGCATCTCGGTGCTGCACGTCGCCGATGACGCCACCGCCGGGCGTGCGTTCCTCGAACAGTGGGTCACGGACCACGACTTGACCGATGTGGAGTTACTGGTCGAGACGGGGGACGTGGCGACCGCCATCGGGAACGCTGCCGCCGATAAGTCGCTCGTCATCTTCGGAGCGACAGAGCGAGGACTCGTGTCTCGCATCCTCGGTGGCTCGCCCCAGCTGTCCGTACTCGAAGAACTCGAACTATCGGTGTTGCTAGCCGAGCGCCCACGCCCGCGGTCGGTGCGCGAGCGGCTGTTCGGCTGAGACGTGAGTCGAAAAATCGAGGGACCTCGAAGTGAGGTCGTCTACAGATACCCGGCGTCGGCCAGTCGCTCGACGCCCTCACGGAGCCGTTCTTCGCTGGCTGCGTACGAGAGACGGGCGTAACCGGGCGTGCCGAACGCGCTGCCCGGAACCGTCGCCACGTGGGCCTCGTCGATTGCGCCTTCACACCACGCCTGGTCGTCGTCGTCCACCGGGAGCATCATGTAGAACGCGCCCTCCGGGACGGCCACGTCGACGCCGTGCTCCGCAAAGAGGTCGACGAGCATGTCGCGGCGCTCCTCGAACGCCTCGGACATCTCTTCGACCGTCTCGTCGCAGTTCTGGATGGCTTCGACGCCCGCGTGCTGGACGAAGTTCACCGCCGAGGAGACAGAGTGGCTGTGAATCTTGCCAGCCTGTGAGACGAGTTCGGACGGGCCGGCGAAGTAGCCGAGCCGCCAGCCGGTCATCGAGTAGGCCTTGGAGAAGCCGTTGACCGTGATGGTGCGGTCTGCCATCCCGTCGAGAGTGCCGAGCGAGATAGCCTCCGCGCCGTAGGTAATCTCTTTGTAAATCTCGTCGGAGATGACGAGGATGTCGTGTTCGACGGCGAGGTCACGGACGCCTTCGAGGGCTTCGCGGGAGTACACCGCACCGTGCGGGTTGCCGGGTGAGTTGACGACGAGGAGTTCCGTCTCGTCGGAGACAGCCGCGGCGAGGTCGTCGAGCGCCGGTTCGAGTGCGAAGTCGTGCTTCGCCGTGTCGACGCGGGTGAGCGAGCCACCAGCGAGTTTCACCATCGCCTCGTAGGAGACCCACGCGGGGTCGAGGAGTGCCACCTCGTCACCGTCATCGATGAGGGCGTCGATGATTTCGTACAGGGCCTGCTTGCCGCCGGGCGTGACGATGACCTGACTCGCGTCGTAGTTGAGACCGTCGTCGGCCAGTTTGGTCGCAATGGCTTCCTTCAGTTCCGGGATTCCGTTCGACGGCGCGTAGCCGGTGTGGCCGGCGTCCATCGCGTCCTTGGCCGCCTGCACGACGTTTTCGGGAGTGGGGAAGTCCGGTTCGCCGACGCTCAGGTCCACCACGTCCACGCCGTCGGCTTCCAGTGCCGAGGCCTTGTCCGAGATGGCTAGCGTCGCTGACGGTTCGACTCGCTTCACGCGGTCTGCGAATTCCATAGTCATAGTCTCTCAGCCAGTTTTACTGCGCCCTCGACGGCCGATGCGGCGTTCTCGATGCGCTCGTACGCTTCGGCCGAACTCATTCCCGGGCCGGTGACGCCGAGCGTGACGGGCTTGTCGCGGTCGAGGCTCACGTCGGTCAGCTTCTGTGCCGTCGCGTGACCGATGACCTGGTCGTGGTCCGTGTCTCCAGTGATGATGGAGCCGACGACCGCCACGGCGTCGATGTCGTCTCTGCGTGCGAGGCGGTCGGCGGCCAGCGGCGAGTCGTACGCCCCCGGAATCTGGACCGTCTCGACGACCGTCGCACCTGCCGACTCTGCAGCGTCTCGTGCTGCGTCTTCCATCTGCTCGGTGACGGGAGCGTTGAACTCCGCGACCACCAGTCCGAGCGAGGTCATATGCGAGGGGTTGCGAGGCTGGCTGAAAGTTCTACCGTTCGTCGCAGGAATGGTCGCGGTGTTCGGTCACTCTCACACAGCGTCGCTCGCTTCGTCTCTCGGCTGACTGGCACTCGCCTCGTCCGTCGACGTGCAGCCCGCGGCCTCCCACGAGTCGTAGTTCCGTGCCCACTCGATGGTCTCGGCCAGCTCGTCGGCGTCCGCGAGGTGGTCGAGGATACGCTGTTCGTGTCCCGGTCGCTCGTCGCTCGGCAGGTCGAAGCGGACTCGACCGAAGCCGGTCGGCACGTACCGTTTCGTGTCCTCGTGCCGGGTGACGACGTCCTCGACGTCCTCGTACGGGACGAACCACTGCGGTTCGTCGAGGCGCGTGTCGTACCCGAGGATGCCGTCGGCGTACACGCGGTACTCGACCGACCCGGCGATGAGGTGACCGACACGGGACCCGACCCAGCCGACGAGCGCGACGAGCACGAGGACACCGAGGGCCACGCCGGGCGCTCCCACCTCGGGACCCCCGGTAGCGTCGAACGCGACGAGAGCGATCAGTCCGAGCGGAAGCACCGCGGCGATGCACTTCAAAATGCCCTGCGCCGCGGTGGACCTGCCATCGGTTTCGACTACCGCGAGCGGGTCGCCGTCGGGCGTCGGCACCGGTGGCCGCTCACCGACTCGCTCCGGGAGTTTCTCGTGCAGAAATCGACCGACACTGGTGAGTTGTTCGTCCGCGAGGTCGTAGCAGAGCTTCGTGCCGAGGAGGACCACGAGCGTGAGGGCGTACCCGAGTCCGGTCGTCGGCGTCGCAGAGAGCAGCACCGGCGCGACGTAACTGAGGAGGAGCAGCCCACCGATGTGGTGGCGGGCGACGGTCGATTCTGCGGACAGGTCCTCGTAGTCTCCGTCTCTGACCGACGTGTAGACGCCAGCGGCTTCTCGACCGAAAGCGAGCACCACACCGATTGCGAGTGTCTCGATGGCACCGCCCGAGAGGGCTGCGATGTGGTCACCGAGGGCGAACAGTCCCGCTATCGGCCAGAAGAGGCCGAGTATCCAGAGGTGCCCGGCGATTTCTGGCACGTTTCGCGGGTAGACCGGCGGCAACCAGTCGACGACGACGATGCTGCCTCGTTTCTCCGACAGTCGGTCTCGGTGGATTTTGTTGTCGTTCTCGGTCGTGGGTGGGAGTTGCGCGAACAGCCCTTCGACCGCCCCTCGCAGCAGTCCGATGCCGATTTCGAGCCAGTAGAGGACGACCACCGTCTGTGCCGTCCAGCCGAACCAGACGACACCGACCAGTGGAAACAGCGTGACGACGACGAGCGACAGGAGGGCCGTATCACGGCCGGGGAGGGGACGCATTGGGGATATCCGTCGTTCGGGCGACAGGTGGTAAAATGATTCTGCTGCGACGGCGACGGCTACGTCGAGGTCGTGTCGGTGGCCGATGTGTGGTCCGTCGGTTCGTCGTCGTGGGATGGGCGGTCCGTCGGTTCGTCGTCGTGGGACGCGTCGTCCGTCGACCACGCGCCAATCGTCACGTCGTCCTTCGGTTCCCACGGTTCGTAGTCCCGGGCCCACTCGATGTATGCCGCGAGTTCTTCGGCGTCAGGGAGGTGGTCGAGAATCGTGTGCTTGCGGTCTGGCTCTTTCAGCCGAATCCGGCCGAAGCCCTCGGGAACGTACCGTTTCGTGTCTTCGTGACGAGTCACGACTTCTTCGAGGTCGTCGTAGGCGACGCGCCACTGCGGTTCGTCGAACAGCGTGTTGTAGCCGACGACGCTCTCGGGATAAACCCGATATTCGATGGTGCCGACGGTCAGCCACGCGACGACGAGTTCGATGGTGGTTCGCGCGACGCCCACAGCGAGAACGCCGATGGCCGCCCCGACCAATCCACCAGCGAAGAGTCCGACGAACCCAGCGACACACAGCAAGAGGGGCGTCACGCCTGCGACCGTCTCCAGCGCTCCAAGGAGTCCTGCTTCGAGTGCGACCGACCTGGTCGTCGTCGAGACGCGGACGTACGGCGCTCGTTCGGGGAGCGAAATCGGGTCCGGGTCGGTCACGCCGTCGTCCGTGTGGCGGTCGGCGAAGTCGCCGAGGCCCAACACGTTCGCGTCGACCAGGTCGTAGCCGAACTTGCAACAGAAGACGAGCCCGAACGTCAGCATCGACCCTCGGTGTGCGGTCCCACCGATGGCAGCGAGAAACAGCGCGACGACACTGAGGACGAGCAACAGCAGCGCCTGCAACCCGGAGAACGCCGATTGGGCGGATTCGTCCTCGTATCGGCCAGTCCGAACGTACTGGACGAGTTCGACGACGTGTCGGCCGACGACGACGGGGAGCGCGAGCAACGCGTGGCTGCCGGTCGCTGGGTCGCTCAGCCCGTACAGTCCGAGGGTGACGACCCCTGCAATCGGCCAGAACAGGGCGAAGATGAACAGTCCACGGCCCACGAACGGGACGTTCCGGGGATACAGTGGTGGCAGCCACGAGACCGGTTCGACGCTCCCGCGAACGTTGACCAGCCGTTCGAGCGGGAGGTTCTGTCTCGTCCACTCGCTCGGCAGTCGCTGTGCGAACAACGCCTCGACGGCGTTTCTGCACAGCACGACCCCAGACTCGAACCAGTACAGCACCAACACGAGCTCGACGGACCAGCCGAAGACGAAGACGCCAGCCAGCAGCATCGCGTTGGCGGCGAGGATTGACCAGGGTGTCGCGTCGCGGGCTGGCGTGAGTCGCATCGTGGTCGTCCGGGATTTCCGTCATCGTAGGTAAAAGAACTCTGATACGAACTGTCGGCCACAGCCCCGTTCTCCCACGCTGGCGAAACCGCAGGGTGCGGTTCCGCCACCCGACCGACTAAATCCGCACGACCCGAACGAGTCGACATGAACGTCGTCGTACTCGGAGCCGGCTACGCCGGGGTGACACTCACGAAAAAACTGGAGAAGTCCCTTCCGTCGGACGTGGAAATCGTCCTCGTCGACGACACCGGGGTCCACCTCGTCCAGCACGAGTTACATCGGGTCGTCCGCCGCCCAGCCGTCGCGGACTACATCACTGTCCCGCTTTCCGAGGTCGTCGACCATGCGACCGTCCGCATCGGTCGTGTCACCGACGTCGATACGGCGAACCGGACCGTCCACTTCGCCGACGACACGACGCTCGACTACGACGTGGCGACCGTCTGTCTCGGTGCGGAGACGGCCTTCTACGACCTACCCGGCGTCGAGCGACACGCCACGCCCCTGAAACGACTCGAACACGCCCACGAGATACGCGAGGACTTCCTCGCTGCACTCGACGACGGCGGCCGAATCGTCGTCGGCGGGGCCGGCCTCTCCGGGATTCAGGTCGCCGGTGAACTCGCCGAACTCGGTGCCGAGGAAGGCGGTGGCGCACGAATCACGTTGCTCGAACAGTTCGACACCGTCGCTCCGAACTTCCCCGCGAACTTCCAGCGGGCAGTCCACGACGCGCTCACGGCCAAAGGCGTCGAGGTGCGGACCGGCGCGACCGTCACGGAAGCGACTGATGACGAGATTCGCCTCGCGGACGACGACCCGGTCGGCTACGACCAACTCGTCTGGACTGGCGGCATCCGCGGTCCGGACGCACTCCACGGCGAGCGCCCGGCTGTCAGGAGCGACCTCGCGCTCGACCGAACGACGTTCGTCATCGGTGACGCGGCGAAGGTCGTCGACGACGCTGGTGGGGCGGTCCCCGCCAGTGCACAGTCGGCCATCCGCGCAGCACGGGTCGCAGCGACCAACGTCGAGCGACTGGTCGAGCATCTCCGGGCCGGCCGCGCGAACGACTTCGCGCCCCGACTGAGCCGGTTCGACTTCGACTCTCCCGGTTGGCTCGTCACCGTCGGGAACAGCGCCGTCGCACAGGTCGGCCCGAGCGTGTTCACCGGTCGAGCAGCACTGACCCTGAAGGCGACAGTCGGCGCAGGCTATCTCTCGTCGGTCGGCGCAGTCACAGAAGCGGTCGAACTGGTGAACGACGAACTCGGGCTCGACCCCGGTGACGACTCGTAGCTGACCGCTGGGCGGTCGACTTCGTCGTGCAGTCGGCGAGTCCAGCCGCTGGCAGTCCTGGAAGCGCGTGCTATTGCTCGGCCACTGGTCGGCTACTGCTCGTCGTCTCTCGGTCGCGTCCCCGGCCGGTCGTGGGCGCGCGCTCGCTCACGCTGGCGAGACGACGTGTGAACTGCGAGCTGCGCCGCCGACAGTTCGGTGAGCAAGTCGTCGCCCGCGAGTTCCGCGACGAACGCCAGTGATTTCACGTGCCGAGCGAACGCTGGCGTCGCGAAGTCGGCCAGCGGCCCGCTCAACATCTCTTCGGACGGGTCGTCCGAGGAGCCTGTTTCAGTGGCTTTCTGTCCGTCCTCGGCTGGGAGGCCCTGCACGTACTGAATCATTCGCGAGCGGACCTCGCTGTCGATCCAGCCAATGTCTTCGTAGTACGACAGCGCCGAGAGCGCTCCGCTCGAACCGAAGGTGCGGCCGAGATGTCGGGCCCACGCGACTGCTGTCTTCGAGTCCCACTCGGTACTCTCAGCCCCGTCCAGAATCGGCCTGCTTCGGGGTGAGATGCGCATATAGAGTCGTTGTTGGCATCGGTACTTAATTTTTCCATGACACGAAATATGGCGGGAGCACTGGCTGGAGTTGTACGACTCGACAAGCGGACTCCTGTCTCGCAGGAGATGACAGAGAACCAGCGGAACGTGCTGTGACGGTCACCGTACCGAAACTAACGGACGTCTGTTGCTGCACAGAGCGGTCGGGTAATCATCAGTTAGGCCACGCCTGCTTGACGGTTTGACGCCGTCAGGTCGTCTGCACTGACCTCGAAATACCCGTGGAGAGACGCTGCCGTCCGCGTCGCACTACCGCAGAGTACTGTCCGCCGAACGCTCCCTTCGGTGACAGAGTCCGTCCCGCTAGCCGTCCGGTAGGCGGTCAATAGTTACACCCTCTACGACAGTATGACTCTCTGTAGCAAACTGCGGTCGGTCCCGTGCTACTGGGGGGAGTATGAAGCAGCAAGAGTGCCGATGTAAACTGGTGTACTGTACCAACGGCTGGGTCGAAATCAAAGAGATTGGCAGCAAAGAGGGCTGGATTGCGACGGATAGCCCGGTGCCTATCGAAGACTGAGCTATCGAGAGAGACGCCACAGTTGTGCCGATTTTACAGCAGTCGCTGAACGTCGAGCAATCGCCGCAAAAAGTGACCGGACTGCGAAGACGGTTCGTTAGCTGTACGAGAGGCCTCGCTCTGCCGCGCCGATGAGCAGCAGGGCGAAGAACGCGACAACTAACCACTGCCCGGTCTGCGTGGACAACGCGTCCGCGAAGGCGCCGAGCAGGTTCGCTCCGAAGGCCTGACCGAGTGCGAACAACAGGAGTACGAGGCCGATCATCGCAACGCCGAAGCGGACTGCGGTCGTCGCGAGGTAATTTTTGAGCCTCGAACCCTGTCGCCTCTGACCCTGCCCCCGGGCCTGCGTCTGCTGGGTCTGTTGACCCTGCGGTTGCTGGCCCTGTGGCTGGGTCTGCTGTGCGTGCTGTTCGTTCTGCGGCTGACCGTCGTTACCACGAGCGGACTGCTTGCCCGCGCCGTGATTGTCTCCGCGTTGGTCTCGGGGCATGGGAATTCAACCCCATCTGGACATAGCCGCGCCAGCGCCTAACTGTAGGCCCAAGACAGAAAGGCACGACCCATGTACATTCCAAAAACCGGGAATTTCTGAACCGTGTTCGAGGCGTGTGAGCGGTCAGCCGTCGGCACGAGCGAGCCGAACCGCGCGGTAGCTCGCCCCGACGACGACCGAGAGCCCGTAGGTAGCGACGACGAACGGAATCCAGTACACCCACAGCTCGTACTGGGGAGCGATTCGGTTCCCGACGGCGCTCCCGATAGTCAAAATCAGATAGCCCGGGAGTGCGAGTGGGGTCGCATAGCCGAACCGCAACAGTACGACCGGAACGACGAGGAGGGCGAACGTCACCAGTACCGCTCGACTTGCGAGCCACCGGCGGACCGTGGCGAGGTCGCTCATCGGCTCCCTCCGCTCGTGGCCTGGCGCTCGATGCCGTGTTGTGCGAGCAGGTGTTCGGCCGCACCGGTCGTCCAGTCGACGCGCGTGTCGAGGTCGGTGAGGAAGATGGTCGTCTCGACGATGTACGCCGGTTTCCCGAGGTCACCACCGACTTTGTGCGCGAGCAAGGGCGACGACCCGCCCATCTCGTTGCCGACGCGGAAGTCGTGTAGCGGCATCGACCACGGGACGTAGTTCGAGTTGAGGTGTGAACACGTCTTCGACGCACGCTCGGGGGCACCACCGGCCGCCGTCGGGAAAACCGCCTGTCCGACGTTTCGCGGATGGATACGATAGATACCACGCGACCGGTGTAAGTCGAGGACCACGTCCGGGTCGGCCCCAGAGACGACTTCCCAGATGGCGCGGGACAGTTTCGTCGCTGGCTCGTCACCGGGCGTGAACTGTCGGTTCAGGTCGCCGTTGTCGTTCTCTCTCGTGTCGGCCCGAATCGCGGGTTGGTTCGCCCGCGGGAGGACGACGACGGTGCCGGCGTCGAACGACCACGACGCGACCGCCTCGGCCGACCGGAACCCGCTGCGCTCGTCGCCGTGCAGGCCACCGACGACCACCGCGGTCGGCCCGGACTGGCCACTGTCTATCGTGACGACTTCGGTCTCGTACTTCGTTCCGGCGAGAATCGTCTCACGCGTTCGGTCGTCCGCGGGGGTGGCGTCCGCCGTCGCCGCCGACCGCTCACTCCTCGTGAGTACACCTGCGCCGACCACTGCGGCGGCGGCACCGGCCGCCGACCGTCGCAGGAACGTCCGTCGTTGCATCGTCGGAGGAGAGTAGACCGACACCCATGATTATGACCCGAATAAGCGGTGGGATACGGCCTAAATCGCCCGCCAGCGGAGAGAATCAGTCAGACCGCTGTCTGGCGCCACCGTCGGTTTCGACGGCGTCAGGTCCATCCGCATCGGTGTCGCCGAGGTCACCACCAGCGTCGGTGGTGTCAGCCGTGTCGCCAGCATCGACGGGACCGTCACCCGAAATCCACTCGGCTGCCCACTCGTCAATCGCTTCGAACACCGGGGCCAGCGAACAGCCCTTCGCCGTCAGTGAGTAGTACGTGGCGACGGGCGCGTCCTCTTCGAGGCGACGGTCGACGAAGCCGGTCTCTTGCAGGTCGTCGAGCACGCGAGAGAGGGTGCGCGAACTGGCGTCGGTCGACCGTTTCAGTTCGTTGAACCGCTTTTCGCCCTCCTGGAGGTCGTGGAGGACGATGAGTCGCCACTGCGAACCGATCTGTTCGAGCGAGTCGATGACGTGGCAGGCCGACTCGCTGTACTTGTCGTCGTCTTCGGCCGGAGGAGTAACCATCTACGCCGTTCTACGGCGAGTGCACACTTAGTAGTTCACCCTCGAACCTACTAACATCGTGAAACTGACTGGCGACCGATTTCGTGTTCCTTCGATTCACTCGTCGCCGGCGTCAGACTGTATACCCCTAGCCCACTGCCGACGGGCACCTGACACGCACGTCCCCTGGTGACGGGGTTGTCAGATGAGGCATATATCCGGTGAGACCGTACGGACTCGCAGAGACATCATGCCGACGCACGGAATCCACCACGTGACGGCCATCGCGAGCGACCCACAGCGGAACGTCGAGTTCTACACGTCGGTCCTCGGGCTCCGTCTCGTCAAACGGACCGTAAACTTCGACGACCCGACGACGTACCACCTCTACTACGGTGACGAGCGTGGGAGTCCCGGGACGGCCCTGACGTTCTTCCCGACCGAAGGCGCACGACAGGGTCGCGTCGGGAAAGGGCAGACGAACGCGACGGCGTTCGCCATTCCAGCCGACTCGGTCGACTACTGGACCGAACGATTCGACGAGCTCGGCGTCGACGCGAACGTCCCCGAAGAACGCTTCGGTGAGACGGTCGTCCCGTTTCGTGACCACGACGGTCAGCCGTTCGAACTCGTCGCCACCGACGAGGTTGGGGCTGGAGTCGAACCGTGGGCCGAGGGTCCGGTCCCAGCCGAACACGCCATCCGCGGGTTCTACGGCGTCACGCTCCACAGCCTCGACACCGACGTGACCGCCTCGGTACTGGAGACACTCGGCTACGAGCGTGTGAACGAGGCACCCGACCGAATCCGATACCGGACAGACGGTGACCACGCGACCGTCGTCGACCTCCTCACGCGCGACGGTGAGCGCGGCGTCCCCGGTGCCGGGACGGTCCACCACGTCGCGTTCCGAGCGGTTGACGACGCCGAACAGGCCGACTTGGCGACGGCACTCGACGAATGCGGGCAACACGTCACCGCCCAGAAAGACCGCCAGTACTTCCGGTCGGTCTACTTCCGCGAACCCGGCGGCATCCTGTTCGAAATCGCCACGGACGGCCCCGGCTTCGACACCGACGAATCGCTCGGCGAACTCGGCTCCTCGCTCAAACTCCCACCGTGGCTGGAAGGCGACCGTGACCGCCTCGAAGCCGAATTGCCAGCACTGGCTGACCCCACTATGGAGGCGCAGTGATGTCGGGGTCCGACTCTCAGTTCGCAACTACCGGTGCAGCACTCGACGACGCCGACGCTGCCATGGTGTTGCTCCACGGCCGCGGGTCGACCGCCCACAGCGTCCTCCAGTTAGCTGCCCAGTTCGACACCGACGGCGTCGTCTACGTCGCACCGCAAGCCCCCGGCGGCGCGTGGTACCCCAACTCGTTCATGGCCCCAATCGAGGCCAACGAGCCAGGGCTCTCGAACGGACTCGCCGCCATCGACGAAGCCGTCTTCCACCTCACTGAGGCCGGTATCCCGCACAACCGAATCGCCTTCGGCGGCTTCTCGCACGGCGCCTGCCTCGCCAGCGAGTACGTCGCCCGCAATCCGAGACGGTGGGGCGGACTCGTCGTCTTCAGCGGCGGCGTCATCGGTCCCGACGGCATGGACCTCGACTACGAGGGAGACCTGGACGGCACGCCCGTCTTCATCGGCTGTAGCGACGTGGACCCACACATCCCGGTCGAACGAGTCCACGAGACGACGCAGGTGCTGCGTGCCCTCGGCGGCGACGTGACCGAGCGGATTTACGAGGGCATGGCGCACACCATCGTGGAAGACGAGATGGAACACGCGCGGGCGTTGCTCTCGAAACTAGCCGACCAGACAGACTGAGACTCCGGGCTCCTTCGGTTCGGGACCTACGGTACGCGAAACGTTATGTTCTATACCCGAATAGGAGCGGCCGAATGTCCCTGCTGTTCGAACACGCAGTCGATGCCTTCTCCGTAGGCGACGCCTCGCTCTACACACTCGAACCGGGAGACCTCGACTCGACTGGTGACGAAATTCCAGTCCGCCCTGTCGCAGCGTTCGCCAGCCACTACGACTCCCTGCGAGACGACGAGAGCGGCGGAACCTGCGTTCCGCTGCACGACCCCGACGACGCGACGCCGACTACCCAATTCGTCCGGTTTACCCAACACAAACTGCGGGGGCCGATTTTCGTCGTCGGGAGTGAGGACGGGTACGAGACCATCGCAGCCGACGAGTTCGGGACCACCCGACTGGCGAAGCGACTCCGGTTCTGGCACTCGGACTACCTCCCCGAAACGGTCCCGGAAGGGTACGATGCACCGATAGACGACACTGAGCACCCCCGAAACCCGGTCGATTCGGACCGGCTTTTCGACGAATTCACGACGTACGTCGAGAACGAACGTGCCGCGACACGCGAGACGAACCGCGAACGCATTCGTTCGCGCTCCCCCCGTGAAATGTACGAACAAGGCAAAGCAGCGATTCCGTCACTTTCCGCCCGCGGCGTCGAAGACGGTGCGTACCAGTTCCGTGTCGAACTCGACCCCCCGCTCCGAGACGAACGCGACGACTGGGCGTTCTTCGTGAGAAACGAGTTCGCCATCTACGAGGGGAACGAAGTTCTCATCCACGCATCGGCGGAAAACGCACCGAGCGTCTTCCCCGTCGAGGCGGAAGTCGAACGAATCAGAGGACTGAACGTCTGGCTCACGCTCGACTGGAGCGACGTCGTCGACTCCGGCCGCATCGGAAGCTACCTCACGTCCGACCACTCGTTCGGACTCTCGGCGCTCCTCAACCCGGTGCCCTTCGACCGCGAACGGGACGCGGTCGAGACACTCACGGACCATCGCCTGTCGGCGGTGCTGGCCGGCGACGGCCCCGTCACGTTCTCGAACGACGCGGCAGCACGGAGCGAGACGTTCGACACCAGCTTGAACCAAGAACAACAGCTCGCGGTCACCTACGCCTTACTGGCAGACGACCTGTTCTGTATCCACGGTCCGCCGGGAACCGGAAAGTCACGGACGCTACTGGAGATAATCCGCCGGGCGGCCGACGCCGGGGAAACCGTCCTCGTCTGTGCCGACTCCAATCAGGCGGTAGACAACCTCGTCGCCGGGTCGTCGACCCGTGACGAGGCGGACCCACAGTCACTACACGCACACAGTCAATGCGGGTCTGGCGAGTTCGTCCTCGACCGGGTGAACGCGGGACGTTCACCACACGCCGTGGTCCGAGAGCGATACCGGTCCGTCGACGACACGGCACAGGTCGTCGCAGCGACGAACAGCAGTGCCGCGACGATTCCGCGCGAGTTCGACCTCGTCGTCGTGGACGAGGCGACGCAGTCGACGTGTACCGCCTCGTGTATCCCGCTGTCCCGAGCGAACCGTGTCGTCCTCGCAGGTGACCACCGACAGTTACCCCCGTTCAGCGCGACCGAGGCACCACCCGAATCCAGCTACGGGCTCTCGCTGTTCGAACACCTCTACGCCGATGGTGGTGTTTACGAGGGTGTCGGACTGCAACTCAAGACCCAGTACCGAATGCACCGCGACATCGCCTCGTTCCCGAACCGCGCCTTCTACGACCGGAGCCTCCGGAACGGCCGTACCGTCGAACCACTCCCGAACAGACCTGCCATCGAAGGCTACAACATCGGCGGGTCGGTGACCGTCTCGGAGCACTCCCGGTCGAACGAGACCGAGGGCCGACTCGTCGTCCACCTCGTCCAATCCCTGCTGGACGACGTTTCTGGCGACGAAATCGGCATCATCACGCCCTACACGGCACAGGTGGAGCTCTTGCGAGAGATGCTCGCTACGCACACGGCTGTCAAAGACGAGATTACGGTCGACACTATCGACTCCTTCCAGGGCAGTGAGAAGACGGCCATCGTCATCTCACTCGTTCGAAGCAACAGTGACGGGAGCGTCGGTTTCCTCGGCCGACCGGCCGACGGCCCACGACGACTGAACGTCGCTCTGACCCGCGCGAAGCGATACTGTGCCGTGGTCGGCGACTTCCACACGTTTCGGTACGAAGACGACGGCAAATGCGTCGACCTCTATCAGGACTTCTACCACTACTTCGATACGATTCTAGAACTGAATCACGTCGACCCCGCGTTCTTGCCGAGCAACGGCTAGTGAACGGTCGACAGACGGCACTCGAAGTTAGCGATTCCTCGCAAAATCATGGGCGCTGCAGGATTGTGAACTACAGTCGCTCGCTACGCTCGCTCCCTGGTTCAAACCCTTCTCGAGACACGTTTCACTGCTCACGTTGTTCGCAGGAAAAGTGGGCGCTGCAGGATTTGAACCCGCGGCAACTTGGTCCGAAGCCAAGCACTCTGTCCAGACTGAGCTAAGCGCCCGCTATCGAAAAGTGGTAGGCACTGAGGTATAAACCCCGCGATTCGTCACGGCACAAGAGACGAGTCGAAACCGCAAGCAGACGGTTCAGTGAGACACGTGAGAAACTGCCACGAAAGAAGCACCCGAACGAGCCGTAGGGAACCGCCGTCAGCCGTCAGACCCGTTCGGTCACTGGAATTCGACCGAGACGACGGTCACCCGAACGATGGCGGTATCTGCGCCGGTGCAGGTAGCCGTATTGCCACTCCGGGTCCAGTCGTTGTCGCTGTCGTCGAAGTAGCGGCCCCACGCAGTCTCGTACGCTGAGTCGTCGACGGTCACAGAGACATCGACGCTCCCTCTGCCGCCGCCGGTCCGGTCTGGGTAGATGTACTGTAACGTCGAGGTGGACGCCGTCTTTCGGCTGATTATCTCGACGTTCGTGTCCCCGCCGATAGCGTTCTCGTCGCTCCGGAGGACCACGAGGGAGACGACAGCGCGGTTCGGACCCGACGCCGGCCGTTGGCAGCTGAACGAGGGTTCACTGACCATCACGGGGCTGTCGCCGTCTTTCCGGAACACTGCTCCGTTCTCGTAGGCCACGTCGGTCCCTTCGAACGAGTACTGCAGCGAGCCGCTGCTATTGTTGAACTGGGTGCTGCTCCACAGGACGGTCCCGCCACCGTCCTCGACCGTGACGCCGATGTCGGTGTCGTTGGTCACCTGCAACGTCCCGCCGGAGAGGTCGAGCGACCCGGAGCGTCCCGGACCCTTGCCTGCCTGGATGTCGTCGAACGTCGTCGACAGCGCGTCGAACGCGCGCACGGCGTTCGTCTTCTGCTCACCTTCCTGAAAGTCAGAGAGACTGGCGAAGCCGATACCGTACACCAGTCCGACCGAGGTGATGATGATGCCGAAGGTGAGGACGAACGCGAGCACGTCGCTCACGGCACGCTCCTCGAAAACCTTCATGCTGCTCCCTCCGTCTCTCCGAACCGAGCGCCTGTATCCGGCGGCGCGAGCGCGGAAGCCCGAATCGCCAGAGTTGGCCGGTCGGATTGGATGGTTATCTCGCTCCCGTCGTAGTACACGTAGAACGACCCGCCAGAGACGGCACTGGTCGAAACGGCCGTCGAGTTATCGAAGGGGACGACGACGACTGTGTTCGTCGACGAGGCCTCGAGGACGAGACACGCACTGTCCGGTGGGACCTCTCTCGGCACGTCGAAGTTGGCCGCACAGTACGACTCCTGTCGGAGCCGAACCGCGTAGCCACCGCCAGCAATCCGTGTCGGATGGCTGGTCTGCAAACTCATGCTCGACCCGGAGTTCTGTGCGGCGTGGTCGACGCTCGCGATGTCGGCCGCGATGCGGTTCCCGATAGTCCGCATCTCGTCTCGCGCCGCGTCGCTCTTCTCCTCGTCGAGCAGGCCGCCCGCGCCGATGAGGAGGCCCGCGACGAGGATGGTCGTGATACCGACGGTGAGGACGTGCGTGACGGCTATCGAGACGGCGCGGTCGTCGGTGAGTGAGACGTTTCGGGTCATCGTGAGGTGTTGTAAAGCGGGACGGTGTAGGTCGTTCGTGAGCTCGTCGTCTGGCTCTCGAAGGAGACAGTCACCGAAGCGTTCCAGAGGATGTCCGTGTAGTACGGAGAGTTCCCAGACGCGGCGCTGTTGAACGTCGATGCGGCCCTGACACGATTGCTCATCAACAGTGAATACGTGCCAGAGACGTTGTCGGAGTCTCTGAACGCAATCGCGTAGCCTTCCTCGCCCGGGAGCGGTTCCAATCCGTCCGTGAAGTCGAACTCGCAACTCGTCCCGGCGATGCTCCCGTTCGTGACGTTCACGTCGATCTCGGTCGGGGCAGGTTCGTCACAGACTTCTGTACCGCCTGCTTGCGAATCGGTCCAGAAATTCGTTCCGGGCGAACCGGTTTGTGAGTCCTCCGTCACGTTCACGACCACGTTCCCGCCGCCCGAGTCGTTGTAAAACCTGACCACACGCCAGGCGTAGTCGCCACTCGAATCGGTCCCGAGCACTGCCAGGTGGAACGAATCCTCCCAGTCGTTTATGAAGGCACTACGGTCGACCGTCATGTTGAAGCGAGCGACCTCCGTCGAGTCAGATTCCGTCGAGACGAACCAGTTCTGTCCGAAGTCGTCGAACGTCGTCCCGTCATCGTGAGAGACGCGCGCACCATAATCGGATTCGCCCGTCCCGTTGTTTATGGTGACGTCGACTATCACCGGCGAGTCCGTCGCGTAGGATTCGCGTAACAGCTGACTGTAGCTACTGACGTTCCGCCAGAGTTGCGTCTCGATGCCGTTGGCGACACCGACCGATTGGTTCCCCTCGTTCACTGCGCGACCGATACGGGCTACGTCTCCGCCGGCCTCAGTCTGCAACTCGACCGTCTCGCCGACAGCCGATGCACTCCCGGCGCTGTCGACGTTCTCGGTGTACAGCACCGTGTTGAAGACGACGACGATACCGAGGACGATGAACGCGATGGCGAGTGCGCCCACCAGCACGAGCTGTGCTCGTGACCGGTCGTCTGCTCTCACCATATGATCACCGTGATCGTCACGACGTTGTAGACGGGATTATTCGGCCCTGCCGCATCTGGTATCGGGAAATAGTCGTTCGCGTACGCCGTCCCGAGCGTCGGACAGGATGTGCCACACGACGGTCCGAGTAACCGCTGGTCGTCGTACAGCGTCACCGTGTACGTCGCCGTCACGGCCGACTCGGTCGGGACGCCGCGGTACACCATCCGTTCCTCGTGCGTCTTCGTCGGGTCGCTCGCGTTCCGGTACGAGACGATGATGTTGTACTCGCGGCCCTGTTCACCGAACGTCTGGTTCAACATCTCGCCGAACTGCGTCGGCCCACTGGTACAGTTCGCCACAGAGTCCGGAGGTTCTGGTCCGTACCCGATGCGGTCGTCGACGGCACTGGCGAACGTCGCTTCGCTGGTCGTGTCGTTCCAGTACCGAGTCTGGCACGACAGTTCGTCCTCGCCGGCAGCGATGGTCAGTACGTCCGTCGCTTCGGTTCGGAGCTGTTCTTGCACGTCCTTGCTCACCTTGCCAGAGGTCGTCGGCATGATGACGACGGACTGGAGGGCGAACAGGACCGCCGTCAGGATGACGATGGCCCCGATGAACCCCTCCAGCGTGTACGCCTGCCCCCTGCTGTCGTCGCTCACCATACGCGAACCACCACCTGACACTCGACATCGCAGTGGCCACCGGTCACGACGATTATCCGGGTCGTCGACGCCGCTGGCGTCTGGTCTCGATACGAGTCTCCGGCCGTCATGTTGCCACCGGTCGCGTTGAGGAGTTCCTGGTACGGTGGCCCACTCGCCGTGACGTTCACCACGGTGATGTTCACGTCAGCGGTCGCCCGCAGGCCGAAGTACTCTCGCAACTCGTCGCCGGACGGATTGCTTGCGAGGAACGATTCGAGTGAACTGTTGTTCAGCGTCCGCGGCTCGCCGTCGACGTTGTGGTCCTCGATGAGCGTCGCCGCGACGCGGTCGGACTTCGACGTGATGTCGTCACCCATCGGCGAGCCAAACGGCGTCAACAGACTCGGCAGGAAGCCGAAGGTGAACGCCACCGCGAGCAGGAACACACTGATACCGACCGCGAAGTCCTGTGTCGTCTGTGCCCGGTCGTCCCGGCCAGACAGTGTGAGTCCAATCGATTTCATCGACATCACGCGACGATTGCCCAGACACCGAGTGCGATGGTCAGTAAGACGAGCACGAACTTCAGGCCGCTCAGGATGTCGGCGTCACGGATGTACCCTGCGATGAGCCCAGACAGGATGGCCTGCATGGTCACCGCGTGGAAGAACAGCAGCGACAGCCGATTCGTGTTCACGTTGCCCGCGAAGCTCTGACTCTGCGCGGCGCCGCCGCCACCGCCACCACTGGCGTCGTTCAGTCCCGTCAGCACGTCGAGGAACTGCGTCTTCAGGATGGCCATGACCACCAGGAGCGTCAGGTACGTCATGATGATGATGACGACCTGCATGCGCGTGCGCGACTTCCGTTCGCGCTCGATGTCGTCCTGGTTTTCGGAGGCCTGTGCGGCCGTCGTCAGCACGTCCGTAATCTGACTCGACGCCTCCTGTGCCTTCGAGATGAGTTTGACCGTCCGAGCCAGTCTCGGAATGTGGTAATCGTTGTTGAACTCGACGAGCGCGTGTTTCAGGCTCATCCCGTAGTTCACCTTCGCGTGCATCGTCTCGAACTCACGGGCGAGTTTCCCGCTCGTCGTGTCCGAGACAGTCTTCAGCGACTCCAGTAGTGTCAGACCGGTGTCGTTCGCGCTGGAGAGTTTGCGCAGGTTGTCGGAGATGTGCGTGATGACCGTCTTGCGCGACCGGATGTTCCACTCGCGGAAGATGGCCAGCGGCAGCATGATGACGTAGACCGGGAGGTAGATGTAGACGAACGTCCCCCAGACGGGGTTGTCGACCAGTCCGCCCCACGACGTGGGCACCGCACCGGACACCATCGCGACGACGAGCAACACGAGCGTCGTCGGAATCGTCAGCGCGAGCGTGTACAGCGGGTTGTCGCGGAAGAAGATGTGGGGCGCACTGAGGACCTTGATCGTCTCGTGCGTCCCCTCCTTGTTCTTGATGCGGTCGAAGACGCTGTACTCACCGGTGAACCGCTCGATGAGACCCAGATTGAGCAAGCCGGCACCCTGCTGCACAGAGATGCGGTCGCCCGCGTCGTCGGGCATGAGGTAGCCATCACCCGGTTCGTCCTCTTTGACCGTCGAAACGAGGACGAGGAAGCCAGCGCCGGTCATCGGGATGAGGCCGTACACCGTCGCGAACAGCATCGTCACCTGCGCCTCGCCGAGCATCCGCATGATGACGAGGATGATGATGAGCAAGAGCGGGAACAGCGAGAGCGTCATGTACATCTCGCCGAACAGTTCCAGCGTCTCCAGCGTCATCTCCTGTTGCTGCTTGGCGGTCCGCATGTGCTTCTCCTTCTTGTCGTAGAGGAAGCCTTCCATGTCACCGCCGGAGTTGACGATAGAGAGCATGTCGGTGAGGAACTGAGACAGTTCGTCGCTCGGCGTCTCCATCGCCTGGTTCCGAATCGCAGTCCGGTAGTCAGTATCGAAATACTCCGTCTCCTGGACGATGGACTGGAACTCTTTGGCGACCTCACCGTAGGTGTCCTCCGCCCGCGCCATCGCCTCCAGAATTTCGAGTTGGTTCAGTCCGCCGACCGACAGCGCGTACATGAACGACACCGAGTCGGTCAACAGCATGTTTATCTCGCGTTTTCGCGCCGACGCCCGTGAGTACGGCACCGCGACGAGCGCGCCGAACCCGATAGCGAACCCTATCGAGCCGAGGAATAATCCCGTTACGAGGATGAGTGCGGGCACCTTGAGCGTCTGCACCAGCCAGAGGAGCGTCTCGTTCGGGATGGTCGCCCCGAGGAGGTTCTGTGTCGGGATGATTCCCGTCGCGAACAGGAAGTAGCCGATGAGCGTCCCGAGCAACCACAGCATCCCACCGCTGATGACGCCGATGGCCAGCGACCGCGACAGATACATCTCGACCGTGTCGGCCATGCGCGCCTGCGCGAGTTTGCTCTCGACGTCGCCGACGAAATCAGAGTCCGAGGAGAACAGTCGCTCGTACACCGGGTAGAACAGGTCGCCCAGCGAGTCGGACGAGGTGTCGAACCCGCCACCGCCCGTGTTTCCCTTCGTCTGCAGGCTCATTCGGCATCACCGTCATCGTCGTCTTCCGACGGTTCCTCGCCACCGAAGATGCTGTCGCTGTCGGTGCTCTCTTCAGCACTCGCATCGTCACCGAACACTGACTCACTGTCATCGTCCGCGTCGGACTCGTCACCCGCGTCGGCTTCTTCGCCGCCGAACACCGAGCCGCCGCCGTCGTCCGCATCGTCGACAGCGTCGAACATGCCGCCGTCGTCAGCCGGTTCGTCCGTGCCGTCGTCGCTGAACACTGCATCACCGTCTTCCTCGCCGAAGATAGAGCCGACGTCGTCGTCCTCGCCGAAGAACGGCTCGTCGTCCGCACCGAAGAACTCGCCGTCCTCGTCTCCATCGTCGCCGTCGTCACCGAAGTCCGGCACGGTGCCGGTATCGAACATCGACTCGGTGCCGGAGTCTTCGACGTCTCCGAAGATCGGCCCGTCGTCTTCGTCCGCCGACTCGAACGGTGCTGGCGAGTCGTCGGTCTCACCGAACGGTTCGAGGCCAGTCTCTTCTGCTGCCGCCGAGTCACTGTCGCCGAGTGCAGGGAATTCAGCACTCACGTCCGAATCTGCGTCGTCCAGTTCGGGAGTCGACGAAGCGGTGGGCGTGGCCTTCACCGTGGATTCCTCGTCGTCGGTCGTCGACTCGGCCGGCGACGTGTCGGCTCCTGTTGCGTCGGCAGTGGCAGACTCGGTCTTGCCATCGCCGAGTTGTGGCGTCCCCTCGGGTGCCGGCTCCGTCTGGTCGTCGTCGCCATCGTCACCGAATCCGCTGAACTCTTCGTCCTCACCGAAGTCGAAGCCGCCCTCGTCGCTGAGCCACGAGGGACCGTCTTCCATCTCGTCGTCACCGAACGTCAGCCCATCGTCGTCGTCTGCCTCGGCACTGAACGAGAAGTCGCCGTCGTCGCCGAAGCCGAACGGATCGTCGTCGTCGCCTTCGACCGCACCGCCGAAGTCGAAGTCGCCGTCGCCGGGGTCCGCCTCGATGGTCGGTTCGGACTCGTCGTCGACGCCAGAGCCGGAGAGGGCGCTGTCGATGCCGAGCCCGCTCAGGCCCTGCCCGCGGTACTCCTCGAACAGCGACTCTTCGGCCCGTTCGAGGATGTCCTGTGAGAGGTTGTACGTCTCGTCGTCGGGGTCCGGTCGCGGGACGAGTGCTTCGTCCTCCGGGTCGACGTTGATCTCGACGGACTCCATCTCGCGGAGGTCTTCGAGACTGGCTTCCAGTTGCTCGTTCGCGATGAGCGTGAGGATGGTCGGCGGGTCGTTGATGAACGCCTGGAACGTCGCGGCCACCTGCACGTACTGGTTCAGGCCGTTCTTGATGAGGTAGGCGATGATGACCCGCCGCATGAACAGCTCCTCTTCGAGCTTCTCGCGCGACCAGCCGCGGTCGAACTGAATCTCGTCGAGCGTGTTCGAGTCCCCCATCTTCAGGTACTCGTCGGTCTCCGCCTGCCACTGGTAGACGTCTTGAACGTTGATTTCGTCGTTCTCCGCGTCGTAGTGGTTTATCTCGGTCAGGTTCTTGTTCCGGCGAACCTTGTTCCCCTGCACCCGGGTCTGGGTCTGGATGGAGACGAGGTCCAGCGCGGTGAACATCGTCTTCGAGACGTTGATGGGGTCGGTCGTGAACCGTTTCAGGACCTCACCCACGGAGTCGGCGTGGAAGGTCGTGTAGGTCGTGTGCCCCGTGGACATGACCTGGAACAGGGTCCGGCCCTCCTCACCACGAATCTCACCCATGACGATGTAGTCGGGGCGTTGACGCAGTGCGGCCTCCAGCAGGTCGAACTCGTCGACGTCACCCTGTGAGTCGTCGCTGAACGACGGCCGGGTGACGCTCGCGATCCAGTTCCGCTGGGGCAGTTCGACCTCACGCGTGTCTTCGATAGAGACGATCTTCGTGTTCGACGGGATGAACAGCGAGACCGCGTTCAGGCTCGTCGTCTTCCCGGACGCCGTCCCACCGGCGAAGATGAGCGACTTGTGGTTCTCGATACAGAGCCACAAGAACGCCATCTCGTCCAGCGAGAACGTGTTCCAGTTGATGAGGTCGATGGGGGTGAACGGGACTTCCTTGAACTGACGGATGGTGTAGTTGGTCCCGTGGTCGGACACTTCCTTCCCGAGGGTCAACTGCGCACGAGAGCCGTCCGGCAGCGTCGCGTCGACCTGCGGCCGCCGCTTCGAGATACCCTTGCCGGACCGCTGCGCGAGTTTGACGACGAAGTCGTCGAGTTCGCGCTGCCCGTGGTAGATGTTCGAGATAATCTGCTCGTAGCCCGAGTGGTAGACGAACACCGGCGAATTGTAGCCGTCGACCGAGATGTCCTCCACGTTGATGTCGTGTTTGATGGGGTCGATGCGCTCGTACCCGATGAAGTTCCGTTTCAGGTAGTAGAGAAGCTTCTCGACCTGATACTCGGAGAGTTGGTCGGCGTCGTCGGCGAGGACGGCCGGTTCGGGCCGTGCCGAGATGCCGTCGAGGGCGACCGTTGCCGGCTCAGCGAGCGCCTCCTCGGTCGGTTCGCTCGTGTCGAAGAGGTCGCGTAACTGTTCGACGAGCCCTTTCTTCTCCTCACCACGCAACGTCCCACCCTTGAACAGGTCGTAGCGCTTGAGTAGTCGCTTCGTCTCGCGGTCGATGACCTCACGACGCGCGCCCTCGTCGCCTTCGACGGTAATCTCGTCGTCGGAGTACTTGATCGCCGTCCGGAGCTTCCCGGACATGAACTCCTGTAGGTCGTTCTCGATCTGGTTCCGGTACGGCTCGATGGCGTAGTACTTCTTCTCGTTCTCCTTCTCGGAGTGGAAGACGATGACGAACGCGTAGGGCTTGTTGACCCAGTAGCGTTCGACCTCACGGAAGTGCAGTTTCTTCTCGAAGGGCACCGCCTTTTCGAGGTCGTACCGGTTGACGACCGTCGTGTTGCCCGCGTCGGTCGAAAAGAACTCGTCTTCCTCCTCGTGCGTGACGTTCACCGTGCGGTCGTCGACGATGCGGTCGAGTTCTTGGGCGAAGTCGTCGGCCTGACTCAACACGCCCTCGATGTCGTCGGCGTCGAAGCCGAGATATTCAGACGAGTCGAACTCGACTTTGTCACCGTTCGAGTCGTGTGGAATCTCGCCGTCGTCGTCGTAGTGGTACTGCCACTTGAAGTGTTCCCACGTCCACTCGTCCTTGACGACGGGCGTCGTCTCCGGGTCGCAGTACTCGGCGAAGTGGTCCCACAGCCACTTGCCGTTGCTCGCGTGTTCCGTGATGCGTTCTGCGAGGTCGTCCGGGTGGTACCCCAGATACACCTCCGGGTCGAAGTCGACACGGTTCCACGCGTCACCGTGGGGTGCCGTCTCGACCTCGCCTTCACTGTTCCCGAGTCCTAGTCGTTCCGAATCGTCGGTCGTCTGTTGGGTAACGCCAGAGTAGAGTGTGGAGATTTCGTTTTCGTATCCGTACTCCGTCATGAAATCCCGCCACGTGTAGGTTCCCACTCTGGTGTTGGAGCCCGTCGTCGGCCCAGACGACGAACTCACGTCCGACGCGGAATCCGACTCATCAGCCCCCTCGAACTGATTCGACTCGGTTCCGTCGGCGTCGTTCACAGCCATTGCCTACCCCTTTTCCTGTCCCACCAAAAAACCTTCCACAGGTTATCACGGTCGATAATCGGAGATTACTCCGTTCAAACAGTTGACTGGTTTGCATTTTATCCGGCCGCCTTCGGGTGGTTTTTTGACGAAATACCGTCGTCAACCAATAATTTATTTCTCACTCTGGTTCGAAAATACAAAGCCACTCGTTTTGTTCTTTATCGGGTATTTGCCATCTACTTGCCAGCACAATCCACCCGTCCGGCCAGGAAAGTGGAGATATTGTCGTCGTCGACACCGGCCATCGAGGCGTGAACGTCACGAATTCGTGCAATTAGCACCAAACAACCCGACATCGACGGCGACGACTCATCCATCATATCCACCGTACGGATTCGCGCGCGGAATGAAAAACGTGGCTCAAGTCACTACTCCACAGAACAGATGCTGAGCGCGACTGGATTCACGCGGACGAAGTGAGCGGGTGTGACGGGACTCCCGCGAGCGGTGCGCGGTTCGGAGCGAGGCGAAAACCGCGAGACGAACGGCGAAGCCGTGAGTCAGCGAGTGGGAGTACGTCACGGCCGTCGACCGAGCGAAGCGAAGGAGACGGGCGTGACGGGATTCGAACCACGGTCGCTCACTCCGTTCGCTCCCTGATTCGAACCCCGCACGATTCGTAATGGGTTCTCGCTGTCGCTCGAACACGATTACGGGCGTGACGGGATTCGAACCCGCGATCAGAGGGTTAGGAACCTTCTGCCCTATCCGCTAGGCCACACGCCCGCGTGGAAATAAAAACAGTCGCGTCAGTTCTCGTCCGTCTTCTCGGTCTCGCTGACCGCCTCGGTCGTCGAATCCGTGGACTCCACGGACTCGGTCGTCTCCGTCGTCGTGGTCGTCTCGGAGTCGAGGTTGCTGGATGCCGTCTTGCCCTCGCGCATCTGCTGGAGCTCGTCTTCGACTTCTTCGCGCCCTTTCTGGAATTCGCCCATCGCCTCACCGGTCGACCGTGCAATCTTCGGGATCTTGTTCGCCCCGAACAGCAGGACGACGATCAGGAAGATGACGATTACTTCGGGTCCACCGAGGCCGCCCCCGATGAACAGTGCTGTGGTTTCGAGTGCCATCTCTATCCTCGTCTAACCCGCTGCGAATTATAACCTTTTTGCTCGGACGCATCAGCAAATCGTTATTCTGGCCCGAACAGTGGCGGGATTCGAAGGCTTCGACCCGATTCGGACGGAAACAACCGAGAGCGCAACGAACTTGCCTCGGGTGGCCTAACGCGGAGACGCAATGGTTGACGTAGGCGACGACGCACCTGATTTCACGGTACCGCTCGCAAACGGCGATGTCGAGTCCTTCACGCTCTCCGAGAATCTCGGCGAGGCCCCCATCGTCCTCGCGTTCTTCCCTGGCGCGTTCACAGGCGGCTGTACGACCGAGATGTGTACGTTCCAGGACCAGCTGGCCGAGTTCGAGAACGTCGGGGCGACGGTGTACGGCATCTCCGTCGACTCGCCGTTCGCGCTCAACGAGTTCCGCGACAAGAACGGTCTCGAGTTCGGACTGCTGAGCGACTTCGAGAAGGAAGTCATCGACGACTACGGCGTCCGGATGGACTTCGCAGACCTCGGCGTCTACGGCGTCTCGAAGCGTGCTGTCTTCGTCGTCGACGGCGACGGCAAAGTCGCGTGGTCGTGGGTCAGCGACGACCCCAGCGTCATGCCCGACTACGACGACGTGCAGGAGGCGGCGGACGCTGCGCAGGAGTAACACGACGCGAGAGAGATTCACACGCGCGAAGACCTTTTTTACCCCCGGGATGAGGATTCTGATATGAGCGACGCACGAGACCAAGCAGACCTTGCAGGCCGGACCTACACGCCGACGGACGAGCACGCGTTTCCGGACGAGAAGTTGAACGAGGTTCTCACGTACATCGACAACGATCCCGAGATTCAGACCTACCTCGAAGCGCAGAACGTCAACGCGGTCGACCGCAAGGGGTACAACGACCACGGCCCGAAGCACATCTCCATCGTCCGCAACCGGGCGCTCTGTCTCTACGACTTGCTGAAGCGTGCGGGCGTCGACTTCAACGGTGCACACCAGCAGGGACTCGACGAGGAAGACGAGGCCGTCATCGTCGCACTCGCTGCGACGCTGCACGACATCGGCCACGTCGTCCACCGCGACGAGCACTCCTACTACTCGATTCCACTCGCCTCGGACGAACTCGACCGAATCCTCCCCGAGTTCTACAGCAAGCCCGAAGCAGTGCGAGTCAAAGGTGAAGTTCTCCACGCTATCCTCTGTCACCACACCGCAGAACACCCGCTTACCCGCGAGGCCGGCGTGGTTCGCGTCGCTGACGCGCTGGACATGGAGTCCGGTCGGTCGCGTATCCCCTACGAGAAGGGTGGGCGCGGCATCAACACGCTCTCCAGTCAGGCCATCAAGAACGTCACCCTGAAAGCGAGCGACGACCACGCTGTTCTCGTCGAAATCGAGATGACGAGCGCGGCCGGTGTCTATCAGGTTGACAACCTCCTCAAGGCGAAACTCCGCGACTCGATGCTCGAAGAATACATCCGCATCGTCGCCATCAAGTCCACCGAAGAGGCCGACGACCTCGTCGACCGCATCGAACTGTAACACTCGTCTCGGCGTACGAGCCGGTCGTTTTCTCGTATCATCTACCCTGTCGCACGTCCGTGACGAGTGGTACTTCAGTGGGTGCCGCCTAGCCCGGCCATGGACGACGACGAGCGGTCGTGGCCGGACCCGCCACAGACGAGTGACTTCGACGTGTACCGCGTCGGTGTCCGAGTCGGCTGTTCGCTCGTCGTCGCAGTGATACTGGCAGCAGTGTTCTGGGACTACCTCACCATCGTACTCCCTGCGCTGTGGCCGCCGCGCGAACCACTCTCGCGCTGGCTGACGTTCCTGATGCTGCAGGCGCTCGGGTTCGTGTTCCTCCCGCTGAGTATCGGTTCGTTCGTCGGCGACGTGCTGTACGACCGGTTTTACTGACTGTCTGGTTTCTCCAGAACGCTACTCCGCGTCAGCCACGCGAACCGCATCAAGGCCGTCTCGCTCGACCAGCCCACGACGGTCGAGCGTCGAGAGGATGGAATAGAGTGAAAGCTTGTCCAGTCCGAGTTCGGTCTGGAGCGTCGCCGTCGTCGTCTCGCCAGCCGTGTCGAGGTAGAGGTACACCAGCTTCGCCTGTGGTGAGTCTATCTGTGTGAGTGCTGTCGAACGATTCGTGCGCGTCTGCGACGTCGTGCTCATGGTAGTTCTCCAAGGACATTCGACGATAATAAAACTCGGGTTCGACTACTGTCGTAAGTTTCGGCTCTCGATGACCGCGATATCAGCATAGACGAGCCACAGACGAACGAAACGCCAGCCATCGACTCAGCGAAAGCAAAATTTCAGTGATAGCAAAAATTGGGACCAGTTCGACTCACGACGAGTCGGTGAATCACCGGCTCAGCCGAGGATGTAGTCGAGTCTGGGGTACTTCTCGATGAGCTTCTGCCCGCCGAGTTCGTACTTTTCGATGAGGGTGTCAAGCCCGAGGATGCGGCCTGCACCGAAGGCGGCGACGGCGAGGAACACGAGCATGTACGCGAAGTCACCGTTGATGATGCCGTGTTCGATGCTCCAGTTCCCGAAGTAGAACATGAGCATCATCAGTGCGCCGAAGAACGCCGCGAGGCGGACGAGCGCACCGACGAGCAGTCCGATGCCGATGAGGAGTTCGCCCCACGGGACGGCGACGTTCACGAAGTCGACGAACCAGGCGGTTTCACCCATCCAGACGAACATCTCGGCCAGTGGGTTCCCGTTCGTCCCCGCTGCGTGGACGAGGTAGCCGCTCGCGTCGAACGGGTTGGCGATTTTGTCCCAGCCAGCGTGCAGGAACGCGTACCCCATCATGAGCCGGAGCGAGAGGACGAACCACGCACTCAGGCTGTGTGCCTTTCCCTCGACGTGGATGCCGGCGAGGGTGCTCTCGAAGGTGTTGCTGCCGGTCTGGATTTTTTGGGTGGTCATCGTAATCTTCCTCTTACATCTCAATAGATGAGGGGTATCGACATATAAATAGACTGTAATTCTCGGTTCTATGGAACTGAGAATCTGGGTTCACTCGAACGGAAAAACGGTACACTGCGGCGATGTTTCTCGATACCTCTGTGACAGACAGAGGCACGAGCCGATGTGTCAAGTACCGTCTTTGAGCCGACGTGACCGCCGTCGCTCACCGGAGAACGGAAGGGGCGGGATGAATTCACTCGCAACGAAGTTGCTCGCTATTCGAATCCCACCGTCGTCGCTCTCGTTCTCGCTGGCGCTCGAACAGAGAGCGGAAGGGGCGGGATTCGAACTCACTCGCTTCGTTCCACTCGCTCGCTGCTCAACTCCCGCAGTCACCGCTCGTGTCCTCACTATCGTTCGGACAACGAGCGGAAGGGGCGGGAGTTGAACCACGCGAAGCCTTACACGTCCGCCGTGGGCGAAGCCACGGCGCGCTCTACCACTGAGCTACCCTTCCTCCTTCCGGCGTTCTCCCGAAATGGGTAAAGAAGTATCCCCTAGCTGAATCGAGCCGCGATTTCGCGGGCCTGTTCGCGCACTGCTGCAGCGTCGACGACGTGTTCGCCGTCGTCGTAGCGCACGTCGCCGTCGATCATCGTGAAGCGTACGTCGTCGCCATGGGCGGCGAAGACGAGGTGCGAGTACACGTCGTGGACCGGCGTCGCGCGCGTGATGTCGGTCGTCAGGCCGACGATGTCCGCTTTCCAGCCTTCCTCTAACTTCCCGACGCGGTCGAACCCGGCCGCCTTCGCGCCGTTTCGCGTCGCCATCTGGAAGATGTGCTGGGCGGGCATCGCCGTCGAGTCGAGGTGGTCGACCTTCTGCAGCAAGCTCGCCTGTCGCATCTCGGTGAAGGCGTCGAGCGTGTTGTTGCACGGCGGGCCGTCGTTGCCCAGCGCGACGTTCACACCGCGGTCGAGGTAGTCCAGCACCGGCGCGATGCCGGAGGCGAGTTTCATGTTCGAAGACGGGCAGTGCGTGACGTGCGTGCCGGTCTCGGCGAGGAGTTCGCGCTCGGTCTGATCGGTCCAGACGCAGTGTGCGAGTACCACGTCGTCCCCAGTGAGACCGACCTCGTCGAGCCAGTGGATGTTGCGCTTGCCCGTCTCGGCCTCCACCGTCTCGATTTCGCCCTGATTCTCGCTCGCGTGCGTGTGGATGCGCACGCCGTCGTACTCGTCTGCGAGTTCACGCGCCCCGCGGAGACAGGCCTCCGAGCAGGTGACGGCGAAGCGTGGTGTGACTGCGTATCGAATGCGGTCGTCGAAGGCGCCGTGATACTCCTGAATGAGTCGCTCGGACTCGTCGAGACCTGCCTGTGTGTCTTCCTGCAGGCCCTCGGGCGAATCCTTGTCCATCAGCACTTTTCCGAGCAAACCACGGATTCCCACGTCGCCGGCGGCCTCGAAGGCGCGGTCGGCGTGCGCGACCGAGAGGTGGTCGATGACCGCCGTGGTGCCACTCTCGATACACTCCAGATAGCCGAGTCGCGCAGCGACCTCCATCTCGTCGGCCGTGAGCGACGCCTCCATCGGCAGCACGTGGTCGAACAGCCAGTCCAGCAGTTCCGTATCGTCGGCCAGTCCACGGCCGAGGCTCTGCACGGAGTGGACGTGTGCCCCGACCAGTCCCGGTGCGAGGACGTCGTACGACCGCCGCTCGTGGCCGTCGCCGCCGTGGGCCGCGACGACCGACTCGCGCTCACCGACGGCGACGATTCGGTCGCCATCGACGACCAGCGCGCCGTCTTCGATGACCGTCGTCGAATCGACGACGACCGTCCCTGTGAGTAACATTCCGTCAGAAGAGAATCCGTCCCGCATGCAATACGCCTTCGATTCGCCGGGACGGGCGATGCGAACTGAAAGGTGCGAGCCAGTTAGTACGAGCGAACTTTCGGCTCGTACTTCTTGTCCTCGCCTTCGAGGATGGTCGGCCGGTAGTAGATGGTCGGGTTACCCTCGTGCCAACTGATGAGCGTGTGCTTCAGCCAGTTCTCGTCCTTGCGCTCCTGGTGTTCCGCGCGCCAGTGTGCGCCACGGAACTCAGTGCGGACGAGCGCACCGAGCGTGATGGTCTCGGCGATGTCGATGAGGTTGCGCGTCTCGATGGTCGCCTGCAGGTCCGTGTTGAACGTGCGCGACGGGTCGGCGACGTACACGTCCTGGTAGGCCTGGCGAATCTCGCGGATGTCGCGGAGTGCCTGCTTGAGACCTTCCTCCTCGCGGAAGACGTTGACGTTCTGCGTCATCGTCTTCTGGAGTTTCGCACGAATCTGCGAGTGCTGGACGCCCTCGTCCTTCTCCATCATGTGGTCGACGCGAGCACGCTCGCTCTCGACGGCACCGCGGACGATGCTGTCCGAGTCGGTGGCGACCGCGCCGCCGTCCGAGCGCGCCTTCGCGGCACCGGCGGCGGTCTGCGGACCTTCCATGTCGACTTCGCCCGGTTTGTAGGGCAGCTCGGTCTCGTCGTACTCGATGTCGCCGCGCTCGCCCGTCTCGATCTTCGGTTCGCCGAGGTCGGCACCGGCCGCGTGGCGACCGGCACGAGCGCCGAAGACGATGAGTTCGGGCAGTGCGTTCCCGCCGAGGCGGTTCGCACCGTGGACCGACACGCAGGCACACTCGCCCGCGGCGTAGAGGCCGTCGATGCAGGTGTGACCGTTCTCGTCGGTCTCGATGCCGCCCATCTCGTAGTGCTGACCGGGCTTGACCGGCATCGGTTCCTTGAGCCCGTCGACGCCCTCGAAATCCTCTGCGAGGTGGAGGATGTTCTCCAGTCGGTCGATGATGCGCTCTTCGCCGAGGTGGCGCATGTCGAGCATCACGTACTCGTCTTCGAACCCGCGGCCGTTGTTGACCTCCGTGAGTTCGGCACGAGCGACGACGTCACGCGAGGCGAGTTCGCCGTCGTTGTTCGCGTAGCCGTACTCGAACATGAACCGCTCACCGCCCGCGTTGTAGAGGATACCGCCCTCACCACGGACACCCTCGGAGATGAGCACACCAGTGCTGGGCAGCGTCGTCGGGTGGAACTGGACGAATTCCATGTCCTCCAGCGGGACACCCGCGCGGTAGGCCATCGCGTAGCCGTCGCCGGTACACGCGACCGCGTTCGTCGTGTGGTCGAACGCCTGGCCCGGGCCGCCGGTCGCGAGGATGACGCCCTGTCGCGCCTTGAAGCCCTCAATCTTGCCGGACTGCACGTCGTAGGCGACGATGCCGTGACACGTGCGGTCTTCGGGCGTCTCCTCGTCGGAGACGGCGAGGTTCGTGACGAACCACTCGTCGTACACCTGAATGCCCCGTTTGACGACCTGCTCGTACATCGTGTGTAGCAGGTGGTGTCCGGTCTCTGCGCCCGCGTACGTCGTCCGCGGGAACGAGAGGCCACCGAACGGGCGCTGGGAGACGCGCCCGTCCTCTTCGCGGGAGAACGGCATCCCCCAGTGCTCTATCTGGAAGACCTCGCCCGGCGCGTCCTGCGCCAGCGTCTCGATTGCGGGGGCGTCGCCGAGGTAGTCAGACCCCTTCATCGTGTCGTAGGCGTGGTCTTCCCAACTGTCCGCGTCACGCAGGGCGGCGTTGATGCCACCCTCTGCTGCGCCCGTGTGCGACCGAACCGGGTGCAGCTTCGTGACGATCGCCACGTCTGCTCCTTCTTCGTGGGCCGCGATTGCCGCGCGGAGACCCGCGCCGCCGCCGCCGACCACGAGTACGTCGTGTTCGTACATTGGTGGTTACCAGAATTTCAGGTTGTTCTTGACCGCTTCGCGCTTGAGCTCCTGAATGTGCTCGGTGAGCGGGATGTCCTTCGGACACACCTCGGTGCAGGAGAACTGGGTCTGACAGCGCCAGACACCGTGTTCCTGTTCGAGGATGCGCAGTCGGTGCTCTTTGAGTTCTTCCTCGTCCTCACGCTCGTCCATGTAGAACCGGTAGGCCTTGTTGATGGCCGCCGGCCCGAGGTACTCGTTGTCGCCCGCGGCGATGTTACACGAGGACATGCACGCACCACACCAGATGCAGCGCGTGGACATCTTGATCTTCTCTCGGTTCTCACGCGACTGGCGCTGTTCTTCCTTCGGGAGGTTCTCCGACTGGAAGTACGGCTCGACCGCGTGCATCTGGTCGTAGAAGTGCTCCATGTCGACGACGAGGTCTTTGACCACGTCCTGGTGCGGGAGCGGCTCGATGCGAACCGGCTCAGAGAGCGAGTTGAGCTGCGTCTTGCAGCACAGACGCTGTCGCCCGTTGACGAACATCGCGTCCGAGCCACACACTGCCTGTCGGCAGGAGTGGCGGAACGTGAGCGAGGAGTCGTAGTGGTCTCGCGCGTACATGAGCGCGTCGAGGACCGTCATCCCCTTCTTGTACGGGACGTAGAAGTCGTCGAAGCGCGGTTCCTGTTTACCCTCGACCTCCGGGTCGTACCGGAACACTTTGAGGTGGTACGTCTCGTCGGCCGCTTTGAGGTCCGCCTCCGCTTTCTTCTGTGCGTCGCGGAACTGTTTCTTCGAGGCCTTCTCGGCCATGCGCTTTTCCTGCGGCGACTGCCCCTGCGATTCGCCCGCCTCGGAGCCAGCCTCCGCGTCGTCTTTCGTATCCGGAACTTGCGTACTCATGTTAGAGGAACCCGTTCATGACG
The DNA here is from genome assembly GCF_051207395.1 of Haloarchaeobius caseinilyticus. Lineage (NCBI taxonomy): Archaea > Methanobacteriati > Methanobacteriota > Halobacteria > Halobacteriales > Halorubellaceae > Haloarchaeobius > Haloarchaeobius caseinilyticus. The sequence goes on along the minus strand of NZ_JBPJZC010000002.1, from coordinate 61,756 downwards.
AGTGCGACTCTCGTACCCTGTGCGACCAGCAGGAGTCCTGCCAGTGCCAGCACGCCCTTGACGGCCGTCTTCTGCCCGCCGCTGATGCCCTGATTGACGAGCGCGTTGTAGACGCCGTTGACGCCGTGGAACGTCGCCGTCACGAGGAACAGCCACATCGTCGCGAAGTAGCCGATGTCCTCCATGCGGGCCGTCGTGCCAGCCAGCGTAATCTCGAAGGCGTGGTGGTAGAAGTGGAGCAGGAAGAAGTGGAACGCGAGCACCACGACGAGAAACGCCGCGGTGATACGCTGGAACAGCCAGCCCCAGCCGCCACGCTCGAACGAAGTAGGTGCGCCTGCACTCATGTCAGGCACCCCCTCCGAGTCCGGCGAGGAAGGTCGGGACGCTCGCGATGACGATGACACCCGTCAGGACGAGCGACGCGTAGAACGTCTTGTCCTGCGAGTCGAGGCCGATGCCCAGGTCGACCAGCAGCAGTCGAATCCCGTTGAGGATGTGGAAGACGGCGACCGCCAGCAGTCCGACCTCCAGCAGTCGAACGATGAAGATGCCCTCCAGCGTGCCCAGTGTCTGGGAGTAGATGTCCGTTCCTGCCTGAATTTCGCTCGCCGATGCGTTCTGACTCGCCGAGATTGCGGTACTCAAAACAGCGATGTGGGTGAACAGGTAGCCGATGAGGACCCATCCAGTGAATTTGTGGAATATCCACGCCCACATCCCGGCCGAGAACTCCTTCCAGCGACTGAAGTCCTCGATGAGGCCGCGATTGTAAGACTGGCTCATACTCTCAGTTCGGAGGGTAGGAGCGTATCTTAAAGAAAGTTCCTACCTGCCCCCGTCAGGGCCGGTATTTTCGGTCCTCGCCGACGACTTCAGTGACCGATTCTGTCAGGCCATCTCTGGCGGTGCGTCCGGCGGGGCGGACTGCTCACGTTCGACCGCACGGAGCGTCTTCCGGTCGAGTTCGACGAGGTGACAGAGCGGGTTGCCGGGGTAGACGACCGGGTTTTCGAGGACACCGACCATGACGCCAGTGAAGGGGGCGTAGATGGGCTCGTTGTCGGTCTTGAACGGGCTCGTGATAGTGCAGATGCGGTCACCCTCGTGGACGAGCGCCCCGCACTCGAAGTGCATGTCGACGATGCCACCCGCGTCGGCGCGGAGCCACGTCTTCTCGGAGTGCCCCTCGATGATGGTCCGCCAGCCGGGCCAGCGCACCGACTCCGCTTTGAGCATGCCGTACTCCGCGAGCACACTGCGAACGCCGTCGAGTGCGCGGTCGATGAGTTCGCGCTGGAAGCGATGGGCTTCGCCCATCTCGATAGTGATGGTCGGGCAGTCGACCTCGGTCGCTTCCCGCCGGAGCGTCCCATCTGGTCCGTCACTCCCGATGATGACGTTCGACGCGAACGCCCGAGCGAGGCGAGCCACGTCGTCGTCCGCCATGTCGGCCCGGACGTGGAGCATATTGGTTCGGCCGCGAGTCGACGTGTGAAGGTCGATACCGAGGTCACAGGGTTCGATGAAGTTCGTGAAGATGCGGTGGGCCATCCGCTTCGCACTCGTCGAATCCTCGCGGCCGGGGAACGACCGGTTCAGGTCGCGGTCGTAGATGGGCAGATAGCGCTGCTGGGCCAGAAAGCCGGGAACGTTGAGGACCGGGAGACAGACGAGACAACCGTGGAGTTCTTCGAGCGGCCACTCGTGGGCGACTTCGCGCACGACCTCGATACCGTTGAGTTCGTCGCCGTGGGCCGCAGCAGAGAGAAACACAGTCGGGCCCGGGTGTTCGCCGTTGATGATGGTGACCGGAATCCTGACCGGGTCACCGAGATACGTCTCGCTGATACCGTACCGTATGTTCGCTGATTCACCGGGGTCCACCTTCCCCCCGATGTAGGTGAACGACTCGTTTCCGTCGTTCGAATCCGCGTCGCTGCTCATACTCGTCTTCTGTCCCGGGGGTATAAAGCCGTGTGGCCCTCGGCGACTGTCGAAACAGGCGGCTACAACGGCAGACGATGGCCGTGGTCAGCCTATATCGCCGCTTGGCCAGAACGTTATATGATAGCACGTCGTACCGGCCGCTATGGAGATTCGCGAAGCCACAGACGCCGACTTCGAGTCGATTCGCGCCATCGCAGACAGTTCCCTCCACACCTCCTACGAGGATTTCCTCGACGCCGAGATTATCGACACGGCTGCCAGTGAGTGGTACGACGACGAGGCGCTCGAAGAGCAACTCGCCGACGACGGTGCGGTGTTACTCGTTGGGGTCGACGACGGCGACGATTCGGGCAATGTCATCGCGTTCTCGCAGGCACAGGTACAGGGTGAGACACCCGTCGAGGGCCGTATCACGTGGCTCCACGTCGATCCTGACGCTCGTGGGCGCGGTATCGGCGCACGACTGCTGGTCCGAACGCAAGAGGAGTTGCTGGACCGCGGTGCAGAGCAGTTGGCTGGTGTCGTCCTCGAAGGGAACGAACTCGGGAACGAGTTCTACGAGGCACACGGCTACGAACACGCGAGCGAACGGACGGTCGAAATCGGTGGCACGGAGATGCGCGAGAACGTCTTCATCCGGGCTGGCGAGGCAGACGAGACGAATTGGGAGACCCTCGACGAGTTCGACACCGAAGACGGAGCGGTGTACGTGAGCTACAGCGAGTCGAACCGCGGGTCGAACGGCCCGTTCTATCAGGCCTACGTCGACGAAGCCCGCGACCGAAAGTACGGCTGGTTCTGTGGCGCGTGTCAATCGTTCGAGACGGCGATGAGCAGTATGGGCGAAGTCATCTGCAACGAGTGCGAAAATCGCAGGAAGCCGACGCGGTGGGACGCCTCGTACCTGTAGCGTGTGGACCTCTGACAGTCGAAATCGTGACAAGCAACGTTTTTGCACCGCCCGTGAGTTGAGCGTATATGGATAATTCTGACAGCGTACGAGTAGGGGTACTCAGCCTTCACAACAGCAAGGAGTCGAAGGCAATCTGTAACGCGGTCGAAGAACTGGGCCACGAGCCAGAGTGGCTGCGTGAGGAGAACACCGTCGTGCGAGTCGGCGGCCCCGGCGTGACACTGGAACCGGACGTCGACGTCATCGCGAACCGGATGCTGCTCTCGAACACGGAACAGCCGTGTGAGGAACTCGGACTGGCGAACACGCTCAACAGCCTGCGACCGATGCTCAACGAGCCACACACGACGCTCCGAGCGACACACAAAATCGCGACTGCGGCGGCACTTTCTGACAACGGTATCCGTGTACCCGAGGCACTCCTCGCACTCAACGGCGACAAACTGAACGCGGCCCGCGGTGAGTTCGGCGAAGAAGCGGTCTACAAGACCGCTATCGGCACCCACGGCGGTGGCACGTGGAAGGTCGGCCCGGACGAGCGCGTCAACGCGAAGGTCGGCAACCGCTACGCGTTCCTCCAGAAGCTCATCGACCGTGACGGCGAGCGACACCGCGACCTGCGCGTCTACGTCGTCGGCGACGAAGTCGTCGGCGCGATGTACCGCTACGCGCCGGACACCGACTGGCGGACGAACGTCGCACTGGGCGGCGAGGTCGAGGATGCGACCGGCGAACTCCCCGAGAAGGTCCGTCGCATCGCCAAGAAGTCCACCGAAGTCGTCGGTCTCGACTACGCTGGTGTCGACATCGTCGAAGGTGACGAAGGCTGGTACGTCCTCGAAGTGAACCCGACCGCCGGCTTCAAAGGCCTGTACAAGGCGACCGGCCACTCGCCTGCACCGTACATCGCCAAACTCGCCATCGAGAAGGTCGGCGGGGAAGTCGACGACGAACGCGTTCGCGAACTCTCCGCGACGCTCGACGACTCGTGGCCCTCGTGCGCACCGCGCGAGACGCAACAGAAGCCCGACAAGCCGGTCATCGTCGGCTACACCGAGGAGGTCGTCGTCTCCGGGACCTCCGACTCGAAGACGGTCATCGCCAAGTCCGACACGGGCGCGACCCGGACCAGTATCGACACGGGTCTCGCGGCGGACATCGGTGCCGGTCCCATCAAGTCGGTCATGCGCGTCAAGTCAGGCAGCCTGAAGCAGGGCAAGTCCCGCCCGGTCGTCGACCTCGTGGTCGGTGTCGGGGGGAACCAGCACACGGTCACTGCCAGCGTCGAAGACCGGTCGCACATGGACTACCCCATCCTGCTCGGCCGCGACATTCTGACGAACTATCAGGTGGACGTCTCGAAGCGCGTCGACCGTGACGACGGCGACGAGCGCGAAGAAGAAGAAGAACTGATGGAGTAATCAGCTAGCTCGACCGTTCAAGTCGGCAGCTATCTCCTCGACGTTGTCGTGATTTTCTGAGTAGACCTGCGCTGCACCAGCCGTGGTGAGCGACGCGGCGAGGAGAGCGGAGAGCGCGAACCCACTGACGGGGAGCGCACCGACCGCCGCGAGAGCGGTCACGGCGAGCGCGCCGATGCCGATACAGACGTATCTGGACCCCCAGCAGGTCGGTGTCTCTGGTTCGTCGTCGGTGTCGAGGTAGACCTCTAACCCGTCACAGGCGTCTGTCAGTTGTATCGTTCCCTGTGCGGACTCGTATTCGACCAGGCCGGCATCGTCGAGCTTCGGTAGGTGTGTCTGGTGGAGGGCGATGTAGACACGCTTTCGCTCGTCGGAGGAGACGAGTTCGAGCGGCTGGTCGGTTTCCCACGCGGCGATCTGCCGTGAGATTTCTCGTTTCGTGGAGGCACCATCCTCGCAATCGAGGAGGTACTCCAGTGTCTGTCGTCGTCGTCGGTTCGAGAGGACCTCGAACAGTTCCTCTTTGGTCGGTCCTGTTTCGGTCGGCTTCGTCGTCGAAATCTGATTCACTTGTTTCGTTGCCATAGTTCCCATCCCCCTATGTTACGTGTGGGCGGACTTCATATGTCGAGTCGTGGCCATAACCCTTAATTCACTGGGTTGGAAACACTGGGTCTTCGTAGGTTCTCCGGTGATGTTCAATGGCACTGATAATAGTGCCCGTTACTCGAAAACATACGTTAGAGGCGCCCTGAGTAGTATTTTCTATTCTCGGAAACGTGAGTATATCGTGGCGGTATCCCGAGCAAAACCGAAGTAGTACCAGCGTACTCTGGTCTAGCCAAAAGACTACTCACAATATCGACTACTCTCGACCGGTGAGGATTCAGAACTGTCCGACTGCGTCGTGCAGCAAGCGTTAGAAGGCGGCACCGACGACCCACAGAGTCACCATCCCGACGCCGATGGTCGCCAAGACGTTCTCCGTCCGCCACGCGACGATGCCTGCGGCGACGGCTGCGACGACCTTCGTGAGTTCGTAGTCGAGACCGAACGAGGGGTCCATCGCGACGACGGACGGGACGACCAGTGCGGCCAGCACCGCGGCTGGGACGAATCGGAGGACAGTCTCGAGTCGCGGGGGCACGGCGTCGAGTCGTCCGAGCAGGAGAATGAACGAGAGGCGAATGGCGTACGTCCCGAGTCCCGCCAGGAGGATGACGAGCCAAACCGCCTGGTCGCTGTAGGTCGTCACTGGTGACCACCGCCGTCCCCGTGCGTGCCATCAGGGGACTCCGCAGCATCGGTCGACGTATCTGTAACGACAATCTCGAACGCCAACCCAGCGACGATGCCGACGACTGCCGCCGTCACCAGGCCGAGGTCGAACGGGAGCGCGGCAGCCGGAATCGCGACTGCGCCAGCGACGACGCCCGCGGTCCACGTTCCCCGGTCTTTGAGCGCCGGAAACAACAGGGCCATGAACGTCAATGGGACCGCGAATTCGAGCGACAGGCCTGCGGGGACACTGGCCCCGACGACGACACCGAGGATAGTCGACACCTGCCAGACGGCCCACAGCGTGAACCCGGAACCGAGGAAGTACCACTTCCGGCTTCGCTCTTCGGGAGTCGTCTCCTGAAACTCCGTCAGTGAAATCGCGTACGCTTGGTCGGTTAGCACGTACGCACAGAGCCACTTCCACCGTGCCGTGAACCGCTGGAAGTAGGGCGCGATGGACGCGCTGTACATCGTCACCCGGAGGTTGATGACGACGACCGTGAGGACGACGAAGGCCAACGGCGCGTTGTCGCCGAGCAGACCGATGGCCGCGAGTTGGGACGCGCCCGCGAAGATGAAGACGGACATCCCGACGGCGTGCAGTGGGTCCAGTCCGGCCTCGACCGCACTCACGCCAGCGATGAGCCCGAACGGAACGATACCGAGGAGGATTGGCGCGGTGGCGCGGACACCAGCGAGCACGTCCGCTCTGGCGCTCATCTGCGCTCGCCTCCATCCTCGTCGGGTGACACCGACTCGTCGCGGAGTTGCATGTATCGGTTCCTCGTGACGGGCCACAAAAGGTAGTGCGATTTCGCTGAAGTTGACTGGTGTGCCAGATGGGTCGCCTCGACCGGCGACTCCAGTCAGTCGACGACGCGCCAGAGATACAGACTCGCGTAACTGCGGTACGGTTCCCAGCGTTCGGCGATGTCGACCATCTCGGCGCGGCTACACTCCCCGAACAGTTGCTTCATCCCTTTGCGAATCCCGAGGTCTTCGACCGGGAAGACGTCCTCACGACCGAGCGAGAAGATGAGGAACATTTTCGCCGTCCAGTCACCGATACCCGTAATCTGGGTGAGTTCGTCGACGACTGCTTCGTCGTCCAGTTCGTGCAGATGCTCCGCCGACAGGCCATCGTCGAAGCGCTGGGCGACGTTCCTGACGTAGCGAACCTTCTGACTGGAGAGACCCACGTCGCGCAGACCGTCCTCGTCGGCGGCGAGCAAGGCCGTCGGTGTAATCTCGAAGTTCTCGAACAGTCGCTCGCGGATGGCCGCGGCCGACTGGACCGAGAGCTGCTGGTTCACGATGGCGACGACGAGTCGCTCGAACGGGTCCGGATGCGATTCGACGGTCAGTTCACCGTGTTCGTCGACGACCGGGCCGAGGTCGGGGTCCTCGCGGAGCTGGTCGTAGGGGGAAGCAGACACGCGAAAACGGACGCGCCGGTGGTGGTTAAATCCCGCGCCCGTCGACCACGTCGAGGAGTGTCGCTTCACCGACGTGGTGTTCCTCGTCGAAGGACTCGACGCGGACACGGACGCGCTCGTCGACGAGCGATTCTGGATTCTCGACACCGGTTATCCGTAGGTGTGAGTCGCCCACACGCGCGAGGGCGTCGCCGTCGTCGGTCCCGGTGACGAACACCGGAACCTCCGCACCTTTCTCGAACGTCGGCGTCGCCGACCGCAGGCCGAATCCGGCGAAGACCGAAGAGAGGAGGCTCATACGCGCGACACCTCCGAAGACTCGCGGTCGTGAACGTACTCACGGCCGTAGCCGGTCCACGCGGCGAAGACGAACACGCCCACGAGGAACCAGCCGTGGAAGACGTACGGCCAGACGGAGACTGGGTTCACGACCATCGCCTGGGTGAACCAGGGCGTCTGTGAGGATTCGACGAGGCTGGTCATCGCCCCGTAGCCGGCGAGCAGACCACCGCCCCACGGGAAGATGTAGCCGAGCGCCGAGGTGTTCGCGTCGAGGATGTTCGCCCGGCGGTAGCCGTTCAGGTTGAACCGGCCGCCGACCTTGGCGATGTACGGCGCGATGGCGATTTCGGCCGCGGTGTTGATGGTGATCATCCCGTTGACGAGCGCGGTGCCCATCACCATCGTGACCTCGGCACGGCGAACCGTCGTGGCCACCTTGTCGAGCAGGAAGTCCTGAATCGCGGCGAAACCGCCGCCGCGAATCATCACCTCGGCCGCGGCGACGATGAGCAGCGTCAGGACGATGAGCGGGAAGAAGCCAACCGCACCGTCGTAGAGGGCACCGCCGACGGCGACGGGGTTCTCTTCGGTCGCTAGCTGGACGATAGGGAGCCACGTCAGTTCGGAGGCGAGACTCGTTTGTTCGGGCGCGTAGAACACGAGGATGTCCGACACCGTCGAGAGGCCGAGCGCGAGGTTGGCCACGATGGCCGTCAGGAGGCCCCACGAAACCGCCTCGATGATGTGGCGACCCTTGATGGCCGTCACGATGACCACACCCATCGAGACGAGGTGAACGAGACCGAGGGGGTTCGCCTCGTCGGCGAGACTCGTTCCCGTCGCGGACACGTCGATACCAGACATCTGCATGCCGGCGATGATGTAGGCGACGAAAGCGAGAGCAGCCGCGACGAAGGCATACTTCAGCCGCGAGGAGACGACGCCACCGATATCGGCGTCCTGCGTCACCGCACTCACGATGGTCGTGTCGGAGACGGGAGCGAGGTTATCGCCGAAGACTGCACCCGAGAGGATAGCCGCGAACAACAGCGTCGGGTTCGCACCGAGCAGGATGCCGGCCGGGAAGACGACCGTCGTAAACGTGATGGCCGTCCCGTAGCCGGTCCCGATACCGGTCGCGAGCAGTGCCGCGAGGACGAAGGTGACTGCCGGAAGCAGGGCACCGCCGACACCAGCCACGTCCGCAGCCCAGACGAGGCCGTTCACGAACTGGCCGGCGCGGAGGACGTTGGCGAACATGCCCGCCCACAGCCACGCGACGACCGCCGTCGCGGCGACACGCTTGGTCATCCCGTCGAAAATCGCGTCTGCGTAGTCTTTCCACGGACCCTTCACGAGGAATAGCCCCGCGACGAGTCCGGCGAGCATACCGACGACGAGCCCACTCGTGTCTCCGACGCCGAGGACGCCGCTCTGGAAGATAGCCCAGGCGACGAAGATAGCCAGTGGGACGGTACTGGCGATACGGCCCCCTCTGAACGTGAGAGACGGCGTATTCGACTCCGTCTCCTCGTCGAATGATTCGAACTCTGCCATTACGACTGGCCACGAGAGCCAGGCCTAAAAAAGCCCCACCGACCCCAAAGAAGCCTGAACTGTCCGTTTCGGGAGAGTTAGAAGCCCTTCCCGAGCAGTTCGCGCGCGATGATGTTCTTCTGAATCTCGGTCGTGCCCTCGTAGATCTGCGTGATCTTCGAGTCGCGGTAGAAGCGCTCGACCGGGAAGTCGTTCACGTAGCCCGCGCCACCGTGAATCTGGACGGCTTCGTTGGCCACGTCGACGGCGACGTTGGAGGCGAACTCCTTCGCCATGGAGGCGAGCATCGTGATGTCGTTGCCCTCGTCGACGTTCCAGGCGGACTTGTACGTCAGGTTACGCGCTGCCTCGGTCTTCGTGTGCATCTCGGCCAGTTTGTGCTGGATGGCCTGGAAGTCCGAGATGGGGCGGTCGAACTGCTCGCGCTCCTGTGCGTACTCGAGCGCGGCCTCGGAAGCACCCTTCGCGATACCGACGCCCTGCGCGGCGACGGCGGTACGCGTCTGGTCGAAGAAGTTCATCTGCTGGAGGAAGCCCATCCCACGGGTGCCGACGAGGTTCTCCTCGGGCACGCGCACGTCGTCGAGGATGAGTTCGGCCGTGTCGGACGCGCGGATACCGAGTTTCCCCGTGATCTTGTCGGCCTTGAAGCCGTCGCGGTCGGACTCGACGATGATCTGGCTGAAGCCGTTGTAGCGGCCCTCTGCCTCGGGGTCCGTCTTACAGAGCATGACGAAGAAGTCGCCGACGGTCCCGTTCGTGATCCACATCTTGTTCCCGTTGATGACCCACTCGTCGCCGTCCTTCTCGGCCGTGGTCGAGACGGACGCGACGTCGGAGCCGGTGTCGGGCTCGGAGATTGCCGCCCCGGAAATCTTCTCGCCGAGCGCGACGGGTTCGAGGAACTGCTCTTTCTGCTCCTCACTGCCGAACTCCATGATTGCCTCACAGCCGAACGAGGAGGCGACGATGGACAGCGCGATGCCGGGGTCTGCGGCGAACAGTTCCTCGACGATGATGGTCGTGTCGAGGATGGAGTAGCCCGCGCCACCGTAGTCCATCGGGATGTACGGTCCGGTCAGGCCCATCTCGGCGGCCTGCTCGACGATGTCGAAGGGGAACTTCTCTTCGACGTCGTACTCTTCCGCGTTCGGGATAATCTCGTTCTCGGCGAAACGCCGAACCTCGTCTCGAATCTGTTTCTGCTCGTCTGAGAGCGCGAAGTCCATGAGCAACTATTAACCAATTCAGGGTTAAAAATCTATGTAACCCGAAATAAACCGAATTGTCGTTTTGTGTTTTGACAGGGGAAACCTTGAAACCGTTGCCAGTTGTCGGTCCGAACATGGAGTTGGACGAAGTCAACACTATCACAGTTCTTGGTGCAGGGAACATGGGACACGGCATCGCGGAGGTCGCCGCGATGGCCGGCTACGACGTGAACCTGCGCGACATCAACGACGAACTCGTACAGGACGGGTACGAGAAGATCGAGTGGAGCCTGAACAAACTCGCGGAGAAAGAAGCCATCACACAGGAGGACGCCGACGCCGCGTTCGACCGCATCACACCCATCGTCGACCTCGAAGAAGCCGTCGAGAGCACGGACTTCGTCGTCGAAGCCATCGTCGAGCGGATGGACATCAAGAAAGACGTCTGGGGTGACGTGGACGAGTACGCACCCGAGGACGCCGTCTTCGCCACCAACACTTCCAGTCTCTCCATCTCGGAAATCGCGACTGCGACCGACCGAGAGGACCAGTTCTGCGGGATGCACTTCTTCAACCCGCCGGTGCGCATGGACCTCGTCGAGGTCATCTCCGGCGCGAACACGAGCGAGGAGACCATGGACCTCACGGCGGACCTCGCCGAAGCGATGGGCAAGACGCCCGTCCGCGTCCGCAAGGACGTCCCCGGCTTCATCGTCAACCGCATCCTCGTTCCCCTGATGAACGAGGCCGCGTGGCTCGTCCACGACGGGACGGCGACGATGGAAGAGGTCGACTCCACGACGAAGTTCGACCTCGGCCTGCCGATGGGTAGCTTCGAACTCGCTGACTACGTCGGCATCGACGTGGGCTACCACGTCCTCGACTACATGCACGAGGCACTCGGCGACCGGTACGAGCCGTGCCCGCTCATGGTCGAGAAGGTCGAAGCCGAAGAGTTCGGCCAGAAGTCCGGCAAGGGCTTCTACGACTACGAGGGCGACGGCGCGGACGTCCCGATGGACGAGACCGACGACGAAGTCAAAGAGCGCCTGCTCGCAGTCCTCGCCAACGAGGTCTCCTACCTCATCGGTGACGACGTGGCCTCCGCGTCGGAAATCGACACCGCGGTCAAACTCGGCGGTCGCTGGCCCAAGGGCCCCGCGAAGATCACCGACGAGTACGGTCTGGACAAACTCTACAGCGCACTCACCTCGGCCTACGAAGAGACCGAACACCCGCGCTACGAGCCGTTCGACGCCTTCGAGTCGTTCGTCGACGAAGGCTTCTACGGTGACGCCGGCGGCGAGGAGGAGGGTACGGTCGACTTCGACACCCTCGAACTCCACTACCCCGGCGACAAGGTCGGCCACATCGAACTGAGCCGACCGCAGCAGATGAACAGCATCTCGCTGGAACTCATCGAGGAACTCGACGCCGCACTCGACATCCTCGAAGACGACGACGAGGTTCGCGGCATCCTCCTCAGCGGCGCGGGCGACAAGGCGTTCTCCGCCGGTGCCGACTTCATGAGCATCGCGGGCGGCGGCGCGGACCCGCTCGGCGCGGTCGAACTCTCGAAGTTCGGGCAGGAGACCTTCGGTCGCCTGCAGGACACCGAGATGCCCGTCGTCGCGGCTATCGACGGCTACTGTCTCGGCGGCGGCATGGAACTGGCGACCTGCGCCGACATGCGCATCGCGACGACGCGCTCGAACTTCGGTCAGCCCGAGTTCAAGCTCGGCCTGCTCCCCGGCTGGGGCGGCACGCAGCGCCTCCAGCGCATCGTCGGCATGGGTCGCGCGAAGGAGATCATCTTCACGTGTGACCACTTCGACGCCGAGACGATGGCCGACTTCGGCTTCGTGAACGAGGTCGTCGAACCGGGCGACTTCGAGGACGCAGCACACGAACTCGCAGCGAAGTTGGCAGGCGGCCCGCCGATCGCCATGCGCTACACGAAGCGCGCCATGGAACAGGGCTGGGACGACACCGACGCCGGGCTCGAAATCGAGTCCATGGGCTTCGGTCACGTCGTCGGCACCGACGACGTGCACGAGGGCATCAACGCCTTCTTCGGTGACGACGACCCCGAGTTCGAAGGCAAGTAACGACACCGACGCCGGTTTTCGACTCGATTTTTTCGACGCGGCGTGCTGCCACAGGTTCAGCGATTCGGCAGTGAGCAGCCCATCTTCCACTGGCTCGCCTACATTGTTAGGATATCGAGCCTTTTCACTGTACACGAACCGTGACAGTATGGAACTCATCGACGTCATCGACCACGTCCACCGTGGCCAGCGGACGCTCACGCTGTGCAACGTCGACCCCGAGTCACAGTTCGTGGCCGACGTTGCGGCACTCTTCGCCGACCGGGACCTCACCGTGCGGGTCGACCGGCCGGCTGGCGATGCACCTGTGTTTGCGACACTCACTGGCCCAGACGAGTTCCACACCGTTCTCACGGCAGACGAACTGCACGACCTACTCGACGAACCACAGCCGACCGCCGACGGGCTTTCCGTCACTGGCGGTTCGCTGGACGGCCTCCTGTCTCGACTCGACCGAACGACCGTCACCGACGCAGACGTCGACAACCTCGTCGCCATGAGCCGCGAAATCGCCGACCGGGCGTTCCGCGTCGGCGACGGCTCGATTCACGTCGGCGCGCGTGCACTCGTCGACAGTCAGGACCAGCGAGAAGTGTACGAGTGTCTCGCCGACCGTGGGCTCGACGTTCACGTGTACGCGCAGCCCGGCCGCCTCCCGACGATAAATGGCGTCATCGCGCACACGCGAGACAGGGCAGAGCTGGCCGACACGTGGTTCGTCGTCTTCGACGGCGGGAGTGGTGAGGAGATGGCGTGTGGGCTCCTCGCGGAATCCACCGACGACGACACCTTCGCCGGCAGTTGGACGTACGACGACGAAGTGGTCTCACACCTCACCGACTACCTGCGAGTCCAGTACGAGCCGACAGACCGCTGAGGAGTCTTCGCCAGTTCTGACCGGAAACAGACCACACCCTCGCCGCGAATCGGCCGGGTTTCCGGACTTCTCGACTCGACAGGACTGGTCAGAGACGGTAAAACCGAGCGACGGAGTTGTTATACAGACACATATATATCAGAAGGAAGAGTTGTGGGCGCGGCATTTAAGAACCCTAGACACCATTGACCTGACGTGGCAGAAAACGACGGTCAAGAGGCTAGTGAGACAGACGGCCTCGAGGTGCTCGTCGTCGACGACGAGTCCCGGCTGGCGGACCTATTCGCCGCCTGGCTGACGACCCGATACAACGTCGAGGCGGCGTACGACGGCGAGTCTGCACTGCAGTTGATGGAAGACTCCGTCGAAATCGTCCTCCTCGACAGACGGATGCCCGGCCTCTCCGGTGACGAGGTCTTAGAGCGCATCCGTGCTGAGGGCTACGACTGCCGGGTCGTGATGGTCACGGCAGTCGACCCCGACTTCGACATCATCGAGATGGGCTTCGACGACTACCTCGTCAAGCCGGTCTCGAAGGACGAACTACTCGATGTCGTCGAGCGGGTGACCTCGCGGACCGATTACGAGAGTGACATTCAGGAGTACTACGCACTCGTCTCGAAGAAATCGCTGCTCGAATCCGAGAAGTCCGAGCGCGAACTCGAAGACAACGACGAGTACCTCCAACTGTGTAACCGTGTCGACGAACTCAAGTCGAAAGTCGACGACGCGGTCTCCGGAATGCAAGACCACGACGATTTCGTCGGTGCGTTTCAGGACCTCCCGGGCGGTAGTTAGGCCGACTGTACCTGCGTAAACTCGAATCGCGCACCGCCTTCGGCACTCTCGACAACTCGTGTCGTCCAGCCGTGAGCACTCGCTACTTCTCGAACGACCCACAGTCCGATACCGAGACCTTCGTCCGACGTGGTGAACTCGGAGTTGAACGCGTTTTCGCGGACCTCTTTCGGCATGCCGACGCCGTCGTCCGCGACGTAGAACCCGTCCGGGGTCGGTGGTTCGGGGTCGGGCGTAGCCGACTCTTCGGGGAACTCGAACTCGCTCGCATCGTCGAGCAGTGATGGGCCGTCGGCCGGGTCGAGGGTGGCCGGTTCGAGCAGTCCGATTTCGACGGTCACCGTCTCGCCGCCGTGTTCGATAGCGTTTCTGAAGAGGTTCTCGAAGGCCCGGAGCAGGCGCGAGTGGTCGGCTTCGATGGTGAACGTATCGGTCACGGTGAGCGTCGCCGACTTCGTGTCGACGTTCCCCCACGCCTGTTCGAGAAGCGACCGGAGGTCGGTCGGTTCGGTCTCGGTGACGGTCTGGCCCTGTCGGGCGAGCGCCAGCACGTCGCCGACGATGTCTTCCATGCGGTCGAGCCCCGCTTCGACGTGGCCGAGGTACTCACTGAGTGAGTCGTCGGCCTGCTCTTTCACGAGGTCGAGATAGCCCTGCGAGACGCCGAGTGGGTTGCGCAGGTCGTGACTGACGATGCTGGCGAAGGCGTCGAGGCGTTCGTTCTGGCGCTGAAGTTCTTGCTCGCGCTTTTTCCGCTCGGTGATATCCCGAACGACCCCGACCGTTCCGGTAAACTCCTCGTCGAAGGGGAGCAGTGCGACCTGTACCTCGCCGGGGAACGAGCGACCGTCTTTCGGCTGGACGGTCACCTCGTGCGTCTCGCCGTCCATCGAGCCAGCCTTGACCATCTGTTCGATAGCCGACCGCCCGGTCCGCACGGACTCCTCGTCGAGGACGATGGAGATGTGTTCGCCGAGCAGTCCCTCGCGGGAGTAGCCAGTCATCGCCATCATGGCGTTGTTTACGGTCATGAAGTGGCCGCCGGCGTCGAGCGCGTACATGCCGTCGCCGACCGTCTCGACGAGACGCTCGTACCGTCTGAGGACACGCTCTTGCTGGTCGATGCGACCACGGATGGCGATAGTGTCGAGGACGTGCGAGACGCTCTCACCGATTTCCCGAATCGCGCTCACCTCCATCTCGCTGAACCCATCGGAGTCACGCGAGTAGAGACCCATCACCCCGTGGAGGTCGTCGACCGCGAGCGGGACGATGGCGACCGCGTTACAGCCACGTTCGGTCGCAGCCTTGCGCCACGGGACGGCGGCCGGATGACTGGCGATGTCGTCGACGAACTGTGGTTCACGCGTCGCGAGTGTGCGCTCGATGACGGACTGACTGCCGCCGCGTCTGACCGGGAAGGTCATGCTGACCGGCCAGTCGTCCGTCGCGCTCGCGGACACCCACGGGACGACCTGACCCTCACCGCGGTCGTACTCGCCGATCCAGGCGAACGTGTAGCGGCCGCCGAGGGTGAGTTGGTCGCAGACTGCTTCTTCGATGTCCATCGGCGAGGAAGCGTCGACCAGCGACCGCTTCACGTCGCGGACGATGTCTTCCGGGCGGTTCCCGCCGGGCGGTCCGGCCCCGCCGGGTTGTCTGACGACCGCGTTGGCCACCCACCCGGCGAAGGCGTCGTCCGAACCTGGCGAACCGATGCCGTCGAGGAAGTCGACGACCTCCATGATGGCCGTCCCATCGCCACGCTCGGTCTGATACTCGGAGAGGACGAGCAGGGGCAGGTTCGGGTGTCGTTCCCGGGTCGCCTGCAAGACGGCGGGAGCGGCCGCGATGGTCTCTGCGTCGCTGACGATGCAGCCGAGGTCTCCGTCGTCGAGGTGGTCGATGACGCCGTCGAAGCCGGCCGCCGTGTAGACGGTCAGGTTCGGGTGTGACCACTCGAGCGGCGCGGCGAGTCGCTCACGCAGCGCTGCGTCGTTGCTGATGACGAGGACGCTACGCTGGGTCATGCTGTGACCCGTGCCCCCGAACAGACTGGCGAATCTGGCGACGAAACCCTCGCGTACATCTGCGCTGTTATCGCAACTGTTGGCGAGTTCGAATAAAGACGCTTGTGGTTACCGTGTGGTGCGGTACCGTGGCCGTAGTCGCGGTTCCGACCTCAGGCCTGCCGGTAGATGAGATTGCGCTGGATGGCGTTCGCGCCCTCGTAGATGACCGGGATGCGCACGTCGCGGTACACCCTGGCGATGCGTCGTTCGTCGAGGACGGACCGGCCGCCGTGGAGTTGCATCCCCTTCTCGGCGTTGTGGGTCGCTACCTCGGTCGCCTTCGTCTTCGCCATCGCCGCCCAGTAGCCCGAGTTCTGGCCGGCGGCGACCTTCTCACAGGCACGCCACGTCAGCGCGCGGGCGGACTCGAACTCCAGAATCATGTCGGCGAGGTCGTGCTGCACGGACTGGAAGTCGGCCACCTTTCGCCCGAACTCTTCGCGGTCGTGGACGAACTCCCACGCCTCTTCGATGGCGGCGGCGGCCAGTCCGAGGCCGTGGCCGGCGACGACGACCCGACCGTGGTTGAAGAACTCCGCGAGCATCATGAAGCCGTTGCCCTCGAAGCCGACGAGGTTCTCTTCCGGAACGCGGCAGTCGTCGAACGTGATGTGGGCCTGCTTCGACGCCCGGAAGCCCATCTTCTCGGGGATGTGTTCGGCCTCGTAGCCGTCCGTGTCGGTGGGGACGATGAAGATGGAGTGGTTGCCGTACTTGTTGTCCTCGTTGTCGCCGGTCCGGGCGTAGACGGTCACCCAATCGGCCTCGACGCCGTTGCCGATCCAATACTTCTCCCCATTGAGAACGTACTCGTCGCCGTCTTTCTCTGCGGTCGTCTTCATGCCGGCGAGGTCGCTCCCCGTCTCGGGTTCCGAGACTGCGAGGCCGGAGATCTGCTCGCCCTCGGCGACGGGCCGGAGGAATTTCTCTTTCTGTTCTTCGTTGCCGTACTCGTAGGTCATCTCGCAGCCGAAGCTGGCGAGTTGGAGGGTGAGCGCGATGCCGGCGTCGGCGCGATAGAACTCCTCGGTGATGGCGAGCATCTGCGGGAGGGACAGCTCACGACCACCGTATTCCTCGGGGATGTCCTGTGCGACGAGGTTCGCTTCCTGCCCGGCTTTCAGAATCTCCGTCGGATACTCGCCAGACTTGTAGTACTCCTGCGCGTTCGGTTCGATGTACTCGGCTGCGAACTCTCGTGCTTCCTGTTTGACCGCTCGGGCTTCCTCGGGGACCACGGTCTCTTCCAGCAGTTCCATGAGGGCGCTTCGCACGGCGGCCTCAAATACGGTTGGGCAGCGGAAAACTGTGAACTAATTCTGTAGTTTATTTTTCGGGTGACCGTGTCACGCCGGGCGATAGAGTCGGTAGGACTCACCCAGATACCCGAACGAGATACCCGTCTGGTCGGTGGCGAGACCGAGGACCATGGTGGACCCGACGAGAAGCTGGAACCTGTCGCCGGTGGTCTGGAGGTCGACGCGCGACAGCGAATCGCTCTCGGAGAGGTACGACAGCGTGTTCCGGAGGATGGGGAACTGCATCACCTGTTCTGTCAGGAGCGTAGTAGCTGATGGGCGCGACCGGCGTTCGACGGCCACCGTCACGTTCCCGCCGTCCTCCGTCGCCACCGAGAGCGTCTCCCCGGACCGAGTCGTGTCCGTCACGCCGATGGGAGTCAGGTCGGGTGCGTCGCCGACGAGTTGGACCATCGCAGCCATGGCGACTCGCTGGCTGGTGCCGTCGCGTGGGGTGGGGTCGAGTCGGGACCGCTCTACGGCGTACCGACCCGGCCCGAGGCCACCGACCGTCTTGAGCGACGTCTCCGAGGCGGCGCTCGACCCGTTGGAAAGCTGGACCTGCATCGTATCCGTTTCGCCCGGTCTGAGCAGTGCTTCCCCGTCAAGTGTCCCGTACGGTCCGATGTACTTCCACATCTCTTCGTGGCGTTTGTAGAGGTGCCACTCCCCGGGAGTGAAGGTCAGCGCGGCGGTCCCGTAGTTACACAGCGTCAGCGAGAGGGGCCGGTCCTGCAAGCCCAGCTGTTCGGTGCCGGGCCGGAGGTAGACCGACGAATCACCCGCTGTCGCTTCGTGGTACCAGAAGGAGCCGGTCGCCTCACCCGGCAAGGGAGGGACTGAAGCCCCTTCGAACTGCGACGTCCCGGGTTGGTTATCCTGCGGATTGAACGCGGAAATCGTCAGTTGCCAGCCAGCGGCGGCCTCGACGGTGTACTGGCCGACCGGCAGACAGACCGTCTGGTCGTTCGGCGTGACGAGCGCGTATCGGTGAGTGACACTCTTGCCGGGCGGGAGCGATATCGACTGCGTCTCGTCGTCGCGGTCGACGATGCGAAACCGCGGTTCCCAGCAGTCGTTCCAGTACCGGACAGCCTTCGTCGGTTCAGCGTCGGTGACCGGGGCGAGGATGAGCCGATTGTCGGTCGCTTCGTCGGTCGCGACGTACCGAGAGAGGGGCGGTGTTCCCCCGAAGGTGAACTCGGTTTCGGTGTCACTGGTGTTCGTGTGCGTGATTCGGAGTGTCGCCGGGTGGTCAGGCGTCGCGGTGTTCGTAAAGCCCGCAGTGACCGAGACGTCGTCGTCGACCTGCAACGGGTCGAGTGCGGCGAGTACTCGCTGTGGCTTCTCGGTACGGGTCCAGGGCTGTGGTGTCTCACCAGGGTCGGTGACGACTGGTCGTGTCGTCGTCGTCGATTCAGACGGTGTCGTCTCGACGCCCAGGTTCGGCCGCGTCGTGCTGCTGTCACCCGAGAGGGCGTTGCAGCCAGCGAGTCCGACGAGCGCCGAGGTGGAGAGCGTGGAGAGCAGGGTTCGGCGGCGCATAGTCCTACCAGAGTGTTAGTCGAAATAAAAGTTCGCAGGGTTCGGTTTCGGCGTCGACGCCCGGTAGGTCTCGCCGTCGAACGAGAACGACCCGGGAGTGGCGGCGTCCCAGTCGAGCGATTCGAGGGTCGTATCGACCGCACGGAGACTGGTCGTCAATTCGACACGAGTGCGGTCCACGTCGGCTCGCAGGTACGGGAGCGTGTTCTGCAGCCCACGGACCCGCCCGACCTGTTCCAGGATGAGTCGGGGGGCATCCACGTCACCGTCTTCACGACTCAGAACGAGCGTGGCTGGCCGGTCCGCGTCGGCTGCCAGTTCGGACCGGACACGGAGCGTCCCGTCCGCCTCGTCGGTCACGACGGCTGAATCGCCCGGCGCGAGCGTCGACAGGTGTTCGCCACCCCCGACGACGGAGATGGTCATCGCGTAGTTCTGCTGAGCCGACAAGTCGTACCAGCGAATCGCGTAGAGACCGTTCCTGAGGAATGGAACGAAGACGGTCTCACCGCCCGGAGTGGTCGTCAGTGGTGACTTGACCGCGAGCGCGCCCATGACGGATTCGCCCGGTCGAACTCGCCGCATCAACGCGTGCTGTGAGGGAACGTCGACACCGATGTCCATGCCGTTGTACCCGGGCGAACCGAGCGACACCCACCGTTCCTGTTCGCGCTTGAACACGGTCGGCCCGACGAGCGAGACGCTCTCGCCGCGATAGTTTCGCAGCATCGCGTAGACACTCTCCGGTAACTCGAGAACGTCGTCCCCGTCTGGTTCGACGAACATCGTCGCGTCCTCCGTTCGCGCGTCGTGGAACCAGTGCGTCGTTCCACCGGGAAGCGCGGGAAGGTCTGTCGGCGACAGCGTCGACTCCGCCGGTTTCTCGGCACTCGTCGGCCACACGGACAGTTCGAGTCCGATATCTATCTCTCCGATGCTGGTCCACCAGAGATGGAATCCTGTCGGGATGGTTCCGTCGTGGTCGGCCGACACGAGCAGGTCGAACGTCTGGCCGTAGGTCTCTCCGGGTTCGAGCGTCACTGCCGCAGACGAGAGCGACGTTGGGACTTCCCCCGCGGCCCGCCAATAGCCATCCATCGGTGTCTCCGGTCGCACCTCGTCGAAGTCCTATTGCTCGCGGGGGACCAGCAAGATGCTCGCCGTCCTCGCGAACGTGTCTGGTGTAGGTGTTTCGAGGGGAGCGACCGATTCGAGTTCGAGCGACTTCGTCCGGTCACTCGTGTTCTCGACGCCGACCCACACACCTGCTGGACTGTCCGCAGTCGGTGCGTCTGTGATACCTGCTCGATACCGCATCCAGGAGTCGTCCAGTCGAGACTCGTTACGAAACGAGACGGCGGCGATGGTTCGG
The DNA here is from genome assembly GCF_051207395.1 of Haloarchaeobius caseinilyticus. Lineage (NCBI taxonomy): Archaea > Methanobacteriati > Methanobacteriota > Halobacteria > Halobacteriales > Halorubellaceae > Haloarchaeobius > Haloarchaeobius caseinilyticus. The sequence continues at coordinate 41,632 of NZ_JBPJZC010000002.1, read as the reverse complement.
TCCGCGATGTCCGACCTGACGAGCCGCGAGAGGTCTGCCGGTGGGTCACCGGCTTTGGCGACCATCGGTGGGACGTCGGTCGGTTGCACGCCGAACGGTTCGCGTGTCTGTCTGTCGGTGACTGCTCCGCAGCCAGCGAGGCCGACGGACGCGAGCGTAGTGAGGAGGGCACGGCGGCGCATGGTGTTACCACTGCACAGGACTGGATAAAGCTTGCTGGCCGATTGACACCATCGAAACCGAAAAATCTCGTGCAGCCCCGGAACGCGGGGCCGGTTCTCAGTCGGTCCGTCGAGTCAGTCGTCGTTCTGGTCCGGCGCGGCCTCTTCGGGTGCCTTGCCGTCGACGAGACTCGATTCGTCGCCGTACTGGTCACGAAGCACTTTCTTGTCGAACTTGCCTGTCGCCGTCTTGGGGACCTCGTCGATGTACACCACGTCGTCCGGGACCCACCACTTCGGGTACTCCGACTTGATGGCGTCGAGCAGGTCCGCCTGCAGACTGTCTCTGTCGGCGTCTGCGGTCGGGACGACGAACGCGACGGGCCGTTCCTGCCAGCGCTCGTGCGGGATGCCGATGACGGTCGCCTCGGCGACGGCGTCGTTGGCCATCAGCGCGTTCTCCAGTTCCACACTCGAAATCCACTCGCCACCGGATTTGATGACGTCTTTCGCGCGGTCGACGATCTGGATGTAGCCCTCTTCGTCCACGTTCACGACGTCGCCGGTCTTGAGCCACTTGCCGGCCGGGTCGTCGACGAAGTCCTCTTCGTTCGCGTCGGGACGCTCGAAGTACTCGGTCGTGACCCACGGGCCGCGAACCCACAGTTCGCCGAAGTCGTCGCCGTTCTGCGGGACCTCTTCGCCTTCCTCGTCGACGACCTTCATCTCCAGACCGGGGACGAGCAGTCCCTGTTTGGCCTGCTTCTCGTAGCGCTTCTCCGCGGGCCAGTCCTCCATGTGGGGTTTGAGGTGCGCGACGGTACCGATTGGGGCCATCTCGGTCATGCCCCACGCGTGCAACACCTGCACGTCGTACTGCTTGTCGAAGGTCTCGATGACGGACTTCGGGGCCGCGGAGCCGCCGATGATGATGCGCTCCAGCGACGAGAGGTCGACCTCGTTCTCTCTGGCGTATTCGAGCAGACCGAGCCATACCGTCGGCACACCTGCTGTCAGTGTCACGCCCTCTTCCTCGATGAGTTTCGCGAGGTCGGCCGGGTCCGGTGCGGGACCGGGATAGACGTGTTTTGCCCCGGCGGCGGTCGTCGAGAACGGCATCCCCCACGCGTTGACGTGGAACATCGGGACGACCGGCATCACGACTTCGTCGGCGTCGATACCGATACCGGAGTCGGGCAGCGTCGCCATCGTGTGCGCCCACATCATCTGCTGGGTGTACTCGACACCCTTCGGGTTCCCCGTGGTCCCCGAGGTGTAACACATCCCTGCGGCCGCGTCCTCGTCGACGGTCGGCCAGTCGTAGTCCGTGTCCTCGGACTCGATGAACGACTCGTAGTCTGTGACGGGTTCGAGCGAGGTCTCGGGTACCTCACTCCCCATGATGACGAACTGCTCGACGCCGTCGAAGGCGTCGGACTGGGCTGGGCCTTCGAGTTTCGGCGCGAGCGACGCGTCGACGAAGATGACGCGGTCGTCCGCGTTCTCGACGATGTACTCGATGTGGTGGTCCGGGAGGAGGGGGTTGATGGTGTGCATCTGCGCCCCCATGTTCGGGACGCCGAAGTACACCTCGAAGTGGCGGTGGTGGTTCCAGCAGAACGTTCCCACACGGTCGCCCTCGTCGACGCCAGCCGCGGACAGGGCACCCGCCAGTTGGGCCACCCGTTCGGCGTACTCTTCGTAATCGTACCGAACCATGCCCTCGTGTGTCCGAGAGACGATTTCACGGTCTCCGAACAGGTTGGCTGCGCGCGTCATGAACGGCCGAAGCGTCTGATTGCTACCACCTGGCATGACCTGAGATTAGGAGTGGACTGTCTTGATAGTTGCTGACAAAGCACGCTTGGTGGGGTTTCTCGACTTCATCAGGAGTCCGCCACGGCGAGTCGGCCCAGCGATTGTGTCTCGACTCGCTGGAACACGGTGGGCGATGGTTTCTGAACGACCGGTCTGGCGCGCGCTGTGCTGGCCACCGAACACAGTGAGGTGGTCAGCACGAAGTCGCGCGAGGGATGAGCAGCGCGAACGAAGTGAGCGGTGCGAATCGGATGGGGAGGTAGTGGCGGCGGTCATGTACACCAGCGTTCGTGAACTGCGACTCGACGCAGACAGAGACGACCACACTCCGACCAGAAGTAGCAGCGATTCGTATAAACTGACGACCAACTAGCCGCTGCCCGAATCGTTACGTCGCCACCACTCGCAGACACGCCCATGTACCTCGCAGACCAGACGTGGCCGGACCTCGGAGACTACGTCGCCGAAGAGTCGCTGGCCGTCGTCCCGCTCGGGTCGACCGAACAGCACGGGCCACACCTGCCCGAGAGCACCGACCACATGATTGCTGAGGCACTCGCCCGCGAGGCGACAGACAGAACTGGCTACCTCTGCACGCCGACCATCCCCATCGGCGTCAGCACGCACCACATGCAGTTCCACGGGACGATGTCCGTCGACCCGCCGGCGTTCCGCGACTACGTCGAGAGTTTCTCGCGCAACCTCACGAAACACGGCATCGACCGCATCCTCTACGTGAACGCCCACGGCGGGAACATGCAACACCTCCGCGAGGTCGGCCGTCGCCTCCGCGAGGACCGCGCCGCCTACGCCGTTGAGTGGATGTGGGACGAGTCGATTCCCGAACTCGTCGACGACCTGTTCGAGCACAACGGGCCACACGGCGGGCCGAAGGAGACGGCGATGATGCTCCACATCGACCCGGAGAACGTTCACGAGGACAAACTGGAGGAGGCCCGAGACGGCGGTCGGGTCCACCTCGAAGACGGGACGCCGACGGTCCACGGGGCGCGCAACTACTACGACGCCATCGACAACTCGCCAAACGGGGTCTTTGGCGACCAGACCGACGCGACGCCGGAGACGGGCGAACAGTTGTTCGAGGCCGCCACGGAGCAACTCGTCGCGCTGCTTTCGTGGCTCGACGAACAGCCGTTCGACGACCTCATGGCGAAACCGCACGTCGACCCGCAGCCGGGCAGTCGACGGTCGTCGCAGTGAAGACACGCCTCGTCTCGTCGGTCACTCAGAAAGGGTAGAAGCCGACGGTAAACCGTCCGTATGCGGGCTACGCTTCGGCTGCCTTCGTCTCGGCATCGTCGTCTTCGGACGTGAAGAAGACGAACAGCGCGGCGAACACGACGGCTTCGAGGACGCCGACGAAGACGGCCGCGAGTGGGAACAGGAAATAGGCGAGCAGCCCCCACGAGATGGAGGCCTCCTCGGGTTTGGAAGGCATCGTCAGATATGTTCAACCAAACGGACTTATACGTTTCGAGGACACGAATCGGGAGTCACTGAACCCATTTCGTTTCGAAACGATAATGGTCGCGGTTCTGGCACTGTGTGTCATGGACGAACGTGTTCGACGACACGCGGAGATTCTCGTAGCGGACTGTGCCGACATCCAGCAGGGAGACAACGTCATCGTTCGGGGTCCGAAGGAGGCGGAAGACCTCGCCGTCGCCATCGCCGAACTGCTCGGTGAAAAGGGTGCGAATCCGTCGACAGCCCTCACGAACTCTCGCGTTCACCGCGCGTACATGATGGCGGCAGATCCCGACGACTTCAGCACGCCGGACCACACCCTCGCGATGGCCGAAGCGACAGACGCGTTCATCTCTATCAAGGGGTCTGACAACATGTACGAGACGAGCGACGTGCCGCCGGAGAAGACGCAGGCTCGCGCCCAGCACATGAAGCAGATTCAGGAGGCGTACATGGACTCGAAGTGGGTCGTCACGCAGTACCCGTCGCCGGGCGACGCGCAGAAGGCCGAGATGAGCACGCCCGCGTACGAGGATTTCGTCTGGGGTGCCATCAACAAGGACTGGGACGAACAGCGCGAGTTCCAGGAGCAGATGGTCGACATCATGACCGGCGCCGACGAGGTCCACATCGTCTCCGGCGAGACGACGGACATCACGATGTCCATCACGGGGAACAAGACCATCAACGACACCGCCCAGAACAACATGCCCGGCGGCGAAGTGTTCACCGCGCCGATTCCCGATTCCGTCGAGGGCGAGGTCCTGTTCGACAAGCCCCTGATGGCACAGGGTCGCGAAGTGACCGGCGTCTACCTCCGCTTCGAAGAGGGCGAGGTCGTCGAGCACTCGGCCGAGAAGAACGAGGACGCACTCACCGCCGTCCTCAACACCGACGAGGGCGCGCGTCGCCTCGGCGAACTGGGCATCGGGATGAACCGCGATATCGACACGTTCACCTACAACATGCTCTTCGACGAGAAGATGGGCGACACGGTCCACATGGCGACCGGCCGCGCCTACGAAGAGAACATCGGCGAGGGCAACGAGCGCAACGATTCGGTCACCCATCAGGACATGATCGTCGACATGAGCGAGGATTCGTACATCGAAGTCGACGGCGAGGTCGTCCAGCGCAACGGGACGTTCAAGTTCGAAGACGGGTTCGAGGAGTAGCGAGGCGCGCACAGCGCGCCTCGTAATTGCGAGCGGCGTAGCCGCGAGCAGTAGGGAGATTCGGAGCGAGCGCTGCGAGTGAGAATCTCAGTTACCGAACGGAAAGCGTAGCGACCCGTGAGGAAAGGCGAGAACTGAGCGAAGCGAAGTTCTCGGATTCTGAATGGTGAGCGCCAGCGACCCGTGAGGAGTAGCGACGAAGTCGACCGAAAGAATATCTCTCCGTTTCTGAACGGTGAATCGCCGACAGCAAGAAACATAATTTTCCCGTCATATTCCGATTTTGGGTAAGATCTTTGTACCCAGCGGTTCCACTACTCGATAACGGCCATAAATCTGTTGGCCACTTCTACCCACGAAATATAGCGGGTACAGCGGTCTATTGTGAAACCAGTTGACGCACAATCACGCCACGAGTTCGACGTACAAGTAGGTACACAAACATATAATTTTCCAGAAACTTTTACGGTGCTGCACGGGCAGTCCTCACTCGATGGGCACGCTCGCACAAACACTGCTTCCGGCGCGACTGCGTAGCAGTTACGCCGCGAAGTTCCTCATGGGGTTGCTTCTAGTGACGGTGGTCGCCGGGGCGGTGGGCTTCTACGTGTACGACAACGCGGGGAGCGCACTGGAGGAAGAGACACAGGAAGAACTGACGACGAACGCAGCACTGCAGCAGGGACAACTGGATGGCTGGTTCGACTCGATGAACAGCAAAACCCGCTCACTCGGGGTGACCGTCGCCACCGTGAGCGGTCGGGACGACGCCTACGGGCGGATTCAGGACGAGTTACGGGGGACGGTTCAGCGGAACGAGCACGTCACCGCGGCGTACCTCGTCGACTCCAGTAACGGCGAAATCGAACTCAAACAGGGCGGGCGTCGCGCGATGAAGACACAGACACAGGTGAAAGATCCGGTGCTCGAACGGGTGCAGGCGATGACCGGGGAGAACACACCGACGGTGGCCGTCTCCGATGCGTTCCAACTCGCTGACGACGGGTCGCCGTACGTCATGTTCGTCACCGAAGTGCAGGGCCAGGAGAACCAGGCAATCGTGACGATGGCGGACATGGAGACGCTGGGCGAGAGTCTGCTTCACAGCCCTGAAGGTGGGGAGACCGTCGTCAGCAACGCAGACCGGAAAGTGGTCATGTCCTCCAGCGAGGACGCGAACCTGCTCGGCGTCGACCCGATGGCCATGGAGATGGCAGGCGATGGGTTCGAGGCAGACGCGGAGTCGAAGTCGCAGTCGTTGGCGGTCGGCTACACGACGGCCGAAACCGTCCCGTGGACCGTCTCGGCGCGGGTCCAGACGAGCGAGGCGTACGCGCTCCAACACGCGATTTCGAACCAGATGATGCTGCTCGTCGGTCTGGTGTTCGCCAGTGTGGCCGTCCTCGGACTGACGCTCGGCCGGAACACGGTTCGGTCGGTCGGTACGCTCTCTGAGTCCGCGAAACAGCTGCAGCGAGGGAATCTGGACGCCGACGTTCCGACCGACCGCGCCGACGAAATCGGTGACCTCGGCCGGTCGTTCGACGAAATGCGCGCGTCGCTGAAAGACCGAATCGACGAGGTGGAGTCGGCTCGGTCGGCGGCAGAAGCGGCCCGCCACCAGTCCGAGCAGTTGAGCCAGCACTTAGAGCGGAAGGCGAGCCAGTACGACGCGACGATGACAGCCGTCGCCGACGGCGACCTGACTCGCCGACTCGACCCGGAGAGTCGGTCCTCGGCGATGACCTCGGTCGCACAGTCGTGTAACGAGATGCTCGACGAACTGGAGACGACCGTCGGCGAGACGAAGGTGTTCGCGTCCGAGGTTCGCGAGGCCAGCGAGGCCGCAGCGGTGTCGGCCAGCGAGGTCCGCAGCGCCAGTGAGCAGGTGACCGAATCCGTCCAAGAGATTTCGGTCGGTTCGGACCGCCAGTTCGACAGCCTCCGGTCGACCAATCAGGAGATGGAGAACCTGTCGACCTCTACCGAAGAAATCGCCGCGACGACCAACGACGTGGCAGACGTCGCAGAGCGGACCGCACGGGCGGGCCGCGAAGGTCGTACAGCCGCACAAGCAGCCATCACCGGGATGGAAGAGATCGGTGACGAGTCCGAGAGTGCGGTCGCCGCAATCGAGTCACTCGAATCCGAGATGGCCGAAATCGACGAACTCGTCGAGTTCATCTCCGACGTGGCGAAGGAGACGAACATGCTCGCGCTGAACGCCAACATCGAGGCGTCTCGCGGGAGCGCGGCCGAGGACGGCGACGGGTTCGCAGTCGTCGCCCAGCAGGTCAAAGAACTCGCACAGGAGACGAAGAACGCCGCAGACGACGTGGAGAGTCGTCTCGAACGGATTCGCGACGAGACCGACCGGACTGCCGCGGAGGTTCGGGCGACCAAGGAGAAAGTCGCGAACAACGCCGGGAGCGTCCACGACGCGGCGAGCGCGCTGGACGAAATCGCGGGCAACGCCGACCAGACGAACGACGGCGTGCAGGAGATTTCGGCGGCGACCGAAGAACAGGCAGCATCGACCGAAGAGGTCGTCGCCATGGTCGAAGAGGCGACGAGCATCGCAGCCCAGACCTCTGCAGAGTCGGAGACGGTCGCGGCCGCGGCCGAGGAACAGACGGCGAACCTGACGGATGTGTCCGGGCGCATCGAACACCTCGCACAGCGGGCGAAGGCCCTCGCCGTGAAGGTCGACACGTTCGACGTGGCAGACGGCGCGAAACCGGACGAACCGGCCGCGCCCGCGGGTGTCGCGCTCGTCGATGGAGTCCACGACGACGCGGCCCGAAACGAGTCGAGTGACGAGGGCGCGGCTAGCGAGAGTGCGACGTTCGAGTTCGGGACCGAACCCGAAGCTGACGGCCAGCAGTAACGACTCGCGACCGAACAGCCGATTTTTCTGAGACAGTCGTCCTGACTCCGTTGTCTCGACTCACTCTTTGCGGTAGCTGACCGAGATTCCTTCACCGATGGGGAGGACGACCGTCTCGAAGTCGTCGTCGCTACGAACCGCTTCGAGGTACTCGAAGACGCCACGCGTCGATTCGTTCGCGTCGTCGACCGAAGTCCCATCGTCGGTGACTGATTCACCTTCGACCAGCGCGAGCAACGTCTCGAATTCGATTGGGCCGGCAGTCATCGCGTTGTCGGCGACGACGATGCCGCCGGGTGCGACTTTCTCTTTGACCGCCTCGAACGCGTCCGCGTAGCGGTGTTTCTGGTGGTCGATGAGGACGCAGTCGAACGGGCCGCTGTAGTCGTCGATGGCGTCGAGCGCGTCCCCGTGTTCGTAGTAACAGATGTCGCCGAATCCGCCGCGGGCCATGAACTTCTGCGCTTGGTCGAGTTCGTCCGCGTCGAACTCCGTGAGGACGAGCAGGCCGTCGTCGGGGAGCGCCTGTGCCCACCAGTACGCCGAGTACCCGAAGCCAGAGCCGAACTCGAAGACGCGCTTCGCGTCGACCATGCGCGCGAGCATGCGGAGGAGGCCGCCGACCTCTGGCCCGACGTGTGGAAAGTCGTGTTCCGCGGCGTACTCGTCCATCTCGCGGCCGAGTGCGTTCGGTTCGGCGGCGGTCGCGGCGACGAAGCGGGCGATCTGGTCCGATGGAACGTCCATATCTGGCCTGCTCACGGTGGCCACCTAAGCGTTTGTGGGGTCGGGAGAGGGACGGAATCGCTCAGGCGTCAGTGAGCGCCGGTCGGTCGATGGCGAACCCATCGATAGGCAACTCGGTCTCGCCGTCGGTGGCGAGGTCTGCAAGTGCTTCCCCGATGGCACTGGAGAACTTGAAGCCGTGTCCCGAGAAGCCCGCGGCGACGACCACGTTCGACTGGTTCGGGAGCGTATCCACGACGAAGTCCATGTCTGGTGTGTTCGTGAACATGCACGACGAGAGGCCCATCGTCGGCCCGTCGGCAGCGGGGAAGTGGTCCGACAAAACCCGCCGGAGTTCGCGCTCGTCCTCGCGGGTCGGGTCGGCGAGGTCGTCCGGGTCTGCCTTCTCGTGCAAGTGGTGATAGACGCCGACTTTCACGCCGGGGCGGTCGTATCGCGGGAAGCCGTAGTACTCGGTGCCGTCGTCGGCTTCGGTGACGAAGACTGGGAACGTCTCGGGAGTGAAGTCGCTCGGCTCCGGCGGCTGGAACCAGCCGAGTACCTGTCGCTCCGGAATGGCGTCACCGGCGAGGTCGGGCAAGAGGTTCGCGCTCCACGCGCCCGCCGCGAGGACGAGCGAGTCGGCGGTGTACGTGCCGCGCTCGGTCTCGACCGTGACCCGGCCTTCCTCCGCGTCGCCCGCTGGTTCGTCGACCGACCACGCAGTGACTTTCTCGCGTGCGTGGACCGTCCCGCCGGCAGCCTGTGCGCGCTCGACGTGCGCGATGACTGCTCGTTCGCAGTCGAGGAAGCCACCGTCTGCCTGGTAGAGCGCGTCGTAGCCTTCGGGAATCCCGTAGCCGGGGAAGCGGTCGTTCAGTTCGCTCGCCGTGAGGTCGTCGTACGAGAGGCCGTGTTCTTCGCAGGCGCGCCGGGCGTTCGCGACGAGGTCGCCGTCGGCGGGCGCGGCACAGACCGAGCCAGTGACGTGTAACAGGTCCCGGTCTGTCGCGGCTTCGAGGTCGCGCCAGTTTTCGTAGGCGCGTTCGACCAGCGGGACGTAGTCCGGGTGTTCGTGGTACGCCTTGCGGATGATGCGCGTCGAGCCGTGGGACGAGCCGTTCGTGTGCGGCACGCCGAATCGCTCGATTCCCAGGACATCCACGCCACGCTCGGCGAGATGAGTGCAGGCCGCACTCCCCATGCCGCCGACGCCGACGACGATGACGTCGTACTCATCGGTCATACCGACCACGACGACGGGCACCGATTTACCTGCTGGGGAGGCAATCTGTACCGTGCAATAGAAATTTCATCTTGCCGAAAGCACTTATCCAGATAGTCTGACTCTTTCCGTATGTCTCCAACCCGCCGCCGCCTCCTCGGCGTCCTGGGTGCGAGCGTCCTCGCAGGCTGTACCGATTCTGGGTCACCCGGAACGAACACCAGCCAGCCGCCCACTCACACGACCGTTCCGACGACGGCCGAATCAAAAATGGCCACACACTCCGACATCGACGAGCGCGTGAAGACGAAACCACCGGGTGAACCACCAGTCTCGGCGAGCGGGTCGTGGCCACAACTCGGCTTCGACGCCGGAAACACCGGCTACAGCCCGAATGGGACCGGTCTCCGCGAGGCCGAGGAGACGTGGGTGCTGGACGCGGGAGGGACCGCCGCGATGGCCGACGGGACGCTGTACAACCTCGATATGGTCGGCGACGACACGACCGGTCTCGTGGGCCGTGACCCGTCGACGGCCGAGACACGAACCGAGACGCCACTGGTCCCGTACGGTGTCTCCTCGCCGCCGACGCTCGTCAGTGGGCGGGCGTTCGTGAACACGTTCATCGAGGTGTTCTGCTGTGACGCGGACACTGGCGAAGTCCTCTGGCGCGGTCCCGAGATGGACGGCATCCAGGGCGCGCCTGCCGTCGCCGATGGGCGCGTCTTCGTCAACTCGGGTGGCTTCAAATCCGTCCCAGCACACCTCCGGGGGTTCGACATCGAGACAGGTGAGGAACTGTGGCGATACGACACGGAGAGCGAAACGAAGTCGACCCCGGCCGTCGTCGACGGTGTGGTCTACGTCGCAGCAATCGACGGGCTGCACGCGGTCGACGCCGAGACTGGCGAGCGGGTGTTTCACGTCCCAGAGGCGGGTGAGCGGTGGACGAACCCGGTCGTCGCCGACGGGCGGGTGTACGTCCAACACCACGACGCCGGACTGTCGGTGGTCGATGCGACCGACGGGTCGACGCTGTGGACCGGTCCAGAGACTGGGAGTGAACCCGTCGTGACCTCAGCTTCCGTCTTCGTCGAGAGCGATGACGGACTGCAGATACTCGACCCAGCTGACGGGACCGACCGGCGCGACTCGACGCCGTGGACGCCCTCGCGACCGCTCGCTGTCGTCGGCGACGTGTTGTACGCTGCGAGTGGCGGCACAATCGAGGGAATCGACGCGGTGACCGGTGAAGAACTCTGGTACGTCTCGACGCCAGAGGTGCAGGTCACCGACGTGGTTCGACAGGGTATCTACGGCATCACACCCGTCGATGGGGTGGTGTACGCGAAAGCGGCTGACGGCTTCCACGCCTTCGCGGCCCCGCAGTGAGCACGCTGCCGCGAGACCGCTTCGTCACCGTTACCGGAACCGTCCGACCGGATACGCCACCTTCTCGGGTTCGGCCTGAAACGCCTCGACGATACGCTCGTACAGGACGTTCCGCGTCGCCTGCATCCGCTTCGGGTGAACGAGATACCGGAGTCGGAGGACGACCCACGTCTCTTCCATCTTCACGTTCACCGTCGGTCGGTCATGCACTTCGAGTTCGACCGGCGTCCTGTCGAGCTGTCGCCGATAGGTCTCGATGCGGGCGGCCATCTCGTCGCCGAGGTAGTCGTCCGCCACTGCGCGCATGGTCTCTTTCGCGAAGTCGAGGTCAGTCTCGTAGGACACCTGCACCGCGAGTTCGTTCCAGACGTAGGGGAACTCGTCGCGCGAGTAGTTGAACACCTGTGAGGAGAGCACCATGCTGTTCGGCACGGTGACGACCCGACCAGAGGGCTGGTGCGAGGTCACGAGTTCGCCTTGGACCTCCCACAGCGTCGTGACGAGGAAGTCCACGTCGATGACGTCGCCACGGGCCTCTTCGATGCGGACGCGGTCGCCGACGTGGTAGGGGCGCTTGACCGTGATGTACACCCAGCCGAGTAAGGAAGAGAGGGGCTGTTGCAAGGCGAACGTCACCGCGAAACCGACGATACCGAGCGAGAACAGCACCCCGACCCACTGGCCGGAGACGATACCTGCGATAGCGACGGCGGCAGCGACCAGCAAGGAGAGGCGGAGGACGCTGCGCACGTCGTGTCGGCGACGTTTGTCCCTGACTACCCGGTCGAGCGCGCGACTCGCCAGCAGGTAGACGCCATACGTGCCGCCCGCGACGGACACCGAGAGGAGGCCCTTTACGACCCATAGCTGGTTATCTGAGTCCTGCGTCCAGCCGAGTTCCGTCCAGAGAGGGTCTACGAACCCGACGGCGAGCAGGGCCAACAAGGACGCGACCAGTACGAGGTGCCCCAGGCGACGTTTCACGGCCGGGGAGACGGAACCGGCTGTGAAAACCGTTGTGCCGCGTCGGCTTTTTCTGGGTGGCCCTCCAAGCGCCGCGTATGCGACAGGACATCGTCGAACGTGTGGAGGGGTTCGTTCACCCGGAGACGCAGGTACGAGAGCACGGCATCGACCTGACCGTCAGTGCGATTCACGAGGTCGTCGAACCGGGCAGAATCGACTTCGGCGAGAGTGAACTCGAAGAGGCTGGCTTCGAGCCACACGAGCTGACGAAGCGAAACCCCGACGACGAGTACGGTTGGTGGGAACTGGACGAGGGCCAGTACGTCATGCAGTACAACGAACTCCTCGTCGGCGAGGGCGACGCCCGACTGCTGCTCCAACCGCGGAACAAACTCATGGCACGGGGCACGTCGCACTCGACGGTCACCGTCGGCGGGCACCTCCCGCTGATGCCACTGTCGGTCGGCGGTGCCGGTATTCGTATCAAAGAAAACGCACGAGTGTCGACGCTCGTTCCGGTCCACGCCGGTCCCTCGGCGGTGGCCGAGGACGCGCCGCTCGACGACGGGCCACTCGGCGACGATTCGACCGTCGTAGAGGAGTAGAACAGTCAAATCGCGGTTTCGAGTGTGTCTCGTCGTCGCTGTTTCTGCTGGTAAAACCGTTCCGTTGCGTGTTCGATGGTACCAATAGTTATGCCTCTGCTGGCCGAAGTATCACGCGGGTGTTACCCGACACATGACTGCCAAGCAAATCCTGCTGTTGGCCGGTGACTTCGTGGAGGACTACGAGATTATGGTGCCGTTTCAGGCGCTCCAGGCCGTCGGCCACGAGGTCCACGCGGTCTGTCCCGAGAAGGATGCCGAGGAGACGGTGAAGACAGCCGTCCACGACTTCCGGGGCGACCAGACGTACCTCGAATCGCGCGGGCACGACTTCGCGCTGAACGCGACGTTCGCCGACATCGACCCTGCTGATTACGACGCACTCGTCATCCCCGGCGGCCGAGCGCCGGAATACCTTCGGAACTACGACGAAGTTCTCGACGTCGTCCGGCACTTCTTCGAGGCCGACAAACCCGTCGCCTGTATCTGTCACGGGATGCAGATTCTGGCTGCTGCAGGCGTCGTCGAGGGGTACGGCTGTACCGCCTACCCGGCACTCAAGTACGACGTGGAAGCCGCCGGCGGCGAGTGGCACGACGGCGTGACCACCGACGGGAACCTCGTCACCGCGCAGGCGTGGCCCGACCACCCTGACTGGCTCTCGCAGTTCCTCGACGTACTCGGAACCGAAATCAGCCACAAGGAGCCGATCATCGTCGACGATTGACGGCTCACGTCCCGAAATCGACGGGGGTCTGAAATAGTCGGCCCACGTACCTGTCCTATGGACACCGATACGGCGACTCCGACGGTGGGAGTCCTCAGCCTCCACAGCAGCGCAGAGACGAGGGCTATCTGTAACGCCATCACGGCGCTCGGGGCCCGCGCCGAGTGGCTTCGCGAAGAGAACACCGCGATTCGGATACGCGACGGGGTGCCGGAACTGGTACCCGAGGTCGACGTGGTCGTCAACCGACTGCTCCTCTCGAAGTCGGAAGCACCGTTCGAGGAGCTCTGTCTGGCGAACAGGCTCGCCACGCTCCGCCCGACGCTGAACCACCCCCAGGAGACGCTCACGGCGCTCGATAAGTACGGGACTGCGCTCGCACTGACCGAAGGTGGCGTCCCAGTCCCCGACGCGTTCCTCTCGCTCTCGTACGACGCGTTCAACGAGGCGCTCTCCGACTTCGCCCCAGAGGCCGTCTACAAGACCGCAATCGGGACGAACGGGGCCGGCACGTGGCTGGTCGGGACCGAGGAGAAGAAGACACCGACAGTGGGCCTGAAACAGGCGTTCTTACAGGAGTACGTGGCGGACACGACGGACGAGGCTGGCCGTAACAGAGACCTGCGTGTCTACGTCGTCGGCGACGATGTCGTCGGGGCGATGTTCCGGTACGCACCGCCGGGCGACTGGCGGACGAACGTGGCCCTTGGCGGCGACGTCGAAGACGCGAGCGACGCCCTCACCGACGAGGTCGTGGCGATGGCCCTCGACGCGACAGAACTGACCGGGCTGGACTACGCAGGCGTCGACCTCGTCGAAGGGCCAGACGGCTGGTGTGTCCTCGAAGTGAACCCGACCGCGGGGTTCAAAGGCCTCTACAAAGCGACGGGGCACTCACCTGCGCCGTACATCGCCCAACTTGCTATCGAACGCGCAGGTGGACGCGTCGACGAGGAGCGAGTCCGCGAACTCGCCGCGTCGCTCGACGACTCCACGCCGGACTGTGCGCCGAGTTCGGCCGACGACGACGGTACGCAGGCGTCGGTCGGCTACATCGAAGAGGTCACCGTCATCGGGACGAGCGGTGCCGAGACGGTGTACGCGAAGTCAGACACGGGTGCCGGTCGCACCAGCATCGACACGAAACTCGCCGCCAGCATCGGGGCTGGCCCGGTCAGAGATAGTATCCGCGTGCGCTCGGGGAGCGTCAAACGCGGTCGCGTTCGCCCGATGGTCGACGTAGTCGTCGACCTCGGCGGCGAGCGCCACACCGTGCAGGCCAGCGTGGAAGACCGCAGTCACATGGAACACCCCGTACTGCTCGGCCGTGACGTGCTCCAGTACTACCACGTCGACATCAACCGGCGCGCCGACGGCGGCACGTAACCGCGACTAGCTGGCGGGTGATGCCAGCACGTAACCGGCATCTGAGAGGTCGCGCCTTTCTCTCACGACGGGAAACTTCGGTACGCAACGGAGAGGGGGTTACCGGGTAGTATCGAGGTGATGCGCTGATGTTTTCGTGACTCTGAAGCGTGAAAGCTATACCGTGGTACAGCGTACCATATGTATGGATACCGGCGGGAGGGACGATATGGGTCCCTTCTTCGACGAGTTCGAGCGACTCTTCGGTAACGCACTGGAGGGTCACTTCGGGGGGAGCAACTGGTTATCGGACCGCATCCTCTGGAGTGTCTATCAGGAGGAGAACGACGTATACGTAGTCGCCGACGTCCCCGGTGGGGTGGACCGCGACGACATTGCGATTCGCTGCACAGGACGAACCGCATCGCTGCGTGTCTCGCACCCGTACGCTGGTGAGTGGTCTGTCTCGCTGCCGGCCACGGTCGAGACCGACCCGAGCAGCATGCGATACACGAACGGCATCCTCGAACTGGTGTTCGAGAAGGCGCCAATCGTCCCAGTCGAATGAGTACACGCGACCGATTTTTTGCCCACCCGTCCCGCTAGATGAACCGCCGGTTCCGACCCAGTTCTCGACTCATCCCCGTCTCGACTCTGCCCGACTGTCACCCAGTCGCTCGTTCGTGAGTCCGCTTCGCTACCGTCTCGCTGCACGTACGAGGTCACTGACCCGTGCTTCGTCGACCGGGTTCGTCGTCTCGCCGTCGGTTTTGAGCGCCGTCCCGACCACGACACCGTCGGCGAGTTCCAGCGTCTGTCCGACGCTCTGTCTGGTGACGCCGCTACCGACGAACAGTGGGGTTTCGGGGAACCGCTCGTCGAGGAGATCGCGGGCGGATTCGAGCACGTCGTGTGACGTGGGCGAACCGGTCCCGCTACCGGAGACGACGACACCGTCGACGAGGCCGCGTTCGCACGCGTCCGCCAGTTCTTCGCGCATCGGGCGGTCGCCAAGCGGCGTCGCGTGTTTCACCGCGATGTCGGCGAGGACCGCGATGTCCGCGTCGAGTCGTTCGCGCAGACGCATCGTCTCGTGAGCCTGTCCCTGCAACAATCCCTGGTCGGTGACCGTCGCGCCGGTGTGGACGTTCACGCGCACGAAGCGTGCGCCGACCGCCGCCGCGATGGAGAGCGCGGCCTCGGCGTCGTTTCGCAGCACGTTCACGCCGACTGGCACGTCGACCGCGTCGATCAGTTCGGTACAGAGGCTGGCCATCTCCGCGACGGTGTGCTTCGGCACGTCGTCCGGGTAGAACGGCGCGTCGCCGAAGTTCTCGACCATGATGGCGTCGACGCCGCCCGCTTCGAGCGCGCGGGCGTCGGTCAACATCGACTCGCGGACAGACGCGCGGTCGCCGTCGAAACGTGGTGCGCCCGGCAGCGGCAGGAGGTGGACCATCCCGACGACCGGGCGGTCGGTGCCGAAGGTGTCCTGTAAGTTCATACGGGGGCGTTCCGTGGCCACCGCGATAAGCCCGGTCTTTCCCGGTCGGCAGCCACCGCCGCCACCCGCACCGTTTCCCTTCCGGCAATCCCCCCGGCCTCCGGAGTCGCTTTTTCCCATGCTGCCCAACCCCCGCCGATGAGTGACCTGTTCGCGCCGCTTTCGGTCCGCGAGACGACGATTCCGAACCGAGTGATGGTCTCCCCGATGTGCCAGTACTCCTGCGCCGGCGACGGGCTGGCGACGGACTGGCACCAGCAACACCTCGGCAGTCGTGCCGTCGGCGGTGCCGGCCTCGTGATGACCGAGGCGACCGCCGTCACACCAGAAGGGCGCATCTCACCCGACGACCTCGGTATCTGGAGCCAACACCACGCCGATGCACTCGCACCCATTACGAACTTCATCCGGTCACAAGGGTCCGTGCCGGCCATTCAACTCGCCCACGCCGGCCACAAGGGCTCGAAGGCACCGCCGTGGGACGGTTCTGAACCGGTCGACCCCGACGAGGGCGGCTGGGTCGCACCCTCACCATCGGCGGAGGCGTACCCCTACGACGACGGGAAGGCCGTCGAGACGTTGGAGACCGAGGCTGTCGAGCAACTCGTCGGGGACTTTCGAACCGCGGCCGAACTGTCGCTCGACGCCGGATTCGAGATTGCGGAAGTGCACGCTGCCCACGGCTACCTGCTGCACGAATTCCTGTCGCCGGTGACGAACCAGCGGGACGACCGCTACGGCGGCGACTTCGAGAGCCGGACCCGTGTCGTCAGAGCGGTCGTCGACGCCGTCCGCGAGGTGTGGCCCGACGAGAAACCCGTGTTCGTCCGTGTCTCTGCGACCGACTGGCTCCCTGACCGAGAGTCGTGGGACATCGAACAGACGGCCCGCCTCGCGCAGGACCTCGAAGACCGCGGTGTCGACCTCGTCGACGTGTCCGCTGGCGGCCTGCACCCGAACCAGCAACTGCCCGACACTGGCCCGAACTATCAGGTGCCCTTCGCCGAGCGACTCGTCGAAGAACTCGACGTACTCGTGGGTGCAGTCGGCGGCATCACGACGGGCGAACAGGCCGACGCCCTGATTCGCAACGGCCGGGCCGACCTCGCCATCGTCGGCCGCGAACACCTCCGTGACCCCTACTTCACGCTCCACGCCGCCGAAGAACTCGGCCGCGAAGACGCCGTGGAGTGGCCGGTGCAGTATCGGCGCGCGGTGTGAACACGGACCAGAAACGCGAAAGGTCCCGATTTTCGGACGCGAGGTGAGCCGTCGCAACCGCTCTGGCGCGCGAGGTCCCCGTGAGCGTGCGAACGGGGGCAAGTGAGAGCGTTCTCTCACGAGGGACGACGAGGGCGGCGAACGAAGTGAGCCGAGTGAGGAGTCGGATGGAGAGGTAGTGGCTGCGGTCGTGTTTCATCGGCGTTAGTGACCTTGTCCACGAGCAATCCGGCAGCGACGACAGTTCGAACGAAACCAACCGACGACACAGCAGCCACGAGAAATCCACACAGTACTGGCGAGCGAATCAGGAAAAGTACAAGCCGCTAACGGGCCTACGGCCGGTGAATGACGCCCCCGGCCCTGCGCGAGTACGTCGACCACGCCGAGGCTGTCCTCGCCGAAACGGACAGCCTCGGCCTGCGGAACACCCAGTTGCGACTGGTCGAGCCACTGCTCTCCGCGCTCGGCTGGGACGTGCGCGAGACAGGTGTCGAAGCCGAGTACGCCCTCCCGAGCGGCCACACCGTCGACTACGCACTCTGCTGTGCCGGCGTCCCCGGCGTGTTCGTCGCGGCGGTCGCGGCCGACGACTCGCTCACGGCCGCAGACGGCGAGGCACTCACGGCCGCGATGCGCGACGCCACCGTCGACCACGGACTGCTCACCAACGGTCGCCGATTCGCGTTCGTCGCGCTCCGGGACGACGACGAAGACGGCTTCACCGCGCCGCTTTCGGACCTCCCGGCGAACGAATCGACCCTCGAACAGTACACTCGTGCTGCGACCGCGGCGCGCCTCGAATCGCGCGACGACGTGGTCCGAAAACGGGCCGCCGACGCCATCGACGCCGAGCGAGACGCCCTCGAAACAGCGATTCTGGACACCGTACTCGCCGTGACCGGCGGCGACGCGCGTGACGTACTCGCCGACGAGACAGCGACGTTCGTCGACGACCTCGTGTCGACGCTCGGTGACGAGGCTGTCGCAGGCAGCGCGGCCACCGCAGACACGAATGCGACTGCTGGCAGCCGAGAATTCGGAGAACACGACGACGAATCACCGGCAGTCGATAACCACGAACACCAGCGCGACGAGCCAGACGAGACAGTGCCAACGACGACGGCGAACGATGCAGACAGTACTGCCTCGGGGGCTGTCGACGACTCGATGGCTGCAGACGACTCTACGACTACTAGCGACTCCACGACTACTGCCGACGACCCCACGATTGCCGACGACGTGCAATCGGTCTCGGCTACCGCGGCCGACGACGACGGCGAGTTCGTCGTGCGGTTCTTCGACGACCGCAGTTCCATCGGCGCGGTCGGAAGCAGTACCGAACAGGGCACGATGGGACAGGCAGTCGACTACCTCGTAGAGAATCACCACCTCGCCGCCGGCCTCTCGCTACCGTACGACCCCGAGGACGATGGATACGCCGTGTTACACCGTGAACCAGTGCACCCGAACGGTGAACCGATGCGACCGGCGGTCCAACTCGCGACAGGGCCGTACCTCTGGACGGGCGGGGACCGATCCGAACGAAAGACTCGACTGGAGACCATCGCGTCGCGCGCAGGGCTCCGCGTGATGTTTCAGGGTGACTGGTAGGACGACAATCTGCCTGCGCGTCCCGGCGATATCCGCAGTACGCGTGTCGCCTGTCTCAAAGCGCGATAAACAACAGTCCGACGAGTGGGACCACCAGCATCGTGACCGCGACGAGGGTTCGAACGAATTGGTTCATACATGGAATCATATCATCACAGCGGGTAAATATTTCTTTTCTGTATTGGGAATTAATAATTTGTGCGCGTGGAATCGAGATACCGGAAGACTACCAGGGGCGACCGAGTGATTATGCGAAGCCACGGCTTAGCGAGCGTATGCACATGCTCGTCGACGGCGAGTGGCGCACAGACGCATACGAGAGCACGAACGACGAAGGCGAGTTCGACCGACAGGAGACGAGCTTTCGCGACTGGATTCGCACCGACGACGACGCTCGGTTCCAGCCCGAAGCTGGACGCTACCACCTGTACGTCTCACGCGCGTGTCCGTGGGCGCACCGCGCGATGGCCGTTCGGCGACTGCTCGGCCTCGAAGACGTCGTGTCGATGGACATCGTCGACCCGTACCGTGCCGAAGACGGCTGGCAGTTCACGCCGTCGAAAGACGACTGTACACCCGATACGGTCACCGGCGCGGACTACCTCCGCGAGGTGTACACGGCCGTCGACGACTCGTTCACCGGCCGGGTGACAGTTCCAGTCCTCTGGGACCGGAAACACGAGACCGTCGTCAACAACGAATCCGAGGAGATCGTGAAGATGTTCGCCGACGCGATGGCCGACCTCGGGACCACTGGTGCGGACCTCTACCCCGAGGACCTGCGGGAGGAGGTCGACGAGGCCATCGAAACAATCTACGACCCAATCAACAACGGCGTGTACCGCGCGGGGTTCGCCAGTGCGCAAGCGGCTCACGAAACGGCCGTCTCGGACCTCTTCGACGCGCTCGACCACTGGGAGAGCGTCCTCGACGGCCAGCGATATCTCGTCGGCGAGCGACTCACACTGGCCGACGTCTGCCTGTTCACCACGCTCGTCAGATTCGACGAGGTGTATCACACCCACTTCAAGTGCAACGCCAACCACGTCACCGACTATCCGAACCTCTGGGGCCACACCCGCGAGTTGTATCAACTGCCGGGCATCGCCGAGACGGTCAACATGGACCACATCAAAGAACACTACTACACGACCCACGGCGACGTGAATCCCTCGGGCTTGATTCCGGTCGGTCCTGACCCCGACTTCGACGCCCCCCACGACCGGGACGAACTGCCAGGAACACCCCCGTCAGGGCTGGCCGACTGACCCCTCTCTCGGTCGTCGTCGAACCGGGTTCTGTTCTGGGTGCGCGCGACGGAACGAAGACCGTTTTTGGCCCCAGAGTTAGTTCATTACCGTTTTCGATACGGAAAATTTAGAAAACATTGTTTATTGCTAATAAATAATCTCTACAAATATATGTTCTTTTTGGGGAATTAATTAGTTCTCTTCCATTTATACCTTCTGGCCGGCATATCGCCTAATACCGCCACGTTGTGCTTTTTCTCGCGAATTACTGGTGAAAATATGCGCCGCGCGACCGCTATATTATGCCCAACATACCCAGTAGCTTTAAGCCAACGCGAGGGGAGAAACAGTTCAATCATCAAGGTCCTATAATGACTTCGACGACACCAACTGGTATCCGCGACCAGCGAGGGGCCTCTGCCATCGTAGGACTGGTCCTCCTATTCGGACTCGTGATGGTAGCAGCCGGACTAATATTCGTGACGAGTATGTCCGCGACCGACTCGGTGGAGCGTGAGAGCCAGATACGAAACGCAGAACTGTCGCTCGAAGAGGCAGGAGCGAAGCTGAAGACCCTGTCGTTCCAGCACGACGACTCGGTCACTTCGTTCGACCTAAGTGGCAAAGACAGTGACGACGTACAGATACGACAGGACGGGCAGTTGCACTTCGAAATCAATGGGTATTCGAAGTGCCGGGCGACGATGAATCTCGGTTCTATCGTCTACGAGAACGACGAGGGCGCCACCGTCGCCTACCAGGCTGGTGGTGTCTGGAAACAGACGGGCGACGGCTCGGTGATGGTTTCTTCTCCGGACCTCAATTACCGAGTCTCGAACGTCCAGAACCGAACGATTCGCACGCTCGACTTCCCCGTCGTCGACGTCACTGGACAGATAGACAACGACGGTGAAGTTACGGCACGCAAGACGGTGAACAGCACCGAGCGAAAAGCGTTCCAACAGTCCCTCTGTCTTCCTGTCTCCGAGAACGCTACCGTCGACCGCGTTCGAACGATCACCATCACGCTGGAGAACAGCACGTATTTCGAGGCGTGGGACCGGTACATGAGTGAGGAGTTCGGCGACGCAGTCGTCAACCGCGAGTACTACACGGGGAACGGAACTGTCTCCTACACCGTCCCGCTCGGGCAGTCTATCTACCCCGGTGAGTTCGTCGTGGAAGATGCAGAGGTGAGAGCGGGTCTCTGGGGCACTGGTACCACCAAAATCACGTTTAAGAGCACGGGTGCTGGTACGAACACGCTCGTCGACAGCTACAACTCTTCGGTCAACCCGTACTTCGACGCTAGCGGTTCCGAGGCGATGGTCGTCAACAACGGGCCAATCACAGTTCAGACGCACTCCACCATCAAAGGGGACATCGCGGCGGACGGTGACGTCAAGGTCCTTTCGAACTCAGTCGTGGACGGCAACATCTCCTACAACGGAACGAACACGTCGTCGGGGAGTGCCACCGTCTCGGGGAAGTGGTACAACGGCTTCGAGTACGACGGCAATGCGCTTCCCCCCATCGACGACGAAATCCAGTTCACCATCGATTCATCCTATCTAGAGAACCACAACAACAATACGCCCGTATTCAACGGGAGTACGACAGACGGTGTTCGTCAGAGTGGCACCGTCGAGACGGGCGTCTACTACGTCAACGGTTTCGATGTGAATAGTGGCGAATCGGTCACCTTCGACACGAGCTCCGGCGATGTCGTTGTCGCAGTCAACGGGTCGGTCGACGTACAGGGTGACGTGACCGTCGTTGGTGACGGACAGGTCAGGGTTTTCGTTGACGACGAGATGACTGTCGGCGGCAACGTCGAGGCTCATGACGCCAGCAATACGCAGACCACCGAATCGAACAAGTTCTGGATGTACGGACGCGATAGCGCAGACGTGACCTTCCAGACCGGGTCGCGATACACCGGCGTTGTGTACGCACCGGGGCCGACCGGCACGGTATCACTCGAAGCTGGAAACGGCAATCCCGCCCCGCATTCGGAAGTATTCGGTGCGATTGTCGGCGGGGAAACGACCGTTGACGCGGGCGCACAACTCCACTTCGACGAGTCAATTCGGACGGAACCGCTCGACTCTGACGGCGACGGAATTCCCGATTCGGCCGACCCGAATAACTCGGTTGCCGACACCGACGTCGACGGCGTCCCGAACTACTACGACGATTGTCCAGACGGTGCGAAGACTGACAACGGTGAGAACGGCTGTAAAGGCGTCGACGAAGACGAGTCACGCAACGGCATCGTCGTCAACCAGTCGAAGGTCCGTATCAACGTCGCTGGGTCTGTGGTTTCAGATGTCAAGACAGTCAGGAAGGAAGTCGGTGAGCGTAGGCCGCTAGATGTTGTATTCGTGATGGACGACTCTGGTTCCCTCAGTAACTCCTCGGGTGAGACCATAGATAGTCCCGGCGAGTGGACTGAAGTTCCCTTCTTCGGAGGTGGACATACGGAAATTCCTGCGGGAGAAGTCTGGCAAATCGATTATCACGACGGTGGTAAGAAAACGCTTACTGGGCCAGATTCAGTGTATCTCGATAGTGGTGGATTCTTCTGGAACGGTGACGAGTACCGGAAATTAAAACTTGTCGTCCCCGACCAGGAACTTTGGGAGGTACATCACAATAACGGAGATGTGAAAACGGTCACTGAAGGCGAAGTCGTGAACACGAATAACGTCGACGAGATTGATGTAACCCGGATAGGGAATGACCCGAACGAGCAACGGGTCGATGCTATGCGCACGTTCATAGAACTCTTGAACAAATCAAATGGAGATAAAGTGGGGGTCGTGGAATTTTACGGTGACGACGCAAATGTCCAGCACGAACTTGACGACGACGGGGCCGACTTTGGAGGCGCAAAGGATTCACTCAGAGCCGAGGGATACGGTGGAACTCCACTCGAAAAAGCAGTCAGACAGGGAGCTTTCGAGGCCAAACTCGGTGACAACGACAAGAAAGTGGTGGTGCTGCTTACGGACGGTGTCCCATCGTATCCTACAACCTCGAGTGATGTCGTTGAGGCGGCAAAAGATGCTGCCGAAGATGATGTCATCATCTATCCGGTCGGTCTCGGTGGCGGTACTAACGAAACCCTGCTCAAGAAGATTGCGAACGTTTCGGACGGAAATTATACCGAGGTCGACGACGCTGAGGGCCTCGAAGAAGAGTTCGCAAAAATAGCAGGCAATATCAAAGAGGAGAAAATTAACGTCGTCGAACACAAGAACACCAGCGTCTCGGTCAACTTCGGTGGTGAATCGGTCGTGCTCGACAATGTGAGCGTCGGAACCGACGGGAGCGATGTCGTCGAGTCGACCAACATCGACGAGATCGACGTCGGCGACTTGCTCTCAATTAGTGCGATGTCGTACTCCTGCGAAAACGTCACTCAGTCGTGGTACAATCAGACCCGCGACGATGAGACCTACGGCCACGTCACCTGTGATGGTACCAATGGGACCCACCAGACGATGGACCACAGTTCCGACACCTATCACGAGACGTTCGTCGCTGGTGAAGACGTCCCGCCGAGTTCTGAGTTCACTACTGGATGGTACAAGAACACGAACACGCCACTGCGGGACGTCATGAACGACTACGACCCGTCGCTCATGGCCGACACTGACGGGGACGGCGACATGGAGTTCGCCCTCGACCAGAACGACGCCATCATCGTCGTTCGGTTGAACCACGACAGCGAGGATACGGACTTCGTGGTGTTGCACCTCGACGCCTACAACACGACGCGGACGTATCCGCCTGTCAGCACGGATGACGATGATGACGAGGACTCGAACGAGCGTTCCGACACCGAGGAGAACTCCTACGTCGTCGGTATCGACAAGGAGACCATCGAGGTCGGGAACAACGATTCGAGTCGCATCGTCTACTCGGGATCGATCAGTGAGCCGAGCCCGGCGATGCAGTCGGTGTCCGCGGCTAGTTCGATAGACCAGTTCGCACCGGCGCTGGCACGTGCCCGGCCGGTCGCCTGAGACGACCCCAACCGAACGGACGCACCAATCACGCCTTTTTTGCTACGTCACCGGAGACAGATGGGTATGCAGGCGCGAACACAGCTACGGGGACTGGTGGAACTCACGCGCCCGGGGAACGCCGTCATGGCGGGGGTGCTCACGTTTATCGGGGCGTTCGTCGCCATCGGCGTCGAAGCGTTCGAGGTGTCTGGGGCGTGGGACGCGCCGGTCGTGCAGACTGCGGCCGCGGTCGCCGCGACCGTGTTCGCCACGGCTGCGGGGATGGCCATCAACGACTACTTCGACGCGGACGTCGACCGCATCAACGCGCCAGACCGGCCGATTCCACGCGGGGCAGTGAGCGAGCGTGGGGCGCTCGTGTTCAGTATCGCGTTGTTCCTCGGTGCGGTCGGCTCGACGCTCTTGCTTCCGCCGCTGGCCATCGCCATCGCGACGGTGAACCTACTCGCACTCGCGGTCTACACCCAGTGGTTCAAGGGGACGCCCGGGTTCGGAAACCTCGTCGTCGGCTACCTGACTGGGAGTACGTTCCTCTTCGGTGGGGCGGCGGTCGGCGCGCCCGAACCGGCAGCCGTCCTGTTCGGCCTCGCGGCGCTCTCGACGGTGAGTCGTGAGATAATCAAGGACGTCGAGGACATCGCGGGTGACCGCGAAGAGGGGCTGACGACGCTGCCGGTCGTCGTCGGGGCACGCACGGCGACGCTCATCGCCGTCGGCGCACTGGTGCTCGCCGTCCTCGCCAGTCCGCTCCCGTACGTGCGCGAGACGTTCGGGGCGGCGTATCTGGTCGTCGTCGTGCCAGCAGACCTCGTGATGCTGTACGCGGCCTACGAGGGGTTCGACGACCCGTCGGCGAGTCAGCGACACCTCAAAGTCGGGACGTACCTCGCTGCAGCGGCGTTCATCCTCGGTCGTGCGGCGGTCATCCCGATGGGATAGCGAACGGCCATAACCGCCCGCAGGCGGCTTATTTGACGGATGTTTGAGGAGAGTAATCAAAAGTAATATAAGTCGGATACTGTATTCTCATACCATACGACGGAATGGGTAGCGACAACAATCGACTTCGACGCTGTCTTTCGCTGACGAGGATACGCCATGTATGACCTGGCCGATGTCATCCCCGACGCGGAGCTACCGACGGGGACGAACTTACTGATAGCTGGACCGCCACTCACGGGGAAGCGCCGAATCGCACTCGACATCCTCGCGAGCGGGTCGAAGCAAGACGAAGGGGCCATCGTCGTGACGACCAAAGACAGCGCCGAGAAGGTGTTGAGCGAGTACACGAGTCGCGTCTCCGATATCGACGCTGTCGACCTCGGCATCGTCGACTGCGTGACCAAACAGCGCGGCGTGAACAACGTCAGAGACGACTCCCGTGTCAAGTACGCCTCGTCGCCGGTCGACATGACCGGTATCGGTATAAAGCTCTCCGAGTTCATGGAGGAGTTCTACGAGGTCCGTGGCCACCGCCGCAATCGTGTCCTCCTGCACTCGGTGTCGACGTTGTTGATGTACTCCGACCTCCAGACCGTCTTCCGCTTCCTCCACGTCTTCACCGGTCGCGTCCAGTCCGCCGACGCCCTCGGCGTCTACATCATCGACTCGACCGCCCACGACGACCAGACGATGAACACGCTCAAACAGTTGTTCGACGCCGTCATCGAGGTCGAAGAGGTCGACGAGGGTGAGCCGAAACTGCACACGGCAGGCATCTCGTCTCGCTGAGTCCGTTCTGTAGCGACTCGAATTTTCTCACTGCCCGGCACGTTTTTCGCCGTCGCGTCCGTCTCTCCGACCATGCCAGTCGACAGTGACGAAGCCCTCCGTGAGATACTCGACTACGACACCATCGCCGTGGTCGGCTGTTCGAATTCGCCCGGAAAGGCTGCACACGACATCCCGAAGTACATGCAGTCACACGGCTACCGAATCGTCCCCGTGAACCCCTTCGCAGACGAGATTCTCGGTGAGACGGCGTACGATTCGCTCGCCGACGTGGAGGGAGAAATCGACATCGTCGACGTGTTCCGGCCCTCCGGGGAGGTCGCCGGTATCGTCGACGAGGCAATCGCTCGTGACGACGTGAAAGTCGTCTGGACCCAGTTGGGCATCGAAGACGACGATGCGGCGAAGAAGGCAGAAGACGCCGGGCTGCAGGTCGTCCAGGACAAGTGCCTCAAAGTCGAACACTCGCGGCTCTGCTGAGCGTCTGCGCCGGTTCCTGCGCTATCCTTCCCACTCCTCGAACGGCCGGTAGATGCCCTTCGAGAGGTACCGCTCCGAGGAGTCGGGGAAGACGGTGACGACGGTGTCGTGTGGCGCGTCGATTTCGCCCGACGCGATGCGGTCTGCGACACCGCAGGCCGCGACGCTCGCAGCACCCGCAGACGAGGCGACGAGATGGCCTTCCTCGCTGGCGAGGCGGGCGACTTCTCCGTGGGCGGCGCGGTCTGCGACCTGGATCACGTCGTCCACGAGGTCCGGTTCGAACAGTTCGTTCGTGGTCACGTCGTGGGTGCCGATGCCCTCGATTTTGTACGGGGCTGCCTCGGGGTGGTCGCCTTTGAACTCACTGTACAGCGAGCCTTCGGGTTCGACCGCGGCGACGTAGGCGTCTGGCACCTGTTCGCGGACGTATCGTGCGATACCCATGAGTGTGCCCGCGGTGCCACAGCCGGCGACGACTGCGCCGACTTCGCCGTCGAGCGCGCCGACCAGTTCCGGGCCGGTCGTCTCGTAGTGTGCTTCGGTGTTCAGCGGGTTCTCGAACTGCTGGGGGACGATGGCGTCGTCGAGTTCCTCCGCGAGTTCGTGGGCGCGCTCGATGGCTCCACCCATGTCGTCCTCGGTCGGCGTGTTGATGACCTCGGCCCCGAGGGCACGCATGAGCTGTTGCTTCTCGAGCGAGAAGCGTTCAGGGACGACGAAGATGGCGTCCAGGTCGAGTTGGCCGGCGGCGACGGCGAGGCCGATGCCAGTGTTCCCCGCTGTCGGCTCGATGACCGTACCACCCGGCGAAATGTCGCCGCGTTCGAGCAACTGTTCGAGCATGTACTTCCCGATGCGGTCTTTGACGCTCGCACCGGGGTTGAACGATTCCAGTTTCGCGTACACCGGCACGTCGTCGGGCGAGGCGTGCACCCTGACGAGCGGCGTCTCCCCGATGGTGTCCAACACAGAGTCGAGTGGTTCCTCGTGGGTGGTCATACGCGGGCAATAGTTGCCACCACCCGATAGGTGTTGCCACTCGTTGGCCGGTCACCGGCCCCGAAGAAGGGTCGAACTCACTCGTTGGTCGTGCCGGACGAGTCCTCGCCCTCCGCTGGCGAGGCTTCGGCCTGCGTCACTGCGGGTTCTGCCGCGGCGGCGTCGTCGTCACTCGTCGCCTCTTCACCGGTCGCCTCGGCTTCGACGATGGCCCCGTCTGCGAGCACGTTGTCTACGTCGATGCCCTGTTCCTCGGCGAGCGCTTCGAGGAGGAGGCGTTGCTCTTCGAGTTCCGTCTCGACGCCCGTGACGCGTGTCGCCGTGGAGTCGACGTCTTCTTCGATTTTGATGACGCGCTCTCGGACGTCTTTCATCTGTGCGTAGAGCTGTTCTGCACGTTCTGCGACCGTCTGGAGTTTCTTCGCAGTTGAACCGAGTCCCATACCCACTACTGAGGCCTCCGAGGTGTTGTGCGTTCCGCCTCGGCTGGTGGTTCGTCTCGTCCACGACGCTCGTGGCCGCCGTCGCTTCGCCGTGTTTATGCTCTCGCCCTGCCGATTGCCTGACATGGTCGACGTCCGTACCCCTCCGACCGTCGGAATCGTCGCCGCACTCACGTTCCTCGTCGCCATCTTCTTCCCGTACGTCACCCTCTCTTCTGCCTCGGTTAGCGCGCTAGGGACGTACTACGGCTTCGGGCCCGTCGGACCGCCGTACCTCTCGCTGTTCGCACTCGTGGTGCTCGTCGTCTTCGCGGCCGGGCGCGAAGGCCGAACTGAGCCAGACCTCGCTGCAGGCGTCACACTCGTCGTCGGCCTCGCCACGGCGGGGCTGACGTTCCTGTGGGCCATCGCCGTGAGTGGTGACGTGGTGAGCAGCATCGGGACCGAAACGTGGCTGTCGTACCACCGCTGGGCCGTCCTCGCCGTCGCCCTCGTTCTGCCCGTCGCTGCGACGTGGTACGCCGATGTGCTCGGCCTCCTCCGCGGGTAACGACGAGCCGTGCCACCAATGGCCGAAATCTCGCCGCGGGCCAGCGGTTTCGAGTCGAAAAGACCTTAAGAGGCAAGCGGTTACGGTCGAGTGGACTAGGTCGGGCAGTTAGGCCCTGCTCGTCACCCGCGATACGGTCTTTAGCGGGGACCGAACCCTGGGTACGTCCGGTCAGACGCGACCGGGCCCCGGGAGCCGACGTAGAAACCTCGTCCGTCGGGGACGGCGGTCGCCGGGTTCCATCCGCAGGGATGGTTTCCCGACGTTAGTCGGCGGCAACGGGTCAGGCACGGAAGTGAGCAGCCCACCGTCGGACACCCGTCGCTCGATGGGTCGCGGGGCGGAGGAGGCGACCGGGATTCCCCGGCCGGGAACGCCGGGCAAGCCCAGCTGTCCGCCATTCATACCGCATTTTACACCGACCAGCGAGTGCTCTCTCGCCCGGTCGTCGACGACCACTTTCGCCGCAGAAACCCCACGATTCGGGAGCTTCGGGCTGACTGAGGAGTGATTCGCTATATCTGTAGAAACCTCGTTACTACGAGTGGAGAGTATGTCATGGACAGCGACACCCATCGTAGAGCGGCGGCACGGCCCGACGAACTGGTTTCAGTCGACGACGACCAGTTGGCCTCGGTCGACGCCGGCGGGGCGCTGGTCCCCGGTGGACCGACGACGACCGAGAAGAGGGCCGCGTCCGCCGGCGAGGCGGTGACGATAGCCGAAGCAGTTCCCGAGGAGTCGACTCTAACCTCGACTGTCGAGACCGAACGCTACGAGTTGCTGGTACCTGCGGATGGGTTCGTCGAATCTGGACTCTGGCTCGTGCTCGCGTACGTCGTCGCTGGGTATCTCCGCGGGCCAGCAGTCGTCGCTGCCCAGCGGTGGCAACCCGCCATCGCGCCCGACTCCGTGACGACGTGGCTCGCGGTGTTGCTCTGGCTCGTCGCTGGGGGTGTCGTCGTGCAGGCGGTCCGTCGCCAACTCTCGGCGAACCCGCAGTCGTTCCCGACGGCGAAGGCCAGACTGGATGCACTCGACGACCGCCGGCCGACACCGGCGACAGTGGTGTTCCTCGCCGTCGCCGGGCTGGTCGGACTCGTCCTCGGTGCGGCCGCGTGGCCGGCCGTCGATTCCCTGCTGGAGCGTGCGCTCGCGGTCGTCCTCGTCCGCGACGAGACGGTCGCGTTCACCGCACTCGACGCGGCGACACTGTGTGTGTTCGCCGTCGGTTTCGCGGTCGTCGCTCGCGCACTCGACCGACTCGTCGTCGGGGCCGTCTGCCAGCATATCGCGCGCTCGCTCCGGACCGTGGAAGCGGTCGGTGCAATCGAAGCGAACTCACCCGCCGACCGTGAGGCCGACGTGGTCTTCGGGTGGTTCGCGCTC
Source organism: Haloarchaeobius caseinilyticus (assembly GCF_051207395.1). NCBI lineage: Archaea > Methanobacteriati > Methanobacteriota > Halobacteria > Halobacteriales > Halorubellaceae > Haloarchaeobius > Haloarchaeobius caseinilyticus. Next base: position 11,879 of record NZ_JBPJZC010000002.1, on the reverse strand, counting down.
GGTGCTGGGCTTGCGCTGACTGGCTACTGGGTCATCGCGCTTGCGTCGGGAGCCGCCGGTCCGGGCGTGACCGGGTCGCTCTCGGTGACGCTGGTCGGCGCGCTCGTCACGACGACCGCACTGTTCGTCGCCGGCACCGCGCTCTTGGTGGGTCACTCTGATGGGGACCGGGCGTTCCTCGTCGCGGTCGGTCTGTTGGTGTACGCCGCCGTCGACACCGCCAGCTACCTCGCGGAACTCGGTGACGCACTCGGCGTCGCGGTCTTCGTCTCGCTCGCCGGGCTCGCCATCGCCGTCGTGGTCATGGCGCTCGCCCGGGACCACCCCGGTGGCCGGACAGTGGCGGGCACAGGGCTCGACGACCACGAGCGTGGCTGGCACTGACGTGAAGAACGTGAAAAGGAGAGTTTCCGAACTCAGTCGTTCGCCTGAACGACCTCGGCGAGCTGTTCGACTTCGAGCGAGCCGCCGATAGTGCGGTTCGGGTACGGGATGTCGATGCCCTCCGCGTCGAACCGTTCTTTCACTGCCTGCACGTACTCACCGCGGGTGCGAACGAAGTCCGCACGCGACGGGTTCTCTATCCAGATGCGCGACTTGAGCCCGACAGAGGAGTCACCGAGTTCGGTCAGTCTGACCGAGGGCTCGGGGTCGTCCATGATGTTGGGGTGGCTCTCGGCCTCGTCGATGATGATTTCGGTCGCCTGGTCGATGTCGTCACCGTAGCCGATGCCGAAGAGGAACTGGAGGCGAAGCTGGTCCTTCGCGACCGGGTTCTTGATGACGCCGTCGGTGAGTTGCGAGTTCGGCACGGTCAGCAGTTCGTTGTCGAACGTGCGGACGCGCGTGACCCGCAGACTGATGTCCTCGACGATGCCCGAGTAGCCGTCCCACTCGATCCAGTCGCCGATTCTGAAGGGTTTGTCCGTGAAGATGAACACGCCCGCGACGAAGTTCGCGATGACGTCCTGCATGGCGAAGCCGATGGCGAGCGTCGCCGCCGCGCCGATGGTCGCTAGCGCGACGAGGATGTTCCCGTAGCCGGCGAACGCGAACGCGACGCCGATGGCCGCGAACAGGACGACGAACGACGTGAGTCGCTTCACCGGATTCTTCGCGTGTTCGTCGAGTCCACGTCGGTCCATCAGTCTCTCCACGAGCGGAGTGACGAACGCCCGACCGAGGACGTAGACGACGACGAGTGCAACGACGAACTTGAGCACGCCGGCGACCTGTGGGGCGTATCCCGACGGGATTCCGAGGTCGAACAATGCTTTCGCCAGCCCCTCTAGCTCACTACCGTCCGCTTGTAGCACGACTGCACCGAGCATCAGTGATACACCGCGGTGTTGCCGCGCGTCTCGATGAGCTCGGCGTTGACCGCGTCGGCGAGATCCTCGGCGAGTTCGTCGGTGGACGTGCCACCACGGGCCGCGCGCAAGAACTTCACCTTCACAAGTTCGTTCGACTCTAGCTGGTCTTTCAGTTCGTCTGTGACTGCCTCGATACCGCCCTTGCCGACCCAGACGGTCACGTCGAGGTCGTGGGCCTGTTTTCGCAGGTCCTCGTTACTCATATGCGGGTAGCTACAGTTGGGAGGGGTTTTAACCTTGCACCAAACGACTCAGCGCCTCGAACTCGGAGCATTCCGCTGCGAGAAGTCTGCTTTCGCTTACGTGTCCGCGTCCGGCCGGTCGTCGTCGCGGACGAGAGCCGACACCGCGTCGACGACTGCCATCACGTCGGTGTCGGGCGAGAGCGTGAGAAAGATGCCTTCGCGGTGGGCCATCACCCGAACCGCGATTACGTCCTCCATCACGGTCACGTGCGAGACGACGTCGCCCCCGCGCGGGAGCAGTTCGTTCTGGACGATGTCTCGTTCGGTCATGTCGCCCGCGGCGAACTCGTGGACTTCGTCGAAGTGTCGTCGCATCGCCGTGCCGTCGTCGTACAGCGCCATCGTCTGGGGTGAGACGAACGCGCGACGATACTGCTCGGGTGTGTAGACGATGACCGCCTGCAGTCGATGGTCGGCGACCTCACTCGCGGCCTGCACGACCGCATCCACGTCGAAACTTACGAGGTCGCCCGCGTTCGTCGGTCCCATGGTCGATACCGTGTGGTACGGTTTCAACCAACATAGTCGCTCTGGCGTGGAAAATCGAACTGATTCGCGACTACCGGTACGGATATCTCGCGATGTGTCCGCAGTCACAGGTGACGACGACCCGGCTGTCACCCAGTCGGACCCGCGCGTTCGTCCCTGGAAGCAAGTAGGCGTCGCACGCGTCGCAGGTGAAGCGCTTGAACCGGCGCGGGAGTCGGAGTCGGTTGCGCTCGGCGATTCGGCGCGCGAGGCGGACGTACTCTCGGGCGCGCTCGCCTTCGCCGGCCCGGGTCGCCTCGCGAGCGAGGGCGTCGAGGCGGTCGATTCGCTCCTCGGCGACTGTCATTGGGTGCAGATTGCTGGTGGACCGGGATATGCGTACCGTTCTCTGGGTTCGGTGTTCTGAGAGTGCGTCTTGTCTCTGTCGTCGCCGGTTCCTGTTCGTTCCGTTTCGTCATCCCCAGTTCGTTCGGGAAGCAGTACACTATCGCCGACGGAACATGACCGCACCGCATCTCCCACGCACCTCCCGCCTCGGCCTCCCCATCCGACTCGTCTCCAGAAATCAGAGATTTCTGTCGACTCGTCCCTCGCGCGACTACGTCGTGAGCCACTCGCGTTGCTCGTGACTCCCGACAGCGCGCGCCAGAGTGTCTGTCCCGAACGTCGTCGCTGACGGTCTGCCAGCCTCGCGCCACGAGTCACAAGCTTTTTTCCGTCGTCATGGGTCCAACAGGACAGTGCGAGTCCTGAACCACCTCGAATTCGAGTCACAGCTGGAACGAAGCGGGATGGGCACCGCGGCCGACCAGCAGCGCGAAGCACTGTCACGGGCAGCGCCCGACATCGACGTCGTCACTTCGCCGTGGACCGACGGGTCGCTGCCCGACGCGGTGTTCGCCTCGCGGGTCTTCGACGAGGACCTCTTCGCGGACTACGACGTGGCGCACTGCAACATGGTCGGGCCGGTGTCGCTGGCCATCGCCCGCCACGCGAAGCGCAACGACATCCCGCTCGTGTTGCACACCCACGTGACGAAAGAGGACTTCCGGGACTCCTTCCGGTTCTCGAATACGGTCGCGCCGGCGCTCGGTGTCTACCTCAAACACTTCTACTCGCAGGCAGACGTCGTGCTCTGTCCCTCTGAGTACACGAAGGGTGTCCTCGAATCCTACCCCGTCGACGCGCCCATCAAACCCATGTCGAACGGGCTTGACCTGACTTCGGTCGAGGGAGCCGACGAGTTCCGCGAGGAGACTCGCGAGCAGTACAACTTCGACGGCATGGTCGTCTTCGCGGTCGGGAACGTCTTCGAGCGAAAGGGCGTCACGATGTTCTGTGAACTCGCACAGGACACCGACTACGAGTTCGCGTGGTTCGGCCCCTACGACGACGGCCCGCACGGGTCGAAGGTGGTCAAACGATGGACGAAGAATCCGCCCGAGAACGTCACGTTCACCGGCTGGGTCGACGACAAGCGCATGGCCTTCGGCGCGGGCGACGTGTTCTGCTTCCCGGCGAAAGTCGAGAATCAGGGCCTCGTCGTGCTCGAAGCGATGGCCTGCGGGAAGGCGGTCGTCCTGCGCGACATCCCGGTCTTCCGCGAGTACTTCGAGGACGGTCACGACTGCCTCATCTGTGACTCCCACGAGGAGTTCGTCGACGCGCTCGACTACCTCGCCGAGAACCCCGACCTCCGCGAGCGACTCGGCGAGAACGCGAAAGAGACCGCCGCGAGCCACAGCCTCGAAGCCGTCGGTGAAGAACTCGTCTCGACCTACGAAGCGCTCCTCGACGGCCGCAACCCGCTCGGCGACGACGCGTAGCTCGGTCGCGACACTCTCTCAACCCGCGAATCGTCTCGGTTTCGCAACCGAAGTCAGGTCTTTTAAGTGTCAGTCACGGCATCTGGTCCACAATGACGCGCCAGGTCGCCGCCTTTACCGACACGTACCTGCCCACGGTGAACGGCGTGACCTACACCATCAAGTCCTGGCGAGACCGCTGGAACCGAAACGGCGGCTGGATGGACGTGGTGTATCCGCACTCGGACGACTACACTCCGGAGTCCAGCGAGCACCCGGTTCGCTCGATTCCGTTCCCCTTCTACGAGGGCTACCGCGTCGGCGCACCGCAGGTCCCCGAGGCCGTCGAACACGCCGACGTGATTCACGCCCACACCGCCTTCGCACTCGGGCTCGCCAGCCTCCGCCTCGCGCGGTCGAACGACAAACCGCTGGTCGCCTCGTACCACACGCCGACGGCCGAGTACGCCGACTACGTCCTCTCCTCCGACCGCCTCGTCGGCGGTGTCCAGCGCCTCAGCCAGCGCTACGAACGCTGGTTCTACGACCGCGCCGACCTCGTCATCGTCCCGTCGCGGCCGACCAAGCGCCACCTCGCGGAGTCGGTCGGCGTCGACAGTCGCATCGAAGTCGTCTCGAACGGCATCGACACCGAGCAGTTCCGGCCAGTCGACACGGCCGCGTTCCGCGAACGAAACGACCTCCGTGGGACACTCATCGGCTACACCGGCCGCCACGGCTACGAGAAACAACTCGACCAGATCATCTCGGCCGCTGAGCGACTCGACCGGGACGTGACGGTCGTCTTCGGCGGCGACGGCCCTGCCCGGGATGACCTCGAAGCGAGGGCCCGCCACAGTGACGCGGACGTGCGGTTCCTCGGCTTCCTCGAACGCGAGGAGATGCCCGCGTTCTACTCCGCTCTCGACGTGTTCACGTTCCCGTCGCCTGTCGAGACACAGGGACTGGTCGCACTCGAAGCGAACGCGTGCGGGACGCCAGTCGTCGGCGTGAACGCGGGCGCACTCGCGGAGACGGTCGACGACGGCCGGAACGGGTTCCACTTCGAGCGCGGCGATGTGGCCGACTTCGCCCGTGGCATCGAGCGCGCGCTCGACGACAGCGGCCGACTCTCGCAAAACTGTCTCGACGACCGCGATTCGGTCAGCATCGACCACGCAGTCAGTCGACTCGAAGAACTGTACGACGACGTGTCCCGGTGACCTGAACACGCGGGGCGGTTTCTCACGGCGTGTTCCGGTGGCGCTATCGACGGCTCCAACGACCCGAATCGCTACTGTACGTACTGTCCGGCGTTCTGGAGTGCAATCACGGCAACACGTCAGAGTACGTCCGCGGGCTCAACCCGCCGGAACCCGTCGACGAGCGCCACGAAGATTCCACAGGCAGCGACTACCGACAGCCCGAGTGCGACGAGACCGAACAGTCCGTTACCGGCGACGAAACGGACCCCAGAACAGAGTGTGGAGAGCCAGGCGAGCGAGAGTGCCGCTTTCGCGTGCGTCGCCGGCAACTCGCCCGAGAGGACGTACAGTGCGAGCAGGGACAGAGACATCGCTCGACTGGTCTTTCACGCTTCCGTGAACAAAAAGCCACTGGCTGCGGTGCGGTCAGGTCGCGAGCCGACTGCGGTACTAGTCTTCGAGCGCGTCGGCGATGCGCTTGAGCGCGCGAGTCTGGTCGCGGAGTTCGTCGCGAACCTGTCGAACTTCCTGAACGAGTTCTTCGTTGTCCACGCCGCCCTCTTCGCGACCCATGCCGCCAGGGCCGCCGGGACCACCGCCCATCATGCCGCCCATCATCTGTGCGAACGGGTTACCGCCACCACCACCCATGCCGCCGGGACCACCGGGGCCGCCAGGGCCGCCGCCCATTCCACCGGGACCGCCGGGACCGCCGCCCATCATCTCTTCCATGCGCTCGCGTCGTTCCTCGTCGGACTCTTCCTCACGTCGTTCGCGAATCTCTTCGACGCGCTCGCGGAACGATTTCTCCTCACCGTCGCTCGACTGCTCACCGTGGTCTTCCTCGTCTGCCATACGCCATCGTTCACTCTCTGGACCGAAAAGGGTTTTTCCTGCGCTGTCGCCACGATAGTCGCCATCTCGTCGTCGCTCCGCCCTCACTGGTTTCCTCCCGAATTCGTCCTCGACTCGCACCCTTTTCCCAGCGCCGCGAGTACGGACAGACGATGGTGGCCATCTACCTCCTCGCCCGTATCGCCGTCGTGGTCGGCTATTACTTCCTTCGGCTGATTCCGGTCGTCGGGCGCTGGGCCGCTCGGTCGTACGACGAGCAGATGTTCGGCCCACTCACAGACTCCTTCTCCGTGAGCGATATCACCGCGGCACGTGACGGCGACGAAGTCCGCGTGACGCTGACGCTAGCCAACGAGAACTGGCTCGACCTGTCTGTCGCCGGGGTGAATCTCCGTCTCGCCCGCGACGACGACGTGACGCTCGACCACGTGTTGTGGCCGCCCGCGTTCGGGACCGCTCCCGAGTCGATTTCGACCGAAGTCGTCCCCGGGGAAGGGGAGAACGAGTTGTCTCTCCGGTCGTACGTTCCCGACCCCGACGCCGACACGGTGTCCGTCGACGGGAGTATCCTGGTCCAGCCGTCGCTCACCGTGCGGGAGAAGACGTTCGCCGTGGGTCGCCGCGAGTTCGAAATCGAAACCGAGGCGGCCGAACTCTGATGCTACTCGGTCGAAAGCGCTCAGAACGCGTCTAAACTCGACTGAAGCCGACGCTCACTCTTCGTCTCGTCGACACCGTAGCCCACGAGGTCACGAAGGTCGACCGCGTACGTCGTCCCGCCGGCTTCGAGGACGAGGACCCGTCCCTGCACGCCGACGACGGTTCCCGACAGGACGGTCTCTGGAACGGGGTTCCGTGAGAGTGAGAATCCGTAGTCGAACGCGAAGGTGTCGATGGGGTCGAACGCGTCGAGCAGGTCTATCCACGCTGCCTCGTCGACCGACTCGGCGAGACCAGCGACCTTCGTGGGGACGCGTACCCGGTCGACGATACCGTAGTCGGCGGCATATTCGGCTTCGAGCTGGCGCGCGATGCGACCGTCCGCGACGGTACCGACGTGGGCCGCCCGGGCTGCGCCCTGTTCACGCAAGCGTGTCTGCAGTCGCCACGACCGGGTGACGCCGACTTTGAACACCGCCGGTGCGAAGGCTGCGAGGTAGATGGCGTGTTCCTCGTCACAGCTCGTGAGTGGTTTCTCGCAGTCGCCGCGACACCGCGCACACGGCCACGTACTCGTATGAAGTGGACAGTACGGAGCGGCCGGCCTGTCGCACGACCGATGGCCGTCGTCGGTCCTCGCCCCAGCACACCATCGCTCTCCGAGGGTGTAGGCCAACTCTGTCCCGGGAGTCAGCTCGATTCGACGAACGCGCCCATCCTCGACGATGGACAGCGCTGCGTCTTCCGCGCTGTCACCCACGTCGTACCCCACAATCTGCACAGGCCCGTCTACCAGTGGTCGGGGTAAATCCATTTCGCCACCAGTTCATAATCTGTTTTGGATTATAGAGTAGTTCGTTACCGTATGAACTTTTAGTGACTGGCAGCAAAGCGCCGCGCATGACAGTTCGAACTCGGTCGCGACTGCACTGGTCGCACCGACCCCTGCTGCAACCGACAGGCCGTGGACGCGATAGGTGGTCCTCGTGAACGCCGACCGACTCGCCGACGCCATCGTCAGCAACAGCAAAATCGTCATCGTCGTGCTGCTCCTCGCCACGCTGGCCATCGGCAGCGGCGCGTCACAGGTAGACACCTCCACCTCGACCGACAGCTTCCAGACCGACACCGACGCCGCGGACAAACTCGATTACATCGAGGAGAACTTCCGGACAGAGGGCGCGAATCGCACACTCGTACAGGTCGTCGTGCGGGGTGACGACGTGCTGACGAAGGAGTCACTCCTGCAGAGTCTGCGCTTCCAACAGACCCTGCGCGATAACGAGACTGTCCAGTCGACGCTCGTCGACGAGGGGCCGACCGTCGGTGTCTCGAACGCCGTCGCGTTCGCCGCCGTCCAGCGCGAGCGCGCACAGAGCGGGCAGCCCGGTGGCCCGCCGCCGAACCTCTCCGCACAGGTCAGCGCACTCGAATCCCTGTCCGAGGACGAGGTCGACTCGCTCGTGTCGTCCGTTCTCGCCGAGGACGCAGAGACACCCGGCGGTGACCCACTCGAACTCATGCCGACCGACTACGAACCCGGGTCGACCGACGCCGACGCCCGCGTCATGCTCGTCTTCCAGTCCGTGCCGCCGGACACTGGCAGCGACTTGCCCGAAGATGTAGCTACGGGACAGCTCGCCGTACAGGACCTCGCGGGTAAAGAACTCGGCGAGGAGTCGTTCGTCTTCGGTCTCGCCATCGTCGACGACGAAACCGGCCGCTCCATCGGTGACAGCTTCACCATCATCGGCCCGCTCGCACTCGTGCTCGTCCTCGTCACGCTCGTCATCGCCTACCGCGACCTCGTGGACATCGTCCTCAGCACGCTCGGCATCGGACTGGTCCTCGTCTGGATGCAGGGCTTCATGGGCTGGGCTGGCATCGACTTCTCGACGACGCTCATCGCGGTCCCCATCCTGCTCATCGGACTCGCCATCGACTACGCAATCCACGTCTTCATGCGCCATCGCGAGGCGCGTGACCGCGACCCCGACGCAGCACCTGGGGCCGCGATGCGCCGTGCACTCGCCGCGGTCGGCGTGGCGTTGCTCTGGGTCACCGCGACGACCACCATCGGGTTCCTCTCCAATCTTACCAGTCCGCTCCCGCCGCTCCAGAACTTCGGTCTCACCAGCGCGGCCGGCATCGTCAGCTCACTCGTCGTCTTCGGCGCGCTGATTCCCGCGCTCAAGGTCGAAGTCGACGCCCTCCTCGAACGATTCGGCGTCGACCGCCGGAAAGAACCGTTCGGTGGTGAACGAGGAGTAGTCGGCCGCATCCTCGCTATCGGAACTGCCGGGGCCAAGCGCGCACCTGTCGCCGTCCTCGTCCTCGCACTGCTCGTCTCCGCCGGTGGCGCGTACGGGGCGACGCAGGTCGACACCAGCTTCGACCGCGGTGACTTCCTCACCGAAGAGCCGCCGGGCTGGATGAAACAACTTCCCGAGCCGTTCGCCCCCGGGAACTACTCCATCCGCAAGCACGCCGACTTCCTCGACGACCGCTTCCTCCAGCAGAGTCAGTCCGCACAGGCCGAACTCCTGATACAGGGCGACATCTCGCAAGACGACACGCTCGAACGCGTCCAGCGTGTGCGTGACCGTGCCGCCGGAAGCGAGACGGTCATCACGCTGTCTGACGGCGAACCGCGTATCGCTGGTCCCCTCTCGACGATGCAGACCGTCGCCGTGCAAAACGAATCGTTCCGGCAGACCGTGACCGCCGCGGACACCGACGGGAACGGTGTGCCCGACCAGAACCTCACTGCAGTGTACGACGAACTGTACCGCGTCGCTCCCGAGCAAGCCAGTCGCGTCGTCGCCCGTGAAGACGACTCCTACGCTGCGCTCCGGATGCAAGTCGCGATCGAGGGCGGGGCCGCCGTCGAACAGGTCCGCGACGAGATGCAGGCTTCGGTCGAACCCGCACAGGGTGACGGGCTCACTGCGACCGCGACCGGCTCACCGGTCCTGACCGCCATCATCCAGGACGGCCTGCTCGAAACCGTGGTCGTCACGCTCGTCGTCACCGTGCTCGCCGTGCTGGCCGTCCTCGTCATCGGCTATCGCCTCCTCGCCGGGTACGCGAGTCTCGGGGCCATCACCATCGTTCCCGTCGTCCTCTCGCTCGCGTGGGTCCTCGGCGCGATGTGGCTCCTGAAGATTCCGTTCAACGCCCAGACGGCCCTCATCACGAGTCTCGGTATCGGCCTCGGCGTCGACTACAGCATCCACATGTCCGAACGCTTCACCGACGAACTGGAGCGCACCGCGAGCATCGACCAGGCGCTCACCGCGACCGTGGCCGGGACCGGCGGCGCACTGCTCGGCAGCGCGGTCACGACCGCCTCCGGCTTCTCCGTGCTGGCGCTCGCTATCGTGCCGTCGCTGCAGCGCTTCGGTATTGTCATCGGCATCGCCATCATCTTCGCGTTCGTCGCCGCGGTGTTCGTCCTCCCGAGCATCCTCGCGCTCTGGGGCCGAGCCGTGCCAGAATAGAACCCTCAGTTTTCGACCGGGATTCGGACCAACTCGTCAGAGAGCCACTCGGGGTCGCTCCCGAGGAACGCACCCACCCGGTCGATGAACTCGCTCTCTTCCATCCCGAGGTTCCCCTTCGACACGTCCAGTACCACCTCGTCGATGTCCGACAGCACCTCGTCGTCGCCCGCCATCACCGACATGAACGCATCGGGTGCGACTGGTTCACCAGCCCGCAACTTGGCCGCAACCGAGTCTAATCGCTCCGCACGCGACACCGAGACTTCGAACGTCACGTCCACGTCGACGGTCGTGCCGAACCCTTCCGCCGCGTACGCCTCTTCGGCGCGCGTGATAGCTGGCGCTAACACGTGCTCGAAGTCCATCCCAGCCTCCTTCAGGCCCATGTAGGTGAACGCCGTCATCCCCGTCAACCCGTACTCGAAGCCCGGGTCGTCCAGTCCCTTCTCGAAAATCTGGCGTCTGTCCTCCCGGTCCAGATTCCGAATCAAGAGATAGAAGTCCAAAATCCCGTGCGTGACGCGCTTGCGTATCCGCGCCTCCGCGTTCCGCTTCGACTGCTCGTGCGTCATCTCCGACAACCCCAGCAGATACTCTCGGTCCGCCTTCGAGAGCACCCCACGAGGCCTATCCGCGTCGAACTCCATAATCCGTTTCCGGTTATGCATCCGCCTCGCTTATGCGTGCCGACCGTGCGGACGACGGTTCCCCAACTCACAATCTGGCGCGCGCCGCCGAGCGTCCCGAGTGCGAAGCACGAGGAAGTGAGGTGTAGGCGCGCGAGGGATGAGCACCGCAACGAGCCGAAGGCGAGTGCGGAGCGCAGTCGGATGGGGAGGACGTGGCCGGGAGGGGCTGGCGCGGTGCGGTCATGTGCCATCAGCGCGAGTGAACTGCTTCTCGGAACCAGCACTCGACCCGATAGCCGGACGAACTCAGCCGACAGCGCGAACTCGAACCGACAACACCACTGCTAGCGAGAAAGACCTATGTCGCACCCGACAGTAACCCGCGGTATGTCACTTTCGGGCACACTCGACGCGACCAGAACCGCCGACACCGTCACCTTCCGCTTCACCATCACCAACACCGGGTCCGACCCCGTCGAACTCCAGTTCTCCGACAGCCAAACCCACGACGTCACCGTCGTCACCGACGAAGACACCGAATTCTGGCGCTGGGCCGACGACCAGATGTTCATGCAGATGCTCCAACAACAGACCATCGACCCCAACGACTCCGTCACCTACGAGTGCAGCTGGGACGACCCCCAACCCGGTACCTACGTCGCCGAAGCCTTCCTCGCCGCGAACAACGCCGACTGCGAAGCCAGCGCCGAGTTCTCGATCTGACCCACCGACCCGTTCGAGATAGTGTCGCCACTCGTCGTCGACGAATAGCAAAAAAGCCCCACAGAGCGACCACTCTGTGAAGCTGAATGAAGTATGAATGGGACGGCGAGTGACCTTTCCCAGAGGCTCGCGCACTCCAGTACTCAACCAAACGCAGGTGGGCTTAACTGCCGTGTTCGGGATGGGTACGGGTGTAACCCCACCGCTCTGGCCGTCTAACGCCGACCCGCGGAATCGAACCGCGGTGAACACCAGTGCCGGTCGTGTATGCGATATGAATGGGGCGGCGAACGAATTTTCCCAGAGGCTCGCGCACTCCAGTACTCGCCCGAACGCAGGTGAGCTTAACTACCGTGTTCGGGATGGGTACGGGTGTAACCTCACCGCTCTGG